>NZ_PDBX01000001.1:0-1391654 GCF_002564105.1 Collimonas sp. PA-H2
ACTGCGGCAGTCCATGCGTGCTCCGCCAACTGCGGCTTCACTTGCAAGTAATGAGCCCCAAAAGAAAAATCCTGAGAATTTCAAGTGAAATTCTCAGGATTTTCTTATCTGAATTGTCGAGTACTACACGCGCCGGGTGCCGGTATCGACCGCCTTGGTCTGCCCTGATTCCAGGGTAAAGCCGGCGCCGGAATCGGTGCCCATCACCTTGACCAGGTAGGGCATCAGTTCCTTCAGCATCGGCTCCAGCGTCCACGGCGGGTTGATCACGAACATACCGCTGCTGTGCAGGCCGAAGCCATCCGGCGACGGCGTCTTCACCGTCAGCGTGACGTTCAGCCAGCCATTGGCTTTCATGCGCTTCAGCTTGTCCGGCAGCTGGCGCGACTCCATGCGGTTCAGCAGTGGATACCAGACGGCATAAGTGCCAGTGGAAAAGCGCGTGAGCGCATCTTCGATGGTGTTCTTGACGTGGCGGTAATCTTCTTTCACTTCATACGGCGGATCGATCAGCACCAGGCCGCGGCGCGACGGCGGCGGCAGCAAGGCCTTCAAGCCGAGGAAGCCGTCGCCCAGCTGGATCATGACGCGCTTGCCGCGGCCATTGCCGCGCGGGTTGCGCTCGGCGTCCAGGCGGCGGAAATTGTCGGTCAGGATCTTGCCGTCGCTCGGATGCAGTTCAAACAGGCGAAGGCGATCCTGCTCGCGCATGACGGCATCGGCGCAGTACGGCGAGCCGGGGTAATAACGCAGCTTGCCGTCCGGGTTCAGCTGCCTGACGATTTCCACATACTCGGCCGCGGCCGGCGGCAGGTCCTTGCGATCCCACAGGCGGCTGATGCCGGACTCGTATTCGGCGTTTTTCGAGGCGTAGCCGTCGTCCAGCGCATACACGCCGGCGCCGGCGTGGGTATCGATGACCATGTAGGAAGTATCCTTCTGGCCCAGATAACGCAACAACTGGATGGTGACCAAGTGCTTCAGCACATCGGCATGATTGCCCGCATGGAAGGCATGGCGGTAACTCAACATAGGGAACTCTATCGTGGTGAAGTGTGTTGCCACACTCTACATCAAAGAGCCGGCCGCTCAACGCGATAAAGACATTGCGGGCCGGGCTGGCGTGTAGAAGTGCGGTAAAGTCGCGCGAAAGCAGCTGTTTTCAGTGTTCCGCAACGCAAACGACCCGCATTCTATCATTGCAGCAGGGGATGGCGGAGAAGGATGCGCCGGCCGCGCCGCAAGCACTGCAAACAAGCCAGATGCCAGGCAGGCAACTCACTTCCCCGCGTCTTGCATTTTCAACATCTGTTCAGCCACTTGGACGCAAGCTTCGATATGCTTGTTGCCGATCGCCCGGAACGCGGAAAAGCCGATCGCCGCCGACACCATCTGGCCGGCGATGGGCACCAGCCGGGTGGCGTTCTTGGAAACGACCTTGACGCCGCTGCGGGTCAGGATTTTCAGCAGCAGCTCGCGCGTCACCACCCTGCCCACCAGCGTGCTGCGGCCGACGATGGTGCTGTAGGTGGCTATCCGCAGCTTGGGCTGGAGTTTTTCAATCTGCTGCGGGGTCAGGCCGAAGGCCGCATTGATGTCTTCGATCAGGCGCGACAGCAAATGGATATCGACCGCGATATCGACACCCATGATCGGCAAGGCGGACGCGCCAGCCGACAGCAGCGCGCGCTTGGCCACCATCTGGCGGCAGCGCAGGCGCACCGCCTGCAGCGCCGTGTCGGAGGCCGGCAGCAGCACGCCCGCAGTCTGCCGGGCGGGCTTGCGCCATGGCAGGCGGTCCAGCATCAGCTAGCCGCCTTGCCTTTGATAAAGCCGTAGATCACTAGCAGGATAAAGGCGCCGATGATGGAGCCGATGAATCCTGCGCCCTGGCCAGCGTGATACCAGCCCAGCGCCTGGCCGACGTAGCCTGCCAGGAAAGAGCCGGCGATGCCCAGCAAGGTAGTAACGATAAAGCCCATGTTCTCGCGTCCGGGATGTATCAGTTTAGCGATCACGCCGACGATGAAACCCACGATGATTGTCCCCAGAATTTCCATAGATGCTCCTCATGGTTGATGTTGGCTGCGGAATGGCCGCACCAGTATAAGGCGCCGGTGCGGGATCCAATATAGAGCAAAGTGCGGCCATCTGCAGCGCTTGCAAGGTAAACTTATGTCAAATAGTCATTCCCGCGAACGCGGGAATCCATTCTAATCGTTATATACATCAACATGGATCCCCGCGTTCGCGGGGATGACGGCATTGCCTAAAGAATGCCTTGCAGACATTGACCAAACAGCTTTCCCGGCTATGCACGCAGCTCGTGCGAACGATCCAGCCTGAAATAAGCATCTAGCAAGGAGGTCTTGTAGACCGCCCCCAGCAGCTCCGGATCTTCATGGCTGCGCACCACCGGCAGCCGTTCGCCCTGGTGATCGAGGAAGGACTGCAAGGCATCGCCGAGCGACATGTCGGGCGTCACCACCTGCAGGAATTCGCGCCGCAGGAAATCCTCGGCCACCTTGGCCTGGGTATCGGCCTTCTCCAGCAGGCAGGACGTAATGTCTTGCAGCGCCACCACGCCGCAATAGCGATTACGCTCGTCCACCACATAGATATATTTCACCGGATACTTGAGGAACAGGCCGCTGATTTCCGCAAACGATGCATTCAGCGGCAGCACCGTGTCGGCCGGCCGGATCAGCTCGCTCATGTGGATGCCGCGCAGCCGCACCCGTTCCTGCGCATCGCGGTTGCGCTTGATGGTGATGTCGTACATGGAAGCGCCGTTGATGCTGCGCGCCACGAAGTAAGCCACCACGCAGGACAGCATCAGCGGCAGCACCACCTGGTAGCTCAGGGTCATCTCGAAAATCATCAGGATCGCCATCAGCGGCGCGCTGGTGGCCGCCGCCAGGAAGGCGCCCATGCCCACCATGGCATAGGCGAACGGCGCCGAAGTCATGCCCGGCAGCAGCGCGTGCAGCACCTGCCCGAACAGGTAGCCGATGGCGGCGCCGACGAACAGGGTCGGCGTGAAGATGCCGCCGACCGCGCCGGAACCGGTGGTGATGCAGGTGGCTACCACTTTTAGCACCAGCATCAGCAGCACGCTCCACCACAGCCACGGCGTATGCAACAGGGAGTTGACCACGCTGTAGCCGTTGCCCCAGACCTCCGGCACCCAGATCGAAATCAGGCCGACCAGCAGGCCGCCCACGCCCAGCCGCAGCGGCAGCGGCAAGCCGGTCTTGGTAAACGCTTGCTTGGCAAGCGCCAGCAAACGCAGGAATTGCGGCGCGGCGACGCCGGCCATGATCCCCAGCAGCACGAACCACACGATCTCGATGCCGGCCAACGGCGGGAACGGCGGCATCTCGTAGGCTGGATGGTAGCCGGGCAGCTCGCGCATGGTGATGTTGGCGACCACCGAGGCCACCACCACCGGGCCGAAGCTTTCCATGACGATCGCGCCCAGCACGATTTCGGTGACAAAAAAAGCGCCGGCGATCGGCGCGTTGTAGGCCGAAGTAATCCCCGCCGCCGCGCCGCACGCCACCAGCAGGCGCAACCGTGCTGGACTAAAGTGAGTAAAGCGGCCGACCAGCGACGCCGCCAGCGCCGACAGCTGCACCATCGGCCCTTCGCGCCCGATCGAGCCGCCCGACACCACCGTCGCCAGCGAAGACAGGCTGCGCAACAGGCTCTGCCGCACCGGGATATTGCCGTCGCCGATCGCTACCGCTTCCATGTAATCCGAGGTGGCGCTGGTCGGCACCCGCTTGGCCAGCACCAGGATGGCGCCGGCGATCAGGCCGCCGGCCACCGGCAGCACCAGCCGCATCCACCACGGCAAGCTTTTGGCCATGGCGACGAAACTGCCGCTTTGCCCGGTCAGCAGCAGCTGCAGGCCGTAGATGCATTCGCGGAACAGGACCGTCGCCAGCGCGCCGAGGAAGCCGACCACGGCCGCCCACAGCAGCATCGAATGGCTTTCAGAAAAATGGAAAAGGCGTTGCAGGCGGATGCGGTAACCAAGAAGTGTGCTGCGGAGTGTGCTGCTTGAGAGCATGGTCGGTGTCGGCAATATGATCGTGGAGGAAGTGCGGCGCTTAAATTTGTGGATCTACGGCGCTGCCGGCCGCCGTCATCAGCCCGGCAAAATACGCCATGTCGGCCGCCACCGCCGCTTCCGCCCGGTCCTGCATGGCTTGATAGCGTGCCAGGACTTCCTGCCCCAGCGCCGTAACCTGCGCCCCGCCGCCCTTGGCGCCGCCGGTGGCGGTCGCCACCAAGGGTTGCCGGAAGCACTGGTTCATGGCTTCCACCAGCAGCCAGGCGCGCCGGTAAGACATGCCGATCGCGCGCGCCGCCGCGGAAATCGAACCGCTTTGCTGTATCGCCAACAACAGCGCCGCCTTGCCGGGACCGAAGGCGATGGTCTCGCCTTGCAACACTCTGAGCCGTATCGATTTGGAATTTGCCATAGGCGCGATTGTAGCAAGGAGGTCGGCGGAATACGGATATTTTGTTGACAACCATTGCTGGCCGGCAGCAGCGGCTCGCTTTATGACCCGCTTTTCAAGTTGACTCACGCTGTATCCTGCCATATATTTCGCTTTCCATTTTGTTATTTTCTGCCAGGAGATACTGCGATGTTGTGCCGCTTGAAACGCCTTGTTATTGCCAGCGCCTTTCCCCTTTTTTTTCTGACCCTGCTGTCGCCGGCCGCGCATGCCGCCGACCTGGTGGTGTCGGCCGCGGCCAGCCTGACCAACGCTTTCAAGGAACTAGGCCAGTCGTTTGAAGCGCAGAATCCGGACACCAAGGTGCTGCTCAACTTCGCCGCCTCCGATGTCTTGCTGCAGCAGATCATCAAGGGCGCGCCGGCCGACGTGTTTGCCTCGGCCGACCAGGAAGCCATGAACAAGGCGGAAGCGGAAAAGGCGGTGCTGCCAGCCAGCCGCAAGAATTTCGCTAACAACCAGATCGTGCTGATCGTGCCGGCTGACAGCCAGTTGCACATCACCCAGTTGCAAGACCTGACGCAGGCAACGGTGAAACGCATCGCCTACGGCAATCCGGCGTCGGTGCCGGTCGGCCGCTACACCAAGGCGGCGCTGGAGCACGCCAACCTGTGGGATGCTGTGGCAGCCAAGGGCGTGCCGGCGCAGAACGTACGCCAGAGCCTTGACTATGTCGCGCGCGGCGAAGTCGAAGCCGGCTTCGTGTTCTCCACCGATGCGGCGATCATGCCGGACAAGGTCAAGGTCGCCCTGCGCGTGCCGTCGCAAACACCGGTGAGCTATCCGATTGCGGTCACCAGCAATAGCAAGCAAGCTGAGCTGGCGGCCAAGTTCGTCGCCTATGTCTTGTCGCCGGTCGGCCAAGCCACGCTGGCGCGCTATGGTTTCTTGAAACCCTGATGGCATAGTGGGCTATAACTACCGAATCAATAGTGCCTGTCACGTATCCGACACGCATGGCGGCATTGCACATGCTCGCAATAGTCCCGCTATTGCTCCGCTGTGCGCCTTGCCCTGCGCGCCGGATACGGGCTCTCGATTCGGTAGTTATAGTCCACTAGTGTTATCGTCGAGTTCTTCCGCACAGCGTCAAGGGTCAGTAGTGAATAGAAAGCAGAAGTCATGAATAGCGGAGTCTGGGTCGCCCTCACGCTGTCGTTGAAAGTCGCGGGCTGGGCCACCTTGCTCAATATGCTGTTCGGCGTCGCCGCCGCTTATGGCCTGTCGCGCTGGCGCTCGCCGGCGCGTGACTTGGTCGACGCCGTCCTGACCCTGCCGCTGGTGCTGCCGCCGACGGTGCTCGGCTATTATCTGCTGGTGCTGCTGGGGCGCCGTGGCGTGTTCGGCGCCTGGCTGGAAAAATGGGGCATCGAGCTGGTCTTCACCTGGCAAGGCGCGGTGATCGCCGCCACCATCGTCGCCTTTCCGCTGGTCCTCAAATCCGCCCGCGCGGCCTTTGAAAACGTCGATGCGCAGCTGGAAAATGCAGCCCGCGTGCTTGGCGTGTCGGAAGCCGGGGTCTTCTTCCGCGTCACCTTGCCGCTGGCATCCAAGGGCATTGCCGCCGGCGTGCTGCTGGCTTTCGCCCGCGCGCTGGGCGAGTTCGGCGCCACGCTGATGATCGCCGGCAACCTGCCGGGCCGCACCCAGACCTTGTCGGTGGCGATCTATGAAGCGGTACAGGCTGGCGACGACCAGACCGCCAACCTGCTGGTGCTGATCACCTCCGCCACTTGCATCGTGGTGCTGCTGATCGCCGGCCACCTGCTGCCGAAAAGCCAGCGCCGCAGGAATTCATGAGGATGGCGCCATGACGATAGAGATCAGCATCCGCAAGCACATGCAGGCCGACGACCGCGGCTTCAACCTGGATATCGCCCTGCGTACCGAGAGCAACCGGGTGGTGCTGTACGGCCCCTCCGGCGCCGGCAAGAGCCTGACCTTGCGCGCGATTGCCGGCCTGCTGACGCCCGACGAGGGCGTGATACGCCTCAAGCACAACACCCTGTTCGACAGCGCCGCGGCGATCTGCCTGCCGCCGCAGCAGCGCAAGGTGGCCTACCTGTTCCAGGACTACGCCCTGTTTCCGCACCTCACGGTGGCGCAGAACGTGGCTTTCGGCCTGCGTTCCGGCTGCACCAACATGCGTCGTCCGCACGAGCATCCGGCGGTACGGAAATGGCTGGCTTCGTTCGAGCTGAGCGCCACCGCCAACAGCTATCCGCACCAGCTGTCGGGCGGCCAGCGCCAGCGCGTGGCTCTGGCCAGGGCGCTGGTGCTGGAGCCGGACATCCTGCTGCTGGACGAACCGTTTTCCGCGCTCGATCTCAACTTGCGCGACAAAATGCGCCAAGAACTGTCGGAACTGCAACGCCGGCTGAACGTGCCAATGATGGTGATCACGCACGATCCGGCCGACCTCGCCCTGCTGGGCGACGAAATCTTCGAAATCCGCGACGGCAGCATCTTTAAAGTGGCCAACTAAGCGGCCAACTGAAAACCGCATAAAAAAAGCGCGGAACCGAACCGGTCCCGCGCTTTTTTCGACTTGCCTGCAGCCGCCGCTGGCGACTGCAGCGATTCCGCTATTTAGAAAATATGACGGATGCCAACCGCGACGCCAGTCACGCTATCCTTGCCAACCAGTTCCGACAAGGCTGCATCTTTAGCCTTGTTGTAGTCGACCGTACCGTACACCTGAGTGCGCTTGGACAAGGCATATTCCGCCACGCCGACCAGCGCGTAACGGGTGCCGTCGCCCAGGTTGCCGATAGTGGCGACCGTAACGTTCTTGCTCTTGTCGTAGTAACCGGCGGCCGACAGCGACCAGGCTGGAGTTGCCTGGAAAGTCGCGCCCAGGAAGTAAGCATTGTCTTGGCGCTCAACGCCGGCGATGCCGCCGTTGGTAGCAGCCGCACTGCCGGAAACGCCAAAATACGCAGGCGTGGTGCCGGTGCTGTCCTTGATGCGATAGTAGCCGCCGAACAGCTTGGCTGCGCCGATTGCGTAGGAAAGGCTCAGGTTATAAGCGGTGTCTTTCCAGGCGGTGTTGACCGAACTGACAGTCTGCTGATAGCCGCCGCCGATGGAAAACGGACCGACCGTGTACTGGCCGGTAGCGCCAACCTGGCTGCCCGACTTGATTGACCCAGCCTTCTCGCCCGCAGCATAGCTCAGGGCGCCGGCGAAGCCGCCGACTGTGCCGGAGTACTTGATCATGTTGGAATTGCGGACCAGCGTGGCGCCGGCCGGCATCCATGCGTTCTGGTCGTAATTGCCGACGGTCAGTGGATCGAAATGGTCAGCCATCAGATCGAACAGCGGAGTTTGCTGACGGCCCAGAGTGACCTGGCCGAAGCCACCGCTCAGACCAACATACGATTGACGGCTGAACAAAGTGCCGGCGCTGGCCAGGCTGCCGGTATCGGAATTGAAGCCGTTTTCCAGGCGGAAAATAGCTTTCAGGCCGCCACCCAGGTCTTCAGTGCCCTTGAAACCCAGGCGGCTGTTCGAAATGGCGCCGTTGGTGACGACAAAGTTCTTTTGTCCGGCGGCGTTATCGCTGCTGATATAACGGATGCTGGTATCGACGATACCGTAGATCGTGACCGAGGTCTGCGCCATCGCGCCGCTACTGGCCAAGCCCGCCGCTACCAGCAACAAGGAATATTTTTTCATGCACGTCTCCATAGGATTAATATTTTTTAGATTTTGTACGACGGGATCGAGCCGGCGCAATCAAACCTCGACCGCACTGCCCTTACCGCCGCTTTACCACTACTGCCTGCTACTACTGCATCAACGCCGCCATTTCGGCGTTGCAAGGGGTAAAGCTGAGCCGCCATCATAGCAGGCTAACTTTCCCCCAAAACAAGCTGTTGCAAAAACACAACTTGAATTTATTCCGCCTTCAATACACCGCGGCGTATCTGGTCGCGTTCGATCGATTCGAACAGGGCCTTGAAATTGCCTTCGCCAAAGCCTTCGTCGCCCTTGCGCTGGATGAATTCGAAAAATACCGGGCCTAGCGTGTTGGCCGAAAAGATCTGCAGCAGCAGGCGCTGGCCCTGGTCGCTGGAAACGCCGTCCAGCAGGATGCCACGCATCTGCAGCTGGTCGGTCGGTTCGCCATGGCCTGGCAGACGCCCTTCCAGCATTTCGTAGTAAGTCGCCGGCGGCGCCACCATGAATTTGGTGCCCATTTTCTTCAGCGCATCCCAGGTTTGCACCAGGTTGTCGGTCGCCAGCGCGATATGCTGGATACCTTCACCGCTGAACTGCATCAGGAATTCCTCGATCTGGCCCGAGCCCTTGGACGATTCTTCATTCAAGGGAATGCGGATCATGCCGTCCGGCGCGCTCATCGCCTTCGACGTCAGGCCGGTGTATTCGCCCTTGATGTCGAAATAGCGGATTTCGCGGAAATTGAACAGTCGCTCGTAGAACGCCGCCCAGTGCGCCATGCGGCCACGGTAGACGTTGTGGGTCAGATGGTCGATGATCTTGAGGCCGGCGCCGACCGGGTTGCGCTCCACGCCTTCGATGAATTCGAAATCGATGTCATAGATCGACTTGCCCGGTGTGAAACGATCGATCAGATACAGCGGCGCGCCGCCGATGCCCTTGATCGCCGGCAGCCGCAGCTCCATCACGCCGGTCGCCATGTCCATCGGCTCGGCGCCCAGTTCCAGCGCACGCTGGTAAGCCTTGTGCGCATCCTTGACGCGGAACGCCATGCCGCAGGCAGACGGTCCGTGTTCGGCGGCAAAGTAATGCGCCGGGCTTTTCGGCTCATGGTTGATGATGAAATTGATATCGCCCTGGCGATACAGCGACACGTTCTTGGAGCGGTGGCGGGCAACCTTGACGAAACCCATGGCCTCGAAGGCCGGCTCGATCACGTTGGGAATTGGCGATGCGTACTCGACAAATTCAAAGCCGCACAGGCCCATAGGGTTATCAAACAAATCAGTCATGCGCTACTCCTGGTATAGATAAAGTCTGGTGGACTGGGTCAAAACGGATCAACCGCGGGTAGCGGCGCTCTCCGGAATTTCTGGCTTGATCAGCTGCTGCAAAGCGATTTCAAACGCGACCTTGGCAATGCCGGTATGGCTGGCCGAATGGCCGTGGCATTTTTCCAGCGCCGCGCCGACGGTGGCCGAAACATCGCCGAAGATGGCTTCGTCGGACACTTCGACCTGGCTCTGCATCAGGAAGGCGAAGGCACGCGCCATGCCGCAGTTGGCGACGAAGTCAGGGATCACGGCGACGCGATTGTCCGCATGTTCATAGATCGGACCGTAGAAAATGTCGCTGTCGGCAAACGGCACGTTGGCGCCGCTGGACACCACTTGCAGGCCGTTGGCGATGAGCTGGTCGACCTGCTCCTGCTTGACCAGGCGCGAACCGGCGCATGGCAGGAAGATATCGGCGCCGACGCTCCAGATGGCGGCGTTGCACTCGTCGAAAGAGAGCATGTTGTCCGCGATCAGCTGGTTGCCCTGCTTGGCCAGGAACAAGGCATGCACTTCTTCGTAGCTGTAGCCGTCGGCCTTGATCAGGCCGCCGTTGCGGTCGATGATGCCGACCACGCGGGCGCCTGCCTTGGCCAGGTAGTAAGCCGCGGTGGAGCCGACATTACCCCAGCCCTGTACGATCACGCGCTTGCCTTCCAGGCTGCCGCCGTACAGGCGGTAGTAATGGCGCACCGATTCCGCCACGCCCCAGCCGGTGATCAGGTCCGCCACCAGGTATTTGCGGCTGGCTTGCGGCGTGTAGCGCGCATCTTCCACCACTTTCGCCACGCCCATGCGCAACTGGCCGACCTTCTGGATACGCTCGTTGTCGCTAGGCTCGAAATGGCCGTTGACGATGCCTTCCTGCGGATGCCACAGGCCGTAGCGCTCGGTCATCGGAATCACTTCATGCACTTCGTCGACGTTGAGGTCGCCGCCAGTGCCGTAGTAGGTCTTCAACAAAGGCGTGACTGCCTTGTACCAGCGGCTGAGCACGCCAGCCTTGCGCGGATCGGCAGGGTCGAAATCGATGCCGGACTTGGCGCCGCCGATGGCAGGCCCGGACACGGTGAACTTGACTTCCATGGTCTTCGCCAGCGACTCCACCTCGCGCCGGTCGAGTCCGCTGCGCATGCGCGTGCCGCCGCCCGCGGCGCCGCCGCGCAGCGAATTGATCACGATCCAGCCACGCGCCGGCGTCTCGGCGTCATGCCATTCAAAGACGATTTCCGGCGCCTTGCTTTCAAACGCATTGAGTAAAGCCTTCATACTGCTCCTTCAGATTTCCATGGTTACAACGACCCTGCTTCTGCCAGCCTGATCAGCCTAGCAACAGCTTGTCGTCATCGATTTTTTCGCCGCGGGTGGTTTCAAACATTCGCAGCAGATCCGGCACATCCAGGCCTTGGCGCTGCTCACCGTGCACATCCAGAATGACTTTTCCCTCGTGCAGCATCACGGTGCGCGTGCCGTAATCCAGCGCCTGCCGCATGCTGTGCGTGACCATCATGGCCGTCAGCTTGCTGGATTCGACGATCTTGGCCGTCAGCGACAGAATAAAGGCCGCGGTTTTCGGATCCAGCGCGGCGGTATGCTCGTCCAGCAGCAGGATGCGCGACGGCTGCAGCGAAGCCATCAGCAAGCTGACCGCTTGGCGCTGACCGCCGGACAGCAAGCCCATGCGGTCCGACAAGCGGTTTTCCAGCCCCAGGCCGAGGATGCTGAGCTTTTCGCGGAACAGCGCGCGCAGGTTGCGGTTCAGGGAAAAACGCAGGCCGCGCGGGCTGCCGCGCTTCCACGCCAGCGCCATGTTTTCTTCAATCGTCAGGCTCTCGCAGGTGCCCGCCATCGGGTCCTGGAACACGCGCGCCACCAGGTCGGCACGCTGCCAGCTAGAACGCCGCGTGGCGTCGGTGCCGTCGATGGTGATGCTACCGCTGTCAACCATCAGGTCGCCGCAGACCGCATTCAGCATGGTCGATTTGCCGGCGCCGTTGGAGCCGATCACCGTGACAAACTGGCCGGAGGGAATTTCCAGCGAGAGACCGCGCAAGACCTTGTTTTCGATCGGCGTGTCGGGATTGAAAGTGATTTCCAGGTTATCGAGTTTCAACATCAGTTTTCCCCTTTGCCCGCTGCCAGACCATTGTTGATAGCAGCGGCGGGCTTGGCTTTGCCGCTGCCATTACCATTGCGGCGCATGCGCTTGAAACTGCGTTTGAAATTAGGAATCAGCAGCGCCAGGCCGACCAGCAGGGCCGTGACCAGATTCAAATCCTGCGCCTTGAGGCCGATGAAATCCATGTCCAGCGCCAGCGCAATGAAGAAGCGATACAGCACCGCGCCGAAAATACAGGCTGCCGTAGTCACCACTAGGCTGCGCGCCGGCAGCACGGTTTCACCGATGATCACCGCTGCCAGGCCAATCACGATGGTGCCGATGCCCATCGAAATATCAGCGCCGCCCTGGGTCTGCACGAACAGCGCGCCGGCCAGCGCTACCAGCGCATTGGAAATCGCCAGGCCCCATACCGTCTGGCGGTTGGTGGAAATGCCCTGGGCGCGCGCCATGCGCGCATTGGCGCCGGTGGCGCGCATGGCCAGACCGGTTTCTGAGGCGAAAAAGGCATCCAGCAAGAGCTTGGCGATCAGTACGATCACCAGCATCACCAGCGGCTGCACCCAGTAGTCCGGCAAGTCGCCGATGCTGGTCATGCTGAACACCGTCGGCTCGCTGATCAGCGCCACGTTAGGTTTGCCCATGATGCGCAGGTTGACCGAATACAGCGCAATCATCACCAGGATACTGGCCAGCAATTGCATGATCTTCAGGTAGACATTGAGGCAGGCGGTGACACAGCCGGCCAGGCCGCCGGCCAGCAGCGCGATGAAGGTCGCGAGGAAAGGATTCCAGCCAGAGACGATCAGGGTTGCGGCGACGGCGCCGCCGAGAGGGAAACTGCCGTCGACCGTGAGGTCGGGAAAATTGACGACGCGGAAAGACAAGAACACGCCAAGTGCGACCAGGCCAAAAATCAGGCCGATCTCGATGGCGCCAAGTGAAGCGATGAGCGACATAAACATCCTTAAATTACGGAACCGCGACTACCCGGAACAGCAGGCCGAGCGCGGCTCACCGGCAAAAAACACGCCAAATCAGGCAAACCAGAATCTACGAACCAAAAGCTGGCGGATGACGGCATGCGCCATCCGCCAGTCCTCTTTATTGTTCGACGACTTTGGCGGACTTGACCAGATCAGCCGGCAAGGTCAAACCTTGCTTGAGCGCTGCCTTAGGATTCACGTACAGCTCGAATGTCGTGCTGGTTTGCGAAGCGATCTTGCCTGGCGCTTCGCCCTTCAGGATGCGCACCACGATCTTGCCGGTCTGGCGGCCCAGGTCGTAGTAGTTGAGACCGATCGCGGCGGCGGCGCCGCGCTTGACCGCGCCGGTATCGGCAGCGACCACTGGCAACTTGGCTTGCTCGGCCACTTTGATGATGCCTTCAAGCGCCGACATGACATTGTTGTCGGTCGGTGCGTAGATGACGTCGGCCTTGCCGATCAGGCTTTGCGCCGCGCTCGGCACATCGATGGTGCGGGCTGCGGCCGCTTCCACCAGGGTCAGGTCGGTGCCGGCCAGCAGTTTCTTGAGCGATTCGACGATAGACACTGAGTTCGCTTCACCCGGGCTGTAGATGACGCCGATGCGCTTGGCTTTCGGCGCCACCTTGCGGATCAGTTCGATCTGCTTATCCAGAGGCGACATGTCGGACACGCCGGTGACATTGGTGCCCGAAGCATCCCAGCTCTTCACCAGCTTGGCGGCGACCGGATCGGTCACGGCAGCATAGACGATAGGCACGGTCTTGGTGGCTGAAACCAGGGCCTGGGCGGAAGGGGTGGCGATCGCCACTGCGACATCCGGCTGGCTGCCGGCATATTTACGGGCGATCTGCGCCGCGGTGCCGGTATTGCCTTGCGCGCTTTGGTATTCGAACTTCAGGTTCTTGCCGGCTTCGTAGCCTTCAGCCTTCAACTCGTCCTTGACGCCGTCGCGCACCGCATCCAGCGCCGGGTGTTCAACGATGGCAGTGACCACCACGGTTTTGTCGGCGGCATAGACAGCGGAAGTGGCCAGGCTCAGCAGCACGACAGATGCAATAGCGGTACGCAAGAAAGGAAATTTCATGACTTTGTCTCCAAATGAGTCAGTTTGGTTGCCGGGAATCGGCCTCTTTATTATATTGCAACAAGGTATTACTCTGGCTTGCGCCCTGCTGCCCTACATATTATTTTGAAAAAAGTATAGCTTTGAACGCTGAAAATTGGTTTGCGAGTTGGGCCCGATTTTTATACGGTTATGAAATATAATTTCGTCACAAATCCAGAAATCGAGAATAAATTGCACAAAATTGATATCGATCAAATCGACCGCAAAATGTTGACCTTCCTGCAGCAGAACGGCCGCGCATCCAATCTGGAGCTGGCGGAAGCCGTCAGCCTGTCCGCCCCCCAATGCCACCGCCGCCATCGCCGGCTGGAGGAAGCCGGCTTCATCGTCGGCTATGAAACTAGGCTGAACCCGGCCAGCCTGGGGCTGAACGTGATCGCCTTTGTCCATGTATCGATGGAGAAAGGACATATTAACGACTTATCGGGATTCAAGACAGCCATCAACGAATGGCCGCAAATCCTGGAGTGCTACTCGATTACCGGCGACTTCGACTATGTATTGAAGGTGACCGCGCACGATTTGAAGGAATTGTCGGACTTCCTGATGGAAAAGCTGATGCGCATGCGCGGCGTCAGCGGCGTCCGCTCCAGCGTCTGCCTGGATGAAATCAAGGCGACCAACATGCTGCCGCTGCCGCCGGTGTAGTTACCTGCAAATGAAAATAACGTTACATTTTTGCCTGACTGGTTTTAGCCGTAAGCGCATGATCAGTACCCTCGATACGTCAAAGTAGAGTTGTGTCAATGCAGCCCCCATCAAATGGTATCCAGCAAAGCGCCCCCCTTTATTGACGAATTGCTGGAGGGTTGTGAAATTCTCCTTGGCTAAGGGTATTTACCATGATTTATTTTCTTGCAACTGGGGTTTCGATTGTTTTCTGCTGCACCATGAATGACTGCAATAGCTTTCCCCAGGCAGCTTGAATCGCTTGCCAATCTTTGAGGTACTCACGTCGGTAATGAATCGACACCAGTGCATTCAATGGCTTAAATATAAATTCGTGATGGCAATGTGGAATGAAGCGTACCGGTCCCTGCTCAACGGCCTCGGCTTCCTCGGCAGCGCATGTGATGACAGTCTGCAGGCCATTGCTCGCATCCTGCGCATAGTAAACGTCATTCGGGGCAAGACCGCCATAGTCAGCCACGTGAATACACGGGTATTTCCTAAAATCGATACCCATGCACTTGAGGCCAAATTTCGGTAGCTTTTGGTCCGGTTGAATCCGGTCATGACATACCACCTCATTCGCAGTTCCGTCCGGATTAACAGGGGAGGTACACACATGCCGGACATCTTCGACGTATACGTTAAACGAAGTCTGCAAACGGTTATAGTGCTTCCCGTCGAAAGCGTCTATTGCACTCGAGCTCATCAGCACATTCATCGTTCTTCCGCCACCCCCCACACTGAATTCAGCATCCGTCTCCCGTGTATGAGACGCCATGTCAGGCCAGAGGGCCGAAAGCAACAATTCCTCGGATACGGCTGCAGAATTTTTCGGGCGACCATTCGGATATACGTATTTTTCCATTGCATCGGCGGCACCGTTGCCAAAACCGTAGCCCTGGGGAATACGCAGTTTGACCCAATCCTTGCCACTCACATTCATTGGCCAGCCGTAGTCAAACGTGTTCGTGCTTGACTCTATCTGAGTCGAGTACGACGCTGCACGTAAAATCAGGAAATCGCAAGACTCCCCCTATCCATCGTAGCAACGACCATTTCGTTGCTGATTGCTCAGGATTAAATGATTGCACAAAAATTCCTTCATTCGATGCAGCGAAAGCGGCCCCACCTAGATTTGCCACCAATACTGGTCCCCCAATGCTGGCACTCGTGCGTGGCCTCTCCAGATAAATTGTGGGCTAAGAAAATAATCACTTGGTAAGGGCGCATTTTTATTGCAACGGATGCGCACTCGTCAATACTTGTTGTTGATGGCAAAAACGCCAGCTCGCCGCCGCCAATGCTTACAATAAAGTAGCCATTCGCTTCCGAAGATTCACGGCAAAGTTAATTTGAGGACGGCGTTGGCGCTAGTCAGCGCTAAGGTTTTAGGAGCGATGAGGGTCAACCCCGTCGGATTATCCAAAAGACCAGGAGACCCAAGCATGAGACCGCGTTTGCCAGCCACACCCGCCACGGTAGTGACAACACCTTCAGGAGTAATTTTGCGTATCGTAGTATCACCGTCTGATACATAAAGGTTACCTGCAGCGTCGATAACTGGAGATCCTGGCGCATTAAACGACGCATTTGGACCAACACCGTCAGCATTGCCGGGATGGCCAGCGCGACCAGCAAGGGTGCTAACAACTCCGGTTGGAGTTATCTTCCGAATGCTTTCTTGGTCGGTGACGTAGAAATTTCCCGCAGCATCCATCGTGATGCCACCGACACTGCGGAAGCGCGCATTCCGGGCAGTACCGTCGACACTTTTCCCTATTAGATCTTCTACCTTACCGGCAAAGGTCGTGACCATGCCGGAGGAATCGATCTTGCGGATGGTTTGATTGTCGGCAATATAGAGATTGCCCGACGAGTCCAACGCAACCCTGAATGGTTGCTTGAATCGGGCCATCGGCCCAGGGCCGTCAACGCTGCCAGAACTCGGCCCGGGGACGCCGGCAAGCAGTGTGATCTTGCCCGCGGGGCTCCGTTTGCGAACGACGTTATTATCCATATCGACCAGATACAGATACCCCGCCCCATCGATTGCAATCCCAGTCGCACCGGCGTAATCCGTCGCCTTCCCATCGTCACTCGTGTAGACAGCTTTATGTGTTCCCGCGATGGTAGTCACCAGCCCAGCCGGACTGATTTTGCGAATCATTGAGTTCCCTGTATCAGCGACATAAAGATTACCCTGCTTATCGGCAGTAAGATCATATGGGGAATCAAATTGCGCCGCCGCGGCGACCCCGTCCTTCACCCCGCCGCGCCTCATCCTGCCCGCCGCCGTCGTGACAACGCCTGCCACACTAATCTTGCGTATCGCTGCGTTTCTTGAGTCGGCGATGTAGACGTTACCTGCCGGATCCAGCGCGACACCGGTCGGAGCATCGAATTGTGCGTCTTTCCCGATACCATCCACAGCGCCACGCTGGTAGTTGCCGGCCACGCTGCTGACCATACCCTCAGAACTAATCTTGCGAACCATCTCAAAACCTTCATCGGCGACATACAGATTTCCAGCGCCATCCACCGTGACGCCCGCAGGGTGGCGCATCCGTGCGACGGCTGCCGCGCCATCGATTGGTACCTGAACTACCTCATTCATTGGTCTGCCAACGAGCGTTGTCACCACACCGTCTGGAGTAATTTTGCGAATGGCGTCATTGCCGTAATCGGCGACATACACCATGCCGGCTCGATCGACGGCAATACCTTTCGGCAAATTGAACCATGCATTCACGCCGGTGCCGTCCATATTGCCAACCGTTTGGCGCGACTGGCCAGCTAACGTACTCACAGCACCATCTGGACTGATCTTGAGAATCGTGTTGTTGAACGTAACAGCCACATACACCTGACCTTTGGCATCCACCGCAATGCCCATCGGGGATTGCGCCCGCACATCCTGTGTACTATATGAGCCGCCCGTGGAGTTTGCGTCGAACGTCATTTCGACCCTCGCCGGCGGGGTGTTTTTTCCTCCATTGCCATTGGCCCTTTGCAGGCTAGCCAATGTGGTCACGACACCCGAAGGACTGATTTTGCGAATCAGGTCATTGGCCGTATCTGCGACATATAGGGTACCTTTGGCATCAATGGCGATCCCGCTGGGATAATTGAATCGGGCTTTGGCCCAGGTTCCATCGATGTTGCCTGGCTCTCCCGCTTTTCCTGCCAGAGTCGTCACTTTTCCTGCTGGGCTAATCTTACGAATGGTATGACTGCTAACGTCGGTCACGTACAAATTGCCACGCGCATCCGACGTAATGCCAACGGGTCTGTTTCCGTATCTGGTTTGCCCGTCACCGAACTGCGCGATCAAGCGGTCGCCATCGGCCGTGCCCGGCCCGTCGAGGCTTCCCGCAATCAGGCTCAATACCCCTGGACTGCCGTCTTGAGTTCGTGCTGTTATGGATGACGCAGACGCAGGTTTTATAAGAAAATTGTTACTCTCGAATTGTAGCGAAAGAAAAAATGCCCCCCCGGCCAAAATGAATAAGACAATTGCAGATGCCCTACATTTCATAGCCTCATTCCCGATATCAGTTCGTTAAATTAACTACGCTCTAGAAAACCACCATCTATTTCCGCAGAAAATTATACTTTGCCCTTTGGAAAGAAAATAAATATCTTATTGATGTTTGTTCCTTTACCTGCGGAACTGACCCTATCCATATGATCTGGTCGCCACTGCCACACAAAAAAACAATAAAGTGGGACGACGCCTCAAACCTCGCGCGCATACATCGATATCGCAGTTTCGACGAAAAAAAGCCGCACCCTTGTGGGATGCGGCTTTCTGGAGCGCTGGCGAGATAACACCAGCGCTCTGCCGGCGGACCGGCGTTCAATAAACCTGATCGTTCTACTGAATTAATCTAATCAAGCAACCTTGGCTTCGAAGAATTGTTCATCTTCGGTCGAACCGTGCAGCGCGGTCGTCGAGGACTGGCCTTGCTGGATGGCCTGGGTCACGGCATCGAAGTAACCGGTACCAACTTCGCGCTGGTGCTTGACCGCGGTGAAGCCCTTGTCGGCGGCAGCGAATTCCGCTTCTTGCAGCTCGACGAAAGCCGACATCTGGTTGCGTGCATAACCGTGCGCCAGGTTGAACATCGAATAGTTCAAGGCGTGGAAACCGGCCAGCGTGATGAACTGGAACTTGTAGCCCATGGCGCCCAGTTCTTTCTGGAACTTGGCGATAGTGGCGTCGTCCAGGTTCTTTTTCCAGTTGAACGAAGGCGAGCAGTTATAGGCCAGCATCTTGCCTGGGAACTTGGCGTGCACCGCTTCCGCGAATTTCTTGGCGAACGCCAGGTCCGGCTTGCCGGTTTCGCACCACACCAAGTCGGCGTATGGCGAGTAAGCCAGCGCGCGCGAGATAGCCTGGTCGATGCCTGGACGGGTCTTGTAAAAGCCTTCCACGGTACGCTCGCCAGTCAGGAACGGCTTGTCGTTTTCATCGACGTCGGAAGTCAGCAAGTCGGCCGCTTCGGCATCGGTACGGGCAATCACCAGTGTCGAGGTGCCCGAAACGTCTGCCGCCAGGCGCGCTGCGTTCAGCTTTTCAACCGCTTCACGGCTTGGCACCAGTACTTTGCCGCCCATGTGGCCGCACTTCTTGACCGAAGCCAGCTGATCTTCAAAGTGGACGCCGGCAGCGCCGGCATCGATCATCGATTTCATCAGTTCGTAGGCATTCAGCACGCCGCCGAAACCGGCTTCTGCATCGGCCACGATAGGCGCGAAGAAGTCGATGTCGTTCTTGCCTTCCGACCATTGGATCTGGTCGGCGCGCTGGAAGGTATTGTTGATGCGCTTGACTACCAGCGGCACCGAGTTGGCCGGATACAGCGACTGGTCGGGATACATTTCACCGGCCAGGTTGGCGTCGCCTGCGACTTGCCAGCCCGACAGATAGATCGCCTTCAAGCCAGCTTTAACTTGCTGCATCGCCTGGTTGCCAGTCAGTGCGCCGAGAGCGTTGACGAATGGCTCTTCGTGCAGCAGCGTCCACAGCTTGTCGGCGCCGCGCTTGGCCAGCGAGTGTTCGATCTGGACCGAACCGCGCAGACGGACTACGTCTTCTGCCGAGTAATTGCGGGTAACGCCCTTCCAGCGTGGATTCTCTGCCCAGTCCTTGGCCAGTGCTGCAACTTGCTGTTCACGTGTAGTCATCGTCGTTCTCCTGTTAAAAACAAAAAGTGAAATCAAATCCGATGACTAAATAGTAGGCTTATCTGTGCGCGGCAACAATGTCTTATATAAGACATATAAGTTTTTTTATTTCCTTTAAATTCAATTACTTAACTTTTAAATTTCGCGATGTGGAATAAAATTTCTGAGAATGAAATTTTAAAATGGTGCTATGCATTTGCATTTTTCACATTATGAAATGTAAATTGCGTATCCTGAAAAATGAAAAAAAAGCGAGGAGCAAACTCCCCGCCTTCGCCATAGCACTTTGATTCAGTTATACAACCGGCTTCAATTAGAACGCCTTGGTCATCGACAGATAGAAACCGCGCCGCTGTCCATACTGCGGCGCGCCGACGCCGATGCCGGAACCGTCGCGGATTTCATACACCTTATCGAACAGATTGATCACGCTCAAGCGGGTGGTGACCTTGCCGATCGGGCTCTCGCTGAACACGTGGCTGGCGCCGAGGTTGACTTCGGTATACGCCGCCAGGTGATCTGTATTGGCGAAGCCGCTGCGCAGGCCGCTGCCGAACAAGGCGTCGGCAGTCATGGTGGTGCCGTGCCACACGTAGGAAACTCCGGTCGAAGCGGTGATTGCCTGATCGTGATCCAGATGCACCCAGTTGCTTGAGATGTAGTCGATTTTGTCTTGGGAGAAGTTGTACTGGCCGGACACGATATTCTTGCCCAGAGCCGTAGCGCGCGCCAGATTCAGATACGCCCCCAGATCGCCATTGCGATAGTTCAAGGTCAGCTCCAGCCCATAGACCTTGCCCTGTGCGTAGTTAAACGGCGTATACAACAGGGCCGAGCCGAACTGCCCTTCGTCCAGCAGGTTCTTGACCTTCTTGTAGTAGCCATCCAGCCCCAGAGTCAGGTGCTGCGTCAGCTGATGATTGACGCCCAGGTCGAAATAGTCCGAACGTTCCGCCTGCACCGGATCGTTCTGGCTGCTGGCGGAAGCATTGGTGGTGCCGTTGAAGCTGGCGATGGTGCTGGAGCCGATCAGCTCGCTGGCAGGCGGCGTAAAGTACCTGGCGTAACCGGCATGGAAGGTGGTGCGCGGCGTCATCTGGTAAACCACGCCGATGCGCGGGCTGAACTGGCTGGCGGTGACGTAGGCATTCACCCAATCAGCACGAGCGCCGTAATTGACGGTCACCTTGTCGCTGATTTTCCACTCATCCTGCAGATACAAGCCGGTCTGGTTGGTGGTCTTCTGGCTGCTGTCGGCCAGCGCGATCGGTTGGGTAGCGAGCTGGTTGCCGTTGTCGTCGGCCAGGAAAGTCAGCGAATTGTCGCTGTTCTTCAAGTTCTCGCGGGTGTAGTTGACGCCGGCGCGGATGGTGTGGTTCGCATTCAGGCGGTAACTGCCGTCCGCCTGCAGGCCATTCGCGAGGCCGGTGCGCAATACCCGCGAAGCGACGCCGGTGTACAGCAGGTCGCCGACCTGGTCCGGCTCGAACAGCACTTTGGAATAGCGGCTGAAAGCGGCCACCTGGTAATCGATATCGGCGCCGATCTTCCCTTGCAAGGCGAGGATGCCGTAGCGGTTGGTTTCGTGCTGCCGTTCATTGACGCTGGCGGATGGATAGTCGCTCACCCCATCAAGCTGGAAAGCGGGAGTCTTGCCTGGACTGTTCGGTATCTGGAAGCGGCCGTCCGAATTGCCCAGGATCAGGCTGACGCGGGTATCGGGATCGAGCAGATAGGAAAAATAGCCGAAGGCCTTGTTTTGCAAGGTACGGTCATGCAAGGCGCTGGAAGCGCCGGTAGGATTCTCGATGCCGAGGTTGTTGGCTTCAAACGAACCGTTGATGTAATAGCTGAAGGAATCGGTGCTGCCGCTGACGTCGCCGCTGACCTGGCGCGTATTGTTGCTGCCGATCTGCACACCGATGTTGCCGCCGTCGGCCAGCTCGCCGGTCTTGGTATGGATATCGACCACGCCGGCGGTGCGGTAGCCGTATTGCGCCGGCAAGGCGCCGGTGAGTACGCTGACGCTGTCGACAAAGCGCGTATCCAGAGTCTGGCCGAAGCCGGAAATGCTTTCCGGCAGGATGATGCCATTCAGGCGGTATTGCAGATTGGCGTGATCGCCACGCACGTGCAGCTGGCCGAAGGAATCCTGGGCGACGCCGGGCGCGCGCAGCAGCACTTCATTGAAGGCCGTGTCTTCGCCTTGCGGCATGGCGGCGATTTCCTTGCGGCCGATACGGTAGATGCTGCTGCCGGTCTCCACCTGGATGCCGTTGCGGGCCCGGTCCAGGCGGTCGGCGGTGACCACTACCGCATTGCCGGCATCGACCTTGCCGGCCTGGCTGGCTTTCAAGGTGACGTCCGCCGTCGCGCCGTTCTCGTCGGCCACGGTGACGGTGCCGTTCTCAGATTGGAAGGAAGGCTTGCCGACGCTGATGGCGTAGCTGCCGGGGGCGATGTCGCTGAACGTGAAACGGCCTTGCTGGTCGCTTTTGGTGGTGCCTACCGCTTTGCCGGTAGCGTCTTTCAGGGCAACAGTAGCGTCCGGCAAAGGATGGCCGAGGGCATCGTGGACGGCGCCGCTGATCTGTTTAGGGGCGGACTGCGCATAGGCAACGGCGGGTGCAAAACCGGCAAAGCCGTAAGCGAGCGCAATCAGGGCGCTTAATTGTAATCGGCGCAACATGCGTGTTTTCATACTCAAACTCCGGTAAGACGAATAACCCGGCCGGCATTTCCCGCATCGGCCCCAATTAGAGATCGGGGCGCACGGAAAATCGCTACAGGCAGCTTGGGGTCAAGCAGCCTCAGGCCAAAAGAAAAAACAGAACGTCAGACCAGGGAGGATGGCGGAGCTTGGGAATGCGGCGTCAGATAGTGTTTCTGCGCCGGAGTAAAGGAATATGCCGGTTCGGCGGTGCTGCTGTAGACGAATACCAGTACCGGCGTCAGCACCGGCACCGGGGTGGACGGGACCGGCGCCGGGAAATCGGCCGCCAGATCGCAGCTGATACAGTCGGAAGATACTTCCGCCAGGCTGTGCTTGTGGAAGGCCATCCCGACCAGCTGCAGCACCAGGATCGCCAGCGCCAGCCACAGTGCGCACTGCTGCAAACGCAGCTTGAAGCGGCGCCGCGCATGGAAATGGGATTCGACGATCAGGCGCATGGCGGCGCCCCGCGCTTAGCCGGCGTCCCGCCCTGCCCGGCCGCGCACGCCTCCAGCGCACGTGCTGGACGCGGCGCTGGCTGGGTTGGGCTGGTTTGAGGACGCATGCGGTGTAAACCTGTTTTATAAGCGGAATTGGAATCCTGAGGAATCCGGAACCGCAAACAGAGAGTGTAATCGCGAACCGGCATTGCTTGCAAGCCAATTGCAACACAGTTGCAGGAATTGTCATGCGTTTCCAGGCTGGCCGCCAGCAGCCCTCTGTTTGACATTCAGGCAGGCCGCGGATCATCGCGGCCAGGCCCAAGCTCCATCAAAAATGTTTCTACACAGCCATGCAAGTTCCTCCATAATATGCCACAACTTTTTTCCTGACCTGTCACATTTACCAGGGCAATCATGACAAATCCTTCCCCGTCGTCGCGTTCACGTATCGGCTGGCGCAAGCCGCTTGCCCTGTTGCTGGTCATGGCGCTTGGCGGCGGCGGCTGGCTCGCCCTGCATGGCAAGAACAGCGACGCCAGACAGGCCGCCAATGACCAGGCGCAAAAGCCAAAGGCGCATGCGTTTGAGCTGGCTGCCAGCGACGTTGCGCTGATCGGCGCCAGGGAGCTACGCATCACCCTACCGTTGTCGGGATCGCTGATGCCGCTGGTGCAGGCCACGGTCAAATCCAAGGTCGCCGCCGAAGTCCGTGAAACCCTGGTGCGCGAAGGAATGCAGGTCAAGCGCGGCCAGGTCATGGCCCAGCTCGACACGGCCGACCTGAAGGCGCGCTACGCCAGCCAGCAGGCAACGCTGGACGAAGCCAAGGCCAAACTGGCGCTGGCCAACAAGAACCACGACATCAACCAGATGCTGCTGAAGCAGAAATACATCTCGCAAAATGCCTTCGATACCGCCCACAACAGCGTCGAGGTGGCGGCAGCGGCAGTCAAGTCAGCCTCGTCGCAGCTGGAAATCGCGCAGCGGGCGATGGATGACGCCACCATCCACGCGCCGATCGCCGGCATCGTCAGCAAGCGCGAAATCCAGCAAGGCGACAAGGTCTCGCCCGACTCGCCGCTGTTTGCCATCATGGACCTGAGCCAGATGACGCTGGAAGCCCAGGTGCCGGCCAGCGAGATCCCGCGAGTCAAGCTGGGCCAGGACGTGACGTTTGCGGTGGACGGCTTCCAGGAGCGCCGCTTCGCCGGCAAGGTGACGCGCGTCAATCCCGCTACCGAAGCCGGTTCGCGCGCCATCAAGGTGTATATCGCGGTCAACAACAGCGACGGCGCGCTGAAAGGCGGCATGTTCGCCAAGGGCGCCATCACTCTGCAAAAGTCGGAAGTGCGGCCGTTGCTGCCGCTGGGCGCACTGCGCCGCGAAAACGGCGTCGACCTGGTCTACACGGTGCAAAACAACCTGATCGTGGCGCAGCCGGTGACGCTGGGCTTGCGCAACGACGATGAAAACCTGGCCGAAGTGACTTCGGGCCTGGCGGCAGGCGCGCATGTGATCGTGGTCAGGCTGGACGGCGTCAAGCCCGGCAGCGCGGTCAAGATGGCGGAAAGCGCCAAGCGCAACAGCTAAGGGATACGACCGCCATGTGGATAACCAAAATCAGTATCAACCACCCGGTGTTCGCCACCATGGTGATGGTGGCCTTGCTGGTGCTCGGCCTGTTCTCCTACCAGGAACTGGGGCTGGAACAGATGCCGGACATACAGACGCCGGGACTGCTGATCGAAATGCGCTACCCGGGCGCATCGCCGGAAGCGGTCGAAAACGACATCACTAAGCCGATCGAAGACACCATCAATTCGGTCAGCGGCATCAAGACCATCCTCTCCAGCTCATATGAAGGACGCAACGACACCTGGGTGACCTTCGAGCTGAGCGTCAACATGGACCGCGCGGTGCAGGAAGTGCGCGACAAGATCGCTCAGATCCGCCCCAGCATGCCGAAGGACGCCAAGGATCCATTCATCGTCCGCGGCGACACCCTCAACAGCCAGCCGCTGGCTTCGCTCAGCGTGACTTCCAGCACACGCAGCCTGCGCGACCTCTCGACCCTGACCGAACAGATCATCGTCAAGCGCCTGCAGGCGGTGGCCGGCGTCGCCAAGATAGCTGTCGGCGGCAATGTCAGCCGCCAGGTACTGGTGAATCTCAAGCCGGAGCAGATGGCGGCGCAGAAAGTCGGCGTCGACGAAGTCTTGAATGCGATCCAGAGCACCAACCAGGACATGCCGGCCGGCCTCATCACCCGCGGCGCCTCCGAACAGCTGGTGCGGCTGGAAGGCAAGATGAAAGATCCGCGCGCCTTCGGCCAGATCATCGTCGCCCGCCGCGGCGGCACCCCGGTCTACCTGGACCAGGTGGCGCAGATCGTCGACGGCGAGCGCGAAGAAGCCTCGATTTCGCGCTTCAACGGCCAGCGTGCCATCAACCTGGATATCACCAAAATCCAGGATGCCAACATCGTCGCGGTCGGCGATGGCGTGCGCAATGAAGTGGATGTCCTGAAGACGCAGCTGCCGAAGGATGTCGAAATCAAGATCGTCCATGCCAATTCGGACAACGTCAAAAGCTCGCTCGATCGGGTCAAGGAAACCATCCTCGAAGGCGCGGCGCTGACGATCCTGATCGTGTTCCTGTTCCTGCACTCCTGGCGCAGCACCATCATTACCGGCCTGACCCTGCCGATTTCCGTGATCGCCAGCTTCATCGCCCTGCACGCTTTCGGCTTTACCCTGAACTTCATGACCCTGATGGCGCTGTCGCTGTGCATAGGCTTGCTGATCGACGACGCCATCGTGGTGCGCGAAAACATCGTGCGCCACCTGGACATGGGCAAGAGCCACGTCGCCGCGGCGCGCGACGGCACCCAGGAAATCGGCCTGGCGGTGATGGCCACCACCTTTGCGATTGTCGCCGTGTTCGTGCCGGTAGCGTTCATGAAGGGCATCATCGGCCGCTTTTTCCTGCAGTTCGGCGTCACCGTCACGGTGGCGGTGCTGGTGTCCCTGTTCGTCAGCTTTACGCTGGACCCGATGCTGTCCTCGATCTGGCCCGATCCGCCGGAGAACCGCTTCCAGCGCCTGCCCTGGCTGGCACGGCTGATGGCCGGCATCGAACACTTGATCGAGCGCATCCACGGCGTCTACGGCCGCATCCTGCAGCGCGCCCTGGCATGGCGCAAGACCACGCTCACCCTGGCGCTGGCGCTGTTCGTCGGCAGCCTGTTCCTGGCGCCGCTGGTCGGCACCGAATTCATTCCGGATACCGACCAGGGCTTCATCGCGCTCAAACTCAAGACCCCGGTCGGCTCCAGCCTGGCATACACCGACAGCAAGATGCACCAGGTCGAAGACGCGCTGCGCCAGATGCCGCAGATCGAGACCATCAGCACCACCGTCGGCACCGACGATGGCCGCAATGCGGCCGACATGAATCTCACTTTGACCAATCGCAATACCAGCCATCGCATCGCGCAGAAGGAAGTGGAAAAGAATATCCGCGAGCGCCTGAAATCGATTCCCGGGATTGAGCTGTCGGTCGGCTGGGACAAGCCTATCTACGTGGCGATCCTCGGCCCCGAGACCGACAAGCTGAGCGCCATCGCCGACCAGGTGATGCTGAAGATCGGCAAGATCAAGGGCATCACCGACCTCGAAAACAGCCTGACCGCGGCCAACCCGGCAGTCACCATCAAGGTCAACAATACCCTGGCCAGCGACCTCGGCCTGAGCGTACAGCAGATCGGCGCCGCCCTGCGGCCGTTCGTCTCGGGCGACGCCAACGGCCACTGGCTGGCGGCGGACGGGCAAAACTATGAAGTCAATGTGCAGCTGCCGAAATCCGGCCGGCAGAAGATCGCCGACCTCGGTGACCTGTCGGTCGCCAGCAGCAACCTCGACAGCGACGGCAAGCCGATCATGGTGCCGCTGCGGCAGGTGGTTGAATTCGTCCACACCTCCAGCCCCCGAGTGATCAAGCGCCAGGACCTGCAGCGTCGCATCGGCATCTACGCCAATGTCGAAGGCCGTCCTTCGGGCGACGTCGGCACCGAGGTGCAGGCTGTGATCAAACAGATAGAACTGCCGCCCGGCTACCGTTTCGATGTCGGTGGCCGCACCAAGGACATGCAGGAGGCATTTGGCTCGGCGCTGGCGGCGCTGGGCATCGCCGTGATCTTCATCTACCTGATCCTGGCGTCGCAATTCGGCAGCTTCCTGCAGCCGATCGCCATCATGGCCTCGCTGCCGTTTTCCCTGATCGGCGTGTTCCTGGCCTTGCTGATCACCGGCAGCACCTTGAACATCTTTTCCATCATCGGCTTCATCATGCTGATGGGACTGGTCACCAAGAATGCGATCCTGCTGGTCGATTTCAGCAACCGCGAACAGCGCGGCGGCCGCTCGCAGTACGAGGCCATCCTGGCGGCCGGCCAGGTGCGCCTGCGCCCTATCCTGATGACCACGCTGGCGATGCTGTTCGGCATGCTGCCGATGGCGCTGGGCCTGGGCGACGGCGGCGAAACCCAGGCGCCGATGGGACGCGCGGTGATCGGCGGCATCATCACCTCCACCCTGCTGACCTTGGTGGTGGTGCCGGTGGCCTATAGCTACCTGGACAGCTGGGGCAAACGGGCGCTGCGCTATTTCAAGGGCGGCCACGCCGAGCACACGCCAACCCTGCCCGGAGCACAAACTCCTCTCACTTAAGCTTCTGTCCCATCTAAGCGCCGCCAACGTCATTCCCGCGAACGCGGGAATCCATTGTCATCGCCATATTTAGTAATTTGGATTCCCACGTTCGCGGGAATGACGGCCCAATTCGATTTTTCTGCCGTCTCAACGGCGATCCAGCCCCTGCGCCCGCATGCGTTCGGCCGGATCGCTGAAGGTCTGGTTGCGCAAAGCGTCAATCTGACGGTTGCGGTCTTCTTCAGCGCTGCCGGCCTGCTGGCGGATCTGGTCGGTGGCCTGGCGATACTGTGCGTAGCGATCCTGCCAGGCTTGTTCCTCCTGCCCAAGCTGGTCGAAGCGCTGCGCCGCCGCTGTACCGAACTGCTGCGCCATCATGTCGCGCTGCGCCTGCTGGCTGGCGCCCTGCTGCCGCAACTGGCGCAGATCGTCAAAACTCTTTTGCACAGGATCGGCTGCGCTTAGGCCACTCTTGACGCCGCTGCGCAAAGCCGCCAGCATGCGTTGCGATTCCGCCTCTTCATCGGCAAACCAGATCCTCGCCACCTCCATGCCCAGCGTGTCCTGGCGCAAGCGCGACAACTGCGCCAGCCAGCTTGCCATGCGCTCCGCATCCAGCGGCGCCATCTTGCTGTCCGCGGTAAGCGCCGGCGGAGTTTGCCTGTCCAGCAACGCGTCATGCGCCGCCAGATACGCCACATAGGCGCGCGCCAGCCGTTCGCCGTCGACGTAAGCCGACGCCGGCAGGCTGCTCTTCAGGTAAGCCAGCAACTGCGCCATGTGTTCGCTGCGGGAACCCGGCAAGCCGCCCAGCAGGTAATAGTCGAAGACATCGCGCAAGGCGCGGTTGACTTGCAGATGCTGGTCCGCGCCCACCGCCAGCCCTGGCGGCGGGCTGGTGTCCCTGGCGGGCGGCAGATTGTCGCTCACGGCGGCATTCAACTGTCCGGGACCGAAGCGGTCCGCCGCGTTGGCGGGAATAGCTGCTTGCGTGCCGGCGGCAGCCGCTGCCGGTTGCGCCGAGCGGGAGCAAAACAGCGCTGCGGCAAGCAAACCAAGCACCACCACCGCCATCCCTAACATAAACCGGTGTCTGGTCTGCATCGCAGCTCCTACAGACCGGCGGTCTTGAGACGATTGGCCTGGGTGCGGATGGTCACCACAGGATCGGCGCTGAACAGGCCGCGCAGGCCGAACAGCTGGTTGACCTCGTCCAGGTGGTTCCAGCCGTATACGCCCAGCTCACGGCCGAAGCGCGCGCTGCACACCGGTACCAGCCCATCGTTGGCGCCGCCGCCGGCAGTCTTGATGATCACGCTGCCGAGCACCATGACCGGATCGGTGACATCGAGGATATTGGTGCCGCCCTGGTTGCCGCTCCAGGAATACAGCAGCTGGGTATTGCCGCTGCGGACCTCGGACGTAGCACCATTCACGCTACAGTTGGCGGGCACGCCGGCGCTGGGATAAAGACGGTTGAAATTCGCCGCACCGGCCGTGGTCAGGCCGCTCAAGGCTGCCAGCGGATCTTGCGGCTGCGGATTGCCGACGAACAGGCTAAGCAGCTGCCCGAGTATCGAAGTGCCGTCGGCCAGCAGGTTTTTCAAGGCCTGGGGCGTCATGTTGACCGTGTCGGCTACCGGGGTTCCCGCATGCGGCGTGCCGATGGTGGTGACCGAGGCGATCCATTGCGGCTTGACCGCGGCGGCGTAGCGTGAAGTAGTGCCGCCCTGACTGTGCGAAATCAGGTTGACCTTGCTGGCGCCGGTAGCGGCCAGCACGCTGCTGATCTGCTTCAGCAATTCCTCGCCGCGCTGTTCGTCGCTGTTGAAGGCGGCGACATCGGCGACATACACCGTGGCGCCATTGGCGCGCAGGTCGCTGGGGATCTGCCACCAGTAGTCGACCACGCCGAAGTACTTGGAAGTGCCGGCCAACCCGTGCACCAGCACGATCGGATACTTGGTTTGCGCGTAGGCGCTGGACGCTGAAGTCCCGAACAGGCTGAACACGGAAGCCTGGGCCTGCCCCAACGGCAGGCAACAGCAAAAGACAGAAGCAACTGCGATTCGGTGTAGCGATTTCATAATCACATCTCCTTATATAAACGCACGGTCGTGCTCTTTTGTTATCTCAATAGTACACATATACAGACCTGTCTACAATCAATACCCATCGTGCAGAGCAGCATTGCAAACCGCCCAGCCAGCAACGGTCGGCAGCAGCGTTCCAGCCGGCAGGGCATAATGACGCGGCCCACCAAATCACCAGATCAAAAGGAGAGAACATGCCGACCCGTGAAGAAACCCTGGCGCAATGGCAGGCGCAGGAAACCGCCGTGCGCGTCAAACTGGCCGCTCCCGGCGTCGCCTCGCTGGAGCAGCTGAAGCAGTACAGCGGTGTCGAGTTTTTACAACGCATCCTGGACGGCGAACTGCCGATACCGCCGATAGCGCAGACGCTGGATTTCACCCTGCTGGAAGCTGAGCCGGGCCGCGTAACGTTCCAAGGCACGCCGGGCATGCAGCACTACAACCCGCTCGGCAGCGTGCATGGCGGCTACTTTTGCACCTTGCTGGATTCGGCGCTGGGCTGCGCGGTGCAATCCACCCTGCCGAAAGGCAGCGGCTACACCACGCTGGAACTGAAGGTCAACCTGATCCGCGCGCTGACCGATAAGACCGGCCCGGTGCGCGCCATCGGCAAGGTGATACAGGTCGGCGGCAGGGTCGGCGTGGCGGAAGCCAATATCGTCGACGTCGATGGAAAAATTTATGCGCACGCCACTACCACTTGCCTGGTGTTTGCGCTACCATAGCAAGGTCGGCACGGCGCCTGGCGAGCAAGATGCAGCAAGCTTGCCGGGCCGCGCCCTATGCTCCGTAACACTTGCATGATTTCCTGAAGTCAGCCACAGGCGATTGCCGCCTGCATCGGCACAACCATCTAACACCAATCACTGCTTTTAACTAGCTGTCACTTTTTATAGCTAGCAAAGCGGAAATCCAGCAGATATATTCTTTTGCGCCTGCAAACGGCCGGCGATACGCATCGACCATCCATTGCCGCGATGACTCAATCCGCATGGCTAACCTCGATGCCGTCAGCGCGCAGGCATACAGATCATTCCAGTTGCATTGATGATAGGGAGAACTGCTTGAAAACCGTCGCCCACCCTGCTGCCGCGGCCGCGCTGACCACCAGTCAAATGGCTGCGTGGCTTAGCAAATCGGTCGCGCCTGGCTGCAATTTCAATTGCGCCGAAGCGGTCGATATTTTTGGCGAAGCTGATCTTGTGCTGCTGCTGACAGCGATGCAGACAGTGGCGGATGAAACCGAGTCCGCACGCGTGCGCCTGCTCGATACCGGATACCAGCCGCGACAGATCATCGAACGGTATTTCAGCGGCGAATTGCCGTATCTTGATTTCAGCCGCGAGCGCGAGCCGGAGGCCGCGGCGGAAGCCTGGATGCACGCCGATTTCAGCCGCCCCATCGATCCGCTGCGCGAGCGGCCATGGCTGTCGGCCTTGCTCCGCACGACCCGCAATCGCTACATCTGGTATCACCGCAGCCATCGCATCTTGCTGGACGGCTTTGACGGCGGCCTGATGGCGCATCGCCTGGCTGCCGTTTACAGCGCACTGGTGAAGAAGGATGCGGTCCCGGAAACACTGCCGCCGCCATCGATTGCGCAGCTGCTGCACGAAGAAAGCGCCTATCTCGTATCAAAAAGCTACGCACAAGATAAGCAATACTGGATGGAACGCCTCACGGATGCGCCCGCGCCGCTGACCCTGGCCGCCCTTCAGCCAGCCGCTGGCGCCGGCATGCTGCGGCAGACGGTCCATTTTCCGGCTGCCGGCGTCAATGCTCTGCAGGACCTCGCGCGCAAGCTGGAGATCAGCTTGCCGCAACTGCTGACAGCCGTCACCTCAGCCTTTCTGTACCGCACCACCGGCGTGACGGACATGGTGGTCGGCGTGGCGACCAAGGCAGCCCGTGTGCTGCCGCTGCGGCTGGCGCTAAGCGCGGAACTGTCAATCGAACAGCTGATGCGCGATGTCGGCCGGCAGATGCGGAAAATCTTGCAGCACCAGTCCTATCCCTGCGAAACGCTGCGCGATGAGCTGCATGGATTGCCCGCTGCAAGCTGCTTGTTCAGCACCGTGATCAAAGTCGAGTCCTATCACAGCAACTTGCAGTTCGGCAGCCACCCAGCCAGGCTGCGCAAGCTGTTTGCCGGTGGCGCCGAGGACTTGACTATCGCCATCCATGAGCGCGGCGCCGGCCAGGACTTGCAGATTGACTTCGACGCCAATCCTGCCCTGCACAGCGCACAGATGCTGGCCGAACATCAGCGCCGGCTGCTCACCTTCCTGGCAGCGGCGACGCATAGCCCGGCGCAGAAGATCGGCCAGCTGGAGCTGTCCGATGCGACCGGGCGCAAACATCTGCCGGCAAACCGCAACGATGCCGAACCCGCAGCCGCGGACAGCAATCTGGCGCGCCTGATAGAAGAACAGCTCGCGCGCAACGAACAAGCCGCCACGCTGCATTTCGACGGCGAGCCGCTACCGCGGCGCAGCGCGGAAAACACCCCTAATTGATGATCGCCGCAGCGGCCCGGGCAAATTCTGCTTGAGCCGCCGCGCGGCATGACGCCGCTCAAAGCTGGAGCGTCGCCACCTTCCCTTCCAGCCTTGCCGGTTGCAGCGCTATATTCAGCACCTGCGCAAAGACCTCGATATGCGGCGAAATCATCATCGACTGATGCGTTCCCGGCACCGGGAACAGCCGCAGCTGCAGCTCCGACAGCACCTCGCCCCAGCCGCGCAGCGGCTCGTTGACAGTATCACCCACGGCGCTGTAATAGTGCACCGGAACAGCTATCGGCTGCGCTTTATAGTCACTATAGGCGCGGATGATGGTGCGGCTGTTTTCCATCAGCTGCAGCAGGCCTTGCAGGGAAAAGCCGGCCGGGAATAAGCCGCTGCGCCTTGCCATCTGCAGCAGAGTCTGGATATCGACGTCGGCGGCGATCGCTTTCAGCTGGTCCATCGCCCCCCGCAGCAGCGGATCATTGCTGGCGGCGGCTTCCAGCAATGTCAGCATCAGCTGCTTGTCGCCCAGCTTCTCTTCTCGCTCGTCGTCGTCGCCGATAGAGCAATGGGTGTCGAACAAGCCGACGAACTCGACCTGTTCGCCGTCCTTGATGAACTGCTGCGCTACCTCATACGCCAGCACGCCGCCAAAGGACCAGCCAGCCAGGCGGTAAGGCCCGCTCGGCTGCACCGCGCGTATCAGTTCCAGCATGCGCGTCGCCATGCTCCCCACGCTCAGCAGCGGCGTTTCTTCTGGTGGCAGCGGCGGCAAGCCGTATACCGGGATGCCCGGATCGACGTGCACCGCCAGCATGTGCGCATAGATCAGCAATCCGGAACCCTCGTGCATCAGGAACAAGGGCCGCTGACGGCCGCCGGCGCGCACCAGCACCGCCGCATTCTCGGTTTCCAGCGGATTCAGCTGCGCTATATGCTGGGCCAGCGCGGCCACGGTCGGATAGGTAAACACATCGCTGGCTGAAATCCGCACGCCCTTTTTCTTCAGCAGAGTCACCACTTGCAGTATCGACAGCGAATGGCCGCCCAGCGCGAAGAAATTGTCGTGCCGGCCGATGCGGGCAATCTGCAGCAGCTCCGACCAGATCTCGGCCAGCGCAACTTCGATTTCCCCCTCCGGCGCCGCGTAGCCGCCAACCGCATAGGCATCCGCTTCCGGCGCCGGCAACCGCTTGCGGTCCACCTTGCCATTGGCCGTCAGCGGCAGCACCGCCAGCGTGACATAGGCCGCCGGCACCATGTACTCAGGCATGCTGGCGCTCAGGTAGGAGCGCAGGGTTTCCACACTCACATCTTCATTGACAGCGATATAGGCGACCAGGCGTCGCTCTGCCAGATTATCCTGGCGCGCCATCACTACTACCTCGCGGATCGCCGGATGCAAGGCCAACCGTGCTTCGATCTCTCCCAGCTCGATGCGGAAGCCGCGGATTTTGACCTGGAAGTCATTGCGGCCCAGATGCACCAGATTGCCGTCTCCTTGCCAGCGCCCGAGGTCGCCGGTGCGGTACAGCAGCGCACCGGCTCGGCCGCTGAAACGGTCGGCAATAAAACGCTCCGCCGTCAGCTCTTCCCGGTTCAGATAGCCACGGGCGACGCCTGCACCGCCGATATAGATTTCACCCGCAACGCCGACCGGCACCGGCTCCCCTTGCGCATCCAGCAGATACACCTGGGTATTGGCGATCGGCCGGCCTATCGGTATGGTCCCCTGAGCCAGGTCGATCGCGGCAATTTCATAGGTGGTGGCGTAGGTCGTGGTTTCAGTCGGTCCGTAGCAGTGAATCAGATGCCGCGGCTTGCCGGCTGCCAGCACGCGCGCAAAAGCAGCCGGATCGCAACGCTCCCCTCCGGTCAGCAGGAAGCGCAAGCGGCTGAATGCGTCCGGCACGATCGCCGCGCATTGGTTGAACACCGCCGTGGTCAGGAATAACGTGGTGACGCCTTGCTGTTCCAGCGCGTCGGCAAAGCGCAGCGGATCGAGAAATACCTCTTTATCGATCACGACCACCCGCCCGCCATTCAGCAAGGCGCCCCAGATTTCCATGGTGGAGGCGTCGAAAGCCGGATTGGCGGCGAAGGCGATGCGGTCGCTGACGTCAAATGCCGCATAGCCGTTCTCCAATACCAGGCGCTTGATGCCGCGATGCGGCACCAGCACCCCTTTCGGATGCCCGGTCGAACCCGAGGTGTACATGATGTAGGCAATCGTCTCGTCGTCGCCGCCCGGCGCCAGATTGTCGGCAGCATAGGCGCTGGCCGGGACCTGGTCCAGGTTGATCCTGGTCAGCGCAGCCTGTGCCGGCCAGTGGCCGTCGCTGAGCGCCAGCAGTACGCTGGCGCCGCTGTCTTTAGCCATGAAAATCTTGCGCTCGTCCGGCAAGGCGGGATCCAGCGGCACATAGGCGGCGCCGCACTTGAGAATCGCCAGTTCGGCAACAATCAGCGGCAAGGACCGCTCCAGTTGCAGCGCCACCCGGTCGTTGCGCCTGACGCCCAGCTGACGCAAGTGATGCGCCAGCTGGTTGGCCTGACGGTTGAGCTCGGCATAACTCAACTGATGGGCGCCATGCACCGCCGCGATGGCATCCGGCGTCTGCGCCGCCTGCGCCTCGAACAGCTGCGGCAGCAAGGGCGCCGGATTGACGGCGTCGGTCTGGTTCCAGCTCGTCACTATCCGCTCGCGCTCGGTTGCGCTGATGAGCGGCAGGCTTGCGATCTGCCGGCTGTCGTCGCTGACCATTGCTTGCAGCAGACACTGCCAATAGCCCAGATAACGCTCGGCCGTGCCGCGTTCGAACAAGGCGGTGGCATACTCCAGCACGCCGGCAATCACATCGCCGGACTCTTCCAGCGACAAGGTCAGGTCGAATTTTGCCGTCACTTGCTGGTAAGGCAGCTGCGTCAGTTCCAGGCCCGGCAGCTGCAGCTTGCCTTGCGGCGCGTTCTGCCACGCAAACATTACCTGGAACAAGGGACTATGCGCCATGCTGCGCACCGGATGGGTATGTTCGACCACCTGCTCGAACGGAATTTCCTGGTGCTGCTGCGCCGCCAGCGACTGTTGCTTGACGTGTTCCAGCAGAGTGCCCACCGTGGCCTGCTCCGGCAGGCGGATACGCAGCGCCAGCGTGTTGACGAAGAAGCCGATCAAGCCTTCCACTTCCTGCTGGTTGCGGTTCGCCGCCGGCGTGCCGATGACCACATCGTCCTGTCCCGCCAGCCGGCCCAGCAGCAGGGCCCAGCTGCTCAGCAGCGTCATGTGCAAGGTGCTGCCATGGCGCTGGCTCAAGGCCTTGAGCTTTTTAGTCAGGTCTTGATCCAGCGCCGTCGTTATCCAGGCGCCGGCATAGTCTTGCTGCAGCGGACGAGAGTAATCGGTCGGCAATTCCAGTAAGCTCGGCGCGCCCGCCAGATTTTCTTTCCAATACGCGGTCTGCTGTTCCAGCACAGTGCCGCTCATCCAGCGCCGCTGCCACGCTGCGTAATCCGGATACTGCACCGCCAGCGGCGGCAAGGGATCGTGTTCACCCTGCCGGTAGGCGTTGTACAGCGCGCTGATTTCATTGAGCAGCACTGCGATCGACCAGCCGTCCGAAACGATATGGTGCATCGTGATCAGCAGCGTATGCTGGGTACGCGTCTCCTGCAGCAGACGGCCGCGGATCAGCGGCCCTTGCGCCAGATCGAACGGCGTCGCCGCTTCTTCCGCGATCAGGCGTTCCCGCTCCGCATCGCGCTCCGGATGATGCCGCAAGTCCTGCTCCAGCAGCTGGAAATGGCCGAGATCCGCCGCCTTGACGCGCTGTATTACATCTCTGCCTACATCCTTGCCGTCGGCGGCGGCAAAGCTGGTGCGCAGCGCTTCATGGCGGAATACCAGCCGCTCCAGCGCCTGCACCAGCGCCACCCGGTCGAGCTCGCCGCGCAGCTGCAAGGCTAGCGGAACATGGTAAGCCTGGCGCACCTCGCCCATCTGCTCCAGGAACCATAGCCGCTGCTGGGCAAACGACAGCTGTTCCCGTTCGGCCCCGCTGGCGATCGTGATCACCGGCCGGATGCTGGTATCGCTGCCGGATAATCCGGCAGCGAAATCGGCAAGGAAAGGATGCATGAAGACGGCGCTCAAGGCCACTTCGACGCCGAATGTCTGCCGCAGCCGCGAAATCATCTGCACCGCCAGCAGCGAATGGCCACCGAGCGAGAAGAAGTTGTCGTGACGGCCGACGCGCTCGATTTTCAGCAGCTCCGACCAGATCGCCGCCAGCGCAATTTCCGTCTCGCCCAGTGGTGCGGCATATGCGTTGGCTGCATAGGCAGCGCCATCCGGCGCCGGGAGATTCGTGCGGTCCAGCTTGCCGTTCGCCGTCAGCGGCAAGGCGGTCAGCGTGACGTATGCTGCCGGCACCATGTAGTCCGGCAGGTTGACGCTCAGATGTGCGCGCAGGGCTTCCGCATTGACTTCTTCATTGTCCACGCAATTGAGCACAATATAGGCCACCAGGCGCTTGTCGCCCGGGACATCTTCCCGCGCAATCACTACAGCCTCGCGGATCGCTGCATGCAGCGTCAATTGTGCCTCGATCTCGCCCAATTCGATGCGGAAGCCGCGGATCTTGACCTGGAAGTCGTTGCGGCCCAGGTACAGCAGGTTGCCGTCGGCCTGCCAGCGCGCCAGATCGCCGGTCTTGTACAAGCGTGCTCCAGCCACTTGCGAGAAGCGGTCGGCGACGAAACGCTGCGCGCTCAGTTCCGGCTGGTTCAGGTAGCCGCGCGCAACCTGCACGCCGCCGATGTGCAGCTCGCCGGCGACACCCGGCGGCGTCGGCTCGCCTAGCGCATCGAGAACGTAAATGCTGGTATTCGCGATCGGCTTGCCGATAGGGATTGCGCTCCTGCCGTCTCCGGCAACACAAGTCCAGGCCGTCACATCCACTGCGGCTTCGGTAGGTCCGTACAGATTATGCAGCTGGGCGTGCGGTAGCAGTGCATGGAAGCTGTGGGCGAGCGAGGCCGGCAGCGCCTCGCCGCTGCACATCACCCGCACAATGCTGCTGCAGGCTGCCGCCTGGTCATGGGCGGCAAACACCTGCAGCATCGATGGCACGAAGTGCAGCGTGGTGACGCCGGCAGAGCGGATGATCTCGCTCAGGTAGGCCGGATCCTTGTGCCCCTCCGGCCTGGCCATCACCAATTTGGCGCCGATCATCAGCGGCCAAAAGAATTCCCACACCGAGACGTCGAAACTGAAAGGTGTCTTTTGCAGCACCACGTCGTGCTGCTGCAGTCCATAAGCCTGCTGCATCCATAGCATGCGGTTGACTACGCCGCGATGCTCGTTCATCACGCCCTTCGGCTTCCCGGTCGAGCCCGAGGTGTAGATCACATATGCCAGATCCGACGGCGTCAGATGGCTGCTGTCGGGATTGTGCCACGGGTATCCGCTCCAGCTTGGCGCCTGCAGGTCCAGCAGCGGCAAATCCGCTGCTATCGATGCCTTGACCTGCTGCCAGCCGCCGGCAATCCCGGCCTGCGTCAGCACCACGCGCGGCGCGCTGTCGCTCAGCATGTGCGCCAGGCGCTCCGCCGGATAGGCCGGATCCAGCGGCACATAGGCGGCACCCGCCTTCAGCACTGCCAGCAAGGCAATCACCATTTCCAGGCTGCGTTCGGCGCAAATCGCCACCCTGTCGTCTGGTTTGACGCCCAGTTCGCGCAGGTAGTGCGCCAACTGGTTGGCCTGGCGGTTCAGTTCGGCGTAGCTCAGCTGTTGTCCGCCCTGTTCTACCGCCACCGCATCTGGCGTACGCGCCGCCTGTGCTTCGCACAGCTGATGCAGCAAAGATTCGCGCTCCGGATACCTCGTCTCGGTCGCATTCCACGCCGCCAGCGTCTGCCGCTCCGTCTCGCCCAGCAGGGGCAGACTGGCGATCTGCTGCGTATCGTCGCTGGCCATCGCTTCCAGCAGACGATGCCAATAGCCGAGATAACGTTCCACCGTACCTCGTTCGAACAAGGCTGTGGCATATTCCAGCGAGCCTGCGACCACCTCGCCCGCTTCGCCCAACGACAAGGTAAGGTCGAATTTTGCCGTCACCTGCCTGAGCGCCAGCGGCGTCAGTTCCAGGCCAGAGAGCTGCAGCCTGCCTTGCGGTGCGTTCTGCCAGGCAAACATCGCCTGGAACAAGGGGCTGTGCGCCATGCTGCGCACCGGATTGGCATGCTCCACCACCTGCTCGAACGGGACTTCCTGATGATGCTGGGCTGCCAGCGACTGCTGCTTGACGTGCTCCAGCAGAGTTGCCACCGTAGCCTGTTCCGGCAGATGGATACGTAGCGCCAGCGTATTGACGAAGAAGCCGATCAGGCCCTCAACTTCTTGCTGGCTGCGGTTCGCCGCCGGCGTGCCGATGACCACATCGTCCTGCCCCGCCAGCCGGCCCAGCAGCAGGGCCCAACTGCTCAGCAGCGTCATGTACAGGGTGCTGCCGTGGCGCTGGCTCAAGGCCTTCAGTTTGCGCGTCAGCGCGGCGTCCAGCGTTGTCTCGATGCTGGCGCCAGCATAGTCTTGCTGCGCCGGCCGCGGATAGTCGGTCGGTAGTTCGAGCAGGGTCGGGGCTCCTGTCAGGCGGTGTTTCCAGTAGGCGGTCTGCTGTTCCAGCACGGCGCCGCTCATCCAGCGCCGCTGCCATGCCGCGTAATCCGGATACTGTACCGCCAGGGCTGGCAGCGGATCATGCTGCCCTAGCAGATAGGCGTTGTAGAGTGCGCTGATTTCATCCAGCAGCAGGCCGGTCGACCAGCCATCCGAAACGATATGATGGGTAGTGATCAGCAGCGTGTGCTGGGTCCGCGTCTCTTGCAGCAGGAGGCCGCGGATCAGAGGGCCACGAGCCAGATCGAAAGGCTTGGACGCTTCTTCGACAAGCAGGCGCTCGCATTCCTCCTCGCGTTCCGGATGATGGCGCAAATCGTGTTCCAGCAGCTGGAAATGACTGAGTTCCGCCGCCGCTACGCGCTGTATCGCAGCCTGGCCTTCCATGGCGACAAAGCTGGTGCGCAGTGCTTCATGGCGGAACACCAGCCGCTCCAGCGCCTGCACCAGAGCCACCCGGTCGAGTTCGCCGCGCAACTGCACGCCCAGCGGAATGTGATAGGCATGGCTGACTCCGCCCATCTGCTCCAGGAACCACAAGCGTTGCTGCGCAAACGATAATTGCTCGCGCTCTGCTGCGCTGGCCACTGTCAGCGGCGGCCGCACGCTGGACGCGCCAGCCAGCAGCTGCGCGGAGAAGTCCAGCAGCACCGGATGCGCAAACAAGGTGCTGATCGCCACCTCGATATCGAATGCCTGCCGGATGCGCGAAATCATCTGCACCGCCACCAGCGAATGACCGCCGAGCGAGAAGAAATTGTCGTGGCGGCCGATGCGGCCGACCCGCAGCAGCTGCGACCAGATCGCCGCCATGACGGCTTCCGTTGCGCCTTCAGGCGCCGCATAACCGCTCACCGCAAACGCCTCCGCCTCGGGCGCGGGCAGGTTCTTGCGATCCAGCTTGCCGTTCCGCGTCAGCGGCAGCTCTGCCAGCGAGACATAAGCTGCCGGCACCATGTACTCAGGCATGCTGACGCTCAGATAGGAGCGCAGCGCTGCGGCAGCGATCTCTTCGTTGGCGACGATATAGGCCACCAGGCGCTTGTCGCCAGGACTATCCTCGCGCGCCATCACGACTGCCTCGCGGATCGCCGGATGCGATGCCAGCTTGGCTTCGATCTCGCCCAGCTCGATGCGGAAGCCGCGGATCTTGACCTGGAAATCGTTGCGTCCCAGATGCACCAGATTGCCATCTCCCTGCCAGCGCGCCAGGTCGCCGGTGCGGTATAGCAACGCGCCGGGGCGGCCGCCGAAACGGTCGGGAATAAAGCGCTCCGCCGTCAGCTCTTCCCGGTTCAGATAGCCGCGCGCTATGCCTGCGCCACCGATATATATCTCGCCGGCGACGCCGACCGGCACCGGCTCCCCTTGCGCATCCAGCAGATACACCTGGGTGCTGGCGATCGGCCGGCCTATCGGTACGGTCGCCTCAGCGGCAACGATGGCAGTCACTTCATAAGTCGTGGCGTAGGTGGTCGCTTCGGTCGGTCCGTAGCAGTGAATCAGATGCTGCGGCTTGCCCGCCTCCAGCACGCGCGCAAAGGCGGCCGGGTCGCAGCGCTCGCCCCCGGTCAGCAGGAAGCGCAAGCGGCTGAACGCCTCCGGCACGATCGCCGCGCATTGATTGAACACCGCCGTGGTCAGGAACAGGGTGGTGATGCCTTGCTGTTCGAGCTTGCCGGCCAGTTGCAGCGGGTCGAGAAACACCTCTTTATCGATCACGACCACCCGCCCGCCATTCAGCAAAGCGCCCCAGATTTCCATGGTCGAGGCGTCGAAAGCCGGATTGGCGGCGAAGGCGATGCGGTCGCTGGCGTCAAATGCAGCGTAGCCGTTCTCCAATACCAGGCGCTTGACGCCGCGATGCGGCACCAGCACCCCTTTCGGCTGCCCGGTCGAGCCCGAGGTATACATGATGTAGGCAATCGTCTCGTCATCGCCGCCCGGCGTCAGGTTGTCGGCGGCATAGGCGCTGGCTGGGATCTGGTCCAGATTGATCCTGGTCAGCGCGGCCTGCACCGGCCAGTGATCGCCGCTGAACGCCAGCAGCACGCTGGCGCTGCTGTCTTTAGCCATGAAAATCTTGCGTTCCTCCGGCAAGCTGGCGTCCACCGGCAGATAGGCGGCGCCGCACTTGAGTACCGCCAGCATCGCGACAACCAGCGATAGGGAGCGCTCCAGCTGCAGCACCACCCGGTCATTGCGTTTGACGCCTAGCTGCCGCAAATGATGCGCCAGCTGATTGGCCAGGCGATTCAGTTCGGCATAGCTCAGCTGCGCCGGACCATGCACTACCGCCACTGATTGCGGCGCTTTCGCTGCCTGCGCCTCGAACAGTTGCGGCAGCAGCTGCGCCGGATGTTGCACCTGCGTCGCGTTCCAGGCCTTGATTACCTGATGTTTTTCCTCGGCCGGCATGACATCGATGCTGCTGATGGCGCACTCAGGCGTCGCTTCCAATGCCGTCACCAGCCCTGCCAATGCCTGCGCCATGAAACTGCACACCCGCATTGCCCCTACCATAGGTGTGACTTGCGCGGTCAGAGCGAAGCCAGCTCCCAGGTCGTCGACCGACAGGCTCAAGGGATAGTTGCTGCGCTCTTCTCCCGAAATCTGGGTAATTCCCTCCCAGATCGCCTGCTCCGCAGCCGAGGCTTCACCGAGCACGCTGTGACGGTAGTTGAGCAGGGCCGAGAACAGCGGCTGCGGCGCGGCAATCGCACTGGCCCGTTGCGCCAGCGCCAGCGAAGCATGTTCATGTTCCATCAGTTGCGCCAGCAAGGCATGCGCATGTCGCACGCTGGCCGCCGCTCCCTGCGTATCGATATTGAGCCGCAACGGCAAGGTATTGACCAGCAAGCCCATCATGCGGTCGGCTCCCTCGCCGCCCTGCATGCGGCCGAACAGCACCGTGCCGAACACCACATCGCTGCGGCCGGCGACCCGCGCCAGCACCTGCGCCCAGGCCAGGTGGCAGAGGCTGGCGGCGCCCACGCCCAGCTGTCGCGCCTGCTTTCGCAAACGTTGCGACAGCGCTGCGCTGAGCCGCACGTGGCCTTCTTCCAGGCCGCCGCCGTCGCCGTGCACCTCCAGCAAGCCGAACGGCGCTGTCGGTTCGTCGACATCGCCCAGCATCTGGCGAAAGAAAGCTTCATGAACCTCAATGTCGCCGCCCAGCCTGGCTTGCGCCACATAGTTGCGGAACTGCAGCGGCGCCGGCAGTTCCGCCTGCAGGCCTTGCAAATGCGCGGCAATTTCGGCCTGGACCACTTCCAGGGTGGTGTGATCGCTCACCAGGTGGTGCATCAGGGTCAGCAGCACCCAGCGCTGCTGCTCGGTATCGTAGGCAAAGCTGGTGCGCATCATGGGCGCTTGCGACAGATCGAGGCGGGTGAGCCGCGGATCGAAGCGTTCCCGCAACTGGCGCGCCACGTCTCCATCCAGGACCAGCTCCTCCTGCACCAGCGGCGCCGTGCGCCACACTACCTGCAGCGGTTCCGGCACGCCTTCCCAGATGATGGCGGTGCGCAGCACGTCGTGCCGCTGGATCACGCTTTGTAGGGCAGACAGATAGGTTTCCAGCCGTTGCCGGGTATCGAAACTGGTCATCCCTACCAGCAGGTAGGGATCGCCCTCCTTGGCCATCAGATGATGGAACAGGATCCCTTCCTGCAAAGGCGCCAGCGGATAGATATCCTGCACATTGGCGGCGCCGCCAGGCACGCGCTCGACCACGCGCGCAATCTCTTCGCTGCTCAGGCTCACCAGCGGCAGCATCGCCGGTGTAATCTGTTCGCAGCCGGCCGGGATCAGGTTGGCCGGCACCGCCACCAGACGGCTTTCCGTGCCGACCGATGCCGCCAGTCCGGCCAGGGTCGGCGTCGCGAACAATGCCCGCACCTCGGCCGGCAAGCCTTGCCGGCGCATTCTTTCCATCAAGCTCACCGCCAGCAACGAATGACCGCCCAGCGAGAAGAAATTGTCATGACGGCCGATGCGCTCGATCTGCAGCAGCTCCGACCAGATCGCCGCCAGCGCGATCTCAGTCTCGCCTTGCGGCGCTTCATAGCTGCTCGCCGCATAGGCGTCGCTGGCCGGCGCCGGCAGGTTCTTGCGGTCCAGCTTGCCGTTGGCCGTCAGCGGCAAGGCGTCCAGCGTGACATAGGCGGCCGGCACCATGTAGTCCGGTAGATTCAGGCTCAGGTGCGCCCGCAAGGTCTCGGCATCGACTTCTCCATTGACCACAATATAGGCCACCAGGCGCTTGTCGCCCGGGATATCTTCGCGCGCAATCACCACCGCTTCGCGGATGACGGGATGGGACGCCAGCTGGGTTTCGATCTCGCCCAGTTCAATGCGGAAGCCGCGGATCTTGACCTGGAAGTCGTTACGCCCCAGGTACACCAGCGTGCCGTCGGCCTGCCAGCGCGCCAGGTCGCCGGTCTTGTACAACCTTGCTCCAGGCGCTGGCGAGAAACAATCAGCCACGAAGCGTTGTTCGGTCAGCTCCGGTCGGTTCAGATAGCCGCGCGCCACGCCGGCGCCGCCGATATACAGCTCGCCCGGCACGCCGACCGGCGCCGGCTGGCCCTGGGCATCCAGCAGATACACGCTGAGATCCGGTATGCGCACGCCAATCGGACTGACGCCGCCGCGCACGGTATCGGCAGCGTCAATCGGCTGGTAAGTGACATGGACCGTGGTCTCGGTGATCCCGTACATATTGATCAGGCGCGTGGCGCAACCCTGGTTCTGTGCGTACCACGGGATCAGGGTCGCCGGTTCCAGTGCTTCGCCGCCGAAGATCACATGCCGCAGCTGATGCGCTTCCGCGTCCTCGCCTTGCGCGGCAATCAGCTGGCGGAAGGCGCTTGGCGTCTGGTTAAGGATGGTGACTTTCTCGCGGCATAGGAGGCGATAGAAATCTTCCGCCGAACGCGCTGTTTCCAGCGGCACCACCAGCAGCCGGCCGCCATGCAGCAGCGCGCCCCAGATTTCCCATACCGAGAAATCGAAGGCGAAGGAATGGAACAAGCTCCAGACGTCTTCTGCGCCAAAATGGAACCAGGCATCGGTGGCGGCAAACAGGCGCGTCACATTGCGATGCTCGACCATCACCCCCTTCGGCGTGCCGGTCGAACCAGAGGTATAGATCACGTACGCCATGTCCGATGGCGCCAGATGACTATTGTCGGGATTGTGCTCCGGATAGGCAGTCCAGCTTGGCGCTTGCAGATCCAGCAGCGGCAGGCCGGCGGCAATCGTCGCTTTCACCTGCAGCCAGCCGCCTTCAATTCCCTCCTGGGTCAGCACTACCCGTGGTGCGCTGTCGTTCAGCATGTGCGCCAGGCGATCCGCCGGATAGGCCGGATCCAGCGGCACATAGGCCGCACCCGCCTTCAGCACGCCCAGCAAAGCCACCACCATGGCCAGGCCGCGCTCGACGCAGATCGCCACCCTGTCGTCCGGCCTGATGCCCAGTTCGCGCAGATAGTGCGCCAGCTGGTTGGCCTGGCGATTCAGTTCGGCATAGCTCAGTTGCGCCGGACCATGCACTACCGCCACGGCTTGCGGCGTCTTTTCCACCTGCGCCTCGAACAGTTGCGGCAACAATTGCCCAGGGTGCTGCGCCTGGGTCGCGTTCCAGTTGTTCACAATTTCATGCCGCTCAGCCGCAGGCATGACGTCGATGCTGTTGATGGCGCGTTCCGGCGTCGTTTCCAGCGCCGTCACCAGCCCTGCCAGCGCCGTCTGCATGAAAGCGCAGACGCGCATTGCCCCTACCGCGGCTGTCACTTGCGCGGTCAAGGCGAAATCGGCCCCCAGGTCGTCGACCGACAGGCTCAAGGGATAGTTGCTGCGCTCTTCTCCCGAAATCTGGGTAATTCCTTCCCAGATCGCCTGTTCGGCAGGCGCGGGGGCGCCAAGCGTGCTGTGACGATAGTTGAGCAAGGCCGAGAACAAGGGCTGCGGCGCGGCAATCGCGCTGGCCCGTTGCGCCAGCGCCAGCGAGGCATGTTCATGTTCCATCAGTTGCGCCAGCAAGGCGTGGGTGCGGCGCGCGCTGGCCGCCGCTGCTTGCCCATCGATGCTGACCCGCAATGGCAGCGTATTGATCAGCAAGCCCATCATGCGGTCGGCGCCCTCGCCGCCCTGCATGCGGCCGAACAGCACCGTGCCGAATACCACATCGCTGCGGCCGGCGACCCGCGCCAGCACCTGCGCCCAGGCCAGGTGGCAGAGGCTGGCGGCGCTCACGCCCAGCTGTCGCGCCTGCTGCCGCAAACGCTGCGACAGCGCCGCGCTGAGCCGCACGTGGCCTTCTTCCAGGCCGCCGCCGTCGCCGTGCACTTCCAGCAAGCCGAACGGCGCCGTCGGTTCGTCGACCCCCGCCAGCATCTGGCGGAAAAATGCTTCATGCATCTCAGTGCTGGCGCCCAACCTGGCTTGCGCTACATAATTGCGGAACTGCAGCGGCGCCGGCAGCTGCGCCTGCTGGCCTTGCAGATACGCCCCGATCTCGGCGTGGATGACTTCCAGGGTGGTGTGATCGTTGATCAGGTGATGCACCAGGGTCAGCAATACCCAGCGCCGCTCTACTGCATCGTAGGCGAAGCTGGTGCGCATCAAGGGCGCCTGCGTCAGGTCCAGCCTGGTATGACGCGGGTCGAAGCGCGCGCGCAGCTGGCCGGCGACATCGCCATCGGCTGGATCGAGGATCAGTTCTTCACTCACCAGCCCTGCGTTACGCAATACGACTTGCAGCGGTTCCGGCACGCCTTCCCAGATGATGGCGGTGCGCAGCACGTCGTGCCGCTGGATCACGCTTTGTAGGGCAGACAGATAGGTTTCCAGCCGTTGCCGGGTATCGAAACTGGTCATCCCTACCAGCAGGTAGGGATCGCCCTCCTTGGCCATCAGATGGTGGAACAGGATCCCTTCCTGCAAAGGCGCCAGCGGATAGATATCCTGCACATTGGCGGCGCCGCCAGGCACGCGCTCGACCACGCGCGCAATCTCTTCGCTGCTCAGGCTCACCAGCGGCAGCATCGCCGGTGTAATCTGTTCGCAGCCGGCCGGGATCAGGTTGGCCGGCACCGCCACCAGACGGCTTTCCGTGCCGACCGATGCCGCCAGTCCGGCCAGGGTCGGCGTCGCGAACAATGCCCGCACCTCGGCCGGCAAGCCTTGCCGGCGCATTCTTTCCATCAAGCTCACCGCCAGCAACGAATGACCGCCCAGCGAGAAGAAATTGTCATGACGGCCGATGCGCTCGATCTGCAGCAGCTCCGACCAGATCGCCGCCAGCGCGATCTCAGTCTCGCCTTGCGGCGCTTCATAGCTGCTCGCCGCATAGGCGTCGCTGGCCGGCGCCGGCAGGTTCTTGCGGTCCAGCTTGCCGTTGGCCGTCAGCGGCAAGGCGTCCAGCGTGACATAGGCGGCCGGCACCATGTAGTCCGGTAGATTCAGGCTCAGGTGCGCCCGCAAGGTCTCGGCATCGACTTCTCCATTGACCACAATATAGGCCACCAGGCGCTTGTCGCCCGGGATATCTTCGCGCGCAATCACCACCGCTTCGCGGATGACGGGATGGGACGCCAGCTGGGTTTCGATCTCGCCCAGTTCAATGCGGAAGCCGCGGATCTTGACCTGGAAGTCGTTACGCCCCAGGTACACCAGCGTGCCGTCGGCCTGCCAGCGCGCCAGGTCGCCGGTCTTGTACAACCTTGCTCCAGGCGCTGGCGAGAAACAATCAGCCACGAAGCGTTGTTCGGTCAGCTCCGGCTGGTTCAGATAGCCGCGCGCCACGCCGGCGCCGCCGATATACAGCTCACCCGGCACGCCGACCGGCACCGGTTCGCCCTGGGCATCGAGCAGATAGATCTGGGTGTTGGCAATCGGTCTGCCTATGTGCAAGACCTGGTCCTCCGCCGTCAGGCGGCCGGATGTGGCCACCACGGTGGCCTCGGTCGGGCCATAGTTGTTGATCAGCGAAAACTGCCTATCGCTTTGTGGGTGAAGGCGCAAGCGGTCGCCGCCGGTCAGCAGATGGCGCAGGTGCGGGTTGCTGATACCGTTACGCATTGCATGCTCCGCCATCGGCGTCGGCAGGAAGCTGACATCCAGCGTCTGCTCGCGCCACCATGCCAGCACCGTCGCCGCGTCATGGTCCTGCTCAGGCAACAGCAAGCTGGCGCCGGCGCTCAGGGTCGGCCAGATTTCCCACACGGCCGCATCGAAGCCCAGCCGCGCCACGCACGAGCTGCGCTGGCCGGCCCGCACATTGAATGCCGCGCAATGCCAATGCACCAGGTTGAGCAGGTTGCGATGTTCAACCATGACCCCTTTCGGCGTCCCGGTCGAGCCCGAAGTGTAGATCACGTAAGCCAGGTTCGATGCCGAGAGATGGCTGCTGTCGGGATTGTGTTCCGGATATCCGCCCCAGCTGGGCGCTTGCAGGTCCAGCAATGGCAAGTCCGGTGCGATCGATGCCCGCGCCTGCAGCCAGCCGCCTTCCATCCCGGCCTGGGTCAGCACCACGCGCGGTGCGCTGTCGCTCAGCATGTGCGTCAGGCGTTCCACTGGATAAGCCGGATCCAGCGGCACATAGGCCGCCCCTGCCTTCAATACCGCCAGCAAACCCACCACCATCGGCAAACCACGCTCGACGCAGATCGCTACCCGTTCATCCGGCTTGACGCCCAGTGCGCGCAGGTAATGCGCCAGCTGATTGGCCTGGCGGTTGAGTTGGTCGTAGCTCAGTTGCGCCTTACCCTGTTCCACTGCCACCGCCGCGGGCGTCTGCTCTGCCTGCGCCTCGAACAGCTGCGGCAGCAAAGCGGCAGGATAGCTGGCCTCGGTCGCATTCCAGCTGCTGACGATCTGGTGGCGCTCCGCCGCTGTGAGCAAAGGAAGCTGGTCGATCTGGCAGTCGGCGCCAGACAAGACAGACTCCATCAGCAAGGCCATGCGGCTTTGAATGCGGAAGACTTCATCGCGCGTGAAATGGCGCGTGTTGTAATCGAACACCACCAGCACATCCTGGTCCCGGTGGAAATCCCGGACCGACATTGCCAGCGGCGTCTGTTCGAATCCATGATCCAGCTTGACACCGCTGGCCAGCCCTGTCCCCATGGGAAAATCAGTATTGAATACTTCAAAGGAAAGCGAGACGTCGAACAGCTGGCGATAGCCGTTTTGGACGACGTTGTGCAGGCGGTTGATTTCGGCGATCGGGAAACGCTGATGGCGGTAGCAGCGGCGCAATTCCTTGGCAACCGCCGCCATCGCTTGCGCGAACGGTTGCTGCCGGTCCAGCGCAAATCCGACCGGAATGATCGACGAAAACATGCCAATGGTGTTTTTTTCACGGGCGTTGCTGCGATTATGTATCGGCACGCCGATGACCACCTCTTCCAGGTCGGCGACACGGGCGAAATAAACGCTGGTCAGCGCCAGCATGAAATCCGAGGCGGAAAAACCGTGCCCGGATGCAAACGCCGTCATCTTTTCAAACAGCGGACGCTCGATTGACCAATACACCTGTTCGCTGGGAGCCAGCGTTTTTGCTGCAAGCGCGCTGTCGCCTGCGACCAGTCGCGCCGGCAGCTGGGCGAAACGCTGGCGCCAGAATTCCTTGTCGAGCGCAAAGCGCGCGGAAGAGAAATAGTCCTGGTCCTTGGCAATGAAATCCAGGTAGGACGGTGCGGTTTCAGCCACAGTGCCGTCCAGCCCCAGCAGCCGATTGTATGCGCTGGCAATACCGGCAAAACTCAGCGAAGTGCTGATGCCGTCGGCGACCAGATGGTGGTAGCACAGCAGCCAGTAGTAACGCACAGGGCTTATGCGTATCAATTCCATTTTCCACAGCAGCCCGCCATACAGATCGAAGGGTTGCTTGAATACCTGTTCCATATGCTGCCGCGCATGCTGGTCGCCATCGGCTTCACTGGAAAAATCCAGCACCGGCAAGACAAATTCCAGCGCGGGCAAAACCTGTTGCTGCGCTACACCGCCAGCTTTGACCAAGATCAGCCGGGATGCATCGTGTGCCATTGCGAAATCGCGGATCGCCTGCTCCAGCAGGTGCGGATCGATGGCGGCATCGATCCGCACCGCCAGGCCGATGTTGTAGTAAGGGATGCCTGGATTGAGCATCTGGTCCAGCCACACCACCTGCTGCACGGAAGAGAGCTCATGGACGGTCGCTGACGCACCGTTGGACAAAGGATCTGATACAGCTGTTGTTTCAACCGAATTCGACATGGAAAACCTCTAAGCAGTGTGCTGGTAGCAATTGAAAATAAGGAGCGCAGTCAGCTCCCCAAAGCCGCGCGCCTGTCGGCGCCGGGATATGGCCCTAAGCCTTTGAATTGAAGTTGAGACGAGGTCTTAAGAAGCAGCGTCGGAAGCGACAGCTTTAGTGAAGAGACGGGATGGACAGAGCTGCAGATGGGTGAGCGTGCACATGGAATTCACTTGGCATAGGAAACAAGATGGTTATGGACATCCATTGCAGCAGCCGGCCTTCGACGGCAACAATCAGGAATGGGGTCAATCGCCGTACTTTTCTGATTGCGGGCAAAAGTCGTCACAGCGCTGCAGGTAGGATACGGTGCAACATTGTTACTTTACAGAAAGCAACAAACGCCGAAACTGTCACTTTTCACAGGGTGTTGCAATGCGCAAAATCCAAGTAGACTGTTCTGTCTTTTATCTCGCCTCGCCAGCTGGAGCGGCGGCCACGGCGCGCCCGATCGTTTGACAATACACACGCCCGCCATGACCGAGATGACGACAGAACTTGCAATGGAAAATGCGGCCGCCGCCGATCAGGCCGGGCTGCCGCCGGTATTGCTGCATCGCGGTTTCCTGCTGCTGATGGCAGGTTCTTTCGCTGCCTTCCTGGGAGAGCAGATGACCACCGTGGCGCTGCCCTGGCTGGTGCTGAAGCTGAGCAACGATAGCGTGGCGCTGGGCCTGGTGCTGGCGCTGATGGCGCTGCCGAAAATCCTGTTTCTGATAATCGCCGGCGTGCTGGTGGACCGCCATTCGCCGCGCGCCGTGCTTCTTTGCGCGCTGACCGGCGGCGTCATTCTGCTCACGGCAGTCGGCACATTACTGCTGCATGACATGTTGGCGCTATGGATGATGTATCTGTTCGCCTGCGGCATGGGGCTGGTGGGCGCCTTCGCCATTCCAGCGCGGGTCGCCATGCTGCCCAGGCTGATCCACCCGCTGCAGCTGCAATCGGCTAACGCGGCGCTCATGGGGATGACCCAGGTTTCCCTGCTGGGCGGGCCGCTGCTAGCCGGCCTGCTGGCGGCATCCACGGATGGATTGGGGCTGGCTTTCCTGCTGAATGCCGGCTGCTTCCTGGTCGCGGCAGTCACCGTGCCGCGCCTGCCGCCGCGCGCGCAGGCTGAGGCAGCGCACCAATCGGCCGATATGCCGCTACTTGCCACCATCGTTCCTGCGGCAAAATGGCTGTGGTCCGATGGCGTGCTGAGGACGCTGATCAGTTACTGGACGGTTGTCACTCTGCTGGTGGCCGGCCCGGTCCAGGTCGGCCTGCCGCTATGGGTGGACCGCCAGCTGGGCGGCGGCGCTTCGGCCTTCGGGATACTGATTGCGGCCAACGGCCTGGGGCAGCTGATCGGCATCGTCTGCTCCGGCCTGCGCGCCAAGAAGGTGGTCCATCTGGGTGTCGCGGTCTGCCTGATCGATGGCTTGACCGGCATGGCCGTGCTTGGCATGGGATTCACCCACATGCTAGAGATAGGCCTGGCGCTGATGGTGGTGGTCGGCATCGGCGCCGGCTATGTCCAGGTCGGCTTGTTCACATGGATACAACGCCGTATCCCGAGCGCTCTCCATGGCCGGGTGCTCAGCATGCTGATGCTGATCCTGATTACCGGTGCGCCGTTGTCTGCCTTGATTGCCGGCTACCTGATCCGCTACGTCACGCCATCCCAGTTATTCATCTTCGGCGGCGCGGCGCTGTCGTTGTTCGCCATGCTGATGCTGCTGCATCCGAAACTGAGGCAATTGCGCAATTGACAAATACCGGCGCGCTAGTCCAGCGCGTCGGCTTCGCTCAGGGCATCGGCGATGGGCGCTGGCTCCGGCATAGCATCGTCAGCGAGCTTGTCCATCCTGATGTATTCGATGTTGAGGGTGATCGCTTCGCTATAGCGCAGCACGAAGTAGTCGCCCTCTACCACGTAGAAACGCTCCAGCTCTTCCGCAATGCTGGCGCCGTCCGGCTTGTCGGCCGAGAGCGGACGCCGCATCACCTGCTCCAGGATCAAACGGTCCAGGCTGCCGTTGGCGTCGACAAAGAAATTGTCCAGGATGCCGATGAACAACACCGCCTGCCCGGCCACATTGACGATGGCCGATACCGAGATCAGGTCCGGCCGCTGATCTTCGTCGAAATCGGCGCCGGTCAGCAGGTAGTACCAGGGCGCCTGGTTGAAGCGCAGCCAGGGAACGTACCAGCCGGCGTTGGCGCGGTCCAGGCGATAGCGGGTGATCATCAGCCGGAAAGCATTCGGCACGATCCAGGCGCCGGCATACAAGCTGAGGAAATAAGCGCATATCCAGGAAAACTGCACAGCGATGCCCTGGATCGCCTTGGCCTGGCTGGCGGCATCGGAAGACAGCAGCTCCAGCAGCAGCAAAGGCTGCAGAGTGCGCCCGAACAGCCATGCCGAAGCCAGCAGCCATAACGGATGAAAAACGCAGTTCCACAGCATGGCCTCGGTGACAATCTGTCCGAACGGCGAATAATCGAGGGAAATGCGCTCGGCCCGCTTGAAGCGCGAACGGGCGATGAAACCGGGGAGCAATAGCAGGAAGACGATTAAGGCAGGTAGCGCTACGTTCATCGTACCGCTCAGGCGGCCTTGGGTACGACGGTGAGACGGTACAGGACTGTACCCTCTTGTGCGGAATGCAAGCTGATCACGTCATCAACGGCGACCGTGGTGGACAATGACGGCTGGGAATTTTTGCTGGCCAGATAGGCGCGCAGCTGCAGCTTCGCGCTCGGATCAGCGAGAACTCTTTTGGCCAGTGCGCTCTTCAGTGCTTTCATAGTGTGTCCACTATGCCATAAAAAAACATTTTTTGCATGTTGCCGCCGCGTCATCTCCTGACGATACTCATATTGCCTAACAATAGGATTGTTATATCTACATAACGATTTATAACTTTGGTGTATATAGGGTCGCTGATAAAATTGCAAGCCTGACTGAATTTGTGAAGCAAACCTGTGATCCGCATCGAGAACCTGCATAAAACCTATCCGCTGGAACGCAATGCCAAAACCGCCGGCACTGCCGTCGCTGCCTTGTCCGATATCAATCTGCATATCAAAAAAGGCGAAATTTTCGGCATCATCGGCCGCTCCGGCGCCGGTAAAAGCACCCTGATCCGCACCCTCAACATGCTGGAACGCCCGTCCGGCGGCAGCGTATCGATCGAGGGCGAAGACATTACCGCGCTGGACAACAGCGGCCTGCACCGGCTGCGTCAACGCATCGGCATGATTTTCCAGCATTTCAACCTGCTCAACGCCAAGACCGTGGCCGCGAATATCGACTGGCCGCTGAAAATCACCAGCAAGTACACGCCGCAGGAACGCGCCGCCCGGGTGAGCGAGCTGCTGGCGCTGGTCGGCCTCAGCGAGCATCGCGACAAGTATCCGGCGCAACTGTCCGGCGGCCAGAAACAGCGCGTCGGCATCGCCCGCGCCTTGGCCAACACGCCGCACCTGCTGCTGTGCGACGAAGCCACCTCGGCGCTCGATCCGGAAACCACCCAGGCCATCCTGCGCCTGCTGCTCGACATCAACCGCAAGCTGGGCCTGACCATCGTGCTGATCACGCACGAAATGCAGGTGATCCGCAATATCTGCGACCGCGTGGCGGTGCTCGAAGCCGGCCGCATCGTCGAAAGCGGCGAAGTCGCCGAAGTATTCCTGCATCCGCAGCACGCGGTGACGCAAAGCATGGTGGCGGAAAGTACGCCGTTTTCCGCCGAGGCGGCATTGCTACCACCGGCGACGGCAGCCGGCCATGCCCATCTGCGCGGCCTGCTGGTACGCCTGACCTATGTCGGCGACATCACCTACCAGCCGATCCTGAGCAGCATCGCCGCCGCCACGCCAGCCCTGATCACCATCCTGCAAGGGACCATCGCCCGCATCAAGGACACCCCTTACGGCCAGCTGCTGGTGGAAATCCGCGGCGAAGCCACCGACGTTGCGCAGGTATTCACCACGCTGGACCAGCACAACATCCGCCATGAGGTACTCGCATAATGGATTTCTCACTCATCGACTGGGCCGACATCTGGCAAGCCACCTGGGAAACCCTTGCCATGACCGGCTTTTCCCTGCTGTTCACGATACTGCTCGGGCTGCCGCTCGGCATCCTGCTGTTCATCACCGGCAAGCGCCAGCTGCTGGAACAGCGCGGCATCTACCGGGTGCTATCGCTGGTTGTCAATGTGCTGCGCTCGGTGCCGTTCCTGATCCTGCTGATCGTGATGATCCCAGTCACGGTGCTGCTGGTCAGTACCTCGCTAGGCGTATTGGGCGCGATTCCGCCGCTGGTGCTGGGCACCGCGCCGTTCTTTGCGCGGCTGGTGGAAAACGTCTTGCGTGAAATCGACCGCGGCGTGGTTGAGGCTTGCCAGGCGATGGGCGCCAACAAGCGCCAGATCATCTTCGGCGCCCTGCTGCCGGAAGCCTTGCCCGGCCTGATCGCCGCCACTACGGTCACGGCGATTGCCCTGATGTCGTATGCCGCCATGTCCGGCGTGATCGGCGGCGGCGGCCTGGGCGACCTGGCGATCCGTTTCGGCTACCAGCGCTTCCAGACCGAAGTGATGGTGACCACCGTTGCGGTGCTGGTAGTGCTGGTGCAAGTGCTGCAGTTTTCCGGCGACCGGCTGGTGCAGCATTTCACACGTAAATGATTTTTCAGCTTGTGTTTTTAAAATTTAAAAAGGGAGTTTCTATGTCACGTAAATTTTCACTGTCGCTGGGCCTGGCCGCAGCGGTATTCTCGACCTTCAGCCTGATCGCCGCAGCGCCGGCGCAAGCCGCCGACAAGCTGGTGATCGCCGCCACCCCGGTGCCGCACGCGGAGATCCTGGAATTCGTCAAGCCTATCCTGGCCAAGGAAGGCGTCGACCTGCAGGTCAAGGTATTCACCGACTATATTCAGCCGGCGGTGCAAACCAACGAAAAACGGGTAGACGGCAACTTCTTCCTGCACCTGCCCTACCTGAATGAATTCAAGAAGAACCACAAGAACGACCTCGAAGTCGTGGTCGCCAAGGTGCACGTCGAACCGTTCGCCGGCTACTCCAGCAAGTACAAGAAACTGGCCGACCTGCCGGACGGCGCCACCATCGCCATTCCTAACGATCCGTCCAATTCCGGCCGCGCCTTGCTGCTGCTGTCGCGCCAGGGCCTGCTGAAGCTGAAAGACCCGAGCAACATTTCGGCAACGCAGAAAGACATCGTCGAAAATCCAAAACACCTGAAATTCAAGGAACTGGAAGCCGCCACCTTGCCGCGCGTGCTGAACCAGGTCGACCTGGCCCTGATCAACACCAACTACGCAATCGAAGCCAAGCTCAATCCGGTCAAGGACTCTTTGTTCATCGAAGATGCCAATTCGCCTTACGCCAACCTGCTGGTGGCGCGCGCCGACAACAAGGACAACCCTGCCGTGAAAAAACTGGCGGCGGCGCTGAACTCGCCGGAAGTGAAGAAATTCATCGAAGAGAAATACAAAGGCGCGGTGGTTCCGGCGTTCTGATTGCTTTGACGACTCTGCCTGGCTGCCAGGCAGCAATAACAAAACAAGCCCTCGCGATTTGCGGGGGCTTTTTGGTTTACACTGAGTCTTTTGCAATCAATGAATTCCCCAACACCTTAGAGGCACATCATGGAAGAAAAAGTGGAAACCAATGCATCCCAGCGCGACGCCTTCCTGGAAGAGAAAGCGTTCAAGTCACGCACTGTCTTGCTGTTCGGCCAAATCAACGACACCGTGGCGCGCGATATCGTACGCCAATTGATCGCCCTATCCGGCGAATCCAAGGCGCCGATCAATTTCCTGGTCTGTTCGCCGGGCGGCCATGTCGAGTCGGGCGACGTGATCCATGATGTGATCCGCTTCATCGACGCTCCAGTCAACATGATCGGCAGCGGCTGGGTCGGCAGCGCCGCGGTCAACGTGTTCCTGTCGGTGCCGAAAGAACGCCGCTTCTGCCTGCAGAACACCCGCTTCCTGATCCATCAGCCAAGCGGCGGCGTCGGCGGCCAGGCTTCCGATATCGCCATCCAGGCGCGTGAAATCATCCGCGTGCGCGAAAGAATCGGCGCCCTGATCGCCAAGGAAACCGGCCAGAAGCTGGAAAAAGTGTCGGCCGACATCGACCGCGATTTCTGGATGTCGGCGCCGGAAGCCATCGAATATGGCCTGGTATCCAAATCCATCGTCAGCGCCAAGGAAGTTGCCTGACAACGCCAAGGCATGAGCATGACGACCGCTTAACGTTCAGTTAACGGCAAGAGGGGGCGAGTAAATCATTTACTCGCCCCCTCTTTCATTACGCTTGAAGCTTACGCCGCCTTGCGTTCCTGCTCTACCGTCTCACGCAAGCGCTTGGCCGCCAGCACCATGTTTTCCAGCGCCTCGTAAGTCTCCGGCCAGCCGCGTGTTTTCAGGCCGCAATCTGGATTGACCCACAGCCGGGCATCAGGAATCACGCCGCGCGCCTTGCGCAGCAGGCGCTCCATTTCGTCGACCTGCGGCACCCGCGGCGAGTGGATGTCGTAGACGCCCGGGCCGATGTCGTTCGGATAGGCAAACTCGCCGAAGCCATCCAGCAACTCCATGTCTGAGCGTGAAGTCTCGATAGTGATGACATCGGCATCCATCGCCGCGATCCATGGCAGGATGTCGTTGAACTCCGAATAGCACATGTGGGTGTGGATCTGGGTTTCGTCGCCGACGCCGGCGGCGCTGATCTTGAATGCCCGCACCGCCCAGTCGAGGTAATGTGGCCAGTCGCGCGATTTCAGCGGCAAGCCTTCGCGGAACGCCGGTTCGTCGATCTGGATCATGCCGATATTGGCCTTTTCGAGGTCGCAGACTTCGTCGCGCAAGGCCAGAGCGATTTGCAGCGCCGTGGTTTCGCGCGGCTGGTCGTCGCGCACAAAGGACCATTGCAGCATCGTCACAGGTCCGGTCAGCATGCCCTTCATCGGCTTGGCTGTCAGGGTCTGGGCGAACTGGCTCCAGCCGACTGTCATGGCTTCAGGCCGATACACGTCCCCATAAATCACCGGCGGCTTGACGCAGCGCGAACCGTAGCTCTGCACCCAGCCGTTGGCGGTGAAGGCGTAGCCCCACAGCTGTTCGCCGAAATACTCGACCATGTCATTGCGTTCCGGCTCGCCATGCACCAGCACGTCGAGGCCGAGCTCTTCCTGTTTTTGGACCACGACGCGGATTTCTTCACGCATCTTGTCGAGGTAGTCCAGATGGCCGATGTCGCCACGCTTGTAGGCGGCGCGCGCCTGGCGGATTTCCGCGGTTTGCGGGAAAGAGCCGATGGTGGTGGTCGGGAATGCCGGCAACTGCCATTTCGCTTGCTGCTTGGCGATGCGCGCATCGAAGGCGGCGGAGCGCTCGGCATCGGCCGCGGTCACTGCCGCCAGGCGTTTTTGCACCAGCGGATTGTGGATGCGGCTGGAGCCGCGGCGGCTGGCCTGGGCCGCGCGCGAAGCCACGAATTGCGCTTCGACCGCAGCGGCGTTGCCGTTCAGCGCCTGCTTGAGGGCGACGATTTCCGCCAGCTTCTGGGTGGCGAACGCCAGCCAGCTTTTCAACTCATCGTCGAGCTTGGCTTCATTGGCGAGGTCAACCGGTACGTGCAGCAGCGAGCAGCTGGAAGCCACCCACAGGCGGTCGCCCAGTTGCGCTTGCAGCGGCTTGAGTTTGGTCAACACCTGATCGAGGTCGGTGCGCCACAGGTTGCGGCCATCAACCACACCCAGCGACAATATCTTGTCTTGCGGCCAGCCGGCAGTAATCTGTTCCAGCTGATCGGCGCCGCGCACCAGGTCCAGATGGACGCCTGCCACCGGCAGCGTACGCAGCAGTTCAGCGTGTTCGCTGACTTCGCCGAAATAGGTGGTCAGCAGCAAGGCTGGCGCTGCCTTGTTCAGCTGTGCATAGACCGGTGCAAAAGCGTTGCGCCAGGCGGCGTCCAGCTCCAGCGCCAGGATAGGCTCGTCGATCTGCACCGACTCGATGCCGGCGGCCTGCAAACGCTGCAGCAACTGCTGGTAGCCGGCCACAACCTTAGGCAGCAGATCCAGCTTGTGGCCGAGGCCGGACTTGATCTTGCCTTGATACAGCAAGGTCAGCGGACCGACCAGCGCCACTTTGACCTTATGGCCGAGGGCGCGCGCTTCAGCGATTTCATCGTGCAGCCAGTCGACGCCGCCGTTGAATTGGAGGTCGGCAGTCCATTCCGGCACCAGGTAGTGATAATTGGTGTCGAACCATTTGGTCATTTCCATCGCGAAGTGCTGCTTGCTGCCGCGCGCCAGGATAAAGTAGTCGGCCAGGGTCAGCTGTTTCGGATCGAAGCCGAAACGGCTGGGGATAGCGCCCAGCAATGCCAGCGTGCCGAGGACCTGGTCGTACCAGGCGAAGTCGCCGACCGTGACGAAATCGAGGCCGGCATCGGCTTGGGCTTGCCAGTGGCGGGCGCGCAAAGTGGCGCCGGTGGCGCGCAATGCAGCCTCGTCGGATGCGCCCTTCCAGAACGATTCCTGGGCAAACTTCAGTTCGCGGTGAGCGCCGATGCGCGGAAACCCTAATACGTGTGCCAATGCCATCTCTGTCTCCAATAAAAACATGTTCGATGACTCGCATCTTGGGCCAGCTTGGATTATGATTCAAACGATAAATATTAAGAGTCAACTTGAATTTTACTCATACATCGGCTTTTTGATCATTTCGGCAACCTTATTGGCAAGCTTATTTGCAACCTTATGCAATCTATCCTCGAATTACGTCACCTGAAAACCCTGCATGCCCTGCGCGAGGCTGGCAACCTGCTGCGCGCGGCTACTCTGCTCAATGTCACCCAGTCGGCGCTGTCGCACCAGATCAAGCAGCTGGAAGATCATCACGGCACCACCTTGTTTGAACGAAAATCGGTGCCGGTGCGGTTTACCCCGGCCGGCGAACGGCTGCTGAAGCTGGCGGATGCGGTATTGCCGCAAGTGGCGGAAAGCGAGCGCGACCTGGTGCGCATGGCGCAGGGCGTCGCCGGCCAGCTACGGATCGCGGTGGAATGCCACACCTGCTTCGACTGGCTGATGCCGGCAATGGATATCTTCCGCAAGCGCTGGCCGGAGGTGGAACTGGATATCGTCTCCGGCTTCCAGGCCGATCCGGTCGGGCTGCTGTATGAACATCGCGCCGATGTGGCAATCGTGGCGGAAGTCGACCCTGACGAAAAAGTCGATTACCACGCCCTGTTCAGCTTTGAAATCGTGGCGCTGGTGGCCCACGATCATCCGCTGGCGGGCAAGGAATATCTGGTGGCTGAGGATTTTGGCGGCGACACCCTGATTACCTATCCGGTGCCGGACGACATGCTGGACGTGGTCCGCCAAGTGCTCAAGCCGGCCGGCATCCAGACCGCGCGCCGCACCACCGAACTGACGGTGGCGATGCTGCAGCTGGTCGCCAGCCGCCGCGGCATCGCCACCCTGCCGATCTGGGCGGCGCAGAATTACCTGACGCGCGACTACGTGCTGGCCAAGAGAATCACCGCCGAGGGCCTGACCGGACGCCTGTATGCGGCCTGCCTGCCCGAGATGTCGCAGCAGCCCTACCTGGTCGACTTCGTCAGCACCACACGCGAGAGCTGTTACGTCAATTTGCTGAGCGTGGAATTGCTTTGATTGCCGCAGATGCTGCGTTTATGGCTAGTGACAAGCGACTAGCGGTCACACTGCAGGTAGCCGTTTATATTGCTGAAGCTGCCGCTCCGGCAGGAGCGTAAGGAGATTGAAGACCGTATCCTGCTGTTGTCTCTGCCGCCGCAGGTTGCTTCCAGCACGCCGCCCCGGATCCCGATTTCCGAGCAAGACTGAAGGTAGCTCCCTGGCGGCACGTCTCTGTTGGAGCCGCCGTAATCGCGGCCGCCTCCGCCCATGCACTGCAGGTTGCCGTTGATATTTTCAAAACTGCCGCTGCGGCAGGAAGACAGGGGAATTGAGGTTCTTCTGCCGCCATTGTCGCCGCCGCAAGTCGCTTCCAGCATGCCGCGCCGCACTACGATATCGCGGCAGGAATCGCGGTAGCTGCCGGGCGGCGTCCAATTGTCACCGCCATAACGGTTGTCGTTGCGGTCATCGTAGCGGTCGTCGCGCCGCTCACCATACGAGGGCGAGTCGCCATAACCGCCAAAAGCGACAACCGGGGCATTGCCATAGTAGCCGGGAGCGGCAGACTGATACTGGTTATCACCGTCGTTGTAAGGACTTGCAGCACAGGCGGCGAAAGCGCCGCAGGCAATTACCATCAGCATGGATTTGATTTTCATTTTTTCTCCTTCAACGAAACATCTTGTATTTCCACAATTATACTTCGACAAAGCAGGGCCTCCTCTCGCGTTTACCGGTATTCCACTGCTCCACAGAGACCCGCATCCCTCCCTCCTGCCAGGCATCCGCGGGCAAGCTTCCCGAATATTCTTTCCTGTAAGAAATAACAGCTATTTCGACAACACGAATCCGAGTATGTTGCCACATGGAATTTCATTTTGTAACAATACGTAACCCACGTTACCAATTGTTACAAACGAAATCCATCGCAGGAATCCTGGTCGCCGGCAGCTCTTTGCATGGAAGGCAGCAATAACATCAGCGCCAACGATGTCGTTTTGCCAAATGCTTGAGCTGGAGGCTGTGGGCGCCCTGGATTGCCGGTAGTGTTTTTGTTCGCGAAGTATCTGGTCACCTTATGTCTTATCCACGCATCAATTTCAAGAGAGTGAGATACCATGAAACCAGCATTACGTCACGTCGAAGGCCCGTTGTTTCTGTCGCTGCTGCTGGCGGCAAGCTCAAGCGCAATCGCAGCCGACCGCATTGATCTTGAGAGCTACACCCCGCAAGTGCAAGCCGCAAAACAAGGCGGACAGGTCAGCGTCCAGGCTTTGCTCGGGCTCAGCTCCGACGAACTGAAGCCTCTCCGCAGCCAGAACTACGCCAATGGCAAGGTGGTCACCCGCTATCAGCAATTTTTCCAGGGCGTGCCGGTATGGGACCAGGCCATCGTCGAGCAACGCTCGGCCAACCAGGCGCAACCGGCGATGTCCGGCGCCCTGCTGCGCAATATCGCGAACGACCTGCCGAGCGCCAAGCCGGCATATGCCGCCGCCGACGTGCTGCTGCAAGCCAAGGCCATTTCCCGCGCCGCCGTCACTGAAAACGAGCAAGCCAAACTGTATGTGCAGCTGGGCCAGAACAATGTGGCGCAGCTGATCTATGTGGTGTCGTTCGTCAACAAGAGCGCCGCCAAGCCCAGCCGCCCTTACTACATCATCGACGCCAACAGCGGCGCCGTACTGAAGCAATGGGAAGGCATCACGCATTACGAAGCCAGCGGCCCCGGCGGCAACGCCAAGACCGGGCAATACGAATACCAGCCGGGCGGCAAATACGGCCCGCTGGTTGTCGACAGCAACTGCAACATGGTCACCACCAATGTAGTGACAGTTGATCTGCAAAACGGCAGCAGCGGCAGCACGCCCTTCCATTTCACCTGCCCGCGCAACACCTACAAGGCTGTCAACGGAGCGTTTTCGCCGCTCAACGATGCTCATTACTTTGGCAACGTGGTGTTCAATATGTACCGTGACTGGCTCAGCCTGCGCCCTATCAGCCAGACCCTGTACATGAAGGTTCACTACGGCAGCAATTATGAAAATGCGTTCTGGGACGGCAGCGCCATGAATTTCGGCGACGGCGCCTCGACCTTCTATCCGCTGGTGGCGCTGGACGTTTCCGGCCATGAAGTCAGCCATGGTTTCACCGAGCAGAATTCCGGCCTGGTGTATAGCGGCATGTCGGGCGGCATGAACGAAGCCTTCTCCGACATGGCCGGCGAAGCCTCTGAAAACTACATGAAGGGCACGAACGATTTCCTGGTCGGCACCGACATCTTCAAGGCCAGCGGCGCGCTGCGCTACATGGCCAATCCGACCCAGGACGGCCGCTCGATCGACAATGCAAAAAACTACACCAGCAGTCTCGACGTGCACTATAGCAGCGGGGTCTACAACAAGGCCTTCTACCTGCTGGCGACCACGGCCGGCTGGAGCACTCGCAAGGCCTTCGAGGTGATGGCCGACGCCAACCATCTGTACTGGACCGCCAACAGCACCTTTAACCAGGGCGCATGCGGCGTCGAAAAAGCTGCGGCTAACCGCGGCTACCAGGTGGCCGACGTGACGGCCGCTTTCAAAGGCGTTGGCGTCAGCTGCAGCGGCAACAGCGGCAACGTTCTGGTCAAGGGCGTGCCGGTGACCGGCATCAGCGTGGCTAGCGGCGGCAGCAATGTGTACAGCATCGCGGTTCCAGCCGGCGCCCGCAACCTGAGCTTCCAACTGTCCGGCGGCAGCGGCGATGGCGACATCTATGTCAAGCTGGGCGCAACGCCTAGCACCAGCACCTATGATGCCAAATCCGACGGCAGCAGCAACGCCGAAAGCGTCATCATCGGCGCACCCGGCGCAGGAACCTACTACCTGCTGCTGAACGGCTACCGCGCTGTCAGCGGCGCTTCGCTGGTGGCGGATTATCAGTAAGTGGGTAAAGCAGCAGCGCATGACCGTTCTTGGCATGCAACCGTAAGTACTCCGTAGTCCGTCAAGCGGGGTCAGAGTAATTTTCGCAAAAGGCCGCGAAAAAAAACTCCGACCCCGGTTGACTGCGTGAGGGTTGTTTTTGACGTTGGGGTTGGGGCTGGGGTTGCTTTTGAATTCCGCATGCTGACGTTGCCAAATGAGACGTGCGTCAGTCGGGAATTATGGGACACATGTTTGAGCGAAGCGAGTTTGTGTCCCATCCGACTGGCGCACGTCTCATTTGGGAACCCGCCGAAGGCGGGCAACGGCTGTGCGGTCGCCTTTTCTTTGCTTACTTTCTTTTGGCGAAGCAAAAGAAAGTAAGCGGCTGCCGGGCCGCTCCCGGCTTGTACCCACGGAGTAGCAACCGTGTAATCATCGCACAGGCTGTTCTTGGCACTTGCCAACCACCGGCCTGTTGGCCCGACTCAGCCCTTCATCGCAGCAAAAGCGTTCTGCAAATCCTTCTTCGCTTGTTTGCGCAAGCGGACGGGGCGATTTATTTGCCGCAGATATCATGGAAATTTCAACCTCCCATCAAGACCAGCTCGACTCCAGGGCAGTGCTCTTCAAAATTTCCGCAGCGTTTCCTGCCACCGAACGGTTATAGCGCGACAAATGCGGCGCCAGCGTCGTCAGCGCCAGGCAGGCCGCCTCCACCGCCCGTCCCTGTACCAGGTAGGTGAGCGCCAGCGTGGCGCGGGTTTCATCGTACAAGGCATTGCCGTAGGCTGCGTCCTCATAGCGCTGCAGCTGGGCACTGACCAGGCTTTCGCTTTCCTCCAGCTGCCCGAGCAAACGCAAAGTGCTGCCAAGCTGTATCGATGCCCGCGCCTGGCGGTAAGGATCCAGCCGCTCGCTGGCCAGCGCCGCCCGGTACAGCGGCTCCGCTTCCGCTTCCAGGCCGGCAGTGTCGCGCGCGCAGGCGCGCTCGAACAGCGCCACGGGGTCATCCACAGGCCGCTCGGCGGCCAGCGCATCTGCCTGTGCCACCAGCTGTTCCGGCGTTATCGCATCAACCTGCCGCCACAGCGCTGCTACCCGCGCCTCCCAGTCTTTGAAAACGTCGTTCATGCTTTCATCGCGGCAAAGGCATTTTGCAAATCCTTCTTCAGATCGGCAATATTTTCCACACCGACCGATAGCCGGACCAGCGAATCGGTAATTCCCAGCGTCGCCCGGTGCGCCGCCGGAATCGTCGCATGCGTCATGATGGCCGGATGCTCGATCAGGCTCTCGACGCCGCCCAGGCTTTCCGCCAGGGCGAAGATTTCACAGCGCTCCAGGAAGCGCCGGGCGCCGGCCAGGTCGGTTTTCAGATCGACCGAGATGATGCCGCCGTAGCCTTGCATCTGGCGCTGCGCCAGTTCGTGCTGGGGATGCGAGCGCAAACCCGGGTAATGGACGCGCGCCACTTCGGGCAGGCTTTCCAGCCAGCCGGCCAGCTCCAGCCCGTTCTGGCAATGGCGTTCAACCCGCAACGCCAGCGTCTTGATGCCGCGCAAGGCGAGGAAGCTGTCGAACGGGCCGGCGATGGCGCCCACCGCGTTCTGCAGGAATCCCAGCCGCTCCAGCCATTCCGCCTGGCGCGCTTCGCGGCCGACCACGGCGATGCCGCCGATGATGTCGGAGTGGCCGTTCAGGTATTTGGTGGTGGAATGCAGCACGACGTCGAAGCCCAGGGTCAGCGGCTGCTGCACCATCGGGCTGGCGAAGGTGTTATCCGCCACGGCGATGATGCCGCGCTCGCGGCAGATCTTGGCGATCGCTTCCAGGTCGGCCAGCTTCAGCATCGGATTGGTCGGCGTTTCCACCCACACCATCTTGGTTTCAGGCCGGATTGCGTCCAGCAGGTTTTGCGGATCGACCAGGTTGACATAGCTGAACGAGAGGCCGGCGCTGCGCCGCCGCACCTTGTCGAACAGGCGGTAAGTGCCGCCGTACAAGTCGTCGCCGGCGATCACATGGGCGCCGGCGTCCAGCAGCTCCAGCACATTGGCGGCGGCGGCCATGCCGGAAGCGAAGGCGAACCCTTGCGCGCCCTGTTCCAGGTCGGCGACGCAGCGCTCCAGCGCCCAGCGCGTCGGATTGTGGGAGCGGCCGTAATCCAGGCCCTTGTTCACGCCCGGGCTTTGCTGCACGAAAGTCGAGGTAGCGTAGATCGGCGGCATGATGGCGCCGGTAGACGGATCGGGCGCCTGGCCGGCGTGGATCACGCGCGTGGCGAAATGCATGCCGGCCGTGTGGCCGCCCACTTTATGGTTGCTCGGGTCTGATTTCATAAGAGGCTCCTGCGAAGATGGTTGAGTAGATCGAAACGGGTGATCAAGCCATGGAACTGCTGGTCGTCGGCGATGATGGCGACCAGGCCGCGCGCCAGCGTGCTGCGCAAGGCCGGCAAGCCGGCATCCGGCGCCAGCTTTTCTATGGCGCTGGTCATGGTGCTGCTGACCGGGTCGCTGAAATGGGCCGGATCTGCCGCCACCTTGAGCAGCAAGTCGGATTCATCGATGATTCCCACCACCTGCCGGCCCTGCTGCGCCAGCACCGGCAGCTGCGAAACGTCGGCGCTGCGCATGCGGTTGAAGGCGGTCATCAGGGTGTCTTCGGCGGCAACGCTGACGACGCCGCCGTCGGTGTAGCGGCGGCCGATGATGTCGCGCAGGTCGCCCAGCATTTCGCGCTTGAGCAAGCCCTGGTCGCGCATCCAGTTGTCGTTGTATACCTTCGAGAGGTAGCGGGTGCCGGTATCGCAGACGATGGTGACCACGCGCTTGGGCTCGGTCTGCTCGCGGCAATAGCGCAAGGCCGCCGCCAGCAAGGTGCCGGTGGAAGAGCCGCCAAGGATGCCTTCGGCCCGCACCAGTTCGCGCGCGCTGCGGAAACTTTCTTCGTCGCTGATGGTATAGGTATGTTTCACTGCCGACAGATCGGCAATCGACGGGATGAAGTCCTCGCCTATGCCTTCGACCGCCCAGGAACCCGGCGTCGATTTTATCTCGCCGGTATTCACGTATTCTGCCAGGATCGAACCTTGCGGATCGGCCAGCACAAACTCCAGTTGCGGCTGCACGCCGCGGAAGAAGCGCGTCAGGCCGGTCAGCGTGCCGGCGGAACCGACGCCGCAGACAATCGTGTCCAGCCGCTGTTCGCATTGCCGCCAGATCTCGGGGCCGGTGCTTTGCTCGTGCGCCAGCGGGTTGTGCGGATTGTTGAACTGGTCGGCAAAGAAAGCACCCGGCGTCTCGCGCGCCAAGCGCGCGGCGACGTCCTGGTAATACTCGGGATGGCCCTTGCCGACATCGGAACGGGTGATATGGACTTGCGCACCCAGCGCTTTCAGATGCTGGATTTTTTCCACCGACATCTTGTCCGGCACCACCAGGATCACGCGATAGCCTTTGGCGCAGGCCACCAGCGCCAGGCCCAGGCCGGTATTGCCGGCAGTCGCTTCGATCACGGTGCCGCCGGCCTGCAGGCGGCCATCCTTCTCCGCCGCATCGATCATCGAGAGCCCGATGCGGTCCTTGATGGAGCCGCCGGGATTTTGCGATTCCAGCTTGAGAAACAGCTGGCAGCAGCCGGTATCGAGCCGCGTGACTTCTATCAACGGGGTATTGCCGATCAGGTCCAGCACCGCTGGACGGCTAGCTAAATTCATGGGCGGATCTTCCTGTCAGAAAGGCGGCAGCCATCGCGCTGCCTGTTTCACATCAGACGATCGGCCTATCTTATCAGTTCTTTACTGAAACATTTTGGTGCATGAAATTCGCGGCATGAGTTTTACCGGTTTACAGCGGACATAAAAAAAGCCGGACGCAAACTTCGCGCCCAGCCAGTTCAGCAACGCCAGCTCAAAAAGAAAGCTGGCGGCTGCCTACGGTTAGAACTTGTAAGTACCTGTGATGTAGAACTGACGTCCCAGCGGATCGGTGTAACGTGCATCGTAACCGACCTGGTTGCCGCCGCCGGCAGTGACCAGCGAGAGAGGCGGAGTACGGGCAAACAGATTCTTGATGCCACCCGTGAATTCCAGACCTTTTTTCACCGTCAGCTTGGTCTGCCAGTCAAACGTGGTGTACGACGCCACGTTATGGTTAGGCATGGCCACGAACGCACCGTAGGAACCGTCAGGATTGACGATACGCACAGTGGCATCGTCGGCGGTATAGGTCTGATCGTGATAACCGGAACGGTAGTTGGCTGCCAGCGTGTGGGTCCACATATCCGACTGCTTCCAGGAACCGGCCAGGCGGGAAATGACGCGGAACACCACGTTCTGGTCCGCACCATACTTGCCCAGGCTGCTTTGGGTGCCGCTGCCAGGGAAGTCCTGCTCGGCTTTCAGCATGTAGGTGCCGGTCCATTGCAGGCTCATGTCGCCGATCGGTGTTTTGGTCCGGAAACTATGATCCCAGTCGATGCCCTGATACTTGGCGCTGGCCAGGTTGACCGGTGTCTGCAGGAAGGCGATGGTTTGCGAACCCTGGATCGGATCGTTGAACAGCTTGAACAGGTTGGAATACAGTACCGGATTGGCGAAGGCCAGATTTTCCTGCAAGACGCTGATCTGGTCCTTGATGCGCACCGTCCACAGATCGAAGCCGATCGAGACATTGCGGATCGGCTCAAGACGGAAGCCGATAGTGCTTTGTTTCGAGGTTTCCGGCTTCAGGCCGCTCGAACCGCTGAGCTGGTTACCGCCTTGCAGCACGTCGTACTGGGTCGTACCCTGGCATCCAGCTGCGCGTGGATCAGGAGCCGAGACCGGGCATGGGTGCTGTTGCGCGGTATTTCCGACAAAAGTTACCGGTGAGGTGATCTGCGCCAATGTCGGCGCCTTGAAGCCGGTGCCGTAAGAACCGCGCAGCAGGAATGATTCGACCGGTTGCCAACGTGCAGAAATCTTATAGGTGGCTTTGCTGGCGGAGTTGCCTTGCGTCGCCGAGCCGATAGGATTGCCCGCCAGGTCAAAGTTGGAATCATTTTTTGCGGCGTCGTAGCTGTCGTAGCGCAATGCGCCCGTGAGATCAAAGGTCTTGGTCACAGGCACCAGCAATTCAGCGAACGTACCGTAGTTCATCCGGCTTGCCGAGAACGGCAGCGAACCGGAGCCACCGCCAAGAATCGCGTCGGTATAGTTCGGCTGCAGCGCGTTGGTGCTTTGCAGAATCGCACTCGGACTATCCGAGTGCTGTTCCTTGGTCGCTTCCACGCCGAGGCCGATCTGGGACATGCCACCAGGAGCCTTGAACAGGTCGTGAGACACGTGCATGTTAAGGATATCGAGCTTAGAGATGGACTGGTCGAGCGTTTGATGCAGCACGGCCGGCGCCAATACAGCTACTGACGATCCTGCTGGCTGGAAGGGATCGAAACCACCTGAAGCAACAATATCTGAAAACGCATTGTTGCTGGCATAGCCGCCCAGGGCCTTGTCGTAGAAATGGTTCTGCGAATGGGTGTAGGACGCGTTGTAGTCCCAGCCCAAGAGGTTGCCGTCGATGCCAAAGGCCACGTGGATGGCGTCGGTCTGGTAATTATCGCGGCGGCCGCCTGTATCAAACAAGCGCAAACCCATCACCGCGCTGGAGACGTTGGCAGGATTTACACCCAGCTGTGCCAGATAAGGCGTCACGTACTTGGTATACAGAGGACTGCTCAGCGACAACGACAGCGGTTGAGCCGGCGGCGCATATTGCGGCTTGATCTGGTAGCGCGATGCAACGGCTTCGCCGAACAGCGTGGTGTCGCTGTTGAGCTTCCAGTTGCCGGATACGACGAAGCTATCGCGGGTCGACTCCGGGATCAACTCCACGGTAGAGGCATAGTCGAACTTACAATAATTCCCTGACTGGAAAGTATTGGGGCCGCACTTGCCGTTCTTTAACAGGTCTGGTGAAAACTGCACTGTGGAACCGTCGTTGTTGCGCAAGGTAACGCCAGCCGGCGCCGTGTTGCTGCTCAGCTGGTACAGCGCATATCGTTTCCCATCGACAGTGAACGGCACCACGCCCGTATCGGCAAAACCGCGCTGGCCGGCAACCAGGTTTTTCTGCTCGTCGTGGCTGTATGCCAGCAGCACGTTGTAGCCGTCTTTATCCAGATCGCCAAAGCCTTTTGACAGTCCTACGTTAAAGCTCTTGCCGCCTGCTTTGGTTGGCGCATTGTAGGTGGCGGTGATCGTGGCTTCGGTGGAGTTTTTCTTGAGGATGAAGTTGACGACGCCGGCAATCGCATCCGATCCGTACAGCGCGGAAGCGCCGTCGGTGAGAATTTCGACCCGCTCAACCGCGGCCAGTGGAATACTTGCCAGGTTGACCGCATAATCGTTGTTGGCAATTGCCGATTTGGCGATGCGCCGCCCATTCAGCAGCACCAGGGTATAGCCGGAACCGATGCCGTGAATCGACGCGGTTTCTACGCCGGCGCCGCCGCCGTTGACTGAGCTGGATGCGGGAATGAACCCTTGCATCGCAGGCAGCGCCTGGATCAGGTCGGCAACGCTGTTAGCGCCGCTCTTCGCAATATCATCCTGGGTCAGCGTCTGCACCGGCAGCGCACCTTCCTTGGTGATACGTTTGATGGATGAACCGGTGATTTCAACCCTTTGCATCTGCTGCGGTGAATCGTCCGTCTTTGTCTCCTGTGCCTGCACGGAATGCGCCAGCAATCCCAGCCCTACCACCGCTACGCCGCCTGAAAACATCAGTCGCAGCGCGTGAGGCAACTTTCTTTCTTTTATCATTACAAACTCCCTTTGGGTAAGTTTCAGAGTAGAAATTTTAAGTTTTGTAAAAATCAAACAGATTTGTTAATCGCCTTGTGGGCGATGCAGCGGAAACCGCGCTCAGCTACCTGAAAAGCGGGTTTCTTTTGCAGCAATGTCATTCCTTACGAAGGTCTTTTCTCGCGCTACATGTTGCGTATTACGACAAAATATTTCCGTACAAACACAGGCAAAGCAACATACGTGCCACAAAACTTTCAACACTGAGACCATGCCTCTCCGTCCGGTTCACCAGCTGCAGTGCACCATGCGGATGAGCGATCGCTCGACATTTAAATTACCGTAAAGAAATTGGATTTGGAAACTGAAGTGGGCTCGCGTAATCTGCATACAACAACTAACCCCCTTTAAAAGTAACAAGAGTAAAAGTTGTACCAATCGGGAACCAATTAGTGCATATTATTGTCCCCGGTTTGCAATGCACGGTCCGAAATTATTGTTTATACAATAAACGACAGTTCGTGCCGCCAGCCCGGACCGGCAAGGGTTCGCGAAAGAATTTGCTGCGCCGCCGAAGCACTGAAGTGAGCCTTAAGCGGGCAGTTTTGAAGGCGTGCCCAAAATTGGGAAGGGGAAATGCACCGAAAAGATCGTGCCGCTTGTAGCACCCGGCTCCACCGTGATCCTGGCGCCATGATCCTTGGCGATATCGCGCACGATGGCCAGGCCGAGGCCGTTGCCGGCGATACTGTCGTCAAGCCGGTGCGAACGCTTGAAAATCGATTCCTGTTCCGACGGGGCGATCCCCGGACCAGAATCTTCCACTGAAAAAATCCCGCCGTCCTTGCCTTGCAAGGTGCTGACAGTCACCGTGCCATTGTGCGGCGAGTAGCGGATGGCGTTGTCAATCAGGTTATCGATCAGGTCGCGCAGCAGGAAATGGTCGCCCATCACCCGCGTCGGCTGCAGGTTGAAGCCGAGATCGATATTCTTCTTGTGCGCCTCCTCGACAAAATGCTGGACCGAGCCCTCGACCAGCTTGTTCATTTCCACCACCCGCAGCCGCTCTTTTTCAAACTTGGCCGGCTCGGCGCGCGCCAGCGTCAGCAGCTGGTTGGTCTGGCGTATCATGCGCTCGGTGGATGAGGTCATCAGCACGATCGAATGGGCGCTCTCGGGCTCATCCGCATATTTGTGCAGCAGCCATTCCAGCTGCGTGCGGAAGCCGGCCAGCGGCGTGCGCAACTGATGCGCCACATTCGCCAGGAAATTCTGCTGCGCCTTGGCGTCCATCTGCACCCGTTCCAGCAAGCCGTTGATGGCCTTGACCACCGGGCTGAGCTCAGACGGCACCGGCTTCTCGTCCAGCGCCGACAAGTCGTCTCGGCTGCGCGCATTCAGCTCCGCCTTCATCTTCTTCAGCGGCAGCAAACCCTGGCTGATCGCCAGCCATATCACGGCAATCAGCACCAGCGCCAACACCCCTTCCAGCAACAACAGCGCGAAGAATATCACTGAGCGGATATGGGTGCGCTTGCGCAGGGTTTCGGCGACGCCGATATGCACCGGTTGCTTGCCTATCATGGTTTTCAAGGCCATGATGCGCACCGGCTCGCCGCGCATGAAGCCGTCGTAAGGAGTCGGTTCGTTCAGTTCTTCGCGTTCCGGCAGCAGCGGAAAATCGGCATCTCCCGCCAGCAGCTTGCCCTGCTGGTCGCGCACCACCAGGAAGATGGCGTCGAAGTGATCGACCCGCAGCACCTGCTCGGCCTGCTTCGACAAATCGATCTCGACTTGCTCGCCATTCTCGTGCAAGCGCGGAATCATGGCCCAGCCCGCATCCGCCAGGCTCCGGTCGAACGCAATCTGGGCCGGGATCCAGGCCAGCCAGTAAGTCACGCCGGCGCCGATGATATTCACGGTCAGCAGCGGCACAACCAGCCACTTGAGCAGACTGACGCGGATGCTGGGCATCTTCATGGATCGGTTTTTTCCAGCATGTAGCCAAAGCCGCGTATGGTGCGGATTTCAATCCCTGCATCGGCAATCTTCAGGCGGACGCGCGAGATGTACACTTCGACGGCATTCAAGGTCAGCTCGGCGCCCCATGGCAGGATGGCGTCGATGATCTGCTGCCGCGACACTACCCGCGAAGCCTGCTGCAGCAGGTACTCCAGCACCGCCCACTCGCGTACCGACAGATCGATCGTCTTGCCGTTGATCTTGGCCCGGCGCGATGAGGTGTTCAGCGACAACCCGCCCAAGTGCATCTCCAGCGGCTGCGGCGCGCTGCGGCGCAAGAGCGCGCGCACCCGCGCCACCAGCTCCTGGGTCGCGAACGGCTTGACCAGATAGTCGTCGGCGCCCAGTTCCAGCCCGTAGACCCGGTCCTGCACCGAATCGCGCGCCGTCAGCAACAGCACCGGCACATGGCTGCCGCGCGCCCGCAGGCGCCGGACCACTTCAAAACCGTCGATCCCGGGCAAGCCGATATCCAGCACCACGACGGAGATTTCCGTACGCTGCAGCAGCGCATCGGCGTCGTTACCGTTCTGCACCACGTCGACCACCATGCCGTGGCCCTTGAAGATGCGCAGGATGCCGTCCGCCAGCACCGAATCGTCTTCTACCAAAAGAATATGCATTGAATCCTTTACCGCTTCCATACTCGCGCCTGGCCAGAACCAGGCGGCCGATCATTATTATTATTAATGCAAGCCTTGATAATCCGGTGTCAATTTTAATCGGTCGGCATGCATTTGCGTTGATCCGCCCTCCACAGGCGGCAAGCTGCTGCGATAATAGTGCTTGACTTAGAGCGCACTCTAACTTCTACACTTTATCCCATGGCCACTTCCATCACGATCCAACAGGCAGCAGCAGCAACCGGACTCAGCGTCCACACTTTGCGCTATTACGAAAAGATAGGCTTGATAGACCCTATCCCAAGGCAAAGCAATCAGCATCGCTTGTACCGCCAGGAAGACCTGCGCTGGATTGAATTCCTGCTCAGGCTGCGCGCTACCGGGATGTCGATACAGCAGATGCTGCGTTATGCGGAGCTGCGCAGGCTGGGGGAGCGCCTTGGAAGTGTGTCAGAACGCAAGGCATTGCTGGAACAGCATGCCGCAGCGCTGGAAGCCGATCTTTTGGTGTTGCAAGACACCCTGGCCATGTTGCGCGGAAAAATCGCGATATACGCCAGCCAGGAAGAACAGCTGAAAGCCCACGTCGACGCATAAACCATAGGGAGCATCACATGCAACAAAGCACATACGAAAAAGGTCTGCAACGCTTGAAGGAAGTGGACGATATCGCCGGCGAAAAGGTCATCGACAGCCTGGCCGACATTTCCCCGGACCTGGGACGCTATGTCATCGAATTCGGTTTCGGCGAGATTTATTCGCGTCCAGGACTGACCCTGCAACAGCGTGAACTGGCAACGGTAGCGGCGTTGACGGCGATGGGAACGGCGCAGCCGCAGCTTAAGGTGCATCTGGCAGCCGCGCTGAATGTCGGCCTGTCGCGCCTGGAAATCACTGAAACCATCATACAGATGGCCTTGTACGCCGGCTTTCCGGCGGCATTGAACGGCATGTTTGCAGCCAAGGAGGTATTTGCCGAGCATGACCGCGTCGCACAGTCCGAGACCAGCCGGCACTAATCGGCAACCGGCTCGCTCCGCTTGATCAGGGCGGAGCCGCAGCACAGATTCCCGGGATGCCAGCAAACGGTACGGCGCATGCGGTTTTCAAAGCATTCTCGGAAGGATGATCCGGGAAAAATCTGCCTTATGGATACTCGGTAAAGCATCCGGCTGGCAGACCATGCGGCCATGGTGGCGGCCCTCGCAGCACGCGTTTGACTCTGCTGTGACTGAAGTCTAAGGGAGCATGGCCGCGGACAGGAAATACCGATTCTGGATATGGGTATAAGGAAAAACGATAGCCAGTTTCCTACCAGCAAAACCCTACGTTTCAGGGCCGCGTCAGGATCCTTGCATGCAGCCATTCGCCGCTGCGGCACAATTCATCGGTCACCTCCAGCACCAGCCGCTCGACTGCCGCCGCCGCGGTGGTCAGCGGAATATTCCTGGAAGCGCACAGCGCCAGCGTGCGCGACATTTTTTCGCCGCTGATCGAGTAGGCAGTCATTTCGCCACGCTTGATCTCGGGCAGCAAGGGCGCCACCGGCAGGATGGTGGCGCCGATATCGGCCAGGATGGCTGATTTCATGATCGTCACCGAACTGATCTCGATCACGTTTTCCAGCACTATCCCCGCCGCCCGGGCGACGCTTTCGATGCGCGGACGGACGCCGTGCTGCATGCCCGGCAGGATCAGCTTGGCCTTGGCCGCGCGGGCAAAGGTCACCGAGCGGCGCGCCGTCGCATATTGCGAACCGCTGCGCGTGATGAACATCATTTCCTCTTCCGCCAGCGGCGTGACGGCAAACGAGCCCAGTTGGCCGTCGTCGAACAGCACCGCCAGGTTGATGCGGCCGGTCTTCAGCTGCTCGATCAGGTTGCCGGTCAGTTCTTCCGTCAGCTGCAGCGAAATGTCCGGATACCTGGCGCGCATCGCCGTCAGCAAAGGCAAGGCCAGGATGCCGGAAACGCTTTGCGGTATGCCTAGCGCAACCGTGCCCGTCGGCTTGTCGGTGGACTGCGCAACGGCTGACCTGGCATCGATCACCTGCTTGAGGATGGCCTGCGCGTGCTCATAGAAAATCTTGCCGGCGTCGGTGGCGAGCACGCCCTGCGCGGAGCGATGCAAGAGTTGCGCGGACAGCTCGTCTTCCAGCTGCTTGATCTGCTGGGTCAGCGCCGGCTGGGCGATGTGCAAGACACGGGCGGCGCGCGACAGCGATCCGTGATCGACGATGGCGACAAAATAGCGCAGTTGACGCAGCTCCATAAAACGCGGACCTCGGTGATGTATGTTGGTAGGCTGACCAGCCACGAACAGTGTAAACGAGTTCGCTCGCCGCGCCCTGAAATCGCCGCATAGCCTTTACACTAGTGTCGTGTCATGCCTCCGGCTACAATGCATCTCACAAAACCATCGCCAAGCTGAAATTGCGCAGTCGCTTCTTATAACTAAATCAATAAGGCAGAGAGACATGTCAGAACCTTCAAGCCCAGCAAACGCTGCCGCCGGCAGCGCCTTCGAAGCCGCCACCTACGCCAAGGTCACCTGGCGCCTGCTGCCGATGCTGTTCCTCTGTTACGTCGCCTCCTATCTCGATCGGGTCAACGTCGGCTTCGCCAAGCTGCAGATGCTCAACGACCTGAAGTTCAGCGAAACCGTTTACGGCCTCGGCGCCGGGATTTTCTTCCTCGGCTACTTCATCTTTGAAATCCCCAGCAACATGATGCTGCACCGGGTCGGCGCCCGGCTCTGGATCGCCCGCATCATGATCACCTGGGGCATCATCTCCGGCGCCATGATCTTCGTCGACAGCCCGACCAGCTTCTACGCCATGCGCTTCCTGCTGGGCGTGGCCGAAGCCGGCTTCTTCCCCGGCGTCATCCTCTACCTGACCTACTGGTATCCGGCGCACCGGCGCGGCAAGATGACGGCGCTGTTCATGACCGGGGTGCCGGTCTCCGGTGTCATCGGCGGCCCGCTGCCGGGCTGGATCATGAAGGCCTTGCCCGGCGTGCATGGGCTGGCGGGCTGGCAATGGATGTTCATCCTGGAGGCGATTCCATCCCTGCTGCTGGGCGTAGTGGTGATCTTTTACCTGCAAGACCGAATCCGCGGCGCCGCCTGGCTGAGCGAGCAGGAAAAGCAGTTGCTGGAGTCGCAGATCCAGGCTGAAACCAGCCAGAAGCAAGAAGTGTCGCTAGGCCGGATGTTCGCCAATCCGCGCGTCTGGCTGATGGCGCTGATCTATTTCTGCTTCGTCATGGGCTTGTACGGCGTCAGCTTCTGGCTGCCGACCATCATCAAGACCACCGGTGTCACCGACACCTTCAACATCGGCTTGCTGACCGCGATTCCCTACGCCACGGCGGCGATCGCCATGATCCTGATCGGCCATAGCGCCGACAAGCGGCGTGAACGGCGCTGGCATGTGGCGATCCCGGCAGTGCTGGGCTGCATCGGCCTGATCTTCAGTACCGTGTACGACCACAATACCTTGCTAGCGATGTCGGCGCTGACGCTGGCCACGGTCGGCATCATTAGCGTGCTGCCGCTGTTCTGGAGCTTGCCGACGGCGTTTCTCGGCGGTGCCGCGGCCGCAGCCGGGATTGCCTTGATCAACTCGCTCGGCAACCTGGCCGGCTTCGTCAGCCCCTACCTGGTCGGCTGGCTGAAAGACCAGACCCACAGCACCAACAGCGGCATGTACGTGCTGGCGGCGTCGCTGCTGCTGGGCGCGGCGCTGACGCTGTCGGTACCGAAACATCTGGTGAACAAATAGAAAAGGAAAAGCATGGCAGCAGAAACACAGCTTGAATTCAGGCCGGCAACCAGCGCGGACCTGCCGTTCCTGACAGCGCTGCGCCATGCCACCATGAGCGAGCACCTGGCGCGGGTGAATGCAGCGCGCGACGACGCCGCGCAACTGGCGCGCATCCTGTTCCAGTTTGAACACGCCCAGATCGTTTCCATCGCAGGCAAGCAGATCGGATTGCTGAAAGCCTATCGCGAGCCCGGACAATGGTATATCGCCCAGATCCAGATCGCCCCGGAATTCCAGGGACGGGGACTGGGCCGCAGCATCCTCGATAAGGTGCTGACGCAGGCCAGCAACGACAATTTGCCTACGGTTTTGAGAGTTTTTGACGGCAATCCAGCCAAAAAACTGTATGAAGCTAAGGGCTTCAAGGAAATCGGCCAGGACGGCGTGGAATGCCTGATGTCCTGCCCGCCTGCCTGAACGCCCGCTCCGCCTCGACGGCCCCAGCTGCGCGCCCCGATCATTCCCGCGAACGCGGGAATCCTTGTTACGGCCGCCAACATGGGTCCCCGCGTTCGCGGGGACGACGCACAACTTGGTCTTTCGCTAAAAAAATCGCAAAGTACTTGCATTCGAAGCCGCCTTGGATAATAATTTAAATGAGAATCATTACTATTTAAAGTCAAGCGACCAAGGAGTATTTGATGATTAGTACGCGCGATGCAACAGACGGCCCGGCCGACAACTACCGTACCCCGCCAGAGCTCCTGATCTCAGCGGTTTTGCACTTGATATCGCAATACAATATGCATAATCTGGCGACCGACGCCTGCGTGCAGTCGGCGCGCACCATTGAACGGCATCTGCGTACCCTGTCCGACTGGCCGGAACTGGCGCCGGTGCTGCGCGCCACTTGCCAGCAGCTGTCGGAGCAATGGACCTCGATGATTGAACGAGCGTTGCCTAAACAGAAAAACGAGCGCTCGGCCTTTATCACGCGCCTGATTTCAGGCACCCGAGCGCTGTAAATGACGAAAGAGCCGAGAAAAGAGCCGGCCCGCCGGCCCTGTCTGATCCGCGCGCCGCGGCAGTATGCCGCGGCGACTAAGTATTCCCCGGGAAGGGAGTAAATCCGTCTCCTGCCCGTTCTGAAATGGTAAGGACCCGTTAGGGGATAAGTTGGGCATTTGGGTGGTCATAGCTGGATGCGATGCAAGGTGCCCGACGCGCTGCAGTGCGAGCACTGCAAGCGGTGGGCAACGCAGCAGCGCGCCAGCTATGGCCGCCCAAATGTTCAAGTTATTCCCTGACGGGTCCTTAGCGCCGACGACCTGCCCGTTGCTGACGCTGACCGCTAAGTTTCAGTTCTTGCATCTGACGGAGTGTGTGTCCTTATCGGCATTAGCCAACGCTGTGACGGTTTCTCCTCCCGCAACAGCGATTAGCCAAGCCGTTTTTTTTGCCGTCTTCCGTGCCTTCCTACACCGCATGGCGCCCTTGTCCTACATTGGAAAGACTGCCAGCGTCGTATCATCGAGTTGGATGCAATTTCGCCACCCGAAAAGGAATGCATATGTTTACCACCCTGCACCTGACCCCTATCGTTTCACTGATCGCGGGCGTACTGATCCTGGCCATTCCACGACTGCTGAACTACATCATTGCGCTGTACCTGATCGTCATCGGCCTGATCGGCCTGTTTGGAACGCGCTGAGCAGTACTCCGCAAAGCATCTATTACCGAAATACAATATTCGTGCGGGAAACAGGCTATTTTGGGCCTGGCGCCAACTCGTGCTTGACAAGCCCCGACTTCATCTCATACATTAAGGCCATGGCTTCCCCACGCATCCAATCCCGTTCCCTACTACAGCATCCTGGCTTACTGCCGGCAATGCTGCTAGTGCCGCTACTAGCGCTATCGCTACTACGCGCACTATGATCTCGACCCCGTTCTGACGGGGGCACCCTGGCAGCAGCACCGCCAAACCAAGAAATCACAGTAGTAAAACTGAAATGCCGACCAGGCGTTTCAATTTTAAAGAGCCCGATTCCATGTACCGCACTCAGCGCCACCCTTCGCTCTCCCGCAGCACCCTCGCCGCCACCGCCGCGGCACGCATCTGCTCGCTATCGCTATTCCTGCTAAAGCTAGCGATCGGTTGCCTGGCCTCGCGTTGATTTTTTCGAGTGGCAGCCAGGCAACCGCGCCGCCACCGACCTGTCCGCTTTCCTGTTTCATCGGCACACGTATCTAGCAAACGTATCCAGCACACTTAACCAGCTCCCAGAGAGGCTTCTCATGATGTTGCAAAACCCCGCTGTCAAATATCGCCCTTTTCCACCCGTCCCGCTGAGCGATCGCACCTGGCCCAATCAAATCATCAGCGCGCCGCCAATCTGGATGAGCACCGATCTGCGCGACGGCAACCAGGCATTGATCGAACCGATGGACGCCGCGCGCAAGCTGCGTTTCTTCAAATTGCTGGTGAAAATCGGCCTCAAGGAAATCGAAGTCGGCTTCCCTTCCGGTTCGCAGACCGACTTCGATTTCGTGCGCCAGCTGATCGAAGAAAAGCATATTCCCGACGACGTCACCATCATCGTTTTGACGCAGTCGCGCGAAGACTTGATACGCCGCACGGTCGATTCGCTCAAGGACGCCAAGCAAGCCATCGTCCACCTGTACAACCCTATCGCACCGGCCTGGCGCCGCATCGTGTTCGACAAGAGCCGCGATGAAGTCAAGGAAATCGCCGTCTCCGGCACGCGCCTGATCAAGGAGTTGACCGACGCCCGCCCGGAAACCCAGTGGCGCTATGAATATTCGCCGGAAACCTTCAGCATGGCAGAACTGGATTTTTCCAAGGAAGTCTGCGACGCCGTGGTCGACGCCTGGCAAGCCACGCCGGCACGCAAAGTCATCCTCAACCTGCCGACCACGGTCGAGTGCAGTACGCCGAATGTGTTCGCCGACCAGATCGAATGGATGCACCGCAACCTGGCGCGCCGCGACGCCGCCATCATCAGCGTCCATCCGCATAATGACCGCGGCACCGGCGTCGCCGCCGCCGAGCTGGCCGTGATGGCCGGCGCCGACCGCGTCGAAGGCTGCCTGTTCGGCAACGGCGAACGCACCGGCAATGTCGACCTGGTGACGCTGGCCTTGAACTTGTATACCCAGGGCGTCAATCCCGGCCTGGACTTCTCCGATATCGACGAAGTGCGCCAGTGCGTCGAAGACTGCAACCAGATTCCGGTCCATCCACGCCATCCGTATGTCGGCGACCTGGTGTTTACCGCCTTCTCCGGCTCGCACCAGGATGCGATCAAGAAGGGTTTCGCCGCACAGAAGGCCGACGCCATCTGGGAAATCCCCTATTTGCCGATCGACCCGGCCGATCTCGGCCGCAGCTATGACGCCGTGATCCGCGTCAACAGCCAGTCCGGCAAAGGCGGCATGGCCTATCTGCTGGAACAGGAATACGGCCTGGAGATGCCGCGCCGCCTGCAGATCGAATTCAGCCGGGCGATCCAGAAAGCCGCGGATGCGACCGGCAAGGAAATCGCCGCCAGCGACATCTACAACATCTTCAAGCAGGAGTACCTGGACAAGCAGACCCCCTACGTCTACCGCGGCCACCGCATGAGCGATGATTTGAGCCCGGCGCAAGCGGTCAAGATTGAAATCGACATCGTCCGCGACGGCCAGGCGCACACCAGCAGCGGCCAGGGCAACGGTCCGATCGACGCCTTCGTCAACGCGTTGGGACTGGACATCAAGCTGATGGATTTCCATGAACACGCGATCAGCGCCGGCGCCGACGCCCAGGCCGCCAGCTATATCGAGCTGCGCCTGAACGACGCTCCTACCGGCTTTGGCGTCGGCATCGACGCCAATACCTTGACCGCCTCGTTCAAGGCGATCCTGAGCGCGGTCAACCGGCAGATTGAAATCGCCGGCCAGGCTGCCAACCAGGAGATCGGCAGCAGCGCAGCGGCGGCGTAAACAGCTGTCTTTTTAAATCCGCCCGCCGCGGCGATCACGCGACAGGCAGGCATCATGCAGGCTGGGTATTACCGTACTACATGCTTTCATCAGCGCGGCCGGACGTCAGTTACCAATGACGGCCCGCCGCGCTATTACTTCTTTTATACGAATAAAAAACCGCAGACGTAAAAAAACCGCTACGGATAGCGGTTTTTTCATTTCGGCCCGGTCGATCAGGCCATTGCCACTGCGCTGGTCAGATCACTGATACGCGCGCGAGCTGCCGCAAAGCCGGCTTCTTTCGCTTCAGGACTGTAGGCCAGGCCGTCGGCGCGAACCACTTCGATATCGGTAATCCCGAGGAAGCCGAACACCAGTTTCAAATAGTCTTCATGCCCCACGCCAGTAGGGCCGCCTGCATGCTTGCCGCCGGATGTCGACACGATCACGACGCGCTTGCCTTTGGCCAGGCCTTCCGGGCCCTTTTCGGTATAGCGGAAAGTAACGCCGGCGACACTAATCTGGTCGATCCATGCCTTGAGCTGGGTCGGCACGCTGAAGTTGTACATCGGCGCGCCGACCACGATCACATCGGCTGCCATGAATTCGTTGAGGATGGCTTCGTTCAGTTCCACTTCCAGCTTTTGCGCCAGGTTACGCTTTTCAGCAGGCGTGCCCTTGGCGGCAAAGGTGGCGCCGGACAAATGGGCGGTCACATCTTTACTGAGGTCGCGATAGCTCAGGTCGATATCGCTGTCGGCGGCCATCAGGGTGGCTACTACTTCGCGTGTGAGTTGGCGCGAAGCCGAAGCGTCGCCGAGAATGCTGGAGTCGATTTGCAAGAGTTTCATGATGTGTTCCGTTCTATCAAATTAAGAGTGGATCAAAATCCATAGCAATCCGGAGAACCCATTTCTCGATGCCAAAGAGTTTGACTGACTGGTTGTTGAACCATTGGGCACATCCTACCTTCGCTTCGAAAATAGAACTAGTCATCAAAAATAAGATATATTGTTCCATATACAGAACAATGGATGACGATCATGCAAGACTTGAATGACCTCTATTTCTTTGCCAACGTGGTGCAGGAAGGCGGCTTCACGGCCGCTGGCCGCAGCCTCGGTATCCCGAAGTCGCGCTTGTCGCGCCGCATTTCAGAGCTGGAAACCAGGCTGGGCGCACGCTTGCTACAGCGCAATACCCGAGGCATCGCCCTCACCGATCTCGGCAACCGCTACTATCAGCATTGCCAGGTGGTGATTGCCGCCGCCGACGCTGCCGAGCTGGCAGTCACCAGTTCGCTGGCGGAACCGAGCGGCACGGTGCGGGTCAGCTGCGTGGTGGCGATTGCACAGACAGAAGTGGCGTTTGCGCTGCCAGCCTTTCTGGAGCGCTATCCGAAGGTGAATATCGACTTGCTGTTCACCAACCGCCGCATCAATCTGCTGGAGGAAGGGGTGGATGTCGCGGTGCGGGTGCGGGCTACCGACGATGAAGATCCCAACCTGGCGACACGGCGTTTGCGCTCCGCCTCTGGCGTGCTGGTGGCAACGCCGGAGCTGCTGGCCAGATATGGCGCCCTTAGCCACCCGCGCGAACTGGCAAAACTGCCCTTCCTCGGCGCGGTTGAGCGTGATCGCCGCATCCACCAGCTGCTCGACGGCCCCGGCGATGAACGTTACGAACTGGTGACGGAAGCACGCCTGGCGGTAGAGGATTTTCCTTTGCGCAAGCGGGCGGCGCTGCGGCACCTCGGCCTGACCATGCTCCCTACTGAGTATTGCAGCGAAGAGCTGGCGCAAGGCCGGCTGATCCATGTTCTGCCCGGCTGGACCACGCCGGCCGGACATGTACAAGTGGTGTACCCGACCCAGAGAGGCTTGCTGCCGGCAGTGAGGGTGTTCGTCGATTTCCTGATCGAACATCTCAGCAAGATGCAATTCCCGCTCAACAGCTGCCCGAAATGACGCAAAAGATGACGCAAAAAATGATTCAGGAACGCGCCAGCCGGATGCCGCTGAACTGCCAGCGCGCGGTGGCGGGGAAGAAATTGCGGTAGCTCAGGCGCGCGTGGCCATCCGGCGTCGCCGCCGAAGAACCGCGCAATACGTACTGGTTAACCATGAACTTGCCGTTGTACTCGCCGACGGCGCCGGGCAAGGCGACGTAGCCGGGATAAGGCGCATAGCTGCTGGTAGTCCACTGCCAGGCGACGCCGAAATAATCCTCGCCTTGCGCCGCGGCCGCGGCTTCCCATTCCGCTTCTGTCGGCAAACGGGCGCCGGCCCAGCGGGCGTAGGCTTCCGCTTCAAAAAAGGACAGATGAGTGGCCGCCTCGTGCATGGCCAGCGGCTGCAAGCCATGCAGGGTGAATTCACGCCAGGCTGAATCGAATTGCGCCTGCGCCTGGTGCCAGTACAGCGGCCGCGTGATTTTCTGCTGCACCACCCAGTCCCAGCCGGCCGCCAGCCACAGCAAGGGATTGCTGTAGCCGCCATCCTCAACGAACGCCAGGTATTCGCCATTGCTGACCAGCCTCGACGCCATGCAAAACGGCTCGACAAACTGGCGGTGCCGCGGCGTTTCATTATCGAAGAAAAATCCCTGTCCATCGTGGCCGACTTCAACGATGCCGGCTGCGAACGCTTGCCACTGCAGCGCACTCGCCTGCTCCCGCCCCGCATCTGCCATCACATCAGACCCGCGGTAAGGCGGCAGCAAGGGATTCATCGACAGCAAATGCTTGATATCGGTGAGCAGCAGTTCCTGATGCTGCTGCTCGTGCTGCAAGCCCAGTTCCACCAGCATCGCCAGTTCGCCGGCGCTGTCAGCGAGCTGTACTTGCGCCAACAGCGCCAGCAGGCGCTGGTCGACATTCTGCCGGTAGGCCAGCACTTCCGCCAATGCCGGCCGCGTCATCAGGCCGCGCTGGGCGCGCGGATGCTGTTCGCCGACGCCTTCGTAATAGGAATTGAACAGCACCCGGAAGGCCGGATGGAACGGCTGGAAACAGGCTTCGAACCGTTCCAGGATGAAGGTCTCGAAAAACCAGGTAGTGTGCGCCAGATGCCATTTGGCGGGGCTGGCGTCTGCCATCGATTGCACGCAGCAATCCTCTGCCGACAGCGGTTGCACCAGCTGGCAGCTCTGCGCGCGCACGCGCGCGAATGTTTCAGCCAAGCGATGCATCGCCTGCCCGGCAGGCGCGGGAGCCAGCCTGTGTCTAGTCGCCGTATCCATCGTAGTCCCGTTCAGTGGTTCGTTTTCTTATGACGCTCACGCGATGCGGGCATGGCAAACCATGAACCAGTTGCGCTCATCGCTCCAGGTCTGGACCTTGCCGAAACCGGCTTGCTGCAGCAGGTCGATGAATCCCTGCTCTGTATATTTGTAGCTGCTCTCGGTATGGATGCTATCGCCCTGGGCGAAGCGCCGCACGCCGCCGTCCTGCCAATGGACGATCAGGTCCTGGCGCGCTTCCAGATGCATTTCTATACGGTGCTGCGCCTCATTGTAGAAGGCGCGGTGGCGCCATTGCTGGGGCTGGAAATCAGCCTCCAGCAAACGGTTTACATGGTTCAGCAGGTTCAGGTTGAAGGCCGCGGTGACGCCCAGCGCATCGTCGTAGGCGGCATCCAGTATCGGCTTGTCCTTGACCAGGTCGACACCGATCAACAGGCCGCCGTCGCTGCCGTTGATCGCCTTGCGGATGTGGTGCAAGAACTTCAGGGACTCCAGCGGCGCAAAATTGCCGATCGAAGAGCCTGGGTAAAAAAACTGACGGCGCTGCGTACCCAGCGTTAGAGGCAGCTCAAGCTCGGAAGAAAAATCCATGCCCAGGCAAGTCATCTTGATCTTCGGGAATTGCTGCCGCAATGCCGCTACCGCTTCCCGCAGGAATTTTTCGGAGATGTCGATCGCTACGTACTGCTTTGGCCGCAGGCTGGGAAACAGGCGCGCCGCCTTGCTGCAATTGCCGGCGCCGAGGTCGATCAGGGTCGCATCGGCGCCAAGCGCGGTTGCGATCGCGCCAGCATTCTGTTCGAAGATCGCGGCTTCGGTACGGGTCGGATAGTATTCAGGCAGTTCGCAGATCGCTGCAAACAGGCGCGAGCCGAGTACATCGTATAGATATTTGGGAGAGACGTGGGCATGGGGCGCCAGCAAGCCGGCTACCAGTTGATCTTGAACCTCGTCTTGCGCTACGCAGTTTTCCGGATGCGCCGGTTGCTGCTGTTGAGCCAAAGGATTCTCCTGAGGTAGCTATCAGTGGAACGACACATTTAGTTGCTTGTTCAGCCACAAAAATTCATCTTCTCCGTAGCCAGATCCTGCGCTATCGCGCAACATCCACTACACTAGCAAACTGCTAAGCCATGAAGCAAGTATATCGATAATCGACAATTGGTTGAAGTTCCCTTTGAATAGCTGGCAAAGCGCGTTCGCTGTCTTAACGGATGGCAATATGAATCCACTCATTCAATCCACAGATGTGCTCTGCCATTGCAGCTTGAGGCAGCGCAAACCGCGGGGCCAGGTTCAAAGGCGGCCCACACAGAATCCAACATGACAACCATAACTTCCAAAGAACCTCAAAAACGCAGTCTGGGCACACTCGTCGGCTTATTCCCTTTCCTGGCCCCTACAAACGCCAGTTTGCCATGGCCAGCATCGCGCTGCTGGTGGCGGCCGGCGCCACCTTGGCGATTCCGTATGCGTTCCGGCAGATGATCGACCTCGGCTTCAGCACCGGCGGCATCCAGGGCGCTAACCACATCGACCTGTACTTCCTGGCGCTGTTCGGGGTCGCCTGCGTGCTGGGCGTGGCGACGGCTGCGCGCTTCTACATGGTGTCCTGGCTTGGAGAGAGAGTCACGGCCGACCTGCGCAGCGCGGTGTATTCGCATGTGGTGACGCAGAGCCCGCAGTTCTTTGAAACCACCAAGACCGGCGAAGTGCTGTCGCGCATCACCACCGACACTACGCTGATCCAGGCGCTGGTCGGCACCAGCATCTCGATGGCGCTGCGCAACGCCTTGCTGTTTGCCGGCGGCATGGTCATGCTGTTCATTACCAGCGTCAAGCTGAGCGCGATCATCCTGGTCATGCTGGCGCTGGTGGTGCTGCCTATCGTCTGGTACGGCCGACGCGTGCGCAAGCTGTCGCGCGATTCGCAGGACCGGGTCGCCGACGCCTCGGCCATGGCCGGCGAAATCCTCAACGCCATGCCGACCGTGCAAGCCTTCACCCATGAAACCATCGAGGCGCAGCGCTTCGACATCTCCATCGAAAACGCCTTCAGCACCGCAATGGAACGGATACGCGCGCGTTCGCTGCTGACCATGATGGCGATCCTGCTGGTGTTCGGCGCCATCGTGTTCGTGCTGTGGCTGGGCGCGCACGCCGTGGTCCAGGGCAGCATGACAGGCGGCGAACTGGGACAGTTCATCTTGTATGCCGCCTTGCTGGCCGGCTCCATCGGCGCCCTGGCCGAAGTGATGGGCGATGCCCAGCGCGCCGCCGGCGCCACCGAACGCCTGCTGGAATTATTGGCGGCGCAGTCGCCGGTGCAATCGGTGCTGCTGCCCGATACGCTGCCGCCGCGCACTGCGCAAGGCGCCGCCCTGACCCTGGAAAACATCGGCTTCCGCTATCCTTCGCGGCCTGAGAGCGCTGCCCTGCACGGCTTGTCGCTGGATATCCGCCCTGGCGAAACGGTGGCCGTGGTAGGCCCTTCCGGGGCCGGCAAGACTACCCTGTTCCAGTTGCTGCTGCGCTTCTACGATCCGCAGCAAGGCAGCATCAAGCTCGATGGCGTCGACATCAAGTATCTCGACCTGCATACCTTGCGCAACGCCATCGGTATCGTACCGCAGGACACCATCATCTTCTCCGCCAACGCGATGGAAAACATCCGCTACGGCCGCGTCGGCGCCAGCGATGCCGAAGTCATCGCCGCCGCCAGGATGGCGGCCGCCCATGAATTCATCGAACGCCTGCCGGAAGGCTATCAAGCCTTCCTCGGCGAACGCGGCGTGCGCCTGTCCGGCGGCCAGCGCCAGCGCATCGCGATTGCGCGCGCCCTGCTGAAGAATCCGCCGCTGCTGCTGCTGGACGAAGCCACCAGCGCGCTCGACGCCGAATCCGAACGCGCCGTGCAAGGGGCGCTGGAAGCAGCGATGGTCGGCCGCACCACGCTGGTGATCGCGCACCGCCTGGCGACCGTGCAGCGGGCCGACCGCATCATCGTGCTGGAACACGGCCACGTGGTCGAAACCGGCAGCCATGCCGAACTGGTAGCGCACAACGGCTTGTACGCAAGCCTGGCAGCGCTGCAGTTCAATATCGTGAACGAGGCCTGAGCCGGCCGAAGCCAGGCCGGGCCAAACTTGCTATAACCAACCGACAGGAAAAGAATATGAGCATCTTGTTTTCTCCATTGAAGCTGCGCGGCGTGACCCTGGCCAACCGCATTGCGGTGGCGCCCATGTGCCAGTACTCGGCCGAGGACGGCTTCGCCAACGACTGGCACCTGGTGCACCTGGGCAGCCGCGCGGTCGGCGGCGCCGGCCTGATCATCTTCGAAGCCAGTGCGGTGCTGCCGCAAGGCCGTATCTCGCCTCAGGATCTGGGGATCTGGAAAGACGAACATATCGCGCCGCTGAGCCGCATCACCCGCTTTATCGAGCAACAGGGCGTGGTGGCCGGCATCCAGCTGGCGCACGCCGGGCGTAAAGCCAGCGTCTGGCGTCCGTGGGAAGAACAGCAAGGCCGGGTCGAACCGGAGCAAGGCGGCTGGCATACCGACGGCCCGTCTGCGCTTGCCTTCGACCCCAGCTATACCACGCCGGCTGCGCTCAGCATCGATGGCATCAAGAGCGTGATCCAGGCCTTTGCCGACGCTGCGGTGCGCGCCCACAAGGCCGGTTTCAAACTGGTGGAAATCCACGCCGCGCACGGCTATCTGCTGCACCAGTTCCTATCGCCGATCAGCAATCAGCGTAGCGACCAGTATGGCGGCTCGTTCGAAAACCGCGTACGCCTGGTGCTGGAAGTAGTGGCCGCGGTGCGCCAGGTGTGGCCGCAGGATTTGCCGCTGCTGGTGCGGCTGTCAGCCACCGACTGGATCGATGGCGGCTGGAACGCCGATGAAACCGTGGCCTTGAGCCGCCTGTTGCGCGAGGCTGAGGTCGACCTGGTGGATGTCTCCAGCGGCGGCAACATCGCCAGCGCCAGCATTCCGGTCGGCCCGGGCTACCAGACCAAGTTTGCGGCGCGGGTCAAGCACGAAGCCGGCATCGCCAGCGGCACGGTCGGCATGATTACCGACCCCGGCCAGGCCGAGCACATCCTGCGCACCGAGCAGGCCGACCTGGTGCTGATGGCGCGCGAACTGCTGCGCGATCCTTACTGGCCGCTGCATGCGGCCGATGCCCTGCACGACGTTACTTCATGGGCGCCGCAATACATGCGCGCGACTTCACGCAAATCGCCGCAGCGGCCGAATGTGGATTACAGCGAAAAATAAGGCAGGAACTGTGTGAAAAACGGTGCGGCGGATGATTACGGGATCTGCTGCATCGGCTGCTTGGCCGGCGCCTTGCCGAGCCCGGCCGCCACTTCGGCGATCAGGCGCCGCAGCCAGACCACGTCCGGCGCCACATGCGAACGCGCATGCCACAGCATGTAGAAACGCATCTTCGGCATGTCGAACGGCAAGGTGAACATGCCGATCGGCCAGTCTTCGATGATGTGCTCGGCGAACTGGCGGCCGGTGGTGAAGATCAGGTCGGATTTCGACAGCACATGCGGCACCAGCGCGAAATACGGAATCGTCACCTGCACGTTGCGCTTCAAGCCTTGCTCGGCCAGCGCGGCGTCGATGCCGCTGCGGTGTCCTTCTATATACGGGGTCGGCGCCAGGTGCGGCATCTCCAGATAATACTTCAGGGTCAAGCCCTTCTTCGCCACCGGATGGTCGCGGTGCATCATGCACACCACGTCGTCGTCGAACAGTTGCGCCAGGTGCAAATGCTCAGGCGGGTCCGGCCAATTGCCGATCACCATGTCGAAGCGGCCGGTTTCCAGCGCGCTGGCGTAATCCAGGTTGGCGTCCAGCGCGTGCACCATCAGGCTGGCGCCCGGCGCGCGTTTGCGCAGCTGCTCGATGATCGACGGGATCAGCAGCATGTTCAGGTAATCCGGCGTGCCGATGTGGAACACGCGCGAGGTGCTGTCCGCTTCAAAAGCCGCCACCGGCGCCGCGATTTTTTCTATCACTTCCAGGCCCTGCTTGGCCAGCGCCAGCAGTTCCTGCCCGCGTTCGGTCGGCACCATGCCGGTCTTGCCGCGCACCAGGATGGCGTCGCCGGTCAGCTCGCGCAAACGCTTGAGCGTATTGCTGATGGTCGGCTGCGACTGCCCCAGCTTGATGGCGGTGCGCGAGACACTTTTTTCCACCAGCAAGGTGTGCAGCACACGCAGCAGGTAGGTATCAAGATGGTGGTTGGTACGGGATGTCATGGGCGCCGCTAAAAAAGGTGGGAAACTGTCAACTTTCGGATAGATATGAAAATTGCATAATCAACCCCACCAGCATAACGGATATGTGTAAACATGAATAGTCGCCGGTAAAGCATGACTGGATAACGCAAAAGTATCGAATCAAGCTAATTCTACCAATATTTGGTTAAAAATTGTCAGTTTTGCCCGCATTAGACGACCGGTCTAATTTTGATGTAGAATCAATCGCATCATGCGAACCACTTACGACACCACCAAACGCCACATCCTCGACGCAGGACAGAAAATCATCGCAGTCAAAGGCTTCTCCGGAGTCGGGCTGAGCGAAATCCTGAGCGCGGCGGCGATACCCAAGGGCTCCTTCTACCACTACTTCGGGTCTAAAGAACAATACGGCCGGGCGCTGATGGAACAATACGTGGAAGACTACCTGCAGGCGCTCGGCCAGGTCTTGCAGATCGGCGCTCGCCAGCCTGCCGCCGAACCGGCGCGCGAACGCCTGCTGCGCTACTGGGACAACTGGCGCGAAACCCAGGCCGGCAGCGAGGCAATGGACAAATGCCTGGTGGTCAAGCTCAGCGCGGAAGTGGCCGATCTGTCGGACGACATGCGCCTGGTATTGTGCGCGGGCACCCAGCAGGTGATGGCGCGGCTAGCCGACTGCATCGCCGAAGGCATCGCCGATGGTTCATTACAGGTCGACCTGGAGCCGCAGAAAACCGCGCAAATGCTTTATCAATTATGGCTGGGGGCCAGTCTGCTGGCCAAACTCCAGCGCGATCGCAGTCCGCTGGAAAGCGCCATGGAAATCACCCTGAGCGTCCTGGCATCGCCCTAAGCAAACCTCATATCACTACACGCGTACGCATTTTGCAAGCGCATCCATTTTTTTGCCGCTCGCATTTTTTGAGCGGCTTATTTGCCAAAGGAAGCCCCATGCTGAATTTTGAATTCTACAATCCCACCAAAATCGTCTTCGGCCGCGACACCATCGCCAAGCTGTCCCAGCTGGTGCCGGCCAAGGCCCGCGTGCTGATCCTGTACGGCGGTTCCAGCGCCCAGAAAACCGGTACCCTGGCCGAAGTCAAGGCAGCGCTGGGCGAGCGTGAAGTCCATGAGTTCGCCGGCATCGAACCGAATCCGAGTTATGAAACGCTGATGCAGGCAGTTGAGCAGGTACGCGCGCAAAAGATCGACTTCCTGCTGGCGGTAGGCGGCGGCTCAGTCATCGACGGCACCAAGTTTGTCGCCGCCGCTGCGCATTTCGAAGGCGAAGCCTGGGATATCGCCGTCAAGCGCGGCGCCAACATCACCAGCGCCCTGCCCTTCGGCAGCGTGCTGACCTTGCCGGCCACCGGGTCGGAAATGAACAATGGCGGCGTCGTCACCCGCAAATCGATACAGGCCAAGCTGGCCTTCCACAGCCCGCTGGTGTTTCCGCAATTTTCGATTCTCGACCCGAGCAAGACCTTCACCCTGCCGCCGCGCCAGATCGCCAACGGCGTGGTCGACGCTTTCGTGCACACCGTCGAGCAGTACCTGACTTATCCTGTGCACGGCCAGGTGCAGGACCGCTTCGCCGAAGGCTTGCTGCTGAGCCTGATTGAAACCGGGCCCAAGGTGCTAGCCGAGCCGAACGACTACGATGCCCGCGCCAACCTGATGTGGGTGGCGACACTGGCGCTCAACGGCCTGATCGGCGCCGGCGTGCCGCAAGACTGGGCTACCCACATGCTCGGCCATGAACTGACCGCGCAATACGATATCGACCATGCGCGCACCCTGGCCATTGTCCTGCCATCCTTGCTGACGGTACGCCGTCACAGCAAACATGCCAAACTGCTGCAATACGCCGAACGCGTCTGGCAGATTACCGAAGGCAGCGAAGATGCCCGCATTGATCTCGCCATCGAACGCACCCGCGATTTCTTTGAAAGCATGGGCATCAAGACCCGCTTGTCTGATTATGAACTGGGCCAGCCAGCGGTCGAAACAGTGCTGCTGCAACTCGAACAGCACGGCATGACCAGGCTCGGCGAACACCAGGACCATACCCTCGCAGTCAGCCGCAAGATCCTCGAAGCGGCGCTGTGAGATTGACGCTTAACTGATTCTGCACGCGCCGGCAAAACAGCGCCGGCATTCATTCCACTCAAGGAGTAGCGAACATGTCACAAAGCAAAACCACCAACCGCCGCATCCTGCTGGCCTCGCGCCCGCATGGCGCGCCGACCGCCGCGAATTTCAAGCTCGATCAAAGCCCGCTGCCGGTGCCCGCCGCGGGCCAGGTATTGCTGCGCACCGTCTATCTCTCGCTCGATCCGTATATGCGCGGCCGCATGAGCGATGCGCCTTCCTATGCGGCGCCGGTGGAAGTCGGCGAAGTCATGGTGGGCGGCACGGTAGCGCGGGTTGAGGCGTCGGAAAATCCTGCCTACAAGACCGGCGACCTGGTGCTGAGCTACAGCGGCTGGCAAGACTATGCGCTGTCCGACGGCAATGGCCTGACCAAGCTGGATACGAAACTGGGCAAGCCATCCTATGCGCTGGGCCTGCTCGGCATGCCCGGCTTCACCGCCTACATGGGCTTGCTCGACATCGGCCAGCCGCAAAGCGGCGAAACCGTGGTGGTGGCAGCCGCCACCGGCGCGGTCGGCTCGGTGGTCGGCCAGATTGCCAAGCTCAAGGGCTGCCGCGTGGTCGGCATCGCCGGCGGCGCCGACAAGTGCAAGTATGCCGTAGAAGAATTGGGCTTCGATGCCTGCATAGATCACCGCGCCGCCGACTTCCCACAGCAGCTGGCGGCCGCATGCGACAAGGGTATCGACGTCTATTTTGAAAATGTCGGCGGCGCCGTATTCGAGGCCGTGCTGCCATTGCTGAACGCCAAGGCCCGGGTGCCGCTGTGCGGCATGATCGCCAGCTACAACGCCACCGGCAAGCCGGAAGGCCCGGATCATCTGCCGTCGCTGATGCGCCGCCTGCTGACCCGCCGCATCAAGATGCAAGGCTTCATCATCTTTGACGACTATGGCCATCGCTATCCGGAATTCTTCAAAGAGATGAGCGGCTGGATCGCCGCCGGCAAGATGAAATACCGCGAAGACATCGTCGACGGCCTGGAAAATGCGCCGCAAGCTTTCATCGGTCTGCTGGAAGGCAAGAACTTCGGCAAGCTGGTGATACGCACCGGCGACGAATGAGCCGTCCGACTATCGCCACACCAAAAGGAATTTATATGAACATATTAATGGTACTGACCTCGCACGACAAACTCGGCGACACAGGCAAGAAGACCGGCTTCTGGCTGGAGGAATTCGCCGCTCCCTACTACGTTTTCCTGGACGCCGGCGCCAAGCTGACCCTGGCCTCGCCGCACGGCGGCCAGCCGCCGCTGGATCCGAAAAGCGACGAACCGGACGCCCAGACCGAGGCCACCGAACGCTTCCGCAAAGACAGCGCCGCACAGGCCGCACTGGCCTCGACCATCAAGCTGTCGACAGCGCAAGCGAAGGACTATGACGCGGTGTTTTACCCAGGCGGCCACGGTCCTTTGTGGGACCTGGCGGAAGACAAGGACTCGATCGCACTGATCGCTTCCATGTACGCCGCCGGCAAGCCAGTCTCCGCGGTCTGCCATGCACCCGGCGTTCTGCGTCACGTACGCGCGGCTGACGGCACGCCGCTGGTCAAGGGTAAAAAAGTTACCGGTTTTTCTGATAGTGAAGAAGCTGCCGTGCAGTTGACCGATATCGTGCCCTTCCTGGTGGAAGCCGAACTGAAACGCCTTGGCGGCAATTACAGCAAAGGTGCGGACTGGAGCAGTTATACGCTAGTCGACGGCAACCTGGTCACCGGCCAGAATCCGGCTTCTTCGGTTGCGGTGGCGGAGCTGGTGTTGAAAATGCTGGCTTAAGGCTATAGCAGGAAAAGATCGACCGCTATCGGATGGACTCCGTAGTCCGTCAAATAGGGTCAGAGTAATTTTCGCAAAGAACGCGAAAAAAAACTCTGACCCTATTTGACTGCTCGGGGGTTGCTGTTGCTGTTGCTGTTGCTTTTGACGTGCCCCGCATTGAGACGTTGCCAAATCCGGCGCGTGTCAGCCGGGAATTGTGGGGGACATGTTTGAGCCGAAGGCGAGTTTTGTCCCCCACCCGGCTGACACGCGCCGGATTTGGGGACCCGACCGAAGGGAGGGCAACGGCTTTGCGGTCGCCTTTTCTTTGCTTACTTTCTTTTGGCGAAGCAAAAGAAAGTGAGCGGCTGCCGGGCCGCCCCCGGCTTGCATCCACGGAGTAGCAACAGTTTTAGCAACGCACTAACCTTTCATAGCATGCCACTAACCGTTCTCCGTAGAACGTCAAATGGGGTCAGAGTAATTTTCGCAAACCCCGCGAAAAAAAACTCTGACCCCATTTGACTGCTGCTGAGCTGCGTTTAAGTAGGGCTTATTTGGTGCCGAATATGCGGTCGCCGGCATCACCCAGGCCCGGCACGATGTAAGCATGCGCATCCAGATGCGAATCCAGGCTCGCCACATACAGCTTGACGCCAGGATGCGCGTCCTGAAACACCTGCACCCCCTCAGGCGCGGCCACCAGCGCCAGGAAGATGATCTGTTCATCGCTGACGCCACGCTTCTTCAGCACATCCACCGCATGCACCGCCGAATTACCGGTCGCCACCATCGGATCGCAAACAATGAAGATGCGCTCCGCCAGATCCGGCAAACGCACCAGATACTCCACCGGCTGATGCGTATCCGGATCGCGGTACACCCCGATATGCCCCACCCGCGCCGACGGCACCAGGTCCAGCAAACCGTCGCTCATGCCTATCCCCGCCCGCAGCACCGGCACCACCGCCAGCTTGCGCCCGGCAATCACCGGCGCCTCCATGCTCTGCATCGGCGTCTCGATCAGCTGCGTGGTCAGCGGCAGGTCGCGCGTGATTTCATAACCCATCAACAAGGTAATTTCCCGCAGCAGCTGGCGGAAAGTGCGGGTCGAGGTTTCCTTGCTCCGCATATGCGTCAGCTTGTGCTGGATCAGCGGATGGTTAAGGATGAAGAGGTTTGGAAAACGTGGGTCGCTGAGCATGATAAATAAGATAAACGAATATGAGAAAAATAAGGCCCGGCCGTATACAAAAAAAGGAGAGATTTCTCTCCCCTCTGTATTCAATATTTATTCAACGGCCGGCTCGGTTTTGGGTATCAGCAGATCAAGTATCTGTTCCAGCTCGTGGCGCACCTCGATCAGATTCACCTCGTTCTGCTTGGCTTCAGCGGCCTGCTCGGCTTCCGCCGCAGCACCAAGGCGGCCGTCAAGCTTGTTGCGGGCGCCGCTGATGGTAAAGCCATGTTCGTACAGCAGTTCGCGGATGCGGCGGATCAGCAGCACTTCGTGATGCTGGTAATAACGGCGGTTGCCGCGCCGCTTGACCGGCTTCAGCTGGGTGAATTCCTGCTCCCAATAGCGCAGCACATGCGGCTTGACGCCGCACAGGTCGCTCACTTCGCCTATGGTGAAATAACGCTTGGCCGGAATCGGCGGCAATACGACAAGCTCGGTTTTACTAATGCGATCGTTCATGAATTAGCTGGAAGAGCGGCGGCAAACTGTTGGATAGGCTGGATGGGTTGCAGGCTTGCGGCTTCAACCATGCCCTTGAGTTTCTGACTGGCGTGGAAAGTCACCACGCGGCGCGCAGTGATAGGAATCTCTTCCCCGGTTTTCGGATTGCGGCCCGGACGCTGCGGTTTGTCGCGCAGCTGGAAATTGCCGAAGCCGGACAACTTCACCGACTCGCCACGCTCCAGGGCATCGCGGATTTCATCGAAAAACGTTTCCACCATGTCTTTGGCTTCACGCTTGTTGAGACCAACCTGTTCAAACAAAAGTTCAGCCAGTTCCGCCTTGGTCAGTGTCGGCAAATTCTTTTCTGCCTGCGAGCGGGCTTGCGCTTCACGCATCGCCCGGTTCAGATCGGCGTCCAGAACGGATTCAAATTCTACTGTCTGCATATTGTTCATTCTGTCGTTACGCCCCTGTCTTCTGGATTGCTGCCGCCGGCGCCGCGCGTGCTTCTACAAACGCGTGCATCCGGCTTTTTTTGCTGCAGGTTTTGTCATTAGATTACGCTGTCTGAGGGCAAATCAGGCGCGTAATCTTGCTGTTGGCACCTTGCTGACAGCAGCGATCAAAGCAGCCATGGCGGCTTCTACGGTGTCATCTTGGAGGGTGTTTTCAGTATCTTGCAAGGTAAAACGGAAAGCAAGACTTTTTTCGTCATTTTCCAGTCCTTTGCCATGATATTCATCAAATAAAACAATGGCTTGCAGAATCCGGCATACTGGATTTCCTTGCTGCTCAGCAGCAAAAACGTCCAGTAAATCCTGTGCATAAACGGCTTGTTTGACCACTACCGCAAGATCGCGCACCACCGCCGGGAATTTCGAAATTTCGACGTAGGCCGGCACTTGCCGTTGCTGCAACGCCAAGCCGTCGACTTCAAACACAACCGGCGCCAAAGGCAGCTCATATTTCTGTTGCAGGCGCGGATGCAGCTCGCCGATGAAACCGACGACTTTATCGCCCAGCAGCACTTGCGCCGAACGGCCGGGATGCAGCGCCGGATGTTCGAGTTTAGCGAAACGCAAAACCACAGGCGCAAACAGGGCTTCCAGATCAGCCTTGACGTCGAAGAAATCGACAGTGCGGCTAGCCTGGCCCCATTGCTCGTCGGCTTGCGGACCGTAAGCCAGGCCTGCGACCCGCTTCGGCTGCGCGTAGCCGGCTACCGCCAGCGGGCCGTTCTCGACTTGCTGGTCACGCATGTAGACCGCGCCGGTTTCAAAAATCCGCACCCGGTTCAGCTTGCGGTTCAGATTGTATTTGACGTTGGCGATCAGGCTGCCGATCAGGGTCGAGCGCATCACGCCCATCTGGCTGGCGATCGGGTTGAGCACCTTGATCGGCGCCAGGTTGCCGGCGAAATCGGCTTCCCAGGCTGCTTCGACGAAGCTGAAGTTGATCACTTCCTGGTAATCCAGGTCGGCCAGCTGCCGTCGCGTGGTGAACAGCGAGCGCTGGTTTTCCGGCGCGATGTACATGGCGTTCGGCGCTACCGGCGGCAGGGCAGGGATATTTTCAAAGCCGTAGACGCGGGCGATTTCCTCGATCAGGTCTTCCTCGATCTCGATATCGAAACGGTAGGACGGCGGCGTCACCGAGAACACGCCGTTCTCTTGCGTGAACGCCAGGCCCAGGCGGGTGAAGATGTCGGCGATCTGGCTATCCGACAAAGGCACGCCGATGACGCGGATCGCGCGCGCGGTGCGCACTTTGACAGGATCGCGCTTCGGCAGGTTGACGCTCTGGTCGTCGATCGGGCCGATCTGGGTCGCAGGCGTACCGCAGATTTCGACCAGCAAGGCGGTAATCCGCTCGATATGCTCCACCGTAGTGGCAAAATCGACACCACGCTCGAAGCGATGACCGGCATCGGTCGAGAAATTGAAGCGGCGGGCGCGGCCCTGGATCGCTTGCGGCCACCAGAAAGCGGCTTCCAGATAGATGTTTTGCGTTTCCAGCGAAACTGCGGTGGCGTCGCCGCCCATGATGCCGGCCAGCGATTCGATTTGCCGGTCGTCGGCGATCACGCCGATCCAGTCGTCAACGCTGACCGTATTGCCATTCAACAGCTTGAGCGATTCGCCGGCCTTGCCCCAGCGGACATCGAGGCCGCCGTGGATCTTGTCGAGGTCGAACACGTGGGTCGGACGGCCCAGCTCCAGCATCACGTAATTGGAGATATCCACCAGCGCCGAGATCGGACGCTGGCCGCTGCGCTCCAGGCGCTGCTTCATCCATTGCGGCGTCGGCGCCTTGGCATTGAGGCCGCGGATCACGCGGCCGGAGAAACGACCACACAGATCGGGTGCCGAAATCTTGACAGGCAACGTTTCAGTAATGTTGGCGCTGACGACCTTGAACACCGGCTGCTTCAGTGGCGTGCCGGTCAAGGCCGACACTTCGCGCGCCACGCCCAGCACCGACAGGCAATCCGCCTTGTTCGGCGTCAGCTTGATGGTGAACTTGAGGTCGTTCAGTTCGAAGTAATCGCGGAAATTCTGGCCGACCGGCGCATCGTCCGGCAGTTCCAGCAAGCCACCGTGGTCTTCCGACAGCTTCAGCTCGCGCGCCGAACACAGCATGCCTTGCGACTCGACGCCGCGCAGCTGGCCGAGCTTGATCTCGAACGGCTTGCCGTCCGCGCCCGGCGGCAGGATGGCGCCAACCATGGCGCAAGGCACTTTGAGGCCAGGGCGCACATTCGGCGCGCCGCAGACGATATTGAGCATGGTGCCGGCGCCGACATCGACCTGGCAGACATTCAGGCGATCGGCATTCGGATGCTTGGCGGTCTCGACCACCAAGCCCACCACGATATTGGTAAAGGGCGGCGCGACCGGCTCGACCTCTTCCACTTCGAGACCGGACATGGTCAGCAGATGGGACAATTCGTCCGAAGTCATCTTCGGATCGACCATGGAACGCAGCCAGCTTTCAGAGAATTGCATAGGTAAAACCTTCAAAAACCTGTATCAGGATTTTAGGTGACTATTCGGCGCCTGCAGAAAATCACCCCTGGCGTCATTCCCGCGAACGCGGGAATCCATTTTGCTCGTAACCTGGATCCCCGCGTTCGCGAGGATGACGGTGTAGTGTTCATGCCAGCACTGAAACTAGCCAGTTTAATTAAATTGTTTCAGGAAACGCAGATCGCCTTCGTAGAACAGGCGCAGATCGTTGATGCCATAACGCAGCATCGTCAGGCGTTCGATGCCGGAGCCGAACGCGAAACCGATGAACTGTTCTGGATCCAGGCCCATGTTGCGCACCACGTTAGGATGCACCTGGCCGGCGCCCGAGACTTCCAGCCAGCGCCCTTTCAGCGGACCGCTGCCGAAGGCAATGTCGATCTCGGCCGAAGGTTCGGTGAACGGGAAATAGGATGGGCGGAAACGTACCTGCAGGTCGTCGGTTTCAAAGAAGGCCTTGACGAAATTCAGGTAGACGCCCTTAAGGTCGGCGAAGCTGATGTCTTCGGCAATCCACAAGCCTTCTACCTGGTGGAACATCGGCGAATGGGTGGCGTCGCTGTCGACGCGATAGGTGCGGCCCGGGGCGATGACCTTGATCGGCGGCTTGTTCATGCGCGCGTAACGCACCTGCATCGGGCTGGTGTGGGTGCGCAGCAGCAGCGGCTTGCCTTCGGTGTCGTTGCCTTCGATGTAGAAGGTATCCTGCATCGAACGCGCCGGATGGTTTTCCGGGCTGTTCAAGGCGGTAAAGTTGGTCCAGTCGGTTTCGATTTCCGGGCCGTCAGCCACGTCGAAACCGATAGAACGGAAAATTTCTTCGATGCGCTGCCACGATCGCATGACAGGATGGATGCCGCCGACGCCGCGGCCGCGGCCCGGCAAGGTGACATCGATCGCTTCCGCGTTCAGGCGCTCTTGCATCTGCGCATTGGCCAAGCCATCGCGGCGCGCGGTCAGCGCGGCTTCGATCTGCTCTTTGGCGTTATTGATGACTGCGCCCTGGACTTTGCGCTCGTCCGGCGCCAGCTTGCCCAGCCCCTTCATCTGCTCGGTGATCTGGCCGGTCTTGCCGAGATATTTGGCTTTCGCATTTTCCAGCGCGGCGGCGTCGACGGCGGCGATGAAATCAGCCTGGGCTTGCGTTACTAGTTGTTCTAGGGAGTTCATGCAGTTTTCCTGCTCCATTGAAGCCGAAATACACCCATCTATCCAGTCAGGGACAGAGCAATGCGCCACGGGACAGGCCAGGCGACTCTTGAACTCTTCCGCAAACACGAAAAGTGGCGGTTAAAAACACAAACGGGGCATAAGGTGTTGACCTCTGCCCCGCTCGGGATTGCCACGCCGCAGAACCGCGCGGCATTGGCAAAACTACATAAGAAACTTACGCAGCGATGTTGGCCTTGACTTGATTGACAATCGCAGCAAACGCTGGCTTGTCCATCACTGCCATATCAGCCAGAACCTTACGGTCCAGTTCGATCGAAGCACGCTTCAGACCGTTCATGAATACGCTGTATGTCATGCCATGCTCACGGGAAGCGGCGTTGATACGGGCGATCCACAAAGCACGGAATACGCGCTTCTTGTTGCGGCGGTCACGGTATGCGTATTGACCAGCGCGCATGACTGCTTGCTTGGCTACACGGTAGACTTTACTGCGGCGACCGCGATAACCTTTGGCAAGGTTTAGAACTTTTTTATGACGGGCACGAGCTGTAACCCCACGTTTTACTCTAGGCATAATAACTCCTTAGTATGAGGTTAAGCGTTCGGCAACATGCGCGAAACGGATACCATGTTGTGGTCATTGACCCCAACGGAACCGCGCAATTGACGTTTGTTTTTGGTAGTTTTCTTGGTCAAGATGTGACGTTTGAACGCTTGGCCGCGTTTAACAGTACCACCCGGACGGACGCGGAAGCGCTTTTTGGCGCTGCTCTTCGTTTTCATTTTAGGCATGACACTATCTGTCCTCTAGGGACAGCTCCTTTTTTAACATGATTGCAGGTGGCAACAATATCGTTACGCTTGGATGCCTGCTCTCACTTGTTTAAACCCAACTGCCCGACAGCCACAGCTGGATTTCGCAACGGATCTGGTCCGCTGCTTTCTCGGCAACCGGAACGATTACTCGTCCCGACACCAAAATCTTAATCAGTTGAGGACAGAGCTGCACGAGAAGTGTAATTCGCCGCGCTTCGGCGGCTCTTAAACCCTACTCGGGCAGTTCTTTCCCCAATTTGTTATTTCTTCTTCTTAGGGCCAATGATCATGATCATCTGGCGCCCTTCCATCTTCGGCCACTGCTCGACCTGTCCGTACGGCTCCAGGTCTGCTTTCAGACGTTCCAGCATGCGCATACCGATATCCTGGTGAGCCATTTCACGGCCGCGGAAACGCAGCGTGATCTTGACCTTGTCGCCGTCTTCGTCCAGGAAGCGGGTCAGGTTGCGCAGTTTGATGTTGTAATCACCATCATCGGTACCCGGGCGGAATTTGACTTCCTTCACCAGGATGACCTTCTGCTTCAACTTGGCCTCGTGCGCCTTCTTCTGTTCCTGGTACTTGAACTTGCCGTAGTCCATCAAACGGGCTACCGGCGGCTGCGCTGTCGGTGCGATTTCCACCAAGTCAACGTTCGCCTCTTCCGCTAAGCGGAAGGCCTCAGCCAGACTGACGATACCGAGTGCTTCGTTCTCGACACCGGATAAGCGCAATTCTGGCGCCGTAATTTCGCCGTTGATGCGATGTGACTTGTCCGTAGCTATTGCAGTTTCCTTTAAAAATCAAATAATTAAGCCGTGCTCTTGCGCTCGGGTCACCCCGTTCAGGCTTTGGTCTCGACCTCGTTCTTGAGGCGCTCCACCAGTACGTCGATAGGCATCACACCCAGGTCGACATTGCCCCGCGCTCGCACGGCCACTGTGTTTGCATCCCGCTCTTTATCACCGACAACCAGTATATAAGGCGGCTTCTGCAAAGAATGCTGCCGTATTTTATAGGTAATCTTCTCATTACGCAAATCAGTCTCTACCCTAAACCCTTGTTTTTTCAGCGTTTGCGCAACATTCTGCACATATTCGGACTGGGCGTCGGAGATATTCAAAACAACAACTTGCACTGGGGCAAGCCACAAGGGCATGGCGCCGGCGTGATTTTCGATCAGCATGCCGATAAAACGCTCCAGCGAGCCGACAATAGCACGATGCAGCATGACCGGTACTTTGCGGCCGTTGTCTTCAGTGACATATTCCGAACCAAGGCGGCCCGGCATCGAAAAGTCGACCTGCATGGTGCCGCACTGCCAGGAACGGCCGATCGAATCCTTCAGGTGGTACTCGATCTTCGGACCGTAGAAAGCGCCCTCGCCCGGCAACTCCTCCCACTCGGCGCCGGAAGCGCGGATGGCTTCGCGCAAGGCATTTTCCGCCCTATCCCAGACTTCTTCCTCGCCGACCCGCTTTTCAGGACGCAGAGCCAGCTTGACCGCCACTTCGGTAAAGCCGAAATCGAGATAGACCTTGCGCACCAGCTTGTCGAACACCGCAACCTCATCCTGTATTTGTTCTTCTGTACAGAAAATATGGCCGTCATCCTGGGTAAAGCCGCGTACCCGCATCATGCCGTGCAAGGCGCCGGACGGCTCGTTGCGATGGCACTGGCCAAACTCACCGAAGCGCAGAGGCAGGTCGCGATAGCTGTGCAGGCTGGAATTGAAAATCTGGATATGGCCAGGGCAGTTCATCGGCTTCAGCGCATAGCTGCGGTTTTCCGATTCGGTAGTGAACATGCTTTCGCGATAATTTTCCCAGTGGCCAGTCTTTTCCCACAGGGACCGGTCGAGGATCTGCGGCGCCTTGACTTCCTGATAACCATTGTCGTTATAGACACCGCGCATGTACTGCTCGACCTGCTGCCAGATCGACCAGCCCTTGGCATGCCAGAAAATCAGGCCCGGCGCTTCGTCCTGGAAGTGGAACAGGTCGAGCGCGCGGCCCAGCTTGCGGTGGTCGCGCTTTTCCGCCTCTTCCAGCATGTGCAGATAGGCTTCCTGCTCATCCTTCTTGGCCCAGGCAGTGCCGTACACCCGCTGCAGCATTTCATTCTTGGCGTCGCCGCGCCAGTAAGCGCCGGCCAGTTTCATCAGCTTGAATACTTTCAGCTTGCCGGTCGACGGCACATGCGGACCGCGGCACAGGTCGGTGAACGTGCCTTCCGTGTAGAGCGAGACTTCCTGGTCTTGCGGAATCGAGCCGATCAGCTCTGCCTTGTAAGCCTCGCCGATCGATTCAAAATAGGCAATCGCCTCATCGCGCGCCACCACCTTGCGTGTGACAGGCTCGTCCTTCTTAGCCAGCTCAGCCATCTTCTTTTCGATTTCCAGCAAGTCTTCCGGAGTGAACGGACGCTTGTAGGCGAAATCGTAGTAAAAACCGTTTTCGATCACCGGCCCGATAGTCACCTGCGCGTCAGGAAACAGTTCCTTGACCGCGTAGGCCAGCAAATGCGCTGTCGAATGGCGGATCACTTCCAGGCCGTCGGCATCCTTGTCGGTCACGATCGCCAGCTCGACATCGCGCTCGATCAGGAAAGAAGTATCGACCAGCTTGCCGTCGACCTTGCCGGCCAAAGCCGCCTTGGCCAGGCCGGCGCCAATGCTGGCGGCGACCTGCGCCACAGTCAGCGGCGCGTCGAATTGACGCTGTGAACCATCGGGAAGTTTGACTGCTATCATTTTGGGCCTCATATCGGCGTTCACTTGGGACGACGCCGGATTGAATTAAGTTGAACGTATACTTTACAAAAACGCGGACGAAAAAAAACGCGGACCAGCCGCGCTTTTTTCATCATGCAGGTAGAAAAAGGCCTCGACTAGTGTCGCTCACAGATTGTGGTGGTAGTTCGCGGTGTCATAACCGGGATGCCTTTCTCGCTCTTACAGATGTTGAATTCGTTGCAGCTGCACCGCCGGGAATGACGACAACAGGATGCTTCCGATCATACCAGAAAATTTATGCGGCATGGCAAGCGCGCAACATGCGCTGTTGCTAATCTGCCTAAAACGCCGCCCAATTTCCGGCTAAGCGGCGCATTTACCGCGCTGTTGCAGCCGCCAACGGCTCGCCGCGATTCCACCAGCCCCCGCCCAGCGCCTGGAACAGCGCCGCCGTATCGGCAAAGCGCGCCGCCTGCGCCTGCGCCAGGCCGATTACCGCCTGCTGATAAGTTTGCTGCGCCGTCAACAAGGTCTGCGGCGTGGCGGCGCCCAGCTGCACCGATTTGCGGGAGATCTCCAGGCTGCGCGCGGCGGCGCGCTCGGCCAGATACTGCGCCTGCAACGCGTCGGCATCGTATTGCAAGGCGCGCAGGCTGTCGGCGACGTTCTGGAAGGCGTGTATCACGGTACTTTGATACTGTGCCGCGGCCTGCTCCAGCAAGGCTTCCGAAGCGCGCTTCTTGTGCAGCAGCGCGCCGCCGGCAAACAGCGGTTGCGTCAGGCCGCCGACCAGGCTCCACAGGCCGGTGCCCGCGGTGAACAAATCCCCCATCTGCGCGGCGGCGCTGCCGATATTGGCGCTCAGGGTAATCTGCGGCAGCATATTGGCGGTAGCCACGCCGACGGCGGCGCTGGCGGCATGCAGCTGCGCTCCCGCCGAACGGATGTCGGGGCGCTGCTGCACCAGGCTTGAAGGCAGGCTGAGCGGCAGCTGCTGCGGCAAGCTGAGGCTGGCCAGATCGAATTTCTGCTCCAGCTCTTCGCTCGGGAAACGCCCTGCCAAGACCGTCAGCAGGTCACGCTGCAGCGCCAGCGATTTTAGCAAGGGCGGCAGGCTGGCCTGGGTCTGCGCCAGGGCCGCCTGCTGCGCCAGCACGTCGGCCTGGGCCACATCGCCCAGCTGGTACTGACGCTGCAGCAGCGTCAGCAATTCGCCCTGCACCTTGAGCACTTCCTGCGTCGCCGCAATCTGCGCACGCAATGCGGCTTCCTGCACGGCAGCCGCGACCACGTTCGAGGTCAGCGTCAGATAAGCCGCTTCCAGCAGGAATTTCTGCTGCTCGGCCTGGGCTTGCAAACCTTCCACCTGGCGGCGGTTGCCGCCGAACGCATCCAGCGTATAGGAAACGCTGACCTGGGCGGTGTGCAGGTTGAACGGCGACGTGCCCTGCCCCGCCGACACAGGCTGCTTCTGCCGGGTCGGCGCCAGGCTGGCGTTGACGCTCGGCAGGAACGCACCCTGCTGCGCCGACACCTGCTCTTGGGCGGCACGCAGCGCCGCCTGCGCTGATTGCAGATCCGGATTGGCCTTGAGCGCCTGTCCGATGACGGCATTCAATGCCGGAGAATTGAACAGGGTCCACCATTGGGCGGGAATATCCATGCCTTCGACGAACTGCTGGGCTGCGCCGCCGGTGGTCTCTGCGGACGAGGTTTTTGCCTGTAGCGGCTCTTTAGTGTAAGCCTTGACTTCCGGCGCGTCCGGCTGCTTGAAATCCGGTCCGGCGGCGCAACCGGCCAGCGCCAGCGCTACTGCCATCACGCAGATTCTCAGCGGCCAATTGAAATGCAATTTCGTTGTATTCATATTTTTACCTGCTCGTTTTTTATCCGGCGCCTTAGCGTCCGTCACGCTCTTTACTGATGCCGCGGCGGCGTTCGATCCAGTTTTCCAGCGAATAATAGAAAGCGGGCAGGATGAACAGAGTCAGCATGGTGGCGACCACCAGCCCGCCCACCACCACCGTCGCCAGGCCACGCTGGACGTCAGTACCGACGCCGGTAGCCAGCGCCGCCGGCAGCATGCCGACCGAAGCCACCGTGGCCGTCATCAGCACCGGCCGGAAGCGCTCGAACGCCCCTGCCAGCACCGCATCCCGCAAGGCCATGCCTTGGCGCCGCACGCGATTGATGTTGGACACCATGATGATGCCGTTCTGCACCGCCACCCCGAACAAGGCGATGAAGCCGACCCCGGTGGCGACGTTGATGGTGCCGTTGGTGACGCGCAGCGCAATCAGGCCGCCCAGCGCCGCCAGCGGCACCACGCCCAGTATCAGCAGCGCTTGCCGCAACTTGCCGAAGCCGGCGTACAGGATAACCGCCATCAGGCCCAGCACCAGGCCGAACACCAGGATCAGGCGCGACTGCGCGCGCTCCTGGTTCTCGAACTGGCCGGCCCATTCGAGACGATAGCTGGCTTTGTCGAAATGCACTTTCTGCGTTACCTGGGCCTGCGCCTCCTGGTAGTAGGACAGCAGGTCGCGATCGGCATAGTCCAGGCGCACGGTCAGCTGGCGGTGCGTGTTTTCATGGGCGATCGTACTTTCGCCGGTGGTAGTGCGGATATGGGTCACCTGCGACAGCGGAATGCGCGCGCCGCTGGCAGTGGTCAGCAACAGATTGCCGAGCGCCTCCGGACTATTGCGGCTGTCCTTGGCGAAGCGCACTGTGACGTTATGCACCCGGTCCGCCACATACAGTTGCGTGACCGGCGCGCCGCCAATGCCGGTCTGGATCAGGGCGGCGATATCGGCGACATTGATCCCCAGCCGCGCCGCAGCGGCGCGATCGATATCGATCGCCACCTGCGGCACCGGCGGTTCCTGGAAGATGGCGACGTCGGCCGTGCCCCTGACCTGCTTGAGCACCGTGACGACCTGCTCGCCGATGCGGCGCAATTCCTTGAAATTGTCGCCGTACACGCGGATCACCAGCGGACTGTGGGCGCCGCCGACCGCGTCGTTGACACCGTCGCTGATCGGCTGGCTGATGCCGATCGAGAAGCCAGGCAGCTGCGCCAGGCGCTGGTTCAGCTTGTGCACGAACTGCTCCTTGGTCTCGCCGTTAGCCCAACTACTGTAAGGCTTCAGCCCTACCGGCACTTCCATGTGCGAAGGGGTCCAGGGATCGGTGCCGTCGTCGCTGCGGCCGAGCTGGGTCACCGCATACGACACCTCCGGGAATTCCAGCAAGGTGCGGCGCAGCTCGCTGGCCATCTCGCTGCCCTTTTCCAGTGACAGTCCGGACGGCATCTGCACTTGCAGCCACAGGGTGCCCTCATCCATGTTCGGCATGAACTCCCGGCCGGTAGCCGCGCCGAGGGCGATCACGCCGGCCAGCGCCAGCGCGCCGAGGACATACGACACCGCTGGATTGGCCAGCAGCCGTCCCAGGGTGTTGCGGTAGCCGGCGCTGAGCCACTCCAGCGGCTTGTTATGGAAAATCCGGCGCGGCTTGTGCAAGGCCATGTAAGCCAGGCCGGGCACCAGCACGATGCTGCATACCAGCGCACCGATCAGCGCATAGCTGACGGTAAACGCCATCGGCGACAGCAGCTTGCCTTCAGCACGCTCGAAAGCGAACAGCGGCAGATAGGCGACGATGATGATCAGGGTAGCGAAGAAAATCGGCCGTATCACCTCGGTGGTGGCGTCGCGCACATCGGTTTCGCTCAGCTCCGCCTCTGGCTTGGCTTCGCGCCGCCGCAGGATTGCTTCGGTGACCACGATGGCGCCGTCGACAATAATGCCGAAGTCGATCGCGCCCAGCGAAAACAGGTTGGCCGGCATCTTGGTCAGGTACATCATGATGAACACCGTCACCAGCGCCAGCGGGATCGTGACTGCCGCCACCAAGGCGCTGCGCGGGCTACCGAGGAACAGGATGAGAACGATGCAGACCAGGCCGATGCCTTCCAGCACGGTATGGCCGACCTTGTGGATGGTCAGCTGGATCAGGTCGTCGCGGTCGATGTAGAGTACGATCTTGATGCCCATAGGCGCCAGCTGCTTTTGCAGCTGCTCGACCTTGGCGTGCACATCCTTGATCACTTCCGAGGCGTTCTGATATTTCAGCAGCTTGACGATGCCCTCGATGGTGTCGGGATTGCGGTCCTTGCCCAGGATGCCCTGCCGCTCCTGGTGACTGTACTGCAGCTTGCCGAGGTCGCGCACCAGCACCGGCACGCCGCCGGACTGCTTGACCACCACGTTGCCGAGATCGGTCAGGCTGCGCATCAGGCCGATGCCACGCACCACATAGCCCTGCTCGCCGCGGGTGATGCGGCTGCCGCCGGCGTTGGCGTTATTGTTGTTGATGGCGCTGGTGACGTCGGACAGCGAAACGCCGAAGCGCTGCAGTTGCTGCTGGTCGACTTCCAGCTGGTATTCCATGGTCAAGCCGCCAAAATTGCCGACTTCGGCGATGCCGGGCACCTGCTGCAATTCCGGGATCACGATCCAGCGCTGGATCTCGGACAGTTCCAGCAGGTTCTTGCTGTCGGATTCCAAGGTATAGCGGTAAATTTCGCCGGCGGCGCTGGTCACCGAATCCAGGCTGGGCGTGATGCCCGCAGGCAGCGCGGCCTGGGTCATGCGCTCGGTGACGCGTTGGCGCTCCCAATAATCCTCGGCGCCATCCTTGAAGGTCAGGGTAATCAGCGAGAGGCCGAAAGTGCTGGACGAGCGCATGTGCACCAGGCCGGGCGTGCCGCTCAGCTGACGCTCCAGCGGGATGGTGATCTGCTGCTCCACTTCCTCAGCCGCCAGGCCGGGCGCCTGGGTCGTGACCTGGGCGGTAACGTCGGACAGTTCAGGATAGGCTTCCACCGCCATCCGCGTCCACGAGTAATAGCCGAACAGGGTCACCATCAGCACCACTAAGATCACCGCATAACGCTTTTGCAGGCAATAACGAACGATCTTGTTAATCATTGAGCAGCACTCCGCCCTTGATCACTACGCGATCACCGACCAGCAAACCCTTCTGGATCCTCACGCTGCCGTCTTCCTGATTACCGGTTTCGATGGTGCGCCGTTCGAAGGTCCATGGCGCCACCTCGACGAACACTGTGGTGTTTTCATTATTCATCAGCAAGGCGGATGGCGGCACCACCGGCGCCGCGGACTGGGCCACCGCAAACGAGGCGTTGGCGAACATGTTCGGCTTGAATTTGCCGTCGCCGTTCGGCACGCTGATGCGCACCAGGGCCCGCCGCGTATCCGGCTGCAGGACATCGCTGACAAACGCCACATTGCCGCGGAATTTTTCGCCCGGATAGGCTGGCAGGCTGATGTTCACCGCCTGCCCCTTCTTGACCGAGGCCAGCATGTTTTCCGGCACGCTGGCGGTGATCCAGACATTGTCCAGATTGGCGATGGTCATCAGAACCGCATTCGGATCGTTGGCCGACTGCCCGGCGCCTATCGATAGCGCGGTGATGCTGCCGGAATTCGGCGCCACCAGGTTGAGCCGCTGGCCGCCGCTGTCGGCGGCGCTGACGCCGCTGGCGTTGAGCGATTTGAGACGGGTATCGGCACGGGCGAATTCAGCCTGCGCCTGGACATAGGTGCTTTCCGATTGTTCCAGATCCTTGGCCGCGCCGGCGCCGGCCTGCTGCACGCCGCGCTGGCGATCCAGCACGCGTTTGGTGAGCTGCAGCGTATCGCGCGCCTTTTGCAGGTCGGAAGTGGCCTGGGCAAAATCGCCGGAGGTCATCACCAGCAGCAACTGCCCTTTGCGCACATGATCGCCAAGGCCGACCTTCAGTTCCAGCACCTTGCCGGCCACCGGCGGCAGGATATTGATGGTGCGGCCGGGATCGGCTTCCACCTGCGCCGGCAATTCCAGCGCATGGCTTGCATCCAGCGATGCGACGGTTTGCACGGCGACGCGCGAGCGCAGCGGCGAGTGTTCCGGAATCGTGATGCGCGCACCCTGCCTGATGAAATTGAGGCTGGAGCTGGCGCCGGCTTCGGCGGCAGCGGCCTTGCCCTGATGGCCGAAGGCGACGAAAGCGATGGCGACGGCAATCAGCGTGGCGACGGCAACGACCGCGAGGGGCTGGCGCTGCAAGAGATTATTTTTCATGATGATGCTCGTATTGGAAGATCGGTTTTCACGTCATCCCGCAAGCTGCGCTTTTGCAAAGGCGGGATACTATTTATTTGCAACGGATGCGGCCAGTGCTGGCGGATCCGGCTTGATCTGGCGCGGCTGGCAAACCGCGCAGGGAACATGTACAGCGCGCAATGGCAGCCTGCTGGATCGGGGATATCAGGGACTGGGGTCTGCGGGAGTCTTGACCAAAGAGAATTTCAGCACTTCAGCGCAGCCGCTCTTTTCAAGCAGATGCGTCACAAATTGCCCGGCCAGCGGCGTCGACAGCATTGAAAGCACAAGGGCCTGGCGCCTTAGCAATAGAGAATTTTTAAACATCGAAGCAGCGCCAGTGAATACCCATTGATCTCAATCAGCCGCCAACCAGCAGTCCGCGGAAAACCTGACATATGCGGGCGCCTTTTACCGCGCTCCGCACATGGCCCCTAACTGGGACTGCTACAGACTACAGAGCTATCCTGTCAAAAACCTGAATGGAAGCTGACAAAATCCTGACAGGCCAGGAATACCCTCAGACTGACATTTGAAGCGAGACTTTGCCGTCGCAATAAATTATTATCATTGCAACAAAACAAGAAATATACACGGGGAAAATTACACAGGGATGACAGTTGCGGAAGGGCCTAACCGGCGCACCCCGGCCGGTGTCTGGATATACGCCGCCAGGCTGGGCGCCATGCCGGCGCCGATAAGGTTCACGGAAAACGCTCCCTGGAAATCGTTCAGCGCCAGCATGTTGTTGAGCTGCTCCGCATCGGCAGGCGCCATGTTGGCCTCCAGACCCAGCAAGGAACAACCCAGGTCAGGCAGCCTGCTGGCCGGATGCGGCTGGACTCGCCATTCGATCAGCGTCGGGGCGACGCCGTGCAGCGGCAGGCTGCCGTCGTCAGGAATTGTGATCAGCCAATGCAGCTGGCCGCGCGTCATCGGCACAATCGGCCCCAGCGCGATGGGAGATGCAGCGACTGCAGCAGCAATGTCGCTGGTGCGCGCGACCCAGGTCGCCAGGCGCGGCCGGATATCTGGCGTGATCCGGTCAAGCTGGAACCAGCGCGGCCGCTCCGGTGGCGGCGCCTCCGGGTTCACGGCAATCACTTCCAGGAACAGTCCTTCGCCCAGCCGCAGCAGAGCATTATGGGTACCCATGCGCGGATGTTCGCCGCCGGCTGCAAGCGCGACGCCGAGCGCCTGCTGTACGTATGCAGTTCCTTCCGCCAATGAAGGCGCGGTGATCACAAGGTGGTCAATGCAGGTATGCAGCATGGTGGTCTTTCGTGTAAGCGCAGTGGCGCAAACGATGCTCGCACGGCTACCAGAGTGAAATAAATCCGGCGCAAACCAGCAGCGCTGCGGCAAGCAGAGAGCTGCCGGCGCCAACCATGTTACCCAGATAGACCAGGCGCGCCAAGCCTTTCGCGCCCGACGCCAGTCCGCGATCGCTGGTAATTACCGCCAGCGGCGTAGCCAGGCAGAAGGCATAGGAAGACAGCAACAGCGCGCCGACGATGCTCCATTTGAACCCGGCGCTCACCGTGAACGATGGCAGCACGGCGGCGATGGCGAACATCAAGGTCGCCCCAAGCGGGATGCTGAGGTGGGCAACCCGCCAGGAATTGACGATTTGGGCAGCGGCGCCGCGCTTGATGGCTTTGGCGTAAGGCGCGCCGTAAAGCAAGCCGATCAGCAAGACGACGGCAGCGTGAAATACGAGATGGCGGGAGGACAGATCCATGGAGCGGCTCGGCGTCTAATGGTTATTGACCGGGCGACGCCACGCCGCCATTGGCAGCAAGCACGGCAGCGGCGACTGTATCAGGCGGGATCACCCCTTGCTTGCCCTTGACCACGCCTTTGGAAGTGCCTTCGGCAATGATCTTGCCGTCCACGGAAAAAACGTGCTGCATAAAGAAATACTTCTCGTCCCAATGGGTGACCTCCAGCTTTGCCTGGAATTTCTTGAAGGCGCCCAGCGATTTGCGGTAGACCATGGTGTGCTCGGCAACGATCGGCATCCAGCCTTCGCGGATCATGACCCGGGCCAGCCCGGTACGGATGAAAAGATCCACCCGGTTCAGGTCGCATAGCGTCAGGTAGCGGCCGTTATTGACGTGCAGGTTGATATCGAGGTCGTTGGGAAAGGTCATCAGAGCAATGTCGCTGACGGCCTTGGCGATTGCAAGGCGCGGGCGAAAGAAGGAGGCAAGAAGCACATAGAAAAGCCGAAAGAATAAATTCATGGGGATAGCCTGCTCCGGAGGGTAAGGTTTAATGATATTAGTGCTTGAATTGCTGGATTTCTCGTTGCAACAACAGCGCTGCCTGCACAACGGGTTCGCTGGAACCTGCCAGGCGAGCGTGCAGCAACGCCCCTTGAAAAGTATTGATAATGTTGCCGCTCAGTCCCTCCGCCTGGCTGGCCGGCACACCGTAAGCCTGCAGCCTGGCTTGCAACGCCAGGCACCAGTCGGCGTAAATGACTTTGCATTGTCGATTCAAGGGATTGCTCTTTTCGGTTGACATCGAAATCGCCGCCACCGGACAGCCCAACTCGTAGTGCGACGCACTCAGCGCCGTCGCCAGCGCCTTGCCCATGTCGGCGATATAGCCCTTCAGCGTTGGCGCCCGCGAGCTGGAAATGATGGAAGTGCCTAGGCCGTATTCCTTGGTCGCCTCCAGCACCGCTGTCATCAGCTCATCTTTCCCTCCCGGGAAATAGTGATACAGCGAGCCGCGCGGCGCCTTGCATGCGCGGGCGACATGCATCAGCGTGATGCCGGCGTAGCCATGGGTAGGCAGCAGCTGGACGGCCTTGTAAATCATTTTTCCGCGAAAGTCCTGCATGTGCAAGCCCTATAATTATGTATGCGTACATACATAATTATAGGGCTTTTTCAGCACTCGGCGCCAGATATCAACTTGCATGTACAGCAACAGCGCTGAATGTAATTAAATGCATCATTACTTGGCGCTTAAACAATTACCGGTATAGTTACCCCGAAATGAACAACACGAGAAAATGATTATGAAACGTATGCTCTGCGCACTCGCGCTGGCCGCGGTTGGCGCGGCCGCTCTGCTGCCTACCCAGGCAATGGCGCAAATTGGCGTCAACATCATTATCGGCACGCCGCCGCCACCGCCAAGATATGAACGCATGCCGCCGCCGCGCGTCGGCTACCTGTGGGCGCCAGGCTATTGGAACTGGGATGGCCGGCGCCATGTCTGGGCTGGCGGACACTGGGAAAGGGCGCGCAATGGCTATCGCTACGACCGGCCGCAATGGCAGCACGGCCGCAACGGTTGGGAACTGCATCGCGGCGGCTGGCAGCATGGTGGCGGTCATCATGGCGGACGCCATGACCAGCGGCGCGATCATCAGCGCGGCAACGATCACCGCCATCGCTGATTTTTCCGGCAACCGGCAAGGCTGAAGCGCCAGGCCGGCTGCCCTTCAACGTCAATATATACAGGACTCAAGGACAGACATGACTATCAAAAAATCCATCGCCATCGCCATGCTGCTGGCTTCAGCCGGCCTTTCCAGCGCCCAGGCCCAGGATAACGGCGCGCGCGCCTCGCTGGATAATGCGAAACCCGGCGCCAGCGAAGAATGCCGGCGCTTGCAAGAGCGCGTGCAGGAACTCGACCGCATGGACGATGAACGGATAGCGCGCAAAGGCCATACCGGCTTGCAGCAAAGCCCGGTGCAGACCAAGGAATGGATAGACAAGGAACGCAAGGATGCAAAGACCAAGATGTTCTTTGCCAAATGCTGACGTTCTAAGCTGTTTCGTCGGGCCGCCCCTGCTGCCCGACATCGACACCTTCCCAGTACTCAATCACGGCCGACTTGCGATAGCCCTCTCCCATCAGCTTCACATCCACCCGCCCGGTCTCGGGAAAGATCGCCACATCGCCCGCATGAGAGTTGCCGAACACCAGGTAGCGGCATGGCGCCTGGCTGCGATTGATCATGGCATGGCCGACTTTCTGGCCGGCGGGGAAACAAACGTAGTGCCCGGTAGAGAGTTCATAAACCTGCGCGCCCAGTTCTAGCGTCAAACTACCCTCCAGGATGAAGACATGCTCCTCTTCCAGCAAATGGTAGTGCGACTGGTTGGCTTGCCTGCCCGGCTCCAGCACTTCCATCGAAACGCCGATCTGCGAGGCGCCGCCAAACGAGCTGAGGTGCCGGTAACGCAGGCCGAAGCGCTCGCCGCGTGAGAATTCCACCCAGGGCACGCGGCTGACGTGGAAGGGTTCGAATACGCCCTCGGCATTTTTTGACGTCGGTTTTTCACTCAATTCAGCACTCCTCTCGGTTTGGTTCTGCAATGAGCATGATGCAAGGACCAGACGCCGTTCACAATCGCAGCGCCATGGCGCGGAATCCAGGCGGCAGCGTTCTGCTGCTTTCCGCCGGCTGGAATCCCAGGGCAGCATAGAAGGCCACTGCATTGGGAGCCGCGTTGAGGCGGATCGCCGGCCGCTCGCTCAAGGCGCGGCATTGCTGGACCGCCGCCAACGTCAATGCCCGGCCTATGCCCTGGCGGTGTAGCTCGGGCGTGACGAACAAGCTGCACAGATTCCAGAAATTCTTGACCAGCACCACAGCGACTATGCGGCCGTCGCGGGTATATTTGAGATGGCAGCAATGCTCACGGTTTTCCAGCCACCAGTCGAGATTCTGATGAACGTTACGGATCAGCTCCGTTTGCAGCACGGGATCGTCGGCGACCTTCTCGGCGACGATGATGCGTTCCGTGAACTGGCGCAGCTGCTCAAGGTCATGGGATTCAACTGATTGTATGGCGTCGATCATTGCGGCGGATCCAAAGCTGGGCACGGCAGCCGGTTAAAGAATTCAGGTCGAATTTACCATGAATCCGCCGCCGTAAATCAACTCAGATGCCGCACCCGTCGTGCCGCGGCAGCCGAATACAGGAGCGACGGCGCCCGTAGGTTTTCACAGTAGCAGGTGTACACGGTCTTGATGTCATGGTCGTCATCGGATGACAGCGCCAGCCTGAACAGTTGCGGCCAGGGATCGGCGCCGTCCGCCAGGGCATGGCCCTTGTCCTCTGCAAGCGGCGGCGCCCCGATCGATACGTAGGCCGCGCAGAAGGCCTGCCACAAGTCTGGCAGCAGACTCTCTGCGGCCTGTTCCGGCAAATGGCTGAAAACACGGCGCACCGCGTGCAGGCCGGTCACCATATGCATGGCGGTGAAATTATTTGTTTGCCAATACAACTGGATCGCCGCGCGCGCCATGTCGTCCAGCAGCACAGTGTTGAGCGGCGTCAGCCTGGGCGGCGCCGGCAGCGCCGAGCGGAACAACGGATGCAGCGCCACCGCGCGCAGACGGGTGGTAATCATGTCGCCTTTGAATACGGCGCCCTGCAAGGCTGCCGACAGGCTGGCCAGGCCGGCGCCGACGGAGGCTGCCACGTGATGCTCGTCGACGGCGATCTCGATCGGCAGATTGCCGCTGACCAGCGCGGCCAGGCCGGCAGCAATTTCACCGTCGTGCATCGCTTCCAATCCATAGGCAAGCCGGATTACCGCGTGAAATGCGCCGCTGGCCGGGGCAAACGGCAGCCGCCTGAAAACCTGCCCGATCACCGCATCCGGACCTTCTTCCATCATCCATTCCTGGAAACACAGGCGCAAGGCGGCAAACGCGTCAGCCTGGCTGATATACGCCGTCCACGATTCGCGCGCGATGGGCAAGCCAAGCGGCGCCTCCGGCAGCGCAAAACGGCGCTCCCACTGCTCGAAGAATTCATGCAGGCGCGCCGGCGGCGCCCCCATGGCGGCAAGCGCGCATAGCGCCATCGGGCAATGATTGGTGGTGCCTTTGCCGTTCAGCGCAAAACGACCGTTGGCGTCGAGCAGCTGCTGGAGTGTAAGGTCTTGGATCAGTTCGCTCATTGCATAGCCTCGAAATTGATATGACGCCCTGATTATCAAAGTTCAAGTAAACTTGAAGTCAACATGAATTTCGAGGGACATCATGAGCGATCAATTAATCACCATCGGCGAGCTGGCCAAGCGCTCCGGCGTCGCCGCCAGCGCGCTGCGTTTCTATGAAGAGCAGGGCCTGATCGGCAGCAAGCGCGAAGCAGGCAGGCAACGGCAGTTCGCGCGCGACGTGCTGCGCCGGGTCGCCTTTATCCGCGTCGCGCAAACGGTAGGGCTAAGCCTGGACGAGATCAAGCTGGCCTTGTCTACCCTGCCCCTGCAACGCACCCCGACCAAACAGGACTGGGAACGCCTTTCACGCTCGTGGCAACCGTTGCTGCAGCAGCGCATCGACACACTGACAGCGTTGCGCGACCAGCTCACCTCGTGCATAGGCAGTGGCTGCCTGTCGCTCAAGAAGTGCGCACTCTACAACCCTGAGGATACGGCGCAACGGCGCGGCAGCGGCCCGCGCTACCTGCTGGGCGACCGTTCCGAGGCGCGCCTCGCCGAATCAGGCGTGGTCAAACCGGCCTAACGCAGGTTACGGCTTTAGCCGCCGGTGCGCGCGTATATCCAGAAATCCCGAGGTTGGCCACGCACCATCCTGAAGTTGCGCAGCAAGCCCTCGCGCTGGAAGCCGCATTTTTCCAGGACTCTCACCGTGCGAATATTGGAGTCAAGCGCGGTGGCCTGGATCCGCACTGCGTCAAGATGGTTGAAAGCCCAATCCACCATCGCCGCGCAGGCAGACGGCGCAATCCCCCTGCCCCAGACGCCGGGCGCCAGATCATAGGCGATCTCCGCAGTCTTGTTGAGCAGCGACAGGCTATGAAAACCGATGGTGCCCACCAATTCGCCGGAGCTGCGCAGCACGATGGCAAAACGCAGTTCCGAAGCCGGATCCGAAGACTCCAGGGCGTCGAATTTCTGCAGCAAGTCGTCAATGGAACGCAGCTGCCAGCTGGTGTGTTCGAGCACATGCGGCATGGTCAGATAGGCATGCCAGGCGGGCGCGTCGGCTCGGTTTAGCGGGCGTAGATAAACAAGATTGTTCTGCAGTTCTGGCGGATTGATGTGTTGCATGGGTGCATATGGGGATTTATCGGGACAGCCGCGCTTGATCATAGCGCAAAAAATCTGCGGCGCTAAGCAAACGGCTCAAGCTTCACACCTCTGGCTAAGCCAAGGTAATCGCTATCCCCATCTTGCGATAAGGTGCGACCAAGGTTTCCTCCACCCCGGCATTGACCACAATGTCGCTGACCTGGCTCAGCGGTGCAATCTGGAATGGCGAGGCCGTATCCAACTTCTCCGGCGAGGCCAGCACCACCGTCCTGGCCGCCGCATCGCTGAGGGCGCGCTTGACGCCGGCTTCTTCAAAATCGCCAGTGCTGATGCCAGCCTCGGGATGCAAGCTGCACACTCCCATGAAATACAGATCGGCGCGAATCCGGGCTATCGCTTCCAGCGCAGCCGCCCCTACCCCCACGATCGAATGCTTGAACAGGCGGCCGCCTATCATGATCACTTCGATATGCGGATGCGACACCAGTTCGATGGCGATGGACGGACTATGCGTCACCACCGTCGCCCGCAGGGTCGGCGCCAGCTGCCGCACCAGTTGCAGCGCGGTCGTGCCGCCGTCGACGAACACCACCTGGCCGGGCTGGATCATGGCCGCGGCGGCGCGGCCGATGGCCGGCTTGGCGTCGGTCGAGATCTGCTGGCGTTCGGCGAAAGCAGCCAGCGCCGGCGACGCCGGCAAAGCGCCGCCGTGTACGCGTTGCAGCAAGCCTTCTTGCGCCAGCTGGCGCAGGTCGCGCCGGATGGTGTCTTCCGACAGGCCGAGCTGTTCGCTCAATGTTTTGGCGACGATCTGGCCGTCGCGCTCCAGGATTTCCAGCAGATGCTGTTTGCGTTGCAGGGTTAGCATAAATTTATTTGCACGTTTTTTCTTGATATTTCACGATATTGCATGATAAATTTAATTAACGCAAGTCCACGACGTAAGTCCATCCAAACACCACCAGGAGCACTGCATGCACGATGACAGAGTCAAGATTCGCAAGGTTGAAGTATTGTCGGACGACTGGTATCTGCTGAAAAAAACCACCTTCGACTATCGCCGCGGCGACGGCAGCTGGCAAACCCTGACGCGCGAAACCTACGACCGCGGCAACGGCGCCACCATCCTGCTTTACAACCGTGAGCGCCGCAGCGTCATCCTGATCCGCCAGTTCCGCTTTCCCACTTTCGGCAACGGCCATGACGGCTTCCTGATCGAGACCGCCGCCGGCTTGCTCGACCACGCCAGCCCGGAGCAGCGCATCCGGGCGGAAGTAGAAGAAGAAACCGGCTACAGCGTACGCGAAGTACGCAAAGTGTTCGAAGCCTTCATGAGCCCGGGATCGGTGACGGAAAAACTGTATTTCTTCGTCGCTGAATATGCGCCGGATGCGCGCATCAGCGACGGCGGCGGCCTGCAGGACGAGGGCGAGGATATCCAGGTGCTGGAACTGACGCTGGAACGCGCCATGCAGATGGTGGCTAGCGGTGAAATCGCCGACGGCAAAACCATCATGCTGCTGCAGTACGCGCAGCTGCATTTGCTGCCGGCTGCCAGCGGCGTGAATTAATCCGGGCGAAAAAAAGCGCCTTTCTGCCTGCAGCCGTGCGCGAATAAAAAGTAGAATCTGCCATACTAAAAACTCGCCGGGAAACCCGATGACTGCTGGCCGCAACTTCAGAATAGATTTACTCAGAGGGATTTCGATCTGCCTGGTTTTGCTGCTGCATTACCAGCTGTCCTATTCGCTGACCGACAGTCCGCTGCGCTATCTGCTCTCCAAGGAAGCCATCCGCGCGCTGACGCTCAACGGCAACTACGGCGTCACCATGTTCTTCGCGATTTCCGGTTACCTGATCACCGCCACCACCATCAAGCGCTATGGCAGTCTGGCCCAAGTCGACATCAAGCGCTTCTATGTCTTCCGCATGGCGCGCATCTTCCCCTGCCTGCTGGCGGCGCTGGCCATCATCGTCATACTCGGCATGCTCGGCCAGCCTGCCTTCATGAACGTCGCCGAGCCGGGCTGGCCGGCCGTCGGCATGCCGCTGGCAGTGCTGTCGGTGCTGACCTTCTGGCACAACGTCTTGATGCAGCATGCCTGGTATTTCAATTACGCGATGAATATCTACTGGTCGCTGTCGGTGGAAGAAGTTTTCTACCTGCTGTTTCCCCTGCTCTGCTTCGGCCTGAAACGCGAGTGGCCCGTCGCTGCCATATGGATGGCGGCAATTGTCATCGGGCCGATTTACCGCAGCTTCCATACCACTGACGAAATCTATTTCATGTACGGCTACGCCGCCTGTTTCGATGCGGTCGCCTTTGGCTGCCTTGCCGCGCTGTTGGCCAGAAAGGTACGCCTGCAGGGGTGGCTCTGGCGCCTGGCCCAGGTCGCCGCCGCATGCCTGGTGGTGAGCATTTACCTGCGCGGCATCGATGGCCATGAGATCTTCGGCTTCAGCCTGATCGCCGCCGGCACTGCGGTGCTGCTGCTGGGCGCGCGTAATGAAAACGTCCCGGCCTGGCTGCAAGGAAACCGCCTGCTGGCCGCAATCCGCTGGCTGGGGCGGCACAGCTATGAGCTGTACTTGTTCCATATCGTCGTCCTCGGACTGATGCGCAGCGTGGTGCCGAAAGGCGCCATGCCTTATGCCTGGAAGCTACCGGTGCTGGCCTTGTTCCTGCTGCTGTCCGCCCTGGTGGCCGGTCTGAGCGCACGCTTCTATTCGGATCCGCTGAACGCCTGGCTCAGGCAGACTTTATTGCGTCCGCGGCCAGCGGCGGCATCGCTAGGCCAGCGTGGCTGATCTGCGCCTGCATCCATAGCACCTCGGGAGTCGATTCCGCCGCGACCTCGACAAACCCGAGCCCGGCGTAAATCGCGTGCGCCGCCGGATTGTCGCGATATACGCGCAAGGTCGCGGCGCTGACGCCATAGGCACGAACCGCTTCTTCCAGCAGCAAGCTGCACAAGATCTTGCCCAACCCCCTGCCGCGCGCTTGCGGCGCAATGGCGATGCGGCACAGATGCGCAACGCCAGGCTGGCGCAGCCGGTACTGGCCAAAACCGAGAATATCGGCATCTCCTTCGCAAAGCGTGTAGCTGGCGCCGGACTGCACATGCAGCAGTTGCGGCAGCTGTACCGGCTCGAAGGGATAGGCCAGCTGCGGACCGGCCCAGCGGGCACAGGCTGCCGCATCGGCAATCCACCCTGCGATAACGGCGTAATCCGCAGCCACCGGCAACCTTAATGAAACCGTCATACACTCTCTCTCGTAGATAAGTTTAAGCAGCCGGAAAGCGGCCATGGCATGTTGCCACGGACGAATTGGCAAAGCAATATCGGCTCAAGCGATGCGCGGAAACGGAACCGATCGTCCGTAAGGAAATCTCTCCTCTGCCGACTAAGTACCAGCGCTGCCTTACTTATCACAACCAAGAGGATGACCATCATGGACAAGTTAGCAACAAAGACAAAATCAGTGAGCACTGGCTTGCCCTGGACCGGGGGCGTGCTGGCCGCCTGCGCGCTCGGCGCGGCATTGCTGTTCAGCCAGAATCTCGCCTTTTCCTCGGAAGCCGCAAAGATGGTTCCCGCCCCGGTCAGCGACGAAACGGCCGTCGCGACTGAACATTCGGAGACCGCGGTGTTTGCCGGCGGCTGCTTCTGGGGCGTGCAAGGCGTATTCCAGCACGTGCGCGGCGTCAGCAATGTGGTCTCAGGCTACGCCGGCGGCAGCCGCGACACCGCCCAGTACAACCGGGTCAGCGAAGGCGATACCGGCCATGCGGAATCGGTGCAGATCACCTATGACCCGACCCAGGTCACCTACGGCAAGCTGCTGCAGATATTTTTCTCGGTGGCGCACGATCCCACCGAGCTGAACCGCCAGGGACCGGATACCGGCAGCCAATACCGCTCCGCTGTGTTCCCGGCCAACGACATGCAGCGCAAGGTGGCGCAGGCTTATGTGACGCAGATCGACCACGCCAAAGTGTTCAGCAATGCGCTCGCCACCAAGGTGGAAGCGCTGCGCGGCTTCTATCCCGCCGAGTCTTACCACCAAAACTTCCTGACGCGCAATCCGAGCTATCCCTACATTGTCGTCAACGATTTACCCAAGATCGACGATCTCAAGCGCCTGTTCCCTGACATGTACCGGACCCAGCCGGTGCTGGCCAAGGCCGACAGCCGCTGACGCCTCGCGGCGCCTGCCGGGCGGTTCCCGGCTTTTAACGCACTCTCTGTCATCCGCACTGTCCGATGACAGAGAGCGACAGTTACCGGCGCGCATCCTCTATGTGATAAATTCGGGGCTGAGATTTTCCCTCCCCTCTTATCACTATAAGCTCCCGGATAAAAGCAATGACCAAACCAAAGCCGTTTTCAATGATTCGCGAGTTCCATCTCGCTGACTGGTTCACCCTCAGCAACGCATTTTGCGGCGTCGGCTCCCTGTTTTCCGTAATGACCTATCTGCAGACGCGCGAAGTACTGCATCTGCTCATCGCCTGCGCCCTGATTCCGGCGGCGCTGGTGTTCGATATTCTCGATGGCAGCATCGCCCGCTGGCGCGCGCAAAGCTCTGCCATGGGGCGCGAGCTGGATTCGCTGGCCGACGTGATTTCATTTGGCGTGGCGCCGGCGATCATCGCCTACGGCTGCGGCATGCAGGGGCTGGTGGACCGCATCATCCTGGTATTTTTCGTCGCCTGCGGGGTATCGCGCCTGGCGCGCTATAACGTCACTTCGGAAAAGCTGTCCGACGGCGACGGCAAGGTGAAATATTTCGAAGGCACGCCGATCCCCACTTCCATGCTGCTGGTGCTGGTGCTGGCCGCTGCCGCCTGGAATGGCGCTCTCGGCGAACAGCTGTGGCTGGGCGTGGTCTACGTCGGCGGCTTCCAGTTTCATCCCATGGTGATGATGTTTGCGGTGTCGGGCGCCTTGATGGTGAGCCGCATCCGCATCCCCAAACTGTAGGGCGCCAGCCGGGCAGCGGATAAAAAATGCGAAAAAAACCGGCATAAAATTCTCCCGGGCCGCCACTAGCGGCCACAATAGGTCTACACTCAAAGCTCAAGCAGTGCAGATCGGGAGAGGCATCATGACCGAGATTGATCCGAAGAGCAGTTTTCGCGGGCTGCCGTTGACGCCAGAGCAAGATGCGGAAATCCGCCATTACATCAACGTCAAGAAGCGCCACGGCGAGCCGTGGGATACGCCGGAACTGAGCGCCATGCTGAAGGACATGCTGGAACCGCCCGGCGAAGATGATGGAGAGTCAGGCCTCAACCTGGATTCGGCAAAGAGCGCAGCCGAACGCGCCGCCACCTTTGTCGATGACGCGATGGAGCCGATCGAAGCCAGCGAAGAGCGCAATGCCGCCATGGAATTCGAGGCAATGAAAGCGCAGGGTTTCTGACACTCAGGCTTGCGGCTCACGTTGCCGTAAGCCGGCATCCGCTTTGATGTCAAACTGGCATGCGTCATATTCGTCACGGGAACTAATCCTTGCTTAATCCGCCATACATAGCATGCCCCTACCAAACCATGCTTACGACTTTAGCGTCGATGCGCTGTTTCTGGACTTCGACAATACCCTGGTCGATCTTGCTCCCCGCCCGGAGAGCGTATTGGTGCCGCCAGGCCTGATAACAAGCTTGCAACGGCTGCAACGGGCGGCTGGCGGCGCGCTCGCCATCGTCAGCGGCCGTCCGCTGGAACAGATCGATCACTTCCTCGCCCCCTTGCGTTTACCCGCGGCGGGCGTCCACGGCGTCGAGCGGCGCAGCGCCGATGGCTGCATGACGCAGCTGCCGGTGCCCTCGATCGAACGCCTGCTGGCGCATCTCAATCCCTTGGTGGCGCAACACGCCGGCCTGCTGCTGGAAGTAAAACGCGGCGCCTTGGCGCTGCACTACCGCCGCGCGCCGGAACTTGAACAGGCCTGCGTGCAGGCGATGACGGCGGCGCTGCGGCACGAAGCCGGATTTGCTCTGCTGCGCGGCAAAATGGTGGTGGAAGCCAAGGCCGCGGATGCCGACAAAGGCAGCGCGATTGCCGCCTTCATGCAGGAGCCGCCGTTCATCGGCCGGCGCCCGGTTTTCATAGGCGACGACAGCACCGATGAGGCCGGCTTCGCCTGGGTGCAGTCGGGCGGCGGCCTCGGCATCAAGGTCGGCCCCGGCGACAGCCTGGCGCACGCCCGCATCGCCAGCGCCGCCGCGGTACGCACCATGCTGGCCCAGGTTCTGCAATAACCAAAGTGAAGGAAGAAACCATGACCACGCTCCCCACGGAAACGTCGGCCGCTGCTTCGGTTGTCGCCGATGTCGCAATTCCCTCCACCTCGTCGCTCGATCTTGGCGTTATCGGCAATTGTTCCTTCAACGCCCTGATCGACAAACTGGGGCGCATCGTGTGGTGCTGCCTGCCTCGCTTCGATGGCGATCCGGTGTTCAACGCCCTGCTCGACACCACCGACAACGGCAGCCTGTGGAGTTTCCAGCTAGAGAATTTTTCGCATAGCGAGCAGTGGTATGAAGCCAATACCGCCGTGCTGCACACCCGTTTGTACGATACCTTGGGCCAGGGCGTGGAGATCACCGATTTCGCGCCGCGCTTTCCCAGCCGCGGGCGCTTCTTCCGGCCGCTGACGATCGTCCGCCGCGTCCAGCCGCTGAGCGGCGCGCCACGCCTGCGCATCATGCTGCGCCCGCGTTTCGACTGGGGCCGCGAGGCGCCGGCGATCAGCCGCGGCAGCAACCACATCCGCTATATCGGCGCAGCGCAAACCTTGCGCCTGAGTACCGACGCTCCGCTCAGCTATCTGCTGGCCGAGACTTCGTTCGTCGTCAGCCGCCCCTTGAATTTCATCCTAGGGCCGGACGAGACCATGAGCGAAGGCATCGGCGATACCGCGCGTCACCTGGAGCAGGAAACGCTTGCCTATTGGCGCGGCTGGAGCCGGGCCCTGGCGACGCCGCTGGAATGGCAGGCGGCGGTGATCCGCGCCGCCATCACGCTCAAGCTGTCGCTGTATGAAGATACCGGCGCGATAATCGCCGCCATGACCACCAGCGTGCCGGAAGCGCCCGGCAGCGCGCGCAACTGGGACTATCGCTATTGCTGGCTGCGCGACGCCTTTTTCGTGGTGCGCGCGCTCAACAGCCTGTCGGAACTGGGCACCATGGAAGACTATCTGCGCTGGCTCGGCAATGTCGTGGTGCGCAGCGCCGGCGGCCACGTGCAACCCTTGTACGGCATCGGTCTGGAAGAAGCCTTGCCGGAACTGACGCTCGACCACTTGCCCGGCTACCGCCATCATGCGCCGGTCCGGGTCGGCAACCAGGCTTACGAGCATTTCCAGCACGATGTCTACGGCAATATCATCCTCGGCGCGGCGCAATCGTTTCACGACGAGCGGCTGCTGCATCGTTCCGGCGTCGAGCAGTTCCGGCATCTGGAAGCGGTGGGCGAACGCGCGTTCGCACTGTATGACCAGCCGGATGCCGGCATGTGGGAGCTGCGCACCCGTTCGCGCATCCATACTTCGTCGGCGCTGATGAGCTGGGCCGCCTGCGACCGCCTGGCCAAGATCGCCGGCAAGCTGGAACTGGGCGAACGCGCCGGCTACTGGCATGAACGCGCGGCGACCATCGGCCAGCGCATCCTGAACGACTCGTGGAATGAAGAACGGCAAGCCTATGCCGAGAGTTTCGGCGGCCGCGATCTCGACGCCAGCGTCTTGCTGATGGTGGAGGTAGGCCTGGTGGCGCCTACCGACGAGCGCTTTATCGCTACCGTCGACACGCTCGAAAAATACCTGTGCGACGGCCCCTACATGCGGCGCTACGAAGCGCCCGACGATTTCGGCCGGCCGGAAACCGCTTTCAATATCTGCACCTTCTGGCGCATCGACGCGCTGGCGCGCATCGGCCGCAAACAACAGGCGCGCGAGATTTTCGAAGCCATGCTGGCGGCCCGCAACCATGTCGGCCTGCTGTCGGAAGACACCCATCCGGTCACAGGCGAAATGTGGGGCAACTTCCCGCAGACCTATTCCATGGTTGGCATCATCAACTGTGCGATGCGCTTGTCGGCCGCCTGGGAGAGCGCCATCTGAATCCTGACAGCAGTCCCCTTCCCATCCTATGTTTTTAAAATCAAGAAAGGAAGCGCCTATGTCACGTCTGGTAGTAGTATCCAACCGACTTGCCGATCCGCGCAAACCGGCGGCGGGAGGTCTGGCGGTGGCGCTCGGCGAAACCCTGAAAAGCACTGGCGGCCTGTGGTTCGGCTGGAGCGGCGACGTAATCAAGGACGGCACTCCCGGCGAGGGCGAGCTGCGCCTGCATCAGGCGGGGCCGGTGACGCTGGCCGAAATCGATTTGTGCCAGGAAGACCACGACGCCTATTACCGCGGCTATGCCAACGGCGTGCTGTGGCCGGTATTCCATTACCGGCTCGACCTCGCCAACCTGGAATCCGGTTACCTGAGCGGCTATCGGCGCGTCAACCATCTGTTCGCGCGCAAGCTGATGCCGCTGCTCAAGCCGGACGACATGATCTGGGTCCACGATTACCACCTGATTCCGCTGGCTGCTGAATTGCGCGCCATGGGCTGCGGCAACCGCATCGGCTTCTTCCTCCACATCCCGCTGCCGCCGCAGCAGATACTAGCGGCGATTCCCTCGCACGAATGGCTGATGCGGGCCCTCTTCGCTTACGACCTGGTGGGCTTCCAGAGCGAAGCCGACCTGCTGAATTTCTCGCATTACGTGAAAGCCGAAGCCACCGCCGAAACCATAGGCGCCGGCCAGTTCCGTGCCTTCAACAGCACCGTGCAGGCCGGCGCCTTCCCGATCGGCATAGACGTAGACGAATTCCAACGGCTGGGACGCGCGCGCGAGGCCGTCGATACCTACGAGAGCACGCGCACTGAATATTCACGGCGGCGCTTGCTGGTCGGCGTCGACCGCCTGGATTATTCGAAAGGCTTGCCGCAGCGCATACGCGCCTTTAACGAACTGTTGCGCGAATACCCAGAGAACCAGCACAGCGCCACCCTGCTGCAGGTAGCCTCGCCCAGCCGCGAAGACGTCGACGCCTATGCCGACATCCAGCACGAACTGGAAAGCCTGTGCGGCGCCATCAACGGCAATTACGGCGATTTCGACTGGATGCCGATCCGCTACATCCATCGCACGGTGGCGCGCAAACGGCTGCCCGGCCTGTACCGGGCTTGCGACGTCGCCCTGGTGACGCCGCTGCGCGACGGCATGAACCTGGTCGCCAAGGAATTTATTGCAGCGCAAGATGAAGCCGATCCGGGTGTGCTGGTGCTGTCTCGTTTCGCCGGCGCCGCCGAACAGCTGAAACAAGCGCTGCTGGTCAATCCCTATGACATTCCAGGCACCGCGCAGGCAATCCAGCGCGCCTTGCAAATGCCGCTGGCCGAGCGCCAGGCGCGCCACGCGGCGCTGCTGGCGAATGTCCGCAAATACAATGTGCACTGGTGGTGCAGGCAGTTTCTGCAGACGCTGGCGGCGGTCCGCTAACAGTGAACAAGATGACAAAATAGAGGATTGGCACGAAAACAACACCGCCCATGCATATTCGCTATTGACGAACCGTCTTAAGTTGGTTAGCGTACAGAAGCGACCTCTTGGCACCATTAGTCTGAGTGCGTGGCCACACTTCAAAGTTTGATCGTGTGTAAATTAGTTAGTGAAAAGCCAAGCGCTTTAGCACTAATACGATGTGTAATTAATTGAGAGATTATCATGGCAACAGGTACTGTTAAGTGGTTCAATGATTCCAAGGGTTTCGGCTTCATTACACCGGACGATGGCGGCGAAGATTTGTTTGCGCACTTTTCCGCAATCACCATGGATGGCTTCAAGACGCTCAAGGAAGGTCAAAAAGTGCAATTTGATGTCACTCAAGGCCCTAAGGGTAAGCAAGCATCCAATATCAAAGCTCCTTGATGTGAAATAGCGAACGGAGAAACTGGAAATTCTTCGTGCGTTAGGCAGGAAAACCAGCTTATTCGAAGACTCGCCAGGACCTTGAGTCTGTGCGATTGCCTGTCCCGTCCGGAGGGCATTGTCGCAAGCGATCTGAGAATCAAAAAAATGGGAGCAGCTATGTGCTCCCATTTTCTTTTCAGCGGGCCGCGGCAAGGCCGCCGTTCTTGCAATCCCCTTGCCTTGAATCCCCCTTTCTCAAGCAAATTCGTGCTCTCTGGAAATCTCCCCGTTGCTTTCAATGATAAACTTTGAAACCGGCGCAGCTGGATCGGACGCGCAAGTTGAATAGTGGAGACAAACTCATGACACTGGGATTTTTGCTGACCACCTTGATCATCGTCGCCTCGCCCGGCACCGGCGTCATCTATACGCTTTCCGCCGGCTTGTCGCGCGGCGCCAAAGCCAGCGTGCTGGCGGCCTTCAGCTGTACTCTCGGGATCCTGCCGCATCTTGCCGCCGCCATGCTGGGGCTGGCAGCGGTACTGCATTCCAGCGCCATGGCCTTCAACGCCATCAAATATGCCGGCATCGCTTACCTGCTGTTCATGGCCTGGAACTCGCTGCGCGAAAAAGGCGCATTACGCGTGGAGGGCGCCGTGGACCAGCGCTCCGACCTGCGCGTGATCATCGACGGCATCCTCATCAACATCCTTAACCCCAAGCTGTCCATCTTCTTTGTCGCCTTCCTGCCGCAATTCGTCAGCCCGCAAGAAAGCCATCCGCTATTCCGCATGCTCGAGCTGTCCGGCACCTTCATGCTGGCCACTTTCGTGATTTTTTCCCTCTACGGCATCTTTGCCGCCGTCATGCGCGACCATGTAATAACCCGGCCAAGCGTGATGACATGGATGCGCCGCAGCTTTGCAACCGCGTTCGGCGCGCTGGCGGTCAAGCTGGCGCTGACCGAAAGATAAGATCGGGAATGGCGGTCCGCAAGCGCTGCGCGGCCCTATTTTTTTGATTTTACGTACTGCAGTTCGCAGGTTTGCACGCTCTGTTCCTGGCGGAAAAGTTCATTGCCGCTGTCGCATGATGCCAGCCATCGGCGCTTGTCGTAGGCAAGGCCAAGCAAAATCGCCAGCGCGATAATGACGCATATGACGGCTACGGCAATCAGCACTTTCTTCGGAACTGGACGCATCGGTTGATAGCAGTGGTTGATGGCGAACCAATGTTAGCGCAGTATCAGCCTGGTCTGCGCAAGAATATCCAGCCGGGTATGAACCGCGGGCTTTGCCCTGGCAAGAATGTGGCCATTTTGTATTTATCCGACCATGAAAAAACAAGAAGAAAATAGCCCGCATTGGGGCATCCTGACCGAACTGATGTTCAATCGCGTCCAGGGAGAAGTCATTCGCCATGGCGAATACACGGTGGTACGGACGCCCGCAACTCCTGACTACTATTTCGGCAACCTGCTGGTGCTGGAACACGCGCCCCGCAATCAAGATCGCCCGCGGCTGGAAAACGATTTCCGTCAGCTTGTAGGAGCGCCGCCGCTGATCAAGCATCACACTTTTTTGTGGCCGGTACGCGGCGATGCGACGATGACACCGGATGCATTTATCGAAGCCGGTTATGAGTTCAGTGAAAACACCGTTCTGATCGCCCATCCACAGGATCTGGCCGCAGCTGCGCAATATTCCCCGGAAATCACACTGCGCCGCTATCGCAATGCGGCCGACTGGTCAGACTGGCAGGCGCTGAAGATTGCCGAAAACGCCGGTCACTTTCCGGAACAGGAATTCTTGCGCTATCTGGCCGGATTACAAGCGATGTACCAGCAAATGATCGGCAATAATCACGGTGACTGGTGGGGAGCATTTATTGGAGACAGGCAGGTTGCCAATCTCGGTATATTTTTCGCCGGGGATACCGGCCGCTTCCAGGCCGTCTTCACGGCACCCTCTTATCGCAACCGGGGCATTTGCCGCGCCCTGGTGCATCATGTTGCGGAACACGGTTTCGGGCGCGCCGCCCGCCTGGTAATGGTGGCCGACCAGAACCACCATGCCGCCCGGCTCTATGAAAAACTTGGATTCCGGCGGCGCGAGCGCATGGCCAGCTTGTGCAGGTGGTCCGCCGCAGGCTAGACGGGACCGGCAGCAATCCTCGGGCCCGTTGAGCTGGCGGAAAATCTCCGATTCCGGCATTTCAGCCACTGATTTCCTCAATTCAGACCAAGGCCTGCCGCAAATACTGCATTCTGGTAGACAATCGGGCATCGGAGATTTGACAAGGACCGAGCATGCGTCGTCGCATCTGGCTACTCTATCTGGCTGCCTGGTTGCCCGTTTTTCTATTTTATTTTCTTGCGACCCAGGGCGAAGGCCTGTTCAACGGCAATATCAGGGTTGGACAGGGCCTGCTTTCGGCGGCATGCTGCCTTGGTCCGGCGATCCCTCTTCTGTTCCTGGTATGGCCGCTGACCGGGTACCTGAAGCGCAGCAATCGCAGTACGGCGGCGTCGGCCGCAATTCACATCGGATCGGCCCTGTTCCTCACCGTGCTGTGCATGTCTCTGGCAGCCACCATTGTTTTTTACTATGGCAATCCGGAGGCTTCCAAATCAGATGTAGAGCAATGGCTCATATGGCAATCCTGGGGCTACCTCATGATGTATGCGGTCAGCGCAGGCATCTTCCACGCCATCCGCGCCATCGAGACCACCCGCTTGCAGTCTGTCGCGATTGCGCAGGCCGAAGCCTTGCTGGCAAAGTCGGAATTGACGGCGCTGCGCAATAAATTGAATCCTCATTTCCTGTTCAACACGCTGCATTCCATCATCGCCCTCACCCGCAAGGAGTCAAGCGCAGCAGAGACTGCGCTGCTTAAATTTTCGGACATGCTGCGCTATATTCTCGATACCGAAAAAAGCGGAGACACCATGGTGACGCTGGATGAGGAACTCAAGTTTGTGCGCGACTATCTTGCCCTCGAAGCGCTGCGCCTGGGCAGCCGCCTGCATGTTGAATGGGATATCGACGATGCCGCCCGCTACCATCTGCTGCCGGCGCTGACCGTGCAGCCGCTGGTGGAAAACAGCATCAAGCATGCCTTCAATCCGCACAGCCGGCCGGGAAAGCTGGCTATCAGCGCCCACATCAATAGCTCCGGCAAAGGCATCGACATCACGGTCAGCGACGACGGCCCCGGCTGCGACAAGCTCGCCATGAAGGAATCGGCCGGACTAGGCGTAAAGACAGTGGCCCGGCGCCTGCAGCTGGAATACGGCCAGCGCGGAAATCTGGAGATCAGGACGGCGCCGGGCGCCGGCTGCGCCATACACCTGTCGATTCCGCTCGAAGCGGCCTGATTGCTCTCCCCCTGACGCAATCTCACCAACCTCATAAAGAGCCATGAAAACAAAAACCGTCTTTATTGCAGAAGATGAGCCGCTCGCCCGGGAAACCCTGCGCGACTGGATCCAGGCGCATCCGCAGTTGCGCCTGGTCGGCGAAGCCGCGGATGGCGCCAGCGCCCTGAAACAGATCGACAAGCTGGCGCCCGACGCCGTGTTCATGGACATTCAAATGCCGGAAATGACCGGCCTGGAAGTGCTGCAGCGTCTGACCCACGCGCCGGATTTCATCTTTACTACCGCCTATGACCAGTATGCGGTCATCGCATTCGAACTGAACGCGATCGACTATCTCCTCAAGCCGTTCTCGCGCGAGCGCTTTGATGCCGCTGTCGAACGATTGCTGGAGGTCGCCGTGCCATCCAAAGATCTGCTGCAACTGGCGCTGAAGCAGGCAGCCGAGCAGGAAACCGCCATGCTGAAGCGGATCCTGGTACGCGACCGCGGCCATATTTTCCCGCTGGCGACGGATGAGATCGAATATCTGAAATCGGAAGAGAAATACACCGTGATCGCAGCCAGGAAAAAAACCTTCCTGGTGCGCATCGGACTATCGGAACTGAGTACGCGGCTCGACCCGGGGAAATTCATCCGCATTCACCGCTCAACCTTGATCAACCTGGATTTTGTCGAATCGATGAGAGCGGACGACCAGTCTCAGCTGCAAATCCAGATGCGCGACGGCACCCAGCTGATCGCCAACCGGGAAGCGTCGAAGATGTTGCGCAGCATGTCGATCTAACGGATGACAGCTGCCGCTAGCCATACATAGACCAGCAGGCTTTTCTAGCTGTTCGTCTTGGTGTTGAGCGGCATCGCTCGATGGCGGCAAGTCCTCAATGCATGCAGAGTTGTTGTCATGACAGCATCTATTATTGCTGATATCAAGATACAGCCTGTAATTCCAGGATGACAATCCTAGCGCACGCTATCAAATCGCCGTCCACCTGCGAAGAGACGCAAGCGGCGAAAAAAAAACCCGCCAGCCTTGCGGCAGCGGGTTAAATCCAAAACTTAGGGAGAGTTGGAGGAGACTTTACCGATATTGCGTTGCCAAACGTATTTTCAAGACCCTCTTATCAAAATTATTTCCGGCACACGAAAATCCCGGAAAACCTCGCTGCACCGGCGTTTTTTCTGCTCGGCCAGCATGCCCTGCAGCCGCCGGCCGCCACCTACCTGCAAACTCTGACAGCTATTTACCCTGATCCGGGCAATGTACTTTATCCGACCGGCGGCCGTTGACCTCCTGCAGCGAGGTGCGCCGCCGCAATTCACATGAGGACAATAAACCGATGATGATTCCAAAGAATACATTCTGGCTGGCAGGCTTGATGGTGCTCAGCCTGCAGTCTTATGCCGCCGCTGTTCCGGCCGCCACGCCGGAACCGGCGCTGGCGACCCAGGCGCCGATGCCGCGTGCCCGGCAAACCCTGCCGCCATCGCCGGAACAGTCGCGATTCAACCTGTCTCCAAGCAAAAAACCGCGGACCGACTTGCTGCCGCCACTGACCCGGCCAGCCGCCGGCAACCGCAGCAAAAGCACGGCCGCCGCGCCGGATTGCCGGGATATGGATGTATTGACGGGCTATGACGGCAATGCCCTGGCCGACTATATTGTCAACCTGCCTGACTATGAATGCCATTACGGCTTGTTCTCGCTGACAGCCGCCCAGGCTGCCAAAGCATACTCGGCCGGTAACTTCAGCGCCGTCGCCAACCGCTTCACGCAGGAGGCCCGTACCTACAACGCCGGCAGCCGGGCCCTGGTCAATCTGCTGATCTACCTGCGCGCCGGCTACTATCTTGCCAGCAGCAACGTCATTTCCGCTCCGTCCTCATCACTGCTTGCCGCCCTGCGGCCGCCGATCAGGCAGCTGGTCGATGGCGATTTTCTGTTCAGGGAAAACGCCGTGGCGCCGACCAGCGCCAGCGAAACGCTGAAGCTGATCACCAACATGGGCGATGAACCATACTATCTGGGCAGCATGAAGAACCTGGTGCTGCGCTACACCAACACCGTCAGCAATCCGAATGCAGCGCAAGCGCTGCGCCAGCCGACTGCAGCCGGCGGCTTTACCGGCGCGCTGACCGTGATTTTCTATGCCCACGGCAGAGCCGATGGCAAGCTGATGCTGCAGAACGATGCGACATATGCCGCCGCGCTGAACAATTTTGTCGTCAGCAACAAGAGCGCCCTGCTGCCCACCGAAACCGCCTACCAGCTCACCGATGCTGCCAACGAAGCCTTCCGCTTCTTCCAGTACCCGGCTCAGAAAAACGCCGTCAAGGCCATGATCCAGGCGCTCCTGGCCGACACCAGCATGACCGGCGCCGGCAGCGAACTCTGGCTGGCGGCGGCGGTTTCGGTTAAATATAACGACAACGCCAATTGCGCCGAATACGGCACCTGCAATTTCGAAGCCAGGCTGGCCGACGCCGTCCTGAAAAACAAATATACCTGCAGTCCATCCATCAGCATCCGCGCCCAGGACATGAACCCGGCGCAGATGCAGGCATCGTGCGCACTGCTGAAGACGGAAGAAGCATATTTCCACGACATGCTGCAAACCGGCGGCAAGGCGGTCGCCAATGATCACAATACTTCGCTGGAAGTCGTGGTGTTCGACGACTATAGCAATTACAGCAAATATGCGGCGGCGATCTACGGCATCAGCACCAACAACGGCGGCATATATCTGGAAGGCAGCCCTGACGGCGCCGGCAACCAGGCCCGCTTCATTGCCCACCAGGCTTCCTGGATGCGTCCGCTATTCAAGATATGGAATCTGGAACACGAATATATCCATTACCTCGACGGCCGCTTCGACATGTTCGGCGATTTCGGCGCCAGCACCGCCAAGCCGACCGTCTGGTGGATTGAAGGTTTGGCGGAGTATCTGTCCAAGAAGAATGACGACCAGGAGGCGATCGACAGCAGCCGTAGTGGCGTCTACCGCCTGAGCCAGATTTTCGGCAATACCTATGCCATGAACGACTACCAGCTGCGCGCATATCGCTGGGGATATATGGCGACGCGCTTCATGTTCGAGCGTCATCGCAATGATGTCGATGTCATTACCGGAAAATTCCGCGTCGGCGACTACGAGGGCTACCAGAACACCATGGCGTATATCGGCGCCCGCTATGATAGCGAGTTTGCCAGCTGGGTCATGAGCGCCGGCACTAGCGGTGAACCGCCGCTGCCAGATGGCCCGCAACTGCCAAGCTGCGCCTCGTCCAGCTACCTGGGTAAGAATTGCGCGATCAGCGGCTTTTCCGCCACGGAGCGGACTTATGCCTATATCCAACTGCCAGAAGGCGCAAAAAACCTGAAATTGAGGACCAGCGGCGGCAGCGGCGACGTCGATCTGTACGTTGCGCTGGATCGCTATCCCAGCCCGGCGTCCTACGACGCCGTCAGCAACGGCGCCGGCAACCGCGAAAGCATTACGATAAGCGCGCCGGCAAGCAAGCGCTGGTATTACATATTACTCAACGCCAGGCAGGCTTTTAGCAGTGTGACCTTGGCCGCTACCTACGATTGAAGAGCGCCAGGCGAGGCGCGGCCGCATACGTGGCAGCGCCCTCTTTTCAAGGGCGCCGTTCCATGTAGCGGGTGGTGCAGTATGCCGTGCGCCAGAAACGGCCGGCAATACTCCCGCCTCTGGCGGTCGTCCCTCTTGTTACTTTATTTCAAATTGGGGCATGAACGTTCTAGCAACAACGTTCGTGAGAAATCCCATCAGGGAAGCAGCTCGTCGATGTAGGCAATCGCACGCTGCCTGGCGCAATCCAATGCTTCAGTTTCGCTGTCGAAGTATTGTTCGGTGCTGAATATCTCAGCCCGGGAAGCCTCGCCGAGATGAACTATGACGAACTCAGCACAAAGCCTCTCAAGGCCATGCAGGGATATTTTCCGCACGCGAGGAGAAACAAAGTAATCCTTATATCGGAATTCAAGTTCGTGAATGATGCCGCTCCTTTCAGCTTTTGAAAAAAATGGTAGCACACCAGGCCACACATGCGGTACTGGTGATTTTACCGGGCAGCTGTCGCCGGCGTGCAGCGCTGCTCCGCCCCGACCTGTAAATTCCGGCAGTTCCGCGCCGCTCCCATTCAATCTATATTGGGACAAGCAGCAGGCAACCCCAGGTGGAGTCCTGGTCCACGGCAGCATTTACATTTTCGGGATTGGATCGGCGGCTTTCATGACCGTTCTGTCTCTTTGGCACCTTGCCATTCGATATCAAAACTGCTTGAAAATTGAAGGCGGCATATGAAAAAAATACGCGTAAGCATTTTATTTGTCAGTGCAATATTTGCCTGTGTCATGACGACACGCCTAGCCATTCCGCTTACCCATGAAAAAAAAGACGCGTTTTTCGAATGCAATACAAAGGCGATAGATCGCCTCATCACAGAACAGACGCGGACAGGCTTGGAATATTCCGAGCAGGACTGGCAAGCCATTCTTGCCGTCAACGCCGATGCCTGCGGGGAAAGAAGCACGTTTGGGTACCCGATTCTTCCCCGCTATATTTATCTTCCGTTTTCAGTGAGCAATTGACTCCACTTTCGTCGACCGCAAGTGCCTGCAATCGCACAGGACGTTCAGGCCCTCCCGGAGCGTCATCTTGCCATGACATCGGGGCCGGCCTTGGCGGCTTGCGCAGAATCAAAGCCGTGCCGGCCTCAAGCGACGCCTAGTCGCGTTCAGATACAGGAGAAGCAGGATGAATCCGCTACAAGAAAATATCGTTCAGGCAGGAAAACCGAGCTGGACCGCGCGTTGGGTCGCGGCAATGCGGGCCGCCCACCAATTGCTGGACAAGCCTGTCATATTCAGCGATCCGATGGCCTTGTCCATACTTGGTCCCGCGGGAGAAGCCAGCATCCGTCACGACCCTGCCCAGTTCAACGACCCCATATCCCGTGACTTGCGGGCCGCTCTGGCGGCGCGGAGCCTGCTGGCGGAAGATGAATTGCGCCGGGCGGTAGCCGCCAGCGTAAAACAATACGTCGTCCTGGGCGCTGGCCTGGATACCTTTGCGTTCAGGAACGGCTACCGCGACCAGGGGTTGCATGTTTATGAAGTAGATCACCCCTCGACCCAGGCCTGGAAAATCGACATCCTGAAAGAAGCCGGTATCGGCATACCCGATTCCATGACCTTTGTCGCCATCGATTTTGAAAAAGCCACCTTGGCCGAGAGATTGCAGGAAGCCGGTTTTCGTACAGACCAGCCAGCCTATTTTTCCTGGCTAGGCGTCACCGTCTACCTATCCGAGGAAGCAATCTTCGATACGCTGAAATTCGTCGCATCGCTGCCCAGGGAAAGCGGCATCACATTCGATTACAGGGTGCAGCCTTCCATGCTCAGTCCCATTGATTATGCTTTAGGCGAATACATAAGCAACCTCGTCGAGGAGCAAGGGGAGCCGTGGAAAACATCGTTCAATCCGATGTCCCTGCAAAAGAAACTGCAGAGCATGGGACTGCACGTAACCAAGGATCTTGGTCCCGCGGAGCTGAATAAGCGATATCTGGGAGAACGCGAAGACGGCTTGCAAACCCGCCTCGGCTTCCGCTTGATATGCGCGGAAAAATAAAATGCGGCACGGGAGGAATCCGAGGCAGGCGCAGCATAAATTTCAGCGCAGCACGTTGATCATGCCCACACCCGGACGGGTATAGGCATTTTTTACAGGAAATACAGCGAACCGGACTTGGGAGCCTACCCGCGCTCAGCAGCCGCCTACGCCTGGACCAGGTTGGGAATCTCCACTTCGCAGCTGACGTCCGCTTCATAATCCACCTCTTCGATCTCGAATCCGAAGAGGCGCAAGAATTCTCGCTTGTAGCCGGCAAAGTCGGTCAGCTCGTAGATATTGTCGCTGGTGACCTGGTTCCAGAGCTGCTGCACCTGGGCCTGGACTTGCGGATCCAGTTCCTTGTAATCGGTGCGCAGCCGGCCTTCCGGGTCCATGCATGGCGTCTTGCCGTACAGGCTGTCGTTGTAGAGTGCGTAGAGCTGTTCGATACAACCCTCATGCGTACCCCGCTCCTTCATGACCTTGAACAGCAGCGACAGGTAGAGCGGCATCATGGGAATGGCCGAGCTGGCCTGGGTTACCACGGCTTTCAGCACCGAGACGCGCGCATCGCCGCCCTTGGCTGCCAATTTTTGGCGGATAGCGAGCACTTTCCGGTCCAGATCCTTCTTGGCGGCGCCGATGGAACCATTCCAGTAGATGTCGTGGGTGATCTTCTCGCCCAGATAGGTGAAAGCGGTCGTCTTCGCGCCGTCGGCCAGGACTCCGGCCGCCTGCAGCGCATCTATCCACATCTGCCAGTCTTCGCCGCCCATGACTGCCACCGTGTTATCGATCTCTTCCTGGGTGGCCGGTTCCAGGGTCGATTCCTTGATCACTTCCTTGTCAGTATCGAGGCCGCGGAAGCTGACTGCCTGGCCAACTGGCTTCAGCGTCGAGCTGAAGACTTCGCCGGTCTTCGGGTGGGTGCGCCGCGGCGCCGCCAGGCTATACACGACCAGGTCGACCTGGCCGAGGTCCTGCTTGATAGCCTCGATGGTCTTGTGCTTGATGTCGTCGGAAAAGCCGTCGCCGTTGATGCTTTTCGCATACAGACCTTTGGCCGCGGCAAACTGGTGGAATGCGGCGCTGTTATACCAGCCGGGAGTGCCGGGCTTGGTGTCGCTGCCCGCACGCTCAAAGAACACGCCGAGCGTATCGGCGCCGCAGCCAAACGCCGCCGTGATGCGCGCGGCAAGTCCGTATCCGGTCGAGGCGCCTATCACCAGCACTTTTTTCGGACCGTCTGCGATCGCCCCCTTCGCCGTGACATAGTCGATCTGCTGCCGCACGTTTTCTGCGCAGCCGGCCGGATGGGTAGTGACACAGATGAAGCCGCGTACGCGTGGTTTGATGATCATGAAGATTTCGCTTATGAGATGCCGCAATGACGGCTGACAGGGATGGACAAGATCCTGGCATTATAAGCGAGGTGATCGGCGCTCCAACTCCGCAATCACGATGCCCGGCCGGCTATGCTGCCGGTCAGACTCCGACCCGGTAGCGCGACGCCGGTTTAACGTGGGACAGATTCGGCTTCAGCGCCTTGCGGGCGTCGTCGAAACGGCTCCAGTCATCCAGATCCGGCAGCGACGGCAACGTCACCAGCTCGCCTTGGTCGAGCCCCGCCAGCGCAGCATCGACCAGATCTTCCGCCGTCATTACAATCTCGTTCGGCAGATGCTGTACCGGCAAACCGGCACGATCCCAGAATGGCGTGCTGATTGCACCGGGCAGCACCGCCTGTACGCGCACGCCTTTTTCGGACAGCTCATGGTCCAGCGACTGCGTCAGCGCCAGGACATATGCCTTGGTGCCGCCGTAGCTGCCGTTCAGGATTTCCGGCGCCAGCGCCGCGATCGATGAAATATTGACGATCGTGCCATGCCCGCGTCCGACCATGGCCGGCGCGACGGCGCGCGTCAGGCGGGTCAACGCCTGCACATTCAGCGTGATCAGCTCATCGAGTTCCTCCGGCGTCGAATCGACCAGGCTTTTGGTAGCGCCGAGACCGGCATTGTTGACCAGCATCGTGATGCTGGCATCGCTGGCCAGCCGCTGCTCAACGATTTGCAAGTCGCTCTTCAGACTCAAATCGGCCTTGATGGTATCGATCTTCCGACCGCTGCTTGCGGACAGCTGGCGCGCTAACTGGTTCAGCTTGTCCTGGTTGCGGGCTACCAGTATCAAATCGTAGCCGCGACGCGCCAGGCGGTTGGCGTAAACGGCGCCGATGCCAGTCGATGCGCCGGTTATCAGGGCTGTGTCCTGCTTGGTTTGCGTAGTCATTTTGTATCCTCGATGAGATGTTGCCGAACTGTCTATCCGGCCGGTTTTGAACGTTGACAAGCACAGTGTAGGAGTCCAAGATATATCCCAAATGACATATTTACCTCGAATTGGGACAATATGAAAAAATCCATCGCCTTTGTCGTTTTCGACGGCTTTCAGCTGGTCGACATGGCTGCCGTCTCGGTATTCGAGCTGGCCAACGATGGCCCCAGCGGTCCCACCTACGATCTGGCTGTGCTGTCGGAACATGGCGGACCGGTGCGCAGTTCGTCCGGCGTCAAGATCGACAGCCATCCCTTCAATGCCCGCATCTACGACACCGTGATGGTCACCGGCGCCATGGAGGCGGTGGTGTCGTCGCCTGGCCTCATCGATTTCCTGCAACGGTCGAGTGAGGCATCGCGCCGCACCGCCAGCATCTGCACCGGTGCCTTTATTCTTGCCGAAGCCGGTTTGCTGGACGGACGCCGCGTCACCACGCATTGGGCGCAAGCGCGCGAACTGCAGCACAGGTATCCGAAGACCAGGGTTGAAGAGGACCGGATTTTCATCAACGACGGCAAGGTCTGGACCTCGGCCGGCATGACCGCCTGCATCGACCTGGCCCTGGCCATGGTGGAACAGGACTTGGGCGCCGCCAGCGCCAGTTCGATCGCGAAAATGATGGTGGTGTATCACCGCCGCAGCGGCGGCCAGTCGCAGTTTTCAGCGCTGCTGGAAATGCAGGCGAAATCAGACCGTATCCAGAGCGCGCTCAGTTACGCCAAGCGTAACCTGGCCAGGGAACTGTCGGTAGACGAACTGGCCGATGCCGCCAACCTGAGCCGGCGCCAGTTCAGCCGCAGCTTCCGCAGCGAAACCGGGCAGTCGCCGGCAAAGGCGGTTGAAGCCTTAAGAGTGGAAGCGGCGCGCGCCATGCTGGAAGACAGTAATCACTCTATCGACGTGGTGGCGAGGGAGACCGGATTTTCAGATCCTGAACGGATGCGGCGGGCATTTTTACGCAAGTTCGGCCAGCCGCCGCAAGCGTTCAAGCGGGCCGCGCGATTGGGCAAGGAAGTTTTGTCGGCGGCAATGCCGTGAAGCTATCCACCGAAATGCGCCGTTCCATTATCGTTGCCAGGCACGAGCTTCGAATATGCAGGACCGGTCATTGAGTTGTCCTGACTTAGACTTGATCTGACCAGCCGCCACGACTCTCGGCGAACGGTCAGTTTGCCCCGGCAATCCCAGGCCCGGCCCAGGTTTTTCCGGAGCACCCGAGCCGCATCATTCCGCAGTAACCGGGTCAATAATCGACACAACTTCGGAGATACGGTTTGCGGGGAAGCCCCCTTGCTGGGCATGCTCCCTGACCATCGCTTCGTCCGGTGCGATATAAACGCAATAAATCTTGTCGCCGGTAACATAGCTTTGCAGCCATTGAATCTGCGGCCCCATCTTGCTCAGCACGCCGCATGATTTTTGCGAAATGGCCTGGAGTTCTTGCGGCGACAATTTCCCGGCCCCGGGAATTTCACGCTCGATCACGTACTTTGGCATAGCACTCTCCTCACGATGATTTCCAGGCGGGCACTACACCCGCCGCCCTGTCACGCACGCCGTGACATCCGATATTTATACACCGCATCGGCCGCTCATCGTCGTTAAAATTTGCCGGCAATGCCTATACGCAATATCTATCTGGCGGATGTCGTGACGAGCGGGATTTGCAGATCCTGCTCAGTTTGCCGCCGCTTTGCGCGGCCAGTCAGCAAGCTGAGGCATGGCTGCGGATCCGCGCAGCCACCCGAAATCGGCAAGGGCAAGCATTTCCCGGTCGCCTCGGCTATCGCCATACGCGTATAGCTTCTCTGGCGGGCTGCCGGCGAACCATTGCTGCAAGCGCTGCACCTTCTGCGGTCCCCAGCAATTCGGCGAGGCCAGGCGGCCGGAAAACAGGTCATCAAGAAATTCAAGCTCGGTCGCCAGAACAGCATCAAAACCCGCACTTGCGGCCCAATGCTTCAGATATAAGGATGGCGACGCACTAACCAGGACCAGCCGGTGACCAAGGCGCTTATGCTCCTCGATCCTGGCGATCATTTCGGGGCGGACCAAGGCTGGCAACTTGTGAACGGCATAATCACCCGCCAGCTCCTCCAACCTGGTTTGCCTCATGCTGCCTATGGCGGCGGCAAGAAAATGTGCTTTGGCGGGACCCCGCCCGCACACGCCGGCTAGCAAGCCAAGGAGCCAGGGAGAGGCGCGTAGCACGCCAAGGGCAAAGCGGCCACGGCCGACTGCGTACAACACAAAGTCGCGCAGGCTGTCGCCGGTAGAGATGGTGCCGTCGAAATCAAAAGCGGCAACAGTGTGAGTTGTTTGCATCAATTTTTCAATAATATTGCAGGTTAAATGCCAAGGCGGGCACCGCCCGGTTCTGGAAATATTCAGCACAATAAGCGTTCGGCGTCGCTGCAGAATATCAGAGACGCTCTCTTCCTGAGCTTTTTAGCATGACTCTGGATATCCATCCACGATTCTGTAAGTCACACAGCCCTGCCTGTGAGCGGGCGCCACGCACCTTCGTCTGACTGCTTACCCCTCAGAACTCGGAACGAGCCGCCTGCCCTTGCAGCACTTACTTCACGCTGGTAACAACATAGTCCGCGCCCTGCTTGACGAAATCGATGGTCACTTTCTTATCGGCGGCAAGCTTGTCGAAGAACATCTTGTCCTTCACAGTGAAGGTCATCGTCATGGCCGGCCAGTTCAGGGTTTTGACAGGTCCATGCGCCAGCGTCACTGTGCCCTTCACCGTGTCAACGGCCTTTACCACGCCGGTAGCCTGGTGGGTTGCCGTTTTCGCCGTGGAGCCAGAATTCATATTGTCCATCGGCATTGCCTTCATATCCATGCCTTTCATCTCCGTGGTCTTGGCGCCGCCTGACTGCGCGAAAGCCGCTCCGGATGCGGACAGCGCCAGAATCAGGGACAGGGCTGCGGTAGGTTTCATGCTCGTTTCCTTTTTTAAAATTGAGGGGGTGATTTGGAACAGCTAACCCCCATCCAATGGACAAATGTACACCGGATGGTGGCCGCTCCTGGTTACCCAGGCGCTTACTACGACTTCCTTACGCTTCAATGGCCGTTATAAATGTCATGCCAAGCCGTCGTCCCCGCTTTGGCGCCCATCGCTGCCTGAGGATTCATGCTTGCCATGCCGCCCATATTTTCCATGCAGTCCTTCATCATCCCGTCCATTCCGGCCTGCTGGTCTTTACTGGCTGCTGTCTGCGCAAGCTCAAGCTGCTTAGCCTTGCGTGCCTGTTCGATCAGTTGCCAGTCGGGACCGGCGAAAGCTGGCAAAGCGGCGCCGATTGTACTAATGCAGAGCAAGGTGAGTAGTAATTTTTTCATGATGTATTTCCCGGTAAGTTGATAGTCGATATGGTTTCATCAGATTCACAACGCCGAGCTAATTCAGCCACCTGCAGTACACGACGCGTAGCGCCAGGGTTGGCCGAACTGAAAAATCAGGAACAACTATCTCAGATTCGTTTGCTGCAATAAAACGTCGCGTCGTCGCGATGTACATCAGCCCTGGATGGTCGCCGTTGCCGTGAATACTTGCAACGGCAGGCGGCGCCAGGTAACAGGAAGCGCATGGCAGGCAAGCCGTCATGGTCGGCGGCTGTCCGCTTGTCAGCGCGACCAGTCTGTCGCTCTGCAACGGTAAAGCGCCGGCCTGAGCGGTCCACGCCAAAGCGATCAGCACAGCCGCGCACAATACGCAGCACATGCTGATCCGGCGCAAGCGCCATGAGATCAATGGCTTCATCGCGATCTGTCCTCAACCGGCAGCGCCGCTGCGGCGACGCGCATCCGGCGCCGGCGCAGCAGCAGATAAACCGCCGGCACCACAAACATCGACAGCAGCGGCGCCGTGATCATGCCGCCTACCATCGGCGCAGCGATGCGTTGCATGACTTCCGATCCGGTGCCGGTCCCAAGCATGATCGGCACCAGTCCGGCGATAATGACAGCCACCGTCATCGCCTTGGGCCGTACCCGCAGCACGGCTCCCTCGCGTATCGCATCGAGCAGATCGGCTTCGCTGTCCTTGCCGGCAACAAGCCGTTCCTCCCACGCGTGTTTCAAATACAGCAGCATGATCACGCCGAATTCAGCCGAGACGCCGGCCAAGGCAATGAAGCCGACGCCGCCGGCGACCGACAGGTGGTAATCGAGCAGCCACAGCAGCCAGATACCGCCGGCCAGCGCAAATGGCAGCGTTCCCATGATCAGGAACGCTTCGTCAAAGCGCTTGAAAGTCAGATACAGCAGGACGAGGATGATGAGCAAGGTGGCAGGCACCACGATTTTTAGTTTGGCGCTAGCGCGTTCCAGATATTCGAACTGCCCTGACCAGGCGATCGAGTACCCGGCCGGCAATTTGACTTCCTTTGCCACGGCTCGCTGCATATCGCGCACGGTGGAACTGAGGTCGCGATCGCGGATATCGACGTAGACCCAGCCCGACAAGCGCGCATTCTCGCTTTTCAGCATCGGCGGACCATCGTCGATGCGGATCGCCGCTACATCGCCCAGCCGGATTTGCGCGCCGCGTTCCGTCAATATCGGCAGCTGCCGCAGTTTTTCGACCGAATCGCGCAGCTCGCGCGGGTAGCGCACATTGATCGGAAAGCGCTGCAGTCCTTCGATGGTTTCGCCGATGTTGTCGCCGCCTATGGCTGCCGCCACGACGCTCTGCACATCGGCGATATTCAAGCCATAGCGGGCGGCGCCGTCGCGATCGATATTGACGTCGACATAGCGTCCGCCATTCAGGCGCTCGGCCAGCGCCGACGACACTCCCGGCACATGTTTGACGGCACGTTCGATCTCACCGGTGATACGGTCGATTTCCTGCAGGCTGACACCGGCGACCTTGACCCCGACCGGACTTTTGATGCCGGTGGCCAGCATGTCGATACGGTTGCGTATCGGCGGCACCCAGATATTCGACAGCCCGGGCACCTTGACGATGCGGTCCAGTTCCTGGATCAGCTTTTCCGACGTCATGCCAGGACGCCACTGATCATGAGGCTTGAACTGGATCATGGTTTCAAACATTTCCAGCGGCGCCGGGTCGGTGGCGCTCTCGGCGCGGCCAGCCTTGCCGAACACGCTCTGCACTTCCGGCACGGTCTTGATCAGGCGGTCGGTCTGCTGCAGCAATTGCTGCACCTTGCCGGCCGAAAGGCCTGGCAGCGCCGACGGCATGTACAGCACATCGCCCTCGTCCAGCGGCGGCATGAACTCGCCGCCCAGCCGCGTCATCGGCCATATCGTCACGGCCGCTACCAGGGCTGCTCCCAGCAAGGTCAGCTTGGGGAAACGCAACACTATATCTAGCAACGGACGGTAGAGTGCGATCAGAAAACGATTGAGCGGATTCTTTTGCTCATCCGGGATCCGGCCGCGAATCAGATAGCCCATCAAGACCGGAATCAGCGTGACCGCCAGGCCGGCCGCGGCAGCCATGGCATAGGTCTTGGTAAAGGCCAGCGGAGAAAACAGCCGCCCTTCCTGCGCCTCCAGCGTAAACACCGGAATGAACGAGAGCACGATGATCAACAGCGAGAAAAACAAGGCCGGTCCCACTTCCGCTGCGGCGTCGCCGACGACGCGCCAATGTTCATCGCCTTTCAGTTTTTCTCCAGGATGAGCGTGGTTCCAGGCTTCAATATGCTTGTGGGCATTCTCGATCATCACCACGGCGGCATCGACCATGGCGCCGACAGCGATCGCAATCCCGCCCAGCGACATGATATTGGCGTTGACTCCCTGGTAGTACATGACGATAAAGGCGATCAGGATACCGATTGGCAGCGTGACGATGGCAACCAGCGCCGAGCGCATATGAAACAGGAAGATGGCGCACACCACGGCGACAACGATGAATTCCTCGATCAGTTTTTCCTGCAGATTGCTGACGGCGCGCTTGATCAGGCTTGAGCGGTCGTAAGTCGTGACGATCTCGACGCCGGGCGGTAAACTCGCTTTCAATATTTTCAGCTTGGCCTTCACCGCGGCTATGGTTTCCAGTGCGTTTTTACCGGAACGCATGATGATCACGCCGCCGGCGACCTCGCCTTCGCCATTCAGCTCGGCAATCCCACGCCGCATTTCGGGACCGACCTGGATGCGAGCGACGTCGCCCAGGCGCACCGAGACGCCGGCGTCAGTCGTCATCAAGGGAATCTTGCGGAAGTCGTCCAGCGATTTCAAGTAGCCTGATGCGCGCACCATGTATTCGGCTTCTCCCAGTTCCAGCACGGAACCGCCGGTTTCCTGGTTGGCATTCTGCACGGCGGCGATGATCTTCGCTTGCGGAATGTTGTAGGCGCGCATCTTGTCCGGATCGAGCACGATCTGGTACTGCCGCACCATGCCGCCTATGCTGGCCACTTCCGAGACATTCGGCACCGCTTTCAACTCATACTTGAGAAACCAGTCCTGCAAGGCGCGCAACTGCGACAGATCCATCTTGCCGCTATGATCGACCAGTGCATATTCGTAGACCCAGCCGACGCCGGTGGCATCCGGGCCAAGCGCGGTTTTGGCTTGCGGCGGCAGGCGCGACTGCACCTGGTTAAGGTATTCCAGCACCCTAGAACGCGCCCAGTAAGGATCGGTGCCGTCTTCAAACAGAATGTAGACGAAAGAATCGCCGAAAAAGGAATACCCGCGCACCGTCTTTGCTCCCGGCACCGACAACATGGTGGTAGTGAGCGGATAGGTGACCTGGTTTTCGACGATCTGCGGCGCCTGGCCCGGATAGCTGGTGCGGATAATCACCTGCACATCCGACAAATCGGGGATTGCATCCAGCGGCGTGCGCGACAGCGACCACATGCCCCAGGCGGTCACCATCACCGTCGCCAGCAGCACCAGAAAGCGGTTGGCGATGGACCAGCGGATCAGCCGCGCGATCATGGCGCCGCTCCTGCCGGCCCGGCTGGTGTTTTCATGCCGGCGGCAGCCGGGGCAATCGTCGTTATCTGGAATGCGTCATCTTTATCAGCATGGATCTCAAATACGACATTATCGCCAACCGCGATATTGCCCGGCAGGCCAGCCGCCGGCGTCTTGAAGCCCATCGTCATCGCGCCCCATTGCAAGCTGGGAATCGGTCCATGCGAGATCGTGATTTCATCCTTGGTGATGCTTTCAACCTTGCCTGCGCCGTGATGTGTCGGCCCGCTGGCCTGGCTTGCTGCCGGCGCAGCCACGTCTGCCATCCGGATTTCGGTTCCGCTCAAGCTGGCTTCGGAATCGATCAGGAACTGACCGGAGACCACTACATTTTGTCCGGCATCCAATCCTTTACGGATTTCGGTCTGGCCGTTGCTCTCGCTGCCGATTTCAACCTCGGCCGGCGCAAATTTTCCATCTCCTTGCGCCACCATGACGACATTGCGCGTTCCGGTCCGTATTACCGCTTCGGTAGGTACCAGCAAGATGTCTTTACTTACGTTGGAAGAGAAATTTATCGTCGCAAACATGCCCGGCACCAGCTGGCCGGACGGGTTGGCCAACTCAATGCGCGCCTTGAGCGTGCGCGTCGCAGAATTCACATCCGGCAGGATCGCGCTGACCTTGCCTTTGAACACCGTCCCCGGCAGTGCCGGCGTGCGCGCTTCGACCGCATTGCCAGGCCGCACCTGGGCCGCCAGCCCTTCAGGCACATCGGCATTGACCCAGATCGTGGCCAAGCCGTTAATTTTGAACATCGGCGCCCCCACCATCACCGTCATGCCTTCGCGCACGGCCAGCTCGGACACCACGCCGCTGATCGGCGCAAACAGCGTCAGGCGCGCCTGTACCTTGCCGCTAGCTTCCACCAGGCGGATCTGCTCGTCGTTCATGCCGGCCAGGCGCATGCGCTGACGCGCGCCGCCAAGCAGGCTGTCCATGCCGTTTCCCTGCATGCGCCTGACTGAGAGGTATTCTTCCTGGGCGGCCACCCATTCCGGCACATATAATTCAGCCAGCGCCTGCCCTTTGCGTACCTGATCGAGCGGCGCGCGCACATATAGCCGTTCCAGGAAGCCATTGCTGCGCGCCTGCACCAGCGCGACATCGCGCTCGTTATAAGCGACGCTGCCCACAGCCATCACTGCCGACGTCAGCTTGCCCCGAATCACCGCGGCAGTACGGATGCCCAGATTCTGCTGCACGCGCGGGCTGATGCTGACCTTACCTTCGTCAGACGCATCGCCGGCATAGACAGGCACCAGCTGCATATCCATGAATGGCGATTTGCCAGGCTTGTCGAATTTTTGCCCCGGCACCATCGGATCATGCCAATACAGCACTTTCTTGCCTGAATCGGCGGCTTTCTGCTCGCCGGCCGGCGCCGCAGTTGCGTCATCCGGCATGGATGCGGCCATCTTCTTGCCATGATGCATGCCAGCCGAATACAGACCGTAGCCGCCGGCCCCGACGAGCGCCGCAATTGCTGCGGCGATGAATATTTTCTTGTTCTTCATTGGGTATCCTGGTTCATTGCCGCGTGCGTCATCGCAGCATCGGTCGGAAAGAGAAAATTCAGTTGCGCCCACAGGCGGTCGGTGTCCGTCGCCAGTTGCAATGCCTGGATGCGGATATCGATCACGTTGCGGCGCGCCGCCAGCACATCGGCCAGGCTAGCCTTGCCACCCCGGTAGGCAGCGATCGCTGCCAGCGTGCGCTGATTGGCCAGCGGGATCAGTTCGCTCTCATAACGTGCATGGCGCTCGCGGTCGTTTTGCCACTCCTCGATCATGCTCTTGGTCTCCGCCACATGGCTGCGCAGCATGTCTTCACGCTCGGCCTTGGCTTGTTCCACCACTGCCAGCTTGGCAGACAGCTCGCGGTCCTGGCGATTCTTCCGGTCCCATTGCAGCGGGATCGACAGGCCGACAGACACCATGTTGGAATACGCCGCACTACGCTGCTGGAACCCTACCTCCACGGTCCAGTCGGCCTTTTCATTGGCTTTCGCCAGCTTTGCGTCTGTCTCGGCGACTTCGACCTGCTTGCTCAAGACCGCGATTTCAGGATGATGTGCAATCGCGCTGTCGAGGGTCGCCAGATCCAGGCGGATGGCGTCGGTAGCAGGTTTTTCTGCCAAAGCGAGATCCGAGGCATTGCCAATCCAGCGCGCCAGCATCGTATTGGCGTTGCGTACACGGCGCCGGATTTCACTGGCGCGATCGTCAAACATCGCCAGCGCGCTCTGGGCAGCGAAGACATCGGCCTGACTGCCGCGGCCGGCGCGGTAGGCGCCTTCGGCCGATTGGATTTCCAGCCTCGCTTGCGCCCCCTGTTCCGCGACAACCGCTGCCATCGCGTCCGCGTAGTAGCGGTCAAGCCAGGCCAGCGCGGTATCTCGCTCAATGGCCGCCGTCGCCACGGTTTTCTCGGCAAGGGTCTTTTGCGCTTCAAGCTGGAAGCGGTCAGAGCGCAAACGGCGTTTGTCGGAACCCGTAATCTCCTGCATCACGCCGATCCGGCGCATGGTCATGAAATCGCTATTGAGACTGCCGCGGTCGCGGCCGGTGACCGGCAGGTTGTCGATGCCGGCTTTCAATACCGGATCGGGCAGCTGGCCGGCAGCAACCGCCATGTCGCGTGCAGCGGCGATGGAGTAATCCTGCGCCGTCAGTTGGCGTGAACGATCGATGGCGCGGCGCTGGGCTTCTGCCAGCGTTAATGGCGCCTCGACTGCGTAGACGTTGGCAACGAGCGCAAGCGACCCTGCCAGCGCGGCGAGACCGATTCTTGCGGATAACAGAAGAACCGTGTGGCGCACCGTGCGGTGCGCGGAAAATGTAGAAAATGCGAGGGACGGCATGAAACCTCCAGACAGCAATAGACAACATCGAGCGTGCACACGGCACGGCGACGACGGGCTAGGCGATCTGGAGCGTTAAATACGGAAACAGCAGTTACGGATGGATAGCGGCGGCGCGGTAGTGCGCGCCAGAAGAAGAGAGTTCGGTTGGGTGTCAACGGCATGGTCGATCAATTCGACGTTGCGGAACACCAGCGTCAGCGCCGCGGCCACAAAAGGCTGCACATGCGGCATCTGCGGCTTGTCCAGCGACTGGTTTCCTGCTTGGTCGTTGGCGTGGCAAAGGCTGGGTTGCGCCTTATCGGCGCCGGCGCATCCGCTCATTGCCAGATCGTCGTCCATCGACATGGACATCGATACCGATACCGATTCGTCGGCCTGTCCGATATTCAAATTCGGACAAGCGTATCCCGCCACCGCAAGCTGCATGAACAGCATGCTGACCAGCACGATGCATGCTGTAATCAAGCGGGATGAGCGAAAGAATTTCATGGTTTATAGGTTTTTGCTTAATTCATAGTAAGCAACGACGATATTTTTTGTCAAGCGATGTAGCGCATTATCAGCGTTCCCCCTGTGGGAAGGTCAATGATTATTTTTAAAATCGATTTTATCCATGCCACAAGCCGCAGCGGACCGAATCTGTGCAGCAGGGGCGCAGACTCAGTCGATTATCGGCAAAAGAGAGCGCCCAGCCCTATTTTGGCAGCCTGCTCTCCCGCCTCCGGCGGTCCTGCAATATCTGATGCCGCCGGCTGTCCTTCATCTTTTTCCAGTCCCTGCACTCCTCCCGCGTCCGCAGGCAGGCGATGCAAAAGCCGGTTTTTCCATCGAATTTGCATATTTCAACACATGGCGAGCCAGCACTCATAAGTCAAACTGCCCGCTGCTGCGCGTGTACTTCGACCGTGATGTGCGACAGCCCCTTGAATCGCCGCAGCACGCCGTGATAGAAATCGGGACCGCGCAAGGACTCCTGGGTGACGACAGAAACCACCGCCGCGAAGTGACCTGGGCCAAGGCGCCATACGTGCAGATCGACCAGCTTGTCTCCCGCGGTTTCGACCGCAGCGCGCACCTTGCCTGCCATCGCGCCACTTGGATTGATATCCATCAGGTTGGCTCCGGTATCGCGGATCAGGCCGTATGACCAGTTAGCGATCACCAGGGCGCCGACGATGCCGGCCAGCGGGTCCATCCAGAGCCAGCCAAAGGTTTTCGCCAGCAGCAGCCCGATAATCGCCAGCACCGAGACGGCGGCGTCGGCAATGACGTGGATGTAGGCTGCCCGCATGTTGTGGTCGCGCGTGTCGACGCCGTGCCCATCATCTGCATGATCGTGTTCTGCGAAACTGACGGCGTGCTCGCCATCGGCCAGCGTCACCACTGCCCTGAAGGTGTGCGGCTCCGGGATGTCCGTAGTCGACTGCAGAAAATCGGCGGTCCTTGCGAACGCGAACACCTGGCGCGCACCGTCAGGCCGCACGGTCGTCACGGTCACATCCTGTGTTGGCAACCCGGCAGCTGCGCTTTCGGCCCTGATGCGGAAAACCGGCGGCACGCCATCCTCGAAAATCGACAGCGCCAGCACGCCGGACGGCGTTTCTATCTGCTGTACTTCCTCGCCATGACCGTGTCCGGCGTGCTGATCGTGAGCGTGAGCGTGACCGTGGCTATGGCCATGATGATCCGCGCCGCTCAACAGCCACGCGCTGGCGATATTGACCAGCAAGCCGGCCACGGCAATGGGGATCGCTTCACCGAAGCGTATCGGCAGCGGCGACAGCAAGCGGTCAATCGCTTCATAGCCAATCAGCATGGCGATCATCGCCAGGATGATGGCACTGGTAAATCCTGCGAGGTCGCCCAGTTTACCGGTGCCGAAGACAAAGCGCGGGTCGTTCGCGTGCTTGCGAGCGTAGGTATAGGCAAACGCTGCAATCAGCATGGCGCCGGCGTGGGTCGACATGTGCATGCCGTCCGCCACCAGCGCCAGCGAACCGAATAGGTGTCCACCAATAATCTCGGCCAGCATCATCGCACTGCAGAGTGCGATGACAGCCCAGGTCTTGCGCCCGTTCTTGTCGTGCCCTTCGCCCAGGAAAACGTGGTCATGCTCAACCTTGAATGGCGTTTCGTAAAATTCACTCATGGCAGGCTCACTTGAAATAGCTGTGGACGACATTGATAAGCTGCTCCTTGCCGCCTCCCTGCTCGCCGTCATGGGCCTCGGCATCGACCAGGTGGGTGCGGATATGGTCTTCCAGGACCACAGCCAGCAAGCCGTTCATGGCGCCACGGCAGCTGGTGATTTGCTGGAGCACATCCATGCAGCCCTGCTCCTCTTCCAGGGCGCGCTCGATGGCATCCAGCTGGCCGCGGATGCGCCGCACCCGGTTCAGGAGCTTTTGCTTGTCTTTCACAGTATGGCCCATGCTTCCTCCTATATAGGATAGGGGGGTACCCTATAGAAAGGACTCCAACGTGTAAACTGTCTTGCTAAAACAGCTGGCGTCACATTTTGGGCAGCCAATGATACTTTTCGTTTTAACAACGCCTGCGCCAGGCATGGCGCGCGTCATGGATGACCACGCCATGATCGATAATTTATCCAGGTATCGGCGCTGGTTCTGGTCGCTATCGTGCGTCAATGATGCATCAAGGGATAAATCGCTATCCCGATCAACGCCGCGCCAATCACGATGACGGGTTCAGGCAATTTCTTGAATTTCCATAGCAACGCCGCAGTCGCAAGCGCCAGCAGCGCAGTCGGAATATCCGTAATCGATCTTTGTGCGATCACCACCACTGAACCGGCAATAGCGCCGATGGCTGCCGCTGTAATGCCATCGACGAACGCGATCAGCGCCGGCAGCTTGCCGTATTTCTTGAAGTATGGAGCGGCGATTACGGTCGCCAGGTAGCAGGGAACAAAAGTCGCCACTGCCGCCAGGATGGCTCCGGGCAAGCCGCTGATCAGGTAGCCAATGAAACCGGTAGTGATCACCACCGGCCCGGGAGTAATCATCGCGACGGCCACGGCATCGACAAACTGCTTTTCGGTGAGCCAGTGATGCTCCGTCACAACCCCGCCATAGAGAAAGGGCACGATGGCCAGACCCGAGCCAAAAACGAAGGCCCCTGCCTTGGTAAAGAACAGCGCAATTTGAATCAGGGTATTGGTGTCCGTCGCGGATGCGAGAGCAATATTTGGTAACTGCGTCGGTAGCAGCACGGCTAGGCTCGATGTACCGAACTTGGGCTTGCAGCGGATCACCCAAACCAGCACACCCGCGCCAATGAACAGCAATGCGATTTCCGATTGCGTGATGATGGTTACTGCCGCCAACAACAGGAAGATGCCCCACAGCAGTTTGTCGCGCCCCAGGTTCTTGCTCGCGAGTTTATGCGCACTGATGGCCATGATACCGATCACTGAAGCGCCCACGCCATAGAAAACCGATTGCATCCAGGTCAGCCCGCCGAATCCAACATAGGCCCATCCCAGGGCGACCACCATCAAGAATGAAGGCAGCACGAATGCAAGCCCTGCTGCGGTCGCTCCGCGGATCCGGAAGTGCACGAAGCCCAAATAGATACCCAGTTGTGCAGCCAGCGGACCGGGTGCGATCTGGGCCAGCGCCAGTCCTTCCTTGTAATCGGATTCGCTGATCCAGCCGCGCCTTTCCACCAGGTCGCGGTGCATATAACCTACCAGTGCGACCGGCCCGCCAAAGCCAAACGTACCCAAGCGCAGAAAGTACAGCACAAGTTGCCACAGGGTGTAAGTCGGTTTGCTTGATTCGTCCATGGTTGTTACGACTCCTGTTGCGATGCGGATTCCTTTTGAAACGCGGTCAGCAGCCCGTCAAACACGTTGCTGGCTACCGCCAGAAGTTGATCGTCATCCGCGATGGCTTCACGCAGGCCGGCGAGGACACTTTCAATCCCGGCAGACTCGGGCGGCTGCACGCCGCCGACATCCAGGTAATGCACCAGTGCACCAAGCCGCTTGAGCGCGCTTTGCTCAAGATCGAAACTCGCTAGCAATACCTCAAAGCTGACGCGGCCGCCGGCATGGCTGAAGGTCGCGCCATCGAAATCAAAGCCCAGGGCATCGGCAGGACAGTCGCTGGGGGACGCCAGCCATAGCAGCCGGGCTTGCGGATCAATAAAACGCCGGATCAGCCAGGCACAGGCCAGCCGGTCGACCCAAGGGCGGCGGCGGGTTGCCCAAATGCGTCCCTGATACTGTTCCGCGGACAGACGGGAGATCGTGCCATCGACCGGATGAGGCTCGTCTGGCGCCAGCACGCGGGCCGCCGTCAGCGCCAGTTCTTGCAAGGCCGCATCGGCTTGCCGTTGGGCTTCACCGGGGAAGAAATCAATATCGGCGACGCTGGCAAAGGTCTTGCGCAACTTGCGGATCTGCCTCAGTCCATCCAGCGCCGTATCGGCCGTCAAGGCTTCCTGCACTTTGGCGGCATCTGCCAGCAATGCTGCGTAGTCCTCGCTACGGTCGAACAGTCCGACGAAATCAGTGCCGTCAGGTTCTTCAACGCGCAGCACCATGGCAGTCCCGCCGCCTGACAGCACGTCAGCTGCAACCGCTTCCAATGCGTCGCGGCAGGGCTCCGGCATCAGATAAACGCCATCGCGCAACACGGCGGCGCCGGATGCCTTGAGCGCCCGCCATGCGCGCATGCGAATTGTTGCGTTTTCCGTTGGAAGGCTGGTAATGAGTACAGCGTATACATTCATGTAGATAATTCTACATATTAGTGGAGCTATCTACAAATTTTTTAACAAGAATCAAAAATATGAAATATTCAACATCGGGCACGAAATTTCATGCCCTCAATATGGCGCTGGATCCAGGAACTCGATAAATACGCAAAAGCCCGCATAAATGCGGGCTTTGGTCCTTTTGCTTCAGGATGAACTAGCAATTGCCTTTTTTCGCTTGTCCTGGTGGGCAATGATAGCGGCCTCCGTCATCATCGCGCCTGTCGTCGCCGTGACGGTCATCACGACGGTCATCACGACGTTGCTCATATCGCTCTCCGCCTTGGCGCCAGCCGCCGCGACGCAATTCCCATCCATTGCTTCCCTGGCGCCACTCCGGCCGATCGTACTGATAGCCGGTGCGCGCTCTTTCCCAATGACCGCCGGCCCAGACATGCCTGCCGCCGTCCCAGTTCCAATAGCCGGGCGCCCACACGTAGCCGACGCGCGGCGGCGGCACCGACTCATATCTTGGCGGCGGCGGCGGTGTTCCAATCGTGATGTTCACGCCTATTTGCGCCATTGCCTGGGTTGGCATGAAAGCTGCGGCGCTGAGTGCTATGAATGCGGTCGCACAGAGAATACGTTTCATATTTATCTCACACAGTTGTTTAGTATGACGAACTATATCTTTATTTTTTTGGGAAACAATCAATGATGCAATAAATCACATCTAAGACCGCCGCATTACACCTGTTAAAAATTGTTAACCAATAAATTGGTGAGCTTGTACTTGCGCCAGTTCAGCGCCCCGCCGTATCTGTAGCACGATCGGGCGGCAGCGCGGATGCCAACTCCCAAATTCTGTCATTTTTTTTAAAATACCGGGCCACCGTGCGCTGCAAAAGCGGCGGCACAACGTACACTAGCGGCCCTATGCCTGATTTTTTTATGAACCATGACCATCACTATTGACGAACAGCTCCGTGCCTATATCGATCCGCTAACCGAAGACGAATTCGCTGCGCTGGAGCGCAGCCTGCTGTCTGAGGGATGTCGCGATGCGCTGGTGTTGTGGGGCGATCTTCTGGTGGACGGGCATAACCGCTACGGCATCTGCCAGAAGCACGGCATCCCTTTCAATACCCTGCAGAACGATACCTTCCAATCCATCGACGATGTTCACCTGTGGATGATCGACAACCACCTCGGGCGGCGCAGCGTATCGGATTTCCAACGCGGCGTGCTCGCCCTGCGCAAGAAAGAAATCGTCGCGGCGCGGCTGACGCAGGCGAAAACCGAACAAGCTGGCACCGAGCCAACCGGGACGGCTGCCCCCGGCCAGTCCGGAGGCGATCCGCCATGGACCCGGGAAACTGTCGCGCGCGCCGCGCGGGTGAGCAGCGCGACCCTGGGGCAAATCGAGAAAATCCAGAAGACCGCCGCGCCGGAGCTGGTCGGCGCAGTAAAGTCGGGCATCATTTCCATTAACGCCGCGGCGGCCGTGGCGTCTTTGCCTAACGAACAGCAGATCGCGGCGGTCGCAGGAGGCAAGAAGGAATTGCGCCAGGCAGCCAGGCAGGTGCGTGAAGCCCGGCTGCCGCCCAAGGCTGAACAGGAGGAACCGCCGAGCGACGCCACGCCTGAACAAATAGAAATTCATCGGCTGATGCTGTTGGTCGTTGCACTCACCGAAGAACGCAACCAGCTGAAAAAGAAAGTGCAGCACTTGACGATTGCACTAGCGGAGGCGCGTAGCGATCAATAGCGTAGCTGCCGCGACCGGGATGACGAATGCAATACATGGAAAATACAACATTGTTTTCATATCGAAATGTACTAGGTTTATCACTCGGGGGAAGCGGCGCACGTTAGATAATTCTTTTGCAATCCGCTCGAATCGTTCTTTCGACGCCATGGTCGCTTGATCTGCTAAAGGGGAATGATATGAAAGAATTCCGACAACTAATCCGCAGGCGTTTCTTGTATGACGATATTGGGAGAGCAAGAAAGATTCTGCGACTAATTGCGATCATCTGGCTTAGTGTGCTTCTAGCAAGCCTGATGGCCGGAGTCGAGCTGTGGCGCGATACTGGGAGGCGGTCAGCAGAGTTTCAGTTTTTCGTTCTGGGGACTCTCGCTTGTGTCCTTATCTACTGGTTGTGTTTTGCAAGAGATGAACTGGTACTGGCGGGCGATGTGCAGATCATCACCGGCATCAGCGAAAAGCATCACAAAAAACTAAGGCGGCTGGCAAGGCGGCAGGATACGACTCTTGGCGACATCATTGAACAGTTGATGGATGTCATTGTAAACGCCAGATCTCAAACGCTTAAATCTTCAAATGAAGCAACACTGAATTACGAATCAAGGCTGGAGCAGTAGCGTTAAAACCAGGTAACCGCAGGCCGGGGTAGTGATACTCCGGCTTTTTTATCGGCCTTATTTATCTGCACGCCCATTTCGAAGCATGAAGCAGAGATATCCAAGCTGTTCGCCAATGCCCTTTTCCGCGTGCGCGGGATAGTTTCAAGATGTTCGGATGAACCATTTGTGTATCAGGAAACACACTTTATTTCACATTTTCAATTTTATTTATTAACAATTGTTAAACCGCATCGAGTCCGATGGACTAAGGGCACGCGGATCATTAGGATGCCTTTTATTGTCATTCACGACCATATTTACGAGACGCATAAATGGAAACCTTTATTGAAGATAAATTTCTCAATGAAAGCGTCGACAAGATTTTGAGACTTGCGACGCTGACCTTATATGGCGTGAATGTCCGATGCGACGTAAGAATGGTGATCGGCGACGTTCGCGACTATCTGGTTTTGATCAAGGCAGGAAATTTCCATGCCAATTTGAGGGCGTTCAAAAGTGCTCTGACGGCTGTAATCGATCGCACACACCAGAGTTTGCCTGACTATAAGAAGACTATTGACTATGCGCTCTCCCTGGTTGCGACCAGTTCGACTTATTTTCGCGTGAATTCCAGTCAAATAAATATATGACATGAGACCGTTCTGGAAAGTTGAATGGGGTAAGAATCCAAGATGAATCCCAGGCAGGACGTAATGCGAAAAGTACAAACATTGCTCACCATAGCTATCTCAGCAGGTTTATTTTTTTTCATATTTGCGCCGGCGGCCTTTGCCATGTCGCCTGCGTTTTCCAAGTGGTGCGCGTCTCATCCGATGCTGTCGCATTTTTCCATCTTATTTCTGCTGCTGCTTTGCTTTGCATGGCTGGAAATATATAGCCGGCAAAACTGAGAGCAATTTCCCGGAGCACTATTGCGCCATGTAGCCTGATAAGCTTTCCGGTTCACCAACCATACCGGGATTAAACGAACGTCAAATGGGTACGCGAGAGTGCCGATATCCATGATGCAGGCCCCGCCCGCGTTTTGCGCGAGCACGGAGCGGCAGCCTTCGAAGACGGCTTACAAATATACACGCACGCTTGCCGGTCATCAGCGGGCCGTCCGCAGTGTAAAATCCGCAACGCGTTCGATATCTGCATTGAATGCATCTCTTTCGTTTCGAACGCTTTTGCATACGCCAGGCATGGCGCCTCAGCAAATCCATCTTCAGGACTCAAAATGGCAATGTGGCCGGTTCAGCTTTGCATCATCATTCTTGCCACGGTGTTGTGCGGCGCCCTGGCCAAACGGCTAGGACAAAGCCGCGTGGTTGGGGAAATCGCCGCCGGCCTGATACTCGGGCCAGCAGTTCTGGGTGCGATCAACACGGATTTTTATAACATCGTGTTCTCCAATGCGGTAATGCCGGTGATGTCGCAATTCGGCGAACTCGGCCTGGTTTTTCTGATGTTCCAGCTTGGGCTGCACCTGGACCTGAAAAGTCTCCAGGGACGCGTACAAATGCGCATACCGCTTGCTGTCGCGCTATCGGGAATCGTCTTCCCGTTCGCGATCGGCTGCGCGATTGCTGTGGTATCCAGAGCGGCGCTCGCACCGCAGGTCCCGGTTCTCGGCTATGTGCTGTTTTGCGGCCTTGCATTATCCATTTCCGCCATGCCGGTGATGGCGCGCATCGTGATGGATTTGCAGATGGAAGGCAGGTTCACGGCGACAGTTGCATTGGCGGCGGCATCCCTGACGGACCTGCTTGGCTGGCTGCTGCTGGCAATGATCACGGCGCTCTCGACCGGCAGTTTTACATGGCAGCATATAGCCCGCAATGTGGCGCTCCTGCTGATTTTTTCCGCGCTCTCCATGCTGATAGCCCGACCGCTTTGGGCCAGGATAATTGCGCGCCAGCCGGCGTCCAGCGTTACCTCGCTCGTGTTGCCCGCGGTGATCTGCTATGTATTGCTATCTTCCTGGATCACGGCAGAAATCGGCTTTCACAGCGCATTCGGCGCCCTGATGGCTGGATTGGTGCTGCGCGACCTGCCCGGGCTGAAAATTGAATGGCGCGCCAAGGTCGAGGGATTTGTGGCGTTGATACTGATGCCGGTATTTTTCGCGCTGGCAGGCATCCAGGCCACAGCGGGAAATATTTCCTTGCCAAATTTCTGGCTGTGGTTTGGCTTGTTCCTTATCGGCGGGGTTGCCGGCAAGTTCGGCGGCAGTTATCTGGGGGCGCGCGTATCGGGCGTCGAACATCGCGACGCCAGCGTGATCGGCGCGTTGATGAATACGCGCGGACTCATGGAGCTGATCGTCCTGACGCTTGGCTTGAAGCTAGGGATTCTACCGCCTTCCGTGTACACGATGCTTTTTATCATGGCACTGGCGACTACGGCAATGACTGTTCCGATATTACGGCTTTTCGGGCATGGCAACGAGCATGACATAGCGGGCACAGGCGGAATTGCAATGAAACGGCGCGACGCATAAGAAAATCTGAAAATCGCTTGAAATCGGCATTGAAGACACTTCTACGAAATCACCGCAACTGTAGTTGTTTGTAACAGCCAGCGAACAGCGCAGGCCAAGGGCGTATCATTCGCGCTGCATCGCCTTCCCAAGTCCATCACTGCCCTACTGCCTGTCATCGTATGTCTTCGCTTCCCGTGTCACTAGTGCCATTGCACAACGTAATTCCCATCTCATCGCGACATGTCAAAAAGATCATTTTCAACCTGATCGTGATTTTCGTGACGATCGGCGCCACCGGCTGCGCCATCGAACCGGTTCCCATGTCGCCTCAAACTGCCGAGCGCTTGAAATCTCAAGCGCCAATCCGCTTCCTGCTGACTTTCGATGACGGCCCGGCCAGGCCAAGGACTGACAATCCGACACTGTCCATACTGAACACGCTTGCGCACAATCCGCTGCAATCCGGTATCAAAGCCCTCTTTTTTGTGCAAACCCGATCGTCTGGCGCTGGCGAGACGGACTTTGGGCGCAACATAATGCGGCAGGAAACCGATGAAGGGCATTTGCTTGGCTTTCATACCGCCACGCCACATCATGCAAACCATCGCTTCCTCAACCCCGAAAAATTCGCGCAATCGCTAAACGATGGCATCGCCGACATTACCTCGATCCAGGGCAGTCCGCCGACGCTGGTCCGCCCGCCGTTCTGGAACTACGACAAGCGTACTTTTGCCGCTTACCAGCAGCAAGGCATGCACGTTTTGCTGACGGATCTGAGCGCGAACGACGGCAAGATATATGGCATCAAGGCCAGCCTGAGAAGGCGCTCCAACATGCTGCATCTGTTGACTGACGTGCGCGAGCGGATTGCGGCAGGCGAGTTGCCGACGGTCGATGGCAGCATCCCGGTGGTGGTGAGTTTTCACGATGTAAATAGCTACACCGCCGATCACATGGCGGAATACTTGCAGATACTGATGGATTGCGCAAGCGCGGTCCAGCTGCCGACTGCAAGCAAGCCGTTTTACGACGACAAGGCCGCGCTGGAGCGCGCGGCCTTGGCAAGAAGCGTACGCGACAGTGCGCAAGTCGTGCGCCTGCCCGGGTTCTGGAGCTGGCTGTGGGATTAGGTGCCGGCAACCGCTGTTGACCTGCGCCTCAGCAGGTTGCGGCGCAGGTCAACGCTGGCGGGTATAGACATACTCGAAAGCGAGAAATTCCTTGATGCTTCCTCCCTTGTGGGGTCAGGTAAAGCTGGACTACCTGCCGATTGTTTTCCACCTCGCCAACGGTAAGACGATACCTGAATGCCATGTTCCTGGCGGCGCCCTACTGCGGCGCTACAAAACTGCCCCCATCGAGCTTGATCCTTATCAATAATATCGTTGCGCGCTGCAGGATTTTCCCAAATCAGCTATCGATTGAACTTGATAAAAAACACAGCCATGACTGTAATGCTGTTCAGTTAGGGCAGAACGACATGGCGTAGGGTGGGTACTCCGTGCCCACGCAGCATCATGGATATTCGTGTCCCTGCCATTCGTGCCCCGGCTACGCGCCCCGGCCCGTCCGCGTGGGCACGGAGTGCCCCACCCTACGAGTTCCGCAAATAAAAATGCCGTTCAGTCTTGACTGAACGGCATTACAGCCATGACTGTAACGTTTGCCAGTTGAAAAATAACCGTAAATCCCGTCTCATTGACCTCGCGTTCTCCTATCTACTTTTGAACTAGAAAAATCATGACAGCAGAATATTGGGAAATGAAGTTTTCCAGGACACCTATTGTGAGGACTGTTGATGTCAGCCATAACTCTATAACCCTGGCGTGGTCGGCTCCCGTCATGGATCGAACGATCACTGCTTATCAATTCATGGTTAGAAAAGGTGATCCCAGCGGCCCGCAAGTGCCGATCGATGTACTGGCCGACACGAATAGTTTTCCTCCTTATCGACACGTAATCGCCTCGCTTACTCCAAAAACGGTCTACTACATTCAGGTACGGGGAGTCGACTCTGATGGCGATGCAAGCAATTGGTCCAGGCAGCAAGTTTACAAAACATTGTGAAGTGCCATCTTCTCCAGCGTTAAATGCGCCACGGTTTTCCTATTCGAGATATTTACGTATTTGTCAGATGATGATGTGCGAAAAAATTCAATTACCCAAAGAATTTTCACCTCCAAGGACACAATGAAATCGATTAAATACACCGGAAAACTTAGCGACGGTCAATGGGATAAAGTGGCGTACATCCTGTCGCGAACGACCAGGCTGGACTTAACTCAACATGAATATCGTGCGTTTGTTGAAGCCGTATTGTGGGTAATCTTGAATAGAAAAGCCTGGGCCGATATTCCGCCCCATTTCGGAAAACCGAAAAGCATTTATACACGGTTTTATCGATGGAACGAAAACGCACTCTGGCACATTTTGGCGCGACGCTCAATTCATGATCAAGAACTGCATCAGATGCTGGCGCAAATCAATGATCGTTGCGATTTCTTGAATAGGAGAAGGGAATTCCGCTCACAAGACCGGATCGACAGTCGGCAAGAAAATAGCGCTACCCTTGCAAATCACCAAAATGGCGTAATAGCGCAGCAAGAATCAACGCCCGATCCGTCGCACTAAAACCGGGTACAGACCTGGCCGATAGTGATGCCCCATGACAAAGGAAAAGAGGATGCCGAATGATGGCATCCTCTGGAAACTTACGCCAAACGGCTGTCACTCGCTGCCATCAACATCGCGTGGCGGCGTCAATCCAGTGAAATCCCCGATCACTTTTGCGTCGTACGGACCGTTCAAGCGGTTCAAGCCGTTGCCGGCGACATTGAGCGCGCCCTGCTGCAACACGATTTGCTTGGCTGGCGTGACCTCAATGACGCGATTATTGAATTGATCGCTGATCAAGGTGTTGCCATTTTCCAGGCGAACCGCGCGCGTGGGCAAGGGATTGGCATTGCTCCCGGCCATTGTGTTGGTGGGGTACTCCCACACGATCGCATCGTTGCCATCGACTTCGACGATGCGGTTGTTGTTGGAATCGGTAATCAAGGTATGGCCACCAGGCAGCCGGCTGGCGAATGCAACCCCGCTCAGCGTCCCGCCGGCGGTGAATTGCCTGACGATCTGCAAATCGGTGGTGACTTCGATGGCCCGGTTATTGTTTTCATCGGCGATCAGGATATTGCCGTTTTCCAGTTGCTCTGCGCTGTTAGGATTGTTCAATTGATTCGGGCCATTACCGGCAACTCCAGTACTGCCGTATTGCCATATCAACCGGTGAGCGCGATCAACCACGATGATGCGTTGGTTCGCCTGGTCGGTAATGATCACGTGCAGGCCATGACGACGCTGGAATTGCGGCAGCACCGCCGCTTGCACCGGCGTATTCAGCTGATTAAAGCCGGCGCCCGCCACGCCACCGTTCTGACCGTATTGCCAAACGATGTTGCCGCGGTGATCAATCAAGATTACGCGGTTATCAGGACAGCCATTGACCGGATCGGAGCAGCCTGGCAACGGCGGGGAGCTGGGCGGAATGCCCGTGCCAGACAGCAACGTGAAAGCGCCGACGCGTTCGGCATCGTTGATGCCGACAATGCTCTGCGGCCCTGGCTTGTCCGCACCGTTACCGAACTGCCAGACAATTTGATGGGTATGTGGATCGACCTCGATGACACGATTATTGAATTGATCGGCAATCAGCCAGTGGTGTACCAGCGCAGTTTCATCTGCAGCGGCAACGCGAGGAATGCCGGAAATCAAGCCGGCCAGCACCACGCCGACGGCAAGTTTGAATGCAAGATGATGATACTGCGATGAATGAGAGGGATGGTGGAAATGCAGCATGATAGTCTTCTCCTTGTTATTGGAAAAAATTATTCTTTGATACATGCCAAATTACGAATCCCCATCCCCAGTAGATAAGAAAAAGAGAGGGGGCATCTATCATACTCTTCCCGGCAAGCGGGAAGCGCATGTTTTGGCGCAAGCTGAATCACAGCGCAATCAGGCGCCGCAACTACGTTGACAAGCGCCGCACTACCCTGCATCCAAATAATTCCCACAAAGAATTGTCGCCTCATTCGACCGTCATTCGATCTATTGATTTGCCGATTTCGATACTGCATTGACACGTGCGCGTGGCCGTGCGAAGCCGCTAGATAGTCGAAGTCCATTGCCGCACGGTATTTATAAATTTTGCTAAAGCCGATCCGGGCCATGGACAAATTTCATCTCGATTACTAAGATGAATTCATGTCATTTCTTCTACGAATTTTGTTTTGGGAGTTCGCTATGGACGCGCATATCGAAGAAGAATTGATTAACGAGTACATCCATAAAATTCAAGCATTGGCAGTCCTGGCTTTGTACGGACAAAATGTTGACTCATCCATCAAATCCGTCATCAGCGAAGCATGCTATTTCTTCTTTTTACAGAGATCCGACGCGACGGCGAATCTCGTGGCGTTCAAAAGCCGACTGACAAAAATGGCCAATGTCGTGCATTACAGCCTGCCGGAATACAAAAAACCTTTTGAATATGCCGCCTCGCTGGTTGCCATCTACCAACTTTAACGAAATAAATGATCGACAATGCGGCTCGGATGCAAGATCCGATGCTGCGACCAGTTCACTCCGCCAACGCAATCAAATCCTACCGATACACGAGCACCGGTATCTTGCTATGCGTTAAAACTTTCTGCGCTTCGCTACCGAGCAACAGGCCCTTCACTCCTTTTCGGCCATGCGACGCCATGGTGATCAGGTCGCATCCGTTGTCATTGGCTGCCTTGATGATTTCTTCATAAGGGTGGGCGCCGATTGCATACGTAGTATTGCAAGATACGCCGGCCACACTGGCGGCGTCTTCAATGGTTCCAAGCAACCGTTCCGCTTGAACCCGGCTGTGTTTGGCGAAATCATCTTCTGTCTCCGCCAGCATTTCCATCTGTAAAGACAATGCATGGTATGGCGGACTCACGTAAAAGCCGGTCACCTTTGCATTGATGCTTTTGGCGAACCGCATGGTATTTTGAATTGCAATTTCAGATAATGGAGAACCATCGATCGGTAGTAGAAGATGCTTGTACATTGCGTCCCCCCGGGTGAATGAGTACCTTCAGTTTATGATGCGATTGATCGATTCGCAACATTCATGCAGACCGGCGGCTCACATTTTTATTGAAACTGTTAGGGACCCATGTTCTTCCGTGCGCTCATTGCCTTCGTTGCCCTGCCAGGCGTGGTTGCAATCCTCGTCCCGATGGTTTGGCTCTGGGCCACTGCGCGCACCATGCTGGTCCACCCTTTGGGTCTCGTGCCTCTGACAGTTGGCTTCGCAGCCCTGCTTTGGTGTGTATGTGAGTTCTATGTTATTGGAAAGGGAACGCTTGCTCCTTGGGCGCCGCCAACTCGTTTGGTTGAAACGGGGCCCTACCGTTACTCGCGCAATCCCATGTATATCGCGGTGACGTTGATATTGCTCGGTTGGGCAGCCACATTCGGCTCCCCCGGGCTACTCATTTATGCTTTCGTCGTCGCCGTGGCGTTTCATCTGCGTGTGGTGTTCGGCGAAGAACCTTGGCTATCACGCATGCACGGTATTCAGTGGGAACAGTACAAGAGCCGAGTTCCTCGTTGGCTGTGGTGAACGTGGTTTGCGGACGCTTACGGCGCTGAACTGCCCTCCGGCCAGAGGGATCTCTACGGCAGCTTCCAAGATGGGGCAGTCATTCGGGCGTCACGTCGGTCGGAAGTGTGCGGCAGCTATGTAGTTGCCACCAGCAATTCCTCCGCATTGCTTGGCGGACGCAGACCATCAGTCCTGTGCATGAAGTAGCGCCTTGTCAGATCGGCCGCCGAGACGTGCCGTGCTTCTCCAAAGCCGGCTTGGCGGGCTAGCGCCAGGATCTCCGGCGGCGTGAAGAAGCTGAGGAAAGGTGTCCCGCTCGCGCGCGCGCCTTTCTCCGCCATTTCCAGCCCGGGACGTATCTCGGGGTCCGCCAGCTCCAGCGGCAGCAGGAACGTCATGGCCAGCGCCGATCCCGGGGCCAGCGCCGCGACTTGGCGCAGCGTGGCAGCGTTCGCATCCTTGGTGAGATACATGCTGACGCCCGTGGAGACCACGATTGCCGGCTTGCTGTCATCGAAGCCGGCGGTCGCGAGCCCGTCGCGCCAGCCCTCCCCGGCCTCGAAATCGACCGGCACGAAGCGCAGCCAGTCCGGAACGCCGAAGCCGAGTTCGATCAGGCGCTGACGCTTCCATGCCTGAGGGCCTGGCTGGTCGATCTCGAACACCTTTAGGCGGGACGCGATCTCCGGCCTGCGCTGTGCGAAGCTGTCAAGGCCGGCGCCGAGGATGACATACTGACCAAGCCCGCGGCCGGCCTGTTCCACGACAAGGTCCTCAATGAAGCGGGCACGCGCCACGATCGAGGCGCGGAAGGGACGCGTGAACTGTGGGTCCATGTCTCCGCGGCGGCGCCAGTCCTCGTCCGGAGCCAGCAGCTTAAGGCCGATTTCGTCTTCCAGCACATGCGGCGGCGGATCGGCCTCGACATGCAAAGCACGCCACAAGGCGACTCGCGCCGCTGTGCTGTCTGGCGCCGCATCTTGCTTGTCTTTCATGACTTTCATCCTGTTTGCAGTTCCCGGCCGGATAGCGGGGCTGGCCCTCTAGCCGGCGGCAATCAGAGGAAATCGCTGGCCGTCAGCTGTACCGACGATAACCGACACATCAAATCCGGCGTCAAACAACCTTATCAGTAATGCGAACGTGAGCATCCGTGATGTGGAAGCCATGCTTCTCGATATCGTCCAGGCACTCTCCCGAGTCAACGCCTGGAGTCGGTTGGTCACGGCTCAGTTCCAGCTGCTTAAATGAAACCCAGGGAGCGAACCTTGCAGGCAGATTCGCTCCCGTCTCGGCTGCCGTAAAACCAAACACGCGGCCGGGGCCTCGAAAAATATAGACGAACATTGTGTTCACTCCTGTGATGGAAAATCCCTTTGTCCGCTTTAGCGCAGTGGCGGCGGCAAATCAATCTATGGCCAGGGAAACATGGACACGCCATCTGGCGCCCCCTCTTAAACTACGCGACTCCATAACTCGTCAACAATTTCAGCCACGAAGCCTCGATGCCGCTTAAGATTCTGCATCATCGCCGGCTGCTTTAAACAGTTCATCAAGGGGGTTAGATTTCTTTTCGGTCCGCGCGACACCTCGACGGCTTGAGAATTCCTCTTCTATGTTGTCGCGGTAATAGCTCCATGCCGCACCTGAGGTCGACAGCCGGCGCCAGACCTCGTTCCCGACACCCGAATAATCTATGACGCTTCCATCGTCGAGTTCAACCCGCAGCGTACGCTCCCGCGGTTCATATCCTATAGCACGCAGCTTGCCGACGTTGATGCGTTTCATCTCCATGACTGCCTCCTGTATATATGCATGCCAAGCCCCCATGATAATAGAAATGGTCACTATCGCCGTTCAGGCAACTAAATCGATGATGCCGAGCCAATGACGGCTAAGGAGGATATCCGTCCCTGAACCGCCTGCGCGTTTGCTAACGTCGACGCGGACAATTAAGTAACGACCATGTTAATTTAGCAACTGGAGTGAATCCAAAACGCGTTGCCCGGTAACCGGGTCATGCAAATGCTATTTGCTGCTTGCGCGAAGTGAATAGATGCAGCAGAACACGGCACCCGAAAAGCAAAAATGGAAGCCATATCAGGCTTCCATTCAGCATTGCTTACAAAAAATTTTTCTTTGATCAATTCCGGAGTTAATCCAGAACTATCCCAGCATTCCCACAACTTCAAGAATACCGGTAGGCACGGTTGGACTCGAACCAATTTAAGGCATCGATTTTATGCGCCTTCGCAGAGACGTCATAGGGCGGCATACCCCTATATCACCCCTGAAATGCCCTCAAAAAAAACCACAAAAAAAACCATTGATTGCGAGAGGTACGGAGGGGCAGCGTAGGCAAAAAATGCGAACAGTGCGTCATCGCCAAGTTTGACACCGCACCCCAGCCCCGTTACGCACCTGCATGGAATGCAAGTGGCCTACGCAAAAAACTTAAAATCTCTCCCTCGTAAGGGAGTTCCGGTTCAAGTCCGGCCTCGAGCACCAATTATTAAAAGGCTCTCAGCGATGGGGGCCTTTTATCGTTGTTTCCGCAATTAGGGATTTTTCCCGCAAAACCCTCATTTGCATCGTTTTTCCATATGACCTCGGATATTCGACCCGGCCGCTACTCGGCTTACAGACCAGACATTGACTCGCGATGCGCTTTAAAATTGCTCGCTGCTTTTTGTACTATCTATTTCCAAGAGGCCGGACATGCGCGACGCTCAAACAAAATTCGCACGTTACGGACCGCCATTTTCTTGAACGGAAACAGCCAGGGCGACAAATGCATCGGTCGTTTCCACAATGTGGGTTTTTAGCGTATGCATGATGTTTTCCTTTCTCTGTACTGGCATTGAATACACAAGCCTCGCTAAAATCGTAAAATGCGTCTGACTAACATCCTCCGATGTGAGAGTCTATATTCCACTGCTACCGGAGATATCTTCAATGCTGACAATCCCCCTGCCACGCTTGGCCATTTCTCGATGACACATGGCGACAAGGGCATTGAAATCGACGCCTTCCGCCGCGCCATCCAGATGGTTTTTTTCCCATTTGGAACTATCTGGCTGAGATCGTCCAGCGCGTCGCACTGTACCAATGTATGTGGCGCTGTAAGGACCGCCGGGTTTCATTTCTGCAACTACGAACGTAAAAATTGCATCGGTGGTTCCGATAAGATAAGTCCTATGCATGATGGCTGCCTCGATTCGCTCTGACGTTGGATGAACGACCCTCGCAAAGCGATCGAATCATGGCAAGTCCCCACAAATTATGCGGGTCTTGCCTTATTTAGTGATCAAAAAAACGACCTAAATAATTCCCATATGGGCGGCAATTTTTGAGTTTTTAAGGCGAGCCGCTTCATTGCCATATGAATAATTTATATGGCAATCCGCCCGAGCGCAAGATATCAAATGCCAAGATCGCAAAAAAATGGATCATAAAAATCTGGCTCGTCCATCGGTGGTTTTCAACGACTGCCAATCAAACGTTGATTCGTGATTTATTACTGCAACATCAGCGAGTTTTAGCGTTTGCAGTCTGGTGTTAATCACTACCCGATCATGCGGCGACAATTCGCATCCACCTCATTGAGAGCCATCCATTGCTGCGACAACCAGCGTCGAACCAGATCCGGCGAATAGATCTAGAATGATTCCTGACAGCACAAAAATACGATTGACTTGCCGCATGACCTCTACCGGCTTGCCTGTAATATGATGTTTGTCCGCCATCTTGAGCACTAGGCGAATGGCGCCAGATAGTGCGCCGACGCTATAGTCTAGCGGCATGCTCCCCTTGCTTACCCATATGATATATTCGCACTGCTCCCGAAATCACCCGACGACCGGCCGTGTTCCTTCGGTCTAATCCCTGACGGCAATACCGCACTAAGAAAATCTAGTCGCCCGCAATGCGTCGGTGGCGGTCGGCAATTGCCGCCAGTCAGTAAAAAGACATGCCGGCGCACCGGGCTCAAATACGCGCCAGCACTCAGATGGCCGATCAACGAAAATGCGAACGCTGATCGTGGTGATAGCCGGCAAAACCATGAAAGCCCCGCTTTGTACTAGTCTGCAAATATTTGGTGGTAATGCTGGTCTGCCGCGCATCGATATGCAGGCCGTCGCTGGCAAACGGCGGATTAATGCTTTCATTTGAGGCTGACAGACAAGGTCGCAAAAAAGGACCGGAGTATCGCTATCCAGCACGTCCCTTACTTGGCTTTAGCGCTAACGATCAGCCATTGGTTCGCGATACCTTACGACGCCACTTTGCCGTTTTTCAATGCGATGGCCGAATGTCTTTTACGTCTAGGGAAATTTTCTTAATGCTGATTATTTCACCGCCACGCTCCGCGATTTCCTTGTGGCATGCCGCCAAGAGAACATCGAAATGCGGATCTTCTTTTTCCCCGTCAAATTTTTCCACCAGCGGTTTAGCGGGATCAATTTTTCGGGAACTGTCTATTCGTGGTGCTCCAACATATGTTGCATGATATGGCCCCCATCCTTACCATCTGAGATAGCAAGAGTTACAAAAGAGTTGGTTGTTTCTACGATGTAGGTATTCAGTTCTGCCATGCTGTTTTCCTTTCTCTATTCTGGCGTTGAATACACAAGCCTCACCAAAATCGTGAAATACATCAGACTAATATCCTTCAATGTGAAAGCCTAGTCCACTGCCGACAGAGATGTCTTCAATGCTGGTGATCTCGCCGCCACGCTTGGTAATTTCTCGATGACACATGGCAACAAGGGCATTGAAATCGACGCCTTCCGCCGCACCGTCAAGATCGTTATTTTCCAATCCGATGTCGTCTATCCACGGCAAGTCTATTTTTTGAGCAGTCCCGACATATGTCGCGCTGTAGGGCCCCCTGGGTTGCGTCCCTGTGATCATGAGCGTAAAAGCCGCATTGGCAGTTTCAATAAGATAAGTCCTGTGCATGATGATTTCCTCGATCCTCTTCAGCGTTGAATGAATGACCGTCGCGAAGCGATCGAATCATCTGCCTAACAACTACCAACTATTTGAGCTGCTTCGTTGTGAGATGAGTGACCGCTACTTAAATAGTTCCGTCTAACGGACCGCAATTACATTTTTTTGAAAGCTGGGACAAATTGCAGCTAACCAAAATGGTAAAAGGCCGGACCGAATATCACTACTCGATCCGGCCTTTATTTGGCTTAAGTGCGACTGAGCAGACATCGATTCGGGACTCTCCGCTACGCCACTTCGACCGCTAGTCATGCAACTTGGCACGAAACAGGATATCTCTGAGAACGTGTTCATCATCGAAAGTGATTTTCAAGGCATTACCTAGCAACGTCAAACTCGCTATATCTCCGGAAGCAGAAAACAGGCTGGCGTCAGAATCGAACGTGAGTTCATCGGCCAATTTTGGCAACTGCTCCACAATGATCACCTGTGCAACGGAATTCCAGTCAAGCCCGTTACCCGTCCAACCTTCTGCTGATCGCTCCTCGAATATGTGTGCCTTCTCTTCAAAACTTGCATCTAACAGGACCAGTGCTCTACAGCTGCCGTCAATAAGAAAAAAAGGCGCAAATGTTGTCATGTCTACTAAGTCACTTCGGTCCCGCTGAATACCTACTATCGCAGGGCCTTCGGTGATGCTTGTCATGGTGTCGAGGCTCATTGCATTCCTTTCTTATGTGAATGTGGCTAAGAGAAACCCAACTCTGTAGGCCATTGGCGTGTATTTTTATAAGCGCGTACCAGAGCGAATTAAATATTAGGAAATCTGACAGCGCATTCCATTAATAAAATCCAATTTCCGGAAAAATATTTCGACCCCAGTCAAAATAAAATAACGAGTGATTAACAATGTGAAATCACGCATCAGTTATTTTCTTCAAAAAGTTAAAGAAATTGCATCGCCGCATGCTGGCGCTGACCGCTCGCGCGGATTAGGCCAGGATTTTTTTTGCAAACTGCGTTAAAAGCAGTGCATTTAACGAAGCCGGCAAGCGTGGGAATATGCTTTCCAAAAATTAGCGGAACATTTCTGTTGAGCCGCGGTATTGCGGGAAATCAGCGTGCACTGAGGCGATTTTTATAACGCAATGAATCAACTACATACACGACGAGATGATACGTTCACCCTCAGGTGTGCGGACTGAACTTAAACCAACATCAAACCGCAGATATGACAGTACAAAAAAAGGCCCGCGAACTTGCGGCCGCGGGCGGAATCCAAAACTTAGGGAGAGTTGGAGGAGACAGGTTCAATGTAGTGCAGTCAAACCAAGTCCCAATGCCTATTTACAGTTATTTACAGCAACTACAATTGCCTACATCAGCGAAATACAGAAAATTTCAGATCGGTGCATTTGTTGAGTGGACCCAGAACTTTGCAATCAGTTGAGGCTCTGACATTAACGGAGTCTGTACTAGGAGAGAGATATGAGCCAGACAACATGGAAGCCGCATGCCCAGCATGGCGAGTTAAGCAGCAAGGACCGAGATCATTTACCTGAGAGCGCATTCGCATTTCCAAAACAGCGCAAAGAGCCTATGACCAATTCCTCACATGTCAGGAGTGCGCTGGCGCAGTTTGATCAGGTAGATGACGTATCTGACGGTGAACGCGATATCGCGTTCGAAAATATCAAGGCAGCAGCCAAACATTTTGGCGTCGAAATGACGGAAACAAGCTGGAAGGAACTTGGTAAAAATCCCCATACCAAAAATCATTCTCACAAATAGGTGTAATAGATAAGATGATCAGATGCTCGGAAAACCGTGGTCGCCGCGACTGCAAGTAGAATTCTTGCAAAATTGTTCACGACTCCTATATTGAATAAAATCAGTGATTGACTGATCATTCAAGAACAAGACTGGCGCCCATATGCGGGAATTCATCGTCAAGGCTTGACTCAACCTACCTAATGACAGCATCGGATTACCTCTATTAAATTGAATGTGCAATTAGAGTGCGCAAACTGTCCGCACAAATTTCACATTATCAAGGCAAGGAGTAATCATGAAAGTCAAATTAACCACTACCTGCCTCGTGATCGGCGCGTTGCTGGTGCCTGTCGAAAACTGCGAAACCGACTATCCATCGGCCAGGAATAACAGGCCACGATAGTCAAGGGCGACGTCATCGCAACCAAAACAAAGGCCAAGCTGACAGCCGAAAAAATGACCTACGCGAATGATATTAAAGTCGACACCAACAGCAATTGTGTTGTGAGGCTGCGTGGCATCTGCGGTGCGCACTTCAACTGAAGTGCGATCGGATGGCGCACCCTTCAACACCTTGCTAGCGCGAACGCGTGTTTTTGTTCTTCGGCACGCGATATACCAACCAATCTTTAATGGAGGTCATATGTTAAGCAAACCGATATTTATCGCGACGGTTATCGCGGGCATCGTCTTGGTTGGTTGCAAAAAACCTGATGGCATACCACCGCGAGAGGCGCCAATGCAAGCCCCAGCTTCACAAGGCGCGCCGGCAGCCGGCACACCACCAGCAAACACCACACCCGGAACGACTCCGACCACGCCTGGCGCAGCGAGCGGGACCAGTAGCAGTTCCTCGTATTAAACAGGCAAGCGCTTATAGGGGATCCAACAATGAATACGAACACGATCTCGTTGATAATAATACTCGGCCTATCGTCTTCTGTACTGGCGCAATCGCCCCCGACCCCGCCGGAAATACCGGACGAAACGCAACCGATGCCTCCTGGAATAAAACCGCCGCCAACGCCCTCTCCAACGTCTCCAACGCTTCCTGGAATGCAGTCTGAAGCGCAGCAACTTAAGGCTCCCCCGCTTTCTGTCACTACGCTCCATGTGCAGCCAAAAACAGAAAATGGCTTTACTTATTTGTGTGGCGGCGTCGGTTTGGATGAATCCAATTACATGAAACGCACAGCAAAAACATATGACCTGATGTCGACCTTTGCCTCGCGAAGTGGCAGTTATCTAGCGGACGTCAATATCGATATTTCGGATAAGAACGGCAAAGCGACGTTGCAAACGACCTGCTCCGCTCCGATACTACTGATCAGATTTCCGCGTACCGGTACCTATAGCATTCGTGCAGAAGTCGGCGGCGATGCACAGACAAAAGTCGTGGTAAAGGAAAAACGCGGTACACAGTCGATAGTTTTTGTCTGGCCTGCTAACTAGCCTGGATAATTACCGCCAAACGATGGAACAATTGGTTTCTCAATCACAGTATGATAAATAGCCCTCTCAAAGGGCTATTTTTTTGACACAAAAAGTCTTTGAAGCAGCAATGTGCTGGGCCGTACATAAGCCTAGAGAAAAGCTCGCTCGTTCACAGAATTAATGAGGTGTTGAAGTCCTACGTCACGAATAGTTCTCGACTGATGGAAAGTCAGCAGTATTGGTCCTAATTTAAAGGCATACGAACACGGTAGGTACATCAATAATTTGCGCTTAAATAATAATTGCGACTTGATTCAACTAAGTCAGCTTCCGAAAGGAGAGTGAAAAAAAAATGAACATCGAAACGATTATTCATCGCAAAGCTGATTTTCAGCGTCAGGAAGAGAACGTTATTCTAGGTAAGGAAAGTCACGTCGGCGGCACATTGGACGAAGTGTTGAAAGAAAGCTTTCCTGCCGGCGATCCCTATCGCCATTGTTTTCGCGAAACTGCCATGTCCACAGAGTCGATAGAGTTCAGCCTCGCATGGTGGTTCAAGCTCTACGTCTTTGGCGTAACGACTATGTGCCTATTAACCAATCGCGAGCCGAAACAGGAAAAATCGCTGTATTGGTGCAAGAAGGCGCTCAGGGCCAGCTACAACGGCAAGCGTATCGAAATTTCATGACCAAAATCTGCTGCGCAGTGACGGTCCGGGAATTATGCTATCAGAACCAACTTGAGCAAGACCGGTTCCGATCCATAGCATTGATGCTCGATCTTGACGCACCCTGACGGCCCATCTTAGGTCAAGTATGGGCGCCCCCAAATAATGGATAGCTGCCATCGTCCGTTGCCGCTTTCGCGCGAAAATCGGCAATCATCGAACGACGCTCAACAAACCGCTTTGCCTTACCCATTGCGAACAGCATCGTCGAGAGCTGGTTGTAGGCATCCGGGCTTGGCTCTGCAATCAGCAGCTCGATGGCCAGTCTCAGCTCCAGCGCCAGATCATTGCGGGTGCATCGCATCATCGGAACGAATGCTCCTCTCGGCCTGTATGCCTTGCGGGGTCGCTTGGTGCCTGCCATCACGAATTCCCTCCCACAGGAGCCGCAATAACGGTGGCAGATGCACGCGCTGTGTAATGCTTACTGGCGACTATCTTCACTACCTACGAGTCATCACCCCAAACGATGTTGCTGCACGCGTCCTTGATGCCCTAACCATGTTGTCCAGATCAGGCTTGCCCGTCGGTCGCAAGTCGCAGGAAATCGCCCTGACGCGCTTCACCTTGGAATAGCTCGCAGGGATTTGCATGTACAAAATAACGAACAGTTCGACAGGTCCAGCCAAGGGACTGGCGCCACGCATCGCCGTCTTCTCCGCCCAGCTCACCGCTGCTCGTAAGTAGCCGTCTTAGCCTGGGTGTAGGCTTTGACGCCCTTCCCTACGCGAGTGAAGCGCGGGCGACCTTTCGTCACCGGTTGACCGTCCACAACGAAATTGATCACGGTCACAGGTGGGCTCGATGACCTCAAGTCCAATTTGGCGCCTTCAGTGCAAATCATCTAGCTGGCCTTTCGATTTTATCAATGCCTTCAAATTCAATCCATTCGGCTTAGTGCCGCGCTCATCGTCGGTTTTCTACGGACTGCGGCGATTCTGCTTGGCGACGGAGGTGGCGCGTGGCCGCCGTTAACTTTAGCGGCTTAAGTCGGCACGAACCGGGGTCGTTTTCCATATTCAGCCACCCAGGGGAAAATTAGCGTTGATTTCAACAGCCCATAGGTTTTAGTGACGCTCAACGTTAACAACAGTACAATAGAATAGTATTGCAATATGTCAACGAAAGAGGACGACTGCGACAATTAAACCCATATGCGAATCCGAAATTTCTGAATCAAGATCCAACGACAATATCACTCGAACTCAATAGGACCATAACCATGGAAAACCATACTGCAGCGACCACTTTCATTTCTTTCCTTCCATTGATAGTAATGTCAATCTTCTTTGGAGTAACAGCGAATTTGTTGGCAAAGGAGAAGGAGCGAAACGTCATGACTTGGACGATTCTCGGGATAATCCCAATGGTAAATTTCGTATGCATTTGGTATTTTGCGGGTGCAGCGAATTTGAAGCTCGAACGCAAAATGGACGAATTAATTACCAAGCTTGACGCTGCCCGCAATCAAAATTTGCACTAAGTAGTATTAGTTCAGATTCAGCGGAATATGCGGTGAAACGTCCCTCAAAACGTTCATTTTAGAAGTCAAGAGATGCTACTTGCACATTACTGGCATGCCGGCGGCGTTAGGCACTTCGACGAACTGACAGGCGTTGTTGGCATCCAAATGTCAGTTTCACGTGAGAGCGCCGATTGGGGGTTTTTATGGCATCAGCGCGGAAAGTGGTTTGCAATTAGAAAGGACCGCGAGTCTCTGATTTTTCAACATGGCACTAAGCAGTGGCGCTTACGAAGCGATCATGAGTTCAGTGTCACGCGAGGTTTTCTTAGGCAGTTTAAAATTTGTGAAGATGGCCAGGTCACGTTCACTCTGAAATACCTGTTTACTGGCGCGTTTTCGTCGAATATTGACCCAACTTACGATTCAATTGACGAGGAATCTGATGATTTTTTCCTTTACGTGTCTGAGATGTGGGCGTACTGGAAAGACAAAGATATATCGACTTTTCTGAAGGCATGAACCAGAGAAAATCATCCAAGCCTAGACTCCTGCAGACATTCCTCCCATCACCACATGGGTTATTTTGCGGTCACGTAAATCCTGGCCGACATCAGACTTTGGTGCCACGACCGTCACTGACGCGCTTGACGGCCTGGCATTGAGTTGCATCGCCGGCGCGATTGCAGCGATCTCAGGAATATCCGACATCTTCGCAACAATAGGCGCGGTCGGTATATTCGGGACGGTTGAGATATTCGGCACCGCCGGCGTTTGCGGCGTCACCGCTAGCGACGGCATGACGCTCTTCGCCTGCATTGCTCTCGCATCCTGCGCGAAGAACACGCCCATGCGCATCTTGTTGCCCATGTTTTTATAAGCGGCACCAGCAGAGATCGTCCCTTCACCATACAGGCTTTTATTGTTTTTGATGACGGCCTCAATCCGCAAGCGCTCGCTAGGCGCTGCGTGTAGTGAAGCACCTCTCCGGCGATGTGCTGCCAATCCGGTGCGTTCGAGAAAATAGGCACGTCCATGATATCTACGCGCCGCGGATCAGAATCGATGCGATCACCGTTGGGCGGCAACGCCATCTTCGTTAGTGGCTATATGCTCCCACCTGAAACCTATCAAAAGTGATATGAAATACAAGGGGATATAAAAAATAGATTATTTAATTTTCATTGCAAGAACGAATGTGCTCAGGGCAATAAATCCAATTAGGTGTTGTTAGATTCATTACCCCTTGTGGGTCACACACATTTATGCGGAGTTCAGTCCAATCCACGATACGTGGCGAGTGCTACACAGTGGCGCATCATTTGATAATGCCAGCATTTAGCGTTCGATCAAACGGCCCCAGCGATCGTTCCAGGCGGCCCGTTCCTTGTTGATGACATCCCAGTCGACCGTGTTGATGTTTTTCATCAGCTTGTCGACATTGCCGATTTTGGCTTGCACCGATTCCGGGATCTTGACGCCCTTGTTGATCGGTATGGCGTTGGCATATTCCACCGCCTTGCCCTGTGAACCAGCGCTCAGCAGGTATTCCACCAGTTTCTGCGACAGCTCCGGCTCGGAATTGTTTTTCAGGGCGCAGGCGCCGACCATCAGCATCACAGCCCCCTCTTTCGGCGTGGCGAATTCCGCCGGAATGCCCTTGGCCTTCAGATTCGCGATTGCGGTCGGCGTCAGCGGAAAAATGGCGGTTTCGCCGGTTTGCACCATTTCCGAGATTTTCGCCGAGCTGGACAGGTACTCAAGCACGTTGGGACCGACGGTGCTACCCCATTTCTGGAAACCTGGTTCGACATTCTTGTCGGTGCCGCCGACCAGGCGGTTGAACATCAGGAAGCTGTGCAGGCCGAAGGTGCTGCTCTGGATCGACTGGAACACCACTTTCCCCTTGTATTTCGGATCGGCGAAATCCATCCAGGACGTCGGCGCGGCCCAGCCTTTTTCATCGAACATCTTCTTGTTGTATCCGATGCCGACGGTGCCCAGTTCTATCCCCACCGCCTGGTCATTGGCCATGCGCGCGAATGGATAGATTTCCTTGAATACCGGAGCGTCTTTCAGTTTCTGGCACAGACCCATGCCGATCGCGCGGTACATGACGCCATCGTCGAGAAACACCAGGTGCATTTGCGGCTTGTCCTTTTGCGCCGACATCTTGGCCATGATGTCGGCGGAGGTGCCGGGAACCACCACGATCTTGACGTTATTGGCTTTTTCAAATTCCGGGAATATATAACTGGTGTAATTTTTTTCCATGCTGCCGCCGTTCATGCCGACATAAAGCGTGCGCGTCTCAGCGCTGCTTGCCGCTGCGACGCCTAATGCAGAAATGAATCCTGTTGCCAGGAGAATTTGTTTGAATTTCACGGTCCCGCCTCCTCAAAGATTAAACACCCCGATATGCCTGCCACATAATTTCCTGATGCACCGGCTTCAGCTTGTTTTCAACTTATTTTCAACTTGTTGCGCTGAATCTAGCGATGCTGAAAGCCTCGATAGGCGTTGCCGTCGCCCCATGGACCACCAGATCCGCCAGGACTTCCCCCACTGCCGGCGCCAGCTGGAAGCCGGCGCCGGAAAAGCCAAAAGCATGAAACAAGCCAGGAGTCGTCACGCTCGGTCCGAGGACCGGCTGATGGTCAGGCAATGCGCCCTCGACGCCGGTCCAGTTGCGAATCACCAGTGCGTTTCGCAATGCAGGAATGAATTCGCAGGCCATCCTCATCGAGGCAAACATGGCAGCGCTGTCCGGCCGCGTCGATGCAATCGCCAGTTGCCCCATGCCTCGTCCGCCTCCCAACACGAAATTTCCTCTTGCCACCTGCCGCACATAAAAGCCGCCGCCGACGATGCCGACGTTGGGTTCAACCAGCTTCGGCATCGGTTCGGTCACCCACATGTTTGGAAAAATAGGATATTCCGGCACCTGCTCGCCAAATTGTTCGGCAAATTTTGCGCCCCATGCACCGGCGCAGTTAAGCAGGAATTTCGCTTTTACTTCCAGTCCATCGGTAGCGCAAACCGCAAATTTCCCACCCTCGAAGACGGCGCTTTCTACTGTCGTCCCTTCGCGCAGGTCGGCGCCGTGCTTCCTTGCCGCCATCGCAAAAGCAGCGGCCACCAGACGTGGATTGGCGTGACCATCGCCCGGGCACAAGGAACCGCCGGCGACCTTCTCGCCGAGCCAGGGATAGCGCTGGCGCAGTGCTGCCCGCCCGAGGATTTCAAGCTGCAAGCCGAAGCCGTCGGCTTGTCCTCGGTAGTCTTCGAGCGACGCCAGCTCCGCCTCGTTACGCGCCAGTTTCAGATGGCCTGAAACCGTATATTCGCAGTCGCTGCCTATCAGTTGCGGCAAATGCTGCCAGATCGCATAAGCCCGCTGGGACAAGGGCAGCTGCACCACGGGCCGCCCCTGGCGCCGCACTCCGCCATAATTGACGCCGCTGGCTTGCGCACCGCACCAGCCCTGTTCCAGCAACACCACCGACAGGTTCATGCGACGCAAGGCCAGCGCCGCAGAACAGCCCATCAGGCCGCCGCCGATGATGGCGACGTCGGCTGTCAGCCGCTCGTTCATGAGGTTTCCCGTGCCGGACTCAGCGCCACGCCGACCGCCACCGGAAACGGCTTGATCGGCGGCTGCCCGCGCAGGCGTCCAATTTCCGCCAGCGATTTGCCGGCGCTGCAAGCCAGGATTTCAGCGGCGGCGGCACCGCAAACCCGCCCCTGGCAGCGCCCCATGCCAACCCGGGTCAGCGCTTTCAGGCGGTTCATTTCAAGCGTGCCGGCATGGTTCACGGCACGGCGCAACTCGCCCGCTGTGATTTCTTCGCAGCGGCAAATGATTTCTTCATCGGCGCACTCGCGCGCCCACGCGACAGGGGCCGGAAATGCGCGCTCCAGTCCGCGCCGAAACCCCTGCATGCGTTGCAATGCACGATCAAGACGCCTGCTCTCGCTCCGGTCGATGGTCTTTCCCAAATCTTCAAGTAAAGCCAGGGCGGCGCGCTTTCCCGCCAGTTCAGCGGCGTCGGCGCCGGCGATACCGCCGCCGTCGCCCGCAAGATATACCCTCTTGACGCTGCTGCGCCCGGCCAAGTCGCGCTGCGGCAGCCATTGCTGATTAAGCTGGCTGAATTCGAACGCGCAGCCCGCCAGGTCGGCCAGCTGGGTTTCCGAACGCAGGCCGAAACCGCTGGCAACCGCGTCGCACTCCAGCGTTTGTTCCCGGCCATTCTTATGCCAGGAAATGGTTTTTACTTTTTGCTCGCCCGAGACAGCAATTTTTTCCACGCCCTCCACCACCTTGACGCCATGACAGCGCAGCCACGCGAGAAAATACAAACCCTTGGCTAAAGTGAGCGGTTGTTTCAACAGATCGGCTGTCGCCCGCAGCTTGCCGGAAAAAGAAGAAGTATCCAGCACTGCCGCAATGCTGGCGCCGGCTTTCGCATATTGATAGGCAAGCAGGTAAAGCAAGGGTCCGGAGCCGACCAGGACGATACGGCTGCCGATCACGCAGCCCTGCGCTTTCAGCGCAACCTGGGCTGCCCCCAGGGTATACACGCCGGGTAAAAGCCAGCCGGGGAAAGGCAAAACCCGATCGATGGCGCCGGTGCATAAGATCAGATGCGAATAGGGCAAAGAATAAGGTAAAGACTGGTGCTGGCCATGGCCCAGCAGGTCCAGCTGGCGGCCGTCGCAATTCCACACCAGGGTATCGGGCAGATAATTGATATGGCTGCGCAGTTTGTTGAATGTTCGATGCAGCGCATCCGCCTTGGCCGATTCGAAACCGTACAGCTGTTTTGCCGAGCGCACGAAGCCGGCAGGCGGCTGGCGATATATCTGGCCGCCGGCACGCTGGTTTTCATCGACAAGCACGGGCCGCAAGCCGGCAGCCACCAGCACCTCGGCAGCACGCACGCCAGCCGGGCCGGCGCCGACAATCACGATCCGCGGCTCACTCATGCGAGGCTCCCGGAACCGCAGTCAGCAGCCGCATGCCGGCCTGGATTTCGGTGCTGCAAGCGCGCAGCGGCTGCCCGTCTTCGGTGCGCATCCAGCAATCCTGGCAAGCGCCGATCAGGCAAAAGCCGGCGCGCGGCTTGCCGCTGAATTCAGACATGCGCAAGCGGTCCGCCTGCGTCAGTACCGCCGTCAAGACGGTGTCGCCTGCCAACGCGGTGACGCTGCGGCCATCCAGCGAAAAGCTGACGGGTTCGCGTTGTGTCTCTGCGATTCTGGTAAATAACGTCATTGCTTGCTTTCCAGTTGCCGGCATGAGTTCATCCCTGCTGGCCGATCAATACCTTGTCCAGCCCGTAGACGCGATCCAGGATCAGCATCGCGGCGCCGGTAACCAGGATCATCAATGCCGACACCGAAGCCATCATCGGATCGATCGATTCGGTGGCGTACATATACATGCGCACCGGCAGCGTGACAGTGGCCGGCGTGGTGACGAAAATCGACATGGTCAGCTCGTCGAAACTGTTGATGAACGCCAGCAGCCAGCCGCCGGTAATGCCAGGCAAGATCATCGGCAGCGTGACGCGCCGGAATACCGTCCAGGGTCCGGCGCCGAGCGACTGCGCCGCCTGCTCGGCGCTTCTGTCCATGCCGACCACGGCTGCCAGCACCAGCCGCAATACATAGGGACTGATCACCACCACGTGGGCCACCACCAACCAGCCGAACGATCCGCTAACGCCCATGCTGGCGAACAGACGCATCAACGCCACCCCTAGCACCAGAGTGGGAATGATCAGCGGCGACAGGAACAAGGCATTCAGGAAATCGCGGCCGGCAAAGCTCAGGCGCCCGATCGCCAATCCTGCCGGCAGCGCCACGCACAGCGAGAACGTGGCAGACAGCAGAGCCAGCAGCAGGCTGTTGTAGAACGATTGCACGAAGTCGGGATGCTCGAAGATGGCCTTGAACCAGCGTAATGAAACACCGTGGGTCGGCAAGGACAGCGTGTCTTCCGGCGTAAACGCGACCAGGCACACCACCAGCAGCGGCGCCAGCACGAACGCCACCACCAGCGCATGGAATATCAAGGCAATCGGACCATTGTTGCGCATACGATAGTTTTCCCCGGTTAGCCCAGCGTCCTGGAATACTTGCGCTCCAGGACCCGGTTGTAGCTCAGCATGATGAGCAGGTTCGCCAGCAGCAGGATGATGGCTATCGACGCCCCCAGCGGCCAGTTGAGCGAGCCGAGGAACTCGTCGTAGACGGTGGTCGCTACCACTTTCAGGCGGCGTCCGCCCAGCAAGCCCGGAATCGCAAAGGCGCTGGCGCTGAGGCCGAACACGATCAGGCTGCCGGACAGGATGCCGGGCAAGACCTGCGGCAGCACGATCCGCCGCAGCACTGTCGCCGGCGAAGCGTTCAGGGACAAGGCTGCCTGGGCGACAGTAGGATCGAGCCTTTGCAGGGAGGTCCATACCGGAATCACCATGAACGGCAGCATCACGTGCACCAGGGCGATCACGATTGCGCCAGTGGTGTAGAGCAGTTTGAGCGGCGCAAAACCGAGCCAGGCGATAGCCGAGTTAACCAGGCCGTTGGCGCTGAGCAGCATGCTCCAGCCGAAAGCGCGCACCACTACCGACACCAGCAGGGGCCCGAGAATGACGATCAGGAAAATCGAGCGCCACGGTTTTCCCATGCGGCTCAGCACATAGGCTTCCGGCGCGCCGATCAGTATGCAGATGAGCGTGGTCAGTCCCGCTATCCAGAATGTGCGCAAGAAGATGGAATGAAAATATTCGTCGCTGACAACCTGCCAGTAGTTGTTCAGGCTGAATTTTGCGACGATGCCGGCGCCGGCATCGAAACCGTAGAAAGACAGCAGCAAGGTCAGCAGCAGCGGCGCCAGCACCATCGTGAAAAAAAGGATCACGCCCGGTGCCGTCAGCAGGTACGGCAGCGATGGCGAGGATAGCGAAGACAGCGCGGGCGCCTTAGCCATGCCTGACCTCAGGCTGTCCGCGCTTGACTATGTGCAGCGCGTCCGCCGGCCAGCGCAAGGAAACCTCCTGGCCGTCGCTGCATGCGGCATTGCCGCAGTTCTGCCAGGTGGCCAGCAAATCGCCCAGCCCGGTGTCGATGTGATACAGCCATTGGTTGCCAAGGAATACGCCCGAGCGCACCCGGCCGCGGATGATTTCATCCTGCGGGCTGCAGCGTTCGAGTTTTTCCGGGCGCAGGCAGAGCGTGACCTGTTCGCCGATCTGCAAGGTGGCGTCGCTGGTGTTCAGCAAATGTCCGTGAACATTCAGCGCCGATCCTTGCTGGCTGACCGACGCCACCTGCCCTTCGAACAGATTGGCCTTGCCGACGAACTGCGAGACGAACTGGTTGACCGGCGACTCATAGGCATCGAAAGGCTTGGCGATCTGGATCGCGCGGCCGGCATCCATCACCACCACGCGGTCGCTCATCGACAAGGCTTCCGACTGGTCATGGGTGACCATGATGGTGGTGGTGCCGACCTTGCGCTGGATCTCGCGCAGCTCGACCTGCATGTCCTCGCGCAGCTTGGCGTCGAGATTCGACATCGGCTCATCGAGCAGCAGCACCGGCGGTTCGATCACCAGCGCACGCGCCAGGGCCACCCGCTGGCGCTGGCCGCCGGACAGCTCGCGCGGATAGCGATGGCTGAATTTTTCCAGGTGCACCAGCGCCAGCGCCTTGCGTACCCGCTGCGCGCACTCGTCCGCTGCAACCTGGCGCATTTCCAGGCCGAAGGCGACATTGGCGCTTACCGTCATGTGCGGAAACAAGGCATAACTCTGGAACACGATGCCAAGGCCGCGGCGGTTCGGCTTTTCGTGGGTGATGTCGCGTCCATCCAGCAACACGCGGCCCGCGCTCGCCTCGACAAAGCCGGCGATCATTTGCAAGGTAGTGGTCTTGCCGCAGCCGGAAGGGCCGAGCAGCGAAACGAACTCGCCCTTCTCCACCGTCAGGTTGAGTTGCTCCACCGCGGTGAAGTCACCGTAGTGCTTGGATAGGTTTTCCAGCTGTAGAAACGACATCGACTTGTCTCCCATGACGGTCGGTTTTGCATCCAATACCTTGCCAAAGCCTTTTCCGAAATATAGTGAAAAGAAAAATCAGGGTCAATTCAATATTCCATATACCAGACTAATTATTTGATTTACTCCATTAAATGAATATATTATTGAATGTATAGATAAATATATTCCACCTGGAGAAATTGATGAAGGATCAAGATGTTTCCACCGGAACCAGCCTGCAGCGCGGCTTCGCGATTATTCGAGCCCTGGCCGCAAGCAGCGGCGACGGCGCCAAGCTGACCCATGTCGCCCAGGCCACCGGCCTGGCCCAGCCCACTGCGCACCGCATCCTGCGCGCACTGGTGGGCGAAGGCGTGGTCGAACAGGATGAACGCAGCAAAGCCTATCGCTTGAGCGTGGATTTTTTTGCACTCGCCGCGCGCGCCGGCCAGCGCGGCAACTTGCGCGATATCTGCCGGCCTATCCTGCTACGGCTGTCGGCAGCGCTGGGCGACACCATGTTCCTGCTGGTGCGCAGCGGCTACGACGCCATGTGCCTGGACCGCAGCGAGGGACCGTTCCCGATCCGTTCATTCACGGGAGACGTAGGCGGCAGGGTCGCGCTCGGGGTCGGCCAGGGAGCATTGGTGATCCTGGCGTTCCTGCCGGAAGCAGAACGGGAAGAAATCATCCGCTTCAACCTGCCGCGCCTGCTGGACCTGGGCTTGTACGACGAGGTGTATTTGCGCACCGAAATCAAGCGCTCGCTCGAACGTGGCTACGCCGCCAGCCACGGCGTCGGGCTGCTGCCTGGCATGGCTGGCATCGCGGTGCCGGTACTGGATCGCCAGGGCCGCGCAGTGGCCGCCCTGAGCGTCGCCACACTGGCAGAAAGACTGAATGCCGATCGCTTGCCGACCGTGGTGCAGATATTGAAAAAAGAAGCGGCAAGCGTCGGCGCGCAGCTCAACCCGTTCGATCCGGTCTTGCGCCGACCCGCGCAAATACTGGGCGGCTTGCCGATCGAAGCCCCCAAATAATATATGGAAGTATGGAAGCCCAGATCAGGAGCACCCTCCACTGTCAAACCCCGACATGGGCAAGGGGTGGGCGGCCCAAGCTGATGAGCAGGCCGTTCTGAGCGCCGAGCGCGATGGTCGATGTTTGCCGGCGTCGCTTTCGCGCGTTATAACGTCCCTTGTATTTGATACGGCGCAGTCACCCATTCATATCCCGTCGAGGTGCTTGCAACGTGGCCGAGGCCGGGGAATGAGATGTGCGCGCCGCCGACCAGATAAGCATTTGTCGCCGCTAGCTGGAATAAATGCTGACGCGATTTCACTGCCGCAACCGGATCAAAATCGTATGCGATCGTCACGTCCGGGTCCTTGAACTGCACGTCGCCAGCATGGATTACGTCGCCCCACAGCAGCAATTTCTTGCCTCGACTACCGATCAGGTAAGCGGTATGACCGGGGGTATGTCCGTAGGCTGGAATGCTGCTTATCCCAGGAAACAATTCTTGCGCGCCGACGAATGGTTTCAGTTTTTTTGCATCCACATAAGGGTTGACTGTTGCGCGCGATTGCATAAAGGTGGTCCGCTTTGACGACGGAGCGGCATTCGCTTTTTCCTCGCTCAGCCAATAGTCGGAATCGTTCTTGTCGACATACACGTCCGCGTTCGGGAAAACGCGTTTGCCGCCAACGCTTAACCCGCCGGAATGATCGCCGTGGATGTGGGTCAGCAAGATGGCGTCAACCTGCTCCGGCTGGTAACCGGCAGCACGCAAGTTGTTCACCAGGCGGCCGCTGCTTCCGCCGCCGAACAGTTCACCGGCGCCGGTGTCGACCAGGATCAGTTTCGATCCCGTATTGATCAGGAAGGTGTTGATCGAAAGCTCGGTCGGCAGTTCTTCGCCATTGCGGGAATAGGCTTCCCTGACTTTCTCCGGTTTGCTCATGATCTCGTCGACGTGGCGCAGCGCGGTGCCGTCGGACACGACGGTGACCTCGAAATCGCCAAGCATCGTCCGGTAAAAGCCCGGCGCCTGAAACTTCGCCATCGGTGCCTGGGCATAGCTGTTTTGTGTGACGGTAGTCATGGCGACCAAAGCGGTCGCGACGATTATTGCAACTTTTCCGACTTGCTTGATCACCCTGGTTGAATCGACTTTCATGGCAGTTTCCTATTTTGAAGTTGAAATTGCGCTTGACGCAATGAAATCAGGACTCCAGTGTAGCCAGAAATTATGATCTAATAATGCATCAATTACTTATTGAACTATGTAGCAGGGCTAATTAATGCGTGGAAATGAATTTGCGGAATTCAATGCTTTTGTAGCGATTGCCGAGCGCGAGAGCTTTGTTAAAGCAGCGGCATTTTTGAAAGTTACACCGTCGGCGCTGAGCCAGTCGATGCGGCAGCTGGAAACGCGGCTGGGTGTGCGGCTTCTGCATCGCACCACGCGCAGCGTTTCGCTCACCGAAGCGGGTAGGCAATTGCTGGACCATTTGCGTCCCGCATTGGATGGGCTGGCCAGAGCGGCGGAAGCGATCAATGATTTTCGCGAAACGCCGTCCGGCACGGTACGCCTGACCGCGCCGCGTATCGCAACGGAGCTATTGATTGCACCGCGGCTTGCCGAATTCCGTACGTGCTATCCGGAGATCGTCCTGGATATTTCGGTAGAAGATAAATTTGTCGACCTCGCAAAGCATGGATTCGATGCCGGAATTCGCCTAGGCGAGCTGCTGGCCAAGGATATGATCGCAAGCCGCATCGGCCCCGACCGGCGCTTTGCCGCAGTCGCGTCCCGCAGTTACCTGGCAAAACATGGCGTGCCGCACTCCCCGCACGATTTGCAAAAGCACGAATGCATACGCATCAAGCGCCCAACTACTGGGGTCAACAGACCGTGGGGCTTCATGGACAAAGGACACACGCTCGAAATCTCCGTCGCCGGACACTTACTCGTCAATGACGCCAATCTCGCATTGGCCGCCGCGCTAAGCGGTGCAGGCGTAGCCTTGCTGGCGGAAGATCACGTGCGCCCCTATTTGCAAAGTGGCCGTCTGGTTGAAATGCTTGAAGACTACAGTTGGTCCCGCGCTGGATTTTTCCTCTACTACTCCAGTCGCCGGAATATGAGCGCATCCTTGCACGCGCTGGTTTCATTCTTGCGCGAACCGCTACAAGGCGCCACGAGCAGTCACAACGGGACCATTATTGGAAGCATGTCTAAAAATGAGGGATAAGAACCAGACGGGCCTGCCAGACTCGGCACACCTATGCGACGCCCGCGCTGATGACCAGCGTAAATCCAGCTTACATTGCTCGGTAGCTTGGCCATGCAAATGCCAAAATGTTATTTACAATTTATGCCAAGCAGATTGACACCGAAGAACACGGCGCCCGGAAAGCAAAAATGGAAGCCGTATCGGGCTTCCATTCAGCATTGCTTACAACAGATTTTCTTTGATCAATCCTGAAGTTAATCCAGAACTATCCCAGCATTCCCACAACTTCAAGAATACTGGTAGGCACGATTGGACTCGAACCAAGTAGATAGGGGTATCTCGGGGTACCGTGGGACTGATTTGCCTAGGACGGGATTCTGACCATGCCCCTGAAATCCCACATGGCTTACGCGGACGCCGCGGCATGCGGCATCACCACCAACGAATAGCCCAAATGAGCCCAGCAGCTCCGGTACAAGCAACGCCAATGGCTGCGACGAGGTGGAAAATGCCAACTATCGCAGCGAATTTTCCTAAAGATCGCGCATCAAGTTGAACTGTTAAATGCATTTTGCAAACCCATCCATGTTCTGTTTTCCACCAACGACACAGCGTTGAATTTAAAAGTCTCTGACGCTGTGAGCGTTCGGGAATTATTGTCTTGGGACGAAAAAAAGCCCGCGAACCTTGGGCTGCGGGCTAAATCCAAAACTTAGGGAGAATTGGAGGAGGCAAAAACAATATTGCGTCACCAAACCAATTTTCAATACCCATTTACCGTTATTTATTTCAGCAAGATGCAAAGAGCCCCGAGCCGATGAACGAGCGGGGCTTCGACCAACCACTCATCCGCGTGACGCGCTATCAGGCTAAGAACCTTCCCATCTGCCTAGTTCTTCCCTAGAGGCCTGCATGCGTCGATTCAGAAAATGTCAACTGCTTGCCGCCATATTTACGCCGATTTCGACCGCCTTCACACCTAGTTGACGTCAGAATCAGTCAGGGTTAGCTGCCCATACATGAGTAAGCTTTAAGTGACTGCTGTACCAGGGTATCGGTCAACGTCTAGTGCTTTTCTTATTCTTAATATGGAGGCTTTCATGTCAGATTATTTGTTTCAGGCTCAAATTGAGGCGTTTCAAAAAATCAAGCTTGTCGATGGCAGGCAGTTAGAGGTTGGCGCCAGAAAGGCGACGGAAAACTTACGTAAAATTGCTGGAGGCGGAGGTGGAATGAATCTGCACCAAGCTAAGACAGTGTTGCAGGAAATGTGCGGTGCGCGACTACCAGGCCGCGACCACTGTTTGAATCATGGTTGCAATCTCAATCAGCTTAGTGCGAACAAGAAATCCGCTATGGACTTTCTGTCTGCCGAATTTTCCGATGCATATGCGCTCGGGATAAACATTACAAATGACAAGGCCGTTTGTCTCATGATGAAGTTGGCTATCGAAGTTTTCATGACTATCGGCGATGCCCCGATCTTTCAACAAGATTACAATAAACACGGGGAGAAGATTGTACGATAGCAAACTCCCATCTTGATCATTGGCTGTCTCAATTCGCACATCTCCCCTTCGGCACGGCTCTATTGGCTGCAGTCTGCATGGTGAGAATGCAAAAAGCCCCGTGCCGATGACGGCGCGAGGCTTTGCAAATTTCTGATACTTGAGGGGATTCGCGTACTCCGCTGTTATCTGCAAAGTGACCGTGCCGTGAGCGAATCTACTTTCGTTGCAATCTATGATCGCATGGATCAGCGAACTTTACGGTCGTCATGCCAATACGACTAAAAACTTCTATGTAATAACCATGTTCATTGGTCCACTCGACCAAAACGGGGTTATAGATTCCTTCAAATACGCCGTCGATCCCACCATTGAGAACAAACATATCCTCGTCCCAGCCTCTGGGTCGAACAATGCCGCCCCAGGCGGGCCGCTCATCGTCTGCGCTGGTAAGGATGATCATGGTCTCACTCACATTTCTGGCTTTGGAAGAATTTGATTCTAGTCCAATTCAGCCAAAAACGTTAAAAGCCCCGGACCAGTAAAGGTACGAGGCTTTGCAAACTTCTGATACTTGAGGAGATTCGCGCATTCCAGTGCTATCTGCAAAGTGACCACGCCGCGAAAGAATCTACTCAAATATCCACCATCAATTTATCTAGTTGCAGCAATGGCGTGTATATGAGAAGAGATATTACCGCACACATTTTGTGCGGCGCAAGTCTTTACGGATATGCAGTTACAGAAGATTGGGTCACCCAGGTGCTTCATACCGGCCGCCCCCAACGTCTCAAATCAGCCCGTCGGAATCGTCACCTCTCGGCGTAAGACGCTTTCCTCGCTGGGGGTGGCGCGCGATCGTTCGAGGACGATATTAGGCTGATTACAGTCACAGGACATCGTTGAACTACCAACCCATTCATTGCAATATGCATTTTTCGTCAAATCTGGCGGAGACCCCGAGTCAAGTGGGCGAATCATCCGGCAACGAGATCTTCACAACGAACAAAAACCGGCGACAAGATATGCTTGCGTCGCCCATCGCAAAAGCGTCAAAACAAATTCGCGACGATCTGATTATTTTTCTTCTCGTTGCAGAGGGTAATCCCCCCACAAAAAAGTATCAGTTAAAAGTAGAATTTTCTTAAATGCGATTTTGAGGAAGTTTTACATGAAGACATCACGCTTTACCGAAAGTCAGATCATCAACATCTTGAAGCAGGCCGAGGCCGGCACGCCAGTGCCGGAGCTTTGCCGTGAGCACGGGATGAGTTCGGCCTCGTTCTACAAGTGGCGTAGCAAATACGGCGGCATGGACGCGTCGATGATGACGCGGATGAAGGAGTTGGAAGACGAGAACCGTCGGCTCAAGAAGATGTACGCCGAAGAGAAGCTGAAGGCCGAGATCATTTCGGAGGCAATGCAAAAAAAGTGGTGAAGCCATCTCACCGACGTGAGATGGCACACGCGGCAGTCAAAGCGCATGGCATCAGCGTAAGCAGCGCATGTGCGACTTTCGCGATCAGCCAGACCTGTTATCGCTACAAGGCAAAGCTATCGGAAGATAACGAGCATGTCGCGGACTGGTTAATCCGGCTGACCGCGAACCAGCGAAACTGGGGCTTTGGCCTTTGCTTCCTGTATCTGCGCAACGTCAAAGGATTCGGTTGGAACCACAAGCGCGTCTATCGGATATATCGAGAGCTGGAGTTGAATTTGCGAATCAAACCCAAAAAGCGGCTTACCAGAGCAAAGCCTGAACCGTTGTCAGTGCCTACGTCGATCAACGATGTCTGGTCCATGGATTTCATGCACGATCAGTTGTCAGACGGGAGTAGCATCCGCCTGTTCAACGTGATTGATGACTTTAATCGGGAAGGCTTAGGCATCGACGTCGATTTCTCCCTGCCGGCAGTTCGCGTCGTTCGGTCGCTTGACCAAATTATCGAATGGCGGGGAAAGCCGACGACGATTCGCTGTGACAACGGACCCGAATACATCAGTTCGACACTGGCCACGTGGGCAGAAAAGCGCGGCATCCAGATCAGTTTTATTCAACTAGGACAGCCGCAACAAAATGCTTATATCGAGCGCTACAACAGAACTGTTCGCTATGACTGGCTAGCCCACTACCTGTTTGAATCAATCAGCGAGGTCCAGGAATTTGCCACAAAATGGCTCTGGACCTACAATCACGAACGCCCGAACATGGCGCTCGGCGGTATCACCCCGAAGCAGAAATTGGCCCTTGCGGCTTAGCCTCTACTTTTAGCTTTGCTTAAAAACGGGGGGATTACCCTACGACGCTATGTTTTTTCTATGTACTACTATAAAAAATTTGAGTCGATACCTACCAATTTAGCGGACAAGCGTGACGTAGAATTTCCGACGCATCGTTTGTAGTTCCCCGATAACTGTAGGTATAGGATTGAGCAACTGTAAGGCGCGGTGGCGGTAATCTCACTGATTTTGTCCGACCGGCCATCCAGTCGGGGAACACTATTTCCGTCGGAGCTAAAAATATTTAACATTGCTTAACATTTATTGTTATTTCAACAAATAACTTGACGTTGTAACTATTTGTAACTACATTCGCAATCATGTGAACTTTCCATTAGTACGTCGCCGCGGCACTTCTCTATCTGGCGTCTCGTCCTATGTATATGCAGAGCTCCCATTGAACATCGAAGATCTCACTACTGACAAAGGTATGGCGATGCTCGATGCAACGTTTTTCTAAGCAAATAAGTCACCAGCAAGGCTATGGCGAGCCGATTATAGTGCAGGGCGTCCGGCAGGGAACAAACCGGAACCGTCGCGCCGCTTGCCTCCCCAGCTAATTTCCGTTATCGCGTGGGCATACGCCCGTAAACAAATCATTTGATAGTTACGCGACGGTCTCGCGTGAGCATCGATCTGGTAACTCAGCCATGATCACATTCCCCATCGAGGTCGATATGTATATAGCAATTATCAGTCACGATCCACTTCTGGTACTGGGCCTTAGTACATTGATCGAAAAAAACTTCCCCGTCTGCGAAATAATTAGGGAGACCAGCATACAAGAGACGCTTAAACAATGGGGCGAGAAGGATAGGTCACTAGCCACATTGACAGAATCACATTTATTGTTGATTGAGCAACCAAATTTAGAATCACTCATCGCGTATCAAACCGGCGGACAAACAGATGCAATACCAGCCACCATTGTTTTTGGCGTAGACAACCAGAAAACAATTGACCTTTGTCGAAGACATAACGTGAATGATTTTGTTTTTAAAAATGACCACGCCCGCCGTATGGTTGAAACCATACAGACTCTTATTTCCAATATACCTAGAGCAAGAAAATGCTTGCTGCAGAAACCAACACAGCCCTTTTCATACCTCACCGCCCGCCAGAAAGATTTGATCGATCTATTGCTACAGGGATATTCCAATAAAAAAATCGCTCATGCTCTCAATCTGAGCTACGGCACAGTCAAAAACTATATGTCCACCCTCATGCAAATGATGTCAGCCAGGTCACGTCTTGAAATGGCGATGAAATTGAGAGAAAACGGCTATCAAATTCGCGATGTTGTCATTACAAAAAGTGACTAAATTCACGTGTCCAATTTCATCTTACTTTTTACTTTATTTTAAATAAACTACGTTAGCGACATTAATTAAAAAATACTTCTTGAAATTAATATCCTACATGAAAATGTATTTAATTAATGAAGTTATTTAGATTGCATAAATTAAATTTACATCGATTAACAGCGCATCTATTCAATCCGATTGAGTCAATCTTTAGATAAAAATCAGGAGCTAAGAATGAAAAAATTTACACCTTTTCCAAATATTAAGAAATTATTTTCAATTTTTATAATGACATTGTGGGTAAGTCATTCTGCCATTGCAGCATCGCCTGAATCTTTCACTAAAATTTCTATTTCCAATGTATGGAGTGGTGCAATTATTGTGGTCTGGGCAACGGGAGGAAACAGTTGGTTATGGGGTTATACTCCCTATGACGCCCAATCATTCGGGCAAAACAATAATTGGAGTATTCAATATAATAATAATTCAACTTTTACTTTTAAAAATGTGCAGCAAAACACTTGTATGACAGCATATAGCACAAGTGGGCTTACTCATAATAGTTGTGAAGCTGGGGCCACAAATCAACAATTTCAACCTATCTTAACCGATAGTGGAGCCATCCAACTCAAAAGCGTCAGCTTGCAAAATAAATGCATTACAACCTTTGAATCTAGTGATTATAAATACGCATTTGGTCTGAATTTTACCAATTGTGCTTCTCAAGGAGAGGAAGCAGATAGTAAACAGCTTTGGGCATTAAATCCTGCGACATCCAAGGCTAAAGTATCTTCTCATGATGAGCAATAATGGAGAACAAAATGAGAACCAAAATATTACCAGCTCTCATAATTTTTTTAATCATCTACCTGCCAAATACCGCTTTTGCAGGCTTGGAAGATTATCGAACTGCCACTTGGAATTTACAAGGCGCATCTGCGGCAACAGAAAGCAAATGGAACGTAAATATTAGACAAATGGTCTCCGGAGATGGCGAAGTAGATGTTTTGGCAATACAAGAAGCCGGAGCTGTACCTAGCACTGCGGTACTAACGAATCGAGTTATACCTTCTCCACCGGGCACAACTATTCCAATACGAGAATATGAATGGAACTTGGGAACAAGAGGCCGCCCGAACATTCGCTACATATATTTCGCGGAAAATGATTTGGGTGCGCACAGGGTAAACACCGCAGTAGTTACTAGAAGGAGAGCAGATAATATAGTCGCACTCGCAAACCCATCACAACCTCAGGGAGGAAGGCCTTTGCTGGGTATTGGATTCAACAGAACACCAGTAGGCGGGCGGGATTATTTTTTCACACTTCATGCTTTCGCTACAGGCGGAGGTGATGCCGCTCCATCTATCAACGCAATTCACAACCACTTTACTCAACAAGACCCTCGTGACCAATGGCTCGTTATGGGAGATTACAACGTAGATCCTGACATACTGACAACACGAATTAATCGTTATCCTCTAGTTGTCCCAGATATCACCATAGTTAGACAGCCATCAGCTACTCACGCTGGCGGTCATAATCTTGATTATGCTGTGGCTGGTCAGAATCTTTCTGCAGGGAGCTTAGCAACATTGTTAGCGGCCGTTATGTTTGTCGCTCAATTACATGGGCAACTTGCATCAGACCATACTCCCGTGAGGTTCTCTAAGCGATAAATTCTATCAGCGGTTATTCAGAAAATTCCCCGTCAAGGAAACATTTCAGAATTAGGAGCCATGGGGTTGCGTGATCCGAGTAGATCGCGTTCAATATCAACAATAAGGTAACCAACTTAGCGGGATAATTTGCATCGAAAATTGACCCACGTATAGACCACAATCCTACTCAATATAGTGAGTGGGAGATTGGAGTGATCGACGTGGCATTATTAGGCATTATTCGACGCTGGCACCTTCGTGACCAGGTCTCCCTGAGGGAGATCGCCAGGCGCTTAGGCATCTCCAGAAACACCGTCAGACGTTATCTGCGCTCTGAAATCATAGAGCCGGCTTACAGGGATCGACGCACTCCCAGTGCTCTTGATCAGTACGCCTTCAAACTTTCATCCTGGCTTAAAACCGAAGCGACCAAATCTCGAAAGCAGCGCCGCAGCTTGAAACAGATCCATGCAGATCTATGTGCGTTAGGCTTTGAGGGATCGTACGACCGGGTTGCCGCCTTTGCGCGACAGTGGCGCCTGGATCAGTTGGATAGGGTCAATTCTGCAAGCAAAGGAACAGTGGACGATTTGCGCGTATCATCAGTATTGACAGGCCTGCCCGGCGCATGTTTGTTACGTGCCTAGAGTTCACCGGCACGGGCACGGAACCGGCATACTCTCTGCCTTTCTCGACCCAGGAGCAGTCGCATATGTCACCCTTCTTAACGCCACCCACCGATAGTCGACGTAAATTTCTGGCGATATTTGGACTAACGTTGATCATTACGGCAATGGTCGGTTTTATCACGACCACGAGCACTCTCTTGGATAGGAAGGCGTCCTATACCGAGAAAATCATGGTGGAAGAAGCGGTCGACGGATACGAATCAACTACTATAGGTGCCAAGCGGTTAAAACTGCATCGGCAAATGTTGGACGCTGTGAACAAAGACCTAGGAGCGACCTGGTTTGCCGCAGTCGCCGTCCTAGGTATTGGCGTTGCATTAAGCGTGCGCGGCTTCCGAGGGTGGAAGATGGAGATAGAAGTCCGCGAGGACCGTTTCGCGGCGCTTCAGGAAGCGAAACTCAAGGCGGAGCTGCGCAAGTTTGAACTAGAGATTGTTGCACTGGAGGCTGTGCAGCGCCCGAGCGATCTGAGCTAATAATTCGTTACCGAAGCGCACGGCTTCCGAAGCTGTGCTCCCCGCCCCAAAGCACAGTTCGACGGCTTGGGGTCGGATGCTGCCGGTCAAGCGGCACATTCGAGTCAGATCAAATCACGATTCATACAAATAATGGATAGCTGCCATCGTCCGTCGCCGCCTTCGCGCGGAAATCGGCAATCATCGACCTGCGCTCTACAAACTGCTTTGCCTTGCATGCAGCGTCGCCGGCGGCATCTACTGCGCTCTTTGCCAGCTAAAACATCACTCTGGAACGCCTCGTTCTTGCGACATACTTTGTCGTACGTTTCCTGCAGCTGGCCGAACGATCGATTAGCACAACATGTCAGCGCGCCTGCAGGATCTCGGACAACCGATCCGGAGTTCCGGGCACACGTTCCAGTACCGGAAAACGTTCGCCGTCGTGATAGTCCAATCGCAGCGGTGCTGCGGCCCGCAACGAAACTTCGATGGCGGCGATGCTGGTTTTCGCATCCCGTATCGCTTCCTGCATAACGTCGTTGCTGTACGGCTGCCCATTGACCGCGGTGATCGACATACCAGGCACGAAGCCCGCCTTGGCACCAGCGCTATCAGGAAGGACGTCGCCAACCACACCGGCGCCGCTGATATTCAAACCGATCGAATATTCAAATGCCTTGCTGCCGTTAGACTTGGACCAGTCGCTGGGCCGGTCTCGGTACACCAGCCGGTAGCCGCTGCCGGTGATTCCACCCATCGGACCATCGCCGCTGTGCGAATGTAGGCGCTCGTTGAGAAAGCTCGCCCAGTCGTTCGGCACCACACTGTTCAGCGCGGCGACCAATTGGGTGAACGAGTAAGGCTTCACTTGCGCGCCAAGATTGTCGCCACCGTTGAACATCGCCAGGAAGTCGTCCAGCGATTTGCGGCCGTCGCTGCGATTGCGCATTGTGACATCCACATCCAGCCATATCAGGGTGCCCTCGCCGTAAAACTCGAAACCGTTGCGACGCCAGTTGTCGTAGGCGCCACCGCCTTTGTCCCACAAAGCCAGCGCCGCCACCGCTGTGTCTTGCAGATCGCGCCACTGGCGTCCGCTACGGTGGCTGACGAGGGCTGCGCTTGCGCCTAGCATGCCAAAATATTGTTCACGATTCCACAGACCAGCGCGGGCCGTGAGCACGGCACCCAGATATTCGGTCAGTCCTTCGTAGGCCCACAAGCCGCTGTTGTCGACCGGCACTTGGAAATTCGGCGTGGTCATGCCGTCGGGCCGACGGTATTTACCGTTCCAGCTATGGACCAAATCATGCGGCATAAAATTAGCATAGCGCGACATCATTCCTTCATCGGTCAGAAATCGCGCGGGGCGGCGGTTATCTAGTGACTGGTGATGGTCGGCCGCGTATCCTTCAATCTCGTCTGACAGGGTGACGAGCATGCGGAAGGCATCGTAGTGGTGACTGCGGAACATTTTACTGCTTTGGCTTATCAGTTCGGACAGCTTGTCAATGTAGGCCTGATTGACTTCCAGGTTCTCCGGCGCGTCGGCCACCATGTCGAGATAGTGGGGAGGAGTGATTCCCAACGCCAGTGGTATCTCACGAAAGTAGCGGCCTGCGATCAGAGGCGAATCGACCAGCTGTTCCAATGACACTGTCTGGAATGCGATCGGGCCGGCAGTGCCGACGGCGGCGTTGTCAACTGGATGCAGTGAGCTGGCATGCCGCCATTCCGTGGGTAGCAACAGCGACGGCGTTACTTTGATGCGGTCCACACGCGTGGCTGGGCCGGCGTAAGGATAAAGCAGCACGTCGTTCCAGCTCAGCACCGCCAACTTGTCGCTGGTCGAGCCTCCGGCCGTGCCTCCCGCCGACGCGGTGATAAAGTCGGTCCTGACTTCGATGCTGTGCGCACCGTTGGGAACCGTGATGCGGTAGGCGTAGAGGTCAAGCGGATCGCGCCGCCAAGCGAGCCGCTTGCCGTTGGCGCTGATCGTCAGCCCGACCTGCTGAGCGATCGGTGCCACCTCATGCGCATTCGGCATCCACTTCGGATAAGCCAGAGTCAAAGGACCAGGCCGCACTGGAATGGTCAGTGTAGCGTGAATGATCTTGCGTGGCACGTCGCGCATGTCGACAGCCAGTTGTATCGGTTCGGCGGCGGCTGCGGATAGGGGGAGCAGTAAAATGATCAGCGAAGTGCGCAGGCTCATGTCAATTATCTCTATAAAAAATATAGCGAGTTAATAAGATAGCCCGACCTTTTGACCGATCCATGAAGTATCTTTAGCCAAGCGAATCATAAAATGAGCAACGTCCGCTCGCGAAATTTTTCCGGTACCCCAAGGATTTAATCTTTCTTCCGTGCGGTACTGCTTGCGGGCAGCATCGTTCGTCAATTGAGCTGGGCGCACTACCACCCATTCTTCGGAGTAGGATCTTAAAAGTGTTTCAGCCTCTTCATGATCGCGATAAGTCTCACCAATAAATATTGGCAAAAATATTTTTCCAACCACAAATGGCAAATCGGATCGAGTCTCATGAGTGCCGTAGGCACTCATGTAGATGATTCGTTTTGGCTTTCCTTTCATAACGGCCGAAAGCGAATCCTTTAAAATTCCCTTAATTGGGTAGTCTTGCGAGAGGCCAATATTGTATCGGACAAGATTCCAAGACATGGGATGACCCAAGGCAACAAACACGGTTTCTTGTTTTGACGCCCATGCTGTCAGGGCTTCTTGATCCGAAACTTCGCCGCGAATAACCTCCAACTTCATTTCTTTAGGCAATTTGTCAGGTTGCCTTACAAATACCGAAACGTCATGGGAAGGAAGCTGTTTGAGAATCTCAAGCCCTGTTAATCCGGTGGCACCCACGATTCCGTATTTCATTGTTAATTTCTCCTTAATTTAGAATTAAAAAATGCAATTTCCATGGTCAACTCCTGGGGTAAATTTGACGATGCGGTTCTCCACCAGATTACTGTCGGCCGGCAGTAACCTTCACGTTCATCAGAACGTTTGCGGTGAACGCTGCCAAGCCAATAGTGACGCAGCCGGCAGAGATGGATACGATGGGAACTGCAGCTGTATGACCGGTAAGCACCAAACCGAGACCGAGCATGAAAAATGGCAGGCCGATGTTGTGCAACCAAAAATGAATTCGCGCGAGCAGCGTCAGCGCTGCAGCCGGGTAAAGGTGATAAATCAATCCCGCAAGCGCGAGCGAAGCCCAGCCTAGCAAAGCGAGATGCGCATGGACTGGAGCCAAAACAAAGTTGTCGGTCGCCCCCATAAAGCCGCCAAGTAACGCGCCGACGAATAGATAGATCACGGCGATTTTGAGAAATCGAATACCCATTGAAACCTCCTGTAAAAAACAAACAACTGATTGTTGATACCGCCAGCTAAATCAAGCGGGTCGTCAGCGGCCAAGCTTCGACGCTACAGAGGCTGAGCGCAATCAACAACTCAGCACAATGCAGCGCACCACGTTGGTTGATAAAGCATTGACTTGGCGGCAGCGCCAACAGTTATCTACGCCTTAAGTTCCATTGCAATCGTCTCGGCCATCGGCGTTGTTGGCCGGCCGATCAATGTACTGAGCTGGTGCGTATTGTCGAAAAGGCCACCTTGCGAAGCGCCGCTATCAGAATCTGCAAGCAGATCCGCGACTGGTTCGGGCAGACCAAAGCCCACGAGCGCCGCTTTGTAGTCAGCACGCGGCAGGTTCATGTAGTTGACTGCCTTGCCTGACAGCCGCGAGATTTCGGCCGCGAACTCCGACAAGGTGTAGGCAGTATCCCCCGCCAGTTCGTAGACCCGCCCGGCTTGATCGGGAAGCGTCATCCCCAAAGCAGCCGCGGCGGCATAGTCAGCCCGCGAAGCCGAAGCAATTCGTCCGTCGCCGGCGCTACCCATCAGCGCACCATGAGCCAGCGCCGTTGGAATTGAAATCGTGTAATTTTCGGTGTACCAACCATTGCGCAACACAACGAATGGGATGGCTGAAGCTTTAAGCATCGCCTCGGTTTGAACGTGGTCAGCCGCCAACCCCAACGGAGACGTGCTGGCGTGTAGAACGCTCGTGTATCCGATCAACTTGACTTCACAATCAATCGCCGCGTCAATTACGGCGCGGTGGTGAGAGGCGCGCTGTCCGGGCCCAAGCTCGCTCGAAGATATAAGCAGTAGCTTATTCGCACCAGCAAGCGCTGTCCTAAGCGACGCTGGTTGCGTGTAATCCGCCTGACGGACTTGAACGCCGCGATTCGATAAATCGGTTGCCTTCGCTGGATCGCGAACTACAGCGACGATGCCTGATGCAGATTCCGTGCGTAAAAGGTTTTCAATTACCAGACGACCGAGCTGACCTGTGGCCCCTGTAACAACTATCATGACAAATTCCTTGGTTTGCTTGAGTAAGGCACTTACAATAAGGCATTACCTTACTTTCCGTAAGTACGCACCGAAAGGTTAGTGCAGAGATGACAACGCAACCCAAACTGATCGCATCTGACTCCTTTTCCGCACAAGTCCGACGCGAGGGGCTCCCATCAACTGAATGCCCATGTCGTGAGATGCTTAAAGACGTCACAAGTCCTTGGGGCATATTGCTGCTTATCGTGCTGATGGGCGAAGTTCGGCGTTTCAGCGAGCTGCGCAGAATGGTCGGTGGTGTGAGTGAAAAAATGTTATCGCAAACCCTGAAGCGCCTGGAAGCACACGGGTTGGTTCATCGGAAGTCTTATGGGACTGTACCGCCCCACGTGGAATATTCCTTGACTCCACGAGGAAGAATTCTGGGCGAGAGAGTTGAAGCATTGGCCGATTGTATCGATACCATGCTTCCCGACAGTTTAGATGCACGGCGCCCCTCTTCGCCAAAACCCGTCTAAGTAAATAACGGATAGCTGCCGTCGTCCGTTGCCGCCTTCGCGCGGAAATCGGCAATCATCGAACGACGTTCTACAAACTGCTTAGCTTTGCACGCGGCGTCGCCGGCGGCATCAACCGCCGTTTCCAGAATCGAACCCGCCAGGACATCGTTCTGGAATGCCTCGTTCTTGCGACATACTTTGTCGTACGCCTCCTGCAGCTGACTGACGCGCTGGGTCAAGCTCTCCAGGTGCGAACGCAATGGCGCCACCTCTCCCGCGCTCTTCAGCAAAACGGTGACCATCGCCGCGACGTTCTGCTCGACCGTGCCCTGCACCGACCGCAACACTGCTACTTGCTCAGCTGTGCGCGGATCCCGCTCTGGCTCATTGGACAACCCCAGCAGGTAAGCGCAATGCGCATTCCTGGTCGCGCGCGGAGGCGCGTATCTTGGTCAAAGGCTTATGACTGGACTTAATGCACTTCTTGGGCTTCTTTGATCGCTGAAAGGATGAGGAGGACAGAACGCCGGTGAGGCCATGGGACATTGCCGTTCGACGCATTGGCTCCGCCGAACGCTTCATGTACGCAACCTGCACGTCCTGCACCAATCGTCCCCGCGCGCGAACTGCCCGACACTTTTCCTCTTGCGACATGCCCCTTTGCAGACTCGCTTGGCATGATTGAAAATGACCATCTTCGCCGTGCGTTCGACATAGCGATCTGCAGCATGCCGTGGATCACCGACAGACACAGGAATCATGCAGCCGCCATTTCACGTAGCTCCTTCTGGCGCGCGTGATACGCAACGTGCCAGCGCTCTGCAGCTTCAGAATGGGATGGATAGAGCAAGGGGGGTAGAGCTTCGCGACAAGAGCATCCGTGTCGTTTTCATCTGGCAAGGGAAGCAGCGGCGCGAGAAACTGGATTTACGACCAACGCCAGCGAACATTAAGTACGCTGAGCGTCTGGTTGCTGAAATAAAATCTAAAATTTCAGTTGGTACATTCGACTACGCCGCCACTTTTCCAAACTCACCGCATGCGGCGGAGAGTGCGACTGACACGCCTACTTTCGCCGACGCTTGTGAGTTGTATCTTGAAACAAAAGGGAGACTGGCCGATGCCACTCAATCACAGTACAGGAATGCCTTAGAGTTCTGGAAGGGAAAGTTTGGCGCCGACACGCGAATCAACCTTATTACTCATGGAAAAATCGCCGCGGCTGTCGGAGGTCATCCATGGCCATCGGCGAAACTGTGCAATAACTACCTGATCCCGTTGCGCGGAACTTTCAATCTTGCTGGTCGTGAAATGCGGGACGTGGTCAATCCGATTGTGGGTATTGAGAATTCAAAGCATCAGAAAACACCATCTGACCCACTGACTATTGCGGATATGGAGCGGATTCTGGCTGATATGACTGAGCGGTTCCACCGGCAAGTTGCTCATTATTTCACTTTCGCTTTCCTGACCGGCATGAGGCCCGAGGAAATAATCGCGCTGCGCTGGGATGACATTGACTGGAACAATCGCACGATTTGCGTTTCGCGCGCAAAAACGTTCAAGGGTGGCCTCAAGGATCTGAAAACGAGCAAGGTCCGCGACGTCCACCTGGTTGATCGGGCCATTAATATGCTTCAAGCCCAAAAACGGTTTACTTATATGAAACGGGCAGAGATCTTTGAAAACCCTGTCACCGGCAGGCCATGGCACGACGAGTGGTCACAACGCGACCATTATTGGAAACCATGTCTTAAAAAATTGGGGATAAGAAGCAGGCGGGCTATCAGACCCGGCACACCCATGCGACGCCCGCGCTGATGACCAGCGTAAATCCGGCTTACATTGCTCGGTAGCTTGGCCATGCAAATGCCAAAATGTTATTTACAATTTATGCCAAGCAGATTGACACCGAAGAACACGGCGCCCGGAAAGCAAAAATGGAAGCCATATCGGGCTTCCATTCAGCATTGCTTACAACAGATTTTCTTTGATCAATCCTGAAGTTAATCCAGAACTATCCCAGCATCCCCACAACTTCAAGAATACTGGTAGGCACGATTGGACTCGAACCAATTTAAGGCCTCGATTTCATGCGCTTTCGCCGAGGTGTTATAGGATGGCATATCCCCTCATTTCCCTGAAATACCCTAGAAAAACCCACAAAAAAACCCACGATTTCATAGGGGCACCGAGGGGAAGAACCCAAACATTCGAAGATGACTAGCTGGCACAGCTTCACGAAGATCTACTGGAATTGGTTTTCAAGGGGTCTTACGACAGAGTGGCAGCGTTCGCTAGACAATGGAGAGAGGATCAAAACTGAGTAAGTCAATTCGACGCTCAAACGAACAACAAACTCTCTCGCTTCATCGCATACGCTTAGATCACTTCTTCTGCTTGTTCACAGCATCTTTGAATGCTTTAAGAGAAAACACCCTACATGGTTCAACGTATCCATCTATAGTAAAATCTTAGCTTTATAATGCATCAGCGCCATTTCGCAATACGCCTTCAAAGTTTCGACATTGCGCTCACCATCTATATAAAAGGTCACAACGTCGTCGGCGCTTGGGCTGTTAAGATGAAATGCAATAGATATGTCTCCAGCCCCTTCACTGGAACCAATTTCCGACTCCAAGAATGCGTGTACAGAAATTGAATAGCCATCGTCATATTCAATTCGCTTACTTTCGCTTACAGCTGCAACACTCAACTTAATACAACACGTCATGATTCCTCCTTTTGCGAATAAGTCAAATGAGAAATTACGCCAAACGACAACTTCTCTTGGCAAGAATTAACCAGGAATTGCAGCGATCCTCATTTTTTTCCAACTGGTTGCATATTCGCCTTTAGCATACTTGCGTGGGGTACAAGGGCCTAAACAAGAGACTTAAAATCTCTCGCTCGACGATTCAAATAGAAAATAGCTTGACCACTATCTTCTGCGGCAAGTATTTCACTACGTCTACTTGCCGAGTCAAATACACTGCTTTTAAAAACGCCAAAATTTCGTTCCATCGAAGGCTCCGAGGCCCCTCCCTGCAATGGATCGATCTAACAATAACGCACATTGTTACTCAGGATCAAACGCTTCGTTTATAAGCGTTGGGGGTTAATCCTGTCCAGCGCAAAAATGCACGTTGAAATGTGCTTTGCTCAGAATAACCAAGTAATTGAGCGACATCAGAAAGTTGCAGTGTTGGATCTAGCAAGTATTGTTTTGCCAATTGCTGACGAATTTTTTCGAGCAGCACCCGGAAACTGGTATCGCACTGGTCTAAGCGGCGGCGCAGTGTTCTAGGCGTTATATTAAATTTGCTCGCGACACTATCCAATTCTGGCTCGCCCTCATGAATTTGGCTTGTGATGCAACGTCGAACTGACATCACGAACTCGTTTTCTGTAGGTAGCTGATTTAGGAATTCATTTGCTTGCCTCTCTAACAGAGCTACCAATATAGGCTCAGGGTTTTTTAGGGGAACAGTCAACGAATGCAGCGGTACGCGTATGCTAGTTACGGCTTGATTAAAAAGAACTTCACATTTAAAAAAATCTCTATAACCATTTGGAGAAGACGGCCCCGGATTGATAAAGCTCACTTGCTTCCACTCGACATCCTTGCTAGATATGCACTTGGAAAATTGGAGAAGTGTCGCCATGCTAAATTCAAGGTGTAGTCGCCCGTGCTCCCCGGAGCTTCCTGCAGGCCATTTAAGCACAAGATCGCTTCCGTCAATAATAGGAGCTTCTAAGGCGCCTTGCTCCACCTCTTGTATAAGGCGTTGATATGCTTGCAGACGTAGCAGCGATGCGCCAAGAGTGGGGCACGACGCGAATATGTAGCCAATGACTCCAAAGTGCGCAGGTGTAACTGTTTTCCCCAAGTGCAAGCCTAAGAGGGGGTCCCCTAAGCGAGCTGCGGCACATTGCAAGTGAGAGACCCAGCGTTGCAGCGGGTAGCGGATTAGAACTCGATCGACTTCGTCCGGTGTTGGCTCATTTAATAGCTTTGAGGCATCAATTCCCTGATTTTTTAAATATTCAAAAAGTATGCGCATATAGGCGCTGGACACAAAGCCCTGTGCAAATGTATTTAATTTCACTGCTTTTATGTTCAAAAAACGAGCAACGTATGAAACAAAGCATAGGTGACGGGATGTGCCAGTTAAAGTCTGGCCTCGGGCACCAATTACTAAAAGGCTTTCAGTGATGAGGGTATTTTTTGTTGTGCTCCGCAATCTACCGCCTGCTCCGCAAAATCCTAATTCGGTAACGATGGGCAATCCGTCATAGTGGAATTTATCCTCAGATGACCTCAATTATGGGTTGAGTATCCTTGCGACTATCCCGGAACCAGGAATTACAGTGATCCTCATTTTTTCTCAACTGGCGATTCCTCGCTCATTCCAATCAATGAAAGCCAATGCGATGTCGAGTCCTCCATCAAAGAAGCAGACTCCTTCGCGCTAATTCGCGGCATGGCACGAGATCTACGATAGATTTCTCGCTTCGCTTTCCTACTACTTCTTTCTTCTCGCATTTTTTTTTGACGATCACAATACGCAATAATTTTCCCTACCAACATATACAAATCTCGATCATTACGTAAATTTTCAGCCAGTTGCTGCCAGTGCCCACTTACGTACCATCGTCTAACACGCATATAGACAGCGGTCCATTTTCCAAATTTTGGCGGCAAATCCGCCCAAACATTCGTATCAGACACAAACCACAGTACAGCTTCAATAAACAATCTATTGTTACTGGCACGACTCCCAGGATCCCCGATTTTTCCCAACATCTGAAACTCCAGTTTTTTCCATTGATCGTCTCTAATTTTTGTGCCTGATTCACATTTAGAATTAATCATTAGCAATCTCACTTTCACTTTTTCAAACTCATCTCATGTCTTGCAACTCATTAACCAGAAATGAATTGGTATCACAGCACAATAGTCAAAAGAGGGATTCAAAAGACTACGTTAAACCTCTACATTTCTTAAATGAGAAGAAACGTTACATGTAAATGAAAGTGGGCTTCGAACCGAAGCCCAACTATACAATCTACAGAAATTGATCTTTTTCAAATTAAAGAATAAATTTTGCAAAGCCAAATTATTTTCAAATTTGCCCTAGGGAAGCACTGATTTATTCCATCGCGACCGTTTCCGAGCATGCTCATACCTGAGACAATATTGGCACTTTCACCGGCGCTGGAATCGATCATGCAAAAGAGTTTTTCTGACCTTGAGTACGCTGCCAAAAAGAAACTGACGCGGCGTGACCGCTTCCTTGCGGCGATTGATGTGGCGACGCCGTGGGGCAAGCTGCATAAGCTGATCGAGCCACACTACCCGAAGGTCGCCGGCGCCGGGCGTCCGCCGATTGGATTGGCGCGTATGTTGCGAATGTACGTAGCCCAGCAGTGCTTTGGCCTGTCTGACGAAGGTATTGAAGATGCGATCTACGACAGCCAGGCCATTCGGGCTTTTGTCGGCATTGACTTGAGCCGCGAGTCGGCGCCGGATGCGACGACGCTGCTCAAGTTCCGTCACCTGCTTGAGGCGAAAGGCCTGACACAAAAGATTTTCGAGGCGATCAATGCGCACCTCGCTGCCAAGGGCTTGATGATGCGCGAAGGGACCATCGTCGATGCAACCTTGATCGCTGCACCACCATCGACCAAGAATAAGGACGGTGAGCGCGATCCGGAAATGCACCAATCGAAGAAGGGTAATGACTGGCATTTCGGCATGAAGGCGCATATCGGCGTGGACGCTGCTTCCGGCTTGGTCCATACCGTTGTGGGCACTGCTGGCAATGTCTCCGATGTCACGCAGGCGCACGCGCTGCTGCACGGCGATGAAGTGGCGGCGTTCGGCGATGCGGGCTATCAGGGTGTGGAAAAGCGCATTGAGAATATTGGCAAAGCCGTGACGTGGCACGTGGCGATGAAGCGCGCCAAACGCAAAGCCCTGCCGAAGAACAAGCTGGGTCGCATGACTGAAAAACTTGAGCATCTCAAGGCGAGCGTACGCGCCAAAGTCGAGCATCCATTTCATGTCATCAAGAACCTGTTCCGTCATCAGAAGACCCGTTACCGTGGCTTGGCGAAGAACACCGCCCAGTTGTTCACGTTGTTCGGCTTTGCAAATTTGGTGCTGGCCGGCAGGCGATTTACGATCACTGAAACCCGAAGTGCGTCCTGAACGCCGAAAGGCGTGAAATACAGGGGCAATTTCGCCCCAAAATGCAATTTTCGAGCAGCTTTCGGCCGCAATTCCCGTGACGACAAAAATCGTCGCCAAAAATTCGACCGCGCGGCAGAAATTATGAATTGATCAGTGCTTCCCTAGCGCTATCTACGTTCCAATCTGCATCTGATCAAATTTACTCTTGTCCCTACCAGGAATACCCCACGCCCGCATTGATCAACGTGCGCGTACCGGAGGTCGTGCTAACGCCGAATTTGACAACGGCATTCTGACTGACACGGGCGCTGGCGCCGATCGCCAGAGCCGTATAACCAGCATAACTGCCGATTCCCGCACCTAACGCGAACGTCTTGCCGCTATCAACCTGTGGAAGACCTGCCAGAGCCCCTGCCATCGCTACCCCGCTGTAGGCGATACGCTGCACATCTCCAACCTGGCTTTGCACAGTCGACAATTGCGAGACATTCACGGCATCGGTTGGATTGACACCGGCCGCCACGTTGGTGATACGGCGCTCACTGCCAGGAGATCCCACAGATACGGTATTGGCTTGATCCGCTATCGAACCGGCGCCCAAGGCCACCGAATTGTTCCCGGTGGCTTGCGCCCCTGCACCCGTGGCGACCGAATTATTCCCCGAGGCCAGCGAATTCTGACCAATCGCGACAGTAGGATCGCCAGTCGCCTGGGCGTTATTACCGATCGCCACCGATCCGGCCTGCGAAGCCAAGGCACGGAAGCCCACAGCAGTGGTATTGGCATCGGTTGCCTGTGCGTTGGAACCGAATGCCGTTGCGCCATCTTTGGTGGCCTGCGCGCACAAACCGGAACCGGTCGCATCGACACCCTTCACCGTGCTGCACGTTGCCGGCGTCACATTGTTGATTACCGTGCCGTTAGTGCCACGCGTCTGTACCGTGCCGTCGCTGTTGACGCCGCCGATCGTAGTGGCGCCAATCGTCGAACCATTCGCGGCAGCGGCAGTAGACGCGTCCGCCAGCGGTTTCAACGATGTCGACAATGAACCGACACCGACCAGGCTTGTTGAGAGCGTGGTCAATTGCCCCAACCCGGTTGATATTGACGCAACACCGGTTGACAAGGAATTGATACCGCTCGTCGCCACGCTCAAGCCGCTTGAAGTTGAGGTCGACAGCGACGATACGCTACTGTTCGTGGTGCTCAGGCCGGTTGACAGCGAATTGATGCCGCTTGTGGCTGTGCTCAAGCCCGTCGAAGTCGATGTCGATAACGCCGACACATTGCTGTTGGTTGTACTCAACCCCGTTGACAGTGAGTTTACCCCGCTTTGCGCCGTACTGATCCCGGTCGACGTTGAGGTCGACAGCGATGTCACGTTGCTGTTCGTCGAGCTCAAGCCGGTTGACAGCGAATTGATGCCAGCCGACGTTGAAGTAGACAAAGACGATAACTGACTGAAATTGACAGCATCGGTTGGCTTCACACCAGCAGCCACATTGGTAAGAGTCACTGGCGTTGTCGCGCCAAGACCTCCCAAAGTAACGCTGGTGTGACCTGGATTGTCATATTGAACCGAGTTGGCAACCCCTGTCGACAGCGACGACACATTGTTGTTGGTCGTGCTCAGTCCTGTTGACAACGAGCTGATGTTGCTGGTGTTGGTGCTGATACCGGTTGAAGTCGAGGTCGACAGTGAGGTCACGTTGCTGTTGGTTGTGCTCAAGCCGGTCGACAACGAACCGATGTTGCTGGCGTTGGTGCTGATGCCGGTTGAGGTCGAAGTCGACAGCGATGTCACATTGCTGTTGGTCGTGCTCAGACCCGTCGACAGCGAACCGATGTTGCTAGCGTTGGTGCTAATGCCGGTTGAGGTTGAAGTCGACAGCGAAGTCACATTGCTGTTGGTCGTGCTCAGACCAGTCGACAGCGAACCGATGCTACTGGCGTTCGTACTGATGCCAGTCGAGGTCGAAGTCGACAGCGACGTCACGTTGCTGTTGGTGGAGCTCAAGCCGGTCGACAACGAACCCACATTGCTATTCGTTGTACTCAGGCCAGTGGACAGTGAGTTCACACCACTTTGCGCGGTACTGATGCCGGTCGAAGTCGAGGTCGACAACGAAGTCACATTGCTGTTAGTTGTGCTCAGGCCAGTTGACAAAGAGCCGATGTTGCTGGCGTTGGTGCTAATGCCGGTTGAGGTCGAAGTCGACAGCGATGTCACATTGCTGTTGGTCGTGCTCAGACCTGTCGACAGCGAACCGATGTTGCTGGCGTTCGTACTAATGCCAGTCGAGGTCGAGGTCGACAGCGACGTCACGTTGCTGTTGGTCGTGCTCAGACCTGTTGACAGCGAACCGATGTTACTGGCGTTCGTGCTGATACCAGTCGAGGTCGAAGTCGACAGCGACGTCACGTTGCTGTTGGTGGAGCTCAAGCCGGTCGACAACGAACCGATGTTGCTGGCGTTCGTGCTGATGCCGGTCGAAGTCGAAGTCGACAGCGATGTCACATTGCTGTTGGTCGTGCTCAGACCAGTCGACAGCGAACCGATGTTGCTAGCGTTGGTGCTGATTCCGGTTGAGGTCGAAGTCGACAGCGATGTCACATTGCTGTTGGTCGTGCTCAGACCAGTCGACAGCGAACCGATGTTGCTGGCGTTGGTGCTGATGCCGGTTGAGGTCGAAGTCGACAGCGATGTCACATTGCTGTTGGTCGTGCTCAGGCCAGTCGACAACGAACCGATGTTGCTGGCGTTGGTGCTGATACCGGTCGAAGTCGAAGTCGACAGCGAACCGATGTTGCTAGCGTTCGTGCTGGTGCCGGTCGAAGTCGAGGTCGACAGCGACGATACGCTGCTGTTGGTAGTGCTGAGGCCGCTGGACAGCGAAGTGACGTTACTGTTTGTCGAACTTAGCCCCGTCGAAGTCGAGGTCGACAGCGACGATACGCTGCTGTTGGTGGTGCTCAGGCCGCTGGACAACGAAGTGACGTTGCTGTTCGTGCTGCTCAGACCAGTCGAGGTCGACGTCGACAGCGACGACACGCTGCTATTCGTCGCGCTCAAGCCGGTCGAAGTCGATGTCGACAGTGACGACACGCTGCTGTTAGTCGTGCTCAAGCCGCTGGACAACGAAGTAACGTTGCTGTTCGTCGAACTCAGACCCGTCGAAGTCAAGGTCGACAGCGATGTCACGTTGCTATTGGTCGTGCTCAGACCGCTGGAAAGTGAAGTGACGTTGCTGTTCGTCGTACTCAGACCTGTTGAAGTCGAAGTCGACAGCGACGACACATTGCTGTTGGTCGTGCTCAGACCAGTCGACAGCGAACCGATGTTGCTAGCGTTGGTGCTGATTCCGGTTGAGGTCGAAGTCGACAGCGATGTCACATTGCTGTTGGTCGTGCTCAGACCTGTTGAAGCCGACGTCGACAGCGATGTCACGTTGCTATTGGTCGTGCTCAGGCCAGTCGACAATGACGCGACGCCGGTCGAGGCCGATGTGGAAAGCGACGTAAGATTCGAGCTGATAGCGGAAGCCGTTGTATACAACTGGCTGCCATTCACCGCATTCGTCGATGTCGCCGACACTTCACCGTCCGCAACACCCTGGATCTGGCGGTTGCCTACGGCCACCACGCCATTGGTCGGCGCCTGATTGACGATAAAGGTCGTGCCCGGCACCACGCCGTTAGCGGTGGTCCAGTTGGTCGTCGGAGTGGTGGCCGTGGCGCTGGAGCCCGAACCCAGTGCTACCGAACTGGTCAGCGTCGCGCTGCTGCCGGATCCCAGTGCCAGGGTATTGACGGCCGACGCCGTGGATTGCGCTCCCAGTGCCAGGGCGTTGACGGCCGACGCCGTAGATTGCACTCCCAGGGCCAGGGCGTTGGCGCCCGACGCCGTGGATTGCGCTCCCAGGGCGATCGCGCCCGTTGAACTTGCATTGGCTAGGGCACCGAAAGCCAGAGAATCCGTCGCGGTGGCGGATGCCTGGGTCCCGAACGCGAGACTCCCCTGCCCCGAGGCCGTGGTATTCACACCCATCGCGACGGCGCCAGCGCCACTGCTTATGGCGCCCCACCCAATGGCCGATGCGCCAATGCCGGTTGCCTGCGAGCCGCAACCGGTCGCGAAGGAGTTCATGCCGTACGCCGTCGTATATTGGCTGGCGCCAGCGCTGTACGGATTGGAGACCGTGACGTTGCCCAGTGTCTGCGTAGAATTCACCCAATTGTTGATACCACTTGTCTGACCGGCACCAATGTTGTAGTTCACACCGTAGCTTAGAGCAGACGTCTGCGCGCCGAAGCCGTAGAAGCCACCCGTATAGCTTGCCCCCGATCCGTAGACGCCCGCAGCGTTCATGGCGTTAATAGTGGCGCAGGCCGACGAGCCGGAAAAGGCAACACCGCTCTGAGAGACAGCGACGCTCCCCGAAGTAGCAGAAGAACTCGTGTTGCTATTCGTGGCACTTACGCCATTTTGCGAACCCGCTATACCAGCCAAAGCGTCGCTCCCCGCCCCCAATCCCACCACAATGAAAGTTGCGGCAATCAATGTCTCATGAATCACGCTACACTGACTCTTGCTCTTCCCGTGACTTTTGACCGTCTCCCCAACCACGCATAATTTCCCCGTAGTTTTGCTCCAAATCACCCGATGCATTTTGTTTATTTTTACCCCCGTGTATATTTGTTTTTGATTAAATATTTTTAAATAAAAAACAGCAGTCTGCTTCCATAAGCCATTGCGTCAATGACCAATAGGTTTCCCCGTCACCTTTTCTGACGGCTCTTTGCATTGCATTCAATATTTGTTGACCATCGTAGGCAGCAATGTTCAGCACGAGGGTGCTCGGTTCCGGATTTTCACCAGAATTAGCAAGCAACCGACATTCAATGATTGTTAGTCATGCTCAACTCGATCGACAGCCAAAAGATGTTGTAGGCATTGATGCTGATGCCCATCGAAATGAAAAATACAAACATCTTAAATTTGACTAAAAATCACATTGGCTTACGAGTCGGATGGTAGGCGAGGGCAAAATGGAAAATATTGGCAGTAATGGACAATAAATTAGCATTTATGGCCACTAGCTTCCTGCTTGAAATTTTTTTAGTCTTCCGTAGTCGGACGGAAATAGAAAATTACAACTCTCGACGATTACAAAAAATTCAGGGAAAAATTATAAATAATGTCAACTCAAGGAAGGAATTCATAGAGGAAGTGGCGAAACTTAAACCAGCGAATTACTTTTAAAACAATCGTTTATATCATTTCACAAAACACATTTTTAATTTCCGCGCGGAAATATAAATGCACCTCAGAATCAATCGCAAACAATTGTTAAATTTGGCGTAAAATAGTTACCGCAAGAAATTTGTTGTATTTTCAATGTAAAACTAAGCGACGATTTAACCGATACCGATCGGGCCAAATAATCCAAATTATGGGAACATCTGAATTAAATACAATTGCACAAGGCTTTGTATCTAGTGCCTATATGCGCGTGCTTTTTGAATATTTAAAAAATCAGGGAATTGATGCCTCAGAGCTATTAAATGAGCCAACACCGGACGAAGTCGATCGAGTTCTAATCCGCTACCCGCTGCAACGCTGGGTCTCTCACTTACAATCTGCCGCAGCTCGCTTAGGAGACCCCCTCTTAGGCTTGCACTTGGGGAAAACAGTTACGCCTGCGCACTTTGGAGTAGTTGGCTACATAATGGCGTCGTGCCCCACTCTTGGCGCAACGTTGTTGCGTCTGCAAGCATACGAGCGCCTTGTGCACGAGATAGATCAACATCCCATGGAGGCTCCTATTTTTGACGGAAGCGATCTTGTGGTTAAATGGCCCGGGGGAAGTTCCGGGGGCTATGGGCGACTGAATCACGAATTTAGCATTGCTACATTTTTCCAATTTTCGAGGTCCATAGCCAGCCAGGATGTCGAGCTAAAGCAAGTGTGTTTTATTAATCCCGAGCCGTCGTCTCTAAATGCCTATAGAGATTTCTTCAAATGTGAAGTTCTTTTTAATCAAGCGGTAACTAGCGTACGCCTACCACTGCATTCGTTGACTGTGCCTGTAAAGAAACCAGAGCCTATATTGATAGCTCTGTTAGAGAAGCAAGCAAATGAATTCCTAAATCAGCTACCTACAGAAAACGAGTTCGTGATGTCAGTTCGACGTTGCGTAACAAGCTTAATTCATGAAGGCGAACCAGAGTTAGATAGCGTCGCGAGCAGACTTAATATGACGCCAAGAACATTACGCCGCCGCCTCGACCAATGCGACACAAGTTTCCGAGCGCTGCTTGACGCAATTCGTCAGCACTTGGCACAACAATACTTGTTAGATCCCGCGTTACAACTTTCCGATATCGCTCAATTACTTGGTTACTCCGAGCAAAGCACATTTAATCGTGCATTTTTGCGCTGGACAGGATCAACACCAAACACATATCGACGAAGTATCCAACTCTAAGTAGCAAGTTTTACCACTTCATTCCATTGGTTGTCATTTGTAGTTGTAGATAATATTCGCGCTGCCCTAGTGCTATTTCGCGCCAGGCGCGACAAGCAGTGGCGTTGAAGGCATCGACTTCAGCAACCTGAGCAAGCGAAATTCCGACGGGTTTTCGATCAGAATCGGCGGCAGGTCCGGGATCCTCACCTGACCAGGCGGCGTCGTACAAGCGCACAAAGCCTGCATTAACAGCAAAGCGAACGTTATCCGCTTGTGTGATGTAGATTGGCACTTGTTTTTCAATGGTTTCTCCTTTGACGTAAATGGTACGAATCCGGTCGACATATTTGATCTGTGCTTGCGCAACAACGGCCTGTTGCGCTTTGGCGATTTTGGTTGCGCGCTCGACCTGTTGATTGATGTAGGCAATGTGTCTTTCTCCCTCGTCCTGCTTGCCTTTGTTGTAGCAGATCGTCCCGAACACAGCAGCAGCCGAAGCGAGGGCCAGCCAGCGTGCCCACCATGGCAACACCTCTTTCAAAAGGCTCATACGACCCCCAAGGAAATTTTGCACGCCACCCAGCGCACGCGCCGCGCGGCAAGGCTCTCAACAGTAATGCCGGCACCGTTAATCCGCATCGACAGTCCATCAAAATCCCCTCTATCGGCGTAAGCGCTGCCGCCTATCGAGTGCCAGAACCATCCTGCCGAGCGAGCCGCCAGTACCTTGTCGGTGGATAGCCATTGTGGGACAGTGACGCAATCAACACCCAGCGCCGCCGCGCACGCGGCGTAGTTATCGCGAAACGTGATTTGCTTCAGACCGCCGCCACGATAGCGCCAGCCATCGCCGGAAGCGACATCACCATTACCGTAGCGATTTGCGTAGACGATGTTGGCAATCCGAATCTGGCGTTCTGGTGGAACCATCTTTTCTCCTTGTTGGCGACCAAGAGCAGCCGCATGCGCCGCAATACGCTTGCCAAATGTGGCAATCAGCCCTTGCACCGAGTAATCAAACGATTCGGTCAAGCGGGACAGCCCGGCACTTTCGTGGCCGATCTGCGCAATGAAAGCCGCACACCGCGCCGGCGTGCTGATGCTGAATTCGATCATCGCCGCATTGATCGGTGCCGCCCAGTCCGTTGCACGCATGCTAGGAATAAGCAAAGCCGTTGAGAGCTGGGGAGCGGACAGATTCATCGCTTCCCCAGACAATTGCATAGATACCAGCGGCGCCAGAACCAGACTGCCAGAATGGCGACAGCCACATTCGACACCACCTCAGACTGCTCGCTCCAGAAGCCAAAGGCATCCGGCCGCATGACGTTCACAAAGGACGTGATCGCGACCAGAGAGAGTGCAGCCGTACCGAACACTTGGGTTTCCAGGTGTTTGTTCAGCACCGCCCACAAACAAAACACCAGCAGCACCAGGTTAGCCAGCGTATTAATTAGTTGGATCATTTTTCCCTCCCAAATAGCGGCGCTTGAGCGTGCCGATAATGTCCGCTTCATTAATTTCCTTAAATACCTCGCGCGCAGTGGCCAGCGCAAATAAACCAACCAGGAACTCGATACCGGAATGGGTCCGCGCACCGGTAATGGCGAGCCAGTCGATCAGCACTGGCGCAATGTAGACAGCACAGGCCAGGCCGGCGGTGAAACTAGACAATTTCTGCCACCAGTTCAAGCCATCCCCGAGAAACTTGAGGGCAACAGCCGACCCAACCGCACCAGGCAATAGGGGCAGCAGGTATTTCGTGATTGCCAGCCATACCGCCGCTAGCGTGCTCGTTGGTTCTGCCATTCTTCTTCCAATGAAATGATGTATGCCGTTAGGAACGATGACACACACCATCCTTCCCCTATCGACTGATTGCCTTGCCCAGTCCCCCTATCGCCTTGATGACTCCGTCCAGGCGGCCAACTAGGGCAAGCTGCACTTTCTGCTCCAGCTCCCGATTCTTCACCCAGGTATCAAACGCCTTGGATTCCAGGAAATCCCGCGCATCCGAAATCCCCATGCGCATCGCCTCCGGGTACGAGGTGCTTGAATATAAACTCAAGCTAACCGCCATATTGCGCAGGTTTTCCAGTAACTCTCTTCGCGAACTCACTGACGCAGGCTGAAACTGGAAATCGCGCCGGAGGCAACGACTCCGCCTCCGATCCCTCATGTGCTAATGCAACGAAGCCCTCGTCAATTTCGACCGTCTCGAAGAAGTGAGTCAGCATCTTGCTACCGCGATGGCGCATCGCGTACAGCCCTAGAAATTCGGACTCTGGGTATTCGCTGATGATCTGCATACGGATTTTCAGCCACTCCAGGTAATTCAATGAGTCCGATGCCGGGTCCGGCGCCAGCTCGCCCACCCGTGACAGTTGCGCGGCCATGGCGCCCAGCATCCAATGCAACTGGCCGGCGACTTTCGGAATATGACCGTGTAGCTGTTCGATGGCTTCCGCCATTGCGCCCGTCACCGGTGAGATCTGCCATTCGTCGCCACCATGACTGCCCAGAGCGATGGGAAAATCAGGTATGTCGCGGCTGACATTCAGGTAGTCCATGTAACAGCCGTCGCCCAGCATGAAATTGGCGCCACCACCCTCTTCCCCTGTGGTGTGGGCCAGGTAGTGGCCGACGACCAGCATGCGCTCCTGCACCGTCCAGTTTTTCGGATCGGTGACATGGCGTTCCGTCGGCGCATCGGCTGACTCGATGACCATCTGCAAGAAAGTCGTTGTCGATTCTTCGAAACGCTCGGGCGGCACCGCGGCCAGTGCGCCGGCATTCACGATGGAAAGCTCGCGCAGCTTGACGGCGAGGCGGCGTGTTCTGAGAGGTGAAAAAGCAATCATATGATTCGAGAATCCTTAGTTAATTGGACGAATAGGAACTTGGCCCCATGATCTTCTTCAGATCGTCGCGGTCCAGCGCGGTGAGGGTCGCCAGCGTCAGAGGAATAGTAATTTCGGTGTAATAGCCATCCTGATCGATAGGCGCGTCGATGGGCTCGCCTATCGTCTCAATCACCATGGGCGCCAAGGTCCGCTGCTTATACTGAAAACCGATCAACTGCGGCGCGACGGACGGGAACATGCTGTTGATGGCCCCGTCGATGCCCTCGCCACCTCCGGCGGCGCGCGCAACCAGGCTATCGCCACTGAGTTTCTGCGGCAACGCCCAGGCCCATAGTTGCTGCAACGGTGCCGCAACCTCCCTTTTTGGGTCGCTAAACGCGCGGAACACCAGTGATACATTGATTTTGATGGGTGGCATCCCAGTAAAAATCTGCGTCGAGTTCAACTTGGTGATGCCGGTGCGTCCCTCAAATTTCTTGATATTGCGTTCTATGGTGCCAACATCGGCATTTCCCGACGTCGACTTCGACTTCCAACCGAAGAACGAGTAAAAATCGTTCATCCCTGGTACGAGCACGCCCGACTGCAGCATGGCAATCAAGGCCGGCGCTTTGCTATCCGGGCTGCTTTGCTCGAATGGCGACTGCCAATTCAGGGTTGCTTCCATATTGCCGCCGGCAGTCACCGGTGCATGCACCTCTATCTGCTCTTGCCCCGCGCGCAGCCCCTTATTGTCAACTGGATAAATCTTGGCAATCAAATGATCCGAGAGTCCTAACCACTGGGAACCGAGGATCTGCTGGTCTGCCGTCGTGCCCTGCCCAGGTGCTGCCATATTTCCACCTTACATAAAATTGCGGGCAGCCGATTCACCTGGCTGCCCGCTGTATTGAAGTGTTAATTCAAGTTGAGAACGATTACTTGCTCAAGCCCATCTTCCGATTCAGCCGCATCGACTTCATGCGGCGCATGGTGGCGCTGGCCGTGTGCGCCTTCATCTGCGCCTTGCGAATACTGACTTTCTGCTTGGCAGTCAGGCGAACCCGGCCCGAGATCCGCTTATTGATCCGCACCTTCTTGCCCTTGCGGATCACCATGCGCTTCTTGTAGGTGGCGTCCAGCACTGCATCGCTGCCCTCGTCGCCAAAAACAAAATTGTCGATATCGGCGCTCGACGCATCGTCGCCATCCGGCAAGCTAGCGGCCAGAAGATCCCGGATCCGGTCTGCGGCTGCTTCGTCCCAATCGTTCAGGAGCTTGCTACAATCCTCATCCGAGACACCCTTCTCGGCCAGGTAGTCCCAGGCGAATTCGAGCGCTGTTTCCAGCACGTCGGCTTCGTCGTCGCTCAGCTCACCGTCTTTGTTCGCATCGACCAGACCGACCATATTCGCCAGGAGGCGATCAGCCAGAGTTTCATCTTCATCCAGATCATCGGTTTCGATCCACTCCTGGATGGTTGATGCCGTACCCAGTGCGATATGCGTAGCGGCATAGTCCGCCGCGGCATTGCTGTCTTCAGCATCAGACGCGGAATCCAGCACCGCCTGCCGGCCTTTATGCGCAACATCCTTGCTATGCAAGGTATTGCGAATCGCTGTTGCAGCTAAATGACTCATCTTTTTCCTTTCATTTTGTAAAGCCCGATTAGCGGGATAGTGTTTGGGTAACAAAGGTTTGGCGATTGGTGCCGTCGTATTTCAATGAATAGGACACGTCCATACGATCTGCCGGCCGCAGCGCATTGGGCTGCACCACATACTGAAACGCTTCCCCGTCCATCTCAGTGCTGGGCACGATCCATTTAGCGGTCTTGGCATCCTTAAACAGCTTTTTAAGAAAGGCATCGGTCTTTTTGACGGACACTTCCATGGGGAGCTGTAAAGCCTCTTTGGCAAAGCGCGTGACCCAATCATCGATCGAGCTGGACATATCCGCCACCGAGATCAGTTTCTTCATCGACACCGCCGTCTTAGCGCAGGTCAGCGAATCGCTGAACACGTATTTGCCGCCGCCGTTGTATTTGACGTAGATCACCGGATTAATTTTGGCATCGGCCAGATCGCTCAAATCGTCGTCAGGCGAGTAGATCTGAACAATGCCCGTTCTATCCAGCGGCCAGTTTTTACCGGCAATGGGGTAGTTTTTAGGCGCAAAGCCATTGGCGTCCGTCTGGGCATTGCGCAAACAACGACGGGCCACGTTGTAAGCCGAGGTGCCGAGCACCACTTTGCCATTCAGACCTAGCGGGTCGTCTGACTTCAACGGCGCCCAGAATGCCTGGCAGTAGTGAGAATCGAAGTTCAGTTGCGCAATGAAGGCCATCGCCGCTTCCGGCGACAGTGTGCCTGGCACGTCCCAGGCAAATTGCCGGTTGGTGTCATAGGCCAGCTGGGCCAACGCCGACAGCAGCGCCGACGCATGCGAACCGCCGCTGACAATATAGGCGTAGTCGTGCTCCGTTTTCTGCAGCAAATCCCGCGCGCGTGCAAAGTCCGATACCCCGTAGGCGGTGCTGCCCTCGGTAAAATAGGTCATCACAGGAGAGATGGCGAACTTGGGCCGGCCATTGGCATCCCGTCCGTAGGCATTCGATGTCGGCGCAATCTTGGCACCACTGCCCACCAGCACTTCAACGTTTTCTGTCGTGCGCTCCACCACATCCGGCAAATAGGCGCTTTGCTGATAGTCGTCCAGGGCGTCCGGATTGAGCGACCCGACAAATTCGTAGAGGGTATTGCGGTCTTTATCGCGCAAGCGCAGCGTCACCTGCCGATTAGCAACGGGTGCGCCGTTCTCTGTCACCGCGTCAGCATGCAGCTCGACCACTACGCCGTCGTTGTAGCATTCAAGATGCTTTACAGACAACAAGAATGGCTTGTCGGTCGGCACATCAGCCGCAACCGTAAATTGCAAGTCCATCGCTGGGGCCTCCGGTTGGGCCACGATGATAGTCGACAGCACGGCGGTGCTGGTCGTCAGACGCTGTACCACCGCTGAAGCCGCGCCCTTTTGCAAAGCCTCATAGACGTGGATATGCGCCTCGTTCAGCGCCGACGCACGCAATGACTCGCCGCGGCCTAGCTTCTTTTGGAAATTGCCACGATTCACACGGAACGGCTTATCGATGCGCCCGCGCGTGGCGCGCATGATGATGCCAAACACCTGATCGGAGTTATCCGGCGCATAGCCATCGGTCATATCCCGCAAGGGGTTCAGTTGCACGCCCGACTGGGATCCAAGCTGCCGGTTAAAAGCAGTAGACATAGAATTTCCTTATTTTTTGTCGGTATTGGCCGCGTCGTCCGCTGGCGTGTCCGCCGGCGACCTAGGCTCAGCGGTAGCCTTTTTCTGGCTTTTACCGGTAGCTGGAACCTTGGCGGCCACCTCATCAGGCCGACCGTCTTCCAACGTATCCAGTGCCATCGCATCGCCCCATTGGTTCAGTTCCGACAGAGAATCCACGTCCGACGCAAAGCGCGTCAGCTGGGCGTGATCCTTGAACGTGACCTCAATTTGGTTGTCTGGCGCGCTGAAATTGGGTTTCAGCTCGGCCCGGACGTCCGGAAACACCAGGTTGCGCGGTGTGTTATTCGTAAGTCGCAAAGCAAGAGGAAACTCGGATTTCCCGAATGCCTCTTCGACCAATGCATTGACGCTCTTCCCCGTCAGGGAAGAAGCGCCCAAATGTAATGTGTTTGCCATTTGTGCTGCTCCTTCAGTGTGGGTGGATTAGTCGAGATTGATCACTTCGATGACAGCACATCCCATCGCGGACGGGAGATGTGGATTTACCGCCGTGAAATTGCGCGCATAGAAGCCCTGCTTGTAGCGTTGGTCTTCGTCGGCGTTCATGTTGATCAACATCGGCGCCACGGCGTCGCCGAGGACGAACGGGTTGCGCGCCACCTGGGTCGAACGGCCGATACAGATGATCCGCGATGTTTTATGGTCCACATCCACGATACGCGGCGAGTAATACACCTCGTACAGGCCAAACAGCCGACCGACGCGATAGATGCCAGGACGTGCAGTCACACCGGATGGCGTAAACAGCGTGCTAGGCAGGCCCAGGAGCATCGCCGCCATCTTCTTCGAGACGTACAAGTGCGTGATGCCGTGATCCATGGTGTCTTCCGCCATCTGCTGGCTGGCCGCACCGAGGATGCAGGTGCCGTCCTGCCAGATCTGCGCACGGGTCTTTTCCAAGCCTTGGGTATCCCACTTGAAATCCCAAACCATGGCGTTGTTGGCACCAATGCGGGCGGCCTTCTCCAGCACCTGGTAATGACGCTCGTTGGCAAATTGATTGCGAATGGCCAGCATGGATTCGCCCATGGGATTCAAGCCGATTTCATTCGCCATCTGCGTTTGACTATCGGTCGACACAAAGGCGTTGGCCTTCCATGGCGAAGCACGCAAGATAAAGCGCGTCGCAATGGTATTGACGATCGGGATAATGCCCTTGTTGTTCTCGAAATCGATCACCGCTTCAGCTATCACCGGGGTATTCGCTGGCAAGGCCGGCACGGTCGTGACTTTCACCGCGCCGGTATCAGAATTCATCGAACCGGACACGGTAAAGAGCGTACTGCCCAGGCGCACATAGCCGCTGATCGGCGAGGCAGAAGCCGGCGCGTCCGCGCTGGTCTCTTTCGCCACTGGCAAGCCGTTGATGTAGATGATGGTGCGGCCCTTGAGCAACTTGGCCGACGGCGCATCCTGGTCGCAGGTATCCGCGGTCAGTTGAATCGGCGTCACCTTACCGCCGAAGTCGTCACCGGTGCGCTTCAGCAAGTGGGTGCGCTGTGCCGAGGTATAGGCTCGACCGCTCAAGACACCATCCATCAGGTCGCCGGCGCCATAATGACCGAAGGTGCTACCAGCTTCATGCGAGACGATCACCAGCGGCGCTTCGTTAGAGCCGATATCGGCCGGCAGGTAGTTCGCCACCGGAATGGCTTCGGCCATGGCCGCCGTGATCGAGATTACGGCGCGGTTCTGTTGCAAGGACATCGGATCGTGCGCCAGGTTGGAGGCCGAGTCGAGCTTGTACTTGGAACGCGCGCTTTCCGACGTCGCATAGGCTTGGTGGATGGCCCATTGCAGCACGTCGGCGGTTGGCTCGACGCCGTGTTCGGCCTCGTAGAAGGCCGCACCGTCCAGTATGGCGCCAGCGATGCCGGCACGGCCATCGCCCGACTCATCAAAGAGGATCTGCAGATCCTCTGGGACCTCGACGCCAGTAATCGATACGGATAGGCTTTGGGCATCAGCAATGAATGCACCGGCACTGGCAGAATCAAACACGCCGGTGCTGCTGACCGCAGTTTCCTTCAATTTCGTGTAAAACGTACTGACTTTTTCTGTTTTTGCGTTGTTATATTCCGCATGTTGCTTTGGCATAGATCACCCTTGTCGTAATTAAGATTTGCCCCAATGTCGGCGCAGGTGAAGTACCCACGCGGTATGTGCAATTCCATTATTACGCGGTGACGTAGTGCTACTTTTGAAGGTTTTCCATGTTTACGTGATTTATAATTGGTATTCTAGTGGTATTTAATATCCTTGCTTCCATAGCGTCTCTCTCAGAAGTTGCCATTGTCTTAATCCGCAATATCTAGTAATATAAAATTCACAAACACTACATATAGTGGGTTGTCATGGAAAAAGATGAAATTGCATCACTAGCCTACGACACCCATAAGATTATTTGGCGTAATCGGGTCAAACTCAACATTGACTCTGGTCCCCTTGTGGAAATGTTACATCCTTCAATTGGAGCTGCTGCTCATGGGATCAGGTATGAAGCTTGTACCGACCTTGGACGGTTTGGTCACCGGGGAGAACACTTTGCCGTTGCCGGGCTTCTCAATCGACCGCAGGGACTAATCCAAGTTAGTGATCTTTTCTGTGAGACAACCCAGAGGTTCACTGGAGCTCACGAGCTCGGTCACTACATTCTCCACGATGACGAAGTGATGCATCGTGATCGCCCAATTGTCGGTGGAAGTCTTGCGCAAATAAAACGAACAGCAAAAGAATGGCAAGCGGATCACTTTGCTGCTTGTTTTCTAATGCCAGAAAAATTGGTATTCAAAGCTTTCGAGATTCGATTCGGATCGCGAAAACCATTCGAATTTGGGGACAACGCGGCCTACTGGTTGAGGCCACACGACCCTGAAAGCGTCTTCAATTCTAATATTGATGAGCAGGCTGCAATTCTGGCGACGGCTACGCGTTACGGAGGAGTTTTGTTTCCTAAGCTATGTGATGAGTTTCGAGTGTCGATTTCTGCCATGGCAATACGTCTCATTGAGCTTGGCCTCGTAGCGTAAATCAGCGGTATCAGTATTAGAATCAAACGCTCAAGGCAGCAATATTGTCCTTGATCATAGCAATGGCGGTGTCCAATGCCATCGATTTTTCTTGCAAGGCGATCTCCATTCTTGGCGCAGCAGTCCGTATGCTATCCGGCAACTGGATACGCACCTTCGCCATCGCAACCTGAAACTTGGAACGGCCTGCATCCATCATGCCGACCATCTCACCAATGGCCGCCACCTGGTCGTCCTGATGTTTGAGCGGTACAACCCTCCCGTTCAATTTCACTTGAAAAATATCCCCCGATTGTTTTATGGAGAACGTCACCACTTGGCTGTCGGCGAACGTCAGCATCATTTCCCGGTAGGACACGCCGGATGAGCGCTTGATATTGGGAGATATATCGCCCTGGACGATATGGGAACCCGCACGCGCGAAATAGCGTACTACCGTCCGGGTTGCCGCATCTTTCTTGCTGCCCATGTCGTCAAAGCTGAAAATGAGATTCTTTGCCATTTCTTTCCTAAGTGAAGTTAATTATGCTTTTGCGCGGCCAGTAGGCGGGCCATCGTGTTCTTCGTGATGGTGCGATTCCACTCCGATGCCGTTGCTGACAATCTCGCCACCGGTATTCTCAATACCGCCTTGTATCTTGGCCGATGCCCCGCTGCTGCTGCCGGAACCTGCCAACCCGCCTTGATACGTGAGCAGTCCAACGGAAGTAACCTTTTCGGAAAACGTTGCCTGCGGCGTTTTAACGTCGACCATTTCGCTAGCATTGATCTCGTAGCGCGCGCAGTTGACACGGAATATCCCGTCCGCGGTCAGCTCAATGTTCGCGTGGTGCCAACGCCGCCAGTCAATCGCGTTGCCGGCCCTAGCATTTCGAAAGCCGGTAATGATCGGGTAGCGCGGGTCGCCGCCCTCGAATGCCAACCAGACAAGATCACCTGCAACTATCTCGATCTCAGTCGCGTGACTGGCCGCCTTGCTCTTGTCGCCAATCGGATATTCAATCTCCGCCAACGGCAGCACATCGGCGCCATCTGTCAGACCTGGAATCTCGACACGGCACTCGCGCGAGGCCGCCAGGTAGGATCGGACGATGCCGGGAATACGGGAAGGCAGCATAGTTATTCTTCCAACGTGCCAAGCCAGAACTTGGAATACAGGCGGCTATCGCCGCCGTCCGATCCGCTCTCAAAGGCATGTGCAGCGGTGATGATGGCGTAGTTGACGCGCTCTATCTGAATGACCTTGCCAGCATTGACGGTAGGTAAATAGTCCGATTTCAAGATTTTTTTCTGAATCAGCGCGCGGGTCATGTTCCACAGCATGCGGGTATCGGTTCTTGGCTGATAGCCAATAGCGCGCACCTTGGAACGATTGCCATAGACAAATGCACCGGATGCGTCAGTCGAAAAGAAAGACGGCACCTCGTGGCGCTCCATGAAGCCGCTATCGATATTCTCGGTCGTATCTTGTTCCAGGCACAGAATCGGCTCTTGCTTAAAAATATCCTGCAGGCGAATGAACGTGACTTCACGGCCGTCTGTATAAATCGCGCCGCCCTCTTCCTGCAGCACCTTGGCGACTTCATAGCTCGGCACGCCGCCGGCGTAACAGGCAAAGCGTGCGATCGGACAATCCGCATTGATTTTGACGCGCGCACCAGAGGCGCCATAGATACTGCCCAGCGTCGCGCCCTCTTTGATCACGGCTGTCTTGCGGCGGAACGCGATCTGATGACAAGGCTCAAACAGCGCCACAATGTGCAACGCTGCCATCTGCTCGTTACCCTGGACGTTCGCAGACACCTTGCTGCGCTGAACCTGAACGATGCGAAATACGTACCCCTCGCTGGCTACGCTGATGGTTTCGCCTTGCTGCAGCCCCGCGACCATTGCCTCTGTCGCCCTGACAACCGCCTCTAGCGTCATCGGCACCGGCGCCAGATCGGAATGCAGGCAGACGCTCAGCAGCAGATCGCCGCGCAGCACCGTGCCGGATGACAAAATCATCTGCATCGGCTAGACCGTCACAATCGGCATGCAGAACATCAAGCGCTGCACGTCCGTCTCTTTTTGGACGATATCCTGGGCAATCTCGGATGCCGAGCGGCCATAGACGTCCACGCCCAGAGAGCGCGACGCCTCCAGGTAGACGGCGTTTTCTCGCTCGACGTAGAGTATGAACAGCGGGCGCACGATTGCCCATTCGCTCTGCGTCAGCGGCGTGTCGATCTCGACAAAATCGCTCGTCGGATATAGGTTGTCCGGAACAGGAAAACGTGGATACGACGATGAAGACTCCCACGGGTTACGCACCTCAGGAAGCGTCAGTGCGCTAGTGGTCGCCGACAGCAAAGCGTCAAACGTCCCGTAGCCACCGCAATATCTGGCGGCGGCCAGCGCCTGGGCAAGTACCGTTTCTTCTTCCAGCACAATACCCACCGGCCGTTCTTTTTCGCAAAAGAGCAATGCCAGCACCTTCAGTGTTTTAGAAAGCTCCCCCATGGCGCTTAAGTATTGCCCGGAATTTCTTCGTTGAAGTAGTGGAAAAACAGCGTGCCCGAGATATTGAGTACCTGCGAACGGTTTTCCCAATCACGATCCGGGTTATCCAGCTGGATGAAGCAATCATAAATCGGCTTAGCGACGGAGAACTTGGACGGTGTACCTTCGTACACCTTGGCATTGAATTTGCCGCCGGTACGGATCAGGTTCAGCATCATTTTGGAGACGTGGCCGGCCTTGGTCTCCATCAAGGTAATTTGGCCTTGCTGGTTGATTTTGGCCTGCTGCGCCTCCCACTTCGCCGCGCCGAGCGGCATGGGGATTTCAATTTCGCCGGCGCTGGAGAGCTCAGGCCACGGAAACTGCTTGGTCAGCAGCCACATTTGCTCAAAGCCCTCGATTTCGAAGGCGGCATCGCTGGAGATGGCTTTGTCGCCCATCGCCCGAGTGGTGTTGTAGAGGCTCTGTAGGTAGGCGGGATTGGATACGGTCATGGTTCCCTCATGGGGGTAAGTTAGATGATGCGCCTAACTTTACCGGTCGATGAAGGTACAAACCGGGGGAGTTTTCCACGTTCAACCTTTTCGGCGCCGTTTGTCGCATTTACCCCAACATCGCCATATGCAAATCATTACGGCTCCCCAACAATTCCCACCAGAAATAATTTCACATATCAAAAATGTAAACTTGTTTCCATCAGGGAAGCTGCTAAAGTGAAAAATAATCCCAGCTTGCGCCAGGATAGGATTGCCGCAAGGCGTCACCGCAGTCTCAGTCCATACCAACTACTCACAAAAAATGGGAGGGAGACGTCATGACTTTTCGCATCTTGTCGCTTGATGGTGGCGGCACGTGGGCACTCATCCAGGCGCGCGCGCTCCAGAAAATATTCGGCCCAGATATATCGGGACATGAAATTTTGTCCCATTTTGATTTGGTGACGGCGAACTCCGGTGGAAATCTTGTTTTGGGAGGGTTGATTGAAAATTGGTCTCCTTCCAAGATCCTTCAATTGTTTTTGGACAGCTCTGAGCGAAGCAAGATATTCGTGCCGCTCAACCCCTTCGAGCATCCAATTGATGCGGTGCTGGAAGCTCTGGTTGGACTTGGTCCAAAATTTTCTACATCACGCAAGTTTGTAGGTCTTCGAAATCTGCTAACGAATTATGGGGATATGTCTCTGGACAAAATTCCTAAATGTATTAAGGGCAAGGGAGGACGAAGCCCTGAATTTCTTATCCCGGCTTTCGACTACGACCGACAGCGTGCGGTATTTTTCCGCTCAGATCTCTCATCTTTGTCAAATAGCTCACCGGGTTCACCTGCACCGACATTAGCGCAAGCGATTCACGCGTCGAGCACTGCTCCTGTTAACTACTTCGATCAACCTGCTCAACTCAATATCCAAGGCAGCAATGTGACACAGAATTTCTGGGACGGCGGCGTGGGTGGTTATAACAATCCTGTACTGGCCGGAATTATTGAGGCTGTTGCCAATATTGGGGTGCCTCGGTATCCAGATTCTCTTGGATCGATTCGCGCGCTCAGTATCGGGAATGGCAATACTGTGCTACCAATACAAGACGCGCAGTTCAAAAAAACACAATATGCCAATCTCGTCCACCATCAAGTCGCGCCAGGACTGAAGAATGATATTCGTGAACTGGCAACGAGCATCCTAGATGATCCTCCAGATGCCGCCAGCTTCATCTCTCACGTGGTGCTTGGCGGCCATCTCCCTTCAGTGTCCGGGAAGCCTATCGTCGATGGAAATTTAGTTCGCCTGAATCCTTTAATTCAGCCTGTGCTTGATAGAGCAAGCCAAACATGGATGTTGCCAGCGGGACTCAACGACGTACAGTTTGCAGATCTCTTAAAAATCAGCTTGGCGGCGGTTAAGCAGAATGAAGTGGACTTAATCCTATTCTTTTGCGATGCATGGATAGCAAACAAGGTCCCAAACCAGGCGATCAAGACCGACTCCGATTTGAGCCCTCTTATAGGGCATGCGCTGTTCTCAGATGCTATCGCTACGTGGGCAAAGATTAAGTAACAAAGGATATGTGAGAACAGCATGTCGCTAGATTCCTGCAGACATTCCTCCAGTCACCACATGAGCAATCTTCCGATCACGTAAGTCTTGACCAACATCAAACTTCGACGCCACGACCGTCACCGACGTACTCGACGGCCTGGCATTGAGTTGCGTCGCCGGCGCGATTGACGCGATCTCAGGAATATCCGGCATCTTCGCAACAATAGACGCGGTCGGTATATTCGGGACAGCTGTGATATTCGGTACCGCTGCTGCTTGCGACGTCCCGGCTAGCGATGGAATGGCACTCTTCGCCTGCATCGCTCTCGCATCCTGCGCAAAGAACTCGCCCATGCGCATCTTGTTGCCCATATTTTTATAAGCGGCACCAGCAGAGATCGTCCCGTCACCATACAGGCTTTTATTGTTTTTGATTACGGCCTCAATCCGCAAGCGCTCGCCATCACTGACCTCACGACCACCCACCAGCGCATCCCGCACAGAGGTTTCTGGATTATTTTTCACCGCTTTCAGGATGCGGCCGGCGTCACCATCGCCGAGATTGTGATACGCGTACACGTTCGCCGCGTCGTCCGTACCGCCGAGCTTCCTCCCCTTTTCAATATTCTCTCGGGTGAACTCAGCCAGCATGCCGGCCTGAATTTTAGGATCCCTTCGATATTTCTCCGCATCTTGCGTCGACAATTTCCCGGCGCCATCAACCCCATACTTGCCACCATATTTATTGATCTTGTCGGTCCAAGTCCCATCCAGAAACTGGCCGTAGCCATAGGCACTCGACAGTTTCTTGCCGTTTTTCTGGATCGGCGCGGCATCCTTATTGAAACCGCTCTCGAAGTGCGCAATCTGCGCCACTACGCCAGGATCGACGCCGGCAGAACTCGCTCCGTCGACCAGATAGCCCTTTGCCGCCTGCCAGCGCCCATTGACCACGCGGCCAATCGGTGCCGCCATCTTGGCAACACGTTCCTGCCCATAATTGGCAGCAGCGCCAGCGGCGGCCGTCACTGGCTTGACCACATGCTGATCGACAGCCTCTACAGCAGTGATAGCCGTATTCTTGACTGTCGCAGCGGCATTGGTCACGTTCGCTTTGACATCAACACCAGTTTTTTCTTTGACGACATCGTTAGCTGCGTTTCCCGCCTGAACGGCGAGATCCTTCACCACATTGGCGGCATTCCTGGCAATCTCAAATTTATCTCTAAAAAAACCCGTAATCGCATCCCACCCGTCACTGAATTTCTGAACGCCAGCGTCCCAGGTTGCCGTGATCTTGTCGCCAATCTCTTTCCAGTCAAAGGTGGATAGCCATTCGCCGGTGACTTCACCTAGCTTGTCGCCGATAAAACCGCCGATCATCGCGCCAATCGGACCGCCAAAAACCAGCCCAATGCCGCCGCCAATCAACGCACCGATGCCACTGCCGCCCCCTGCAAAGCGGTCTTTCCGATTTTCTGCCGGCGTTTTGTCAGGATCATCGCTACCGAACATACTGGCCAGCGCAGAACCGCCCGCCAGCATTGCGCCCAGCAATGGTAGGCGCTGGAACAAGCCCTTGCCGAGCCCGAACAACCCCTTACCACCCTTTCCAAGCAAATTTCCCAGCATCCCGAGTCCCGGAATTTTTGGCGCCAAACGGCTCAGCAATCCCCCGGAGCTGCTGCCGGCGGCGGGCTTCTTCTCAATCGCGGCCAGCTTGCGCAGTTGCGCCTTGCTGAATTCCGTCTCATCCCGGCGTAATCCCCGTAACTCGGTCCAGAGTCGCTTGAACCAAATAACCTTCTTCTTTTCTTCCCCGTCACGGCCAAGCATCTTGCCGAAACCACGTCCGATCGGCGTCACAATCGCACTGAGTTCCTTGGCGGCGGCGATGGCAGGATCCACATCCGGCGCGCGGTCGATCGCATTCGATGCCATGGCTCCCACCGCGCCGATTCTTCCCGAAACAGCCGAGCGGCCATCGGTGCTTTCGCCCTTTCCATTGCGTTCACTCGGCTGATCTTGCCCGGCGCGCGGCGCATTTGGCGTAATCGCCCTATCTGTCCGCACGAACCTGCCATTGGCATCGCGGCGCACAGTTGTAGGAAAGGCCGCCCGCAGCACATCCTTGCTGACAACAGCCGTCTTCAGCAACGACGTAGGCTGCACAACCGTCCTGGAGGTGATCTGTACCACCTTCGCAGCCGCGGCGCTTTGACGGCGTGGTAATGCAAGAACTGGGGCCGTACTGCTCTGAGTGGCCCGTTTAGCGGCAGCAACGCTTGAGGTGAGCGCCTGGCGGATGCCACGCACGTCATCCTGAATAGCCGCCCATAATTTCAGCGCTTCGCCCCAATCAGCAGGATCACCTACCAGGAAGCCAAAGCTATCGGATTGAATGGTCATGTCAGGCTACCGGAAAGAAGGAATCGAACTGCGAGAACGTCATTTGAATTTCCTGCACCGTGTCGTCTCGCCGCGACAGGTCAAATTCAATGCTGGCCGGGCGCATATATAGAACGCTCTCGTAGCCACCGCGATTGCTCGCATCGGTAATAAAGGAATGCAAGATACGGATCTTGACCAGGTATTCGATGGGTACGCCGACGCAGCCGTCCCGCTTGGTCGCCGCTGCCGCTTTCGATTCAAACCATTTTTTGAGCGTACCCACCGAATCGTCCATAGTCGTGAGTCGCAGGTCGACAGATTCCAAACTATGCACCGAATCTATCGACGCTGACCCGACCCGCATCTTGTCCCCTGTAATCGTCCAGGGCGAATAATTTACTTCAGTTGCAAACAGGTTGAACATGCTGGCGCCGTCGCCGGCCATCAGCTTCGACACCAACGAATCCATACTGGACGGCATGAGATCGGTGACTTCAATCAGAAACAGGTTTTTCTTGGCATACCGGGTTGCGGAACATTCGTCAAAAATCGCCTTGGCTTCTGCCGGAGTAATGCCGCCCAATAGCGGTGTCGGCGTGGCCCAATAGGCTGCCAATGCGGCCAGGCCATCCACGCGCGGGAAATAATTCGCGAGTAGCCCCGAATCCAGTACAGAGAGCGCAGCACCTCCCAGATCGCCGCTCAGCAGCTTATTGCCGACACCTAGGCCGGTATTGACCAGCGCCCCTAAGCGTGGTGGCAGATATTTCTTGGCTTGACCAATGGCCGCAATGGCGCCCGCGCTCTTCGGCAAGGCAATGCTGCTGGCAACGTTATCAAACAGCCCCAATATCGCTCTCCTCGGCAGCTTTGGCGACCATGGCCTTGGCATAGGCGGCCGCCTCATCTTCGTCTAGCAGCATCTGCTTCGCCAGGAACATGGCGGTCGTCTTTTCATCCAGACCCATCTCTTTGATTTGAGACATGACCTGCGCCAGCATAGCGGCGGAGTTTGCCGACTCCAGACGTGTTCTCTGCTTCTCGGCTTCCATGGCCGAAATCGAACCGTAGAAATTAATGTTCCAGGGACGCTCTTCTTCCGAAAACACGATGCCGTAGCGATGCATCGTGTGCAGATCAATGACGGAATTGAAGAAGTCGGACAGTGCGCCACGGATGATCCGTGACTTTTCCGCCACCTGGGCGCTGACGCGGAAGAAGCCGCCATCGCCCAGGCCGCCAGACAATTGATCAGCGAAGCCCAGCATCGACAGATCCACCCCCAGCGCACCGCCCAGCAAGCGCGCGTGCATCATCACATCCTCGATCGACAGCTCGCCATTGCGACCCGAGTCGCCGACCAGCTGGGATAAATTCGTGAGCTGTTTGTCACCGTGGTACGGCAGCACGGTGGTGAATTTCTCCAGTATCGGCTGTCCATGCTCAATCGCCCACTGCGCGCGCTGCTTGGCCTGCTTCAGCATGGTCATGACGCCCTCGCCGAATTTCTTCTTCTGGTCCGCCGTCATGCCATCGCCATTGAACCCCAGCACGCGCTCATCAATCGAATCGGCGAAGCGCTGGCCAATCAGGCCAAGCAGTGACGCATACAGGTGGTCGTAAGCCTCTTCCGCCTGGTGCAAGAAGGAGCCGCCCACCATCGACGGCAATATCGGCAGTTCATCCAGGTCATTCTCCGACAAGGCCATTTTGATGACCTTGTCCTGCACCGCAAACTGCGGCACCCAGATCTGCCGCGGCATTTTGAGGCGCAGCAGTTGCGTTGTATCCAGTCGCTCGATCGCCTTGGCGCCGGAATACACCATATATCCCACGGTGCGATTGCCTTTCTCGTAGGCTTGCACCATAGGCGGCCGGACAATCTCCCCGAAATATAATTCACGGATGCCGCTGCTATCGACGTAGGGGCGCGCGTAACTATCGCCAAAGGTCGCCCCGTTATAGGCCATGCAATGCGCCATTTGGTTGAGTTTCGGCGTCAGGGCGGCGTCGATCTCATCGACCATCTTGGCGAGTTTGATATTTTTGATGGTCTCGGCTTTTTTCTCGATGAACACCGTATTGCCCGTTGTCTCATGACCGCCGAGCGCGGACGTGACAATCAGCGACAGCGCGCCGGACACAATCGGGTCGCCTTCCATGAACGACCATTTTTGATAGATCTGTGCGCGCATGCGGGCGGCGCGACGACCGGTTCCCAGGAGAGACTGCGATGCGGCCCCGAAGTCAAACGCATAGGGATCGTCCTTACCCAAGTCGTCCACCTTCTCGACGTTCCCAGAAAACCATTTCTTTGCCGACGTGCCCATTTTGCCGAAGAGGCCGGGCGCATTCTTCTCAGTGTCTTTTGCCATGTGCCGCTCTGAATAGTCTGTATTCAGTATTGTCGGACACAAACTCAGGGCAAATTTTTCGTGATTTCCATCTGCGGTGGGAACAAAGGCAGATCAGAATACCCGCGGGATATTCAGTCCACGACTTAAAGAACTTTTGGCATTGAGAATCGTTTTATCTTCTTACTATTGTTCAGCTTCTTTTGCTGATCTTGCGCAATACGACGACATTCACGGCACCAGGTACCTACCTTAATTGCCGCTGGCTTAGCCTCCCAGCGATGCCCCTCAATACACTGCCATGTCAACGGCGTTTCAAGGTCTTTATACACCTCTGACAAGCAACTCCCACCATGCTGTGCAGCCAATTTCTGCATCGTTTCTATACCCAACCGCCGGCTTACAAGCGCGCATTCTCGGCACCAATGCTGTTTGATCCGCCTGGGAGTACTGAGCCAGGTATGGCCTCCCGCACATTGCCATTCCAAATTAGTTGAGGAATCGACATAAGTGCTGGATACACAGCGCCCCTTCCTGGAAACCGCAATCGCTTGCATTTCCTCAATAGTGCCGCGTCGTCCTTGGTGAACGCATTTCATGCACCAGCTACCGGAAATGACGCTGTGACCTGTCGCCTTCCATACATGACCTTTAGCGCAGCGCCAACTCACCGGTACTTTGCCGTTGCGATAGGTTTTTGGCAAAAACTCGCCGCCGCGCTCTTTCGCTATTCGCTGCACATCCTCCAAGCTCGAACGTATGTGGGAATATGCGCAAATTGGACACCAACTACCACTTTTTACGCTAGAGGGGGTACTGAACCACTTATGCTTCTTGGCGCATTGCCAGCGCAACTGGGTCTCAAGATTAACGTAGGTTTTTGACAGACATTGGCCATCATGACTGAGCGCAATCCGCTGCATTTCATCTAGGGTAAGGCGTCTGCCGTTCAGCCAGCATTGCCGGCACCAACTCCCTCTTCGAACAGTTGCCGGAGTCGCATTCCATTGATGCTCTTTAGCGCATTGCCACAGCAAATTGGTCGTGGAATTAATGTAGTTTTTAGACAAACACAATCCACCTCGCTCGCTGGCGAGGCGCTGCATCTCTTCAATTGTGAGGCGTCTGTAGTTACCCTTAACCATCAATCGCAAATTCCCGAAATCTGCCCGTCGTCGCATACAAACATTCGCTGCGCATGGACACTCACCAACAAACATTGCACAAAATACAACTATAAAATGACAAGTATATAACCGAACTCAAGCGTGCAACGTTGATTTTCACAACTAGGAATATTTGACCCAGACCAATGCGGCGGCGGCGAGCGCAATTAATGCATAAATCGAAATCGCCAGCACAGAGCGCCCCTTAGGAACCGGATCTTCTACAGATGGACCGCCAGGTGCCGCTTCATTAATTTTGGAGTTCTGCGGGAAAATTGAGGGAGCACTACTTACGGCCAGAACTGGCGCAATGTTCTCCCTGCCAAGTGGCACGTTCAATATGCCGTCAACACCATCTTGCGCATGAATATTTATATTTGAAGTCAATGGCATGAGAAATATATAAAAAAGAATTACGCTGCAACCGTCGCATTTGCAGTACAGATCACCGCGCAACCACATGCGCTGCGATGCCCATGCAGCACGACCGGAATACCTTCATCCAGCATAGTGCCGTCACCCTCAATTATCGGATTAATCGCGTGCCCTGGAATTGGACAAGTCACCAAATCGCCTACGCGGACGACGCGGCGATCATCGATTGTAAAACTGCCACTTGCCTTGATCACCTTACCGCCGTGGGTCGTGGCATCACCTTCACAACAAATCGGACGGCTCATCAGAACATTCCTTAAAATGGGTTATCAATCGTGAGGTTCAATTTTTAAGTTTCGTTCTTTCTTGCCAGCTATTAATACCTTGTAATTCATCTTGGGTACAAGCGCGGAGCCCTTGATTGTTTTGTGGATCAAGTGTGCATGGATCCGTAGCTGGTGCAAAGGCTGTAACGCAACCGGAAAGCATGAACGAGAGTGAGCCTATTACCATGGCACTGCGGGTCAGCGGTTGAAAGCAATAAGCGGACGGCTCACTTCGATGTTCCTTGCAATGGTTTATCATTTGTGGGGAAAGTATGGGCGCTTGATGGCGGCGTCCTTTTTGATCTGTTCCGCACTAGGAGGAGTTACCAGCAAAAGCGTAGCCCCATCATTTCGGCGCAAATTCGCAACCAGTGTCGCGCCACCCGATTGCCTGCCTGCCATCGACGCCAATGCAACAGCTACGAAGGGGCTACCCGCGCCAGTGTCACCCAATATTCGCGCTAGATCATATCCATATTTGGGATCAAGCAAATCGAATTCAGGGTCGATAGCGTGAAAGCTTTGTACCAGCGGCAAAAAACGCGTCGAACTTGTACGATCATCCCAGACACTGCCGTAGTCGTAGAAGATACGAGCAGGCAGAGCTCCCTTCAACGGCGCCAACGCCAGACGCAAAGCAGTTTCCATGCGCACCTGGCGCTCTGCTGCTTTGAGCGGCTTTCCTTGCTCGTCAAGATACGACACCACTTGCGGACGATGCAGAGTACCGAGGTTCTCCAGATGATCGTATTGCTCAATTTGGAACGGGGTCCATGGTTCGGCGATAAAGGGGGTCGAAACAAATGCTTGCGGAGGATTTTTCTTCCAGCCGTCAAACTCGGACCAGTTACGAGCGGGACCTTCGCCGTCGAAACTCTCAACCTTCATCGTATCTTTTACCAACGGAGCGAAAGGACGCAGCCAGTCAATGCGGCCGCGACGGACAAGGGTCAAAAACGTCCAACTATCGCTGATCGTACGGGCCTGCTTAGGACGATAAGCTTGCTCTGCCATCTTGTTAAAATGCGGACGGTCACTAACATATGTTCCAGCTGCTCGCTGAATGACCCCATCTTTTGCCGCTACACCGACAGCCGGAAGATCAGTATGCTGGTCGAACGTGCTGAAGATAGTCTGCCAAAGCTTATCGGGCTCATCGTTCAAGTAAGAGTTCATTACTTGTCCGCTTTGAGTCAGCAATCCAGAAAACTCCCCCCTGGATGTATATGGAGTGTCGTCTTTGGTTATTACAAAACTATCTGCATTTGCATAACGTTGCTTTTCCCTTGCAGCCTCTTCATCTGGTCCATGCCAGGCTGGTCCTACTACCGCTATTGGTAGCGGGTAGCGATCCATGAAATCACGCATCGCGACATCTACCGCATCCTCTTTGCGCTTAGCGCTCATCATTTGCGATTCGTCGAGATTCTTTGGGTATTGTTTGGGGTCTTGCGATACGAGATAGCTGCCGTTGCTTTCTACAACCGCGTTCCACAAATTAAATTTAGGAAAGCTCGGATGATTGCGCCAGGTTTCTACGCTGACGCCGACGCCGACCAATTCGAGCGAATCAACAGCAGGAAAATTGGTGGCAGGTACTTGTGTCTGTGGCATAGAGGAATCCATCTTGTTAACTATCGGAGTGGCCAGAACATGCGCACTTAAAAGTGCACCTATTACCATGGCACAACGGGCCAGCGGTTGAAAGATTGTCATTCGCCGCATCAGTTGCTACTTTGTCGCCTCATTGCATCTTGCGTCGCTTGAGACTGACGTAATTCTTCGGGAGTACAGAGTCGAACGGATGTGTCCTTTGGATCACGGGTACACGGATCACTTGCTGGAGCAAACGCAGTGATACAACCAGACAGCGCGAGAACACTTGTTAAGGACACGGCCAGCAAGGCGCTACTAGTGACGACTTTGAGTACGATATTCATTTTGCTCCTCTATAACCTGATCTACAGTTTGACTTGTTACATATGGGTTCAGGCTCGCAACCGTGCAAGCTCTGGTAAACCCCGGCAGCAATCCGGCTTCGCCCGAAGGACAGTAATATTTGCAATTACCAAGAAAAATATCGCGTTCCTCAGCATCTATATTTTTGTCCAATACACCTACGACTCCTTGCGAAGGAGGTGGAAATGAAGCATCTTTATTATTGCTAGTAATATCTGTAACTGTTCCTCGCCAATTGGTACGCCAATCAGCCGCCGCACGCAGAAAGGAAATCCACGTCACATCATTGTTTTTCAGGATGCCGCTGACGCCAACACAAAGATCATATGCAGTCGCTTTTTGTGAGTGTTCAATACTGCTGACGATACTTGAGTGATGAGAGTTTGCATCGTCTTTATTGAGCCATCGAGCTTGCGCCTCCTCCGGTGTCTTGTCAGTAGGCAGGACTCCTTCTTCTCCCTTTTTTTTGTAAGGATTGGCTACAGCAATCGCGGCGTCAATAGGGCCGTTCATTAGCCTCGCAGCTCCAAGATCGGGTACAAACGGTTGCGGCAATGCTTCCGCATTGATCAGTCTATGACGGCGAAAGGTGAAACCCGAATTCCATTTGAAACTAATGGTGTATTCTTTTGGGTCTTCTCCTACTTTCGCAGCGTCGGCATTCTTGCCATCGGGCGAAGCAAACATACGTTGAAAAAAACGACTCCCCAATTTTTCTCGCATGCCATCGTAGACGCCCCACCAACCAATACCTTGAATATTCGGTAGCCCAACCGTGGCATCGTCAGGGCTAAAATAAAGGTAAACCTTGCCTCTGTTATCTCGTTCCTTATTGGCGTTTGGCGCCCAATCTGCGCCAGTGGATCCAAGTTTTTTAAGGTCGGCGAACGCGGGGACTACAGCTGGGCCTTTTGTAATGTACTCAGCAATAATCTGCCGCAACGTCTCCTCACGAGCATATGATGTCTGCTGCTCGTTCCCAGTTTGAACTTGTTCTAACAGAGGTTCATCAACGCTGTACGGCGGGTTGTTCATAATGAAGACATCAGCCTTCATGTTCTTACCTTCCTTGGCAAGCATGGCGTGCGCCAGCAGCGTCACAAAACATCCTTGGCTATGTGCGACGACATTGATTGGCTCATTGGGTGATTTTTTCCGGATGACTCTAATTAACGCCGCCAGCCGTTGTGCTGCCAACACCATATATGTTCGGGGCGGTGCGCTAAGCAATGGATGTGTTCCACTCTCTGGGTCAGCTCGTCGAACGCCCCAATTGCGATTAAAACCTGGACCAAACATGTCCGGTATATTCGTTGTTGCATTGGCAAATGGACCGCCATTTTTGCCATACCGTTTATCTATCCGATTGCCAAAACGATCCAGATATTGACCATGTGTCGCTGTGGTTTTGGCCAAACTGGTTATTTCTCGAAATCCCCAATAAAACGGAATAATTGACGATGTGGCTTTGTCGGGTGGGCGTTGATAGTACACTTTGTCGGGATCAGCGCTGACCTCTTCGGCCGTAAATTTTTTGCCATCCTTTGGTGGCGGCGGTACTGTCCAATCTGGACAGGCGAGATCCTTGCGGAACAGCCGCTTGTTTAACCCCGCACACAAGCCTTTCTCTTGATTCGGAAAGGCCTCGCCGACATCATTTACTCCGTGAACCAGAATTGTGATACACGGCATCGGCGTTTTAACTTCGACATAAGCGGTCGATTGACTGGGTAATAGCCAGTGCAATTCATCGCCCACAACTACGAGATTTTCATCCGGTTCAGTCATGCTGGGGCCTTCCATACTTGAATGTTTGCAATGCGCATTGCGTCTTTTTCAGCCAATTTTGTCAAGCCGTCTGCTCCGGTCACCCCTTCGATGGTTTGGCCGTCGTCAAGCTTGATCTTGTAGTTGTGATCCGCTACGGCGTTTGCCTTGTCGCCGTGCTGGTATAGCGCGAACTTGCGCCCTGTATTGCCGCTATCGAAAGTAGGCATATTGGCCGCCATGCTACCCGGCCCAGTAAATGAGCGGCTCGCCGATTTGAAGACCAGATTTCCAGGGCAAACGATTTCGATATTGCCGTCTGCGATCTTGATATAAGCACCGCCACTGGTCATGGTGATGTGCTTGCTGGCGGACATCAGAATGTGATCTTCGGTCGACATGATTGACACGCTTTTGTCTGCAGTAATTTCGATCATGTTCTGCTGCGCCTGCTGAATAATTTTACCTTTGTTGGCGATGGTGCGGATGTCGCCATCAAGTGCGAACTGTTCGATGTCTTTGCCAGCTGTATGTAGAATCGACTTAGCCGCGTAGTGCTGTTGGTTGCTACCCGCCACTGTATCGATGTTCTGCCCAGCGTAGTGGGTCTGGTCTTGAGGGGTGGCGCTGGCAATGCCTGCAGGCGAACTAAACGCCATCACAGGCTGGCCGCCAGCAGTCGCCCCTTTGCTGTCAGCTTCGTCGCCCGCACCATGGCCAAGCGCATCAATTGCAGCGGTCAAGTCTTGCTGCGGTTTAGAGTCGCGCTCCCCGCCCTGGTGCTGTGTTGCAGCTTGGCCAAGGCCTTTTGCAAGGTCAAGCGCCTTTTCCAGGCATTTGATCAGTTCGTCACGACTAAGAATGCCGCCGACCGCTTTGGCTCGACCATCGGTACTGAGCAACAATCCCCTATCGGCGCGAAGCGCGGCCGCGCCGCCAGTTTCCAGAGCAAGTCCTTCGCCGCGTGCATCCTTGCGGCCCGCATTGTCTTCGATGCGCGTGATGTACCCCAGCGATATAGAAGAATGGAGATGATCGCTTTTTAGCTGTGTTTGTATCTTCGAATTGGAGTCGTCGAAAACTAGGTGGTTGCTGCGCCCGCCGGCGACATTGCCGCCATCGGGTGTCAACTCGCGCGTACGAAAACCGGACAGCGCCTGTTGGTCAGGCAGCTTCCACGGCGGCATATTCCGTTCGTTATAAACGGCACCGGTGATAACCATGCGGTCAGGATTCCCGTCCAAACAGGCCACCACGACTTCCATCCCTTTACGCAAAGGGAATTCCGCCCCCAGCTGTGCGCCGGCGATGGGGCTCATCACCCGCAACCACGCAGAGCTGCGCTCATTGTTTTCCCCTACGCGGTCCCAATGCAGCTGCACACGTACTCGTCCATATTTGTCGACATAGACGTCCTGCCCATCTGGGGTTACAACCGTAGCAGTTTGCAATGTCGTGATTTTGGTGTCGACGCTACTGAAATTGCGACCCGGCCGCCACGGAACATTTTTGCTGATACAGATCGCATGATTGCTGTAGTTCGCGGGAGCATCGGCTTGTTGCAAGTAATTATTGCTGGCGCTATGGATGACGCTGACGATCTGGTATTCATTGCTCTCAGAAGCAGAGCCCGAAGCACCGGCATTAAAATGTCCGGTCAAATGAAAAGATCGTCTAGGCTGCATGTTGCGATTATTCCCTGCGGCTTGCATTTGCTCGCCACCGGCCTCAATTTCTTCAATCCGCCGGCGTGCCAGGCCGTCACCATCCTGACCGTCCTTGAAACCGTAGGCGCCCGCGTATTCGTAGGATTCGACATTGAGTACGTCGCCTTGTTTCGCCAACGTCGGCATATTGACATTGGCCGGCACAGGGCTCTTAAAATTGAATCCCGATAGCGCGACTTTGCTGGCATGAATGTCGCGCACGCGACTCCACTCGCCGATGGCGTCTTCTTCCTTCGCACCGGCATGACGCTGAAAAGGAATCTCGGCGCTGCCGCCATCGATAGGTGCGGCTTGAGTCGAATCATCACTCAAGACGAGCTTGTGGCCCTTCTCACTGTGTTCGTACCAATAATGTAAGCCGGCAGCTTCCCAGTGACGATGCAGATAGTTGTGATCGGATTCTTGAAACTGGCAGGCCATCGTGACTGGTGTTTCAGCAGCTTTGACCTGGTAATCCCAGTCGGCATGCGTGCCATAATCTTTGAAAACGCTTTCCGTCTGTTCCCGTAGCGTCTTACCATGGAACAGAAAATTATCTTTGCGGATGTGCAAATACGCTAACCACGGTTTCAATACCATCGAGTAAAACGCCAAGCTACCGTCGGTTTTTACGAGTTGGAACTGGAAAACGTAACCGTTGAAAAAGCGCACACTGCCGTCCGCCCTTACCAGGGAGATCGTGACCATCTTGCCCATCACATCTTCGAGCGGTATATGCGCGTCCTCGGCGAGGATTTCTAGCGTGTACGTAAAATCGCGGGACAGGCCCTCATCGGCCTCCAGGCGGTTCGCCAACAAAGTAGCGCTTGGACCGTCGTCGTGGGGAAAACGGAGGCGCAGGATGCGAGCATTTTGCCGATCACCACCAAGTCGTATTGCCTCGAACAAAGCTTGCGCATTTCCCATCGGATACCCCTGCGTTTTCAATTTGATAAGTCTTATTTTGCCACAAGCCGTTATTGTGAGCTCAATAAATATTGAAATACAACAACTATTTGACGATTTAACAAAATTCATCATTTGCGTATACAAAAAAATATCCAGACCCGCAGATCTGGATATTTTCTTTGACTTACCAAGCCGCGCTTACAGCATGCTTGCCCCAAACTCAACACTTTCATCCATCAGCACGTAAAACTCGCCATTGCCGAAAAGGTCGAACTGCCGCACGCCTTGAAATTGGGTAGCGTCGTACATTTCAGCAAACTCAGAGTTACAGCACATCCCGAATTAACATCTGATGGCTAGAAATCTGCGCGTACATACGGGCGGTACGATGGCCAGTACCCAGCAACAGCTGCGAGGTCGCTCCGTAATCAAAGGCATAGGGATCGTCTTTGCCAAGATCGCCCACCTTCTCGACGTTCCCATTTTGCTGAAGAGACCGGGCGCATTCTTCTCAGTGTCTTTTGCCATATCCGCTCTGAATCGTCTGTATTCAGCATTGTCAGGCAAAAGAACATCATGACTTTTCGGCGGCTTCCATCCCCAAGGCAGGGCATGAACCAATTAAAGCATCATTTGATGCTATAATTGATTCATCAATTCTCAAGGAGCACGTTATGCGTACAACAGTTAATTTAGATGATGCTCTTCTTGCCCGCGCGCAAACGCTGTGTGGCCTGGAAGAACGCAATGCCCTGCTGAAGGAAGCGTTGAATGCATTGATTCAGCGTGAAAGCGCGCGTCGCCTGGCGCGTTTAGGCGGCAGCGAACCACAATTGCAGGAAATTTCACGTCGCAAAGGCGAGACGCAATGATTTTGGTCGATACATCCATCTGGATTGACCATTTGCGCGCCGGCAGCCCAGCACTCGCCGGACTGCTTGAAACAGGACTGGGTTATTGTCACCCTTTCGTCATCGGCGAACTCGCATGCGGCAGCCTCGGCAACCGGAACGAAATCTTAAATTTATTGCAATCGCTACCGCAATTACCCCCCGCCACCAACGAGGAAGCATTGTTCTTTATCGAACAACACAAGCTCATGGGGCGTGGCATTGGGTATATTGATACGCATCTGCTGGCCAGCACGGCAATCCATGCCGCCCGCCTATGGACCCGAGACAAGCGCCTCAAGACCATCGCTGAAGAGATGGGGCTGGACTATCAACCTGTGACGCATTAAAGATCGAATCTAACAAGGCCTCATTAGCATTCGCCTTCTCGAATACTTGATTTTTGCGGATCACCTCGAACAGATTGTCGAATGCTGCATTAATTTTGATTCGCTCATCCCCTTCTGGAAAGGGCTTGTACTGGATGTCCAACAGTGGATCATAGCGATATTTGTTGTCAGCGAAAGCGCTTAAATAATCATTCTGACGCTCTTGCTGCGCCATTCGATCTTCGATCCACGCCTGAAATCCCCTCGCGGACAGTTCTTCAAGCTGAGACCAGTAGCTCCCCAACTGCCCCTTATCCAACGTGGCCGCCTCAAAAGCAAAGCTTGAAACGCCCTTCCCGACAGCTAGCGTTGCCATCGTTTTTCCTTCGCTCGCGTAATAAGCTACAGCAAGTTTGCGCCACTGATTTCTCTGTTTGGCAATACGCGAATTTCCCGTCGAACTCGGCGCCAAGAACGCATCAACGGCGAGGATGCCCGCCGTGGCGCTGCCTGCGTCTTTGATAGCACGTGCGATTCGATTGCGCGGCGCATCAATATTGTATTTGGCGGTATTTACGTCCTTCTCTGTAAATTTAATCACTTCCGGTGCACGCAGATCTCCATCCATAATGGCCCTGCTAAGTGCTTTGACAGCGTCACGTAACTCTCCTTCCGGCAACAAATTAGGATTCGCTGTCACGAATTCATTTTTCTTTCCCGAAGATTGTGCGTTGACCAATTCATGCATTACATTGTCCAAAGCATGGAAATACTCGTGACCAAGCGATCCACCACCTCCCATCTTGGTTAAATTAATGACGCGATGTATCGGTTCATAGTGCGCGCGAGCTGCGTTCTTGCCGCCAGATCCGCGCGCGCCAAATACCATCCCTAGACGCCCCCTAAAGCCCAGTAACTCTTGGTCAATACCCAGCATATCGGCGAGATCAGACATCGCTGCGGCTGTTTGCTCGACGTGAAACTTGGCACTGTTGGGATCTTTCAACACCCAATTCCCAGACTGCACGTCACGGAACGGAACGATCCGCGCGGCTGTTCAATGGCGATTGCCATGCCATAAAGGATGGTTCTGCCTACTTTGTAGTTGCCTGCCAGTTTTTGCGCCTGAGTCGGCTCTCGCAGGTGATTGTTGCCCATTGCGCCACCATGGGCATCGGCTTCGATGCGCGTGAATTCGTCCATGTATCCCCTTCATTGCAGCCAATGATAGGGGGAACGGGAGCACGATTTTTGAGGTGTTTTCCTTGATGAAAGACCAGCTGCCGCCACAGATGCCTTGGCTGCAACGGGACCATTGCTCTGTGTCAGAGCCTAACGCGGAGCAATGGCTTGATGGCCAATTCCCTTTAGCAAATCTGTCTGAACGAAGCCTGCAAGCCGTTACGCCTCGTCCTCACAATAGGGATCGATACAGGCAGTTCGAATCCCTCGCCATTCACAGTACAGTGATCACAAGCACCGGAGGAGATTCATCGAGTCTTCAAACATCAGTCGTCTATCTGGGCTAGAAACCGACTTTATCGCTGGCAAATACCTCATTGATGACATCAACCAGCGGCGATCTCGCTTCCGGGCAATATTTGAGACTAGTCGTACCAACATTCTCGACTTTCTTCGTCATGTCCAGCAAATCACCATAGGTGTGCCAGATAATGACACCCGCCAACCCTTTCTCCTTGATGTATTCCGCTTTCGCTTTGATTGAGCGCTCATTGTCATAACTGAGGAAATACTTGTCTTTGGTCAGATACGGAACCTTCGCATTCACGTCCCAGTTATATTTCCAGCCATCGGCTCCGCCAATTCCGTCGCTTCCGGTTTTTTGCAAAATCACGCTATATAGCGGAGTGGCGTCCCACAATCCCAACGCCCAGTTGTCGAAATCGCCGCAACTGGATATTGGTCCGTCCGGCTGCACGAAAACGTCTTTTTTGACCGTGCGGCCGTTGAGCGCCGCTGCATCTTCTGTGATGACGCCACGGCCATAAAACGCCACTCCCAGATTGATTCTCTCCGGCGCCACACCCTTGTCCAACAAAAAACGGGTCGTGCTATCCAGAGAGACAGGCGACGCTTCCTTTTCAGTCGGATCTGACACATTTTTACGCGAATCCGATACACACGAATACGATTTTGCGCCCGGATAATTGAACAGCGGCGAATTGTGCCCTGCTGTATCAGACCAGCCGCCGTTGATGTCGTAGGTCATGATATTGAAATAATCCATGCTTCTCTGTAGCCGGGCCCAGTCAAATCCTTCTAGATACGCGGGGGACGCGGACATGGCCGCGGTAATGAGCTTATCGGAACCAATGGCCTCGCGAACATCCTCCATCAGGGTTGCAAAATTCCCGTAGTCGGCCGGAGAATAGTTCTCGATATTCATGCCCTTGGCATTTGGATATTCCCAGTCGAAATCGATGCCATCAAATCCCATCTTGATCAGATTGATGCACTCATTGACAAGGGCTTTTCGCATGCCGGTATCCGCCGCCACTTCACAAAAATGTTTGGACATGCTCCACCCGCCCAGCGACGCCATAGCCTTGACACCTTCATCTTTGGCCTTTTGCAGCAAGCCGGGTTTCCCTTCCGCCACGGGAAGTAATAGTGGCCAAGGGCCTCTTTCTTCTTTGCCTGGAGTGACGTTTTTCCAACCTACGACAACGCCATTCACTTCGTCATTGCGATAGCCCTGGTTGTAGGCAGGAGTACCCGCGTTAATCCAGTGGATAGTCTCCAGTTCACCATACAAGATATACATATCAAAGCTGCTGTAAATATCCTTGTGGATGAGTGGCGCCGGTTCTTGCACTGTTCCTGCTTGCCAAATGTCCGTATTACGATAATCGCCACTATGCAAGGTGCCGTCACGCGCCAGGCCAAAAAAAGAAAAATTGAGAATAGTGTACTTACTGAAATCCACGTTCAATTGGTTATAACCGCCCTTGGGCACCAGGCCTGGGACATCTTTCCAGGCGTCATACTGGGTTAGATAACCAATGACTTGTTTGTCATGTCGCTTTTTTGTTGCGGACGGTTTGAGCGTAGACATTAATTCTCCTGTATAGAAATAAAATGGCTGTTTCCCACCATGACAAAAAACATCACATGCGGGTGTCTGAATATAGTATTTCTGTGAATGAGAAAATACCTGTCAATGTTAATAGGTAGAGTTCCACCTCATCCCCCATATGGCATTTTTACTCCACACTCACTGCGGAGACACTTGTCGCGGTTGGCGTTCATATCTCCAGCGCGTAGTCAACTTAGTTGGATCGTTACCCATTTCTAAATCCATCGATGTAAGTTAGATCATCGCGCTTATGCAATATATATTTTCTGCTGTACGGTGCGATATTGATGTCACCATCGATCGCCACCACTTCATAGGCGATCTTCACATCGGCATGCAGCAGCATGTACAACACATCCTTGGTCTTCGCTGTAAAGTGCGCGGGATTCTCCTCCGGCCTCAATGCTTCGATCAACGCAACAATTTGCGGCTCGGTGTTGTCCAGCGCGTCGCCGCGATCGACAACCGTCGATGGCTGGAAATTTTCTACGATCAGCAGTTTGGCGTCACCCAACAGCTCCCATCCGACATCCGACTCATCCGACGAATCCAACACACCGAGGCCGCCCAGTATTGGCATGCCGCCCATACCGCCGTCAGCCTGGCGCAATACCCGCTGCCGGAAAGCGTGACACGGAATGCCATTCGGATGGCGCAACGTGACACTACGCGCCGCCTTGTTGATTTGTGTTGGTACGGAATGCAGCATCATTAACCCTTTAGTTTCATCGTGATGACATCAAAGTCGGCCTGAGAGATCTGGCCGGCATTCTTGAGCTTTTGCAGTGTCTTTTGCGCTTCAATGACCGCCATGCCCGCTGCCTTATCCGCCCTCTTGGCCACAGCCAGCACAGCGCTTTTAAGGCTCACGGTCGATTTGTTCGGCTGTTTGACGTTGATAGCGCGATTTTTACGTGCTTGTGCTGCTGCGATTTCGCGTGCCTTGGTCTGCGCAATCACCGCGGACTGTTTGATAGCACCCTTTTGCCCGCGCTCGACCATATCCGATCACGACGCCGAGGTCGTTGCTACATCGACGTTCAGCGCAGGGATTAGGGAAAATTTCTGCGTGATGAAGTCCATGAACACAATGGCGCGCTTCGGCATGAGACGGTTTGCCACGTACAGGATCTGGATAGGCACAGGCGGCGCAGCATACTCGCCTAGCAGCAACCGCAAGCTGCCGTCTTTTAATCCCGCTTCGAATAACCATTGTGGACCATGTCCGATGCCAAGGCCGGCGGTCACCGCTTCACGCACAGCTTCAGGTGAATTGACGCGAAACCTGCCTGAGACCGGAACCTCGGCATTCCTGAAGCGCCAAGTGCTACCTGATGACAGCAGTGTAAAGATGACGCAGTGATGGTCGCGCAGGTCATCCGGATCTCGCGGAATGCCGTGCTTGGCGAGATAGCCATTGCTGGCGACGCATACTCGCTCGAACAATCCGATGCGCCGCGCACGTAACGCGCTGTCTTCGAGATGACCAATGCGGATTGCCAGCTCGACCCCCTCATCGACCAGGTTGACGTAGCGATCACTGATCTGGAGGTCGAGCTCGAGTCTGGGATAGCGCTCAAGGAACGCTGGCACATGCGGCAACACAAAAGCATGAGTCAAGGTAGTCGGACATGCGACACGCAAGAGGCCTGACGGCTCTACATTGTCCCGGACAGAAGATTCCGACTCTGTGACAGCATCAAGTATGCGCCGGACCTCCGCATAGTAGCGTTCGCCTTCCGGTGTGAGAACAAGCTTGCGCGTGGACCGATGCAGAAGCCGGGTCTGCAAATGATCTTCCAGCGCCGCCACATACCGGCTCACGTTGGGCTGACTCAGTCCCAGATCGCGCCCCGCTGCAGACAAACTGCCCGTCTCAACCGCACGGACAAAGCAAGTCATCAGTAGAAAGCGATCCATTCTGTTCTCTATTCATGCAATAGGAGCATGAATTATATACAAATATACATACTTATCGATTCTGTTGCATAGGTTCATTATTCAGGTCCGGTATACGACGACTCCCGCTGTCGTTGCCTCCACCTACCCAGGAAAATTTCCATGTCTCGCTTACAAGGCAAACGTACTCTCATCACCGGCGGTACTAGCGGTATCGGCCTCGAAACCGCCAAGCAATTCCTGATTGAAGGAGCCCGCGTCGTAGTGACCGGCGTCAATCCCGATTCCATTGAGAAGGCAAAGGCTGAACTCGGTTCCGAAGTGCTCGTGTTGCGTGCTGACTCGGCCAGCGTGGCCGCGCAGAAAGGATTGGCGCAAGCTGTGAAAGATCACTACGGCCAGCTCGACGTCGCTTTCCTCAACGCTGGCGTTTCCGTTTGGGTGCCGATCGAGGAATGGACGGAGGAGATGTTTAATCGTTCCTTCGATATCAACGTCAAGGGGCCATACTTCCTGATCCAGGCGTTGCTGCCAGTGTTTGCTAACCCGGCTTCAGTGGTGCTTAACACGTCCATCAACGCGCACGTCGGTGTCGCGCGTTCGTCGGTCTATGCCGCGACCAAGGCCGCGTTCCTGAATATGTCGAAGACACTGTCGAGCGAATTGCTCGGACGCGGCGTCCGCGTCAATGCGGTCAGCCCTGGTCCAGTCGAAACCCCGCTGTACGACAAGCTCGGCATCCCCGCCGCCTATCGCGAGCAGGTCAACAAGGAAATTGCCGCAACCATTCCGTTCGGACGCTTTGGAACGCCGGAAGAAATAGCCAAGGCAGTACTGTACTTCGCTTCCGATGAGTCCAAGTGGACAGTCGGCTCTGAAATCATCATCGATGGCGGTCGCACGCTCAACGGGTGAAAGAAGAATAACCGTTTAGGGATGGCTTCTGTAGCTTGCCGGTGAAAATTGACGGACTGGGGGTGCGGCGTAAAACTTGGACTGGTTTATGTCGTAAATCCGAGGCTTTCTCGATATTCGAGGGGACTGCGTGAGCCAAGGGATATCTTGATGCGTTTTTCGTTATACCAGCGAATGTAAGAATCAACTACCTGAATGAATTGCTCAACGGTTGTAGCCTGCCAGTCCCGAGGGTAGAACAACTCCGTCTTCAGCCGCCCGAAGAAGCCCTCACAGGCGGCATTGTCGGGTGAGCATCCTTTGTGCGACATCGAACGAATCAGCTTTGCGTTGTGTATCCTTGAGAGCCACCCAGGCCAGCGATAGTGGGCGCCACGATCAGAGTGAACGACAGGCCGACCTCCGCCATTGGCTACCGTCTCGATGGCTGCATCCAACATCGTGTTCACTAGATCGGCATCTGGACGCGTGCCGATGGACCAACTGATAACCAGGCCATCGAAGCAATCGATCATGGGCGATAAATACACCTTCCCAGCCGGGATCTGGAACTCCGTGATGTCGGTAAGCCATTTTTCATTCGGGGTGGCAGCCTGGAAGTCCCGGTTGATGAGATTCTCTGGCGCTGGGCTGATTTCGCCCAAATAGGATCCATACCGACGCCTTCTGTTAGCGGTGACGACCAAACGTTCCTGCTTCATCAAACGTTGTACGACTTTCTCCGAGATAAACACCTGGCGCCTGCCAAGTGCCGCACGCATCCGCCGATAACCGTAGCAACGGTGATTGCACTCGAAGACTTCGGTGATGGCAAGACGCGCATCAGCATATTTGTCAGCGCCCCGGAGTTGGACCCGATGATAAAAATAGGAACTGCGGGCAAGATCAAGTTCGACAAAGAGTTCTGACAGCGAATAGGTTTGCTTCAAGGCGTCAACCAGCAGCGTCTTCTCCCGGTTGCTCAGGATCTGCAGATCGACGCCCAGGCCTTTTTTTAACAGTTCATTGGCCTTCTTCAATAGGTCATGTTCAAGCTGTAATCGCCGGATGTCTCGTTGAAGCGATTCGACTTGCCGTTGCAGTTCTGTCTGCTCAGGAACTGGCTTTGAATCGTTCTGGCGTTTCATGGATGGGGGTGCCTCGCGACCGAGTAATTGATTCTTCCAGTTATACAACGTCGGCCTGCACACTGCTAGTTTTTGAGCAATTGTTTGTGCACTTGTCTTCCTGGTGCATAGATCAATGATTGCCGCATTCTTGAACTCAGGGGAGTGCTGCACGTTTGCAGCTCCGCCGACAACGCGATGGCGTACTTCGGGGTGCAGTTCATCAATCCACGCAGTGAGCGTTGCACGGCTGGGATATCCCAGTGCCTTCATAGTTGAAGCAATACAGCGATCGTGGTCTAGGTAATGTTGAACCGCCGCCTGTTTTTGTTCGTCAGAATACCTCTGCCTTGAGCGCACATAGCCTACCTGTAAATCGCGACTTTGTTCGTATTCTCGATACCAGCTCTTGAGCGCATTCTTTGTTGGATAGCCCAACTGCCGAATGGTCGGACCAGTGCGTTTCCCAAGCTTGATATAAAGCTTGACTGCTCGAATGCGGTCTTCGTATGAATACATGAACTACCTCCAAGTAGTCCAAGTTATTGTCCGCACCCCCACTGCTTCCAGCCTGAAGCAGTCGGCGAATCATTACTGGGCTATCGTCCGCTTTTGGCGACTGCGGCCTTTCAAATTGGGTGACTTTGTCAGAAATATTTGAGTTTTCTCGAAATCTATCTGAGGCTGCCCCTTGTTCCGCAAGAATTAGTCCGCAAGGCCTGGTAAGGTTTTGCAGGCATGCGCTGAATGGGGATTGCGGAATGAAAACTAGCTTCCCCCTGCGATGTCGAACATGGTGCGCAGTCATTGTCGCGGTTGCATGTCTTAGCTGATTCTGTGCCGCAGAAATGCCATCAATTTCCTCTTTGTCGGTCCCTGTTTTTACCCGTAAATCACAACTTTAAGCTAAAGCGCTCCACCACGAAATCAACGAAGCTGCGCAGCTTGGGCGACATACGGTGATCACGTAGGTAGATGAGGTTCAACGGCCGGATCGGCGGCGTGTATCCAGGGAGTAAGCGAACGAGATGGCCTTCCTCGATATCCTTTGACAGCATTATCTCAGGCAACATGACAATGCCCATGCCAGCGAGCGCAGCCTGGCGTAACCCTTGAGCGCTGTCGACCTGCATCCGGCCCGAAATCGGCACGCTGATTTCGCCCTCTGGACCGGTCATGCGCCAGGATGCCTGTGCCGATCGCCACTCGGACCGCGAGGAATAGGTATAGGCTAAACAATCGTGCTGCGCAAGATCCTCCGGTCGCCGCGGTTCGCCGCGTTTCGCCAGATAACTCGGTGCGGCGCAAATCATCAATCTATACGGTGCAAGCGGGCGGGCAATCAGGTCGGAACCCTGAAGGTTGCCAAGGCGGATCGCCGCCTCGAATCCGTCCTCAGCCAAATCCACGACAGTGTCGGTGATGACCACGTCGAGATCCACTTTGGGATAACGCGCCGTATAGTCGGCGAGCGCAGGTACCAATCGTTCCGTGCCGAAAGTCGCAGATGCTGTAACACGAAGCCGCCCTTTGGGACTGGTCTGCGTTTCGAGTGCGAGGGCATCGGCATCCCCAACGAGACCGAGGATCTCAATGCATCGTTCGTAATAGGCCTTGCCGAATTCGGTCAGATTTTGCCGCCGTGTGGTCCGATTGATGAGGCGTGTACCGAGATGATCCTCTAGCGCCTGCAAATGGTTGCCCACCATGGTTGGCGAAAGGTCGCATTCCGCTGCTGCCGCCGTCAGACTCCCCGTGTCAACGACACGGATGAAGATAGCCATAGCCTTGAAGATGTCCATTACCAATATTTCCTGGGTAGTCATCAAACAAAATGGCAGTTTATATAATTTTTCAGGGCAATACAATGAGATTGGAATTAGTCAGCGGTTTTCGTGACGACCGTTTTTCAACAAGAAAACAATCTCTGGGACTCTCTTCTCATGTCTTATCTGAAACCGAATCAATCAACATCGCCACGCCTGACTTTGATAGCCACCAGTCTAGGCTTAGTCCTTGTCACTCTCGACGTCACAGTCGTGAACGTTGCGCTGGAAAGGATCCAAGCGTCGCTCAGCACCAACGTGACCGGTTTGCAATGGATCATTAACGCCTACACGCTGGTCTTTGCGAGTCTGCTGTTAACGGCAGGTGCCATTGGTGACCGCTTCGGTGCCAAACGAATCTTCGTCATAGGTTTTGCGTTGTTTACCATTGCGTCACTGGCCTGCGGCATGGCGGGCACTATCAGTACCCTCATTGCCGGCCGCGTCGTCCAAGGAGTGGGTGCGGCACTTTGTGTACCAGCCTCGTTGGCGTTACTTAGCGCCAGCTTTCCGGAAGCGGCCTCTCGTGCCCGAGCCGTGAGCATATGGGCTGGCGTTGGCGGCTTGGCGCTTGCGGCCGGGCCAGTTGTTGGCGGCATCATGGTGGATCGCTTAGGTTGGCCGAGCATCTTCTTCCTCAACCTGCCACTTGGGCTCTTAGGCATCTGGTTGACTTTATCCTATGCGCCGTCGGGTTCAAAGACGCCCAACCGTGGATTGGACCTCGCTGGGCAAGTATTGGCGATTCTCGCGCTAGGTGGGCTCACCCTCGGCTTCGTCGAGGCCGGCTCACTCGGCTGGACGCATCCGCTAGTCCTGTCAGGTTTTACCTGTTTCCTGGTGGCCGGCGCGTTGTTCCTATTGGCCGAAGCCCATGGCGCGGATCCTATGCTGCCGCTGTCATTGTTCCGCTCGTCAGTGGTGAGCGCGTCCTGCGTCGTTGGACTCCTCACCAACTTCGCCTACTACGGGCTGATGTTTGTGCTTAGCCTATTCTTCCAGGCGACGAAGGGGTATTCACCGTTGATGACCGGACTAGCTTTTCTCCCGATGACGGCACTAGTAACCGTCGCCAATTTGATTTCTGGTCTGCTGACCGCGCGGTTCGGGCCGCGGCTACCCATGGTGATGGGGCAGGCGCTAGCCGCTTGCGGTTACCTAGCGCTGGCTGGCATCGACGGCAGAACCCCCTATAGCGTCATCGTCGGCCCTCTACTAGCGGCGGGCATCGGTGTGGCGCTGACGGTCCCCGCAATGACGGCCGCCGTTCTCGCCAACGCCGATAGGCAACGCACAGGTATTACCTCTGGAGCGTTAAACGCCTCGCGCCAGACGGGGGGCGTCATCGGCGTCGGGGTATTCGGATCGTTGGTCGCAGGAGGGGCGGAAAAACTCCTTGCGGGTATGCATGTCGCGCTAATCCTGGCAGGTCTCGCACTCGGCATTGGCGCCATCATCAGTTTTGTAAGCATCAAGGTACGATTGATTACGAAATCAAATTCACTCCCCGTTGAAATGATTACCAAGGGCGAAACCAATTGAAGGTTTGAGTTCGAATGCCTGTTCAGAGGGTATGCTGCGATGGTGCTGGCCGATGTGATTCGCGCAGCATCTAAAATATAAAAAAATAGGTGACCTCATGGTTCCGCAATTTCATATGAACCCGCGCCGACATTGCGTTCGCAGACTACGGGAGTTGCTAAATTGCGGAACTGAAAACTCAGTAAGTTATTGAAAGTATTGATTTTGTCGCTGGACTTGTAATCAGGGGGTGGCGGGTTCAAGTCCTGCAGCCAGCACCAATGTTTAAAAGGCCCATCGTTCGGTGGGCCTTTTCTTTTGCTCCGCAATCACGTTTTTTGCAGAACAAGTTCTAAAGTGCATGCGCACACGATGACGGCTTCCGATCCTTAGATGCCCGTGATAATTCCGAAAAGCAGACCTTCACGTTTGAGGGCACCCTATTACGCTGCCATCTTTTCGAACAATCATTGCCCGCAAACGAGACGCCCGTCTGCATTTCGAAATCCCTGATTACATCCTTTGAATACGATGGAGTTGCTTCGGTAGTCGCCTGCACCGCCTTCGGTCTTGCAACTCGCCTGCAGGCGGTTATCCATAATGAAGACTGCATGGCACGTCTTTAGGTAGCTGCCTGGAGGCAGCGGGCCTTCGCAAACCAAGCCCCCGTTCAGATTTGAAAGTCCAGTGTGATTTCTGGCGCACCTTCTCAGATCAATCTGCGTATTCTTATCTCCCCACCTCTCCGACGCGCATCGCGCTGACACAAAATTCCCAGACCGTTGGATGTTGTGACAGGTTTGCAGATATGACCCTCCAGGAGCTGGTTCCGCGTGGGCGGCTGCTGCGTGAAGAAAAATCAGGGCGACGATTCCTAGTTTGCGGATCATAACAATTCCTTCGTACGTGACTGTTCCCGAGAGCCTCGACAGAGGCCACGATTGCTTCCATTACGATCGCTTGAAGATGCCTCAGGAAGCTTGCTGTAGCTTAAATTTATCTGCATCGCACAAAGAGAGGTTGTTCCTGATTTCCAATGATTTTTACACAACATATAATGACGTATAACGGGCGCGTTTGTTGAACAACTTGGCGACGTCATTTTTTTTGGAGATCCGCATGCAGTTCCCCTGCCACTGAACTTCTACAAATTCATACGGTGTTTTGATGACCAATGCATTGGCACTGAAAATAGTGCACGCCGTGTGAACATGTGGTTGGTTAAGTGTAGCCATACGGCAACAATATACAAGTGGAATGTAATGGCCATCGGCAGCTTTTGCCGATAGCAGTCATTGATGATGGATGGCTTACGACCCTGTGCGGTCATACACGCCGAGGCAGTCGAACGTCCGATGTTTGGCCAAAGGTGACAACGGCCTTTTGATTGACCACGTCCGCTGTACTCACAAGACCGGTCGTTGGCTCGCATCTCACTCTCCAGTTCAGTTTAGCCCTTAACAGGTGCCTACAAAACCGGGGGAAGGACAGAGAGACCTGTGATTCCAGTATCGAAAGGGAATACCCAACCCCGATTGAAAATGGATTGAGGATCAACGGAGAGCTTTGCCGCCCCGAATCGGGCAAAGATATCGGGTGCGAAATACCGACGGTACAACGAAACACCTGACGCAAGTTCACTTTGAATATAGCGCTGAAAACCATGATCCAGTGCAAGCTGCATAAAATCTTGCTCAAACGCGTTTAGTTGTGCCAAACCAGCGGGAGTTTGATCTTGTTGGAAACCCCACGTCCCTACCGCAAAGAACGAAGAAGCATGAGGATAAATCAATGGGGCGACGACGAGATTGCGATGCCGGATCAGGTAACGGTATCGTTCGCGGTAGTGAAAAACTCCGCTGTGCTTTGTCTCTAACGTTGCAAGATGCGCAAGCGCGTCATCAAGGCGTTCTTGTGCAACAAACAAGGTAAACCAGTACAACCGTGTTCCAATCTCTTCGGGGGGAGCCGTCATTACACGTCTGGACGCGTCCTCGATGGCAGACATAGAAATGGATCTGCCTAATGGATAAGCGGGTGTTTTATCGACAGCATAGGGGACCAAGTCCAAGCGTGCCTCAACTATGATTCCGAGTTGTCCCATGGAACCAAATAGCCACGGGAAAAGCTCGTCCTGCCGCCTGATTCGTTTCAAGCCAGTGGTAGCGACGAGACTGATTTCGGCCACATTCTCCCAAAATCCGCCAAAATCTGCCGATCCCGGTCCAAACCCGCCAGCTGCCACAAATCCTCCGACCGAAGGTCCGGCATAGCCATCATTGACTACGGGTAACGTGAAATGCGTACCTTGGACAAGATCGCGGAGCGACCACAAGTCAATCCCTCCCCCCGCGGTCACTGTTCCCACCTCTTCATACCGGACCCAATTCAAGCAGGCCGTAGACACAGTCAGTTCGCCGGCTTGAGACAAACTCGATCCGTTAAGTGCATGCCCCATCCCGCGCACTCGCAGTGGGATACTCTCTTGAGCGGCAAGGTCTATGATTCCGAGAACCTCCTGGAGTGACCCAGGCGCAACCTGGCAAAACGGCGCGGTACCCCTCTTGATTCCTGAAAAATCGGTGAGCGGCTCGGTAACCACTTGGGGTGTATATTCAAAAAAAAGAGCACTGAGAGATTGTGGGCTGCGCTCCGCTGTGGGCAAGGTATCCTGCAAGGTATTTCCTTTCAAACCGCCCGCGGGTTAGTGTGCCGGAAAGGGATGGAAATAGACATTTACCTTGCGCTCCAACCCACGCACAGCTAATCCTACAAAGAGAATGGAACGTACATGTTCGTTGGAACAACTGCCCGCGACAATTTCACGAACCAGCGCATAAGGTTGGGAATCGAAGCTTAATTCATTCAGCAAGTTCAACACACGTTCATCCACCTCAGCATCGCTCCCAAAAAGGAGACCGGTATTGAGGTCCAATTTGAATCCTGTTGCAAGACCCTCCGGAGGAAACTCCACTGAAAAGTCTACTGCTTGTGCAGGATAACCCTCACCATTGCAGAACGCTCGATGTAGCGGCAACAGCTGCGACTCGGCTTGGTCGCATCCTACCGCTTGAGCGGCGAGCGCAGCAAAGCGGGCGTTACCATCCGTGGGACGAAAGTAGAGCTTGATCCGTCCGATCCCCTTAGGAACTAGATCAAGCGCGGAAAAAGCAGGTGCAATAGATCCCCCAAAGGTCATTTGTAATGTTCGTAAGCGCTTGACCGCGCCAGGCCGCCCTAGGAAATCAAGACAACGTTCGAAACGGTCATAGCGTTCTCCTACGTCTCCCACCTCACTATTCACATAGACCTTTATCCCAACCCCACCACTGGAATCCAATTCAACCGCGAGACAAAGACCCATTAACGAGGCATCCAGCGCAGATGCTTCGGGTAAAAGCTGCGCCAGAGCAGAATCCAGATGAGGAAGGGAATCCGTAAGTCCGAGCTGTACCGCCACATCTCCAAGTCTGGCTCGTGTGTGCTTTATCCGTTCTGAGATACGACTTCCAGGAACTCCACAATCAGTAAGGAAACGCAAGCTTGCGGTCTGCCTACCTAACGAAACCGACCATTGGAAGGGAAAACCGTCCCCATTTATCGCAGAGAATCGTCTTGGTTTTTTGAACGGCCCCTCAAGTCCTTCAGCAGAGAAAGTGTGGATCAGACCAAGCGCCGGTTGTCGCGGAATAGACTGCGCATCTAAAAGGGTCTCCGCCTGTTTGAATACGACTTGATATCCATTCGCAGATGGAATGGCGGGAGATGCAACTGCCTCCACCGCACCTTGTCCCATGGTTGCACGGCTCATTTAATTTCATAAAGAACGTAATCTGCATCTTTGTCCCCGTCGGGACCGTGGCTTGGATTAATAGCGCCCGGATCGCCCGTTTGCCCACCCTCTCTTCGCGCACCCGTTCCGCCGCGCTGACCGCCTAGTCCGCCCGGTCCGCCGGCACCTCCATTGCCGGGATCACCTCCCCGGCCACGACTGCCCAGAATCTGAAATTTGAGATCGCTCGCTTTGATGGGAGTATGGTATGCGATGATCAAGTGTCCGCCATTCCCACCTTTGCCGCCATCACCACCTCTGCCACCTGTGCCGCCTTTGCCACCTTTGCCGCCATCGGCATCGTCCTCGCAGTCACGTCCCGAACCACCCTGTCCACCATCCTGCCCCCTACCACCTACCGCGCCATCCGCGCCCTGTCCACCTTGACCACCAGGCAGAAGTACTGTTACACCATCAAGAAACTCACTGACAGCAATACTTAGGATATTGCCATTGTCACCCGAAAGACCAGGGATTCCATCCCCTCCTTGGGCTCCCTGACCGCCATCCGACCCACCGTCCGGTTTCGTATCTGGAATCGGGTTCCAAGCTCCTGTGCAAGTAGCGGGTCGTCCATCCTGTGAGGGGCCTGAAAAGTCGAACGGAGTAGGAGGCGCCGCCGGTTGCTTTGGTACATCCGGTGCTTTACCTAAAACTGCAGGATCTGCCATTTCAATTTCTCCTCGTGCTAATTTTTTAGTGATTTGACCTTACTCGTTGCACCGCTTGAGATTGTCACAGCAGCCGTAAGGTTTTCACCGATGTTAAAAGCGCTCGCGGTCCGGATGCCTGCGCAATCGATTCTGGCGTAAGGCGCTTGCATCTCGAGGATGCCTGTGTGTTCAACCGTGATATATCGCGCAAACAACACCTGAACCTTTCTATCTATTACAAGCCGCGAGTGACGCGAGACATAAATATCGTGAAAGAGAAATAGACTAACGAGCATTTGAACACGGTCAATGTACTTTTTGAAAACTTGGAGACTCTCGTCGCTCACTCCACGTGTATTGTTAAATAAAAAATTATAGAGATTCGTTTGCATTTCAGGGTCAATCCGATCGATTGGCGGACGCGGAATAAAGATTTGGCCGGGCACGGATGCTGCCGCCCCTATTCCGATGTTTTCCGTACTCGGCGAGAGGGTCGATCTGGCAGCATGGTCGGGAACTCCCAGCCACCGTTTGAGATCGTGGGCTGAGTCTGGTCGCAAGCGAACCAGGTGCGGGTGTAGTTCCTCTTCATCCGCGGTGAGTACAACTGTTTCATTTGGCTCAACCCGGAGATCGGGCAGTCGGTCAATCCGATCTCGAAGATTATATGCGGCCAGACGCGATTCAAGACTCAGGAATTTTCTCTCGCTTTCCATCATCGTTCCTCCGATGTGCAGCTTTCATATTCCATTCAATAGGCGGTGCTAGAGCAAAACATAAACGCACCGAGATACCGTCGCAATCCAAATCAAAATCCGATGACGAGCTGGGCCGGGGGCATAATCACCGCAAGCGGCCCCTTATTGCCCAGCAACACACTTGCATTTTTGCAGCGCAAAAGGGGGTCGGACGAAGTCGAACCCAAACCACGAGTGAACTATAGGACAAATGTTTTAGAATTTCCATAAGGCAATTGTCAGTTCAATTTCCTCAAGACCCACTACCGGCGCTTGGTGAAGAACACCACGCAAATCGCGACGTTATTTGCGCTCAAAGTGTCTTTTTCAAAGCGACGACATGCGCGATTTCAAGAACAGAATGAAACTATTGCATGTTAATGTCTAGTAGTCGCGATCGGATCTGACATTCCCCGATATGACGTTCGCAGTTGTCAAGTCAAGTTTGAGCCAACACAAATAATGGATAGCTACCGTCGTCCGTTGCCGCTTTTGCGCGGAAATCCGCAATCATCGAACGTCGCTCTACAAACTGCTTTGCCTTGCACGCGGCGTCACCGGCAGCGGTTACCGCACTCTCCAGAATGGAACCGGCCAGGACATCGTTCTGGAATGCCTCGTTCTTGCGACATACCTTGTCGTACGCCTCTTGCAGCTGGCTGATTCGTTGGGTCAAACTCTCCAGGTGCGAACGCAATGGTGCCACCTCTCCCGCGTTCTTCAGCAGGACCGTGACCATCGCCGCGACGTTCTGCTCAACCGTTCCCTGCACCGACCGCAACACTGCCACCTGCTCAGCGGTGCGCGGATCCCTCTCCGGCTCATTCGATAAGCCCAACAGGTAATCGGTACTCACTCCATAGGCGATTGCCGCACGCACAATGAACTCTCTCGATACGCTGGCCTGGCCGGCTTCAATCTTGGATAGCTGCGACGAATTGCTATAGCCTAAAGTCTTGGCCGCCTCGCGCTGGTCGAGGTGGTTGAGCTTTCTGGCCAAAATAAGCCGGCGGCAGATCTCTTCTCCTCTATCGCTGACCTGGGCGCCCGCACCAGCACGCCTTTCCGCTGACGCCGAAAACGCCGCAATGTCATTAACGTATCCCATAGTGCCCTCCGCCTTCATTTTGCAATTCGTTCATACGCCCAGCTCTATGCACTGCGCAGTCACTACAGCGACTGCGGCGCTAAATACGTTGATCGGGATGTGACTGAGCATTTCATCCAGCCCGCCGGCGGCACAACGCAGCGATGCCGCCTCATCAGCAGACAGGCCAACCTTCCCAACCCTATCGAAGCGATCACAGATTGCCAGCATGGTGTTGTTCGCTCGTGCCAGCGACTCGCCGCGGGCGCCAGTATTCCCCATAGCCAGGAGCATCTTCGAGAGCTGGTTGTAGGCATCTGGGCTGGGTTCTGCAATCAGCAGTTCGATTGCCAGCCGCAGCTCCAGCGCCAAGTCGTTGCGCGTGCATCGCATCATCGGAACGAATGCTCCTCTCGGCTTGTATGCCTTGCGGGGACGCTTGGTGCCGGCCATTACGATTCCGCTCCCACGGGAGCAACGCCAACCGCGGCGAACGGGCGCCCGGCGTAATGCTTACTAGCGACTATCCGCACTACCGGCGCGCGCCGGATGGGCATATAACAATGAACGTTGAGGAATATTACAAATGGGTCGAGCAAGGGGCATAGAAATTCGGAAAAAAAGTATCCGAATTCTCTTTATGTGGAGAGGTAAACAGCGGAAGGAACGGTTGGATTTGGAACCAACACCGGCGAACGTGCGCTATGCCGAGCGTTTGGCGGCTGAAATAAAAGTCAAAATCTCTGTAGGAGCTTTCGACTACCGGTTCTACTTCCCAAATTCTACAAATGCGACGGAAACTCCCAGCGAAGTCCCTACTTTTAGTTCCGCATGCGCTCTTTGGCTTGAGACTAAAGGACGTCTGGCCGCTGCGACGCAATCCCAGTACAAAAACGCACTTGAATTCTGGAAATTGAAATTTGGCACTGAAACGCGGATTGACTTGATCACGCATGGAAAAATCGCAGCAGCCGTCGGATCTCATCCCTGGCCATCGGCGAAGCTGTGCAACAATTATCTTATACCGTTACGCGGCACTTTTATACTTGCCGGCCGTGATATGCAGGAATTGCTCAATCCACTAGATGGGATCAACAATTCAAAGCACCAGAAAACGCCGCCTGATCCACTAACGATCGCGGAGATGGAGCGCGTCCTAGCCGATATGATTGAGCGATTCCACGTGCAGGTGGCTCACTATTTCACTTTTGCGTTCCTTACAGGTATGCGCCCTGAGGAAATCATTGCCCTACGGTGGGATGACGTCGATTGGAACAATCGAACAATTAGGGTCGCACGAGCAAAAACGTTCAAAGGCGGATTCAAGGATCTGAAAACGAGCGAGGTCCGCGACGTCGACCTGGTTGATCGGGCCGTTAATATGCTTCAAGCCCAAAAACGGTTTACTTATATGAAACGAGCGGAGATTTTTGAAAATCCGGTCACGCGCAAGCCATGGCACGACGAACGTTCACAACGGGACCATTACTGGAAGCCATGTCTTAAAAAATTGGGGATACGAACCAGGCGAGCCTATCAGACCCGGCACACCTATGCGACGACCGCACTAATGGCCGGCGTAAATCCGGCTTACATCGCTAGACAGCTTGGCCATGCAAATGCCAAAATGTTATTTACGGTCTATGCCAAGTGGATTGATGCCGCAGATCGCGGAAGGGAAAAAGCAAAAATGGAAGCCGTACTGCGCTTCCATTCATAATTTGCTATCAACAATTTTCATAAAATAAATTCGGAGTTAACCCAAATTTATCCCAGCACCCCCGCAAACATCGAGAATACTGGTAGGCACGATTGGACTCGAACCAACGACCCCTACCATGTCAAGGTAGTGCTCTAACCAGCTGAGCTACGCGCCTAAAGAAGCGAAATTATAAGGGCATTTTTGATTCGTGGCTAGTGTCTTGTGAATATTTTTTACAAGATTACTTTTGCGGCGTGTTTTCCGCCGGTTCGACGGAAGTCTGGCGCCATATGCAAGTGCCGCGGGCATCCTTGTCCAGGCCGTTCAGCAGCAACTCATGCGCCGCCAGCTCGTCCTCGCTGGCGCTGCGCACCACGATTTCCGCCAGCGGCAGCAGTTCCAGCGCTGCGCCGCTGCCATCGGCATCGCCGTGGCTGCCGCCGACATCGATGCTGAAGCTGTTCTGGCCGCGGGTCATGGCCAGGTATACCTCGGCCAGCAATTCCGAGTCCAGCAGCGCGCCGTGCAAGGTGCGGTGGGCGTTGGAGATGCCGTAGCGGTCGCACAAGGCGTCCAGCGAGTTGCGCTTGCCGGGGTACATTTCCTTGGCTTGCACCAGCGTGTCGATGACGCCGGCGATATCAGCCGAGAACAGCCCCTTGCCCAGGTGCTTGTATTCGGCGTCCAGGAAACCCAGGTCGAAGGGGGCGTTATGGATGATGACCTGGGCGCCGCGGGTGTATTCGCGCAGCTCCTCGAAAATCTCGGCGAACTTCGGCTTGTCGCTCAGGAAGGCGGTGGTCAAGCCATGGACTGCCAGCGCGCCCTCTTCCGAATCGCGCTCGGGATTGATGTAGCGATGAAAATTATTGCCGGTCAGGCGGCGGTTCAGCAGCTCGACGCAGCCGATTTCGATGATGCGGTCGCCGGTGCGCGGGTTGAGGCCGGTGGTTTCGGTATCCAGAACAATTTGTCGCATGGTCACTCTTCAATACAAACAATTACTAAAAAAAATACTTGAGGCAACGGCGCCTCAGGCAATGCTGCCGACGCCCTCATCGCGCTTATACAACCGTGGCGACGCCGCGATTGGCGAGCTGGTCGGCGCGCTCGTTGCCGACGTGGCCGGCATGCCCCTTGACCCAGCGCCATTCGATCTTGTGCCGGGCCTGGGCGGCGTCCAGCGCCTGCCACAGGTCGACATTTTTCACCGGCTCGCGCGCCGCGGTTTTCCAGCCGCGCGCTTTCCAGCCGTGTATCCATTCGCTGATGCCTTTTTGCACGTACTGGCTGTCGGTAAACACGATGACTTCGCAAGGCCGGGTCAAGGCGGTCAGCGCCTCGATCACGGCTTTCAACTCCATGCGGTTGTTGGTGGTGTTGCGCTCGCCGCCGAACAATTCTTTTTCCTTGCCGTCCGCTACCAGCAGCGCACCCCAGCCGCCGGTGCCAGGATTACCTTTGCAGGCGCCGTCGGCAAAAATTTCTACTTTATCCATGCTGTCTTTCATTACTCTGTTATCGGGATAGCCTGCAGCGCAGGCCATTCTCTGGAAATCGTGGTTGTATGCTTAATTGAGTACTTAATTGAGTTCTTATTGCGCGCCTACTCCGCGCCGCTCTGATCCGCCTTGTGGATCTTGTTGGTGGCCGGCACGCCGCGCCCGGCCTTGATCGCCTGCTTGCTGAACGCCGGGCCGATCAGGTGCATGCCCTTGACCCGCTTGATCGCCTGCACAATATATACCGCGCCGAAATATGGCCACCAGCGGTTGCCTGCCTTCTCCATGAAAGCGGAACGATGCAGCCATTTGCTGCTGGCGTACGGCGGCGCATAGCAGCCGAAATGGCCGCGGTTGACTTCCATGTTCAGCAGCTTCAGCCAGTCCTTCAGCCGCAGCAAGCTGATGAATTCGGCGTTCTGCGGCAGGAAATGCGCGCCCGACATGCGCCCCATGGTTTGCCGGATGCCCCACAGGCTGGCTGGATTGAAGCCGCAGATGATGACCTGCCCTTCCGGAATCAGCACCCGCTCCACCTCGCGCAGGATCTGGTGCGGCTCGGCGGCAAATTCCAGCACATGCGGCAGCACCACCAGGTCCAGGCTTTGCGAGGCGAACGGCAGTTCGGCGAAATCGTGGGTCACCACCACCCTGGACTGCGCCCCGCCCACTTCAGGCAAGCGGCTGTCGGTCAGCCATTTATGGCGCATGCGATTGGCCTGCAAGGCCTTGATCTGCGGCACGCCGATCTGCATCGCGTTGAAGCCGAAGATATCCGCCGTCATCGCATCCAGGCGCGCCTGCTCCCATTCCAGCATGTAACTGCCGGTGGGCGTCTGCAGCCAGGGGCCGAGCGCTATAATGGACTTTTCTGCTGACGGATTTGCCATGCCTGCCTTGTTCGATAAACCACTGGATGAAAATAAGTCGCTAAGTGTATTGGCGGTGCCGGCTTTTAACGACAATTATCTTTGGCTGATCCACGATGGCCGCCTGGCCGCCGCAGTCGACCCCGGCGACGCCCAGCCGATCCTGGCCGCACTGGCCGCGCATGGACTGACTCTTGCCGCTATTTTACTGACTCATCACCATGCTGACCATGTCGGCGGCGTACAAACTTTGCTGCAGCATTATAAGGTGCCGGTGTTCGGCCCCGCCGGAGAAGCCATCGCCGGCGTCACCAGGCCGCTGCGCGAAGGCGATATCGCCGCCCTGCCCGAGTTGAACTTGAGCTTGTCGGTGCTGGATGTGCCAGGCCACACCAGCGGCCATATCGCCTATGTGGCGCAGGGCCAGCCCTGGCTGTTTTGCGGCGACACCCTGTTCGCCGGCGGCTGCGGACGCCTGTTTGAAGGCAGCCCGGGGCAGATGGTCGCCTCCTTGGCAAAGCTGAGCGGCTTGCCGGGCGACACCCTGGTCTATTGCGCCCATGAATATACCATCTCGAACCTGCGCTTCGCCTTGGCGGTCGAGCCGGACAATGCCCGACTGGTCGAACGCATGGCCAACGAGCAAGCCAAGCGCGCCCGTCAGCAAGCGACCGTACCGTCGACCATCGCACTGGAAAACGCCACAAACCCGTTCCTGCGCTATCGGCAGCCAACCATCGTTGCCAACCTGCAAGACAGCGGCCGCCTCGCTGAAAAAGACGGGCCGGTGGCGGCTTTCGCCGCACTGCGAGAATGGAAAAACACTTTCAAATAATCCGGCAGAGCGCAATGCCTGCCGCAAAGATTGATAGTGATCGATCGTTGGAGATTGTCAGATAGTCTCCGCATATCGACTTCCAGATAGTAATACCTAATAAATCAATCACTTATCGCATGTAACAGTGCAATTTCTGCTTGACGGGAGAAAACCGCCTTACGTACACTGCGTCTAATCCATTATTACCGGTCGATGACATCCCGGTTACATAAATTGAACCCATGTACCAGCTAAAACTCAAGACATTCGCCTTTGCCGCGTTCGCTTTTTTCGGCACTCCGCTCTTGGCTCAAGCCAACGACATTTCCATCTACACCCCCACTTTCAGCCTGATCGACCCGAACGACCCCAGCGCCGGCATGCTTGGCATGGAGCAAGTCGACATCTGGGCGCGCATACGCAAGGGTTTTGGCATCCCGGACCTGGATAACCAGCAGGTGGTCAACCAGACCGATTTCTACAGCGCCCGGCCGGAATATTTTGAGCGCACCACCTTGCGCGCCTCGCCCTATCTGTTTCACGTAGTCCAAGAGCTGGAAAAACGCGGCATGCCGACCGAGCTGGCGCTGCTGCCGTTCATCGAATCCTCTTTCAATCCACAAGCCTATTCCAGCGCCAAGGCGGCCGGCATGTGGCAGTTCGTGCCGTCCACCGGGCGCGACTACAATCTCAAGCAAAACATGTTCAAGGATGAGCGCCGCGATGTCCTGGCCTCGACCGATGCGGCGCTGACCTACCTGCAGAAACTGTATGGCATGTTCGGCGACTGGCAACTGGCGCTGGCTGCCTATAACTGGGGCGAAGGCTCGGTGCAGCGCGCCATCAACAAGAACCAGGCCGCCGGCCTGCCAACTGACTTCAACAGCCTGGCGCCGCTGATGCCGGCCGAAACCCGCAATTACGTCCCCAAGCTGCAAGCGGTCAAGAACATCGTCGCAGCGCCGGACATGTATAGCATCGCCTTGCCGAAGATCGACAACCAGCCTTACTTCGTCACCATCGGCAAGACCCGCGACATCGACGTCAAGGTCGCCGCGCAGCTGGCGGAATTGTCGCTGGACGAATTCAAGGCGCTTAACCCGCAGTTCAACCGCCCGGTCATCATCGGCAGCTCCGACACCAAGATCCTGCTGCCGGAAAGCAATGCCGAGAAATTCAAGAACAACCTGACCAAGTGGACCCACACGCTGTCATCCTGGACCTCCCACACCGTCGGCAGCGCGCGCGAACGGATTGAAACCATCGCCGCCAAGTTCGACACCACGCCGGCCGTGATCCGCGAAGTCAACCATATCCCGCCAAGAATGCTGCTGAAAGCCGGCTCCACCATCCTGGTGCCGAAAACCGAAGAAGCCAACAGCGACATCACGGCCGAAGTCGCCGACAACGCCACCATGGCGGTGACGCCGGATGCGCCCGAAAGCCGCCGCATCTATGTCAAGGTCGGCAAGCGCGATACGCTGGCCTCGATCGCCGCGCGTTATCGCGTCAGCGTCAGCCAGGTGAAGGCCTGGAACGGCCTGTATCACGACGGCGTCAGCCGCGGCCAGAGTCTGCAGCTGCAAGTGCCTAACCGCATGGTGGCGTCCAGCTCCGGCGGCAAGAAAGCCGGCCACAATGTGCGCTATCACACTGCCGTCGCCAGCCGCGGCAGCAGCAAAAACAAGGTGGCCGTGAAAAAGAACGGCAAGCCGGTGGTGCTGGCCTCATCCCGCGGCTCGCGTAGCTGATATTTATCTTCAGCGCTGCTGCCAAAAGACCCCTGCCGCTGGCCTGCCAGCGGCAGGGGTCTTTTTTAAAATCCCGGAAATTATCGAAAATGCAATATCGGACTGGGCAGCGACATGGTTGCCCTCCGCCCGCCGAACCCCTACAATCTTGCCCTGTTCGCTAACAACCTCAAGCACACACCCGCCCGCACTACAAACGGCGCGCACATCTGGAGTCAATATGGCATTCCTGCAAGGCAAAAAAATTCTGATCACCGGTTTGCTGTCTAACCGCTCGATCGCTTATGGCATCGCACGAGCCTGCAAACGCGAAGGCGCCGAACTGGCGTTCACCTATGTCGGCGAGCGCTTCAAGGAACGCATCACCAATTTTGCGAAAGAATTCGGCAGCGAATTGATTTTCGACTGCGACGTCGGCAGCGACGAGCAGATCAATGCGCTGTTTGCCGACCTCGGCAAATCCTGGGACCATCTGGACGGCCTGGTGCACGCGATCGGCTTCGCCCCCGCCGATGCGATTGCCGGCGATTTCCTGGACGGCTTGTCGCGTGAAGGCTTCAAGATCGCGCATGACATTTCCGCCTACAGCTTCCCGGCCATGGCAAAGGCGGCGATCCCGCTGCTGCGTCCGAATTCGGCGCTGCTGACCCTGACCTACCTCGGTTCGGAGCGGGTTGTCCCCAACTACAACACCATGGGCCTGGCCAAGGCGTCGCTGGAAGCCAGCGTGCGTTACCTGGCCGGTTCCCTAGGCCCGAAAGGCATCCGCGTCAACGGCATTTCGGCGGGGCCGATCAAGACCCTGGCCGCCAGCGGCATCAAGGGCTTCGGCAAGATCCTGGGCTTCGTCGCCGAGCACGCGCCGCTGCGCCGCAACGTGACCGTGGAAGATGTCGGCAATGCGGCAGCTTTCCTGCTGTCCGACCTGTCTAGCGGCATCACTGGCGAAATCACCTACGTCGACGGCGGCTTCTCGCACGTGGTGGGCGGCATCGCCGAGTAATTCTGGAAACAGGGCTGCGCAGAAATGCGAGGCCGAAAAAAATCCCGGCAGCGCATGCCGGGATTTTTTTTGGAGAACCGTACTGCGCGTTTTACTGATGCACAGTCACTTCCACCCGGCGCGCATCGGCGTCGTTGCCACCCAACGAGACTTGCGGCTTGTCCAGCACGACGCGGTTTTCTTCGACGCCGGCGGCGATCAGCACGGCGCGCACTGCCTTGGCGCGCTCTTTCGACACGTCTGCATTGACATCGGCGTTGCCGCTGGCGTCATGGTAGCCGGAGACGGCGATGGTCGCGGCGCTATTCGCCTTCAGGTACATGACGATGGGGGCGACGTCGGTGCCTGCGCTGGCCGGCGCTTCGGACTTGCCTGTTTCAAAGAAGATTTTGACAGCGCCAGGAACGCCGGCAGCGGCCTGCTCCGCACTCGCTGCAACGCTAGCGACAGCCGGGGCATCCGCACTCTGGGGCGCCGACACCGTTGTCGCCGGCTTGCTGCCGCCCTTGCCTGAGGTAAGGCCAAAGTAGCCTGCCAGGAACAGCATTGCCACCACGACCACGCCAACGATGGTCCAGACGATTCCCAATGCTGCCTTTTGTTCGCTATCGTTATTTTCCATGCAAGCACTCCTATTGTTAATTAGTAAATATTTTATTGTATCCGAATTTGCAAAAGACCAAAACGTACTACCTGCAAACAACGATATAGCGACAAATCAACGACATATTCCCAGCAATTACATGAATATGCTGCACCAAGTCTGAAAGTATTGTATTATTCTGTGCTGCGTTGCAATAACGGACGCGGACAGTGCACTGCTTCACGATCATATCCAGTTTCTGGTGCTCTGTAAAAACCTGCTGTAAAAATAATATGTAGCTGCGCAAGCCTAGGCGTGTCCTGATCTCTGTAGGACATTGCATTGTAAAAGCCCTCCCGCCTTGTGTGTCGATCCTGACACCGTCCCGGCGCAAAGCTTTTGTGCCGAAATTTCTTTGTATTTGTCTCTTAGTCATTTCGTTGGTTGGCGTTGCTTTTTTGCGTTCGCTGCATTCATCGCATGGTCGATTGTTTGCGCGATTATTTGTAGCTTATGACGCTGCACTTTACGAAAGAAGAAAAATGACTTTTGAATCACTTGGCCTCCACACGTCCGTTATCAAAGCACTGACCGAGGCTGGCTACACCAAGCCGACTAGCGTTCAAGAACAAGCTATCCCTGCCGCAATCGAAGGCCGTGACCTGCTGGTTTCCTCGCAAACCGGTTCCGGCAAGACTGCGGCATTCATGCTGCCAGCGCTGCACAAATTCGCTTCCGAGCAACCAGCTGCCCCTGCTCCTGCAGTCGGCAAGACCCCGAATCAAGAAATGCAAGCCTCCCGTTCACGTGGCGAGCGTCCACGTTTCAAGCCAGCACAGCCTAAGATGCTGGTATTGACACCGACCCGTGAACTGGCTTTGCAAGTAACCACCGCGACCGACAAGTACGGTTCGCACATGAAGCGCGTCAAGGCGATCTCGATCCTGGGCGGCATGCCTTATCCAAAGCAGATGCAATTGCTGGCCAAGAACCCGGAAATCCTGGTTGCCACGCCTGGCCGTCTGATCGACCACATGGAATCGGGCAAGATCGATTTCTCGCAACTGCAGATCCTGGTGCTGGACGAAGCTGACCGCATGCTGGACATGGGTTTCATCGACGACATCGAAAAGATCGTCGACGCTACTCCTGAGTCGCGTCAAACCATGCTGTTCTCGGCTACTCTGGACGGCGTTGTCGGCAACATGGCAAAGCGCATCACCAAGAACCCGATGATCATCCAGATCGCCGGTTCCGCCACCAAGCACGAAAACATTCAACAGAAGGTTCACTTCGTCGACGACCTGTCGCACAAGAATCGCCTGCTGGACCACCTGCTGCGCGACGTCACCATGGACCAGGCAGTTGTGTTTACTGCTACCAAGCGTGATGCCGACACCATCGCTGACCGTCTGAACATCGCCGGTTTCGCTGCTGCCGCCCTGCATGGCGACATGCATCAAGGCGCGCGTAACCGCACCCTGGACAGCCTGCGTCGCGGCCAAGTCCGTGTGCTGGTTGCTACCGACGTTGCCGCCCGCGGTATCGACGTCCCGGCAATCACCCACGTATTCAACTACGATCTGCCGAAATTCCCGGAAGACTACGTCCACCGTATCGGCCGTACCGGCCGTGCCGGCCGTAACGGTGTTGCGGTATCGCTGGTGAACCACGCTGAAGGCGTCAACGTCAAGCGTATCGAACGTTTCACCAAGCAACTGATCCCGGTCGATGTAGTTGAAGGCTTCGAACCAAAGCGTTCGGCTTCGGCTCCGCGCTCGAACCACAAACCAGGCGGCTGGAAACCAGGCGACAACCGTGGCGGCGCAAAGCCGGGCGGCCGTACTTTCAGCAAGCCAGGTGCAGCACCGCGCAAAGAAGGCGGCGGCGGTGGCTACAAGGGCAACCGTTCCAACGACAGCGGCGCGCGTCGCTCGTTTGGCGACCGTTAATCAGCCAGGCAAGTCGGGCGATCGCATGATCGCCACGTAACAAATAAAAAGGCCACTGGAAGAGTTCCAGTGGCCTTTTTCATTGGGACAGGCTCTCAATATCACTTCAGGCCGCCCATCCCAGCATCACAGCCCCCGCTGCAATCACCGAGCACGACAATAGCCGGCGCAGGGTCAGGGCTTCTCCCAGGAACATGCGGGCGATCAATGCCGCAAACAGCACCGAGGTTTCGCGCAAGGCCGACACCGGCCCCATCGGCGCCAGGGTAATCGCCCAGATCACAATGCCATACGCCAGCAGCGACATCATGCCGCCGCCCAGCGCATTCCAGCTGGCGCGGGTATTCAGCGCTAGCGACAGCCGGCCATGCAGCGACAGGTAAATCACCAGCAAGGGTAAGCCATCCAGCAGGAACATCCAGCCGGCGTAAGATGCGGCGCTGCCGGCCAGACGCGAACCGAGGCCGTCGACGATGGTATAGCCGGCGATGAACACGCCTGTGGTAAATGCCGACAGAGGCGCATCCCATTGGCGGTAGCCGCCAGCGGCGTTGCCGTTTCGTTTGAATTTGATCTGCGCCAGGCTGACAATACCGGCCGAGATCAGGGCGACTCCGATCAGGGTCAGGGTCCCCAGCTGTTCGCCGGCGAAGAATGCCGCTCCCAGCGACACCAGCAAAGGCGAGGAGCCGCGCGCGATTGGATAGGACTGGCCGAAATCGCCGGCCCGGTAAGCGCGTACCAGGAACAGATTGTAGCCGGCATGCAGCGCCACCGACATCAGGATATAGGGCCAGCTGGCCGCCGCCGGCAGCGGCGCCCACAGGACGATAGGCACGGCGGCCACCGCGGAGCCTATGGTCATCAGGGTGATGGCCCATAAACGGTCACCGCTGCTTTTCAGCATGGCGTTCCAGGATGCATGCAGCAAGGCCGCGCACAGCACCAGAGCAATCACGCCAGCCGTCATGCGCTAGCCCCGCTGAACCACCTTGAGTAACCACGCATAGAGATATATGACGGCGCTAAGTGCTAAAACCGTCTATTGTAAATGCTAAGCGGGGTTCGCGCGACAGGGTGGACGAGTCTTATTGCCGACGCGCTGCGACAACGACAGCGCCGTTGGTGAAGCAGCGGTCGCAGGTGGGCTTACATGCCTACCCTGCTGCGCGTGCGGCCGGAACTGAGATAATCGGCGATCGAATCCTGGGTAACCTCGCCGAGGTAGCTGTTGTCCTGGCCGATCACCGGCATCCAGCTGGTGCTGTGCTTGTACATCTTGGACAGCACCACGCGCAGATTTTCATCCGGCGCCGCGCTGACCGTAAACGGCTTCATCTTGTCGCTGCAGGCGCCCTGCCCGCCGCGCGCATCGCGCCGCGCCACATACCCCAGCGCATGATTGGCGGCATTCGTCACGGTGACGTAGCGGTAGTCGTTGTCATCCATGACGCCATAGGCCGCCGCCAGGCTGGCGTCTTCCAGCACGGTGGCCGAGTTGGCGGCGGCATCGCCGGCACGCACCAGCAGCAGACGTTTCAAGGTGGCGTCCTGGCCGACGAAAGAAGCAACGAACTCATCCTTGGGCCGCGCCAGCAAGGTATCCGGATGATCCACTTGCACCAGCTTGCCGGCGCGGAAGATCGCAATCTTGTCGCCCAGCTTGATAGCTTCGTCGATATCGTGGCTGACCATGATGACAGTCTTGTTGAGCGCCCGCTGCATCTGGAAGAATTCGTTCTGTATCGATTCGCGGTTGATCGGATCGACCGCGCCGAATGGCTCATCCATCAACAGCACCGGCGGATCGGCCGCCAGCGCGCGGATCACGCCGATGCGCTGCTGCTGGCCGCCCGACATCTCGCGTGGATAGCGGCTCAGGAAACGCTTCGGATCGAGCGCGACCATCGCCATCAGTTCAGTGGCGCGTTCGTGGCAACGCTTCTTGTCCCAGCCCAGCAAACGCGGCACCACGGTAATGTTTTCTTCGATCGTCATGTTGGGGAACAGGCCGACCTGCTGGATCACATAGCCGATCTGGCGCCGCAAGCTGACTTCATCGATATCGGTGGTATCTTCGCCGTTTAACAAGACGCGGCCGGAGGTCGGCGCAATCAAACGGTTGATCATCTTCAGGGTGGTGGTCTTGCCGCAGCCGGAAGGCCCGAGGAAAACGCAGATCTCGCCTTCGGCAACCGTCAGGTCAACCTGATCCACCGCCTTCACCTTGGCGCCGTCTTTTTGTGTGAATACTTTACTGAGCTGGTCGAGTTGAATCATGATTTTTGCATTCCTTTCGGTGTAAGCAGGCGCTGCAGCCATTGCAGCAGCAGGTCGGCGACAATCGCCAGCAAGCTGATCAGTACCGCGCCGATAACGAGTTTTTGCATATTGCTTTGGCTGATGGCATGCAGGATCAGCACGCCCAGGCCGCCGGCGCCGATAATCGCCGCTACCGCCATCACGCCGATATTCATGACGACCGCGGTGCGCACGCCGCCCAGGATCACCGGCACCGACAAGGGCAAGTCGACCAGCCGCAGGCGCTGCCAGAATGTCATGCCAATACCGATGCCAGCCTCCTTGATGCCGTGTTCAATGCCGTCCAGCGCCAGATAGGTATTGCGCATGATAGGCAGCAGCGAGTACAGGAACACCGCGGTGATCGCCGGCAGCGGGCCTAGCCCCTGGCCAAAGCGAGAAAACAGCGGGATCATCAGGCCGAACAAAGCAATCGAGGGCAAGGTCAGGATCACAGTCGCCAGGCCCATCAGCGGGCTGGCCAGCCAGCGGTGACGGATCATCACTATGCCCAGCGGCACGCCGATCAGGATCGCCATGCCCACCGCTATCCCCACCAGCATCAGGTGCTGGATGGTGAGATGCAGGATTTCCGGCCAGGCGCTTAACAGGTAGTTAAAAAATGTCATGGTGCGCCTCTCATAGCAAGCCTTCGGCGCGCAGGAAATCCGCGGCAACCTGGGCGATCGGCAACTGGTCGATATCCACTTTTTTATTCATCTCGGTCATCTTTGCGGTGTCGATCTTGGCCGACAGCACATTCAACTGTTCGGCCAGATGCGGATTAGCGTCGAGGATTTCCTTGCGCACGATAGGCGTGGCGCTGTAGAACGGAAAGAAGCCTTTGCTGTCTTCCAGCAGCTTCAGGTTGAAACCCTGCACCCGGCCGTCGGACGAATAGGTCAGACCGACATTTAGCTGGTCGTTATGCAAGGCGGTGTAGACCAGACCAGGGTCCATCTGCTTCACTTCGCTGCGTTCGAAAGCGAAACCATATAGAGCCAGCAATGGCTCCAGGCCGTCAGGGCGCGAGGCGAATTCAAAATCGACCCCGATCAGGTATTTTTTATCAGGATCCTGCTGGCGGCTCTGGTTGATTTTGTTGGCCAGATCCTCGATCGTGTGAAGCCCATCCTCCTCAGCGCGCTTTTGCGGCACCGCTAAGGCGTAGGTATTGTTCAAGGCCGACGGCTTGAGCCAGATCAGATTCCTGGCGGCGTCCAGTTGCTTGACGCGCTCATAGGATTGATCCTGGTCCAGCTTTTCATCGATCTTGTTATAGACGATCAGCGCGGTGCCGGTGTAATCCCAGACGATATCGACCTGGCCGCTTTCCAGCGCCTGGCGCATGATGGTGGTGCCGAGACCGTTCTTGAGATCGACCTTGTAACCTTTGGCGCTCAGGTATTGCTGGGTCATCGACGACAGGATCAACTGTTCGGTGAAGTTCTTGCCGCCGACCACCAGGTCGCTGGCGCCGGCCGGCGCCATGAAGCCCAGCGCCACGGCCAGCAGCGCAGCGATGCGCGATGCGGCTTGAGATAAATTCTGCATTTGGTTTTTCCTTGTCCGGTTGGGATAGATCAGCGCAGCAGTCCGCGCTTGCTCAGGTAAGCATTGCTGCCCAGCGAGACGATCGCATCCAGCAGCAAGGCCAGCACCGCGGTGGCGGCAGCGCCCAGCAGCAGCTGGCCCTGGTTGTTCAAGTAGATGCCGGGGAAGATCAGGCCGCCCAGGCTTTCGCCGCCGATCAGGATCGACAATGGCGCAGTGCCGACAATAATCGCCAGCGCGGTGCGGACGCCGCCGACAATGATCGGCAAGGCGTTCGGCAGCTCGACCCGGAACAGCACCTGCAGCGGCTTCATGCCGATGCCTTTGGCCGCCTCTTTCATGGACGGCGACACCTGCTTCAGGCCTTCATAGGTATTGCGCACGATGGGCAGCAGCGCCGCCAGCCACAAGGCGATGATGGCCGGCTTGTCGCCGATGCCGAACAAGGCCAGCGCCAGCGCCAGCACCGCCATCGAAGGAATGGTGTTGCCGATGTTGAAAAGCTGCATCCACTTTTCCGCATGACGGGCAAAGTAAGGCCGGCTCAGCAAGATGCCAGCCGGGATGCCGCACAGCAGAGACAGTGACAGCGACCACCCCACCAGTACCAGGTGACGGCCGGTGTAGTAGATCAGGTCGCCCTGATATTGACGGATCACCGCGGGGCCGATAGCCCAGCCAATGGCAGCCACCACCAGCACGGTAGCGACAGCGCCTATCACGGCGCTGCGATAGCGATTTGTCATGCTTTTTTCCTTCCATAAGCATGGCCGGAAAAAGTCTGCGGTGCGCAAGAGCCTGGCGCAGGCGCTAGCCCGTGACCGCGAATCCGACTTTGTCTGGCGATGCATATTGAATGACCGCCGAGCACGTACCGGAATAGCCGGAACCTGTCAGCGCGACATACAAACAATTTTTTATGATCCCGTCCGGTCTTCCCGCGGGGAGGACATTGAACGAGCCGACTACCGCATGGGGCGGTACAGAATGCGAGGATGAATTCCCCGACGCTTGATGAAACTCCGGCGCTGCCGAAGCATGAGACAACCCGCTGACGCGAGCCACGAAACCCAAAAATGTGCCGTTGAGAAAGCACGATGTTGTTGAGAGCCAGCTATTCTAACAACTTTTCTTGATGACGTCCAGTAATGGGATTCGCAAAAGCTATTACCGGAATGTCTGAAGGCCAGAATAACATGGCTTTTTACTAAAAAATATAGGATTAATCCGAGAAGAAATGCGACGGAAGAGTTTGTAGAAAAGATGGCGCAAGGCCTGGTCGAACCTGCCGGCATGGCTGAAAAACCATGCCGGCAGGCTCAGGAGGGGAAATCCGATCAGAGCGCCTTGCGCAGCTTGCTTGCGGCAGCGGCCAGCGCGGTAATACGAGCCCAGTCACCCGCCTTCAGCAAGTCTTTCGGGGTCAGCCAGGAGCCGCCGACGCAAGCGACGTTTTTACAGGCCAGGAAATCCGGCGCCGTTTCTAGCGAAATGCCGCCGGTCGGGCAGAAGGTCACGTCGCCCAGGGGACCGGCAATCGCATTCAGCATGCCGACGCCGCCGGCCGGCACCGCCGGGAACAGCTTCAGCTGGCGGAAGCCGGCTTCGCGCGCCGCCATCACTTCGGACGGCGTCATGACGCCGGGCAACAGCGGCAAGCCGCTGGATTTGGCGGCGGCGATCAGCGCTGGCGTCAGTCCTGGCGAGACACCGAATACCGCACCGGCATCGCGCGCGGCGACGAATTCATCGGCCTGGGTCAGCGTGCCGACGCCGACGATGGCGCCCGGCACCTGCTCTGCGATCGCGCGGATGGCCGGCAAGCCATGCGCAGTGCGCAAAGTCACTTCCAGCACGCGGATGCCGCCTGCCACCAGCGCCTTGGCCAGCGGCACTGCATGCTCAATGTCGTCGATGGCGATCACCGGAATCACCGGCGAAGCGCGCATGATGTCTAACAACTGATTACCGTATAGGAGATTTGAGGATGTCATATCGTTGCTTTCTGTGGTTGTTCTGAATGTGCCGACTCTGCGGCTTCTGCCGCCGTCGGCATCGCTGGCGGCAGGCCGAAGCAGGTGGCGCCCTCTTCCGCCGCGCTGACCGTGGTGCGAAACATGGCAAACAGTTCGCGCCCCATGCCGACATGGTTGGCTGACAGGTCGGTTGCCTGCGGCTGGCGCTGCGCCCATTCTTCGGCCGGCACCAAGGCTTCCAGTATACCTTTCTCGGCATCGAGGCGGATCATGTCGCCGTTACGCACCAGGCCCAGCGGACCACCGGCCAGCACTTCCGGAGTGACGTGGATCGCCGCCGGCACCTTGCCGGAAGCGCCCGACATGCGGCCGTCGGTGACCAGCGCCACGTGGCGGCCGGCATCTTGCAGGATGCCGAGCGCCGGCGTCAACGCGTGCAGTTCGGGCATGCCGTTGGCGCGCGGCCCCTGATGGCTCAGTACGGCGATGAAATCGCGGTCCAGCTCGCCGGCGCGGAACGCCGCCATGAATGCTTCCTGCGAATGGAAGACGATGGCTGGCGCCTGCACCACCCAGTGCTGCTGCTTGACGGCGGAAATCTTGATCACCGAACGGCCCAGGTTGCCGGACAGCAGGCGCAAGCCGCCGTCCGCCGAGAACGGCGCACCGGCAGTGCGCAGCACAGAATCGTCGCCGCTCTTTTCCGGCGCTGGCTTGAACACTACTGTCTCGCCTTGCAGGAACGGTTCGGCGCAATGCGCGCGCAGGCTGTCGCCCAAAATGGTTTTGACATCTTCATGCATCAGGCCGGCATCCAGCAGTTCGCGGATCACGAAACCGGTGCCGCCGGCGGCATGGAAGTGATTGACGTCGGCGTCGCCGTTCGGATAGATGCGAGTGACCAGCGGCACCACGGCCGACAATGCATCGAAATCGTTCCAGTCGATGACGATGCCGGCGGCCTTGGCAATCGCCACCAGGTGCAAGGTGTGATTGGTGGAGCCGCCGGTGGCCAGCAAGGTGACGATAGCGTTGACGATGCTCTTTTCGCTGACGACATGGCCGACCGGCAGGTACTGATTACCGCGATCAGTAATCCGCAAAGCCTGGCGCGCGGCTTCCGCGGTCAGGGCATCGCGCAATGGCGTGTTAGGAGTGATGAAGGCCGAGCCCGGCAAATGCAGGCCCAACGCTTCCATCAGCATCTGGTTGCTGTTGGCGGTGCCGTAGAAAGTGCAGGTGCCGGCGCTGTGATACGACTGCGCCTCCGCCTCCAGCAGTTCCGCGCGGCCGACCTTGCCTTCCGCATAGAGTTGGCGAATCCGCACTTTTTCCTTGTTGCTCATGCCGCTAGTCATCGGGCCGCCGGGAATGAACACTGCCGGCAGGTGGCCGAAATGCAGGGCGCCGATCAGCAGGCCGGGAACGATCTTGTCGCAGATGCCGAGATAGACCGCGGCATCGAACATATTGTGCGACAGCGCAATCGCGGTCGCCATGGCGATCGCATCGCGCGAAAAAAGGGACAGCTCCATGCCCGGCTGGCCCTGCGTCACGCCATCGCACATGGCTGGCGTGCCGCCGGCAAACTGGGCGACGCCGCCGGCGGCGCGCACTGCTTCCTTGATGATCTGCGGATAATGCTCGAACGGCTGGTGCGCCGACAGCATGTCGTTATAGGAAGATACAATCGCAATCGATGAACTTTTGTCCTGTTTCAGCTTCAACTTGTCATTGACTGGAAATGCGGCAAAACCGTGTGCAAGGTTGGTGCAGGACAGCGCGCCACGCTGCACATCCTGGCGGCGCGCATGTTCCAGGCGCGCCAGGTAGGCGCTGCGGTAAGGTTGGCTGCGTGCAACAATACGCTCGGTGACTTTGGCTACGCTGGCTTGAACAGACATGATTAAAATCCTTGAAACAGTAGACGAATTGAAATTTTACTACAAAATAGCAGTTCGACGCTAATTTGCAAACCCATTCCTGCTGCCGTTGTGGTTTTTTGAAAGCAGGCGGCACCTGCATGAAACAACCAGTTTAGCCTCACGACGGACAATAGCAATGGCGCAGAAACAGGCAAGACAGTAATCAGGGAAAAACTCGCCCGGCCAGCGTAAATTATCCCGGTTTCAGCAAACTACAAAATAATTTGTAGTGAAATTACCTTCAACGTTGTATAGTCATATAAATTCCTGACCTACCATGAAGACTCCGGATATGCCACAGACAGCGCTCAATACTACCGCCAGCTTTCAAGCCTTGCATGAACATTACGCAACCGTCAAAGAGCGGCCGTTGCGCGAGCTGTTCGCTGCCGCCCCTTCCCGCTTTGAACAATTCTCGCTCAAGGCCGCCGGCCTGTTCCTGGATTACGCAAAGAACAATGTGACGGCGGACACCATGGCGCAGCTGTTTGCCCTGGCGCGCGAACGCCAGGTCGAAAGCCGGCGCGCGGCGATGTTTGCTGGTGAAAAGATCAACACCACCGAACAGCGTGCCGTATTGCACACCGCCCTGCGCGCACCGCCCCTGCCGGCGCTGGTAGTCGACGGCCAGCAGGTCAGCGCCGATGTGCACGCGGTGCTGCACAGGATCCAGACTTTCACAACAGCGGTGCGTTCCGGCGCCTGGCTGGGATATAGCGGCAAGCCGATCACCGACATCGTCAACATCGGCATCGGCGGCTCCGACCTCGGCCCCAAGATGGTGTGCCAGGCGCTGCGCCCTTACCAGCAGGCCGGCCTGCATCTGCATTTCGTCTCCAACGTGGATGGCGATGACCTCGACGCCGTGCTACAGCAAGTCAATCCGCAAACAACGCTGTTTGTGATCGCCTCCAAAACCTTCACCACCGCGGAAACCATGATGAACGCGCACTCCGCGCGCAACTGGTTCCTGCAAAACGGCGCCGCAGCGAGCGAGTCCGACCTGGCCAGGCATTTTGCCGCGGTCTCCACCAATGTCGAAGGCGTCACTGCGTTCGGCATCGATACGGCCAATATGTTCCCATTCTGGGACTGGGTCGGCGGCCGCTACTCGGTGTGGTCGTCGATCGGCCTGTCGGTGGCGCTGGCGGTCGGCTTTGAACGCTTCAGCGAATTCCTGGCCGGCGCCCACGCCATGGACCGCCACTTCGAGAGCGCACCGCTGGAACAGAACATGCCTGTCATCATGGCCTTGCTGGGCATCTGGTACCGCGACTTCTTCGACTATCGCTCGATCTCGATTGCGCCCTACCACCAGGACCTGGGCAATTTCCCTTCCTACCTGCAACAGCTGGAAATGGAAAGCAACGGCAAGCGCGTCGCGCTGGACGGCAGCCCGCTGGAAGTGGCCTCCTGCCCTATCATCTGGGGTAATGTCGGCACCAACGGCCAGCACGCCTATTTCCAGCTGCTGCACCAGGGCAGCGACATCACGCCGGTCGACTTCATTGCTACCTTGAACGCCAGCCATCGGCTGCCCGGCCACCAGGCCGCGCTGCTGGCGAACTGCTTCGCCCAGTCGGAGGCCTTCATGCGCGGCAAGAGTGCGAATGAAGTGCAAGCGGAAATGCAGGCCAAGGGCATGCCGGCGGAGCAGATCGCCGCCCTGCTGCCGCACCGCACCTTCCCCGGCAACCGTCCCAGCAACACCATCCTGATGGATGCGCTGACACCCGCAAACCTTGGCGCGCTGATCGCCTTGTATGAGCACAAGGTATTCGTACAAGGTGTAATCTGGGGCGTCAACAGCTTCGACCAATGGGGTGTCGAACTGGGCAAGGTCCTGGCCAGCAATATCCTCGGCGAACTGACCGGCACGCCGGCGCTACACCAGAACAACAGCCACGACAGCTCGACCAACGGCTTGATCGCGATGGCGCGTGCGGCCCTGTAGCCACGCAGGTTTAAACAATTCAGTTGCAGTTTAATATTTCACTCAGTTTCACTTAAATAGTTGAGGACGGCGCAATCTGCCACGCATGGCAGCTCTTGAACGCTGCCCCGCAAAGGAAAACAATGGCTCTTGCAGAATTTGATTTGGCAATCTTTGGCGGTACCGGCGACCTGGCAATGCGCAAATTGCTGCCGGCAATGTATGCGCGCGACCGCGCCAACGACCTGCCGCCGGAGGCCCGCATCCTGTGCATAGGCCGTCACGACAGCAGCGACGCCGACTTCCTCAAGCACGTGGAACAGGACGCCAAGCCGCATATCAGCAAGGACAGCTTCGACGCCGCCGTCTGGGCGCGCTTCTGCCAGCGCATCAAGTACGTCGGCATGGACGCCACCGATGCCTCGTCCTACAAAGCGCTGGTGGAAGCCATGCGGCCCGACCACGCGATCACCAATGTGTTTTACCTGGCGACCCCGCCCAGCCTGTTCTCGAAAATCTGCAAGAACCTGGCTGCCAGCGGCCTGGCCACCTCCAACTCGCGCGTAGTGCTGGAAAAGCCTCTTGGCCGCGACCTCGCCAGCGCCAAGCAAATCAATGCCGAAGTCGGCCAGGTGTTTGCCGAATCGCAGATTTTCCGCATCGACCACTACCTCGGCAAAGAGACCGTGCAAAACCTGCTGGCGCTGCGCTTTGGCAATGTGCTGTTCGAACCGCTGTGGCGCCGCGAATGGATTTCCGACGTCCAGATCACCATCGCCGAAGAACTCGGCGTCGGCAACCGCATGGGCTATTACGAGACCTCCGGCGCCTTGCGCGACATGCTGCAAAACCATTTGCTGCAGCTGTTGTGCATCGTCGCCATGGAACCGCCGGTATCGATCACGCCGGATGCGGTGCGCGATGAAAAGCTCAAGGTGCTGCGCTCGCTGAAACGCTTCACGCCCACCACGCTGGCGCAAAACGTGGTGCGCGGACAATATCGTTCCGGCCACGTCGAAGGCGTTGCCGTACCCGGCTACCGCAAGGAAACCGACGCCAATCCGCATTCGCGCACTGAAACCTTTGTCGCGTTGAAAGCCGAAGTCGACACCTGGCGCTGGGCCGGCGTGCCGTTTTATCTGCGCACCGGCAAACGCATGGCCGATTCGCTGGCGGAAATCGTGATCCGCTTCAAGACCATTCCGCATTCGATTTTTGCCCAGCCGAACAGCAGTTTCGAGCCAAATTGCCTGGTGATCCGCCTGCAGCCGGACGAAGGCCTGACCTTGAACCTGATGGCCAAGACGCCGGGCGACGGCATGCGCCTGAAGCCGGTTGAGCTGGAACTGAATTTCCGTGAAAGCTTCAAGTCGCCACGCATGGAAGCCTACGAGCGTCTGCTGCTGGACGTCTTGCGCGGCCAGTTGACCCTGTTCATGCGCAGCGACGAACTGGAAGCGGCATGGGAATGGGTCGAGCCTATCCTGGAATTCTGGGACCAGGAAGAAGACGACCCGATTCCTTACACCGCCGGTACCTGGGGCCCGGCCGCGGCCAGCGCCCTGATTGCGCGCGATGGCTTGCAATGGCGCGAAGAAGCGCTGCCTGAGCTTTAAGGACACGGCATGACAATGCTGCTGGACGCGATCAAGACCCAGATCGACCTGCTCTCGAAGTCGGAGAAAAAGGTCGCCCTGACCATTCTCGACAACCCGCAGCTGGCGCTGGCGGAAAACATCACCGCCCTGGCGAAAAATGCTCAGGTATCGGAGCCGACGGTGGTGCGTTTTTGCCGCGCCATCGGCTACGAAGGCTGGCACGACTTCAAGCTGAAGCTGGCGCAGAGCCTGGCGGTGGCGCTGCCGGGCGCCAACGAGATGCTGGCGCAGGACGATATCGCCGCCGACCTGGTTAACAAGATCTGCAGCCGCTCCATCAACACCCTGCTCGACCTGCGCAACCATCTGAGCGCCGACGCCATCCAGAAAGCGCTGGACGTCCTGCTCAAGGCCAACAAGATCGAATTCTACGGCCAGGGCACCTCCGGGATAGTCGCGGCCGACGCTCAGCACAAGTTTTTCCGTTCTGGCGTTCCCACGGTCGCCTACTCCGATCCGCATATCCACAGTATCGCCGCCTCGCTGCTGCAGCCGGGCGATGCGGTGGTCGCCATCTCGCAGCGCGGCGGCAATGCCGCCTTGCTGCGCAGCGTGCAGCTGGCCAAGAAGGGCGGCGCCGACATCATCGTGCTGGGACCGAGCGGCACGCCGCTGGCGGAACTGGCGACGGTGCTGGTGCCGATCGACCTCAGCTTCAATATCGATCCCTATACACCGATCTCGGCGCGGCTGGCGCACCTGGTGGTGATCGACATCCTGGCGGTCGGCCTGGCGCTCAAGCGCGGCCCGGAATTCCGCAAGAAAATGCAGAACGCCCAAAAAGCCCTGCAGCAGTTCGACATGCAGTTCGATTCGTTTTTCCGCTGACGGCCCGCAGCCAGCCCTCATCTGCAAGCGCCTACAAAACACAGACATGAGACCAGTTTCTTCCGCACCTGACTATCGCGATCCTGAATTCCTGCGCGACCGCATGCGGCGCGACATTGCTTTTTTCCATCCGCGCGCGATTGACCCGCATGGCGGCTTCTTCCATTACCTGAATGACGACGGCAGCGTCTACGACAGCGCCAGCCGCCATCTGGTGAACAGCAGCCGCATGGTGTTCTGCTATGCGCTGGCCTGCCGCCTGGACGGCAAGGAAGAATATCGTGAAGCCGCGCGGCATGGCCTGCGCTTCCTGCAGCAACAGCATTGGCGGCCGTCGTACGGCGGCTATGCCTGGGTGCTGGAAAACGGCGTCGCCGTTGACCGCACCCAGCATTGCTACGGCTTGGCGTTCGTGCTGCTGGCGCATGCGCACGCGGCACGCATCGGCATCAGCGAAGCGGCCGACGGCATAAGCGCCACCTTTGAACTGATGGAAAAGCTGTTCTGGTCGGAAGCCGACGGCTTGTATGCCGATGAAGCGACGCCGGACGGCGTGCTGTCGCCCTACCGCGGCCAAAATGCCAACATGCACAGTTGCGAAGCCCTGATCGCCGCCTTTGAAGCAACCGGCGAGCGGCGCTATCTGCTGCGCGCCGAACTGCTGGCGCGTAACATCACCGTGCGGCAAGCCGCCATGGCGGACGGCTGGATCTGGGAGCACTATCATGCCGACTGGAGCATAGACTGGGAATACAACCGGCATGACAGCAGCAATATGTTCCGCCCATGGGGTTTCCAGCCCGGCCACATGACGGAATGGTCGAAACTGTTGTTGCTGCTAGAACGCCATAGCCAGCACTTGCAAGGCGATGCCGGCTGGCTGCTACCGCGTGCGTGCGCGCTGTTCGACCTCACCATGCCGGCCGCCTGGGATCAGGAATCCGGCGGCCTGGTGTATGGCCTGGCGCCGGACGGCAGCGTTTGCGACAGCGACAAGTACTTCTGGGTGCAAGCCGAATCGCTGGCGACTGCCGCCCTGCTGGCCCAGCGCAGCGGCGACGCCGCGTACTGGGTCAGCTACGAAAAATTATGGACCTACAGCGACGCGCATCTGATCGACCAGGAGCGCGGCGGCTGGTATCGCATCCTCCACCGCGACAACCGGCGCTACGGCCCGGAAAAACCGCCGCACGGCAAGACCGATTTCTATCATCCGATGGGCGCCTACCTGGAAGCACTAGCAGCTGTCGGCAGCCCGCTTGAATAAATAATATAAATCACACCTCACATTGCATGGATGCCGTCATGTCTGAAACAAGCAAACCCGCACACTCCCTGCCCCAATTCGTCAGCGCCGGCGAAGCGCTCACCGACCTGATACGGGTCGGCGCCGACCAATGGCTGAGCAAGACCGGCGGCTCGACCTGGAACGTGGCGCGCGCCGCCGCCAGCCTGGGCGCGCCTTCCGCCTTTGCCGGCGCCATCAGCCAGGACTGGTTCGGCGACGAGCTGTACGCCGCCAGCCAGGCCGCCGGGCTCGACCTGCGCTTCCTGCAGCGCGCCGCACGTTCACCCTTGCTGGCGGTGGTCTATGAAACCACGCCGCCACAATACAATTTCATCGGCGACAACAGCGCCGACCTTGCCTTCGATCCCGCGCTGCTGCCCGAAGGCTGGCAGCAGGCGGCGCAGTGGGTGCATTTCGGCGGCATCAGCCTGACCCGCGCGCCGCTGGCCGGGCACCTGATCGAACTGGCCGAGGACCTGCACGGGCGCGGCGTCAAGATCAGCTACGACCCGAATTTCCGTAATGTGATGGACCAGCGCTACGACAGCGTACTGAAAAAAATGGCGCAGCTGGCGGATGTGATCAAGGTTTCGGACGAAGACCTGGCCGGCCTGTTCCGCAATGACGATACCGAAGCTGCCCTGGCGACCCTGCGCAACTACAACCCCTCAGCCACTGTGCTGCTGACACTGGGCGCCAAGGGCGCGGCGATCCATGCCGGCGCCGAGTACTGGCAGGTGGCGCCGCCGCCCATCACCGTGGTCGACACGGTGGGCGCCGGCGACGCCGGCATCGCCGGACTGATCTATTCGCTGATACAGGAATCCAATGCAGCTCCTGCCGCCCGCGCCACCGGCCCCGACTGGTTGCAGCATCTGCAATTTTCGGTCGCCTGCGGTTCGGCCGCCTGCCTGAATGCCGGCGCCAAGCCGCCGCAACTGGCGCAGGTGCATGCCTTGCTGGGAAAAACCTAGGATTACTATAGCCGCAGCAGCAAGGACGTCCCGATGCGCGCAAATGTATCAAAATTACTTGTAGTAAAAATACAGTAAAAAACGTTTCCATAAGAAAACAAAATAAAAAACCACAAAATCCTGGCACTCTTGATAGACCTCCTGGTTGCCACAGCTAGCCGCTGCACGCATGGAAAATCAAACAGTGCTGTAAATTAGCAACAGAAATATAGTAAAACTACACAAATAAAACAAAAATTTCATAAATCGGTTTACCATTCTTACCAACAAAGAAATCGGCATCAATTGAACGCAAAGTACAGCAAGCAAGTACCAGCAATAAGCAAAGTCCGATTCAAGAATTTCGAGCTACACAAGACTCGGAAAGCAGTGGTCAACGCCACATTTTTACTTAGGAGATGAAATGAGAAAATCTGTTCTGAAAGCCATGCCGTTGGCCAAGCCACTCGCGGTTGCAGCTGCCCTGGCATGCGCCCTAGTCGGCCAGGCCCAAGCGCAAACCAATGTGATCATCTACGGTCGTGTTGACGCAGGCATCAACTATCAAAGCAATCAAGTAGGCAAAGACGCTAACGGCAACACCATCCGTGGCGGTCAATGGGGTGTTGGCGGCAACGAATGGGGCACCAGCATGATCGGCTTCAAGGGCACCGAAGATCTGGGCGGCGGCTTGAAAGCGATTTTCACCCTGGAAAGCGGATTCCAGGCCGACACTGGCCGCTTCAACGGCACTGGCCTGTTTAATCGTCGTTCGACCGTTGGTTTGAACGGTGGCTTCGGTACCGTCAAAATCGGCCGCGATCTGGCACTGCCAAGCGACCGCGTATGGAGCATCGACCCGACCGGCCAACAGAACATGAGCACTTCGACTCTGTTCAAAGGCCGCAACTGGCCGCAAACCAGCAACCAGATTCAGTACGTCACACCTGATACCATGGGTGGCCTCTACGTCCACGCCATGTACGGCGCCGGCGAAGCAGCAGGATCGACTACCCGCGGACCAGCTGGTTCAGGGATCGGCAACAGCACCGGCCTCGCAATCGGTTTCGTACAGCCTACCTATGAATTGCTGGCGATGTATGACACCGCGCGCGACGAAAACGGCACTTTCGACAACTTGTTCTCGCGCTCCAAGGAAATCACTGTCGGCGGCAACGTGACCTTCGGTCCAGCGAAACTGTACGCTGGCTGGCAAAATCTGTCGGCGCCGGCACAACCTCTGACGACTAGCGGCATAGGCGCAGCCAATAAAGCCAATCAATTCTGGCTCGGCGCAAACTACCAAGTGACACCGGCCCTGACACTGATCGGCGCGGCATATCACGTCAAGCTTAACCACGACGTCGGCAGCGCAAACCTGTTCATGCTGGGCACCAACTACAGCCTGTCCAAACGCACTCTGCTGTACGCGAGCATCGGTACCATCCGCAATGGTTCCAATACAGACTTCCAAGTGCAAACCGGCGACAGCACTGGCCTGACTGGACAGAACCAAAACACGTTCTACACTGGTATCAGCCACTCGTTCTAAAGATAGCAAGCATGGTTGGCGCGCCGCTTGAGCTCGGCGCGTCAATCGTTCTTGTTAGTACTGCCTTGTAGTGCTTGCTGCGAAGAGTGGCATTAGTGAAAGACGTCCCTGGGTAACTCCCAGACTTTGCCCATTCGCGTGCGAATGGGCATTTTTTGTGGGCGACAGCTTTGTTGCGGCAGGCAATCGCCAGGCAGCATTGTTTTTGCCAACCCCGTGTGCCAGAATCACCGCTCGCAAATTCTACAGAATGGCGACCATGCCAATCCCCTCCCAGCAAGAACGCTTCTCACGGCCGGCAATCCTGTTGCACTGGGCTATTTTCCTGCTGGTTGCCCTGGCTTACCTGGCGATTGAAATGCGCGGCCCCAAAGGCAGCGACTCGCGCGCATTCTGGACTGCGACCCATTTCTGGGCCGGCTGTAGCGTGCTGATACTGTCGCTTGCGCGCGTCGCCTGGCGCAGCTATAAATCGCCGCCGGCGCCCGTGACGGCTCCGCCTATCCTGCAATTCCTGTCCACGGCTTCGCATCTATTGCTATATATATTCATTATCGCCCAGCCCATACTCGGCATTCTGACCGTCAACCTCGCCGGCCATCCGATAAACCTGGCGGGGCTGGGTTCGTTTACGGTAGTCGGCCCCGATCATGATCTGGGTAAATCAGTAAAGGACATTCACGAGACGTTGGGAAATGTTTTTTACTGGGTGATCGGCTTGCATGCCTTGGCGGCGCTATGGCATCACTTTGTCAAACGCGACAATACCTTGCGCCGGATCATCTAGGCAGGCATGGCCTGCCTCCTTCAAGAAAGAGGCCCGGCAGCCGCATGGCGATTTACTTGATGTGCGAGATGACGTTTGGCGACAGGGTCACTTCCTGGTTGCCGCGCGCCGATTGCGCCGATTTGCCGTCGCCTTCGGCGGCGATCTTGTCGCTGTCCGACTCGCCCAACGAGGCGATGTGAGTCAGGATGCCGCGCTTGGCCTGGCGCTGCAGTTCGGCAAAAGGACTGGAACGGTTAAGCGAGACGCCGACCGCCAGCACGTCGATCAAGAGCAGCAGCAAGATCCGCGACACCATCGGGATATGCATCATGCTGCTTTCATCGTGCTCGACCGCCAGCGTGTAATGGGCTCGCTTGGCCAGCTGCGAATTGCTTGGCGCCAGCGCAATGATGGTGGCGCCGGAATGCACCGCCACCTCCACCGCCGGCGCCAGATGACGCAGGCGTCCGGAATTCGAAATCACCACCACCACATCGCTGCTCTTCAGCATGGCGGCAGACACTTCCTGCAGCTGCGGGTCGGTGTAGGCCGAGGACGGGATGCCAAGGCGGAAGAATTTTTGCTGGGCGTCTTCCGCCACCAGGCCGCAGCTGCCGAAACCGTAGAATTCGATGCGGCGAGCCTGGCTCAGCACTTCGATCACGCGCGACAGGGTATCGGCGTTGAGGTTATCGCGCACTTCCATCATGGCGGAAATGGTGTTGTCGACCACTTTCACGCCGACGTCGAGCGAAGAATCGCCCACATGCACCTGGCTATGCGCGACCGGCACCGTGCCGGTGACGCCCGAGGCCAGCTTCAGCTTGAAATCGGCCAGCCCCTGGCAGCCCATGGTACGGCAGAAACGGATCACGGTCGGCTGGCTGACATCGGCACGGCGGGCGATTTCCGAAATCGGCTCGCTCATCACGGCGCGCGGATGCGCCAGGATCAGGCTGGCGACCTTCTGCTCGGCCGGTGAAAACTGGTCGCGCGCCTTGCGGATCTTTTCCAGGATGGGCACGGCGTTGCCGCCGCCCAGGTGCTCGGAAAGAATCGCGGCGACGCCGACAAACGCCGGATACGGAGCGGTAATGACAAAGGTCGGGATTTTCGCCAGATAGCTGCTGAAACGTCCCTTGTTTTCAAAACGGGCGCGAAACGGCGAACGCGCGAAGTAATCGCCCAGGCGCGGCACCACGCCGCCGCCGATGTACAAGCCGCCCAAGGTGCCCAGGGTGACGGCGACGTCGGCCGCCACCGTACCCAGCATGGCGCAGAAGCATTCGACCACTTCCATGCACAAGCCGTCCTGGCCCTGCAAGGCGCGCTCGACGATTTGCGCCGTCTGCAGTGGCTCGGGCTTGACGACGCCTTGCAGCTCGGCCAATGCCTGATAAATCATTTCGATACCGGGGCCGGACACCAGGCGTTCCGCCGAGACGTGCGAATAAGTACGCCAGCAGTAAGCCAGCACCGCCGCCTCGCGCGCATCGCCGGGGGCGAAGGTGACGTGGCCGCCTTCGCTGCCCAGCGCAATCCAGCGCCCTTCGGTAGGGATCAGGCCGCCGACGCCAAGCCCGGTGCCAGCGCCAACCAGCCCGACCACGCCGCCGCTGAGCGCCCTGCCGCTGCCGATCTGGACACAATGCGATTGTTCCAGATGCGGCAATGACATCGACAATGCGGTGAAATCGTTGACTACCAGCAGCGTGTCCAGGTTCAGGCGGCGCCGTGTGTTTTCAATCGAGAATTCCCAATGGTGATTGGTCATCTTGATGTCGTCGCCCTGCACCGGGTTGGCGATCGCGATGGCGGCATGACGCACTTGGGCGCGAGCGCCTTGTGTCGCGCTATAAGCCAGGTAAGCCTCTACCGCCTGCGCGAACTCCGCGTAATCGGCGCAGCGCAAGGTCTGTATCGTGTCGATCTGGCCCGGCGCACGCTCCAGTGCAAAGCGCGCATTGGTGCCGCCGACATCCGCCAGCAGGCGCGGACCATCCAGATAGCTAGTCGCCGAAATCTCGCTAGCGTTCATGATCGTGGATGAAGACATGGTGTAAAACTTTCACTTAAATACTGTTAGTAGGACGAGGCGATGGCAAGATTTCTGCTCGCTTCTAAATTTGTTTCTCGATTCGTCAAAATCTTCAATCAGGATGCGCTCTTCAACGGTCTTCCGGCCATTGGGCGCCGGCCCGCTCCATCATCGCAAACGATGCGGTCGGCCCCCAGCTGCCGGCCATATAAGGCTTGGGCGCCGCACTGCTGGTCTGCCAGTAGCGCTGCAAAGGCTCGACCCAGCGCCAGGCGGCTTCCTGCTCGTCACGCCGCACGAACAGCGACAAATTGCCGCGGATCGCATCCACCAGCAAGCGCTCATAGGCTTCTGCCCGGCGCTGCTTGAAAGCCTGGTCGAACGCCAGGTCAAGCGCCACCGGCTGCACCGTCATGCCGTCGCCCGGCTGTTTTGCCAGGCAATGCAGCTGGATCGATTCGTCCGGCTGCAGCCGGATCACCAGCCGATTGCTGCTGACCCCGGCCTGGCCGCCTGGCATCGGCAGGATGGCGTGCGGGATAGGCCGGAAGGTAATGATGATTTCCGCTGTACGCTGCGCCAGGCGCTTGCCGGTGCGCAAAAAGAACGGCACGCCGGCCCAGCGCCAGTTGTTGATCTCGGCATGCAGGGCGACGAAGGTTTCGGTCCGCGACTGCGGCGCCACACCCGGTTCCTGCTGGTAGCCGGCCACCGACTGCCCTTCCACCGCGCCGGAAGCGTACTGGCCGCGCACCGCCTTGAGCTCCATGTCTTCCGGCGAGAACGGCTTGAGGGCGCGCAATACCCGCAGCTTCTCGTCGCGCACCGCATCGGCATCCATCGACGTCGGCGGCTCCATCGCCACCATGCACAATAATTGCAGCAGATGGTTTTGCACCATGTCGCGCAGGGCGCCGGTGCCTTCATAAAAATCGCCGCGTCCTTCGACGCCCAGCTGCTCGGCGATCGTCAGCTGCACATGGGCCACCGACTCGCGCCGCCACAAAGGCTCGAACAGCGAATTGGCAAAGCGCAGGGCCAGCAGGTTTTGCACCGCCTCCTTGCCCAGGTAATGATCGATGCGGTAAATCTGTTCTTCGGCGAATACGCGCGCTACCGCGTCGTTGATTGCGCGCGAAGACAGCAAATCGTGGCCGAGCGGCTTTTCCAGCACCACCCGGGCTTGCGACAGATCGATCTTGCTGGCAGCCAGGTTGGCGCAAATCGGTTCAAACAGCGCGGGTGCGGTCGCCAGATAAAACACCGAAACCGCGTTGCCGGCGGCCAGCTTCTGCGCCAGGACCTGGTAACCGTCGCTGTCCAGCAGGTCCAGCGGCAGATAAGTCAGGCGCGCCAGGAAAGCCTGCCATACGGCCTCATCCTGCACGCCGCCGCCCTTGACATAGGGCGCGGCGCTCTTGCTGACCCAGGCCAGATAGTCGTCCTGGCTGAAATCCTGTTTGGCGACGCAGATGATGTGCCCGTCCTGATGCAACTTTCCTTCCCTATGAGCAACAAACAACGCAGGAAGAATCTTCCGCATCGACAAATCGCCGGTAGCGCCAAATAAGGTGAATGTAAAAGGAATATTAGGTTGCATCAAAATTTTTGTAATAAATAAAAAACTTATATTGCAATATTAATGTAGCATTACTACAATTACAAGCGGCGAAGAGAGTAAAACCCCGATATTTGCAGGTAAACTCAAGATCGCATGTAGTTTTACTAGTTTTCACATGATACACATGGACGGGCATGTTCGCAGAGCCCGGCTTTGCGCAAACAGCTGGTGCTGCGACGGTTTGGCGTTCCGCAGCACATTGGAACGGATTTTCAGGTAGGAGCAACAAAGGCAGCCAGGCATGACCGCTCCCGGAGAGAGGCAGGCAGGGCGACAATCAGATCAGGCGTGCGGATCAGGCAGCAATGACCAAGCGCTTAATCACATGCATCACATGCATTTTTTCAACACAGGAGACAAGAATGAAACTGAGTCAAATAATAAAATCGGTATTCGCCACCACTGCATTGCTGTCCAGCGCCGCGGCAGTCCACGCGGCTGAAGTTGAAGTACTCCATTACTGGACATCCGGCGGCGAAGCCAAATCGGTCGCCGAGCTGAAAAAGATCATGGAAGCCAAGGGCGTGACCTGGAAGGACTTCGCAGTCGCTGGCGGCGCCGGTGAAAACGCGACCACCGCGCTGAAAGCCCGCGTCATCGCCGGCAGCCCTCCGACAGCGGCGCAGATCAAGGGACCTTCGATCCAGGAATGGGGTCAGGAAGGCGTGCTGGCCAACATCGATGCCGCTGCCACTGCCGGCAAATGGGACTCGCTGCTGCCTAAGGTTGTCTCCAACACCATGAAGTACCAGGGCCACTACGTGGCAGCGCCGGTCAACGTCCATCGCGTCAACTGGATCTGGATCAATCCTGAAGTCTTGAAAAAGGCTGGCGCCAAAGTGCCGACCACATGGCCTGAATTCTTCGACGCCGCAGACAAGATCCAGAAAGCAGGCTTTATCGCTGTCGCCCAAGGCGGCCAGCCTTGGCAAGACGCGACCATGTTTGAAACCGTCGCGCTGGGCGTAGGCGGCGCCGACTTCTACAACAAGGCGCTGGTCAAGCTCGATCCGGCCACCCTGACCGGCCCGACCATGGTCAAGACCTTCGACACGCTGGGCAAGATCAAGGGCTATATCGACAAGAACGCCGCCGGCCGCGACTGGAATCTGGCGACCGCCATGGTCATCAACGGCAAGGCCGGCATGCAGTTCATGGGCGACTGGGCCAAGGGCGAATTCACTGCCGCCGGCAAACAGCCAGGCAAGGACTTCCTGTGCGTCGCAGCTCCTGGCACCGACAAGTCGTATACCTACAACATCGACTCGATCGCCATGTTCAAGGTCAAGAATCCTGATTCGCAAAAAGCGCAGCTGACTCTGGCCACCGCCATCATGAGCCCGGAATTCCAGGAAGTCTTCAACCTGAACAAGGGTTCGATCCCGGTCCGTCCTGATATCCCGCGCACCAAGTTCGACAGCTGCGCCACCAAGTCGATGGATGACATGGCTGCCTCCAGCAAAGCCGGCACGCTGGAGCCAAGCATGGCGCACGGCATGGCGGTCAACTCTGCCGTACAAGGCGCTATCCTGGACGTGGTTTCGAAGTTCATGAACTCCAACATGACTTCGCAGGCCGCGGTACAGGCGCTGGCAAAAGCAGCAAAGACACAATAAGCCGTTATTTTATTGCTTAGTTTTGTTACTTGATTAACGTAAATTAGCAACGTAAATAAGCATCGTAAATGAGAACAGGGGCCGGAGCGAGTAAGATCGATCCCGGCCCCCGCCCTGTCCGGCAATGGCTAGCACCGCATTGCCGGACACGGTTTTGATCCTGCTTCAGGAGACTTGCATGTCCGATCACACCCTCCCCTATACAGCCGCCGCTGTCGGGAGTCCAAGCCACACGCCCAAGCAGCAAGGGCGGATTGCGGCAATCGCCGATGCCTGGCTGCCACGCCTGGTATTGTCACCCACTATCATCCTCTCGCTGGTCTTCGTATACGGCTTCATCGCCGTCACCGCTTGGCTGTCGCTGACCAATTCGCGGATGCTGCCGAATTACGAAATTTCCGGCTTCAATCAATATGTCACGCTGTTCGGCCTGGACCGCTGGTGGGTAGCTGCCGCCAACCTGGGCATCTTTGGCGGCCTGTTCATCCTGTTCTGCCTGGCGATCGGCCTGATCATGGCGATCCTGCTGGACCAGAAAATCCGCGCCGAAGGCGCGCTGCGCGCGATCTACCTGTATCCGATGGCGCTGTCGTTCATCGTCACCGGCGCCGCCTGGAAATGGATCTTGAATCCCGGCCTGGGCCTGGAAAAAATGATGCACGACTGGGGCTTCGCCAATTTCCATTTCGACTGGCTGGTGAATTCCGACTTCTCTATCTATACCGTGGTGATCGCCGGCGTCTGGCAATCATCCGGCTTCGTCATGGCGCTGTTCCTGGCCGGCCTGCGCGGCATCGACGACAGCATCATCAAGGCTGCCATGGTGGACGGCGCCAGCTTGCCGACCATCTATCGCCGCATCGTCATCCCGGCGCTGCGTCCGGTGTTCTTCAGCGTGCTGCTGGTGCTGGCGCATATCGCGATCAAGAGCTTTGACCTGGTGATGGCGCTGACTGCGGGCGGTCCGGGCACTTCTTCCGACCTGCCGGCAATTTTCATGTATCAATTTTCTTTCTCACGCGGTCAACTTGGCCTTGGCGCGGCATCGGCAATGATGATGCTGGCTACCGTACTGGCAGTGCTGGTGCCCATGATGTACCTGGAAACCAAAGGAGCGCGCAATGGCCGCTGACAGCACCAGCAACACCATCTATAACGAAGGCAGCAAACTGACCGCCGGCCGCGTGGTGATCTACGCGCTGCTGGTATTGTGCGCGCTGTATTATCTGGCGCCGCTGTATGTGATGCTGAGCACTTCCGTCAAAACGCTGGATGAAATCCGTACCGGCAACCTGCTGTCGCTGCCGATGTCGCCCACCAGCGCCGCCTGGAGCAAAGCCTGGAGCAGCGCTTGCACCGGCGTCGACTGCAACGGCCTGCAGCCGTTCTTCTGGAACTCGATCAAGATGGCGGTGCCGGCGGTGCTGATCTCGACCCTGGTCGGTTCGCTCAACGGCTATGTACTGGCGCACTGGCGCTTCCGCGGCTCCGAGATCCTGTTCACGGCGCTGATGGTCGGCTGCTTCATCCCGTTCCAGGTCGTGATCCTGCCGATGGCGCGCCTGCTGGGCACCGTCAACCTGGCCAACACCACGCCGGGACTGGTGTTTGTGCATATCGTCTACGGTATCGCTTTCACCACTTTGTTCTTCCGTAACTACTATGTCACGGTGCCGGAAGAACTGGTCAAAGCAGCCCGCATCGACGGCGCCGGCTTCTTCATGACCTACCGCAAGATCATCTTCCCGCTGTCGCTGCCGATTTTCATGGTCTGCTTCATCTGGCAGTTCACGCAGATCTGGAACGACTTCCTGTTCGGCGTGGTGTTCGGCGGTTCAGACGCCAAGCCGGTGACGGTAGCCCTGAACAATCTGGTGAATACGTCCACCGGCGTGACGGAATACAACGTCAACATGGCGGCAGCCATCATCGCCGCCCTGCCGACCCTGGTGGTGTATCTGCTGGCCGGGAAATATTTTGTGCGCGGCCTGACTGCGGGTGCGGTCAAGGGCTGAGAGCGTTTTTTTACGCCCGCTCTAGTCAGTTGGGGACAGAGTAATTCGCCGCGCTGCGGCGACTCTTAAACTCTGTCCCACAATGATAATTACTTAAGGAATGAGTTAAAGATGGCAAGCTTATCAATTCGCAATGTGCGCAAGGTCTACCCGAACGGCAATGAAGTCCTGAAGGGCATCGATCTCGAAATCGAAGACGGCCAGTTCCTGATCCTGGTGGGCGGCTCCGGCTGCGGCAAATCCACCTTGCTGAACATGATCGCCGGACTGGAAACAGTCTCCGAAGGCCAGATCATGATCGGCGACCGCTGCGTCAACGACGTGCCGCCCAAGGAACGCGACATCGCCATGGTGTTTCAGTCGTATGCGCTGTATCCGACCATGACAGTGCGCGAGAACATTTCCTTCGGCCTGGGCATCCGCAAGGTCCCAAAAGCCGAACAGAAACAAATCGTCGACCGCGTCGCCAACACCCTGCAGATCACCCATCTGCTGGACCGCAAGCCGGCCCTGCTGTCGGGCGGCCAGCGCCAGCGCGTCGCCATGGGCCGCGCGATTGCGCGCGATCCGTCGCTGTTCCTGTTCGATGAACCGCTGTCCAACCTGGACGCCAAGCTGCGCGTCGAAATGCGCGCTGAAATCAAGCTGATGCACCAGCGCCTGGGCAGCACCATCGTCTATGTGACGCATGACCAGATCGAAGCGATGACCTTGGGCGACCGCATCGCCGTGATGAAAGACGGCGTGGTGCAGCAGTTCGGCAGCCCGCAGGAAATCTACGACAATCCTAGCAACCTGTTCGTGGCCGGCTTCATCGGCTCGCCGTCGATGAACTTCATGCGCGGCAACCTTGTGGCAAACGGCCATGGCCCGGCTTTCGAACTGCTCCACGACGGCCGGAAGACCTTGCTGCCGCTGGCGCCAGCGCAGGCGCAAAGGCCGGAAATCGGCGCCTGGCTCGGCAAGGAAGTGATCCTCGGCATCCGTCCGGAACATGTCACCGACGCCCAAAGCGCCCGTACCTCGGACGCCGGCGATACCGACAGCAACTATCATCCGACCGAAGTCGGCTGCACAGTGGAGCTGACCGAGCCAACCGGTCCGGACACCTTGGTGTTCACTACTTTCAATGACGCCCGCGTCACCTGCCGTACGCACCCGCGCGCGGCAGCCAAGCCGAAGGATGAAATGCAGCTGGCCTTCGACCTGTCGAAGGCGGTGCTGTTCGACGCCAAGACGGAAGAACGGATCAGCTGAATCGGGCGCAGCTCGCGGTAATAACAAAGTAAGACAGTACTGCTTCTGCCAACTGTGGCAGAAGCTCATAAAATGCGTAGAATGGCAGAAAAGCATTTCCGATTAACAGTCTCTGCTTTTCTACGCCGCCATGAACCAACTCGAACAACTCAAGCAATTCACCACCATCGTCGCCGACACCGGCGATTTCCAGTCGATCAAGGCGTTTGCGCCGCGCGACGCCACCACCAACCCGTCGCTGATTCTGAAAGCCGTGCAGAAGCCGGAATACCAGCCCCTGCTGGCGCGGGCGGTGAAGGATCACGGCCAGTTGTCGACGCAAGAGATCATTGACCATCTGCTGGTCACCTTCGGCCAGGAAATCCTGAAACTGATTCCGGGCCGGGTTTCCACCGAGACCGATGCGCGCCTGTCGTTCAACACCCAGGGCACGATCGACAAGGGCCATGCGCTGATCAAGCTGTATGAAGCGGCCGGCATAGACCGCGACCGCGTGCTGATCAAGATCGCTTCCACCTGGGAAGGCATCCGGGCCGCGGAAGTGCTGCAAAAGGCCGGCGTCCATTGCAACCTGACCCTGCTGTTTTCCATGCCGCAGGCAATTGCCTGCGCCGAAGCCAAGGTGCAGCTGATCTCGCCTTTCGTCGGCCGCATCTACGACTGGTACAAGAAATCCAGCGGCCACGACTACAGCGGCGCCGACGACCCAGGCGTGCAGTCGGTCAAGCAGATCTACAGCTATTTCCGCAAGTTCGGCTACGCCACCGAAGTCATGGGCGCCAGCTTCCGCAATACGTCACAGATCATCGAACTGGCCGGCTGCGACCTGCTCACCATCAGCCCCGAACTGCTGCAGGCGCTGGCCGAAAGCGAGACGGCGGTCAGCCGCAAGCTCAGCCCGGAAGTCGCACAGCACAGCGACCTGGCGAAAATCGACCTGGATGAAACCATCTTCCGCACCATGCTGAACGACGATGCGATGGCGACCGAAAAACTGGCGGAAGGCATACGCCAGTTCAGCGCCGATGCGGTCAAGCTGGAAAAGATGGTGGATGCTTTGCGCTAACGTCGTGCCGGCCCGGCAGGCAGGCTCCGTGCAATAAAAAAATGGCCTCGGTTCACACCGAGGCCATTTTTTCGTTCTTTGCAATTCTTTATTTGAACACGACCGTCTTGTGCCCGTTGAGCAGGATCCGGTGCTCGATAAACCACTTGACCGCCCGCGCCAGCACCACGCACTCGACGTCGCGCCCGATCGCGGTCAGCGTCTCCGGCTCCATCGCATGATCGACGCGCGCCACGTCCTGCTCGATGATAGGTCCTTCGTCCAGGTCGCCGGTGACGAAATGGGCGGTGGCGCCGATCAGCTTCACGCCGCGGTCATGCGCCTGGTAGTAGGGCTTTGCGCCCTTGAAGCTGGGCAGGAAGGAATGGTGGATATTGATGGCGCGTCCGGTCAGCGCGGTGCACATGGCCGGCGACAGAATCTGCATGTAGCGCGCCAGCACCACCAGGTCGATATTGTTCGCTTCGACGATTTCCATCACGCGCGCTTCCTGCGCCTGCTTGGCTTCGGCCGAGGCGCCTGTCGCCAATGGCAGATGATGGAAAGGGATGTTGTAGCTGGCTGCCAGCTGGTAAAAATCAGTGTGATTGGAGACGATGGCGCTGATCTCCACCGGCAGCAGGCCGCTCTTGTAGCGGAACAGCAGGTCGTTCAGGCAATGGCCGATCTTCGACACCATCAGCATCATGCGAGGCTTCTTGCCGGCATCGTGCAATTGCCAGTTCATCTGCATGCTGCCGGCCAGCGCGGAAAATTCCGCCCGCAGGCCCTCATCTGCAATCGCCGCATCCTCCGACGAAAAATGCACACGCATGAAAAACAATTTGGACTGAGCGTCGCCGAACTGGGCTGAATCGATGATATTGCAACCGTGATCGGCCAGAAAACCTGAGACGCGATGGACGATTCCGCGCTGATCGAGGCAGGACAAGGTGAGGATATATTCTGGATGGCTCATGAGTTTGGCGGGTACGGGCAATTGGAAATGGCGCTTGGCAGAATGCCAAAAGCGCTATTGTCGCATGCCTGCATGCACATGACAAAAACCAGAATGGATCGCCGCCACTCTGGTTGTTTTGCAAAAATAACGCCCTCCGGCCGGGATTCCCGGCCGGAAAAGCTGAAACTACTGCGCGCCGGCCTGGCCGGCGGCAAGCTTTAGACTACAGCAGCTGCTGCAGCGCTGGTAGTCGCGCTGCTGGCAGGACTAGCGGCAGCAGGCTTGGAGGAAGTGCCGACCTGGACTTCGCCAGTCAGCTGGCCGCCTTCCTCGATGACAACCTTGCCATAGCGGATTTTGCCGGAAACCTTGCCGGTTGAATAAATCACCAGCTTTTCACGGACAGTCAGGTCGCCGTCGAACTCGCCATAGATTTCAGCCAGGTCAATTTCAGCGGAACCCTTGAACGCGCCTTTTTCGGCGATGTGGATCACGCGCGAATTCATGGTCGCTTCCACCCGGCCTTCGACCACGAGCGTGTCGCAATCGGTGATCTCAACGCCTTTGAGCTTGATGTTCGGGCCGACAATCAGTTTGCTGCCGACTTCGTTAGTGCTGGACGACGAGTGGTTGACCGGAGTGCTCACAGGGTTGCTAGCCTTTGGAATATTGGAAGAACTGCCGGAAGTGAGATTGCTGCTGGCGCTGAACGGTGAATTTGGGGTCGGGGTTTCTCGCTTGCCGCCGAAAAACGTATCTGATTTAAGCATGTGATCTCCTGAATGGTGTTGCCTGCATTAGTGCGGCCAGCACGCTGATGCAAATGAATATGAAAATGACCAGATCAAAATGGCCAGATAAAAACGACCTGATACTGCATGACCGTATGAGACAAAGGTCTCCAGCTTTCGAGGACCCTGTTCCGGAAAAGTTCATGGAGAAAACCATTAATTTGTAACCAGAGGAAACTCCGGAACACCAACAATAACAATTGCCCAACAGACTTTGATTGTCATTTTTTATAGCCTGCCGGATAATCAATCAAACCAATAAAACAAAGGGAATCAGGGATGAACACCGTAACTTCCGGCACACCGCCTTCCGGCTTTGCAGCAAACCCTCCTCCGCCACACCAGCCTACGCCGGAAGCATTCATCTTTTCCGGCCGCGGCAGCGAATATTTCCGCATATGGATAGTTAATCTTCTACTATCCATCGTCACCCTCGGCATCTACTCGGCCTGGGCCAAGGTGCGCCGCACCCGCTATTTCTATGACAACACCAGGGTCGCCGGCAGCAGCTTCGAATACCACGGCAACCCGATCGCGATCCTGAAAGGGCGCATCATCGCGCTGGTGCTGATCGGCGGCTACCAGATCGCCTTCAGGCTGAGTCCGAAACTTGGACTGCTGGCGCTGGCGCTGATGTTGTCGGTCATGCCATGGCTGATCTGGAGAAGCTATCAATTCAAGCTCTACAACTCCAGCTACCGCGGCATCCGTTTCGGCTTCCAAGGCAGCGCCGGCAAGTCTTACTTCAATTATCTGGTGTTGCCGCTAATATCAGCCTTCTCTCTCGGCCTGCTCTCGCCTTTCGCCTATCAACGCAATAAAAAATACCTGCACACGGAAAGCAAGTTCGGCGCGACGCATTTTTCCTTTGACGCCAGTGTAGGCTCTTTTTATCAAATTTTTCTCATTTGTTTCGCCATCGCCGTGCTTGGCTATATCGGCATCGGCATACTCTTCAGCGGCAGCCTCATGGCCGTCGCCAGCGCCAGCGCCGGCAAGCACGCTGCGCCGGCAGCCTACGCAGGCCCTATATTCAGCATGATATTTTCCATGTATGCGTGGACCTTCCTGATTGTTCCGCTGGCCCTGACCATGGTCCAGAACCTAATCTGGAACCACACCAGGCTGGCGGACCATCAATTCCAGAGCAAGCTGAAATGGACCAAGGTGGCTTTCATCATGATCACCAACCTGATCGCCATCGTCTGCACGTTGGGCCTGTTCACTCCGTTTGCGCAGATCCGCTCGCTCAAATACCGGCTTGAATCGGTCAGCTTGCTGGCGGCAGGCTCGCTCGATCATTTTCTGGCCGATGCAGAACCGCAGGGCTCCGCCGCCGGCGAAGGCATGTCTGATCTGCTCGATTTCGACTTGTCGCTATAAAGCCGCGCTCAGATGCAGAATGCGCAAGCGCGGGCGGTGCAGGCTTTCTATTTCGATGGCAAGACCTCGCACCGCTATACGGTCGAACTGACAGTCGCGGCAGGCATCGCCAGCATTTCCGGCGAAGCACAGAGGCAAGCGCCGCTTGAGGAACTGCGGGTGTCGGAAAGGGTTTCCAGCGCCACCCGCAAGGTTACCTTTGCCGACGGCGCCTATCTTGAAATCATCGATCTCGATGCCTTTGCCGAACTGCTGGCGAGCACCGGCCACGCCGACTCGCTGGTAGTGCGCATGCAGCAAAGCTGGCGCAGCGTCTGGCAAGCGGCCGGCGCACTGGTACTGATCCTGGTGCTTGGTTATTTATATCTGTTGCCGGCGGCATCGGGCTGGATCGCCAACGCCCTGCCCGAGTCGGTCGAAAGAAAAATCGGCGGCAGCACCCTGGATTTCCTGGACGAACGCGTATTCAGCGCTTCTACCCTGCCGCCATCGCAGCAAGCCTCCATCGACAGCCGCTTCCGCGCGCTTGAGCCGCCGCGCCAGGGGGCGCCGCGATTTCAGATCATTTTCCGCAAAAGCAAGATCGGCCCGAATGCCTTCGCCCTGCCGTCCGGCGACATCCTGGTCACCGACGAGCTGGTCAGGCTGCTGGACGATGACGATGCCTTGATGGGAGTGCTGGCGCATGAACTCGGCCACCTGCATCAGCGCCACCTGATGCGGCGGCTGATCCAGGTGTCCGCGGTCGGCGCCACCGCGACGCTGCTGTTCGGCGATGTCTCGGCCCTGGTGGCGACCATTCCGCCGCTGCTGCTCGATCTCAAGTACTCACGCGATATCGAGCTGGAAGCGGATGATTACGCGATTGCCATGTTCAAGGCAAACGGCATCAGCCTCACCAGGCTGGCGCGCACCTTTGAAAAGCTCGACAGCCAGCCCGCCGCTTTCTCGCCCTACCTGTCGACCCACCCGCCCAGCCAGGAACGGATTACGCGGATCCTCAAGGCGCAGGCGGAATAAGCCTCGGGCGGCAGCCATGCCGGATGCGTTACAATCTTGGAATTAGAGTCAGCAATCAAGATAAAAATGCGCCAATACCTCGACCTCATGCGCCATGTGCAACAACATGGCACCGTCAAAACCGACCGCACCGGCACCGGCACCCGCTCGGTGTTCGGCTACCAGATGCGTTTCAATCTGCAAGACGGCTTCCCCTTGCTGACCACCAAGAAGCTGCATCTGCGGTCGATCATCCATGAGCTGATCTGGTTTCTCAACGGCTCGACCAACATCCAGTATCTAAAAGACAACGACGTCAAGATCTGGGACGAATGGGCCGACAGCGAGGGCAATCTGGGACCGATCTATGGTTATCAATGGCGCTCCTGGCCGACCCCGTCCGGCGGACATATCGACCAGATCACGCAGCTGGTCGAGCAGATCAAGAACAATCCGGATTCGCGCCGGCTGATCGTCTCCGCCTGGAACGTCGCCGACATCCCGCAGATGAAGCTGCCGCCCTGCCATGCCTTCTTCCAGTTCTATGTAGCCGAGGGCAAGCTGTCCTGCCAGCTGTATCAGCGCAGCGCCGACATTTTCCTCGGCGTGCCTTTCAATATCGCATCCTATGCCCTGCTGACGCACATGATGGCGCAGCAATGCGGGCTTGAGGTGGGAGATTTCATCTGGACCGGCGGCGATTGTCATCTGTACTCCAACCATGCGGAGCAGGTCGAGCTGCAGTTGTCGCGCACGCCGGGGCCGCTGCCCAAGCTGACCATCACACGCAAGCCAGCGTCGATTTTCGACTATCGTTTCGAGGATTTTGAAATCAGCGGCTATCATCCGCAGGCGCATATCAAGGCGCCGGTGGCGGTCTGACCGTTCTTATTTTTCCGGCGACGGCTTGCCAGCTGTCGTCGCCTGCGCTTCCCCCGCCTGGCTGGCATGCACATCCTGCCAGCCGCCGCCAAGGGCCTTGTACAGCGACACCGTCGCCTTCAAGCGCTTCAGCTTGATCTGCCCCAGTTCGTTCTGCACTTCCGACAGCGAGCGCTGGGTATCCAGCACCGTCATCAAATCTTCCGCGCCGACCCGGTAGCGGATTTCCGACAGTTCGAAGGCGAAGCGCGCCTGTTCCATTTCCGTGACTTTTAATTTGCGCTGTTCGTCCAGGCTGCGGATCTGGCCGAGCGCGGTGTCGACTTCCGACAGCGCCGCGATCACGGTCGAGCGATAAATCTGCACCAGCTCCTGCTTTTGGGCGACGGCGAGGTCGCGCTGGCTGTTGAGGCGGCCGGCGTCGAAGATCGGCGCCACCAGCCCGGCGCCCAGGTTGACCAGCATGTTGGGGCCGTTAAACAGCGACAGCAAGGCATTGCTCTGGCCGCCGGCCGAGCCGGTCAGGCGGATGCTGGGGAACAGCGCCGCGCGCGCCACGGCGACATTGGCGTTGGCGGCGGCCAGTTCGGATTCCGCATGACGGATATCGGGCCGGCGCGACAGCAGTTCCGACGGCAAGCCGGGCGTCACCTGCGGCAGCAGGATCTTCGCCAGCCCGGGCTCATTGACGGTAAAAGTCTGCGGCGGCCGTCCCAGCAGGATCGCCAGCGCGGTCTGCGCCTCGCGCTCTTGCTGTTTCAGATCAGGAATCACCGCCTGCTGCCCTGCCACCGCCGAGCGCTGGCGCGCCAGGTCCAGCGGCGAGGCCGAGCCGGCGCGGCTCTGCGCCGACACCAGTTTCAGCACGCGCTCGGCGTTGTCGACGTTCTGCTGGGCGATCTCGATGCGGTCGCGCAGCGACAAGACTTGCAGATAGGTCGAGACGATGCCGCTGGTGACGGTCAGCGCCACCGTTTCGCGGTCATAGCGATTGGCTTGCAAAGAGGCTTCAGCCGCCACCAGCCCAGCCCGGTTCTTGCCCCAGAAATCAACCTCGTAGCCGATCTCGACCAGGCCGCTGGTCGAGGTGACGGCACTGCCGCTGGAAGCCAGCGGCAAGGCACGATTGATGCTGGTGGAAAAATCCGCATTCGGCAGCAGCGGCGCACCGGCGATCCGGGCTTGCGCTTCCGCCTGGCGTACGCGCGATACAGCGGCGGCAATTTCCAGGTTGCTGGCCTGCCCCTGAGCCACCAGCTGGCTCAGCTCGTCGCTGCCGAAACGCTGCCACCAGCCGGTATCCGGCCAGTCTTGTTCGCCATTGTTGGCCGACAGATCCCAACTCTGCGGAATCTCGACGCTGGGCGTGGCTTCCCGCATCTCGATATGGCTGGCGCAGGCGGATAACAAGAGCAGCAGCACGGTGCTTGAGCAAACCGTGGCGATGCTGCGGGAGCGCTGAAAAAAAAGAGGCATGCTAGTGACCATCAATCAATGCGCCTTGACGGCAGGTACGGACGAAGACGCAGAAGCGCTGGCGGATGCCGCGGCATTTTTAAGCGCCGGCGCCGGCGCGGACTCCACCACAAGCTGCTCACCCGCCTGCAACCCCGACAGGACTTGCGCCATCTGCTGGTTGCGGACGCCGATCCTGATCGCGCGCGAGCTGACTTGCTGATTGGCGTCGACCACCTTCACCCGATAACTGCCGTCGGCTTCCGGCTTACCCAGCAACGCCACCGGCAGCAGCACGGCATCGCGCGCCTGCGCCAGCACAAAGCGCACTTGCGTGCTCATGCCGCTCATCAGTTCTTCTTGCGGATTATCGACTTCGAACAAGACGTTATAGAAAGTCTGCTTGCCCTGCTCGCCCGAACCATCGGCCGGCACCGGAACCACTTGCCGCAGCTTGCCGCTCCAGCGCTTGCCGGGATAACCGGGGGTGGTGAAATAGGCAGTCATGCCTTTGCGCAGCAGCGGCACGTCGATTTCCGCCACCCGCGCCTGCACCGTCAGGCGGCTGAGGTCAGCGATCCGCACCAGTGGCGCAACCGGCTGGCCGGCGCTGACCATCTGCCCGGTGCGCGCCCCCACCGATACCACCGTGCCGCTGATCGGCGCCAGCACCTGGGTATGGCTGCGCGTGACATCATCGTCTTTGACGGTCGCCTCGATCTGACGAATCTGGGCATTGATGGCCTCGACCTTGGCGGCGGCGGAATACATGCTCATGCGGCTCGATTCATAGGATTCCTCGCGGGTAGCGTTTTCCGCTTTCAGCTGCGTCTGCCGCTTGTATTGCAATTCGGCGAAGTCCTGCTGCGCGCGCTGGTCCGCCAGCTCCGCCTGCAGCCTTGCCAGCTGGGCGCGATTGCTCTCGACCCGCGCCGATGGCAAGGTCGGCGTGATTTCGACCACCATCTTGCCCGCCTTGACGTCGTCGCCCACCATCACCAGCACATCCTTGATCTGGCCCGATACCTGCGCCATCACATCGCTGTACTTATGCAACTGCAGCTTGCCGTTGGCAAACACTGCCTGTTCGATATCGCCACGCTGCACCGCTTCCGTCTGCAGGCGCACCGGCGCCGGCCTGGGCGGCGGAGGCGGCCGCTGCAAGAGTCCTTTCCACAACAGGAAGCCGGCGCCGACGGCGATCAGCGCAGCCAGGATAGCAATCAGCCAGCGGCGACTGGAATGGCCGAAAGAATTTAGCGCAGCGGACTTGTCGGTCGGTTCAGCAGTCATTGATGCAAACTCAGGGTTAATCAGTTTCAGTCTAGTGCAGTGTTTCGCATGTAATGGCGCTTAAAAATGGTGTATTTTCGTGTCAGGCTAGGCGGATGGCCGCCCCGCGCAAACCGGAGCGATAGTGAGCTATCGCGAGGATTTGCAACGACGCATGGCGCGAAAAGACGCCGTTTATTAAGTGTCATTATGTGCGAAACACTGCACTAGGTTAAATACAGACAGCAGCGGCTTAAGCCGGTTCCGTCTGCGCTCCGCCCACGGTTGCAGCCGGCGCGCTTTCTTCATCCACCTCTTCGCCCAGGAAACCGCCGCTCTGGTGCGCCCACAGGCGCGCGTACAAGCCGCCCTGTTCCAGCAGGCTGCGGTGATCGCCCTGCTCGACGATGCGGCCCTTGTCGAGCACGATCAGACGGTCCATCGCGGCAATGGTTGACAGACGATGGGCGATCGCCACCACGGTCTTGCCTTCCATCAGGCGGTACAAGCTGGCCTGGATCGCCGCTTCGACTTCCGAATCGAGGGCACTGGTGGCTTCGTCCAGCAGCAGGATAGGCGCGTCTTTCAGCATCACGCGGGCGATCGCGATGCGCTGGCGCTGGCCGCCGGAAAGCTTGACGCCGCGTTCGCCGACGTGGGCGTCGTAGCCGGTGCGGCCCTTGGGATCGGTCAGGGTCAGGATGAACTCGTGCGCCTCGGCCCGCTTCGCCGCCGTCAGCATATCGGCATCGGTAGCGTCCGGACGGCCGTACAGCAGATTGTCGCGTACCGAGCGGTGCAGCAAGGAAGTATCCTGCGTCACCATGCCGACCTGCGCCCGCAAGCTGTCCTGGGTCACATGCGAAATATCCTGGCCATCGATCAGGATGCGGCCCTGTTCGACATCGTAGAAACGCAGCAGCAGGTTGACAATGGTCGATTTGCCGGCGCCGGAACGGCCTACCAGGCCGATCTTTTCACCGGGCCGTATCTGCAGCGACAACTGGTCGATCACCGGCCGCTGGCCGCCGTAGGCAAAGCCGACCTGCTCGAAATCGAGCTTGCCCTGGCTGACCTGCAACGGTTTGGCGTCGGCCTGGTCCAGCACGGCGTGCGGCCGCGACAAGGTATTGATGCCGTCCTGCACCGTGCCGACCTGCTCGAACAAGGAAGCGAATTCCCACATCACCCAATGCGAAATGCCGTTCAGGCGCAAGGCCATCGCCGTCGCCGCAGCAACCGCGCCGATGCCGACCTGGCCCTGGGTCCACAGCCACAGGGCAGCGCCAGCTGTGCTCAGGATCAGCAGCATGCTCAAGGTGTGGTTGACGATTTCAAAGCTTGTCACCAGGCGCATCTGGCCGTGCACGGTCTGCAGGAATTCCTGCATCGCCGAGCGCGCATAACCGGCTTCGCGGCCAGCGTGCGAGAACAGCTTGACCGTCGCGATATTGGTGTAGGCATCGGTAATGCGGCCAGTCATCAGCGAGCGCGCATCGGCCTGGGTTTTGGCGACCTTGCTCAGGCGCGGCACGAAATAGCGCAGCGCCAGCGTATACAAGGCGAGCCAGCTCAGGAACGGCACCAGCATCCAGCCGCTGAAGCTGCCCACCACCGCCACCATGGTGAAGAAGTAGATCACCACGAACACCAGGATGTCGCACAGGATCATGCAGACGTCGCGCACAGCCAGCGAAGTCTGCATCACCTTGGTGGCGACCCGGCCGGCGAATTCATCTTGATAAAAATGCATGCTTTGATTCAGCATCAGGCGATGGAATTTCCAGCGCAGCAGCATCGGGAAATTGCCTGCCAGCGCTTGCTGCTTGAACATGCTTTGCAAGGCGACCACGATGGGACTGGCCAGCAAGATAGCCGCCAGCAACAGCAGGTTGCTGCTTTCGTGGGTCCACAGCGTGGACGGTTCGGCATGGCCGAGCCAGTCGACGATGCGCCCCATCATGGCAAACAGTAAAGCCTCGAAGGCGCCGGTGACGGCGGTCAGCAAGGTCATGGCGATAATATAAGGGCGCAAGCCCTTGGTGCAGGCCCAGACAAACGCAAAAAATCCGCGCGGCGGCGGCGTCATGACCGTATCCGGATAAGGATGCAACAGTCTTTCAAACCAACCAAACATGGAACGCTCCAAAAAATAGGCAGGGCAAAAACGGCCCAAGCCAGACAGTATATTGTAAATGTTGCAGGCGCTTCTACCTGGCAATGGAAGAAACAGCACAGGTCGGATTGAGGTAGTGTAAACCGACGATGCCGGCCAGGAATGACCGGCAATTGCGCTGCAGTGGGATGCAAGGTGACGGGCCGGGAACTTCCCTTAAGAGAGGCGGATCCACCTGCCCGAACACGCGGGGCTGGTTTTGCCTGGGCTAATCCAAGCTATTGTTTTTTCGCCAAATTAACCGCGTCAAGAAGCAGGACGGTTTTTTAACCCTGCTTCTTGATTTCAATAATGGCGTTTTTCCGGCGCTGGCGGAGTCCATTGGTATAACCAGGTCTCGCTTAAAGGCTGGCCATCGGCCGCCAGATATACCCGCACGTCAATCGGCTCGACGCTGTCGTCGGTCGGCTTCAGGTCGAACATTGCGCGGTAACCGTGAATTGCATCCAGCGGGCGCGCTGAACTGATCTCTATCTTACCACGGGAGGCGCTGATCATCGGCTGCACCTTGGCATCCTTGCCCAGCAGAGCTAGGTCGCCGCCAGCGAAATCGATGGCGAAACGGCGCGAGTAATAAGCGCGCTTCTGGCCGATCACGCCGCCCATGCCGGTACGGGTTGCGACCACTTGCGCCAGCGGCGAAGCGAACGGCATCTTGGCGCCCCAGTGCAGGCGATAGGCAAACAGGCGCTCCTGCCCTGCCTGCGGCTTATCGGCAGGATTCCAGAACGCCACGATGTTGTCGAAGGTTTCATCGACGGTGGGGATTTCCACCAGCTGTACCGCGCCCTTGCCCCAGCCGGCCTTCGGCTCCACCCACAAGCTCGGGCGGCGGTCGTAGAACACGCCATCGTCCTGGTAGTGATCGAAATTACGGTCGCGCTGCAGCAGGCCGAAGCCGCGCGGATTCTCGTCCTGGTAGGCATTGAAACGCAGATGCTCGGGGTTGACCAGCGGCCGCCAGACCCACTCGCCATTGCCGCGCTGCATGGACAAGCCGTCGGAGTCGTGGATTTCAGGACGCCAGTCGTCGCTGGCGCCGGCGCGGCGGTCATTCTCGCCGTACTGGAACATGCTGGTCAGCGGCGCAATCCCCATCCGCTCTATCGTCTTGCGCGGATACAGGGCGACGTCGACATCCATCACCATGGTCGCCGATGGTTGGATCTCGAAGCGGTAGGCGCCGGAAACGCTGGGCGAATCAAGCAAGGCGTACACCACCAGCTTGCCCGAATCCTTGGCCGGACGCTCCAGCCAGAAGTGGGTGAACATGGGAAATTCTTCCGGCCGTTCCATGCCGCAATCGATCGCCAAGCCACGCGCCGACAAACCGTATTGCCACTCGGCGCCGACGGCGCGGAAATAGCTGGCGCCCAGGAAAGCCGTGATGTCGCGCTGCAGGTCGGTGTGGAAATTCACGCGGAAGCCGGCAAAGCCGAGGTCTTTCGGCATGTGTTCCGCCTTCAGGCCGCTCTTGCCGTAATTGAACATGGCTGGATCGTAGGCCAGTTCTTGCGCCTGGCCGTTCTTCAATTCATAAATCTGCACCGGGTTCTTGAAAAACAGGCCGAGATGAAAGAACTTGACCTGGAAACGCAACTGATCCTTGCTCCACAAGGCATGATCGTCGCGATAACCGATGGCCTGGTATTTATCCCAGTCGAGCGCCTTGACCTCGTCCGGAATATGATTCTCCGGCAACTTGTATGGCTGGGCGGCGAGCTGCCGGGCCTGGCCTTTCAGCCAGGCATAATCGAAAGCCTGCGGCGCGCCCAGGAATTTCAGCTGCCCTGGCGCATTCGCCGCGGCCAGCAGCGAACTAGCAGGGAAACCGGCAGCGGCAAGTGCTGCCGACGCTTTCAGAAAATCACGTCGTAACATGGTGCTCCTTGTTTGATGATGTCGATGGCTGCGGCATGGCGCTGGTGTTGCATCAAGCCTTGGTTCAGGCTTTGAGCAAAGCCTGCCAGCGCCGGTTGGCCGCAGCCGAATTCCAGATCTCGAAATGCAGGCGAGACAGCGTCAGGGGGTCGTCCAGCAGCGCATTTTTCTGGCGCGGCGTCAGGCTGTCGGGGCCGCCTTTCAGGGCGTTGTCGAGCAACGCAGCACGCGCCGCCTGGGTCGCCGCCGGCACCGCTGGACGCGCCGTCACCGCCGCGCACAGCAAAGCGTTGATTACCGGATCGACTACTGCATCGTTGAAACCCGCCAGCGTCTTGCCGTTGTCGTTATATGCCGTGGTTGCTGCAAGCTCCGGCGGCAGATCGACTTCTTCCGGGATCACGAACAAACGCGCGTGGCGGAAGCTGCGGCCGAGCGTGACCCGGCTGGAAAAGACCGACAAGGGGATCGACAGCATCAGCGAACCGACGATAGGCAGCAGCCACCACAGGAAGCCCGGCTCCAGCCAGTACACAGCGCCGCCCCACAGCAAACCCAGCAAGGTATGGCCACCATGCCGGCGGCAAGCTTCGCCCCAGCTGGTTTCCGCATCTTCGCGCGGCGGCGATTTCCAGCTGATGGTCCAGCCAAGGAAGGCGCCGACCACGAAGCGCGTGTGGAACAGCATGCGCACCGGCGCCAGCAGCATCGAAAACAGCAGCTCCATGATCATGCTCAAGGTCAGCCGCACGGCGCCGCCGAACTCGCGTGCGCCCTTGGCCCAGATCAGCACCACGCTCAGCACTTTCGGCAGGAATAGCAAGGTCGCCGTCGCGGTGAACAAAGCCAGCGCCCGCTCCGGATGCCATTCCGGCCACACCGGGAACAACTGCCCCGGCGTCACGAAGTATTCCGGCGCCACCAGCGTATGCACCGCCAGCAATACCGTCGACAGCAGCAGCGACAGGAACCACAGCGGCGCCGACAGATAAGCCATGACGCCAGTCACGAACACCGCGCGGTGCACGGCATGCATGCCGCGCGCCAGGAACAGGCGGAAGTTCATCAGGTTGCCCTGGCACCAGCGGCGGTCGCGCTTCAGTTCGTCCAGCAGGTTAGGCGGCATTTCCTCGTAGCTGCCGGCCAGGTCGTAGGCAATCCAGACGCCCCAGCCGGCGCGCCGCATCAGCGCCGCTTCAACAAAGTCGTGGGAAAGAATCTCGCCGGCCAGCGCGCCCTCGCCCGGCAGCGGCGCCAGCGCGCAATGCTCCATGAAGGGCTGCAGGCGGATGATGGCGTTATGTCCCCAGTAATGCGACTCGCCCAGCTGCCAGTAATGCAGGCCGGCGGTAAACAAGGGGCCATACACGCGGGTCGAGAACTGCTGGATGCGGGCGTACAAGGTGTCGCGGCCGGCGGCGCGCGGCGCGGTCTGCACGATGCCGGCGGTGGGATTGGCTTCCATCAGGCGCACCAGCGTGGTCAGGCAAGCACCGCTCATGACGCTGTCGGCATCGAGCACGATCATGTAGCTGTAGTTGGCGCCCCAGCGCCGGCAGAAGTCGTCGATGTTGCCGCTCTTGCGCTTGACGCGGCGGCGCCGGTGCCGGTAGAAAATGCGGCCGAAACCGCCCACCGTCTGGCACAGGCTGGCCCAGGCGTCCAGTTCGGCGCTGCAGATGTCGCTGTCGCCGCTGTCGCTCAGCACGAAAAAATCGAAACGGTCCAGCTCGCCGCTGGCCGCGACCGATTCGTAGGTCGCGCGCAGCCCGGCAAAGACCCGGGTCACGTCCTCATTACAGATCGGCATCACGATGGCGGTCCGGGCGCTGGCCGGGATCGGTCCCGGCGCTGCCTCTTCGCGTGAGATCACATAGCGGTCGCTGCCCCGCATCAGCACCAGGAAGCCGGCCATGGCGGTCCAGAAGCCGGCCGAGACCCAGCAAAACAGCAAGGCGAACAAGCCCAGCGTCACCAGCTCCAGCGGTTTGTCGCCATGGTAGGGCAGCACGGCGCTCATGAAATAGGTCGCCATCGCGGTCTGCGCCAGCATCAGCATCAGCAGCACGATGCGGCGCAGATTGCCGCGCGATTTGCTCTCGTGCTGATCCTGGCTGTCTGCTGCGGCGACCGGCATTGGTTCCGGCTGCGGCAGCGCGGTCGAGCGTGCGGCCTTTTTGTAGCGGCGCTGCTTGGCGCGCGGACGCAGGTCAAACTCGCGGTTGGCGCCTTCGACCCAGCGCACCAGCGGATTCAGGGTGCCCCAGGGATGGGCGACAATCGGCGTACGTTGCAGCGGCGGTGCAATCGCGATGCGCGAGCGGCCGCCGGCATCGATGCTGATCTGTGCCGCCGGCTGCGCCGACGGCGGTTCGGCAAAGGCCAGTTGCAAGCGCGCAGCGACCGAACCATAGGCCGGGTTGGCATGGGCCAGCGTCGACAGCTCGCCGGGGCTGGCAGCGCTGCCAGCCGCCAAGGCCTGGTGCACCGCCGCCAGCGAACTGTCGCCGGCGGCGTCCAGTTGCGCGGACAACGCTGCGCGCCGCGCTGCCGAAAGCGGCAGGCGATCGAGATAACGCTCACTGATTCCAGGCGTCATATCAGACGAATCCTGCAGTTCGGCTGCACTCGGCGGTGACATCGGCTTGCGGTCTAGTTGGGCGGTAATATGTAGCTCCAGGTCTCAGATAAGGTAGTGCTGCCGCCGCGCAGAAAGCCGCGCAGCTCGACAGGCTTGTTGTCTTCATTGCGGCGTACCCGCACCGTCATGCGCCAGCCGCCGGTGGCGTCATTGCGCTCCACCTTGGTCTCCAGCACCTTGCCGTTGTCGTCAGAGCTGACCACGCCTTCCGGCTGCACCTTGTCCGACAGCTTCTTGAATACCGGACCGTCAAAATCGACCACCAGGCCGATGCTGTTGTCATCGCTCTTCTTTAGCACGCCGAGGCCGCGCCGGGTCTGCGTCACCCACGACAAAGGCGGCCGCTTTTCCGCATCCTTCTGCCATGACAAAGTGTATTCCAGATTGAATGGCTGGCCTACCTTGGGCGCCGTTTCCGGCACCCAGAAGGCGACGATATTGTCATTGGTTTCGTCCGGGGTCGGGATCTGTACCAGCTCTACCCTGCCGTTGCCCCAGTTGCCCTTGGGCTGGACCCAGGCGCTGGGCCGCCTCTCATAGTGAGCGTCCAGGTCTTGATAATCGGCAAAATTGCGGTCGCGCTGCATCAGGCCGAAGCCGGCTGGATTGCTCAACGAGTAGGATGTCACCAGCAAACGCTTGGGATTGACCAGCGGCCGCCAGATCCACTCGCCAGTACCGGAGGCCACCGACAAGCCGTCCGAATCGTGCACCTCAGGCCGGTAGTCCTCGACCTGCGAGCGCTGGTTGTCGCCGTGCAAGAACATGCTGGTGAGCGGCGCCAGCCCCAGCTTGCTGACGTTTTCACGCAAGTACAGCTGGGCCTTGACGTCGACCGTGGTATCCACGCCCGGCTTCAGCACGAAGCGATAGGCGCCGGTCACGCGGCGCGAATTGAGCAGTGCGTAAATGGTCAGCTCCTTGTCGCTGGCCTTGGGCCGCTCGACCCAGAACTCCGTGAAACGGGGAAACTCTTCGCCGGAACTGAGCCCGGTATCAATCGCCAGCCCCCGGGCCGAAAGGCCGTAGGTCTGGTCCTTGCCCAGCGCGCGGAAATAACTGGCGCCGAGAAAGGAGAGGACTTCGTCCTTGTATTTATTCGTATTCAGGGGAAAGTGCACGCGGAAGCCGGCGAAGCCTAGCGCGCGCATCTTGCGCGGGTCAACCTTGTTGGCGCCGAAATCGAAATCGCTGGGATCGAAACGGATTTCACGCACACTCTGGCCATTGATCTCGCTGATCTTTACCGGCTGGTCGAAGGAGTAGCCCTCATGGAAAAACGCCAGCTCGAAAGGCAGTTTCTGGCTGCGCCAGGCGGATTTTTCCGGGCGAAAGCGGATGTCCCTGTACTGCTCGAAATCGAGATTGCTGATTTCCTTGGGCAGATTGCTCTCAGGCTTGCTATAGGAACTGGCGGCCAGATCCTTTGCCTGCTTGGCAACGTTATTGAAATCGAAGGCAAATGCGCCGTCTGGGCTTGCCAGCAGCAGCGCCACGGCAAATGGCAGGATGCGCACCCGGGCTAGAGCGGAAATACGCGTTTGCGTCCGCTGAGACAAATTCAAATACATTGGATTCCCATCTGACACTGCTTTGATTGACCTGCCCGACCAAGCCTTGCAGGCTTCATCGAGAGTAGGCGGTAGTCTATCAGTGTTCTATAATTTTTTATATCCATCAGGCAATGAGTGAGTTGTGGCGCTTTACTGCCTGCGCCAGCAACGACCAAGACTTGCAACATTGATTGGCATAACTTGCCAAATTGGCAGCAAAATGGCCTTGTCACGCGCCATTTCAGCAAAAACCCCCAGCCTGGGTTAACAGGCCCCGACTTTTAAGAGCAAGCATCGGCAACAAAGTTCCATCCGAAACTTATAGTAAGATCACGCTTTTAATACAAATCCGCCTCAAGCGGGCTCATGCAACGCGCCCATGACTTCACGCCTCACGATTATCGTCGCCACCGACGCCAACAATGGCATCGGCATCCGCAACACCTTGCCCTGGCGCCTGCCGGAGGATCTGGCGCACTTTAAACGCACCACCTCGGGCCACGCCATCATCATGGGCCGCAAGACCTTTGAATCGATAGGCCGGCCGCTGCCGCAGAGACGCAATATCGTCATCACCCGCAATGCCGATTGGCGTCACGACGGCGTCGAAAGCGCGCCCTCGCTGGCTGCCGCGGCGGCGCTGGTCGGCGACGCCGAGGCCTTCATCATCGGCGGCGCAGAGATTTACGCCGCGGCGCAAGACCTGGTGCAGCGCCTGATCGTCACAGAGATCCACCACAGCTTCGACTGCGACGCCTTCTACCCTGCCCGCGATCCGCTGCAATGGCAGGAAATCTCGCGCGAAAACCACCATTCCGAAGCCAACGGTTTCGACTATGCTTTCGTGGTCTACCAGCGCCGGCCCGTCAGCGTCAGCGAGGCCAGCAGCTGACCCGGCCCGATGATGGAATGACATCTGTTGTTTTCTGCTGGTTTTCCATCATCTTTGTCCCCAATTTCGTGCATATCTGCGAAAATTCGACTTTCTTTTTCAGCGTAGCCACGAATGCGGCGGCGATAAAATTACTAAGTTAACGCATAGCCGCGAATGCGGCGACGATAAACTTTGTAAGTTAACGTCGTGGCCGCAAGTACGGCATTTATCCATGCATATGCTGGAAACGATAGGCTGCATTGCCCTATCCAGGCAACACCCGTGACCGCCCGTGGCGCAACGGGACAATGTTTTTTTATAGCCGTTGCACGGCCCTGTCCGCAGCCTTGTTATCAACCACCGTCTCCTGGAGACCTCGATGAAATTCCGCTTCCCCATCGTCATCATTGACGAAGACTTCCGCTCCGAAAACACTTCCGGCCTTGGCATCCGCGCGCTCGCCGACGCCATGGAGGCCGAGGGCATGGAGGTATTGGGTGTGACCAGTTACGGCGACCTGTCGCAGTTCGCCCAGCAACAATCGCGGGCATCCGCCTTTATCCTGTCGATCGACGACGAGGAATTCGGCGCCGGTTCGTTTGAAGAAACCGACCACGCGCTGAAATCGCTGCGCGCCTTCGTCGAAGAAATCCGCCACAAGAACGCCGACATCCCGATCTACCTGTACGGCGAAACCCGCACCTCGCGCCATATCCCCAACGATATCCTGCGCGAACTGCACGGTTTCATCCACATGTTCGAAGACACGCCGGAATTCGTCGCGCGCCATATCATCCGCGAAGCCAAGTCCTACCTGGACGGCCTGTCGCCGCCCTTCTTCCGCGCGCTGGTGCACTACGCCCAGGACGGTTCCTACTCGTGGCACTGCCCGGGACACTCGGGCGGCGTGGCCTTCCTGAAATCGCCTATCGGCCAGATGTTCCACCAATTCTTCGGTGAAAACATGCTGCGCGCCGACGTCTGCAACGCCGTCGAAGAACTCGGCCAGCTGCTCGACCACACCGGTCCGGTCGCTGCTTCCGAGCGCAACGCCGCACGCATCTTCAACGCCGACCACTGCTACTTCGTCACCAACGGCACCAGCACCAGCAACAAGATGGTGTGGCATTCGACGGTGGCGCCGGGCGACATCGTGGTGGTCGACCGCAACTGCCACAAATCGATCCTGCACTCGATCATCATGACCGGCGCGATCCCGGTGTTCCTGATGCCGACCCGCAACCACCTCGGCATCATCGGCCCGATCCCACTGGAAGAATTCACGCTGGAAAGCATCCGCAAGAAGATCGAAGCCAATCCGTTTGCGCGCGAAGCTGTCAACAAGAAGCCGCGCATCCTGACCATCACGCAGTCGACCTACGACGGCGTGATCTATAACGTCGAGACACTGAAGAACATGCTGGACGGCGAAATCGATACCCTGCACTTCGACGAAGCGTGGCTGCCGCACGCGACTTTCCACGATTTCTACAAAGACATGCACGCGATCGGCAAGGACCGCCCGCGCGCCAAGAAGTCGATGATCTTCTCGACCCAATCGACCCACAAACTGCTGGCCGGCCTGTCGCAGGCTTCGCAGATCCTGGTGCGCGAATCGGAAAGCGTGCAACTGGACCAGGACGCCTTCAACGAAGCCTACCTGATGCACACCTCGACTTCACCGCAGTATTCGATCATCGCCTCCTGCGACGTCGCCGCCGCCATGATGGAAGCGCCGGGCGGCACCGCCCTGGTCGAGGAAAGCATCCTGGAAGCGCTGGATTTCCGCCGCGCCATGAAAAAGATCGACGAAGAATGGGGCAAGGACTGGTGGTTCCAAGTGTGGGGACCGAACAGCTTTTCTGAAGACGGCATCGGCAGCCGCGAAGACTGGGTCATCCGTGCCGAGGACGACTGGCACGGCTTCGGCAACCTGGCGCCGAACTTCAACATGCTCGATCCGATCAAGGCCACCATCGTCACCCCCGGCCTGTCGCTGGAAGGCAAGTTCGGCGAGAGCGGCATCCCGGCTTCGATCGTCACCAAATACCTGGCCGAACACGGCGTTATCGTCGAAAAATGCGGCCTGTACTCGTTCTTCATCATGTTCACCATCGGCATCACCAAGGGCCGCTGGAACACCCTGCTGACCGCCTTGCAGCAGTTCAAGGACGACTACGACAAGAACCAGCCGATCTGGCGCATCCTGCCTGAGTTCGCCGCCGCCAACAACGGCAAGAACGCGCGCTACGAGCGGCTCGGCCTGCGCGACCTGTGCCAGCAGATCCACGAGACCTACAAGTCATACGACGTGGCGCGCCTGACAACGGAAATGTATTTGTCCGACATGCAGCCGGCCATGAAGCCGTCCGATGCGTTTGCCAAGATGGCGCATCGCGAAATCGACCGCGTCCCTATCGACCAGCTCGAAGGCCGCGTCACCTCGATCCTGCTGACGCCTTACCCGCCCGGCATTCCATTGCTGATTCCGGGCGAGCGCTTCAACAAGACCATCGTCGACTATCTCAAGTTCGCGCGCGATTTCAACGAGAAATTCCCGGGCTTTGAAACCGACGTGCACGGCCTGGTGAAACGGGAAGTGAACGGCAAGCGCGATTACTTCGTGGATTGCGTACGGCAGTAAGCACAGCCATAAGCGCGGTCAACAAAAAACCGGGAGGCTCAATCGAGCGTCCCGGTTTTTTTACGTCTTTGCTTTTATAGCGGCGCGAATCGCCGTGCGCCGTTTTCCAGCAAGCCGTTGAACAGCTCCGCCGGCCGCACCCACAGGCCCGGCGCATGCGGCCACAGGTGTTCGTAGACCACCATGGCTTCTTCGGTTTCCGAATGCCTTGCCAGGCCGATGTAGCGGTACAAGCCACCTTTGTAATGCCGGTGGGTGGCAATTTTCTTTGCGTCTTCTTCAGTCACTCAATTCTCCAACATATAATGATCTCTACAAACTCCGTCATTCCCGCGAACGCGGGAATCCATTTTCACTGTCCTATCCAGCAATTTGGATTCCCGCGTTCGCGGGAATGACCGGGGCGCGCAGCTGGGGTCGCCTAGACGAGGTCGCCTAGACGGAGTCGACGAGGTAGGGGTACCTAGCTCGCAGTGCGTAGCCGGTGTCACCCACACGTATTCAGGCTGCCTCGTAAGGCTGCACTTCGGACGGCTGGCCGTCCGCTTCAAATCTCGCCGTCACCGCCAGCGACGTGACGCCAATGGTACGCAGCGCATCGTAGGTATCGTCGACTTCCACTTGCAGGTCGGCGCCGGCGACCAGCGGCTTCTCCGAGGAGGCCAGCAAGGCGCCGTCCTTACCGTACAAATTCACCCGCAACACGATGTCGCCGCGCACGTCGGCCGGACCGACCACAGCATTGGCGTCGAAAGACGCAACGCCGTGCTGATCGAGGCCGTGGTTGAGCTCGGACATCATCTGCAGCGTGAAGTATTCGGCTATGCCGCGCTCCTTGCCGCCGTGGAACAGGTCCTGGTAGAGGAAATGCAGATCGATCTCGCTGCCATCGGTGACCAGGCAGCGCTTGAGCAAGGGTGCGACCTGTTCGGTCCAGCCGTGGAAGCGCTCTTCCCGCGCACTGAAATAAGCGTCGGCGCCAGCTTCATCGTCCGGCACTTTATAAAACGCGTCGTCGGTAGCCTTGAGCGAAAAGCCTAGCAGGAAACGCAGCTCGACCGCATCGTCGTCCAGCCCGAACTGGTTGTCCGGCCAGCCACTGATGCTGCGTTCGATGGCGGTGGTCGCCGCCAGCTTCTTGTCGGCCATGGCGCCGAAGGCGTCGCGGTTCATTTCAAACAGATGGCTGTAGCGGATGCTGTCGATTTCATCGAGATGGTAGGCGTGGCTGACCAGCACTACAGTCGCCTCCGGTCCTTCCAGCTGCGCCTGCTTGAAGCTGGCGGACAGCGCATCGAATGCTTCCTGGTCCTGGAAGCACTGCTCGCGCTTGAGGCCGCCGCGGGCGTGTGCGAAGAAAGGCACCACGAAAGCATTCAGCTCCAGCACCTTGCCTTCATCACGGCGCACCAGCAAAATCTCCGAGGCTTCTTCAACCTGCTCCTTCAGGAAGCGCCAGGCGTCGAGATCGGCGTACTTGGTGCGCTCGATCGCGTCGTACAGGATGTCATCCTTCTGCTGCTGCAGGCTCTTCTTGATGATCTTGTGGAAATCGATGCCGGCCTGCTGCAAAGTGGCGCCGGCAGCCACGCCTTCGGCTTCGTCGCCATCCTGCTCGGCCAGGTCGATCGCCAGGTTGCACAGCTGCTGGGTGACGGCTTCGTCTTTGTCTTCAGGGGACAGGCTGGATTTCCGCGGCACAGGGCGCTTGTTCTTCGGCATCTCAGGCCTTCGGCAAAGTTACGCCGTGCTGGCCCTGGTACTTGCCGCCGCGGTCCTTGTAGGAAGTCTCGCAGATTTCATCGCTTTCAAAGAACAGCACCTGAGCGCAGCCTTCGCCGGCGTAAATCTTGGCCGGCAGCGGCGTGGTGTTGGAAAACTCCAGCGTCACGTACCCTTCCCACTCGGGCTCGAACGGGGTGACGTTGACGATGATGCCGCAACGCGCATAGGTCGACTTGCCGAGGCAGATGGTCAGCACGCTGCGCGGGATGCGGAAATATTCCATGGTGCGCGCCAGCGCGAAGGAATTCGGCGGGATGATGCAGACGTCGCCGCTGAAATCGACAAACGATTTCTCGTCGAAATTCTTGGGATCGACGATGGTCGAGTTGATGTTGGTGAAAATCTTGAATTCGTTGGCGCAGCGGATATCGTAGCCGTAAGACGAGGTGCCGTAAGACACGATCTTCTGGCCGTTGGCCTCGCGCACCTGGCCGGGCTCGAAAGGCTCGATCATGCCGGTTTCCTGCGCCATGCGGCGTATCCATTTGTCGGATTTAATCGTCATTGTCTTCTATCAATCAGTTGGTTTAGGTATATATTTTGCGCAATTTTACGCCAAATAGCCTTTAAAACGGCTATCTCGCCGGCTTCGCTTCAATCCTTGCAATTTTCCAGGCTAGCGCTGCATGGTTTCCCACACTTTTTGCAAGCGCTTGGCCGAGACCGGCATCGGCGTCTTCAGCTCCTGCGCAAACAGCGAGACCCGCAACTCCTCCAGCAGCCAGCGGAATTCGTTCATCTTCGGATCGGAATTCTTGCTGCCACGGTCTTTTTGCGCCCGTTGCCAGGGTGTGGCGACTTGTAGCCATTCCGTCAACAAGCGTCCATCGCGGGTCGGATCGGCCCTTAATTTCTCCAGCCTGACGTTAACCGCCTTCAGGTAGCGCGGGAAATGCGTCAGGTTGGCGTAGTCGTTGTCGGCGATAAAACGCTTGCCGACCAGCGCCTGCAATTGCGACTGGATGTCGGCCACCGCCTGCGCATGGCCCTTGGCGCCCTGCAGTCTCTTTGGCAAGCCGTGGTATTCCGCCAGGATCAGGCCCGCCAGACGGGCGATTTCATTGCATAGCAAACCCAGGCGCGACTTGCCTTCATCCTTGCGCTGAGCGAACTGTTCCGCATTCCGGGGCAAGGGCATTTGCAGGCAGGCGCGTTCCAGTCCGGCGGAAATGATCTGGTCGCGCAACTCTTCCTGCGACCCCAGGGCCATGAACTGCATCCCCATCTGCTGCAAGCCCGGAATATTCTTTTCCAGGAATTTCAGCTGCTCTTTCAGCTGCAAGGCAAACAGGCGGCGCAAGCCGAGGCGGTGGATGCGTGCCGCTTCGTTAGGATCGTCGAATACTTCGAGATCGCAATGGCTCGCCTTGTCCACCAGCGCCGGGAAACCGATCAAGGTCTGCTTGCCCTGCTGGATTTCCAGCAGCTCCGGCAGTTCGCCGAAAGTCCAACTGGTCAGCATGCTGTACTGGCCGGCCGGCTTGGCTGGCGCAGCGTCCGCTCCTTTGGCGGCGGGCTTGCCAAGGCCAGTTTTCTGCACCCCCTGCTGCGCCGATACTTGTGCTGATACCTGCGCCACATCACTGGCCACCGCCGTGTTTTCCGCCAGCTTCTGGAAACTCTCGCGCGCCTGCCCGCCAAACTCATCCTGCAAGGACGACAGATTGCGTCCCATATCCAGCTGGCGGCCATGCTCGTCGACGATCTTGAAGTTCATCGAATGATGGGCCGGCAAGGTTTCCAGCTTGAAGTCCGTGCTGCGGGCAATCACCGTGGTTTCGCTGCGGATATCCGCCATCAGCGCATCCAGCAGATTGCCGTGGCCGAACACGTGGCGAGCCTGGATGCGTTCGCAGAAGCCGGCCGCATAGTCAGGCAAAGGCACGCAATTGCGGCGGATTTTCTGCGGCAGGGATTTCAGCAGCAGATGGACTTTTTCCTTCAGCATGCCGGCCACCAGCCAGTCGCAGCGGTCGGCATACACCTGGTTGAGCGCATACAGCGGCACCGTCAGGGTGACGCCGTCGCGCGGCGTGCCAGGTTCGAAGTGATACGACAGAACCATCTCGATGCCGGCCACCCGCATCACTTTCGGGAACAGTTCAGTCGTGATCCCGGCCGCCTCGTGCCGCATCAGCTCGTCGCGGTTGAGGAACAGCAGCTTGGGCGTCTGCAGGCTGACGTCCTTGTGCCATTTTTCAAAGCTGATGCCGTTGCAAATATCGGCCGGCAGCAGCTTGTCATAGAACGCCGCGATCAGTTCATCATCCACCAGCACGTCGAGACGGCGCGACTTGTGCTCCAGGTTCTCGATCTCGCGGATCAGTTTCTGGTTGTGGGCGAAGAACGGCGCGCGGGTATCGAACTCGCCGCCGACCAGTGCGTCGCGGATGAAGATTTCGCGCGCTTCGGCCGGATTGATCAGGCCGAAATTGATGCGCCGCTGGCTGTACACCACCAGCCCGTACAAGGTGGCGCGCTCGGACGCCGACACTTGCGCCGTGCGCTTTTCCCAGCGCGGCTCGCCATACGACTTCTTCAGCAGATGGGCGCCGACCTTTTCCAGCCACTCCGGCTGGATCTGGGCGATGCAGCGCGCGTACAGACGGCTGGTGTCGACCAGCTCGGCCGCCATCACCCATTTGCCCGCCTTCTTCAACAGATGCGAACCTGGCCACAGGTAGAACTTGATGGCGCGCGCGCCGAGGTAATGCGGATCGTCGTCAGCCTTGAAGCCGACGTTGCCCAGCAAGCCGGTGAGCAAGGCGCAGTGCAATTGCTCGTAGGTGGCCGGCGCTTCGTTGAGGCGCCAGCCCTGCTCGCGCACGATCGTCAGCAGCTGCGAATGGACGTCGCGCCATTCCCGCAGCCGCAGCTGCGAGAGGAAATTGGCGCGGCAGTTATCCATCAGCTGGCGATTGGTTTTCTTGTGTTCGATGGCGTCTTCAAACCATTTCCAGATCTTCAGGTAGCTGAGGAATTCGGATTTTTCATCGGCGAATTTCTTGTGCGCCAGGTCAGCCGCGCCCTGCGCTTCCATCGGGCGATCGCGTGGATCCTGCACCGACAGCGCCGCTGCGATGATCAGCATCTCGCTCAGGCAGACATTGTCCAGCGCCGCCAGGATCATGCGGCCGACGCGCGGATCCAGCGGCAGCTTGGCCAGCTGGCGCCCGGTCTTGGTCAGCAGGTTGTTGTCGTCCACCGCGCCCAGCTCTTGCAGCAGCTGGTAGCCGTCGGCGATGGCGCGGCCCGGCGGCGGTTCGATGAAGGGGAAGGTTTCGACATCGGTCAGGTGCAGCGATTTCATGCGCAAGATGACCGAGGCCAGCGACGAGCGCAGGATTTCCGGCTCGGTAAACTTCGGCCGCTGCAGGTAGTCCTGCTCTTCATACAGGCGGATGCAGACGCCCGCTGCCACCCGGCCGCAACGACCGGCGCGCTGGTTAGCGGCTGACTGCGCGATCGGCTCGATCTGCAGCTGCTCGACCTTGTTCCTGTAGCTGTAGCGTTTTACGCGCGCCAGGCCGGCGTCCACCACGTAGCGGATACCCGGCACGGTGAGCGAGGTTTCAGCGACGTTGGTAGCCAGCACGATGCGGCGCGCGTTGGACGCCTTGAACACCCGCTCCTGCTCCTGCGCCGAGAGGCGCGCAAACAAAGGCAAGATTTCGACGTGGGCTGGATGGTGCTTGCGCAGCGCTTCGGCGGCGTCGCGGATTTCGCGTTCGCCCGGCAGGAACACCAGCACGTCGCCGGAACCGATGCGCGCCAGCTCGTCGACGGCGTCGACCACGGCATCCATCAGATCGCGCTGCTCGCGGTCGCGCTGGGCCGCGCTTTGCGGCGCATTCGGCTTGGCTGCGGCAGCCGTATTGGCTGGGTTGACGCCGCTGCGGTCGGCATTGTCGACCGGACGGTAGCGCACTTCGACTTCATACAGGCGGCCGGAGACCTCGATCACCGGCGCCGGCTTGTCGGCGCTGCCGAAATGGCGCGCAAAGCGGTCGGCATCGATGGTGGCCGAGGTGATGATGACTTTCAGATCAGGCCGCTTGGGCAGCAGCTGCTTCAGGTAACCCAGCAGGAAATCGATGTTCAGGCTACGTTCATGCGCCTCATCGATGATGATGGTGTCGTACTGCCACAGCAAGGGATCGGTCTGGGTCTCGGCCAGCAGGATGCCGTCGGTCATCAGCTTGATCCAGGCGCCCTTGGTCAGGGTGTCGTTGAAACGCACCTTGTAGCCGACGTGCTCGCCCAGCGGCGAATTGAGTTCCTGCGCGATGCGCTTGGCGGTCGAGGAAGCGGCAATCCGGCGCGGCTGGGTATGGCCGATCATGCCGTGCAGGCCGCGGCCCAGCTCCAGGCAGATCTTCGGCAGCTGGGTGGTCTTGCCGGAGCCGGTCTCGCCGCAGACGATGATGACCTGGTTGGCGCTCAGGGCGGCAGAGATTTCCGCACGCTTTCCTGAAACCGGCAGTTCCTCGGGGAAGACGATGGTCGGCAAGGGATTGCGTTGCGGAGCCGGCATTTCGCGCGAGCGCGGTGATTTGATGGATTCTGGTGTTGACATGAGGATGGGATTATACAGAGCGTCATCCACGGATGAGCATCTTATAGAGGCGCCGGCGGCGGATGCCTCCACGCCTGTCGATTCAGGCATTGCGCCAGGTAAATTCTTGCTGGCAAAACAACAGCAATATGCTAACCTAAATTTCTCGGGAGTAACAGCAATTATCCCGACATCAATGCGTTCGCACTAGCTGGATTCTGTTTTCCAACCACTCTTACCGTGACGGAATGACTACATGAAGACTATCCTGATGCTCGCCTTTGCCCTGCCGCTTTTGTCTGCATGCGCAAGCAGCAGCCCCACGGACGCCGACGAGGCGGCCAATGCCGAGCCCAAGCAATACGTCACCGGCTCGATCATTCCCACGCATGCCAGGAAGGCCAGCAGCGACCAGGATAGTCAGCCACTACTGCCCGCCAACTACGGGAGCAGCATGACGCCTTTCCCTGCCGGCGGAAAAACGCGCTGAACGGCGCCATTCAAGAATTGACCTTGGTCGGTCGGCGCTTGAAGAAATCCACCGCATGCTGGCGCGTCTGGATCTTGGTCAGCGTGGCGCCAGGATCGAGGCCGAAACGCCGCGCCGAGCCGCTCACCAGGCTTTTCTGCAAATCGTTGAGCGGCGTTGACGGCGGCGGCGCCAGCCAGTTTGCAGCCGGGGCGGCAATTTGCGGCAGGTCGGTGCGCGGCGCAGCCAGCGTCAATACCTGTTCCAGCGTCGGCGCGGCGGCAATGCGCTTGCTCGGCAACATGTCTGCCGCCGCTATGCCGATCCAGTCGCGCAAGGTCGCCAGTATCGAGGTGTGGTCGCAAGGAACGCCCGTGGCGGAGCGGAACACCGTGCCCGCGGCGATATAGGGCGAGACCAGCACCGCCGGCACGCGCACGCCGAAACGGTCGAAGCCGAAACCGGCATCGCCAGGCGCGCTGGCGGCATCCGGCGCCTGCGCAGCGGCCGGCGGCAGCACATGATCGTAGCAACCGCCGTGCTCGTCATAGGTAATGATCAACAGAGTCCTGTTCCAGCCCGGCGATGTGCTGACTGCCGTCCAGATGTCGTGCAGGAACGCCTCGCCCGCCTGGATATCGTGCGGCGGGTGCTGGTCGTTCGGTTCCAGCAGGAAGCAGGGCTCGATGAAACTGTAGGCCGGCAGCGTATCGCTGGCGCAGGCGTCGACAAACTCCGTAAACCGGCTGAAATGCGCGTTCAGCAGCGGGTCCCACAGCTTGGGAAACATGGTGCGCGTCAGCGACGGCGTCAACAGCGTATTGCTGTATACCGACCAGCTGCTGCCTATCGCTTGCAGCACGTTGTAGATGGTCGGCACGTCCCATTGAAACGGATCCGGCGGGCTGCCGTTGTTGATACGGCCGTTGGAAGTGCCGGCGTGCGCGAAGGCGCGGTTCGGCCAAGTCTGGCTGGGCACCGATGCGAACCAGGCGTCGGATACCGCGTATTGCCGCGCCAGCGCCGCCAGCACCGGTATCTGGGCGCAATCGTGGCATTGCATGATCTGGCTCGCGTCCGTGGTCGTCGTGGTGGCGTAATTGACGACGAAGCCTTGCATCGGCCAGGACGGCGCGGCGGCTGCGCCCTGCGGGCCGTACAGCTGATAAGTCACGTTATCGAAGGTTTCCTCAGGGTCGGGATCGGGTATGGTGCCGCTGCTCGAGCCGCGCCCGACCAGCGCCTTTTGCGGCGGATCGCCGCCAAAATAGCCTGAATTCACCGGATTCCACATATCTGCATGCAGGCCGTCGAACTGTTTGGCGCTTGCGTTCGGCAAAACCATTGCCGGCGAACTGCCGTTCGCATACAGCCAGCCCAGCATATTGTCGAGAGAGCGGTTTTCGAGCATGACCACGACAATGTGCTCGACCTGCGGCAAGATCTTTCCCATAAGCATCTCCTTTGGGAAAAGTGTAGTACGGCCACGGCGAAGATCAAGCAAACAGCACCTCCAGGCTGCGGCACCTGACATAAACAACAGTCGTCTTGATGCAATTTCGACATCGAATGCAGGCGCGGCTGGCGCCGCATGGCGTAAATCAGCCATGACGCCATCCGCAACGCGGGCGCCGGAAGCGTCAGCCGCGCTGTTACATACGTTATAATCGCGGGTTATTGGAAGCAAATGCTGCCCGCACAGCGGCAGTAGCCACGCTTGCCGTTTTCCCGTATCTCTATTTATCAAGGCAGGCGGCCGAGATCGCCTGAACCACGCATCATGCAAGAACCCGTTTCCGAGCAGCCGGACCTGACCGGCGCTGACGCTGGCGCGGCCGATAGCGCCGACCTCATCGCCCACAATGTCTCCGTCGAACAGATCGCCAGCGAAGTGGCGCGCCGCCGCACCTTTGGCATCATTTCCCACCCGGACGCCGGCAAAACCACGCTGACCGAGAAACTGCTGCTGTTTTCCGGTGCGATCCAGCTGGCCGGCACCGTCAAGGGCCGCAAGAGCGGCCGCCATGCGACTTCGGACTGGATGGACATCGAAAAGCAGCGCGGCATTTCGGTCGCCAGCTCGGTCATGCAGTTCGAGTACCGCGACCACGTGGTCAACCTGCTCGACACCCCGGGCCACCAGGACTTCTCGGAAGATACCTACCGCGTGCTGACCGCGGTCGACTCGGCGCTGATGGTGATCGACGCCGCCAAGGGCGTGGAAACCCAGACCATCAAGCTGCTCAACGTCTGCCGCATGCGCAACACGCCGATCATCACGCTGATGAACAAGATGGACCGCGAAACCCGCGATCCGCTGGAATTGCTGGACGAGCTGGAATCGGTGCTGAAGATCCAGTGCGCGCCGGTGACCTGGCCGATCGGCATGGGCAAGACTTTCCGCGGCGTGTATCACCTGCTGCGCGACGAGATCTTGCTGTTCGCGGCCGGCAGCGATAAGGCTGACCAGACTTTTGAAGTCATCAAGGGCATCGACAATCCGCGCCTGGATGAAATGTTCCCGCGCGAAATCGAACAGCTGCGCATGGAAGTCGAACTGGTGCACGGCGCCTCCCATCCTTTCGACCAGGAAGCTTTCCTGGCCGGCGTGCAGACCCCGGTCTTCTTCGGCTCCGCCATCAACAACTTCGGCATCCGCGAAATCCTCAATGCGCTGATCGACTGGGCGCAACCGCCAGGCTCGCGCGACGCCACCGTGCGCACGGTGGAGCCGAAGGAAGCCAATTTTTCCGGTTTCGTCTTCAAGATCCAGGCCAATATGGACCCGGCCCACCGCGACCGCATCGCTTTCCTGCGCGTCTGCTCTGGCCACTTCCAGCGCGGCATGAAGATCAAGCACCTACGCCTGAACCGCGAAATCAAGGTCTCCAGCGTGGTGACCTTCATGGCGTCCAGCCGCGAGCAGGTGGAAGAAGCCTACGCCGGCGACATCATCGGCTTGCCGAACCATGGCAACATGCAGATCGGCGACAGCTTCTCCGAAGGCGAACTGCTGCAGTTCACCGGCATCCCCTACTTCGCGCCGGACTTTTTCCGCTCGGTGCGGATCCGCAATCCGCTCAAGATCAAGCAGCTGCACAAAGGCTTGCAGCAGCTCGGCGAAGAAGGCGCGATCCAGGTGTTCAAGCCGGTCACCAGCAGCGACCTGGTGCTGGGCGGGGTCGGCGTGCTGCAGTTTGAAGTGGTCGCCAGCCGCCTGCTCAACGAGTATGGCGTCGACGCCGTGTTCGAAGGCACCAGCATCAGCAGCGCACGCTGGATCACCTGCGACGACAAGAAGATCCTGGCCGATTTCGAAAAATCCACGGCCGGCAACAATCTCGCTTACGATGCCGCCGGCAACCTGGCTTACCTGGCCACTTCCGGCGTCAACCTGCGCCTGACGCAGGAACGCTGGCCGCAGGTGGTGTTCCATGAAACGCGGGAGCATGCGGTCAAGCTGGGCTAAGCCGGCAAGCTGCAGATGTAAAAAAAGGAGATGCGATTGCATCTCCTTTTTTATTTCTGGAATCCGGCGTAGGCGTAGCGTGGGCGTCAATGCCCACGCTGCCTGGTTTACGAATGCTCGCGCTGGTCGGCCTGCGCCACCGCCGCATCATGCGCAACCAGTTCTTGCTCTGCATCCACTGCCTTGCCGTCCAGCTGGCGGTGCAGCTGCTGCTCATCCAGCTCGCCGGTCCATTTCGCCACCACCAGCGTCGCCACGCCATTGCCGATAGTGTTGGTCAGGGCCCGCGCTTCCGACATGAAGCGGTCGATGCCAAGGATCAGCGCCAGGCCCGCGACCGGCACGTGGCCGACTGCGGATAGGGTCGCTGCCAGCACGATGAAGCCGCTGCCGGTGACGCCTGCAGCGCCCTTAGAAGTCAGCAGCAAGACCGCCAACAGGGTCAACTGCTGCATCAGCGACATCGGCGTATCGGTCGCCTGGGCGATGAATATCGCGGCCATGGTCAGATAGATCGAGGTACCGTCCAGGTTGAAGGAATAGCCGGTAGGGATCACCAGGCCGACCACCGACTTCTTGGCGCCCAGGTTTTCCAGTTTCCCCATCAGGCGCGGCAGCACCGATTCCGACGACGAGGTGCCGAGCACGATCAGCAGTTCTTCCTTGATGTACTTGACGAACTTCCAGACGCTGAAGCCGTGCACCCTGGCGACCACGCCCAGCACGCCGAAGATGAACAGCAGGCAGGTCAGGTAGAACGCGCCCATCAGCTGACCCAGCGACAGCAGCGAACCGACACCGTATTTGCCGATGGTGAAAGCCATCGCGCCAAAGGCGCCGATCGGTGCGACCTTCATGATCAGGCCGACCATGCCGAACAGCACATGCGAGAATTTTTCGATGAAATCGAACACCAGCGTGCCGCGGCCGCCGAATTTATGCAGCGAGAAGCCAAACAGTATCGCAATCAGCAGCACTTGCAGGATCTCGTTCTTGGCAAAGGCGTCGACAAAGCTGCCTGGAATGATGTGGAAGAAGAAATCGACCGTCGATTCCATCTTGCCGGGACCGGTATAGGCAGCGAGGCTCTTGGTGTCCAGTGTGGTGAGATCGATGTGCATGCCGGTGCCTGGATGCCAGACGTTAACCACGACCATGCCCAGGATCAGCGCCACCGTGCTCATGATTTCAAAGTACAACAGGGCCAGGCCGCCGGTCTTGCCGACCTTCTTCATGTCTTCCATGCCGGCGATGCCGATCACCACGGTACAGAAAATCACCGGAGCGATGATCATCTTGATCAATTTGATGAAACCGTCGCCGAGCGGTTTCATGGCCGCCCCGGTTTCCGGATAGAGATGCCCCAGCACGACGCCGATCACGATGGCGGTCAATACCTGTACATAGAGTGATTTGTAGAACGCTGGTTTTGCCATTTTTTGTCCTCTCCGATTAGATTACGTTCTTTTTAGAATATCGCCGCTGCCGAGATGACGGCGCCGGCGTTGATCTTACTGCCTTGCTGCTTATCTTGTTGCGGGCACTGCTGTATTTTTGAGCCATCGATCCGCCAGCGCATCCTCCCCGACACCTGAAACCGAAAGATGGAAAAAAGAGCGCAACTTTATCTGATAACGCTACCACCGCTCAAGTTATTATTTAAGCGCATCGGCAGGAAATTGCATTTTGTGCAATCATCTTGCAGTGCACAACTTGAAACGGCGACAGTGAATATAATTGCATTCTGTGCTGTATTGCTCTTCAAGTAAATTCCCGCATGAGATATTTGCCAAACGGGACTTGAGATAGTCTTGTCACAATGTGTGTGTATCTTGGGCCGTGGAGGCGCATATGTTCAATTTCAATTTAAGCAAGCTGCAATCGTGCTGTGCAACCGTAAACCGGCGCGCCGCGGGAGATGGAAAGTAATGGCAACCTTTCGCTTGTTCAAGCTGTCTCAGACAAGCCGTACAGCAGGTCTTTTCATAACGAGGAAGATATATGACTGAAAACGATGTCCGCAAAAATGCCTTTGCGATGCCAATCCACAATCCGGCCTTTCCACCCGGTCCTTACCGCTTCGTCAATCGCGAATTCCTGATCATCACCTATCGCACCGATCCTGAAGCACTCAAGAAAATCATCCCGGCGCCGCTGCAGTTTGTCGAGCCCATCGTCAAGTTCGAATTCATCAAGATGCCGGACTCCACCGGCTTCGGCCACTACTGCGAATCGGGCCAGGTCATCCCGGTAACATTGGACGGCGTCGCCGGCGGCTATGTGCACAGCATGTACCTGAACGATCACCCGCCGATCGCCGGCGGCCGTGAACTGTGGGGCTTCCCCAAGAAACTCGGCAATCCGGAACTGAAGGTCCATACCGATACCCTGATGGGAACGCTGGACTACAGCGATTTCCGTATCGCCACCGGCACCATGGGCTTCAAGCACAAGACGCTCGACAACGACGTCATCAAGAAATCGCTGGAAACGCCAGCCTTCCTGCTGAAGATCATTCCGCATGTCGACGGCACTCCGCGCATCTGCGAACTGGTACAGTACAGCCTGACCGACATCACCGTCAAAGGCGCCTGGAGCGGGCCCGGCGCGCTCGACCTGCATGCGCATGCACTGGCCCCTATCGCCGACCTGCCGGTGCTGGAAGTCATCTCCGCGGTGCACATCCTGTCCGACCTGACGCTGCCGCTGGGCACCGTCGTTTATGATTATCTCGCCAAGTAACCACATCAAAAGGGAATACCATGTCACTCAAAGATAAAGTCGCACTGATCACCGGTTCCGCCAGCGGCATTGGCAAGGAAATCGCCATCGAATACGCCCGCGCCGGCGCCAAGGTCGTGATCGCCGACCTGGCGCTCGATGCCGCCACCGCAACCGCCAATGAAATCACGCAGTCGGGCGGCATCGCCATGGCGGTAGCCATGAACGTCACCGACGAAGCGCAGGTAGACAAAGGCATCGCCGACACCGTCGCCGCCTACGGCAGCATCGATGTCCTGATCAGCAATGCCGGGATCCAGATCATCGCCCCTATCGTCGACTCGACCCTGGACAACTGGAAAAAAATGCTGGCGATCCATCTGGACGGCGCCTACCTGACGACCCGCGCCGCGATGCGCGAGATGATCAAAAAGGGCAACGGCGGTTCGATCATTTACATGGGCTCGGTCCACTCGCACGAAGCTTCGCCGCTGAAAGCGCCGTACGTCACCGCCAAGCACGGCTTGATCGGCCTGGCGAAAGTGGTCGCCAAGGAAGGCGCCAAGAATCAGATCCGCGCCAACGTCATCTGTCCCGGCTTCGTCCGCACGCCGCTGGTGGAAAAACAGATTCCGGAACAAGCCAAGGAACTCGGCATCACCGAAGACCAGGTGGTCAAGACTGTCATGCTGAAAGACACCGTGGACGGTGAGTTCACCACCACCCACGACGTCGCCCAGACTGCGATTTTCCTCGGCGGCTTCGAATCGAATGCGCTGACCGGCCAGTCGATCGTGGTCAGCCACGGCTGGTTCATGCAGTAATTATTACTACCTTGCAATCATTGGCGTGAACAAAAAGGCAAGAAGCAGTTCTTGCCTTTTTTTATCAATGCGCGATGCTGCAAAACACTGATCCTGGAATTCATTTTGAGCGCATCTTATTATTTGCCCCGCACTGCCCGCCGTTTGCGGCTTACATGCTGCCTGTTACTGCTGACCGGCAGCCCGATGCTGCCGGCAAAAAGCCTCCCGGCGAAAGCGCCCGCTTCTGCGTCCGCTACTGCGTCCGTTTCAGCGCCGGCATTCGCCAGCAGGCAGGCAGCGCTGGCCGCATTGCCGCCGCTGATGCTGTGGGTCTGGGAACGGCCCGACGACATCCGCTCCTGGCTTGCCAACAGCGCCAGATCCTCAAAATCCTCCGAAGCAGGCGACGCCGCAGGCGCCGACCTGCAAGCGCAACGCATAGGCGTCGCCGTACTGGACACCACCGTGCTGCTGCGCGACGGCAGCGCCACCGTGCGGCGCCGCCAGCAACCCTTGCGCCTGCCGCCGGAATGGTATGCCGCCGGCAACCTGCAGCCGAAAGCACCGGTAGTCCCCATCGTCCACATCGACATGGCGCGCACGCCCCACAAGCCGGCTCTCAACGAGCGACAAAAACAGACCATCGTCAGGGCTATTGCAGCAGCCGCAAAGCGCAGCCCGAGCCAGGTAGTGCAGCTGGATTTTGACGTCGCACATAGCCAGAAACCGTTCCTGGCCGACGTCATCCAGCGCAGCCGGATTGCGCTGCCGGACAATGTCGCGCTGTCGATCACTGCGCAGGCATCCTGGTGCGTGGGTGACGCCTGGCTGGCCGACCTGCCGGTCGACGAGGTGGTGCCGATGGCGTTCCGCATGAGCGGCGACGTTAAGCGCACGCAAGAGATCCTGATCCACGACGGCCGCTTTCCGCGCCCGGAATGCCAGCCTAGCCTGGGGCTTTCGCTGGATGAACAGCCATGGCCTGACAAGCTGCGCAGCCAGCGCCTCTACCTGTTCAACCGCGCAGCCTGGTCGGCCACGCCGATGGCAAGCTGGTCGGTGCGGCTGGGGGCGTTTCTGCCGTAATTGATCAATAGCGCGGCTGTGGTGCCTACCTGCGCATTAGCCGAGGTCGAGCGCGCGCGGCGCCGGATACACCTTCACCAGCACGATACGCGGACCGTTCATTTTCTTGACCACAATGTCGAAGCCGTCGAATGCGATCTTCTGCCCTTCATGCGGCAGATCGCCGAGCTTGGCCATGATCAGGCCGCCGACCGAATCGACGTCTTCATCGCCGTCGATGACGACGTCGATGCCGAGGATGCGTTCGAGGCTGAAGATCGGCAGGCTGCCCTTGCCCAGCAAGGTGCCGTCGTCGAGGCGGCTCCATTCATTGTCGTTGCGGCGGAATTCGTCGCGGATCTCGCCCACCATCGCGCCCAGTATGTTGTCGAGCGTGATGAAACCTTCCGGCTTGCTGCCCTTTTTGCCGATGATGGCGAAATGCGGCGCGCCGGTACGGAAACGGCGGAACAGTTCGAGCGCCGGCATGCGCGGCGAGACGTACTCCACCGGCCGCAGGAAAGCGTTCAGGCCGTCGATCGGCTTGCCTTCCTGCTGCGCGATGAACAAGTCCTTGAGATGGATCACGCCCAGCACGTTGACGCCGTCCTGGTCGAAGAACGGGTAGCGGCTAAAGCGGTGGCGATAGATGGTCTGCAGGTTTTCCTGCAGGCTGGCGGCCTGGTGCAGCGCCGTGATCTCATTGATCGGGCGCATCAGGTCGGACACTTCCAGCTCGCTGAAGTCGAGCGACTGCGCCAGCACGTTCCATTCGTCGCGGTTGAATTTTTCGCCGATGTGGTGGCTGCCGCGCAGGATCAGCTTCAGTTCGTCGGCCGAATACTGCGCATCGTGGCCATGGGCGGCGGCCAGCCCGGCCACGCGCAGGATCCAGTTGGCGCTGGCGTTGAGCGCCCAGATTGCGGGATACATGGCCCAGTAAAAGCCGTACAACGGCAGGGCGCACCACAGGCCGATGACTTCCGGGTTGCGGATGGCGACGGTCTTCGGCGCCAGTTCGCCGATCACGATGTGGAGGAAGGAAATCAGGAAGAAGGCGAAGAAAAACGAGACGCCGTGTATCAGTTCCGGCGAGCTGACGCCGAGCAGGCCGAACAGCGGCTGCAGCAGGCTGGCGAAGGCCGGCTCGCCGATCCAGCCGAGGCCGAGCGATGCAAGGGTAATACCGAGTTGGCAGGCGGACAGGTAAGCGTCCAGCTGGCGGTGCACGATGGCCAGGATGCGGCCGCGCAAACCTTGGGTCTTGGCGATGGCGCGGATGCGCGTCTGGCGTAATTTGACTAAACCGAATTCGGCAGCAACGAAAAAACCGTTGAGGGCTACCAAAAATAATGCTGCGATAACCAGTAGCAGGTTGTTCAATGAATCTCTTTCACAGGTAATGACGGACCATTAGTATAGGCGAGCATGGCCATTTCGACAAAATCGGCGTTTTTACACATCACGAAGCCTGTTTGACAAAAGAGAAAAAGCCCGTCAATAAAAATGGGGCAGAGTCATTTACGCGCCATCAGCACATAAAACCCTGCCCCACCTCGGCGCCGCAAACAGTCGGCGCCTGATCATTTTTCCAGTTACAGTGCTGTCGCCAGCGCGCACTGCCGGTAGTGCTCGGCCGCCAGTTCCGGCTGCTCGATCGCTTCGTGCAACTGTCCCAGCCGCAGATGCGCCTCACGCACCGTGACCGGCGCTACCGCGTCCGACAAAGCCTGTTCCAGGTGACGCTGGGCCTTGCCCCACAATTTCTGCTTGAAACAGAAGCTGCCTAGGGTCAGCGCCAGCTCGGCGTCGTTCGGCGCCTTGGCGGCCCAGCGTTCGCAATGCTCGATCTGCGCCAGCAATTCCGGCGTACCTTCGGCAGCGACGGCGTCGCGGTAGGTCGCCAGCAGGCGCGGATCCCATTCCGTCGCCATGGATTTTTCGACAATGGCACGTGCTTCGGCGTGCAGGCCGCACTTGTTGAAGGCGCCGGCGCCGCGCATGGCGATGAACGGCTTGCTGCGGTCTTCGTTAGGCACGGTGGCCCACAGGCGCGTGATCGATTCGGCATCGTGCACATCGTCCGACAGCAAACCGTCATAAGCCAGTTCGCGCAGGCGCGTCGACAATGCCGGATGCAAGGCATCATGCTTGTTCAGCGTACGCACCAGGCGCAACACTTCCGGCCAGTTCTTGGCTTGCTGGTTAGCCTTCAGCGCCAGCCGCAAGGCGTGGATATGGCGCGTGCCGCGTGCATTCAGCTCGCTCACGGCTTGCAGCGCCGCCTGCGACTTGTGTTCGTCCACCAGCAGATCCAGGGTGGTGATCAGGCGCGCGGTTTTCAGCGGCTCGTCGTCCTCGATGCTGGCCAGCCAGATATCGCGCCGCTCGGGTTGCCCCATGCGATGCGCGGCGCGAGCGCCGATCAGCGCCGCCACGCCCAGGTTGTCCTGCAGTTCGGCGGCACGCGTGGCGGCCTTTTCAGCCTGGCCGAAGCGGCCCTCAAACAGGGATTTGAGAGAATCGCGCAAGGCGTTGTTGGCTGTGGTCTCGCGCTTGTGGCGGCGATAGCCGATCACGCGCGCAGGCAGCTTCTGGGTCACGCGGATGGTGCGGATCACCACATACAGGAGGATGAACAGAAGCAGCAGCAGGACGACAAAGAAATTCAATGACAGGTCGATCCGGTAAGGTGGGAAAAACAGCACCACGTTGCCGGGGTTGTAACGCGCCAACACAGCCAGGCCGATGGCGACCGCAAACAGAGCTACAAGCCGGAGAAAGAATCGCATATGACTATGGCTTGCCTTTGTAAGTACGGATCGCCGTGGGGCTGTCCAGCGCCGGCATGGTGATCGAAAGATTGCTGTTCTGGACCTGCTTCAGCATGGTCTGCACGGTCTGCGTCTGTTTGGCGCGAGTGTCGAAATACTTGGTGATGGTTTCCTGCGCCGCAATCAGGTCGCTGCGGAAAGCCGATTCATTGCGCGACAACAGACCCAGGCGCGCATTCAGCAAGCGCAGCTTCAGGTTCTCGCGGGCGTAGTAGGCCTGGGTCGGCGACAACAGCAAGGCATCCGGCGTCGCCACCGTGCGCACCCGTATCAGCTGGCTGATTTCGGTCCACATTTCAGAGCTCCAGCTTTGCCACAGGTCGTGCACGCGGTTTTTCCAGTCGGTCACGGCAGCGTCGGTGGCGGCCTGCGACTTGGCGATATTGGGGTTGGCGGCAGCCTTGGCCGGCTTGGCCTTGCTGCTGAGCGGCGCCTGGTTGCTCGGCTGGCTGACGCCGGCCACCGGCTTTTCATCCGACAGCAGCGGCATGCTGTCGATCTGGCCGATGACGCTGTCCAGGCGCACGGCGATGCCGGTCACGTCCAGCGTCGGCAGAGCCTTGAGTTTTTCGATATCGCTGGCGATGGCGCGCCGCACGATGATGAATTGCGGCTTGTCGGAGCGCGACAGGTTCTTGTCGGCGTTCTGCAAAGCGATCAGCGCGCCCTGGACATTGCCGGCCAGTTGCAGCTGCTGGCTGGCGGTCGACAGCACTTCTTCCACTTCCGACAAGGCTTGCTCATCGCCATTCTTCGACAGATCCTTGTACAGCTGCTCCAGCGCCAGTTGCTGGCTTTGCGACTCCAGCTGCTTGCTTTCCAAGACGCTGACCTTGCCTTGCAACTCCTTGGCGCCGTCCTGCACCGACTTCACCAGCACCTTGGTTTCGGTATTGGTGCTGTCGCCGGCTTGCAGGCGGCGCGCGATTTCCTGGCGCAGCTTGTTATTTTCGCTATGCATCACCCACCACTGGCCGGCCAGCAGCACGGCCAGCAGCAGCAAAGCCAGGTACACCAGGCCCAGCGGCCTGCCGCCGCCTTTGCCGCTGTTGATCGGGTAAGGCTGCAGCACCGGCTGCGCTCCCGAGGACGGCGATGTCGCCGCACTGGCGGCGGGACCAGCGGACTGGTTCAATTCTGGAGTGGGTATCGATTCGTTCATAGCGGGAATTGTAACGCGGCTAGCAGCCGTTCGTCGCCTGAGCCGGTGAGAGTAACGTCGCTAAATCCAAGCGCATGTGCAGTTTCGGCAATACGGGCATGTGGCACAAGGAGATGCTGCTGTTGGATTTTTGCAACACCGCTGCCGCTTTCGACCTGCCGCACCAGCTCCAGCAGATGCCGCAGCGCCTCCGAACTGGTGATTATCCAGTCATTCCGGCTGTCCAGCAATTGCTGCAGCCGGGTTGCCAGCGCCTGGTCCAGCTGCGGCGCCTGGCGTCGATAGGCGGCAATCGCCTGCACCTGGATGCCGGCCGCCAGCAAGGCATCGGCAAAAAATTCGCGGCCGCTTTCGCCGCGCACCAGCAGCACTTTGGCGCCGCGCAAGGCGTCCAGGTCGAGCGCCTGCAGCAAGCCTTCCGAATCCGTGCGGGCCGGATCGGGCGGACTGAAGATAGTGGCGTTTTGCGCAGTCAGGCCGTACTGCGCCAGCGCTGCCCGGCTGCCCTCGCCGACGATGCCGATCGCCACCTGCCGCGGCCAGCTGGACACATGGCGCATGGCGGCGTCGATCGCGTTCGGACTGACGAACACCGCCAAGGCGTAGTCGTCGAGCCGCGCCAGCACCGCCTGCAAAGGCGCGCTGTCGCGCAAAGGCAGGATTTCCAGCAAGGGGAAGACAATAGGCTGGCGGCCGCGCGCCGCAATCTGTTGCGCCAGCGCCGTAGCTTGCGCCGCCGGCCTGGTGATGATGATGGGAGATGGGCTAGGCGACATAGATACTAGATGGCTGGCCGCACTGCTTGCGGGAATGGCATGTGGCGCACTAGGCCTCCCGGCAAAGCGCGAGAATTGCCGCCGCACCCTGCGCCGCCAACTCCTCGGCAATTTTTCCGCCCAGCGCCTGCGCTGCATCGGCCGCGCCGCTGGCGTCGGCGGTCACCACATGTTTGCCGTCCGGGGTGCCGATCATGGCGCGCAAGCGCATCTGGCCGCCATCTATGGTGGCGAAGGCTGCCAGCGGAATCTGGCAGCTGCCGCCGAAAGCACGCGACAAGGTACGCTCCGCTGTCACCGCCTGCGCGGTCGGCAAATGGTTCAAGGGCGCCAGGATGTGCTGCAGATCGGCGCGGTCCTCACAAATTTCAATCGCCATCGCGCCCTGCCCCGGCGCCGGCAAGCTCTGTTCCGGCTCGATCAGCGCCTTGATCCGGTCCGCCAGACCCAGCCGTTTCAGGCCGGCGGCGGCCAGGATGATGGCGGCGTACTCGCCGCGATCGAGCTTGGCTAGCCGGGTGTCGAGGTTGCCGCGCAAGGGCTTGATCTGCAAATGCGGAAAGCGCGCGGCGATCAGCGACTGGCGGCGCAGGCTGCTGGTGCCGACCACGGCGCCGGCCGGCAACTGTTCCAGTCCGGCGTAGTCATTGGAAACGAAAGCATCGCGCGGATCTTCCCGCTCCAGCACGGCCGCCAGCGCAAAGCCGGGCGGCAGATCCATCGGCATGTCTTTCAGCGAATGCACCGCCAGGTCGGCGCGGCCTTCCGCCATCGCCACTTCCAGCTCCTTCACAAACAGGCCCTTGCCGCCCACCTTGGACAAGGTGCGGTCAAGAATTTGATCGCCGCGGGTGGTCATGCCGAGGATTTCTATATTACAGTCTGGATATAATGCAGATAAGCGCGCACGCACGTGTTCCGCTTGCCACATGGCGAGACGGCTTTCACGCGATGCAATGATCAACTTGGAGGGGGAGGATATTTTCGACACAGGTTCTTTCAGGTATTAGCCATGCATCTTGATGCAGCAGACGTCGCCGGACAGAGTTATCTGACCGCTAACAAGCCATATCAAAAACGCCCAACGAAATGCATTGTTTCCACTGCGGATTTTAACATGCGCTCCCTGTAGCCTCAGTTGTACATCCTATATCGGAATAGTTATATCGCAAGCGTTTGACCCCTTAGCAACTGTTACACGCCCTTCGTCCCTCACCCCAGAAAAGCTGATTGCACTCGTTATTATGGCAAAACAATTGAATTCTGCTGTCCAGGTAAAAAAATCCCCTCCCAACAAAGATGCGCCGCTCAAGGAAGATATCCGTCTGCTGGGCCGCTTGCTGGGCGACGTGCTGCGCGAACAAGAGGGCGATGCGGTATTTGAAGTAGTAGAAACCATCCGCCAGACGGCCGTGCGTTTCCGCCGCGAGTCGGACCCGCAAGCCGGCGCCGATCTCGACAAGCTGCTAAAAAAACTCACCCGCGACCAGACCAATTCGGTGGTGCGGGCATTTTCCTATTTTTCGCACCTGGCGAATATCGCCGAAGACCAGCATCACAACCGCCGCCGCCGCGCCCACCTGCTGGCCGGCTCGGCCGCGCAAGCCGGCAGCGTCGCCCATGCCTTGAGCAAACTGGATGACGCCGGCGTTTCCGGCGCCACCGTGCGCAACTTCCTCAAGGATGCGCTGATTTCACCGGTGCTGACCGCCCATCCGACCGAAGTGCAGCGCAAGAGCATCCTCGACGCCGAACGCGAAATCGCCCGCCTGCTTGCCGAGCGCGACCGTCCGCTGACCGCCAAGGAACTGCGCGATAATACTGAACTGCTGCGCGGCCGCATCGCCACCCTCTGGCAGACCCGTATGCTGCGCTACACCAAGCTGACCGTGGCCGATGAAATCGAAAACGCCCTGTCCTATTACCGCATCACCTTCCTGCGCGAACTGCCGGCGCTGTACGACGACATCGAAGGCGAAATCGCCACCCAGTTCCCGACCCGCGGCCGCCAGGGCAGCACCGAACTGGCGCCGTTCGTGCAGATGGGCAGCTGGATCGGCGGCGACCGCGACGGCAATCCGAACGTCAACGCTGGCACCATGCAGCGCGCGCTGACGCGGCAATCGACCACCATTTTCGATTTCTACCTGGAAGAAGTGCACGCCCTCGGCGCCGAACTATCGGTCTCGACCTTGATGGTTAGCGTCAACCAGGAATTGCTGGCGCTGGCGGAAAATTCGCCGGACACCTCGGACCATCGTGCCGACGAACCCTATCGCCGCGCTCTGATCGGGATTTACGCGCGGCTGGCCTCGACCGCGCGCGAACTGGGCGCCACCAACATCTTGCGCCAGGAAGTCGGCGCCGCGGCCCACTATATGGCGCCGCAGGAATTCACCCGCGAATTGCAGATCGTCGAAGACTCGCTGCGCGCCCACCATGGCAGCGCCCTGATCAAGCCGCGGCTGGCGACGCTCAAGCGCGCCTCCGAGATTTTCGGCTTCCACCTGGCCTCGCTCGACATGCGCCAGAGTTCCGATGTGCATGAACGGGTGCTGACCGAGCTGTTCGCGCAGGCGCAGGTGGAAGGCGCCTACGACAAGCTGAGCGAAGAACAGAAGATCGACCTGCTGTTGGCCGAACTGGCCAAGCCGCGCCTGCTGTACTCGCCGTATATCGATTACTCCGACGAGACCGTTTCGGAGTTATCGATCCTGCGCGCGGCAGGCGAGATGCGCAAGCGCTACGGCGCGCGCTCGATCCGCAACTACATCATCTCGCATACCGAAACCGTGTCGGACCTGCTGGAAGTGTTACTGCTGCAGCAGGAAACCGGCTTGCTGCGTCCTGAAGGCAAGGACAAGGCGAGCAAGGATGGCAAGGATAGCGGCACGCTGGAAGTGATGGTGATCCCGCTGTTTGAAACCATTCCCGACCTGCGCCGCGCGGCTGCGATCATGGAACAGTTCATGGCGCTGCCACCGGTGGCGCGCCTGATCGCCAAGCAAGGCAAGCTGCAGGAAGTGATGCTGGGCTATTCCGATTCCAACAAGGACGGCGGCTTCCTCACCTCCAACTGGGAACTGTACAAGGCCGAGATCCAGCTGGTGCGCGTGTTCGACCAGGCCGGCGTCAAGCTGCGCCTGTTCCATGGCCGCGGCGGCACCGTCGGCCGCGGCGGCGGCCCAAGCTACCAGGCGATCCTGGCGCAGCCGCCAGGCACCGTCAACGGCCAGATCCGCCTGACCGAACAAGGCGAAATCATCGCTTCCAAATTCTCCAATCCGGAAATCGGCCGCCGCAACCTGGAGCTGCTGGTGGCGGCGACGCTGGAAGCCAGCCTGATGCCGAACACCGCCGACAGCAAGCAGATGAAAAAGCTGGGCGAGTTTGAAGAACTGATGGATGGCTTGTCGGAACGCGCCTACCAGTCGTACCGCAACCTGGTGTATGAAACCCCGGGCTTCACCGACTACTTCTTCGCCGCCACGCCGATCGCCGAAATCGCCGAACTGAATATCGGTTCGCGCCCTGCTTCGCGTAAATCGACGCGCCGCATCGAAGACCTGCGGGCGATTCCATGGGGCTTTTCCTGGGGCCAGTGCCGCTTGCTGCTGCCGGGCTGGTACGGCTTCGGCAGCGCCATCGAAAGCTGGCTGGACGAAGATAACGACAGCGGCAAAGACGCCAAGCTGAAAAGCCAGAAACTGGCGACCCTGCGCGTGATGTACAAGGAATGGCCGTTCTTCGCCACCCTGCTGTCGAACATGGATATGGTGTTGTCGAAAACCGACCTGGCGGTGGCCTCGCGCTACGCCGGGCTGGTCACCGACCGCAAGCTGCGCAACAGCATCTTCAAGCGCATCGTCGATGAACATGAGCGCACCAGCAGCATCCTGTCGGCCATCACCGGCGCCAAGGACCGCCTGTCCGGCAATCCGCTGCTGGCGCGTTCGATCAAGAACCGCTTCGCCTATCTCGATCCGCTGAATCACTTGCAGGTCGAGCTGATCAAGCGCCACCGCAGCGTGACCGCTGCTGGCCGCACGACAGAAGAGCGGGTCAAGCGCGGCATCCACTTGAGCATCAACGGGATTGCTGCGGGCTTGCGCAATACCGGCTGACCACGGTTAGCTGGAAGCGGCGGGCGGCTCAACGTCGGGATCGGTCGCTTTGACCGGCTCGGCGTCGAGCGCCGCGCGCAAGCGCGGCAGGCTCTCCGGATAGCGCCGGGCGATGAAAGCGATCATCTCTTCACGAATGGCGCAGCGCAAGTCGAAGGCCGCGCCAGAATCCTTCGCGCTGACCAGCAAGCGTAACTGCATGGCGCGCTCGCTGGCGTCGGTCACGTGCAGCACGCAAACTCGGCCATCCCACAATAGCGATTGTTTGCATATGCGCTCGAATTCGGCGCGCACGGCGGGCACCGGGACAGCGAAATCCAGCCACAGGAAAACCGTGCCGAGGATGGTCGAGGATTTATGCGTCCAGTTTTCAAACGGGTTTTCTATAAACCATTGCAAAGGCACGATCAGGCGCCTTTCATCCCAGATCCGCACCACCACGAAGCTGCCGGTGATTTCTTCGACCCGCCCCCACTCGCCTTTGACGATCAAGACATCGTCGATGCAGATCGGCTGCGAAAACGCAATCTGCATGCCGGCAATGAAATTCCCCAGCACCGGCCGCGCCGCGATGCCGGCGACCAGGCCCGCTATCCCGGCGGAGGCCAGCAAGCTGGCGCCGAACTGACGGGCGCCGGGCAAGGTCAGTAAAACGAAGCTCAAGCCGAGCAGGCCGGTAATGAAGTAGGCGCTACGCGTCAGCACCCTGGTCTGGGTCACGATACGGCGGGCTTTCAGGTTATCGGCGGCACTGACGGGGTTGAGCTGGACCACGGTGGCGCTTAACGCCCGGATGCAGCGCATCGCCAGCCAGGTCAAGGCGGCGATCAGCGCTACCGAGGTCAGATAGGACAGCGGCAGCAGCCACGGAGTCTCGTCCGGCGCCCCGGTCAGCACCAGGCGGACCGCGAACAGGATCAGGCACGCCTGGCTGGCGCGATAAGCGATAAAACTGGCATTCGTGAGGTAGGGACGGTTCCGGCCCATCCGCCGCAGCAGCATGATACCCACACGATGCAGCACGCCGGCCAGCAGCGCCGCTAACAAGGCAGCGCCAAGCACATAAAGGCCGGCTTCCAGGTATTGCAACTCGGGAAAAATGCTCAGATTCATCCAGGGACTCCATTATTTGATCGAATCCGGCATCCCCGCTACTCACGGCCGGCGTCGGACTAGAGTTTTTTCTGCAGCAGCATTGCCTTGCCCATGGCCGGATCCAGTTCATAAGCGGCAAACCCGGTCGACTTATAGAGCGCCTGGGCACGCTGGTTGCCTTCCAATACCTCCAGGGTGATCTTGCAGCAGCCCAGTCCGAGCGCTACCTGCTCAACCTGCGCGATCAGCTGCTTCGAAATCCCGCGGCCGCGAAATTTCTCCGCAACCGCCAGATCGTGGATATTCAGCAGCGGCTGACAGGCAAAAGTCGAGAATCCCTCAATGCAGATCGCCACTCCCGCCGGCTCGTCGCCGGCAAAGGCCAGCACCACATGGACATCGTTTCTTTTGCCGAGGGTGGCGACCAGGTTGCTTTTGACGAAATTGGTGAGTTGCTGGCCGCCGCCCATGGCGTCCATTGCATAACCGTTCAACAGCTCCACAATTGCAGTGGCATGGCGCGCATTGGCGAAATCGGCGTTCACTATCTGAGTCATGTTCTTGATCCTGGTTCAGTATTGATGAATGTTTCTGATTTTATATCAATGCCGGCAATCCCCGGCAGGTGCCAAAAAAGCGCAGCTACTCCCTGTTTTAGTGACAATTATCGACAGCGCTTACCAATTTGGTGAGCTGATACATCAATCTTGTATATCAGATTGGTGCATCAGTCTCAAATATCACCTGGCATACGACTTGCTGGTAGTCCGGCATGACCGCCACCGCCAAATCCTCCACCCAGATCGCCGAACGGATCACCGAAGCGATGCTGGCGCGCAAACTTGCGCCCGGCACCCGTCTGGGCGAGCAGCAGCTGGCGGAATTGTTTGGCGTCAGCCGCACCCAGATCCGCGAAGCGCTGACGCGGCTGGTGACGCGCGGGATCGTTACGGTCAGCGCGCGCCGCGGCTGGTATGTGATCGAACCGACGCCGGAAGATGCGCGCGCCGCTTTTGAAGCACGGCGGGTGCTGGAACTGGGCCTGCTGCGCCATGCGCGGCCGATCAGCTCGGAAGCGATCCGTGCCCTGCGCCTGCATGTCGAGCGCGAACAGGCGGCGCTGGAAGGCGACGACGTCGCCGGCCGCAGCTTCCTGCTGGGCGATTTCCACGTCTGCCTGTGCGAATCGTTCGGTAATCCATTGCTGGCCGACACGCTGCGCGACCTGACCACGCGCACCACGCTGACCGCCATGCAATACCAGTCATCGCATCACGCCAGGCAATCCTGCGCCGAACACGTCGGCATCGTCGCCGCCCTGGAAAACGGCGACCTGGAGCAGGCGGAACAATTGATGCACAGCCATTTATGCAACGTTGAAGCGGGCCTGGAAGAGTCGCTGCATAGTGGCCGTGGCCCGCTGTCGCCGCTGCAGCAGGCGCTGGCGCCGCTCAATGAAAATTTCGACAAGCAGTCATTCGCAATACCACCCCAGCTGAAGGAGTTTTAACATGAAATTTCCCAAGATTCTGTTTGCCATGGTCGCCGTTACCGCCCTGTTCAGCAGCACCGCCCGGGCCGATGCGCTTGACCAGATCGTCAAGAGCGGTGTGCTGAAGGTCGCGGTGCCGCAGGACTTCCCGCCGTTCGGCTCGGTCACCAGCGATCTCAAGCCACAAGGCCTGGATATCGACGTCGCCACCCTGATCGCCAAGAAACTGGGCGTCAAGGTCGAACTGGTGCCGGTCACCAGCGCCAACCGCGTGCCTTACCTGCAAACCAAGAAGGTAGACCTGATCATTTCCAGCCTTGGCAAGAACCCGGAGCGCGAAAAAGTCATCGATTTCAGCGAAGCCTATGCTCCTTTCTATAACGGCGTGTTCGGCGGCGCCGATCAGAAAGTCGCCAGCGCGGCCGACCTGGCCGGCAAGACCGTGGGCGTGACCCGCGGCGCGGTGGAAGACCTGGAACTGAGCAAGATCGCTCCAGCCAGCGCCACTATCAAGCGTTATGAAGACAATAACGGCACCATCAGCGCCTTCCTCTCGGGCCAGGTTCAATTGGTAGCAACCGGCAACGTGGTGGCGGCGGCGATCATCGCCAAGAATCCGCCGAAGAAGCCCGAAACAAAATTCCTGATCAAGAATTCGCCATGCTCGATCGGCCTCAACAAAGATGAGAAGAAGCTGCTCGACAAGGTCAACGCCATCCTGGCGGAAACCAAGAAGGACGGCGAACTGAACGCGATCAGCGTCAAGTGGCTGGGACTGCCGCTGCCGGCCAACCTGTAATTGCCAGCTGCGGAACCAGTCTCATGAGCTACCATTTTGATTTCCTGGCCGCGTTCGACTATCCCGCCGTGCTCATCAAGGGCGTGCTGGTCACGATCGAGCTGATCGCCATCGGCGGTGTGCTCGGCATCACGGTCGGCATCTGTGCGGCCTGGGCCAAGACCCAGGGACCGCGCTGGCTGCGGCCGCTGGTCAGCGCCTATGTCGAGCTGATCCGCAACACGCCGTTCCTGATCCAGCTGTTTTTCATCTTTTTCGGGCTGCCCGGAGTCGGTTTGCAAATCTCCGAGATGGAAGCGGCCTTGCTGGCCATGGTGATCAACCTGGGCGCCTACAGCTGCGAAATCATCCGCGCCGGCATCGCCGCCGTGGCGCGCGGGCAGATCGAAGCCGGCCTCAGCCTGGCGATGACCCGCATGCAGATCTTCCGCCACGTGATCCTGCCGCCGGCCTTGCAAAAGATCTGGCCGGCTCTGTCGAGCCAGGTGGTGATCGTGATGCTGGGTTCGGCGGTCTGCTCGCAGATCGCGGTGGAAGAACTCGCTTACGCGGCCAATTTCATCCAGGGCCGCAATTTCCGTTCGTTTGAATCCTATCTGTTGTCCACCGCCATCTACCTGTTGCTGGCCATCGGCCTACGCCAGTTATTGCACCTGCTCGGCAACCTGTTGTTCGGACGGCGGACGCCAAAGGGGGCTGCATGATTTCGTTCTCACTGTGGGATATCGTGCGCAACCTGCTGCTGGCCTTGCGCTGGACCGTGCTGCTGTCGCTGGCCTCGTTTGCCCTCGGCGGCCTGCTCGGCCTGATCGTGCTGTTCCTGCGCACCTCCAAGCAGACCTGGCTGCGGCGCGTCACCAAGATGTACATCGAACTGTTCCAGGGCACGCCGTTGCTGATGCAATTGTTCCTGGCCTTTTTCGGCCTGGCGCTGTTCGGCCTCGACGTTCCGGCCTGGCTGGCGGCGGGCCTGGCGCTGACCTGCTGGAGCAGCGCCTACCTGGCGGAAATCTGGCGCGGCTGCGTGGAAGCGATTCCGCGCGGCCAGTGGGAAGCATCGTCGTCGCTGGCGATGACCTATCTGCAGCAGATGCGCCATGTGATCCTGCCGCAAGCCTTGCGCATCGCGATTCCGCCTACCGTCGGTTTCAGCGTGCAAATCGTCAAAGGCACCGCGGTCACCTCGATCATCGGCTTCGTCGAGCTGTCGAAAGCCGGCACCATGATCACCAACGCCACCTTCCAGCCGTTCACGGTGTATGCCGTGGTCGCGCTGATGTACTTCGCGTTGTGCTGGCCGCTGTCCAAATACAGTCAGTCTCTGGAAAGGAAATTCAATGGCACTCATCGCGATTGACAATGTAAAGAAGAGCTTCGGCGACAACCAGGTGCTGAAGGGCATCCGGCTGGACGTGGAAGCCGGCGAAGTGATCGCCATCATCGGCAAGAGCGGCTCCGGCAAGAGCACCCTGCTGCGCTGTATCAACGGCCTGGAAAGCATAGACGAGGGCAATATCAGCGTCGGCGGCGCCCACCTGGGCAAGAGCGAGCTGGAACTGCGCGCGCTGCGCCTCAAGGTCGGCATGATCTTCCAGCAGTTCAACCTGTTTCCTCACCTGACAGTCGGCCGCAATGTGATGCTGTCGCCGATGATCGTCAAAGGCACTAGCGAAGCGGCGGCTCGCAAGTCGGCGCAAGACAACCTGGCGCGGGTCGGCCTGGCGGAAAAATTCGACGCCTACCCGGACCAGCTGTCCGGCGGCCAGCAGCAGCGGGTAGCGATTGCGCGTGCGCTGACGATGCAGCCGCAGGCGCTGCTATGCGACGAGATTACCTCGGCGCTGGACCCTGAACTGGTGAACGAAGTGCTGACCGTGGTGCGCAGCCTGGCGGAAGAAGGCATGACCTTGCTGATGGTGACCCATGAAATGCGCTTCGCCCGCGAAGTCTGCGACCGTGTGGTGTTCATGCATCAGGGAAAAGTGCATGAAATCGGGCCGCCGGAAGAGATTTTTGCACATCCGAAAACGGCCGAGCTGCAGCAGTTTCTGGGGGCTGCCAACTGACGGCAGGCTGCCTGAAAATGGCAGCTTGTTGGCAAAAACGGGGGAACGCTTGCGCAATTCTGTAAAATTGCGGATTAGGCACCGTTAATAATGGAAGCACACATGAATTCAATAAGCACCACCCCGCCGCTTGCAGCAGACCTTGTTTCCTTCATCGAAGGCTTGCCGAAAGCGGAATTGCACCTGCATATCGAAGGCACGCTGGAACCAGAATTACTGTTTGCACTGGCACAACGCAACAACGTCACTCTACCCTACGCGTCGGTCGAGGAACTGCGCGCAGCCTACGCTTTCACCGACCTGCAATCCTTCCTCGACCTCTACTACGCCGGCGCCGCCGTGCTGCAGACCGAGCAGGATTTTTATGACATGACCATGGCCTACATCGTCCGCTCGCGCGCCGACAATGTCCGCCATTCTGAAATTTTCTTCGACCCGCAAACCCATACCGAGCGCGGCATCGCCATCGAGGTGGTGTTCGCCGGCATCGCTCGCGCCTTGCGCGAGGCGCGCGACCAGCACGGCTTCAGCAGCGCCATCATCATGTCCTTCCTGCGCCATCTGTCGGAAGAAGACGCCTTCGCCACATTGGAAGCAGCGCTGCCGCTGCGCGCCGAGTACCGCGACCTGTGGATAGGCATCGGCCTGGATTCAGCCGAGCGCGGCAATCCGCCGGAAAAATTTGCGCGAGTGTTCGCGCGCTGCCGCGAACTCGGCTTCCACCTGGTCGCCCATGCCGGCGAAGAAGGTCCGCCGCAATACGTTTCGGATGCGCTGGATATGCTGCATGTCGAGCGCATCGATCACGGCGTCCGCAGCGAAGAAGATCCGGCCCTGATGAAACGCCTGGCGGAACAGCGCATTCCGCTGACGGTATGCCCGCTCTCCAACCTCAAGCTGTGCGTGGTCGACGACATGCGCAAGCACAACCTGGCGCGCCTGCTGCACGCCGGCCTGGCGGTCACCGTCAACTCTGACGATCCGGCCTATTTCGGCGGCTACATGAATGCCAATTTCCTGGCGGTGGCGGCGTCGCTGCGCCTGAGCCGCACCGAACTGGTGATGCTGGCGCGGAATGCCTTTGAAGCGACTTTCCTGCCGGCTGCGGCCAAACAGCAGTTGCTGCTGGAGCTGGATGGCTATTGCATGGCGCATTGATTCCGCTGGTTTAGCCGGCGCCGTTTGAGACGCTGGCGGACTTACCGCAACCCGCCTCGCCAGTCTGGCGTGGCGGGTTTTTCATATGCGCGCCGCGGACAAAAAAAAGGTTCTTCACGGATTATCGGGAAGTAATCTAGAAATGGGAAAGCGGTGAAGTAAGTTTAAACTTGTTGTGCGACCAACAGTTTCTACCCAACCCCACCGCTTTCAATGACGGATAATAATCTTGACCTCCCATTCTGGGAAGGCTTTCGCGTCTGGAATTTTGACCGACGCGACGACGACACTTGGATCAGCCTTGTGCCCACTGACGGCGCGCCAATGATTTGCTCCGGCTGTGAGCAATCTTGTTCCCAAGTTCACGAGACCTCATACGTGACATGCCGATGCTCGGCGATTCTGTGTGGCTGCAGGTGAATCTTCGGCGGCTGCGCTGCGATTCCTGTGGCACACGCACCGAGCGTGTGAAGTGGCTGGATCGGCACGCACGCATTACTCAGCGTCTGGCCCAATTCGTTGGTCTATGGTGCGAGAAGCTACCTGCGGCTCACGTCTGCAAGCTGTCCGGGCTGCACTGGGAAACGGTGCGCAAGATCGACCGACAACGCCTGGAGGGTAAATTGGCTGAGCTGCCTGACGCCCAGCCAACCAGGCTAGTGATGGATGAATTCGCGCTGTTCAAAGGACATCGCTATGCCACGGTTGTCCTCGATGCCGACACGCGCCGCGTTCTCTGGGTTGGCGAGGGTCGTAGCAGAGAGGCAATTCGCGTGTTCTGTGAATGGCTAGGGCCGGCGCGTTGCGCCGATATAAAGGCAGTGGCCATGGACATGAATACGGCTTTCGACCTCGAAGTCCAGCTGCATTGCCCGCAAGCCAGAGTGGTCTACGACCTGTTTCATGTGATTGCCAAATACGGTCGGGAGGTGATCGACAGGGTGCGCGTGGACGAGGCCAATCGCCTTAAAGGCGATCTCCCTATGAGGCGTGTCGTCAAGCGCGCCCGATGGCTGTTGTTGCGCAATCGCAGCAACGTGCCGTCCGAGCAGCAGCCGAAATTGGACGAACTGCTAGCTGCAAACAAAGCATTGATGACGGTCTACATTATGAAGGCCAGTCTGAAGGAACTATGGCAGGCCACTAGCGCTTGGCATTGGCGCAACGCCTGGCGCGCCTGGCTAAAGATGGCCCATGACAGTAGCATCGAGCCACTACAGAAATTTGCCAAAAAGCTCAAAATCTACTGGCGTGGAATCATAGCCAGGGTACGCTGGCCGATGCACACAGGGCAGCTCGAAGGAATTAACAATCGCATCAAAGTGATGAAGCGCATGGCATACGGATACCGGGATAGCGCCTTCTTCTTCCTGAAGATTAAAGCCGCCTATCCCGGTAATCCGTGAAGAACCAAAAAAAAGCCCGCAGCGCTAAGGCTTGCGGGCTGAATCCAAACCTAGGAGGTGTTGGAGGAGACAGGTGTGACTATAGCAATACGACCCATGTTTGTATGCTTTATAGTTCACATACCTGATATTCGGGAAGTGCATAACAAAACTCAAAACCAGCGCTTGCATAGTCCTTGCCACCGGGACAGTTTGCGTACATCATTGAGAGGCAGCCAGATAGCCTGCCCTATCGATCCCGTCTGACTCTGCGCAACCGTATTATCGTGGAGAACATGATGGACAACGTACTTGCTGCACCTCTTCTCACTAAAGCCGGGATCCTGTTTTCGGTAACAGTCGAGTTCAAACAATATCAATGCCTGGTGCCGGCAACCACCCTTTCCGACCTGTCGCATTCGAAAGATCCCAAGCTCGACCTGCTCGATACCTATCGGGCTTTCCAGAGCAAGATCGAAGGCGTCGCCCGCCGCCTGATTAGCGCCGGCCTGGAAGGAAAACCGCTGGTGGTCAGCACCGGCTATTTTCAATAATCCGGACGCTGCCCGGAATTCCTCAAGCCATCGCAGGCAATCACGGCCTGCAACGGCGGTTCACATTCCGCTTCAATTGTTAAGCAGAGCGCGCCGCTTCAACAGCGCTTCGCGCAGCTTGTCGTAGCCCAGATTGAACAGGAAAGTATAGGGTAGGAAGAACATCAGTAAGCCGATGTCGAGGATCAGTGCATCGAGCAAGCTCATGTCCAGCCACCACGCCACCAGCGGCACCACGATCGCCACCAGGCCCAGTTCGAACGTGACAGCATGCACCGCCCGGACCGCCATGGTGCGGACTATGCGCCAATGCCGTTCGACGCGGTCGAACATGGCGTTGAAAATCATGTTCCAGCTCATCGCCACCAGCGAGATCATCAGCGTCAGCGCGCCCGCGTGCGCCATCGGCATTTTCATTACCCACGACAAGACCGGCGCGGTCAGGCCGACTGCCAACGCTTCGAAAATCAGCGCGTGAGTGATGCGCTCACCCCAGGTTTTATTGGTATTCATATTGCCTCCGTTGCTTCAGAAATGTCTGATGCAAGGATTTTCTTCGATTAAGCTGATACTATAAAACTAGTTACCATCGGTTAAACCGATACATTGGAGCCATTACGCCATGCGCCATTCGCTGGAAACCCTGTTCATGTTTGTCGAAGCGGCGACGCTGGGCTCGTTTTCCGCGGCGGCGCGCAAATTGGGCAAGCAGCAATCTACCGTCAGCGAGGCCATCGCCAACCTGGAAATCGACCTCGGCCTGACCCTGTTCGACCGCGCCACCCGCCGTCCCAGCCTGACGCCCCAGGGCCAGGCGATGCTGGTGTACGCCCAGCAGGTGATCGAGGCCAGCGACCGCCTGGAACGCTCTGCCCATCGGCTGGCCGACGGCCTCGAACCGCAGCTGACCCTGGTGCTGTCCGATACTTACCAGTCGGACCGCTTTGAAGAAATCCTCACCAGTTTTGAACAGCGCTATCCCGAACTGGAGCTGGAATGCCTGATTGCGGAGCGCAACGACGTGGTAGCGCTGGTGCAAGAAGGGCGCGCCCATCTCGGGCTGGTGGCGGCGCAGGCGGATTACCCGCCCGACATCGGCTTCGAATCGGTGCCCGACCGCTCGGCCATCGGCCTGTATGTCGGCAAGCAGCACCCACTCGCCAAGGCGCGCCACATTACTACCGAAATGCTGCACAACGCGCGCGAGCTGCGTCTCAGCACCTATGGCGAAGACAGCGCCGACGCGGTGCAGCGCCGCCGAGGCCGCTCCTGGACTGCCTCCAGCTATCTGCTGCTGCTGGAAATGACAGAACTGGGCTTTGGCTGGGCCGAACTGCCGTACTGGCTGGCCAAGCGCTTTGCCGCCAACAGCCTGCTGGAACTGCAGGTGCGCGGCTGGCCGAAAAGCATACAGGTGGATGCAGTCTGGTCGCGCCGCCGCGGATTGGGGCCGGCCGGCAGCTGGCTGCTGGATACGCTGATGGCGCGATGAACGGCCGGGGTGAAGAATAAGCCTATCTGGCGCGAATTTTGCTCTGCTCCTGTATCACTCAGAAAGCCGACAAAAAATGTTAATCATCCTTGCCTCAGCCAGTTTCGCCGCCCTGCTCGCCGTTTTCCTGCTGCACAAAGAACTCAAGACGCGCGGCTTCCTCTCCAGCTATAACCGCAACGCCCGCTCCAATGCCCGCCTGCAGCGAAGCCGGACCGCCAAACCCCATCAGTAAGCAGCAACCACCACTCTCTCCTTTTGCAGCAGGCAAAAAAAAGCCCGCTGTACCTTGCGGCGCGGGCTGAATCCAATCCATAGGGGAGTTGGAGGAGACGAAACAACTATAAGGTGAAATATTGCGCACTGCAATATAGTAAAAATACGGTATCAGACGTAAAAAAAACCTGCGGCCACAAGGCAAGCAGGTTTTTTGCATTCATCAATACAGGAGAAGATTCCCGAAACCCAGACCTATCTGGAAAGTGGTTCCGACGTGTAACGAATCTACTCTTGTATTGGCCCGTATCGTATTTATCTGTATTTTTACAGCTAAATGCGACAGGCGATTTCTGGATGCTACACAGCTTTTGCCAAGAAAGCAAGGTACATTCGCCGAATACTGCGAACTTGCCACAAACTCCCCAGACAAAAAAAAGCCCGCGGACCTTGCGGTGCGGGCTTGAATCCAAACCTTAGGAGGTGTTGGAGGAGACAGGTGCAACTATATAGAGCCGACCTGCAAGCCGCCAATTTATTTAACGCATAACAGTTATTCACATAAATGATAGCGTTACCATTGCTCTGCAGCATAAGGCAGCCGGCGCCCTTCTTCAGCACTCTGGCGCGCCAGTTCAAGGATTTCGGCGACGCTGACGGCAGCGTCCGGCGCCACTGGAAACGGTGCGCCATCCTGTATCGATGCCGCCACTGCGCGATAAAACTCGACATACGCGCCATCCAGGGTGGCCAGTTCGCCGCGTACGTCGAGCACGCCGTCCACTTCCCGGATCAGGCCGGGCGGATTGCTGGCCCAGCCCGGCTGGCCCGGCCTCAGGCCAGCCTTGAGCTGGTCTTCCTGGCTGTCCAGGCCGGTTTTCAGGTAGCTGCCGCGGCGGCCATGCAGCACGAAGCGCGGCGCTTCCAGCGCGCTCAAGGCGCTGGCATGCAACACTACCTGCTTGTCGGGATAGCCCAGCTGCAGGTGCACATAATCGTCCGCCTCGGCATGTTCGCGATAGGCCGCCACGGTGGCGTTCACGCTGTGCGGCGCACCGAACAGCAGCAGCGCCTGGTCGACCAGATGCGGGCCGAGGTCGTACAGCAAGCCGCCGCCGCTGAGCGCATTTTCGCGCCAGCGCTGCCGCACGGCGGGCCGGAAGCGGTCGAAATGCGATTCAAAATGAGTGATGTGGCCAAGCCGGCCGCTGGCCAACAGCGCCTGCACCGTGCGGAAATCGCCGTCCCAGCGCCGGTTGTGGAACGGCGCCAGCAGCAGTTTGCTGTCGCGCGCGGCGCGCGCCAGGATGCGCGCCTGTTCTGCCGTCAGCGTGACCGGCTTGTCGACCACCACGTGCTTGCCGGCAGCCAGCGTGCGACGGGCGAAATCGAAATGGGTGTCGTTCGGCGTCGCAATGGCGATACAGTCGATGGCCGGATCCGCCAGCAAGGCATCCAGATCGGCGACGATACGCGCCTGCGGCCAAGCTTGCCGGGCAATGTCCGGCTGGCTGCTGGCAATGGCGCTAACTTCGGTGCGGCCGGAGTGGCCGATCAGCGGTGCATGGAAGGTGGCGCCGGCAAAGCCGTAGCCTAGCAGGCCGATTTTCAACAGGGGCTTGGTATGCAAAGTCAGACTCCTAGCAAGATCAGACAAAGATTATCCACAGCAAAAGTTACCCACAGAAATTGTGGATAGTCCTGTGGATAACCATCAATGATTTCAATCAAGTCTTTGATTCATATAGATTTTTACCGAACGCACAAGCTTGATACTCCTGGCATAACTTGCCGGGCTTGTTTTTTACGGAAAACAAGCCGGCCTTGCGCCTCGCGAACGGCGCCTAGCTGGCCGCAGAGTCAATATCCGCCAGCGATTCGCGCCCTTTATCGGTGATGTCGAAACCGTCGCCAGCCGGCCTGGCGCTGATGTGGCCCTTTTTGCCGAGGAACATGGCGACGTCGGCCGCCAGCTTGGCGCCGGGATCGTTCGCTACGGCGCGCAGGCCGTCTATGCAATTCCTGATGAACAGGGTCTGCTGCCCTTTCTCGGTCAATGACAGGCCGCCGTTTTTTTCATACGCGATGTATTTCAGTCCAGCCAGGCGCTTGGTATTCCTTGCCACGCAAGCGCTCACCCTGCCGTGCGCCCCCTTGCCTATCTGTCCCAGGGCGTCGTATTCATCTCTTGTCAAACCGTCGTTCATTACTGCTTCCTCTGTAGAATTTGCCATGCTGCGACCCTCATGGTACGCGCCGCAACGACCAGCGGCAATGGATAGCAGCAAAGCGGGGGAGGCGCGACGCAGGATGAATGCATTGATTACTACAACCGTGAAATAAAATCTGGTATCGTTACCGCAGGTATTCCAACCTCGCGCACAAGGAGACATTTATGGATTTAACAGAAAAATTCGACGCCAAAGGCAAAGAAACAGGGAACGCCTATCATGTCGAGTGCTATAAAGACTCGATTGAAAGAGCGACTGCAAACGGCACCGTCGCCTCCCTGCCGGGACGTGAAATCTACAAGCTGGCTGACGGACGGGCGCTGACTCCGTATGCGGAAGGAAAATTTGTGATTGATCAGACCGGTGAAAAAATTGTACGGGTCTAGGCGCCCCCCCGTCTAAGCAGCTTTAGACACCCGCTTTGGCCGACATCATGAAAGCCTGCGAACCGTGAGGACGCAGGCTTTTTCATTGGACCAGCAAGACTGGATTGGAACCGCTCTACGCTCGTCCACCCTCGCGCAGGGTCCGGATCAACAGATCCGCCATGACATTGCCGTCAAACTCGCGGAATCCCCGCTGGTAGACCAGCGCGCCAACCGCTATCAGCCGGTACAGCTCTTCCTCTGTCAGCTTATAGGACAATTTGGCGATTTCATTGGCGAACATCTGTACGATGTCGTCGTCGCTGGTCAGCGGCACCTGGCAACTCGCCCTACCCCACATTTCGATGATCTTGGCTGCCTTCATAAAAACCTCCAGAAGATTTCCAGTATAGATGCCGCACCGCAAATATCCAGTCGCTCGCAGCTATCGATCAGGCTGTCAGAATAGGCAAAGGGTGGCGATGTTATTGCTTGAATAACGGTAGCGGATACAATACTGGCTGCCTTTGACGCACTGCGGCGACAAGCTGCTCAGCAGTCTCAGCATGAGGCTGCCATGCGCCTCATCCAGCTCACACACCTCGACGTCGAGGAAGTCGAAGTAACGACCGACAAACGGATACAGTGCCTTGAACAGGCTTTCCTTTGCCGAGAACACCAGGCTCAGCCAGCGCTCCAGCGCCAAGCCGGCGGCGCTGCCGATGGCCAGTTCGGCTGCTGTCATCAAGTGCTCGACCAGCGGTTGCGCCGCCTCGCGGCTGAGCATGGTTTCGATATCGATGCCCAGGGCGTGCCATTCCTCGCTCGCGGCCGCCACTGCCACGGCCAGGCCGTCGCCATGGCTGACCGAACCGATATAGCCCTGCGGCCAAAGCGGCGCCCGATGCTCGCCGATTGCCAGCGTCTCGGCTCCGGTATAACCTTGTTTTTGCAAGGCCCGCAGCGCACACAAGCGGCCGGCGGCAAACTCGACCTGGCGCTTCAGCACGGCGTTGGCCAGCGAAGCCGGCAGCACGATGCCGGCGGCTTTCAGGCCGGCCAGCTGGCCGCCATCGACGGCATAGCGCAGCCCGGCCTGACTGACTGAGTCGGGCAGTAGCGGTAAACCGGCATCGGTCACAAGGTCTGCGGGAAATGGCATGGTTTTTCGATCAAGGTCTGGGGTTGCGCCGCCGTCGCGCGGATGGTCAGACATTATAGCGCCCGGGTGAATTCGCCCCCGGACACAGCCGCGATAACGCAAAAACCCGCACACCTTGCGGCAGCGGGTTCATTAGGCAACGGAATATCTGGTGCCGGTGATCGAGGCTACCGGCTAACCTGCTGATGGCAAGACACCCTTCGAAAAACACGCATCCGGCTGGGTTCAGCTAAATTCGGCTTTATGAGTGAGCACTAAGTCAACACCTCGCATTTTACGCAGCCAAGATGACAGCGGCATGACGGCGGCATGATCACTATCGCTCCCGGCCCCTGAAGCAGAGACAAAAAAAGGCCCGCGATACCTTGCGGTCACGGGCCGAATCCAAACTCGGGGAGAGTGTAGAAGACGGAGTTATTGTAACTTCGCCGGAAAATCGGCACAGCTGTCAAAGTTGACAGGAGGCAACTAATAATAGTTAGACATTTCTTCCGTGTAAGTTTCTGTAAGTTTCAAGCAAGTCCCGCGTAAGGTTCGGGCCGCACACTCCGGATTAGCTGTACCAAATATAAATATCCTAGGAGACCAGCATGGCTACACTACAACCTACCGCAGGCGGGATTAAACCCGCCAACCGCGGCCTGACCTCAGAGGAGCGCAAGGTTATTTTTGCGTCGTCCCTGGGCACTGTGTTCGAATGGTACGATTTCTACCTGTACGGCTCGCTGGCGGCAATTATCGCCAAACAATTCTTTTCCGGCACCGATCCTAATACCGGCTTCATTTTTGCCCTGCTGGCATTTGCCGCAGGCTTCATCGTGCGGCCGTTTGGCGCGCTGGTATTCGGCCGCCTGGGCGACATGATCGGCCGCAAGTTCACCTTCCTGGTGACCATCCTGATCATGGGCGCCTCGACGTTCATCGTCGGCCTCCTGCCTAATTACGCCTCGATCGGCATCGCCGCGCCTATCATCCTGATCACCCTGCGGATTTTGCAGGGTCTGGCTCTGGGCGGCGAATACGGTGGCGCCGCCACCTATGTCGCCGAACATGCGCCGAACGACAAACGCGGCGCGTTCACCTCCTGGATTCAAACCACCGCGACCTTGGGCCTGTTCCTGTCGCTGCTGGTGATCCTGGGCGTACGCAGCGCCGTTGGCGAAGAAGCGTTTTCAGCCTGGGGCTGGCGTATTCCCTTCCTGGTCTCCGTCATCCTGCTGGCGGTTTCGGTCTGGATCCGCCTGTCGATGAATGAATCGCCGGCGTTTGCCCGCATGAAAGCAGAAGGCAAGACTTCCAAGGCGCCACTGACAGAAGCCTTCGGCCAATGGAAAAACCTGAAGCTGGTGATCCTGGCGCTGATCGGCCTGACCGCCGGCCAGGCTGTGGTCTGGTACACAGGCCAGTTCTATGCCCTGTTCTTCCTGACCCAGTCGCTCAAGGTCGACATGTCGACCGCGAACATCCTGATCGCACTGGCGCTGTTGCTGGGTACGCCGTTCTTCGTGATCTTCGGCACGCTGTCCGACAAGATCGGCCGCAAGCCGATCATCATGGCGGGTTGCCTGATTGCCGCGCTGACCTATTTCCCTATCTTCTCCGGCCTGACTCACTATGCGAATCCTGCGCTGGAAGCAGCGTTGAAAAGCGCGCCGGTGATTGTCACCGCCGATCCAGCCGCCTGCCAGTTCCAGTTCAACCCGACCGGCACCAAGAAATTCACATCGTCCTGCGACATCGCCAAAGCCAAGTTGTCAGCGGCTTCGGTCAACTATGAAAACGTCGTCGGCGAAGCAGGTTCGGTAGCTACTATCAAGATCGGCGACAAGATCCTGACTTCGTACGATGCCAAGGGCCTGTCGAAAGAAGACGCCGCTGCCAAGGACAAGGCTTTCTCGGCCGAACTGTCGGGCGACATCAAGGCAGCCGGCTATCCGACCAAGGCCGATCCGGAACAGATGAACAAGCCGATGGTGCTGTTGCTGCTGTTCATCCTGGTGATCTACGTCACCATGGTGTATGGCCCGATCGCCGCGATGCTGGTTGAAATGTTCCCGACCCGCATCCGCTACACCTCTATGTCGATGCCTTACCACATCGGCAACGGCTGGTTCGGCGGCTTGCTGCCAACCACGGCGTTTGCGCTGGTGGCCTTCAAGGGCGATATCTACTACGGTTTGTGGTATCCGATCGTGATTGCAGCTGCCACCTTCGTCATCGGCATGCTGTTTATCAAGGAAACCAAGGACTACGATATTTACCAAGCCGAGCGCTAATGAAAAATATGGCATATCCTTACGGCTATGCCTGAGCAGCGCAAACGAAGCCGCCGGATGATTCTGGCGGCTTTTTTCATTTTGCCAACTGTCCACGCGCCTCGATTTTTGGTATTGTCAGGCGTTGGCAGCCGATAACCTTGAACTGAACCTGTAGCCCGCCGCTTTTAGATTAGAAACCTCCCTCATACGCCTCATCGCTGCCACCACTCACCTTATCCATGACTATCGCGCTGCTTAACGCCGCGCTCCTCTTTTCCAATATGAAGACACCAACCAGAATCGGTACCCCGCTTTCCCCTTCCGCCACCAAAGTCATGCTGCTGGGCTCCGGCGAACTCGGCAAGGAAGTCATCATCTCGCTGCAGCGCCTGGGCGTTGAAGTGATTGCCGTCGACCGTTACCCGAATGCGCCTGGCCACCAGGTTGCGCATCGCTCGCACGTCATCAACATGGCCGACGGCGCCGCGCTGGAAGCGCTGATCGCGCAAGAACAGCCGGACCTGATCGTGCCGGAAATCGAAGCCATCGCCACCGAAACCCTGGTCGCCCTGGAAGCCGCCGGCAAGGTTAAGGTGATTCCTACCGCGCGCGCCGCCTGGCTGACCATGAACCGCGAAGGCATCCGCCGCCTGGCCGGCGAGACGCTGGCGCTGGCGACTTCGCCTTACCGCTTCGCCAACAACCTGGATGAATTGAAGGCCGCCTGCTCGGCCATCGGCTTTCCATGCGTGATCAAGCCGGTGATGTCGTCTTCCGGCAAAGGCCAGTCGAAGATCGACAGCGCCGCTGAAGTGGAAGCCGCCTGGACCTATGCCGCCGCCGGCGGCCGGGTCGATTCCGGCCGCGTGATTGTCGAGGGCTTCATCGATTTCGATTATGAAATCACCTTGCTGACGGTTCGCGCATTGCAGCAGGACGGCAGCGTCGCCACCCATTTCTGCGAGCCGATCGGCCATATCCAGGTGCAGGGCGACTATGTCGAATCCTGGCAGCCGCACCCGATGCATCCGGAAGCGCTGCTCAAGGCGCGCGATATCGCCAAGAAGGTCACCGACAACCTGGGCGGCCTCGGCCTGTTCGGCGTCGAACTGTTCGTCAAGAACGACATGGTCTGGTTCTCCGAAGTCAGCCCGCGTCCGCACGACACCGGCATGGTCACCATGGCCAGCCAGCAGCAAAGCGAATTCGAACTGCACGCCAAGGCCATCCTCGGCCTGCCGGTCAATGTCGCCTTGCGTACGCCGGCGGCATCGGCAGTCATCTACGGCCAGCACGACGCCAAGGGCATTGCCTTCGAAGGCGTGGCCGATGCGCTGCGCGTGCCGGGCGTGGATATCCGCCTGTTCGGCAAGCCGGAATCGTTCGCACGGCGCCGCATGGGCGTCGCCCTCGCTTGCGCGGACGACGTCGAGACCGCTCGCATCCGCGCCAAACAGGCGGCGGCCAAGGTGAAGCCGGTGATCGCCGGATAAAACCGCATCAGGCAGCACCGCAGTAAAGGATAGGTAATAGATAGAGACATCGCCCCGAGCATCAGCAAGGGGCGATACCCGATGAAAACAATAACCAACAATTCGCCATGAAATTCGATGTCGCCATTATCGGCAGCGGCCTAGCCGGCCTGTCAGTCGCCCTGCACCTCGCCGAGACCAGCAAGGTCGCGGTCATTTCCAAACGCGCCCTGCTGGACGGCGCCAGCAACTGGGCCCAGGGCGGCATCGCCGCCGTGCTCGATTCCGGCGACAGCCACGAAGAACACATCAACGACACGTTGGTGGCCGGCGCCGGCCTGTGCGACGAAAGCGCGACCCGCTTCATCGTCGAAAACGGCAAGGCCGCGATCGAATGGCTGATCGAACAAGGGGTGCCGTTCACGCCCGACGCCAGCGCCGAAATGGGTTTCCACCTGACGCGCGAAGGCGGCCACAGCCAGCGCCGCATCATCCACGCCGCCGACGCCACCGGCCATGCGGTGCAGGTGACACTGGAACAGAAAGTACGCGCGCATCCCAACATCACGCTGCTGGAAGATCATTACGCGATCGACCTGATCACTTCCAAGAAAGTGGCCACCGGCGCAGACGGCAAGAATGCGCCGCGCTGCCTCGGCCTGTACGCCAAGAATGTCAAGACCGGCAAGGTGCTGACGCTGGCCGCCAGCCACACGGTGCTGGCCACCGGCGGCGCCGGCAAGGTCTACCTGTACACCACCAATCCCGACAGCGCCACCGGCGACGGCATCGCCATGGCCTGGCGCGCCGGCTGCCGGGTCGCCAACATGGAATTCATCCAATTCCATCCGACCTGTCTGTACCATCCTTACGCCAAGTCCTTCCTGATCACCGAAGCGATACGCGGCGAAGGCGGCGTGCTGAAACTGCCGGATACCGAAGGCGACGACGCCGGCCTGCGTTTCATGCCAGCGCACGATGCACGGGCCGAACTGGCGCCGCGCGACGTGGTGGCGCGGGCGATCGACTTCGAAATGAAAAAACGCGGCCTCGACCATGTCGACCTCGACATAACCCACAAGTCGCCGGAATTCCTGAAAGAACATTTCCCCACCATCTATGCGCGCTGCCTGGAGCTGGGCATCGACATCACCAAACAGGCGATCCCGGTGGTGCCCGCGGTGCACTTCACCTGCGGCGGCATCGTCACCGACCTCAGCGGCCGTACCGACCTGCCCGGCTTGTATGCGGTCGGCGAGACCGCCTATACCGGCCTGCACGGCGCCAACCGCCTGGCCAGCAATTCGCTGCTGGAATGCGTGGTGATCGGCCGCGCCACCGCCAAGTTCATCGAGCAGCAGGAGAAGCCGGCAGCCGTGCCGCTGCCTGCCTGGGATGAAAGCCGCGTCACCGACGCCGACGAGGAAGTCGTGATCTCCCACAACTGGGACGAACTGCGCCGCTTCATGTGGAATTACGTCGGCATCGTGCGCACCAACAAGCGCCTGGAGCGGGCCCAGCATCGCATCCGCCTGCTCAAGGAAGAAATCGATGAGTACTACGCCCACTTCCGCATCAGCCGCGATTTGCTGGAACTGCGCAACCTGGTGCAGGTGGCGTCGCTGATCGTCGAAAGTGCTTTGTCGCGCCATGAAAGCCGCGGCTTGCACTACAGCCAGGACTATCCGGAAACGCTGGCCAAGGCCCTACCCACCGTGCTGACGCCGCAACGCCACTAGTTCAGGCATCAACCGGCGCGCATGCGAATTGCGCGCCAGGAAACGGAGTGTCGGCTGCCGGCATCGGCACTACACTTCCGTTACCTCAGAAAACCGTAAGAAATTCATGACTTCAAAACTTCCACGCGCCCTGGTCGCCCTTACCTGGTCCAACCTGGCGGCGCAATCGGCCGAGCAACTAAGCCTGGCGGCCACGCCCATCATGGCGGTGCTACTGCTGGGCGCAGGCCCGGGCGAGATCGGCACCCTGGCCGCCGTGCAATCCCTGCCATTCCTGCTGCTGTCGATACCGTTCGGCCTGCTGGCCGACCGCACTTCGCGCAAGCGCCTGATGGTGATCGCCGAGGCGCTGCGCATGCTGGCCTTGCTGGGCGTGCTGGCGGCGCTTCTGTCCAACCATCTGTCGATACCCTTGTTAGCGGTGCTCGGCTTCATCGGCGCAGTCGGCACCGTCGGCTTCAGCGTCGCCGCGCCGGCCATCGTGCCGGCGCTGGTGGAGCGCGAGCATTTGGCGAAAGCCAACGGTCGCCTGGAGCTGGCCCGCAGCGCCGCCTTTGCCGCCGGCCCCGCCCTGGGCGGCGCGCTGACCTCATGGGCCGGCGCCCCGACCGCGTTCGTGCTGGCGGCCATGCTGTCCGGCTCTGCCGTGGTGCTGTTGCTGCAACTGCGCGAACCGCAGCGCGCAGCTGCAGCGCCGCGTCATCCATTGCTCGAACTGCGCGACGGCGCGCACATGGTCTGGCGCGACAATTTGCTGCGGCCGATCCTGCTGACTGCCGTGGCCTGGAACATTTCCTGGTTCGTGCTGCAGGCCGCTTATGTGCCCTATGCAGTGCGCAAGCTCGGCCTCAGCGCCGGCGAAGTGGGCTTGACTCTAGGCGCCTATGGCGTCGGCATGATGCTGGGCGCCCTGCTGACGCCGCGGATCGTAGCAAAGCTGCCGTTCGGCCGTGCGATCCAGCTCGGCCCGGCTGTCTCGGTGCTGGCGGCGCTCACCATGGTGGCGACGCTGGCCGTGCCTAGCGGCGTGCTGGCAGCCTTGTCCTTCTTCCTGTTCGGCGTCGGTCCGATCATCTGGGTGATCACCTCGACCACGTTGCGCCAGACTGTCACGCCTGGCGCCATGCTGGGGCGGGTGTCAGCCATTTTCCTGACCGTCAATACCGGCGCCCGGCCGATCGGCGCCGCACTCGGCGGCCTGGTCGGCGCCCGTTGGGGCGAAGCGGCCTGTCTGGTGCTGGCGCTGGCCGGGTTCGTGGTGCAAGCCTGGATCATCTACGATTCCGAAGTGCGCGTATTGCAAAGGCTGCCGGCGCCGGCGGGGTAAATCGGACAGGCGGCCGCCGCAGCGGTGTCGTTTTCCGCTCATCTCAGCTATGCTTAGGGCGAGACCATCATAAGGAAAAACGATGAATACTGTGTCGCAGCAAATCGCATCCGCCGCCCCGGCAAGCAATAGCGCAAGACGAGTGATCTTTGCCAGCTTCATCGGCACCGCCATCGAATTCTACGATTTCTATGTGTATGCAACCGCTGCCGCGTTAGTCATCGGCCCGGTATTTTTTCCCCACGATTCGCCGACGGCGCAAGCCTTGTCGGCCTTCGTCACTTTCGGCATCGCCTTCATCGCGCGCCCGGTCGGCGCCTTTCTGTTTGGCCACTTCGGCGATCGCATCGGCCGCAAATCGACGCTGGTGCTTTCGCTGCTGGTGATGGGCGTCGCCACCACGCTGATCGGCTTCTTGCCAGGCTACGCTTCGATTGGCGCGCTGGCGCCGGTCCTGCTGTGCGTGCTGCGCTTCGCGCAAGGCATAGGCCTGGGCGGCGAATGGGGCGGCGCGGCGCTGCTGGCAACCGAGTATGCCCCTGCTGGAAAGCGCGGCAGATACGGCATGTTCCCGCAGCTCGGCCCTTCGGTCGGGTTCCTGATGGCGAACGGCCTGTTCCTTGCTCTGGCCTTGAGCTTGTCGGATGAACAGTTCAAAAGCTGGGGCTGGCGCATCCCTTTCATTTTTAGCGCGGTGCTGGTCGTGCTGGGCCTGTATGTGCGGCTGAAGATCGCTGAAACGCCGGTGTTTGCCGCCGCGCTGGAGAAACGCGAGCGCGTCAAGGTGCCGGCCGTCACCCTGTTCCAGCACCACTGGCGTCCGGTGCTGCTGGGCTCGGTGGCAATGATTGTCTGCTACACCTTGTTCTATATTGCGACCGTATTCTCGCTGTCCTACGGCGTTAGCACCCTGCACATCCCGCGCCAGGAATTCCTGGCGCTGCTGTGCCTGGCGGTGGTGTTCATGGCTTTGGCGACACCTTTGTCGGCACTGGCCAGCGACCGCTTCGGCCGGCGTCCGGTGCTGATCGCCGGCACCGTCGCAGCCATCGCAGCGGGCTTTACCATGCAGCCGCTGTTCGGCAGCGGCAATACGGTAGAGATCGCGCTGTTCCTGATCATCTTCCTGTTCCTGATGGGCGTCACCTTCGCGCCCATGGGAGCCTTGCTGCCGGAACTGTTTCCCACCAGCGTACGTTATACCGGCGCCGGCGTGTCATATAACATCGGCGGCATCCTCGGCGCATCTGTTGCGCCCTATATCGCGCAACTGCTGGCGCAGCGTGGCGGCCTCGCTTATGTCGGCGCTTATGTGTCGGTGGCCGCGGCGCTCAGCCTGGCGGCTGTACTGTGCATGCGCGAGACACGCCACGACAATCTGCAGAATGTCTGATGACACTTGAGACAGGAATCGCCGGCTGTTTTTTGCAGTCAATATGATATTATTTAAACAACAAATAACAAGTCGGAGACAAAAACGTGAAACGAACACCCTCTTCCCTGGGAAAAAATCTGCTGGGCGCGCTGGTCTTTTCGACGCTGGCTTGGAGTGCCGGCCTGGCGCAGGCGGCTCCGGTAGCCCCGGTGTACGAGCTGGCGCAAAAAGAAAAGCCGGCGATGATGGATTCCATGCGCGACCTGGTGAACATCGAATCGGGCAGCGGCGACCTCGAGGGCCTGGCCAAGATCGCCAGCCTGATCCGCGATCGCCTGACACAGCTGGGCGGCAAGGCGGAGCTGCTGGACGCGCCTGAAATCTACCGCATGGGCGATACGCCGGAAAAAATCGGACAGATCGTCCATGCCGAGTTCAAAGGTACGGGCAAGCGCAAGATCATGCTGATCGCCCACATGGATACGGTCTACCTGCGCGGCATGCTGAAGGACCAGCAATACCGCGTCGACGGCGACAAAGCCTACGGCCTTGGCATTGCCGACGACAAGCAAGGCGTCGCCACCATCCTGCATACCATCGCGATCCTGCAGAAAATCGGCTTCAAGGATTACGACACCCTGACGGTGCTGATCAATGGCGACGAAGAAATCAGCTCGCCCGGCGGCCGCAGCCTGCATACCAAGCTCGGCGCCGAACAGGATGCGGTATTCTCGTACGAAGGCGGCGGCCCGCAAGGCCAGCTGCGGCTGGCGACCAGCGGCATCGCTGCCGCCTATCTGACGGTCGAGGGAAAATCTTCGCACGCCGGCGCCGCGCCGGAAAAAGGCATCAACGCCTTATACGAACTGTCGCACCAGCTGCTGCAGCTGCGCTCCCTGTCGCAACCGGAGCGCGGCTTGAAACTGAACTGGACCGTGGCCCAGGCCGGCACCAACCGCAACGTAATCCCGGCCAGCGCCAGCGCACAAGCCGATGCCCGCGCCTTGAAGATAAGCGATTTCGACCAGCTACAGACGCAGCTGCAGGAAGGCGTCAAGAAACAGCTGATCCCGGATGCCAAGGTCCACATGAAGTTTGAAATGCGGCGGCCGCCGCTGGAAACCAACGCCGCCTCGCGCGCCGTATCCGCCTATGGCAAGAAGATTTATCAGGAACTCGACCTGCCGATGACCATAGTGGATGTCGCCAGCGGCGGCGGCACCGATGCGGCATTCGCCGGGCTGAAATCGAAAGCCGCGGTGATCGAAGGAATGGGCTTGACCGGCTACGGCGCGCACTCGAACGATGCCGAGTTTGTCTTGCTGAACAGCATTGTTCCGCGTTTGTATTTATCGACGCGGCTGATTATGGATTTTGCGCAAGGTAAAATCCAATAAATCCGTTGGTAAACCGGGTGAGCAGGAGCCTGCCACCCGGCACTATAAGCGAAAGCCTTAAGCTAGCCATTCTCGCCACCGGGATGCTTGATTACACGATAATCTGGCGTTACCATCATTGTATGGAAACCAGAATCATCAAACTTGAAGAGTTTGCAGAAGAAGCCCGCGATCGCCTGGCGCGGATAGAAACTCGCCTGGACCATATGGCCACCAAGGAAGACGTGTCCAAGCTTGAATCCACCCTGCTCAGGTGGTTCATCGGAACCGCCATCTCCCTGACCGCCCTGGCATTCACGGCGGCAAAGCTCATTCATTAAGAATGTGAGATTGAGCCATGCGCCCGCATGGCCCTGCAATCCCGCTTATTCGATGATCCGCAGCGAATAGTCGGTCGCCCGGATATCCTTGGTCAGGCTGCCTATCGAAATCCGGTCGACGCCGGTCTCGGCAATTGCCTTCACGCTATCCATGTTGATGCCGCCGGAAGCTTCCAGCAGCGCCCTGCCGTCGGTCAGCCTGACCGCATCGCGCATGGCGTCGAGGCTGAAATTATCGAGCAGGACCGAGGTGGCGCCGGAACTCAAGGCTTCATCCAGCTGCACCAGGTTTTCCACTTCGACCTGGATCGTGACATCCGCATCCAGACTCAGCGCCGCCTTCATCGCAGCTGGAATGCCGCCGGCTGCCGCAATATGGTTTTCCTTGATCAAGATGCCGTCATACAGCGCCAGCCGCTGGTTGTGGCCGCCGCCGACGCGCACCGCATACTTCTGCGCCAGGCGCAGGCCAGGCATGGTTTTACGCGTATCCAGGATATGCGCGCGGGTATGAGCCACGGCGTTGACGTAAACCCGGGTGGCGCTGGCCACGCCGGAGAACAACTGCAGGAAATTCAAGGCGCAGCGCTCGGCCGTCAGCAAGGCCCGGGCCGGCGCATCGATCAAGCAGACTTCGCTGTCGGCGCTCATCATGTCGCCTTCGGCATAACGCCAGTCGATGCGGATGCGCGCATCGAGCCGCTGCATCACCGCTTCGAACCACGGCGCGCCGCACAGCACTGCGGCTTCGCGCACGATCACGCGCGCCCGCACCATCTGCTGCTCGGGCACCAGCTTGCCGGTAAGGTCGCCGCTGCCGACGTCTTCCGCCAGGGCGATGCTGATATTGCTCTCAAAAGCCGCTTGCAAGGCCGCGTCAAACGGCGCGAAACGATTCACTAAATTGCTGACTGACTGATGGGAAGAAGTACTCATGCGGGTCCGATTCCTGAAAACAGTTTTTGTTCTTGCGCCAGGTCGCTGGACGGGCGCACATTGGCTTTGCGCTGGGCCGCGAAGTCCAGCATGCGGTCGATGCAGACCACCGCCTTGCGGCCGGTTTCGGCATCGACATGGATTTCGTTGCTGCCGGATTCCAGCACGTCGGCCAGGTTCTGCAAGCCGTTCATCGCCATCCACGGGCAGTGCGCGCAGCTCTTGCAGGTGGCGCTGTTGCCGGCGGTGGGCGCATCGATGAAACGCTTGCCCGGCGCTGCCATTTTCATCTTGTGCAGGATGCCGTTGTCGGTGGCGACGATGAACTCGTCGGCATCCAGCGTCTGGGCGGCGGCGATCAGCTGGGTGGTGGAGCCGACCACATCGGCTTGCGCTACCACCGCTGCCGGCGATTCCGGATGCACCAGGATCTTGGCGCGCGGATGCTGCTGGCGCAGCAATTCCAGCTCCACGCTCTTGAATTCGTCATGCACCAGGCAGGAGCCCTGCCACAACAGCATGTCGGCGCCGGTCTTTTTCTGGATGTAACCGCCGAGGTGCTTGTCCGGCGCCCACAGGATCTTTTTGCCCTGCGCATGCAGGTGGGCGACGATGTCGAGCCCGATCGATGATGTCACCATCCAGTCGGCGCGCGCCTTGACGGCGGCGCTGGTGTTGGCGTAGACCACCACGGTGCGGTCCGGATGCTGATCGCAGAACGCCGCAAACTCGTCTGCGGGACAGCCGAGGTCGAGCGAACAGGTGGCGTCCAGGTCCGGCATCAGCACGCGCTTGTGCGGACTCAGGATTTTCGAGGTTTCGCCCATGAACTTGACGCCGGCCACCACCAGCGTCTTGGCCGGGTGGTCGCGGCCGAAGCGGGCCATTTCCAAAGAGTCTGAAACGCAGCCACCTGTTTCTTCTGCCAGGTCCTGCAAATCGGCATCGACGTAATAATGGGCGACCAGCACCGCCTGCTGTTCTTTCAGCAAGCGTTTGATGCGCTCCTTGAGCGCTGTCTTCTGTTCTGGCGTGGGGGTTTCGGGGACGCGAGCCCAGGCATGCGCTGTGCCGCAGGTAACTGAACTGCTGCCTAGCTCCATGTGGGGCCGCTCGAATTCAACGGTTTTGATGGCTTGGGATTGCATAGTGATGGTGGCTGCGGATGAGATGGAAGAGATCGACATGTGCTGCAGTAAAACGTCATGATACGACAGAAGCCGCGGCAAGATATTTTGCGGTAATTTATTCGCGTGGAAATCTGGAGGAGAATTCTACCGCCATCTCTGGAAGATTGCCTCAACATTACCTTATTGCAACTTTGAGTGAACTACCGTACTATTATTTCACAATTGTCAGAGAAGATTGTCACAGAAATATGGCTTGTGAGGCTTCGGGCATATTTCGGACGTATTAGAAGAACACAGGGACATCATGATTATTTTCGACAAGACGGAGCGCGGCCGTACAGAAATAGCAACCCGCGGCCAGACTGTTGCGCCTCGTTTGCGCACACTGCTGTTGCTGGTGGACGGCAAAACCAGCAGCGACGAACTGCTGAGGAAGGTGGCCGGCCTCGGACTGGGCCAGGAACACCTGGAGGAGTTGCTGCAAGCCGGCCTGATCCAGGCCAGCGGCGACGATGGCGCCGCCGCCGTCTCGACTGCGGCAACAGCGACAACAGCGGCAGTCCCGGCCGCGGCTCCCGCGCCTCAGGCTGCAGCCGCGCCCGCCAAGAGCATCGCTCCCGCCGCCCCCATCCCGCTCGAGCAGATACTCCCTCCCGGGCAAACCCAGTTTGAAGCGATCTATCATTTCTATAACGACACCATCAAAAGCATGATCGGCCTGCGCGGCTACGGCCTGCAGCTGAAGGTGGAACGCGCCAGCAGCGTGGAGGACTTCCGCGAACTGCGCCAGGCATACCTGGAGGCGGTGCTCAAGGCCAAGGGCGAAGAAATCGCGCGCAGCCTGCGCGGCCGTCTGGATCAGTTGCTGTACCTGGGCGAACGGCCGCCGCTATAAATCCGCTGCAATGAAAAAAAGCGTGGCAGATAATATCCGCCACGCTTTTTTTGTATCAGGGCGCAGCGCTTGCCGCCCTTGATCCAGGAGATTTATTCAATACCTTGGCTGCTCAGGTAATCCTCGTAAGAACCCTGGAAGTCGACTACTTCGTTTTCCTTGACTTCCAATACCCGCGTCGCCAGCGATGAAACGAACTCGCGGTCGTGCGAAACGAAAATCAGCGTGCCGGCATATTTTTCCAGCGCGATGTTCAGGGATTCGATCGATTCCATGTCCATGTGGTTGGTCGGCTCGTCCAGCAGCAGCACATTGTGGCGGCCCAGCATCAGCTTGCCGTACATCATGCGGCCCTTCTCGCCGCCCGACAGCACCTTGACCGATTTCTTGACGTCATCGCCGCTGAACAGCAAACGGCCAAGGCTGGAACGCACTGCCTGGTCGTCGTCGCCTTCCTGGGTCCACTGACCCATCCAGTCGGTCAGCGTCTTGTCGGTCGCAAAGTCTTCGGTCGGATCTTGCGGCATGTAGCCGACATTGGCGTTTTCCGCCCACTTGACCATGCCGCTGTCGGCATCCAGGCCTGCGATATCGTGGCCGCCGATGCTGCGCAACAGCGTGGTCTTACCCGCGCCGTTGGCGCCGATGATGGCGATTTTTTCGCCGGCTTCCACCATGATGCTGAAATGCTTGAACAGCGGACGGTCATAGGCCTTGCTGATGCCTTGCACTTCCACCGCCAGCCGGTGCAGCTTTTTCTCGCCGTCGAAACGCACGAACGGATTGGCGCGGCTGGATGGCTTGACATCCTCGACCTTGATCTTCTCGATCTGCTTGGCGCGCGAAGTAGCCTGGCGCGCCTTCGACTTGTTGGCCGAGAAGCGGCGCACGAAATCCTGCAGCTCGGCGACCTTGTCCTTGGCCTTGGCATTTACCGACAGTTGCTGCGCGCGGGCTTGCGAGGAAGCCAGCATGTAGTCGTCGTAGTTGCCCGGATAAACTTTCAAGGTGCCGTAGTCCATGTCGGCCATGTGGGTGCACACCTGGTTCAGGAAGTGGCGATCATGGGAAATGATGATCATGGTGGAGTTGCGCTGGTTCAGCACATCTTCCAGCCAGCGGATGGTGTTGATGTCGAGGTTGTTGGTCGGCTCATCCAGCAGCAGGATGTCCGGATTGGAAAACAGCGCCTGCGCCAGCAGCACGCGCAGCTTCCAGCCGGGAGCAACGCTGCTCATCAGGCCCTGGTGCTGTTCGATCGCCACGCCCACGCCCAGCAGCAGTTCGCCGGCGCGCGCTTCCGCGGTATAGCCGTCGTATTCGGCGAACTTGGCTTCCAGGTCGGCCGCCTTCATGTAATCGTCGTCGGTAGCTTCCGGATTGGCGTAGATCGCATCGCGCTCTGCCATCGCCGCCCACATTTCGGTGTGGCCCATCATGACCACGTCCAGCACGCGCATCTCTTCAAACGCAAACTGATCCTGACGCAGCTTGCCCAGGCGCTCGTTCTGGTCCAGCATCACGTTGCCGGCCGACGACTCGAGGTCGCCGCCCAGGATCTTCATGAAGGTGGACTTGCCGCAGCCGTTGGCGCCAATCAGGCCGTAACGGTTGCCATCGCCGAATTTGACGGAAATGTTTTCAAACAGCGGCTTGGGGCCGAACTGCATCGTGATATTTGCGGTGGACAGCATCTAATATGGTTCTTTTCTTAATTGAATCATGGGGTCAGGTAATGTGGCGGCATTATACAGTATCCGCATTTGTGCACCGCATGAGTCCATATAAAACAACGACTTACCGCCACATTTCCCACAATTCAGCCCTGATCGGCGGTAAACGCTAAAGCGCCGGCGCCGCCAGAGATGCCGCCAGCCGCCCGACCTGGGCATGCACCGCATCGCGCGCGGCAGCCGGCGCCGGCGCGCCGGTCAGGTAACTGGCCACCAGCAGCGGCGCACGGCCCGGCGGCAACAGCATGCCGATATCGTTCGCGGTGCCTTGGTCGCCGGTGCCGGTCTTGTCCGCTACCCGCCAGCCGGCTGGCAGCAGTGCGCGCAGGCGTTTGTCGCCGGTCTTGTTTGCCAGCAGCCAGTCCGTCAGCTGCTCGCGCGAACTGGTGGATAAATTCCTCCCAAGCAAGATCTCCCGCAAGCTGGACACCATGGCGCTTGGCGTGGTGGTATCGCGCGGATCGCCCGGAGCGGCCTCGTTCAGATGCGGCTCGATGCGATCCAGGCGGGTCATCTTGTCGCCCGATGCGCGCATATAGGCAGTCAGTTGCGCCGGCCCGCCGAAGCTGTGCAGCAGCAGGTTGGCGGCAGTATTGTCGCTTTGCGTGATGGCGGCCTCGCATAGTTCGGCCACCGTCATGCCGCCGGCGCCGGTATGCTGTTCCGTCACCGGCGAATAGGGCACCAGGTCGGCCTTCTGGTAGCGGATGCGCCGCGCCAGCTGTTCCTTGCCCTGGTCGACACGCTTCAAGACCAGCGCCGACGCCAGCAGCTTGAAGGTGCTGCACATGGGGAAACGTTCGCCGCCGCGATAGGCATAGGTTTGTCCGGAGCCGCTGTCGAAGATGGCGACGCCGAGCCGGCCGCCGCTCTTGGCTTCGATCTGGCGCAGCTGTTCAACGATTGCGTCCGTTGCAGGATTGCTGGTGGCGCCCCAGGATTTCTGTGTATAGGCGCCAATGGCCAGCGCGCCGAATGCCATGCCGATATTGCCGGCGAATTCACGTCGATTCATATTTCCGCTCCTAATTCGATGGACAAGGCGCTCACGATAAGCATTCGCTCACAATCACTCAAGCTACAATATCCTAGTGAAGCCATAAGAAAAATTAGGTCTTTAAGGAAAAATCATGCATCTTCCATTGAATGCGCTGCGCGCTTTTGAAGTCTCGGCGCGCCTGCTCAGCTTTACCCGCGCCGCTTCGGAACTGAACGTCACCCAGGCGGCGATCAGCCAACAAGTGAAAAACCTGGAAGAACGCATGGGGGTCCAGCTGTTCCGCCGGCTGCCGCGCGGCCTGGCGCTGACAGCCGAGGGCATCGCGCTGCTGCCGGTGCTGGCGGAATCCTTCGGTCGCATAGCTTCGGTGCTGGAACAGTTCCAGGACAGCCGCGGCCGCTCGCGCGAGGTATTGACGGTGGGCGCGGTCGGCACCTTCGCGGTCGGCTGGCTGATTCCGCGCCTGCGCGATTTCCAGCAAGCCCACCCGTTCGTCGATTTCCGCCTGTTCACCAACAATAACCGGGTCGATATCGCCGGCGAAGGCCTCGATTATGCGATCCGCTTTGGCGACGGCGCCTGGCACGGCACCGACGCCGAAGCATTGCTGGAGGCGCCGCTGTCGCCGATGTGCTCCCCTGCTCTGGCGCCCTACCTGCGCGAGCCGGCCGACCTCGGCAACCAGATGCTGCTGCGTTCTTATCGCAGCGACGAGTGGGCCATCTGGTTTGCAGCCGCCGGCCAGGCTTGTCCGGTATTGCGAGGCAGTGTGTTCGATTCCTCGCTGACCATGGCGGAAGCCGCGGCCCAGGGCGCCGGCGTAGCGCTGCTGCCGGCGCGCATGTTCGCCCGGGAGTTACAGCAGGGACGGTTGATACGGCCGTTCGAGGTGGAGATAGGCAGCGGCAGCTACTGGCTGACCCGCCTCAAGTCGAAGCAGGTAACGCCGGCCATGCAAGTCTTTCAGGAGTGGCTGCACCACGCGGCAGCCCAGTGACGGCGCCGGCCGCGCTGCCTGTACAGCTGGCCGGTCGCGCTGTTCAAGGCTTCAGGCAGCCAGCGTGAGCGGATTCTGGAAAGCCAGCCGGAAACCGTTCGCATCGACATCCAGCTGCGCCTGCACGCCGACCGGCAAGGTCACCTTGTCGCGGATATGGCCGAACGGCAGACCGGTCAGGATCGGCACCGAGATGTTGGCGCGCAGATAGGCCAGCATGGCGTCGAAGTCATAGCCGTTGTCATGCTGCGCCAGCCGGTAGTCGGAAAAAGCGCCCAGCACGATCGCCTGCTGCCGCCCCAGGATGCCAGCGTAGTGCAGCTGCAGCATCATCCGTTCGACGCGGTAAGGATGTTCGCCGATGTCTTCCAGGAACAGGATACCGTCTTCGATCTGCGGCAGATAGGAAGTGCCGACCAGATGCGTCAGCATCGCCAGGTTGCCGCCCCATAGCGTGCCGCTGACGCGCAGCGTCGGATTGCCGGCGGCGGCGACCTGGATCACCTGCTCCGGCTGACGCAGCGCTTGCCAGAAATGCGACATCGTAAATTCGCTCAGTTCGGCGCTGCCGAAATCGGCGCACAGCATCGGCCCCGCCAGGCTGGCGGCGCCGGTTTGCGCAAACAGGGCCAGGTGCAAGGCGGTGACGTCGCTATGGCCGACGAAGATTTTCTTGCTGGCGGCCAGGCGGCGGAAATCCAGCAGCGGCAGCAAGCGCGACATGCCGTAGCTGCCGCGCAATACCAGCACGATCTGCACATGCGGATTGTCGATGGCCTGGTAAATCTGCTCGACCCGCGCCGCATCGGCGCCGCCGAAACGCTGAAATTTCTTGGCCGGGTCGTAATAATCATAGACCACGCAGCCCTGCTGTTGCAGGGCCAGGATGCCGCGCGCAAAAGCCTCTTCATCGTTGGCGTAGCCACCGGGAGCGATCACTGCCACGCCTATCGGTTCAGGCGGCCGCATTGGAGTACGCATTGCAGTATCTTCAGTCATGTTTTTTGCTGGGCAAGGCGCCGTTCGGCGAAAAATTCTTTGAGTAGTGTGCCACACTCATCTGCCAGCACGCCAGCCGTCAGTTCGGTGTGATGGTTCAGCTTTTCCTGTTCGAACAGGTTCAGCACCGAGCCGCAGGCGCCGGTCTTGGGATCGCTGGCGCCATACACCACGCGCGCCAGCCGGGCATGCAGCATGGCGCCGGCGCACATTGCGCACGGTTCCAGCGTCACATATATTTCGCAGCCGGGCAGACGGTAGTTGCCGAGGATGGCGGCGGCGGCGCGCAGCGCCATGATTTCGGCGTGCGCGGTCGGATCGTGATTGCCGATCGGCTGGTTGAAGCCGGTGGCGATGACCTGGCCGTCTTTCACTACCAGCGCGCCCACCGGTACTTCGCCCAGGGCCCAGGCATTGCGCGCCTGGGAAATGGCTTGTTGCATGTAAATCGCGTCACGCATAGGCAGTCAAGGGGTAAACTTAATCGAAAAAAAGCGCGAAAAACAGCGCAAAAGGACAGCGATCAGCGGTCTTCGGAAATCTCGGCCCAGCAATTCGGCGTTTCATGCAGCACCAGTTTTTGCAGATGCAGGCCGGTGCCGAAGTGATCCTTGTAGGCAGCTTTCAGGATATCGAAAGCCGTACGCGCCAGGTTCTCGACAGTCGGGATGCGGTCGATCACGACCGTCTTGTGATTCGGCAGCGTGGCCAGGAAATCGCGTACCGCGGCATCCTTTTCGTAGACCAGGAAAGCATGGTCCCAGACATCCACCAGATGCTGCTTGGCCAGCGTCTTGATATCGGAGAAGTCCATGATCATGCCGTTGTCGGAACTACCTTCGACTTCAATGACCGCCCCCACCAGAGTGATTTCCAGGGTGTAGCGGTGGCCGTGCAGATTGCGGCACTGGCTCTTGTGGTCGGGAATCCGGTGTCCGGCATCAAATTCCAGTTTGCGGGTGATGGTCAGCATAGGTAATCGTTTCTTTATAAAATCGGTTCAGGGAATCTGCAGCAGCTTGTGCGTCTGCAGACTCAGTTTCCATTTCGGATTGCGTTTGCAGGTCTCGATGGCCAACTGGACATTCTGCGCCTGTTGCGGGCCATCCATGGCCTGCACATAGAAATGATCGAAATCAAGCGATTCATATGCCGCCAGCGACTGGCCGAGCTGCGGAATCACGACTTTCAGTTCATTTCCCTTGCGCAGCTTGAGCACCGAACCCATCTTCGGGCTGACGCAAATCCAGTCGATGCCCGGCGGCGGCTCCAGCGTGCCGTTGGTTTCGATGGCGATTTCAAAGCCAGCCGCGTGCATGCTGTCGACCAGCGCCGCGTCCAGCTGCAGCAAGGGTTCGCCGCCGGTAAACACCACGAACTTGCTGCCAGTGTAAGTCGTCGGCCAGAGCGCATTGATGGTGTCGGCCAGCGCAGCGCTGGTCTTGAACTTGCCGCCGCCCTCGCCGTCGGTTCCGACGAAATCGGTGTCGCAGAACTGGCAGACCGCCGTGCTGCGGTCTTCTTCCCGCCCGCTCCACAAATTGCAGCCGCTGAAACGGCAAAACACCGCAGGACGGCCGGCATGCGTGCCTTCGCCTTGCAGTGTGTAGAAGATTTCCTTGATGCTGTAAGTCACTGTGTAAACTCTTGCTTTCTATTTGCCGGGGGCGGTCGCCCTCGGACATGCAATTCATCATTCATCATAGGCCGACCCACAACGCAATGCCTGGCATTCACATGCCTGCAACAGGAAACGGGGCGAAATACGGCGCTGACGAATCGGCTTGACCAGACGCCGCATGCAGAAACGTTGGCCTACGGCCTCTCGCTGCCACGCAAACACTGAATATAGGTCATGTAGCCAAGGTGGATAACGCCAGCCGGATATGCCGATGCAGATTTCCCCCATCGGCCCAGTATAAATGCAAACCTGAAGTGTGGATGCCAGCGTGATATGCGTGCAAAACGAAGTGCGAGATTATACAGACAGCCGCTGTTGCCGGTATCGGGATGGCCGAAATTGCCGTAAATCCGGTAAAAAACCACATGCAATTTGAACAGCTCGCTGCCGAAAGCGAGAAATATTTGCCATAATGAAACTATTTAGCGAGATGTATTCGAGCATCTTTCCCGGCGTCGCCACGACAGCGCAACAGCCTGCGTCGGCAAAACGACGCCATGGGTAGCTTGCAGCGGCCTCAGGTAAAGGAGATAGCAGAATGGCGTCACCTGGCATTTCAAGATCAAAAAAAATTTCCCGCACCTTGAGCGCATTCGGAAGCGCGCTAATCCTGGCGGCCACGTTGGCGCCTGCGATCAAGGCACGGGCGCAGGACAAACCGCCCAGTCCGGCGGCCTTATGGAGCGCGCCGGCATCGACATCGCCCACGGTGACGGAAGAGCATTTCAATAACGGCCAGGTCGAACTCAGCGGGACGCTTTACGTTCCGCAGCTGCCGGACAAAGTAGCGGCCGTGGTGGTCTTGCATGCCGCCTCGGTGCCGACCCGGGATCAGGCACTCTATCGCCATGTGATACAGGCCCTTCCTGCGCTCGGCGTCGCCGTATTTGTTTACGACCGGCGCGGCAGCGGAAAATCGGGCGGCACGCTCGCCGACAGCGGCTATGACACCCTGGCGGACGACGGCATCGCGGCGCAGCGGATGCTCGCGCAGGATCCGCGGATCGACCCCAGGCGCATCGGCTTTTGGGGACTTAGCCAAGGAGGATGGCTATCGCTGCTTGCCGCGGCCCGCAATCCGGAAACCGCCTTTGCCATTTCCATTTCGGCGCCGATGACCACGCCGGACGTGCAGATGAATTTCGCGGTAGCGAACATATTGCGGATAAAAGGCTATTCGGAAGCCGATGTAGGCATGGCTGTCGCAGCGCGGACAGCGGTCGACGAATTCGAGCGCGGCAGGCTCGATCGCGCGACCGCACAGGCCAGGCTCGATGCCGTCGTCGACAAGCCATGGTTTGACCTTACCTATCTTGACAAGACCTTCCAGGATCCCGAAAAATCTCGCTGGGCGAAAGAAATCAGGCACGACCCGTTAAGGACGCTCAGTTCCGTGCACGCGCCTGCCCTGGTTATTTATGGCGCAAACGACCCATGGGTGCCGGCCAGACTGTCAGCGGAGATCCTGCGGAAAAACGCATCTCAGCATCCCAATATCGACACCGCGGTGATCGCCGGCGCGGATCACGACATGATGCTGTCCGCACCGCTCGAATTCCAGATCGACCCCAAGGCATTCAGCGCCCAGGCGCCTGATGCGCCAGAATATTTCAGCCTGATGGCGGCATGGCTTACCGCGAAGGGATTTGCGCGCACTCCCTAATCCTGCAAGCCTCAGGCCGGCGCCAGCCGGCTGTGCATCTGAAAGTCCTCCACCTCCCCCAACGCAAATTCCACCGCCAGCCTTAGCATGGCTGGCGCGACGTAGCGGCGATGGGTGTAGGCAATAGCGTTCATGTAAAACCTGCCGAACAGATTCTTGCAGTGGACACGGGTGCCAAGGGTTATGTCTACATGATGCTCGTCAACGATTTCAACGGCGACGCATGACCTGAACAGCAGATGCTTGTCGTTGGCGCCAAGAATGACTTGCGCCCGCGTGTCGGCCGGATTGAGCGACTGGTCGAAAACCGGATAACGCTTAGCAAATAATGTATCGATATCGGCGGACAGGAGCGATGAAACCGGACATCCCAGCGGAGAAGTACGCAAGCCCAAAGGCTTGACCAAGGCATTCCGCAACGCCATCAGGCTGGATACGCCACCTGGCCGGTTAAGCAAAAAACCTTCCAGGACAGAGGCCAGCAATTGCGCGGCGCTGGCGTCTTTGAAACTGGCGCCCGTGATCCGCAGGGAAAATGTATCATCATGATGCACCGGCATGCCGGCCAGCTGCTGGTTCAGCAAGGAGCCCGCGGGCGCAGCCTTGAGCTCCTTGACGGCGCGGCCCGATCCGCCGTAAGACAAGAAACCGGAAGCTCCCTGCCACGAACTCCATGCTCCGCGCAGCCAACCCACGCTGCTCCTTGCCGCATTGCAGAGCACACGCCGCAAAGTTCCTGGCGGCGCCTCCAGCGACAGGGTCGTCGCGGGGATCGACGCCGCATCAAATTCTTGCGCCTCAAGAAGCGCCGCAACCTCAGGTGGCAGCAGTTCGGTCAATGCCGGAATGCTGGCCTCATTAGCCAGGACCTTTTGTTTCAAGTCATGCGGCAAATTCCCGCCCAGCTCATTGGTATGGCAAGAAAGCGCAAAGAATGCCGGATGCATGGATTTGCGGGACAAAGGAGAAAACTGATGCCAGGTTTCACCCCCGAAACGTACCGTGAACATGCAGTCAGGAGGAATATTGATAAAACGCAAGGCCCTGACGAAATTGTGCGGATCCTCTGCAATCTGCTGCGTCGATACGCTGGAAAAGCGCAGCTGCGCACCGCCGCTGCCAGACACTGCGGTAAAAATCCGATGGCCGGCATGGCGGTGAAACGGATGTCCAGCGGGTCCGACCACAAACGAATACAGGGAAGTGGCGTCGCCTTTGAGAAAATTGGTCCCGCCCAGTTTGACGGAGGGTTCATCCAGCTCATCCACAAAAGCGCCATGCTGCCGCTGCCTGGAAGCTACACTTGCAAACAGGTGGCTGCCCGCACCGTGGCCCATTTGAGCGATCAAGCACACTTCTACGGCTAAGCCACCAGATTCAGAGGGGATCCGGACGGAGGGAAAGGTATCGACAGTCTGAGTCAGGCTTGGCATTGGACACTCTCGTTTATTCAGCCTTGCGGCGTTTGGCAATGACGCGGGATTCCTGCTTGAGCGGACGGCCTACTGGACAGAGTTCCAGCGCATAACCGGTGAGACTGTTGACCAGGCTGTCAGCGTTGAGCTTGTAGAGGACGAACTGTCCTTTGCGTTCGCTGGTTACCAGTTCGGCCGCTTCCAGCACCGACAGATGCCGCGAAATCGCCGGCGCGCTCATCGAAAAGCGCTCGGCAAGCTCGGAGGTACTGAGTTCAGCCTCGGTAAGGTAAGCCAGGATCTGGCGTCTTGGCGACGAAGCCAGCGCTTCAAAGATCTTGTCGAGAGATGCTGCCATTTTTCACCAACCAATCTATTAACTTATTTGTTAATTATCTTAATCGTGAAAAAATAAAGAATCAAGCTATTTATCGATCAGATTCGCGATCAGATTCGCGATCAGATGTGCGATCGTCAGCCGCAACCAGGCAGGTTGCTGAACCAGCGTTTGCCAACAGAGGCGGCACCTGTCAAATCTGGCAGCTATGATGACAATATGATACGAGCTAGTATTGCCTCGATTTCGATCCAAGAAATCCAAGAGATTCATCCTATTCATTGATTTCAAAGGCAGGCAATGGCTAACAGCTACTTCGGGAAATACTCTCTCGCAGCGACCTTGAGTTGCGCGGCGATTCTTGTTTGCGGCACATTCGCCAGCCGGCCGGCTACGGCTGATGAAACCTGCAACTCCCCCTACATGTCCAATCTGATCAAGGGCCAGGAAGACTTTGCCTATGTCTGGACACTCGGCGTGCGCGGCTTGGGAGACGGCTTCGACAAACTGGTGACGGTGGACGTCAACCCATCCTCGAAAAACTACGGCAAAGTGATAGCCACCATTTCCGTCGGCGCGCGTGGCGAAGCCCATCACACCGGCTTTACCGACGACCGGCGCTTTCTCTGGGCCGGTGGCCTGGATGACAACAAGATCTACGTGTTCGATATCCACAGCGATCCGGCCAGGCCGAAACTGGTCAAGACCATCGGCGACTTTGCCGGTAAATCGGGGCTGGTCGGACCGCATACCTTCTATGCGCTGCCGGGCCGCATGCTGGTCGGCGCGCTCTCCAACAGCAAGGATCACGGCGGCGCCACCGGCATGGCGCTGTACAACAACAAAGGCGAATTCCTGAGCAAGTACAACATGCCGACCACGCAGGGCGGCGATGGCTACGGCTACGATATCGGCGTCAATCCCGCCATGAACGCACTGCTGACATCCAGCTTTACCGGCTGGAATAACTACATGATGGATTTCGGCAAGCTGCTCAAGGATCCGTCAGCCATGAAACACTTCGGCAACACCATGGTGATGTGGAACCTGAAAACCATGCAGCCGGAAAAAATCATGCAGGTGCCGGGAGCCCCGCTGGAGGTGCGCTGGTCGCTGAAGGATGGCGACGACTGGGCGATCACCGCCACGGCGCTGACCTCGAAGCTGTGGCTGGTGAAGAAAGATGCGCGCGGCGAATGGCAAGCCAAGGACGTGGGGAACATCGGCGACCCGGCCAAGGTGCCGCTGCCGGTCGACATCTCGATCAGCGCCGACGGTAAAGGCTTGTGGGTCAATACTTTCATGGATGGCATGACGCGCTACTTCGACCTCCGCAATCCGGAAGCGCCGAAGGAAATCTATGCCAAGCATACCGGGGCGCAAGCGAACATGGTATCGCAGAGCTGGGACGGCAAGCGCGTCTACGTCAGCAGTTCCCTGCTCGCCAACTGGGACAAGAAGGGCGCGGATGACGAACAATTCCTGAAACTGTTCAGCTGGAACGGCAAGCAGCTGCAGGAACAATGGTCGCTCGACTTCTACAAGCTGAAACTGGGCCGGGCGCACCATATCAAGTTTGGCGCCAAGTCCTCCCAGGACGTCTCTTGAGCTTCGGCATTTTCCTGCAGCATCTGCACCATGGAAGCAGCAGTGTCCGTTCCGTCCCGCAAGGCTGCCGGCTACCGGCTGCGGCCATGCTGGCGCTCTCGCTCACTCTGCTGGCTTGCACAAGCAGTACACTGGCGCTGGAGCGTAGCGGCTTTGCCACGCCTCCAGCCGGCAGTTATCGGCTGCAACGGATCCTGGGCACGCCCGAGGGACTGGTGCTCGACAGCGACGGCAGCCGGCAAAAATTGTCGCGGTATACCACCGGCAGAATCACGCTCTTCTCTTTCATCTATACCTACTGCACCGATGCCCAAGGCTGTCCGCTGGCTTACGCGACCTTTCACAATCTGAAAAAAACCATCGAAGGCAGCCCCGGCATGCGCGACAAGGTGCGCTTTGTCAGCATGAGTTTCGATCCGCAATACGATACGCCGGAGGCCATGCGCAACTATGGCGGTAAAGATGCGCGCGATACCATGGGCGTGCCATGGCATTTCCTGACCAGCCGCACGCGCAGCGATTTGCTGCCGCTGCTGGAAGGCTTCGGGCAAGATGTTTCGGTGGCAGCGGCGCAACCCGATGGACAGCGGATTCCAATGCTGAGCCATATGCTCAAGGTGTTCCTGATCGATGCGCACGGCCAGGTCCGCGAAATATACAGTCCGGCCTTCCTGCGGCAAGAAATGATGTTCAACGACATCCAGACCTTGCTGATGGAGCAGAACATCAAACGATGAAATTCCTGCTTGTCGTGCTCTGCCTGCTGGCAAGCAGCTTGAGCGCATGCCGGCGCGCAGATGAAAAAATTCCGGCGCATGCCGCCGTTCCGGATAGCATGCTCGGCCTGCCGCCGCTCATGCCGCCAGCCGCCAATTTTCCATCGCCAGCAAAGATCGCACTGGGCCGCAAGCTGTTCATGGACAGGCGCCTGTCGTATAACAACACCATGTCTTGCGCCATGTGCCACCTCCCTGAACAGGGATTCACATCCAATGAGCTGGCGACTCCGATCGGCTTCGAAGGACAAAGCCTGCGCCGCAACGCCCCTACCCTGCTTAACGTCGCTTATGTAAGGCAGCTGTTTCACGACGGCCGGGCAGCCAGCCTGGAAAGCCAGGCCTGGGGCCCCTTGCTGGCAGCCAATGAGATGGCGAATCCTGGCGCCGATCATGTGATCCGTAAAATCAAAGCCATGACGGATTACCGGGACATGTTCGAAACCGCATTCAACGGATTTGGAGCCAATCAGGAAACCATTGCCGCCGCCCTTGCGAGTTATGAACGTACCCTGCTATCGGGGAATTCCCGTTTTGACCGCTGGTACTTCGGCCAGGAGAAAGCCGCCATGAATAGCAGCGAGCAGGCCGGCTTCGGGATTTTTTCCGGCAAGGCCAACTGCATCGCCTGCCATGGCATCGGCGAGAAAAGCGCGTTGTTTGCCGACGGCCGCTTTCACAACACCGGGATCGGCTGGTTGCGCAGCATGGAAAAAACCGCGGAAAAGCACAGCATCCAGCTCGTGCCCGGCTTGCGCGTGGACGTGGACGAGCGCACCTTGCAGAGCGTGTCCGAGCCAACGCCAAGCGACACCGGCCGCTATGAGGTCACGCACAACGCCGCCGACCGCGGGGCCTACCGCACGCCGACCTTGCGTAACATTGCGCTCACGGCTCCCTATATGCACGATGGCTCGCTGACCACCCTGGAACAGGTTGTCGAGTTCTATGAGCGCGGAGGCATAGATAATCCCGGCAAAGACAACTTGCTTAAGCCGCTGCACTTGAGCGTGGATGAAAAACGCGATCTGGTCGCCTTTCTCGGCGCACTCAACGGCGGCAACGTAAAAAAACTGGAAATCCAGGCTCGCACCGAAGCCGCCGCCATCGAGCATCGCAGCGCGATCAGAAAACCTTGATTTTCAACTGGAAAGACAGCGCGCCGTACAGCCTGTCCTTATAGCTGGGAATGATCGCCAGATTCAAGCCGACCTGTTTGTACTCGAAGCTGGCAACCGGAATCGCCGCCAGGAACCAGTCGCCATGCCGCATTTTCGGATAGCCGTTGAAGCCGCCGGCAACCACGCCCAGGCGCACCGGCCCGATATATACCGGCTGGTAGTACACGCCGACGTAATTTGAATATTCCCGGTCGCTGTTGTAGAACCTGCCGGCAGTGGCCGACGCCACGGTAGAAAACCGGTATTCGCCGCCAAGGCCGTAATTATTGTTGTTCAATCCCTTGTCGCGATCGAAGTGCTCGGAATAGAAGCCGCCATTCAGCCATGCTTCGCTGATCGGCTGGCTCTCTATCAGGCCAAACAGATTGCCTTGCTCTGCCTGCGCATCGGTAGCGGCACAGGCAAGAAACATCAAAACCACTCTATAGCACCGCCCTAAAGTAAGCATCAGCGTCCTATCCATCAAGATTTTCGCAGTTCATCCCGGATGCGTCTGGCATCGGCATAATCGTGCGTCCGGCAGTCCATCGCATAGGGCGTATGCCTGGATGCAAGACGCGATCACGCGGAGCATTTTAAAGCAACTATGATGCAGGCAGTGCTAGAACCAGGAAAGATATGGGAATCCCAAAAGACGCCTCGGAAAAAGCAGCGCTTATAAAAGCATCTCGTTTCCAGCGTCAGCAGCTGACTCGTGCTTTGCGCTCAGATCAAACTTGCCGGCAGGCTGGAACAGCCAGTCAAACACCACGGCAGCGCAGCTTGCCCCCGTGATTTGGGCGACAACAAAGCCGGCCACGTCGGCCGGCCGAATGCCGGTAAACGTATTGCTCATCGCCCGCGCCAGCGTCGCCGCCGGATTGGCGAAGGAAGATGAAGAAGTAAACCAGCACGCCGCCACGATGTAGGCGGCAACCGCAAAAGGCGTTGTCGCCGGACGTCTGCGCGAACAGCCGACAATCACAGCAATCAGGCCAAAGGTGGCGATAAATTCACTCCACAGTTGCGGCCAGTCGGATTTGACTTGCGTCGCCGCCGAGAAAACCGGCAATCCAAACATCACATCAACCGCAGCCACGCCAGCACAGGCGCCAATCGTCTGCGCAGCGATATACGGCGGCACATCACGCCACGGCATTTTTCCTTGCCACACTTCCAGCAATGTCACGACAGGATTGAAATGCGCACCGGAAATCGGGGCGAAAGTGAGTATCAAGGTCATCAGCGCCAGGCCGGTGGCCAAGGTATTGGCCAGCAAGGCGAGGCCCTCGCTCGCGCCGGACAGGCGCGCGGCCATGATGCCGGAGCCGACGATGGCAGCAAGCAGGAAAGCAGTGCCGATTGCCTCGGCAGCCAAACGGCGCGATAGGGTCATGGAAAATATAGCGATTGAGCGAGCCGGATAGGACTTGGATGCCCCCCCTCCCGCAGTCGGGAAAGAAGGGAAAACGCGCCATTGTAAATTCCAGCAGGGCTTTTGATAGCAACGCCCGCCTATACCTGCTATTTCCAAATCTGCATTATCCGTCCCTCCCTGGAAGGAAACCTGGCGTTCCTAGCGAAATGCAAACTTCAATAGCTGCTTGCCGGCCACGTCGCCGTTTGCCAGCTGGTGCCGCGGAACGACCATGACCAGCTCTCCGCTTGCATCATCGTTCCCATGAAGATTGATCGTCATTTTCAATTGTTGATCCAGGGCCACGAAAACATTCGGTGCAGTAGCGACAATGGCATGCCGTCCTTGGTCTTCCACTTCGGCATAAAGCTGCGGCCCTCTGTAGAACAGGCCTAGCGTCATGCCATTTGAAAGACTGTATGAACGCAGGTAGTCATGGGCTTCGTCGGCTTGCATCCGATGATAGTGATTGGGGAGTTCGATGCGCAGCGCTGGGCCGGTGACATTCACAGTCTGATTGTCCGGCGCCGTCTGTGCTGAAGCCGCCAATGCAAACACGCTTATTATAGAAATAAGAACAAGGCTTTTCATGATAGGCATCCTTTCTTTTAAACAGAATCTGGCCGGGTGCGTCGTGAGATTGATCGTCCTGCTCCGGCACCAGGCGAAAATAAAATATCTTCTCTTTTAAAAATATTGCTTCTCAAAAATGATGGGGCTGTCCATCATGGAATCGGTCAAGTCCGCCCCGGGCTATCATGCCGGACGCTCCTGCCAGGCAATAAAAACAGCTGGCTATTTGCATCCTTGCGGACAAGGAGAGCTGCAACTCAAACACGTGGGGAGTAATTTTCCAGAAACCGGTTCATATCGGCTCCCCGATTGAGTGCGTAACGGTTAAAGAAATTTTTTTCGAGGATTTGGAGGACTGCTGATCTGGTCGACATACACGTCGGTGATCTCCGAATTTTCAGGTACCGGGGTAAGGAGCAAAGCGGTGGAGTGTTAATGGATTTGTTGGCGGCCATCATCATCTTGCTCGGCTTCTTGTGCAGATTTGCGATGTTTTATCGTAGTATCGCCAAGCCAGAATAGGATATGTTTGCGCCATATTCAAGCCGAACACGGCTCGCCGGCGAAATGGCATCCGGCCGCACGATGCACAGAAGAATCATGCGCGCCAATCCATTAAATTAACGCGAGACAATTCCATGCAGATAGGTAGAATAATGCACTTCTGATCTTGAACGAGAGGGGACCTGCATGTACAGCTACGTTGCCTTGTTGCGAGCCGTAAATGTCGGTGGCACCGGCAAGCTGCCAATGTCAGAACTGAAGGCGATGTGCGAATCCTTGGGCTTTGCCAAAGTGCGAACCTACATTGCCAGCGGCAATGTCGTTTTTGCCAGCAAGCTTTCAGAAGCATCGGTGAAAGCGAAACTGGAAGCCTGTCTCAAGGCATATGCCGGAAAGCCCGTCGGCGTGCTGGTGCGCACCGCTGAGGAAATGGCCGCCATCCTCGACGGCAATCCGTTCAAGTCGGCGGCGCCGAACCGGACGGTAGCGATATTCCTTGACGCTCCGCCAGCGCCGGATGCACTGGATGATATGCGCGGCCAGCAGGATGAAGAAGTTGCGCCGGGTGTGCGTGAGATCTACGTGCACTATGGCGCCGGCATGGCGGACTCAAAACTGAAGATTGCCGCCGCAGCAAATGGAACTGCGCGCAACATGAATACCGTCGCCAAGCTTGTGGAATGGACCAGCTCCTAGGCAGTTGCCGGTCTAGCGGGGCTTCCGAATCAGGGTTAAACGGATCACACGGAATTTGCGATGTACTCACGCAGCCATTGGTGCGCGGGGTCGCGATGGGAACGCTCATGCCACAGCATGGCCATCTCGTAGCCCAGCACATCCACCGGCGGCTCGACCAGCTGCAGCGCACTGGTGTTGCGAACCAGGCGTGACGGCAGCATCGCCACCAGGTCGGTGCTTTCCAGGACCGACCTGACAAACAGGAAGTGCGGAACGGAAAGCACAACCCGGCGCGCCAGGCCGACCTCAGAAAGCATTTCATCGGTGACGCCGAGAAATCCGCCGCCGTCCGGCGACACGATCACGTGCTCTAGCTTGCAGAACTGCGCAAGCGTCGGCCGCCGCTGCAAGCGCGGATGACCCGCACGGCCCGCCAGAACATACCGCTCCGTAAAGAGCGCCCGGCGGCGCAGGCCGGACGGAGCGCCCTCGCTGGTATGGAAGGCGAGATCGATCTCCCCCTGCTCTGCTTGCTTGGCTATGCGTGGAGGGACAAGTTCCAGGACTGCCAGCCGCGTGCCAGGCGCCGCCGCACGCAAGCCGCTCAAAGCGGGCAGCAGGACCGTCGATTCACTGTAATCGGTCGCCGCAACCCGCCAGGTATGGCTGGCCTTGGCAGGATCGAAGGGGCTGGCAGGCGACACCGCACGCTCCAATGCATCAAGCGCCTGCCGCAAAGGTTCTCGCAACTCGTTAGCCCTAGCGGTGGGCTGCATGCCCCGCGGCCCGGGCAGCAGCAGCGGGTCTCCCAGGATATCCCGCAGCTTGGCGAGATGAACGCTTACCGATGGCTGAGAGAAGTTCAGGCGCTGCGCTGCGCGGGTCACATTGTGCTCCGCCAGCAAGACATCCAGCGTCACCAGCAGGTTAAGGTCCAGCCGTCTGAGATTATTCATGGTAATACCTGGAATATTGAAAATTCATTTCCAATATACCTTACAAAATCCTAAGCTGCTTTCTCCCTTACTGTTGAAAGCCCTGCCATGAATATCCTTTTCGTCTATGCCCATCCCGAACCAAAGTCCCTGAACGGCTCGCTCAAGAATTTCTCGGTTAAACGCCTTGAGGACGCCGGGCACGCGGTCCAGGTTTCAGACTTGTATGCAATGCAGTGGAAAGCTTCGCTCGACGCAGACGACAGCACGGACCGCCGGCCTGATGCGCGCTTCGATCCGGTCCTTGATTCCAAGCATGCGTTCGAGAACGGCCGGCAGAGCGAAGACATCGTACTCGAACAGGACAAGCTGCGCTGGGCGGATGCGCTCATCCTGCAGTTCCCGCTGTGGTGGTTCTCGATGCCGGCGATCCTGAAAGGCTGGGTGGAACGCGTCTATGCCTATGGCTTCGGCTATGGCGTGGGCGAGCATTCCGACGCGCGCTGGGGCGACCGTTATGGCGAAGGCACGCTGGCGGGAAAGCGCGCGATGCTGATCGTCACCGCCGGCGGCTGGGAGTCTCACTACGGCCCGCGCGGCATCAACGGCCCGATGGATGATGTGCTGTTCCCCATCCAGCACGGAATTCTGTATTACCCTGGCTTCGAGGTCTTGCCGCCGTTCGTGACCTACCGGACCGATCGCATCGACGAAGCAGGATTTACAAGGATTTGCGGCGAACTCGGCCAACGCCTTGACGACTTGTGGAAAACTGCGCCAATACCATTTCTGCCGCAAAATGCCGGCGCCTACGACATCCCGGCACTGACGCTGCGGCCTGATATCGCGCCGGACCAGCTAGGGTTCGCCGCCCACATCGCATAAAGCTGCGCCGCCCTGCCTGCATGTGTATGCAGGCAGGTCTCAGCTCTTCGTACACCGTAACAAGCGGCAAAAAAACCGACCAGAAAGATTGTTTCCGCCGAGATTTCGAGCTATTGTGGTGAGTTTGGCAGTCACTCATCTGCGCTGGAGACAGAGTATGGATAACATTACCCGATCGGAACGGACGCGCGAGGTCGTCATCCAGGCAGCCCTGGCGATCATCGCGCGCGATGGCCCTCGCCGGCTTACGCTCGATGCTATCGCGCGCGAAGCAGGCATCAGCAAGGGCGGGCTGATGCATCAATTCCGGTCGAAAGAGGCCGTGCTGAAGGCATTGCTGGAATATCAATCCGAGTATTTCGAGAAATTTTCTCAGAGCTATATGGCCGAGGTAGGGACGACCTCGCCGGAAGCCAATCTGTCGACACAGATCGCGGTAGCCCGCGAAGCGATCATGACGCAAAAATCGGTTGCCTTTGCCATTCTCGGCGCCATCAGCGAAGAACCTGGCCTCATGTCCATGTTCAAAGAGATTGACGCCAGGAAGCTCGAAGCCATCAGGGCTGAGGCCGTCGATCCTGAACTGGCGGTCCTGCGCTGGTATGCCGCCAGGGGATTGCTTCTGAATGCCCTGCTCGGGCAATGTTCGCTTTCGGATGAGGAGCGCCAGCAACTGTTTGACCGCCTGCTAGACAACAAGCGGTGGCCAGCATCCCGCTAAGACCAGAAAAAACTTCCTTGCACCAGCCCTGTCGCCGGAAGCCGAGCGCTTCCAGCGATGGCGGTCCTGATCGCTCCCCTTGCCCCGAAAAAACCACCTGAGCTTAACCGCCTGACACAGCGCCCCGTGCAGCAAAGGTCGCAGGGAAATTTCTTAACTACACAACAAACCGACCAGACGGTTTGCAAATTAGAGATTCAGTGCTATATTCGCTCCCTGAGCAGGCGTGAAGGGCTGGCCGGGGCCGGGGCCTGGCTCCGGCGTCAGCCGGGCGCCCCGACTCAAGCTGTGCCAGGCGATGACTGTCATCCCGGGAAAATCTGAAAAGGAATTGAAATGTACATATCCATCAAGGCGGGCCGGCTGGCGGCGATTGCAGCGTTCTGCATGGCGCTTGCCGCTTGCAGCACCACGCAACCGAATGCGTACTCGGGAATCTCGTCGTCATCCAGGCTGGCGCCCAACCGGAACAACGATAGCGGACGTGTTCCCTATAGTTATTCGACTCCTGTCGACTGGAAAAAATATAACGCGGTCATCATTGATCAGGTCGTGGTTTACCGGGGAGCGGATCAACAGTTCGGGGACATGACGGAAAAGGACAAGGATGCTCTTGCCAGCTACATGCAGGTTCAATTCGCAGAAAAGCTGGCGCCGCGTTTCATGCTCTCCCGCGATCCTGCTCCCAACACGCTGCGCCTGAAATTGATATTGACCGGTGCGGAAACCAACACGCCGGTGCTGGCGACGCTTTCACGATTTGATATCGCGGGCGGCATCTACAACGGCGTGCAGAATGCGCGCAACCGGGAAGGAACGCTGACGGGCTCCGTCATCTACGCTGTCGAGGTCTACGATGCGGCTAGCGACCGCCTGCTCAACGCCTTCATTACCAAGCAATACCCCCGCCCTTGGAACCTGGGGGCCAGCATGGGATCGCTGGCGGCATCGAAAGCCGGTATCGAAAAAGGGGCAGACGCACTGCTTGAGCAGCTGAAATGACGCCAAACCGGGATGTTGCGGCTTCGGCTCCAGGTGCGGACCGTCAACACCTGGTCGCTTGCGAATACTGCGACGCCGTTTACCAGCGCGCCGATCTTGCCACAGGCGAGCAGGCACTGTGCCGGCGCTGCGGCGGCTCGCTATACCGCGAGAGCAGGCGCGCCTATCAGCAGCTTCTGCCTTTGGTGGCGACCGCGCTGATCTTGTTTTTGCTGTCCAACGTTTTTCCCATTGTCGAGATGGAGCTCAAGGGCATACGCGCGAAAACCACGCTATGGGGGGCGGTGCAAGCGCTGTATGCAGATCACATGGTGCTGGTGGCGCTATTGGTGTTTGCGACCACCATCCTGTTCCCGCTGGCAGAGATGATGATGATGCTCTACCTGCTGGTGCAGATGGGACGGCGCCGCGTGCCGACAGGTTTCGCGCGCATCGTCCGCGGCATCCAGCTGACACGGCCGTGGGGCATGATCGAAGTCTATTTGCTCGGCGTGGTGGTGACGCTGGTCAAGCTCTCCAGCGTAGCCGATATCCTGGCCGGCCCGGCGCTGTGGTCGTTCAGCGCGTTGGTGGTGGTGCTGGCGACCATGCTGTCGTTCGATCCGCGCGACCTGTGGCAGTACTTGGCGAAGGGACCGCCGCGATGAGCGTGCCGCTGTCTTTGGCAGCCACCGCGACGTCGATGGGAATGCTGCCTTGTCACGCCTGCGGCCTGCTCAGCCCGCATGCGTTTGAAGCCCAGCCCTGTCCGCGCTGCCAAACTGTTTTACATCGCCGGAAACCAGATAGCGTGGAAAGCACCTGGGCCTATCTGATCGCTGCCGCGATTCTCTACATTCCTGCCAACCTGCTGCCAATGATGACCACGCAGTCTATCCTCGGGACCTCGTACGACACGATCCTCTCCGGCATCGCCTATTTCTGGATTTCAGGTTCCAAGGCGCTAGCCTTCCTGGTGCTGATTGCCAGCGTGGTGGTGCCGCTCCTGAAGATGATGGCTTTGACGATGCTGCTGCTGTCAGTACATTTCCGCTCTATCCGGCGCATCCGGCAGCAAACCCGCTTGTATCGTCTGCTGGAAGCAATCGGCCGCTGGTCGATGCTCGATATCTATGTCGTCGCCATGCTGGCCGCGCTGGTACGCGCCGGCAAGCTGGCCACCATCATTCCCGGCCCCGGAGCCCTGGCTTTCGCCGCCGTGGTAGTACTCACCATGCTCGCTTCCCTGAGTTTCGATCCCCGCCTGCTGTGGGATACGCTGGACGCAAACGATGACTGAACCTGATTCTTCCAATCCCCCGATACGGCCGGCGCCGACGCACCCGGAACTCCGCCAGCGCGCGCGCTGGCTACCCTCGCTGGTATGGCTGGTTCCCATCGTCGCCGCCGTCGCTGGATTATCCCTGCTGATACACACGCTGGCCGAACGCGGCCCCGAGATCAGCGTGAGCTTCCGCACCGCGGACGGACTCGCGCCCGGCAAGACCCCGGTGCGCTATAAGGCCGTTGACATCGGCGTGGTCAAGTCCCTGCGCCTGGCGCCGGACCGTTCCCACGTGGTCGCCACCATCGCCCTGAGCAACGATGCCGAGAACTTCCTGGCCAAAGATACACGCTTCTGGGTAGTGCGCCCCCGTTTTGCCTTCTCGGGAATTTCAGGCCTGGAGACGCTGTTGTCCGGCACCTATATCGGCGTGGACGCCGGCACGTCGGAAGCACGGAGCCATGCTTTCAGCGGGCTGGAAGTACCGCCGGCGGTAACCACCGATGCCCCTGGCAAGCAATTCTTGCTGCAAGCTGCAGACCTCGGCTCGCTCGACATCGGTTCCCCGGTCTACTACCGGCGCATGCAGGTAGGCCAGGTAGTGGCTTACCAGCTTGAACCAAACGGCCGCGACCTCTCCTTGCGGGTGTTCGTCGACAAGCCCTACGACAAGCTGGTCACCGCCAACACCCGTTTCTGGCATGCCAGCGGCATAGACATCAAGCTGGACGCCGGCGGTCTCAAGGTGAATACGCAGGCGCTCGCCACCATGCTGCTTGGCGGGGTGGCCTTCCAGGAACCTGACAATGCAAAGGCCGCTGCCGCTGCCAGCGCGGACACGCAATTCATGCTGGCAAGCGACCAGACAGAGGCCATGAAGGCGCCCGACGAACTGAAGCCGGCGCTTGCCGTGCTCAATTTCGACCAGTCCGTGCGCGGCTTGTCGCCAGGAGCGCCGCTGGATTTTCGCGGCATAGTGGTGGGTCAGGTGCGCTCGATCGGGATTGAATATCAGCGCGACAAAAAAAACTTCCGTTTTCCCGTCATAGTGGAACTTTACCCATCCCGCATGGGCTTCAGCCGGCGCGACCTGGAGGATAAGCAGCAAGCCTACGATATCGCCGAAACCATGAACAAGCGCGGCATGCGCGCACAGCTACGCAACGGCAATCTGCTGACCGGCCAGCTCTACGTGGCATTCGATTTTTTCCCCAAGGCGCCACCGGCCAAAATCAGCGTCGACGGTCCCATGCCCGAACTCGCCACCACGCCGGGCACGCTGGACGAGTTGCAGGCCAAGCTGGGCTCCATCGTTACCAAGCTCGACAAGGTGCCGTTCGAGCAGATTGGCCGGGACCTGCATACCTCGATGGCGGCGCTGGACAAGATGCTGGGCAATGCCGACAAGCTGATGGCCCAGGTCAACGGCAATGTCGTACCGCAAGCCATGGCCGCACTGCAGGACGCGCGCCAGACTCTGCGGGCGGCTAACGATACGCTCGCCCCGGATGCGCCGCTGCAGCAGGATACGCGCCGCATGATGCAGGAAATAACGCGCAGCACCGCCTCCTTGCGTGCCCTGACCGACTACCTGGAGCGCCATCCCGAAGCTTTGCTGCGCGGGAAGACGGATTCGAGGTGACCATGAGCAACTCTCCCAATCTGTCTGCGCTGTCTGCGGAACTGATACTCGTTGCCGCCATATTAGCCGGATGCGCTTCACCCGAGCCGCGTTATTACACACTGGCACGGGGGCCGGCAATTGATGCTGCAAGCGCGCCGACTGTCATCCGGAGCAAAGAGCCGGTATTGATCGAAGTACTCCCCATTCACGTCCCGGAAGCTCTCAACCGCAGCAATTTGCTTCTGGACAAAGGAGGCGGCAGGCTCAGCTTGATGGAACTGGATCGCTGGTCGGCGCCGCTGCCCGACGAGCTGCGCGACGCACTGTCGCAACGGCTGCAAGCCAGCCTCGGCGCCATCGACATCTACCATCAAGGCAAGTCCGGCGAGACGCCGTTGTACCGCGTTACCGTCGAAGTGATGCGCATGAATGCCGAACTCGGCGGACGCGCTGACGCCGTCATCAACTGGACAGTGCAGCGATCGCCAGACCGCAAAATGATGTCGGGCCATACGCAGGCAGCCTCGCCAGCATCGGGCGGAGTGGAAAGCGTGGTGACCGCCTACCGCCGGTTCATCGCCGACACCGGGGACGACATCGCGGCGGCAATACGCACTCTGCAAGCGATGTCGCTTCCGTCCCGGAAACAGGAAATTCCATGAAATCGGAACGGCGCTCAGGCAAGCTTTTCCCAATCGTAGAAGTCTGCGCCGCTGACGGCCGGGCGCCAGCCGGAGAGACCCGAGGAGTGGCTCATCAGCTGGTCCACGGTGATGCGATCCTTGCCGTTGGCGGCGAACTCGGGCCAGCGCCTGGCGACCGCCGTCTCGCCATCCACTGTCGCGCAGAACGAGGCGCCCAATTCTTCTCCGTTCTTGAAATTGGCCTCGAAAACCTCTCTCGCACCGGCAAATTTATCGTGCGCGAATCCGTCTATCGTGCCCTGCGGCATCCGAGAATGTCAGGGTACGAAAAGTACGGTGATCTGATAGAGGCGCCAGTCAGCATATTCCATCAGGGACAGAGGTGTCCGCCCCAATGAAAATCTGGATATATGGCTGCAATCTTTACCTTCTGAAATCATCGATTGATTGTTTGGCAAACTGAGGGTGTCCATATATGACATTCCCCGGCCCGACGTGTGCAGTTGTCAGATCAAATTCAGTTGTTCAATGCCGTGATTTTATCGCGCCACGCCTCCTTTCCGCCAACAAATGTTTGATCGGCGTGCGCCCGCAGCACATCTTGCCCTGGTGCGTGCGCGCGATGTTGTACTACGCCATGCCATGATCATCACCAAGCCCGCGAGCAGCTGCTCGCTCGCCAGTACATGCCAACAAAAAAAGCCCGCGTTACCGCGGGCTTTCCAGCATTTGCAACCTTTTCACAGCGTCAAGCGTCGGGCGTCGAATCGGCATATCTGCTCCACTGCCAGTACTGCCCGACTTCCCCGCCGCCGGAAATCATCGCGCAGCTTGCTGTCCTTGCTGAGGAGGCGTTTGTTCCCTGACATAAATTTCAGCGCGACGATTTATCGCGCGATTAGCAGGCGTGTCGTTAGCAACCAGCGGCTGGCTCGCGCCGAGCCCGTCAGAGGTTATGCGATTTGCCGTAACGCCGCGACTACTCAAATAGCTGCTGACGTTCTGCGCACGCTGACGCGACAACGGACCGTTGATGGCATCGGTGCCGGTATTATCGGTATGGCCGTAAACCTCCACCAAGGCAGCCGGATTTTGCGCCAGGCTTGAAGCCAGCTGGTCGAGTACCGGACGCAAGGACGGATTGAGATCGGCTTTGCCCGTGGCGAAACCGGTATCGGCTGGGATATTGACTTTCAAGCGGTTGTCCGCGGTCTGGCTAACCTGCACGCCAGTACCTTGGGTTGCTTGTTCCATGGCCTTTTTCTGTGCTTCCATCCGGTTAGACCAGATATTGCCCCCAACCGCGCCAATCGCGGCGCCAATGCCTGCGCCGATTGCCGTCCGCTTGGCTCCGCCCGGCCCCGCGATGCCGCCGACCAGACCGCCCAGCACGGCGCCTGCTCCGGCGCCCATCGCCGTACCTTTTTGAGTTTCCGACATATCGGCGCAACCCGCTGTTATCACAGTAACCGCCAGCACCAAGGCGCCTATCTTGAATTGGTTCATGATCTTTCCTCTTTGATGGATTGAATGTGTTTTTCGATTACCGAAAAAAATTTTACGCAGATGAGCAAGCGCAATAGCGCAATTTGGCTGCAGCCATCGACATGGCGATCTTCACCGATGTGAAAAACCGTCTGTGTCGAGTGCCGCTGCGCATATCTTTTAGCACTCGCCCTTTTTCGCCTGCCCCGGCGGGCAATGGTCACGCCTCTCATCGCGATCCCTGCGATGATCCCTGTCGTGATCCCCATCGTGGTGATGGCGCTCTTCCCACTCGCGCCGTTCCCAGTATCGATGGCCATCGTAGTATCTATCGCCATGCCAGCCGACCACCACGACAGGCGCAGGTGCAACGATCACTGGAACCGGTGTCCCGATATTGATGCCGACGTCAATGGCATGCGCCGCACCGGATATACCTATCCCGAGGCCGATGACTGCTGACGCGATGAGAGAACATTTCATAATCTTGCTCCAGAAAGTTATTTTCAAAATTGCTTCTGGCAAACGAACATGGCATGTTTTTTTGCACGATGATCATTTGTCCGGCTTTCTAAACGGGGAGCTTAAAGTTGCAGTTGACCGGTTTGCCAAGACGTCACAATCTTTAACCTTCCCAAATGGACAGGCTCCTCACCGCAGCAATGTTTATCCGCTTGCGGCCAGGATAGATTGCCTGCACAGGTCATTGCGCTCTTGAGGTCCATCGGCATGCGCGCTGGTCCAGCCCATGCCCTGCAGACAAAAAAAAGCCCGCGGTGGTTAAGCGGGCTTTCGGGCAATGAAATGATGACTCAATTTTTTTCATGCACTTTGACATGCTTATGCATTTTTCCCTTATTCGCTGTTTTGTGAGCTAAACCCTTCTGGCTTTCACGGTCCGCCGAACGCTGCAATCCCTTATCGCGGTCAAGCGCATTAGTCCCGTTAGTGTTTTTCAAGCCTTCACTACTGATGTGTTGCGTGGACGTGCCACCGGCATGTGAGCCGCCGCCGCCACGGGCAAAGGTGGTAATGCTGGCACTGGCTAAAAGCAAAGCGGCGCCAACAATGCATGCTTTTTTAAACATGATCTTTCCTCTCTTATGAAGTTGAATCGCTTTGTACATGTCTTCGAATTAGCGGGAAACGCCATCAAGCGAGCCTATTTTACTGACACTGCAGTTCCATTAACGCGCAAATCCAATGGAGAGTTAAGGAATTAAGTGTATTAGATGTATCGAATTGTTTCGACACTCCACTCTTCTCCGCATGACAATGTTCGTTCCTCCCTTCGTAACCGCCATGGCAACCAGCATTGCTGAGCATGGGATGTGTAATCTGTTGTGAATTGCTACAAGCCGGATACAAATATCGACAAGCTCCCTGATCGATATGCCAAAATGTGCACGTTTTAATGAGAAGTCAATCATTCAAGAAAAAGGAAAAGAACCATGAAAAAGCTTTTTGCCTTGTGCAGTTTTTTCGTACTTACCATACAAGGTTGCGCAGTCTATGGGCTGGATTATCCCGACGCCATAGTGGCCCCGCAAGGCCGCGGACAGGGGGGACCCGGCAATGGATTTTGCCCGCCAGGACAGGCCAAAAAAGGTAATTGCTAATTACTCAATGCTGACCATCCCGACGGCCTCGATGATTTGAACAGCGATGCACGGCATCTGCGGTGCTAGTCGCTCGCAAGCCGGTGCCAATAGAACAGAAAATGACCGCCCTTGCCGCCAAGCATCAGGTATTGGGCGGATTGGTGCGACGGTACGCTTCCGGCGATGTCGGGGCCGGTTGTCCACTCATCTCTACGTGCCGACTGGGCAATAGTGTCCAGCGCGGCTAGCCAACGGAATGAAACCCATCTGCCGGTTCACGGCATGGAATGAAACTGTAGCCTGGCATCAGTTCTGCCTCCCACCATTTGCCGCAGCAAATTCGCAGCCCTCAATTTATGTGGGATGTCAGCCCGTATCGCCTATGCTGAAACTGACAGGATGCCAAACTTCCGGCAGCAGGCGGTCCGCTATGCCAGCTATGTCGTTTCGACAATTCCCTTTTGTTTCGAGCATATCCGGGTGGGGGTCGAAAAGCGCAAATCAGTGCCGCTTCCTGCCGTCCGCAATAGGGATATGGAGACTGTCCTGATTCATTTGTTAGTTGGCAACTGATTGCTTTGCCACAGATGCGTTCACTCCAGCATTGACATAGGTATACCTGAGGGGCAATATACAAATTAACAATCAAAATATAAATTAATTCAATAATTAACAATTAAAAATATTTCTCAAAAAAAACTGAGATTATTAAAAAGCAACAATATAGTTTGACCGTTTCCGGACATCGGCGCAGCCCATAAGGGGCACAAAAAAAATCGCGCGCAAGGAAACACAGGGAGGATCACGCTCAATGTCTTGGCGCGAGAACACCAGGGCTGTCCACAGGCCAGGCAAAGAAAACGAAGTTGCTTCGAGTCTTGCCACGGACGCCGCTGACGCACAAATGGTTGGCAGGATGCGGCTGGTACTGGCCGTGTCCGGCCTGCTAGCGATTTTTATCGACCCTTCGGGCTTGAGCGACGTTAACCGTTTTACATGGTTCGTCTTTTCCGGCTATGTTTTGCACTGCACTGCCCTTTATATTTTTGCGCTGCTTAACAAACCATTCTCTCAGAGCAAGCTGATCCACTGGATGGATGTCTGCTGGTATGCCTTGATTGTCTTGTTCACAGGCGGCGTCAGCAGCTTTTTTTTCCTGTTCTTCTTTTTCGCCATTCTCACTTCGTCTTTTCGCTGGGGTTTCGAAGAAGGTGCGCGAATCACCGTCGCTTCAGCGGTATTGCTGGCCGCATGCGGCTTGGCGCTGGAGACAGAGCAAGATCTTCCTCGCTTATTGTTGCGCACCACCTTCTTGCTGACATTCGGCTACATGAGCGCGCGTTGGGGCGAGTCAAAAATAGAACTGAAGCGCCGGATCGCCCTGCTGCGCGATGTCAGCCGGCTATCGAATCCACGTTTCGGGGTCGATCACACCATCACCTCCATCCTGAAAAAGACCTTGGCGTTTTTCAAAGGCAGCAGCTGTATTTTAGTGATCCGGGACAAAGATTCCGCGACCGATTCATTACGGACAATCAAGGAAGGCGATCTAGAACAGTCAATCAATGCCGTGCAAATTCGTGCAGAGGCAGCATCACGACTGATGGCTTTCCCCCAAGATCAAATCGTTGTATACAACCGCCCACTTGGCCCCACCATGTACATACTCGGCGGGTCTTTGGCGTATGGAACGGTCAGCGGAAAATGGATCAAATGCGCAGAGCAGACAAGCCAGGACATGGCCGAGCTTCTGGAGACCGATGCCTTTATCAGTGTTCCTTTGTCATTGAGAAAAGGAGAAGGCCGGATCTACGTAATCTCGCACAGACACCGGTTCAGCAAAGCGGACGCCCTGTTCCTGAGCCATATCGCCGAACAAGCATTTCCCGTTATCGAGAACATCGAACTGCTCGACCGGATGGCCTCGGAGGCAGTTTCGCAAGAACGGAAAAAGATCGCGTTGGATATCCACGATACGGCCATCCAGCCGTATATCGGCTTGAAAATGGGCTTGAGCGCAGTGCGGAACAAAGCCGCTCCCGACAATCCCCTCATCGACGATCTCGACAAACTGATGAGCATGGCGGCACAGGTCATAGGCGATTTGCGCCGCTATGCCGGAACGTTTAAAAACGAACTGGGGCAGACTGAACCGATATTTCTCGTCATTCTGCGCCAGCAGGCTGCGCAAGTCCGGGAATTCTACGGGATCGACATCGGGGTCAGCATGGAAGGCGAACTTAATGTGAGCGACCGCTTGACCGCGGAAGTATTGCAGGTCGTGCGCGAAGGATTGAGCAACATCTGCAAGCACACTGATGCGCAGAGCGGATTCGTCAAGCTCCAGTGCGCGGATGGCTGGCTCAGGATTCAAATTGAAAATGAAAGTGTTGGCGTCCAGCCTGTCGATTTCACGCCGCGATCGATTACTGAACGGGCCACCGCGCTAGGCGGCAAGACCCAAGTGAAGCAAGGCGCTGGCGGCGGCACTGCCGTATTGATCGAAATACCCGTCTAAAAAGGTGAGGCCATGAAATCGGCGGACGCAACCATTCGCGTAATGCTCATAGACGATCACCAGACGATGTTGTGGGGATTGAGTAAATTGATCGATGGTGAAAAACCGAAGATGGAGGTGGTCGGGACCGCAAGAACCTGCGAAGAAGCGCTTGCTAAAATCGGTCAGTTGGTTCCGGACGTTATTTTGCTGGATCTTGACCTGGACGGGAAAGACGCCCTCGATATTATTCCAGCCCTGCTGTCGAATCTGGTGTCGCGCGTGTTGATCCTGACCGCCGAACGCCGACAATCGACGCTGGACGTCGCAGTTCTTCGCGGCGCCCGCGGGGTGCTGCGCAAAGACGTATCGGCGGAACAGGTGCTGAAGGCGATAGAAAAAACCCATCAGGGCGAGCTGTGGCTTGACCGTGAGACGCTGGGCAGGGTATTCGGCGAACTCATGAATCCAATCGCCGTCCGCAAGCCTGATCCCGAAACGGAAAAGAAGGACACCCTGACAGTCAAGGAGCAAAAAATCATCCGCACGATCGTCGAGGGCAGCGGCGCTTCCAACAAAGCGCTTTCGCAACGGCTATACATATCCGAACACACCTTGTGCAACCATTTGACATCCATATACCACAAGCTGGGCGTGAGTAATCGACTTGAATTATATGTGTATGCAATCAAGCATCAGCTGGGAAATCCCCAACCTTGATTGCAGTTCAATGGATTCCACTCAGCATTGGCATGATGGTTCGGATAATCTGGATCACAGCCGGCCCCATGATGACCATGATAATTGACGGGAATATGAACACCACCAAGGGAAACAGCATTTTTGTCGGAACCTTGGCGGCCATTGCCTCGGCGCGTATTTGCCTTTTGTGCCGCAGATCATCGGAAAATACCCGCAACGATTCGCCGATGCTTGTTCCGAATTTGTCTGCTTGCGTCAGCATGGAGGCGAATATGCCTATTTCCTCAACCCCCGTGCGCAGCGCGAGATTGCGCAGGGATTTCTCCCGCGTGCCGCCCGCCCTCATCTCCAGGTTGGTCAAGTGCAGTTCTTCTGCCAAGGCGACGCTCTTGATCTTGATTTCATCAGCCACCTTGGTAAGGCCGGCATCCAGTCCTAAACCCGCTTCGACGCAAACCAGCATCAGATCGGAGGCGTCGGGAAAGCTTTCGAAAATTTCGCGCCTGCGCATTTTTATCTTCCAGTGCAGCAGCGCATTCGGCAGATAACAGCCGATCATGGCTGCCAGCATCAGGTACAGCAAAAACGCCATGCCATCAGATTGCGTGGTTGTTCTGAGCGCCAGGAATGCCAGCGCCGCAAAGACCAGCGGCAACAAGGTCTTGATGCCAAAATAGATCAGGCGGGCGTCGCCATGCCGGATGCCGGCATTGAAAAACTTGATCCGTAGCGGCGATGCTTCCCAATTGCCGGTTGGCGAAGACAGATTGGCAAAGGGACCGACCAGATTGACCATGGTTTCTGTCCAGCGTGGTTTTTCGGCCGGATTAGACATTGCCTGCAGCCGCTGCTCTGTCTTGGTTGGCGCCAGCCAGAGAAACAATCCCGCCAGCCCCAACGTTACAGTGAAGAAAACGAGCACGGAAAGTATTAACATTTCATTCTCCCTTAGACCCGGATCTTGATTATTTTTCTGAGGACAAAAATGCCGACGACCATCAAGATAAGCATGTATTTAATGATCGCAATGCCGATAGGATCGTGCCACAAGGGCGCCATGAAATCCGGATTCAGGAGACTCATGGCAGCGCCCAATGCGAATGGCATGAGCCCCAGGATCCAGGCCGACAGCCGTCCCTCGGACGACAATACCTTGACCCTGGAAAGCAGCTTCAGGCGCTCACGGATCAAGCGGCTCAGATTGCTGAGCACGTCGGTCAGGTTTCCGCCTGAATCGCGCTGAATCAGTACCGCGACCACGAAATAACGCAGATCGGTGATCGGCACCCGTTCACTCAGGTTGGTCAGAGCCTGTTGCAGCGATACGCCGAAATTGACTTCATCGTGGACGATGCGGAATTCGCCGGCAATCGGCTCCGCCATTTCTTCTCCGGCCATTTGCAGGCCGGACGAAAAGGCATGGCCGGAACGCAACGCCCTGGTGATCAGGTCAAGCACATCAGGCAGCTGCTGTTCAATCTTGGTCAGACGGCGGCTGCGCTTATGACGCACATACAGCAGAGGCAGAGCCGCAAACGCGACGCCAACCGCCCCCCCCAGCAGGATGGATTGATGAACCAGGAAAGTCATCGCCAGGCACCCCGCTACACCCAATGCCAGGCATGACAGCAGCAGCTTGGATACGGTCCAGTCGAGCCCCGCCTGGAGAATGAATCTGTCCAGTCTGCGCGCCCTGGGAAGGTTCAGCAATATCCGCTCGAATACCGGAATTTCACTCAGCATCCGCTGTTTCAACAGTTGCGATTGCTTGGTTTTATCAAGAGAAGCGGAGAGCGCCTGCAAGCGCTTGGCAATCTTCCTGGCTTGCGGTCCTCTGTATGATTTCCACATCATGAAGAGGCCTTCCAGCAGCAGGACCACCGCGACGAAAACAAGCACCGACAAGATCAGGAAGACGTTGCCGCCAATTGATTGCAGCATGATTGCCGCTCCTTTCATTGATAGCGTTTGGTGGGATCGAACATCGCGTCCGGCAATACCACGCCAAACGAGCGCAGGCGCTCTGCAAACTTCGGCCTCACGCCAGTCGCATGAAAATAGCCTTGGACCTCGCCTTCGATGCCAATGCCGGTTTGCTTGAAGGCGAATATCTCTTGCATGGTGATGACATCGCCCTCCATGCCGGTCAATTCCTGGATGCTGGTGATTTTCCGCTTGCCGTCGATCAGCCTGATGGATTGAATCATTACCGTGATGGCGGAAGCAATCTGCTGTCGCGCGGCCTTGTGCGGCAGATTCAGATTTGCCATGCCGACCATGTTTTCCAGCCTGGAAAGCGCATCTCGCGGCGTATTGGCATGGATGGTAGTGAGCGACCCTTCGTGGCCGGTGTTCATGGCTTGCAGCATGTCGGCCGCTTCGGCGCCGCGCACTTCGCCGATCACGATCCGGTCGGGCCGCATGCGCAGCGCGTTGCGCACCAGTGCGCGCTGGGTAATCTCGCCCTTGCCCTCGATATTCATCGGCCGCGTTTCCATGCGCACCACGTGCGGCTGCTGCATCTGCAGCTCCGCCGCGTCTTCGATAGTGACGATCCGCTCCGATACCGGAATGTATCCGGACAGGATGTTCAGCAAGGTTGTCTTGCCGGAGCCGGTACCGCCGGAGATGATCATGTTGATCTTGGCCTTGCTCAAGCCTTCCAGCATGAAAGCCATTTCCGCAGTCAAACTCTTGTATTCCTCGACCAGATTGTTCATCTTGAGCGGAATATGCGCAAACCGGCGAATCGACATCATGGGGCCATCTAGCGCCACCGGTGGAATCACCGCGTTGACGCGGGAGCCGTCAGGCAGCCTGGCGTCCACCATGGGGCTGGATTCATCTATCCGCCGGCCGACCAAAGATACGATCTTGTCGATGATGCGCAGCAGGTGCTTCTCATCGGTAAAGGTGACGTTGGTAAGTTCCAGCTTGCCCCTGCGTTCCACATAGATCTGTTCGTAGGAGTTGACCAGGATGTCGGATACGGTCGGATCGGCCATCAGCAATTCAAGCGGGCCGAAGCCGAGCATTTCATGCTGGATGTCGCGGATCAGCGTACGTCGTTCGGCGTCGTTGATCAAGGCTTGCTCCTCCTGCAGCAGGCGCTCGATCATCGTGGTGATTTCCTGCCGCAGCATCTCGGGCGCCAGGGTTTCCAGCGCCGTCAAATCGAACTTGTCCAGCAGCTTGAGATGCATCCTGCCTTTCAGCATCTTGTACGAATCGCTTGCGACCTGCCCCTGGGCTTGCTCAGCCGGCTCTACCCTGACGGCGTTCAGTTTTTCTCGAAAAGACATTTTATATGCTCCGGTTATGCTCGCTGGCTCACGCTGGAGTGGTTGGAAATATATGGCTCGGTTTACGCCCGCCTGAACAAGCGGCCCAGCAAACCGCGGCTTTCTTCTTCCCTGGGACTGAGCGACAGCGCGAACGCCGCCAGGTTCTTGGTCACGGCGTTGGAACGCGCCGTTTCAATCATCGGGTCGCCGTGATTGATCGAGGCATTCACCTCTTTGTACGAATTGGGAACCGTGTGCAGGGTGACCGCCCCCAAGGAGTTCCGGATACGATCAATTCCGATTTCACCGCCCTTCTCGAAGCGGTTGACAATCAACTCGACCTTGTTCGCCGGATAGCCCAAAGACCTGAATATCGCCAGCAACTTCTTGGCATTCCTGAGATAGGGCAAGCCGGCCTGCAATACCGGGAAAATGCGGTCGGCACGATCCAGCGCCCTGATCGTCAGCGTGTCCAGGGTCCGGCCTGCATCGAGCAATATAAAGTCGTACTGCGTTACCGCCAGGTTGAGGATGGCATCGACATGTTCCGGCTTCAACTCCATGGCTTGCGCGGGATCCTCCGGCGCCGCCAGTATGCTGTAGTTGGGCGCCACCCTGACGGTGCTTGCAGCCAGGAAGGAAGCATCCAGCCGGCTGATGTCGCGGGCAACGTCGGCTAGGGTAGATGCGGGATCGCCATCATGCACGAACGACAGCGCTTCGCCGAACTGCAGATTCAGGTCGATCAGCAGCACCGATTTGCTTTCCGCCAGCTGCCAGCCGAGATTGGTCGCCAGGAAAGTAGCGCCGCTGCCGCCTTTGCACGGCATGAACGCCAGTATCCTGCCGAGCGTCTTGGCACGACCACCGATGCGCTTGGCCGCGATGCGGCCGACAGCGGCTTCCAGCGCCGCAGCAGTTACCGGCGAGGGTAGTACTTCCCGTACGCCGGCGCGCATCGAGTTGATCAGGAATTCCGGCGTGTGGGTGGCGCACAGCAAAATCACGGCAATGCTCGGATGATGGGTAGTGACATATTCGACCTGGGCAAGTTCTGCCGGATCGCAGCACATGCCCTCGACCAGCATCAGGTCCGGCTGCTCCTGTTCCGCGACGATGCGCATCCGGCTTTTACCGCCTTCAACCAAGGTAGCCGAATGCGAGTAAGTACCCAGGATCCTGCCCATTTCCTGCAGGTTGTTGATATTGGGAGAAATCACCGCGATCTTCATTTTCTTTTCCCTAGGTGTTAGGAACAAATAGCAGCGCTGTTCGGATCCAGCCGCATGACTTCCCGCGGCAGATAGGTCGAAAAGACGGGCATCGGGATGGCGGCCAGTGCGGCGCTGCCGGCGATGGGTGAGATCCACTGATAGTTGAGGCTGGTAATCGTTACCGTTACCCCTTGGCAGGTCGCCGCGGTGCATGCAGCAGGGCTCCACGCCAGGTTGATGTCGGCGATCTGCGGCAGCAGCGCCTGCATCTTCGCCAGGACTTTCGCCTTCTGGCCAGTGTCGTCGCAGACCACCGCATAACGCGCCCCGGCCCGGGTGGCTTCAGCCGCCGCGCTCCAGGTAAACAGCATGCGGCTGAAGTCGCTTATTCCCAGCAGAAAAGTCAGGAAGACGATCATCACCAGCGCGAATTCCACCACGGTGGCTCCAGATTGCTTTTTCATATCGGGCTCCGCATGGTCGCACTGATATTGCTGTAGGAAATCTTGCCTGTCTTGTCTGCGAACGCAACGCCAAACACGCTGCCATACAAAGGGACGAATTTATAGCCGCTTACCGTCACCTGCACGGTGTTGATCAGCGGATTGGAGCCGGCGGTCTGCCAGGTCGGCGTCAGCACGTTAGCCACGGTAAGGCCAAGCGCCAAGGGAGTTCCGGTGCCGGCAATATTCCCGTACACCACCAGATTCTGTGCTTCGGTAGTATGGGTTCCCGGCGTCTGCACCGATAGATAACGCACTGCATCTCGCACCGACTTGGTGATCGTGTTGTACTGGTACATCGCCCGGCCGAATTCCGTGGTAATGAAAGTCAGCAGCAGCAGCAATGGCAGGATCAAGGCAAATTCAACGATCGCCGTGCCTTTCTGTCTGGTTTTCATGGCTGCTCTCCTATCGCACTAAAACCGGAACCAGCGGGCCGGCCGTACCGCCGGCCAATCCATTCGTCGTACATGGGCTGCTGGTGCTGCCGGCATTGCCTCGAAACTCCAGCTGCACTGTTACTGTCGGTCCGCTCAACGGCTGCAGCATGAACATGCATGCGTAATCGACGACCTTGTTCGACGTATCGACGATCGGCGCAGTCACCAGCCTTCTGCTGAAGCCGTACAAATTGTGCTGTCCGCCGACGCCCGGCGTAGCCAATGTCTTGAAGCCGTTTGTGCTCAAACCCGTAATGCTGTCTCCGCCGTTCAGACTGGTTCCCGTGTCGTCATAAGAGGCAAAGGCCGCGCGTTTGGCCATGAAACTTGCTGCACTCGGAGCCGAACCCGCTGCCGGCGTTCCCGACCAGGCGTTTTGCGGAGATGCGTTCTTCCAATTGGTCGAGGTATACGCATAACCTGAAAAATCGGGATGATCGATGCTGGGCCCGGGATCATTGTTCTTGTATATGCCGAAGCGGTAATTCCACGGCGTATCCACGGTAGTCTGGGCGCCTGGCGTGCCTAAGGTGTCGCCCAGCTTGGTGCCGCAATATCCTGGTTCGCCCAGTTCCTTTTTGGTCTCGCTGGCGCTCGTGCTGCCGTCCAGGTTATACCAGCCCATTTCGCCGTTAGACTGTGTCCCGTTGCCGATCATGTTGACCCACTCGCCGACCTGGAATCCGTAGTTCGGCGCGGTCCCGCCCGCCTTGGGCTTCAGTCCGACCGGAATCGGACAGGTGGTCTGGGCGCTGGCCCGGGTCGCTACTGCCATCGCCAGGACATTCTTGGTATTCGTGTAAGCAGCCGTGTTGCCGGAAAAGGCGCCCATGGATTGCAGCAGCCACATATTCACGCCTGATTGCGTGTGCTGGCACTGGGCATACCTGGCGTTCGCGGCAACGGCAGTAGCGACATAGGCGGCATCCTTGAACGTGATATCGGCGCCGACCAGCTTGCCTTGACTGCTCCATGTGGCAGACTGGAAATTGACGTTATTCAGATTGCCGGCGGTAAGGCCGGCATTGGTGGCGCGCGTCAGCGCTGTGCTCTCGCCGTCAAGCTCTTGCGCGGCCGCCAGCGCACAACTATCCATCGCCGTCTGCAGTTCTGTTTTCACGACGAAAAGATGGCCAAAGTCCAAGGCAATGGCCATGAAGCCCAGCAAAAACAGCAGGACGAGCGATACGGTGACTATCACGGCCCCGTCCTGGCGGTAACACTGGCGATGAATGGCAACTCGGTTCACGGTGACGCCTTTTTAAAATTGCGGCGAACAGATTTTTCGAGACTCCGGCTTTGACAAGAAAATCAAGTACAGGTCCCGCCTGTCAGGCAGGTGGCAACACGGGTAATGAAGTTAGAGAAGCTGTTGCCGGTAGTCAGAGCCTGGAGCGCCACGACCAGTGCAATGGATATGACCGCAATGATCAAGGCATACTCAACGACCTGGGCGCCGTCTTCCTCTCGCAAGAATTGATGAAGCATGACAATCTCCTTTTGAACTGGCTGAACGAGGCGGCTGTGCGGCCACCTCGCCGATGCCGACCAACATCAAGCGCATGTCGCTGTCGTCAGGCAGTTTGTTACACGGGTAATAAAAGATGCAAAGCCGCCGCCGCTGGCAGTAAGCGCCTTCAATGCCACGACCAGCGCGATCGACACGACAGCGATGATCAGCGCATACTCGACGACTTGAGCGCCGTCTTCGTCCTGTGCAAAGGAAGCGATGGACTGTTTGACCAATTTAAGATTAGCGTTCATTTCTTGACCTCTTCAGATTAATTGTGAATCGAAATTGACTACCCTGACACTGCCTGGTTACAACCTGCTTCTCCTGCAAAGCCACAAAATGGCCTTCCTTTTTCCACTGGCGGCTTATGCTGCCGCCTTCATCATTAAAACCGCTGGTGCATCATTCCGGCGTTACTGGGTGGCGCCGAGACTGCCGCCAATATTGATGACGTTGACCGCTGGCGGCGGCGCCTTGAAGCTTCCGTGATACAGATTGATGGCCTCCCTGGCCGCTTTGCCATCCATGCCTGCCACCTGGTCCGGATTCTTGCCGGCGTCAGGATTGATGGTCATCTTGAGTTTGGCTGCGCGTACGGCCTCGCCGAACTTGGTGTCGTAATTGGGGGTCACCGTTGAGCAGCCCGCCGTCAGGACGAGCAACAGTGCGATTGCGAGCTTGTTCATGGACTTTCCTTTTATTTGGTTTCAGGAGTGGCGGCGGCATCTTCAGAACCAGCTGCCGGCGCCATGGCTGAAGCTTGAGCTGGAGCTTGAGCTGGAGCTTGAGCTTGAGCTGGAGCTGGAGCTGGAGCTGGAGCTGGAGCTGGAGCTGGAGCTGGAGCTTGAACTGGAGCTTGAGCTTGAGCTTGAGCTTGGGCTGGAGCCCGAGCCGGAGCTGGGGCGGATCCTTCCAGGCTGCCGTTGAAATAAACCGCTGCACGACTAGGCACGACATGATTATCCGTTGGCAGTACAGGCGCTTCCGCCAGCGGTTTCACCAGATGCGGCGTAATCACGAACAACAGTTCCGTCTGATCGGTCTGGAACTCGGAACTCCTGAACAACGCCCCCAGCACCGGCACCTCGCCCAAGCCAGGGAAGCGCTTCATGGTTTCCGTGACATTGTTCTTGATCAGGCCGGCAATGGCGAAGCTTTGTCCGTCGTTGAGCTGGACGGTGGTATCTGCCCGCCGTACCGTCAGCGATGGCAGCACTGCCGTGACGCCACCGACAGTCGTGAACGGCGAACCGAGCTGCGACAGATCCGATACTTCCGAGATCATCTTCAGATTGATGCGAGTGCCGTCCAGCACCGTAGGAGTGAACTTCACGCCGATGCCGAATTCCTTTTCTTCCAGCGTGATGGTAGGTACGCCAGCGTTGTTGGTCTGGGATACAGGAATGAAGATCTTGCCACCCGACAGGAAGCTGGCCTGTTGGCCGCTGATCGCCATGATGTTCGGTTCAGCCAGCACCCGTACCAGGCCGTCATCCTTTTGGCCATCGAGATTTACCGCCGTCCGGCCGATCTTCAGCGCCTGCAGCAAGCCGCCTCCATTGCTGAGGAAACTGGATAGCAGGGAATAGACATTGCCTCCGCCATTGCTGGGGCGGGTCAGGTTGACGCTCGAACCGAGCTTGTCGAGCAGCGTCTTGCTGACCTCGGCGATCTTCACTTCCAGCATGACCTGCTGCGGCGTCATGATGCGCAGCATGTTGACCACCTTCTTGCCGTCGCCGTAAGCAGTGGCCAGGCTGATCGCCTCATCGAGCTTGACGCCATCGCTGACTTGGCCCGTCAGCACCAGTGCGTTTTCGGCGCCCCGTACCTTGATCCCGGTTTCTTCGGGCATCAATTCGTTCAGCTTGGCTTGCAAGGTACCCGGATCGACGGTAACGATGATGTCCTTGATGACGCAGCGTCCGTCCGAACTCTGCAAGACCACATTCATGGATCCGGCCGACCTTCCCAGAAAGAACAGTTCGGTAGGGCTGAGCAACGTGATGTCCACATCCGCCACGCCATCCGAAGCCGCTTGCGCCGGAGCCGGAGGTGCATTCGCCGGTCCCGGCGGCGCGGTCTTTTCATTCGATACAGCTGGCCGGCCAGCCCGGTTCGACGACTGGCCGCCGACCAGCATGCGTGCTGCAGGAACGTCCAGCCTGATGACACTCGACTTGCCAAGAGTGACGTAAGTGACAGGATCAACCGTCACGGAGCCGCAAGGTCTCAGGCTAGAAGAACCTGGAGCGTGGCCGGCAACAGGTGCAGTTGCCGCGAAAGCGCCACCTGTCGCGGTCAACGCGGCGACGAAAATCGCATTTCTGTAGTTGTTGTTCACTTGAACTGCTCCCTAGATTGTTTTAGTTAAAAACAGTTGAGCGTCCGGCTGCCGTTCTGAATGACTTCGACACATTGCGATTGCGAAGCTGACGCCACCATCGGTTTGCTGCGCATCACCCTGGGCCTGGCAGCAGCAACCTTGGCTGGCGCTGCTTCCGGTTCTACACGCTCTCCAAACAGCTGGTTCTTGGTAATGCCTGCGGTTGTTACCGTGTTCTTATCGACCTGGTTGCGCAGTACCAGCGATAACGTGCCGACACTGCGCGCCAGATCGAGTTTTTCCGAATCCTCCAGCGTCAACTCCAGCGTCACCGCACTGACTACCCGCGGCTTGGTATCGTCGCGGCCGGCTTCCTGCGCCACCGCCAGCACCAGTACATGCTCCAGCACGGTCTTGCTGATCTGCTTGCCTTCTTCGCCCTTGTTCTTGTCCTGCTGCGCATTCACCATGACATCTACATAGTTGCCGGGGAGCGCGAATCCAGCCACCCCGACCACGTCGTTGACTCTTACCGTCATGGCGCGCTTGCCCTCGGCAATCACGGCGGAAAGCCCCCCTTGCGTACCCACCGGCGCCAGCTTGCCGTCGAGAATTGCTTCGCCGCGCAGCACGCCGACTTTCACAACCCGGTCCTGCAAATCCTTGATTTCTTTAAAAGCGCCTGATGGCACCGATCCACTGGGCCAATCAACTGTCGACAGCATTTGCGCATTGATCTTGCTTCCCAGTTCGATATCGGATGCAGCTATCACGACTTTATTGGACGCGATGTTGCCTTGCTTCGATACCCACCCAGCCGCATATACAGCGGCTCCCAGACCGATCAGCGCTGCCAGCATGAGCAATCCGATTGCTTTGACGTTTTTCATTTTCGATCCCAGTCAGGTTTGTTTTGCAAGCTACAAATAACCTAGTTGCCGTGCCACCATATAGCCGGTGGCGCCTATGCCGATGCTGACGCCATACGGTAATTTCCCTACCGACTGGCTTGCTTCCATGTGGATGTCTGGCTTAATGCCTCCGATTGCCGACAGCACCATGATCTGCACGATATTCTTTACGTTGCCTAGCATCCGCCCCAGCGCCCTGTTAAACAGTGCAAATCCCAAGGCAGCGATGCCGCCGACAATAAAGGTGGATATGACCGCATAAAATATGGCGGGGAAACCCAGGAACGCTCCGACCATCGCCATCAGCTTTACGTCGCCCGCCCCCATGGCCCTGAGCGCATACAGCGGCAATGTCATGAGCAAACCAAGCAACAAACCTTCGAATGCCCATAGAAAGCCGGCGTGCGGTGAAATGGGAACCACCGTGTTGTAAATCAAGCCGAAAGCCGTGCCGCTTGCCGTTATCCAGTTCGGAATCCTGTAGACCCGAAAATCGCAGATTGAAGCAAGCACCAGCAATGCAATCAAGACACCCGTACGAGGATCCGTGACGAGCATGCCGAGAAGTTCGAGTAGTGACTGAAATGCTTGCATGATCTCTCTCAGTAGCGATTCAAATGAAACGTGAGCGGTAACCAGCTGCGGCTTGCGTCCAAGACTTCTGCTTATACATTCTTCGCCAGGGCGAGCAGCGCCAGCGCGCAGACCACGATGACAAGCGCTCCGATAAGTGCGCACTCCATAAGAGACGCACCATCCTCTTTCTTGAAGAAACGCTTGAGGGCATGCGATAGTTCGTCGATTAATCGCATACTCTTCTCCGTTTTGGTTGTTCATCGTTCGACTCATTTTTTTCAATCGGACTGCAATGCTCACATCCTTGAAACGAGTATAGGCAGGCAAAAAAGCAAGTACATGAACGATCGGTCCCTATTTGAATAGGACAGACCGGCTCCTTTAGTCCGGCATGGGCAGGACAAAACCACTAGGAGGGATCGGGAAAAACCAACTAGAAAGCCCCCTGCACGCGTCTCCGGCTCAGGAAAATGTGGACTGAAGAAAAATTGTGGCGACGATCATTTCCGAGAACCTGCAAAAAAACTGAGTCTCAGTTGCTGAAATTGACGCAACCAGAGGCCCGGTAGCGGGGTTTCGATACGCACGATGTCTGTTTGGCGTTGACGGCAAGCCAGATTTTCTGCAACCGGCCGGCAAGATATTCGACCTTGTCAAATACCGCCACGCCGATTGGCTGAAGCAGCCATGCTTTGTCGTAAATGGCCTTGGCCTGGCTGAGATTCTCTTGTCGAATCAGCGATACACTCTTTGGCTTACCAATCAATGCAAAACCATGAAGCAAAAAAAAGCCCGCATTTACGCGGGCTTTCAGGTATTTTTTACTTTTGAGTACTAGCGAACGCCAGCCATCAAATCACTCCCACTCCATCATCAATTAGGTCCGTCAACCCGCATGATTAAAGGACTTTATGATGATCGATATCAAACTTTACCGTCACTTTTACCGTCTGATTCTCATCCCTTTTTCCGGTGCGGGAGACGAAAATATCCGTGAGGGAGCGGTGTTTTCGCTCAAATGATCACATACAGGCGCAAATCGAAACTGCCTGCTCCTGGTTTTACCAGCTTTACTATCCGCAGAAGATGTAAGGCCCGGTCCTTTAGGTCCGCTAGCCCTAAAACGCCTTGCCAATCTCGGCCCAGGCGCGCACTGATTTATTGTCGCCAATCAGTTGCGGCGTAGAATCGAACGGTATCGCAATATAGAGCTTGGCATGCCACTGGTCCGGTCCGGACCAAGTCATGCCGAAGCCTGCTCCGCTCAACGTCGCGCCATTGTCGCCCGGCAGCCAGGGATTCTTGTTGACCCTCACGTGTTCGCTGTCGACGAAGGCCAGCACTTGCCAGCATCCGCTCGCGAACTGACCCAGGTCATGCCGCAGTTCAACCGAACCGAATACGCCGGTATCACCGGACAGCACGCCGATATCGTAGGCGCGAACCGTATAAGGACCGCCCGCGACCATCTTTTCCGCGGAATCCAGGTTGCCGTTTGACCATTGGCCGAATAGCGCCAGGTACAGAGAGTCGTTTTGATTCAGGTTTTGCAGGTGCGCGAAATTGCCGTTCCATTTCGTGAACCCGCCCTGGGTTTTAGCGGTTGCAGCATCGGCCAGTTGCGCCGCCCGATCGTCGAATCCGACTCTCCCCGCAGTCAACCCAATACTCCAGGTATCGATGCCGCCGGCCAGCATGCCGTTGCGCCAGTCTCCGTTCAGGCTTGCGCTCAAGTTATTCAGATGGCGGTCGGTCTTGATGCTGCTGGCGCCGATCCGATCATCTAATTGTTTGCGATCGTACTGGAGCTGGCCGTACAGGTTGGCGTCGCGTGTACGTATGAACGGGTGCTTGACCCAGCTGCTCGCTACTTGCGCGGTGCCACGCGCATCAAGCGCACCCAGGCTATCGCCGAGGATGTAATGCAGCGCCGAATAAGAGCCGCCCATGCGCGTGCCCAGGCCATTGAGCAGGGTTTCATAGGAAATGCTGCCGTAATTCATGTCTCTGCCGCTGCTCAGGGCGCCGATGCTGAGAACATCGCCATGCCGCAGCGGATTGAAGACATTCACGGCGACGCCGAAGCGGGCCTGGCCGGTATAGCGGTTGCCGAAATTGTCCGCTGTCACGTTGCCAACGACCTGTACCGTCGGGTCGGTTTGTACCTGCAGGTCGGAAGTACCGACCTCTTCGCCTGGCTTCAGGATTGCGCTGACAGCGACGCCCGGAATATCCGATGCCAGCAGCAACGTTCTGTCGAGCCCTGCCTGGGTGACTGCTCGTCCGGCCTGCAAAGGAGACAAGGTTTTCTGTAGCAAGGCGTCGCCCGCCCGGCTGCGATTATCGAGTGTAATCTTGCCGTAATTGGCTTCAATGACTTGCATGCGCACCAGGCCAGCCCGGATGGATTGCACCGGAATGACGGCGCGTGCCAGCGGGTAGCCGCGGAGATGATAGTAGTCAGTGATGCGAGTCGCATATTCGCCGAGTCGGGGAAGCGTGACGCTTTTTCCTTCGGCTTCAGCCACCAGTGCATGCAGGGTGGCGGTGTCGAACAAGGTGTTGCCAACGATCTGAATTTCCTGGACCGAGATCGGTGCGGAAGTCGGCAGGCTGGTGTGGCGATCCTGATCGATGATAAGTCCGGTTCCAGTCGCGGAGGGAGATGGCAGCTTGGGCTGTTGCACCTGTTGCAAGATGCTGCCGGCATTGGGCGGATCTGCAGCATAAGCTGCCGGCAGCGCGAAGACGGCAAGCATGGCGGTCCATAGCGGTTTCACGAGCTTTGTGGATCGCGTGGTGAGTATGCGCGTCTTGCCGTTGGATTTCACGGTAATTGCCTTATTCATTCATATTGACCATATCGCTCGGCAGCCTCACGCCGCCATCAATTATTTTTAACGACGAGTTCACGTCACCAGCATTCATTGCCGCTTTCTCCACGTTAACTTGCGTTTGACTCTGCGTATACAGCAATACCGTGTCTACCGCAGACGCGACAGTTTGGGTTGACTCTGAAGATGTTGGTGTTGGTGTTGGTGTTGGTGTTGGTGTTGGTGTTGGTGTTGGTGTTGGTGTTGGTGTTGGTGTTGGTGTTGGTGTTGGTGTTGGTGTTGGTGTTGGTGTTGGTGTTGGTGTTGGTGTTGGTGTTGGTGTTGGTGTTGGCGTTGGTGTTGGTGTTGGTGTTGGCGTTGGCGTTGGTGTTGGCGTCGGCGTCGGCGTGATGCTCACCGAACTGCCGGCAACACTCAGCGCATTGTAGTTGCTGATGAGGCCGCCGTTGTTGCTGGCACCCAGGCTCAAGCCAGTAATACTTGCAAGCGCGCTGTTGCTTTGCACGTTGGCGCGAGCAAGGTTGCTAGTATCGCCGGCTCCGGTGACTGAGAAGGTCTGATTATTGACCCCGGTTACGGTCAGCACGCTGCCTGCCACCACTGTGGTACCGTCGTAAGTGCGGGAGCCGCTTAGCGTGAGATTGGCCGGCGTGATGGTGCTGGCCGCGTTGGCGGCATAGGTCACCGCATAATTGTTGCCGCCGTTGCCATCGTTGACCGTCACGCCGGAAACGTTGATCGTACTGCTGCCCGCCCCCAGCACGTTCGGATTGGCGTAGGCATACACGCCACCGGCGACCGAATCCTGAGTCGTGTTGCCATTGCCGGAATTTGTGAATAAGGTTCCACCAACGATGTAGGAACCGCCGCTGGCCGTAGTCGTGCCGTCGTATTGCTTTGTAATGGCACTGGTGCCGGTCACTGTCAGCGGTGCTGGCGTGATGGTGCTGGCCGCGTTGGCGGCATAGGTCACCGCATAATTGTTACCGCCGTTGCCATCGTTGACCGTCACGCCGGAAACGTTGACCGTGCTGTTGCCCGCCCCTAGCACGTTTGGATTGACGTAGGCATAGGCGCCACCGGCGACCGAGTCCTGAGTCGTATTGCCATTGCCGGAATTTGTGAATAAGGTTCCGCCAACGATGTAGGAGCCGCCGCTGGCCGTGGTCGTGCCGTCGTATTGCTTGGTGATGGCGCTGGTGCTGGTCACTGTCAGCGCTGCCGGCTTGATGGTCAAACTGCCGCTGGCGTAGGTGATGAGGTAGCCTTGCTGACTGTAGGAAGTCAATCCGCCCGGTGTAATCGCATAGCTGCCGGCGTTGATTGCGCCTTGGGAGGCACCGCCATATGTCAACGCGCCCTGCAGGTTGGAGCCATTGGGCACGACGGAATACGACACGCCGTTGCTGCCGGAATACGCCGTGCCGTTATACGTCGTGGCTGTATTGTTTGCCGTCACAGTCAATGGTGTCAGAAACGCCTGCAACAGCGGAGTGGTGTAGCCGTTATACATGATCCAGGTGGCGCCGGAACCATTGCCGGCGCCGAGGAAATCCCAGCCAGGATTGACGCTGCCGTTACCGCCATGGTCGGCAAGGGCATTCGTGCCGGTGGTGCTGGTGAAATTGGCTGAATTCTCCATCGCCGCCATGCTCATGCCCCATACGGCGCCTGGCACATCGGCCGTGCCGCCAACGCCGGTCAGCGTATTATTGGCGTCGGTATTGTAGAAGCTATTGTTTATTGAACTGTGGCCGTAGCCGCCGGAGCCGCCGTTGATGCTGAAGTTGGCGGTGCCGGGATTGCCATTGATGCCACTATTTTTCCCCACCAATCCAGCGACGTTACCGTTTCCCGTCACCGTGCCGGTGGCGTAGCTGTTGCTGATTGTACTGTTGCTGTTGCCGCCAGGGCCGGCGATGCAGCAGGTACCGTCGCCGCCGCTGCCACCGTGGCTGTCGTTGGCCCCCACCAGTCCACCGACGTAGTTGTTGCCCGTCACGGCGCCGGTGGCGTAGCTGTTGCTGATTGAACTGCTGCCGTTGCCGCCAACGTAGCCGAAAGTGTCGCCGCCGCCGCCGCTGCTTGCGTTGCCCCCCACTAGCCCACCGGCATTGTCACCGGTTGCGCTGACTTTGCCGGTAGCATAGCTGTTGCTAATTGAGCTGGAGGCATTGGCGCCGTTAAGGGCGTAACCATTACCGTGAATGACGTTGCCGCCGTCGGCTTGGTTGGCCCCCACCAGTCCACCGACGTTGCTGGCGCCGCTGACGCCGCCGGTGGCGTAGCTGGCGACTATCGCGCCGCGATTTATTCCGGCCAGCCCGCCGACGTTGTTGACGCCGCTAATGCTGCCGGTGGCGCCACTGTTGTTGCCGATTGTGCCGACATTGCTACCGACCAAGCCGCCGGCATTGTTGCCGCTTGCGGTTACGCTGCCGCTGGCGCGGCTGTTGTTGATCGCGCCGTAGTTCGCCCCCGCCAGCCCGCCAACGTTGTAGCTGCCGTTGACGCTGGCGGTAGCATGGCTGTTGTTGTTGATCGTGCCGCGATTCGCTCCGACCAGACCGCCGACATTGTTGCCGCTGCCGCTTGCGCTGCCTGTGACAAAGCTGTTGCTGATCGTGCCGTAGTTTACGCCCGCCAGCGCGCCGACGGAACTCTGGCCGCTCACGCTCGCAGCGGTTACAGCCAGGTTGGAGACCGAGGCGGTCGAAGCAAGGATGCCAAACATGCCGACGTTATTCAGGCTGGATGAAATGGAAAGATTGGTGATAGCATGGCCGGCGCCATCGAGCGTGCCGGCGAAATACAACACATTGAATCCCGGCGACGATGCCAGGTTGATGTCGGCGCTCAATCTGAAGCTGGGGCCGGCGACGCTTTCTGAAAAGCCCAACATGTCTTGCAGGCCCTGCACGCTGCTGACGTTGTAATAACCGCCTGTGCCTGCCGGCAAGTTCGCCGCATAATTCGCGATATTGAGGGATTCGCCGTGCGTGACCCAATCGGTGAATTGCGCGCCGTACAGGCCGCCCATCGTCATCGGCGCGCCGTTGCCTAAAATTTTGCCGTTGAGGCTGACTGCCTCGGCATTGTAAAAACTGTTGATGAGCGGTGTGTTTGCGTACAAACCGATCAGCCCACCAACATAGCTGCTGCCGTTGACGCTGCCGGCTGCGTAGCTGTTGCTGACCGTGCCAAGGGTGTTGCTGGCCCCCAGCAGGCCGCCGACATAGTTGCCGCCGGAGACGTTGCCGGTAGCGTAGCTGTCGCTGATCGTGCCAATGTAGCTGTGCCCCACCAGCCCGCCGACATAGTCGCCGGCGCCGGTCACGCTGCCGGTAGCGTGGCTGCCGCTGATCGCGGCGTTGCTGTCCCCAACCAGCCCGCCGACGTTGCCGCCGGTGCCGGTCACGTTGCCGGCGGCATAGCTGTTGCTGATCACGTTGCTGTTTTCCCCCACCAGCCCGCCAACGAAGTTGCCGCCGCTGACGTCGCCGGTGGCATAGCTACCGCTGATCGCGCCTACGTTCAACCCTACCAATCCGCCGACAGTGGAGCGTCCACTGACACTGCCAGTGGCGTAGCTATTGCTGATCGCGCCTGAGTTTAACCCTACCAACCCGCCGCCGGGTTGGGAGAGACTGGTGTTGGTCACGCTGCCAGTGGCGTAGCTGCCGCTGATCGTGCCTGAATTTACCCCGACCAGCCCGCCGCCAGTCCCGGCCGCGCCGGAGACGTTGCCGGTGGCGTGGCTGTTGCTGATCGAGCCGCCATAGCTGCCGCCCGCCAACCCGCCGGCTTTTGTAAAGCCGGTGATTTTGCCGGTGGCGTAGCTGTTGCTGACTGTGCCGCCATTGTTGGTTCCCACCAGCCCGCCAACAAGGGCGTTACCGCTGATAGCGCCGGTGGCATAACTGCTGTCGACAGTGCCGGTGTTGTATCCCACCAGCCCGCCGCTACCGTTGTAACCGCCGCTTGCGACGCTGCCGCCGCCCTTGACATTGCCTATGGCATAACTGTCTCTGATTGTGGATAGTTTGTTAAAACCTACCAACCCGCCAACCCTCAATTGCGATCCGGCACTGACGGTACCGGTGGCATAGCTGCCGCTGATTGTGCCGAGGAAGCTGAATCCCACCAGTCCGCCAATGTTAAAGCCAAGGGAGGTGGTGCCGTTTACGTTGCCGGTGACATAGCTGTTGCTGATCGTGCCATTGGTATTATTCCCTACCAGTCCGCCGACGTTGCTATTGCCCGTCACGCTGCCGCCGACCATGCCGACATTGCGGATCGTGCCGGAGTTGCCGCCAAATAAGCCCACGTTGCTGTTCGTCGTATTGATCGTGAAGCCGCCAACCGTATGCCCCAGGCCATCGAAGACGCCGGTGAATTGGCCGATCGGGCTGAATCCCGCGCCGCCATTCCAGCCACTTGTGGCGCTGGCATCGACGTTGCTGCCCATTGCGTAATACCCGCCCAAGTTGTTTTGCATGCCTTGCAGGGTGGTACTGGTGGTGTCCCCGGCCACGCCGACACCGGAACCGGGCGTGACATCGGCAATGACGGTATAGCTATTGCCATTGATGCTGAGCAGACCCGTGCCGGCGGCAGGCGTCACTCCAGCATCTGAATAGAAATTCACCGAACCGGCAAAGCCGCCCGCGTTGGGGTTAAGCACGACGTTGAGCGTGCCGCCAGCCACAGCGGCTGAGGTTGCGAGGCCGCTGCCGGCAGTCGTGACTGTCAGCGGCGCACTGTAAGTCGAATTCATTTGCGCAGCGAGGTTGACGCTATTGCCCGCGTTCATAACCAGCGCGCCAGTGTTGCCCGGTGCGCCGCTGACGCCCCAGGTAATCGGGGCGTTGACGTTGATATTGTTGTAGGCGTTGAGCGTCAGTGTGCTGGCGCTGCTCCAGTTGACGGTGTCGTTGAGGTTGATGTCACCATGGCTGCCGGGATTGGCAGTCGTCACGCAGGTAGCGCCAACGCAGGTCGTGGACGGACCGGTAGTGTCAATGGTCACGTTGTTGTTGGCCAGGTCGCTGTTCAACTGTTGACCAGTAATATTACCGCCGCTGGCGGCAACGGTGAAGTCGCTCGGATCTAGCAGCCAGGAGCCAACCAGACCATGCGGCGCGGATGTCGTGACTTTTGCGCCATTGGCCACGTTGACGGTCGCCGCCGACGTTTCGATCGCGCCGCCATTGCCGCCGTTGGGCGCGCTGGCGTCCAGCGTGCCGCCGACGTTGACCGTCCCCGCCGCCATGCCACCCAGCAGGGTGATGTTGCCTTCGCTCTGGTTGACTGTGCGCGCTTCGATAACGCCCGTGTTGTTGACCACGCTAGCCACCAGCGAGTTAGCCGCGCCCGCGGTCATCATCACCCTGCCGCCGTCGGACTGAATCAAGCCGCCGTTTTCGGCGAGGTTGTTCAAGTCGCTTTGGGTTACCTGGAGATGCAGCAGATTGTTGCCGCTAAAAGTCAGCGTGACCGCATTGCCTGCTCCTAGCGCGACCGTGCCGAGTTGCGCGGTGATGATGCCTTGGTTGCTGACGTGTTGGCCGAGCAAGGCGATATAGCCTCCGCTGTTTGCCGTGAGCGTGCCATGGTTGACGATGCTGCCACCGTTCCCCACCGCATTGCCGCTGAAGGATCGGGTATTGCCGCTGGCGTCGTTCAAATTAAGCGTCGATGCTACCAACCCGCCGACGTTAACTTGTGCGCCCTGCCCGAACAAGATGCCGTTCGGATTGATCAGATACACCTGGCCATTGGCATTCAGGTGACCGAAGATTTGTGTGCCGTTAGCGTCGAAAATGCGGTTGACCACAATGCTGCTTGACGACGGTTGTACGAAATTCACAGTCTCTTGCGCGGCGATGTTAAAGTTTTGCCAATTCAGCGAAAGATTCTGCGTCGCCTGTGTGATGGTGGTGGTGTTGCCGCGTTGCGCAATGCTGCCGCTACCCGATACCACTTGTCCGCCACTTGGCCCCGCTTGCGCTGGCGGAACGGCGAATGTGACGATGATGAGTGACAAGGCAGCTGCCATCAGTTTACGGGGGCGACTCTTACCGTTGCCGCCTTTACCACGGCCACGGGCGTTTTCCGCCACCGCCACCCAACTGTTGCTGATCTGGCTCCAGACGAGGCGAAAGATATGATTCATGGAGCCGTGACGTTTCATGTGGAGCTTCCCCGTTGTAACTTAGTAATAGAGCGGCAGATGCCTGGCGCGACGATACGGAAGTTTTTTCACGCGACAATTCATTGCTTTTCAGTTTTTTTATATAGGTGATAAATTTGCAAAATTTCCCCCTGATATATTAGGAGACTTGACGAGCTTCGTATGTCACTAGAACTAGCTACAAAGTAATGGCAAATATGTGGCAATATCTGTGCAGTGATCTGATAGAAGGCTGATTGTTCATGCAACAAACACCAAACAGTTCTCCCATTGGCGTTGTGTTGGTGGAAGACGATGTCAATTTTCAGAATGCTTTGATAGAGGCCATCGGAGGCGCGCCCGACATCACGCTGTTGAGCGTGGTAGGCACGCGGGCGCAGGGGTTACTGGTGTTGGATCAAATACAGGCCGATGTGCTGCTGGTCGACCTCGGTTTGCCGGATGGCTCCGGCATCGACGTGATCCGGGCGGCGCATGCGAAACAGCCCGCATGCAACATCATGGTCAGCACGACGTTCGGCGATGAAATGCATGTGATGCAGTCGCTCGAAGCGGGCGCGTCAGGTTATCTGCTGAAAGACAGCGCGCCCAAAAATATGCTCGATGAAATCCGTAGCCTGCACGGCGGCGGCAGCCCGATCAGCCCGCTGATAGCGCGGCAGATTCTGATGCGCTTCCGGCACGACGACCAAGCCATTGCAAAGCCTGAGCCCACATCCGGCAAACAGCGCATAGCATTGTCGGCGCGTGAGCAAGAGGTGCTGGAATACATCACCAAAGGCTTTACTTCTGACGAGATCGCCTTATTGATCTCCATCTCGCGCCACACCGTACTGACCTATGTGAGGCGTATTTACACAAAACTCGAAGTGAAATCAAAAACCGAGGCCATTTATGAAGCACGCAATCAAGGTCTGCTGGCGCAATAATTGAGCGCTTTCGCAGATCGGGTTTCTGCCCGACGAAAATAACCCTTTAGGTTCCGGCTTAGGATGAACAAGAACGACAAATACCGGTACCTGATATTTTTTCTTTTGTGCGGATTGCTCCTGCTGTCAACCGAGGTTTTTGCGGCGGACAAGGTACTGGACGTCAACCAGCTTATTCATTCGCCGCTTTCGTTGACTGAATACTTCGATGTTCTTGAAGACCCTGGCCAGACTCTGACGCTGGCCGACGTCCAAAAACCAGACATAGCCAGCCATTTCAAAAGCGAACAAGCTTCTGCGATGGCTTTGAATTATGGTCTCACCCGTTCGGCCTATTGGCTGCGCTTGAGCTTGCGCAACGCGAGCGATCATCCCGTTGAGCGAATGCTGGAAATTACCTACCCGCTCCTTTCAAGCGTTCAACTTCACCAATCGCGTACGGATGGGACATATCGTTCCCTGGCTACTGGCAGTGTCATGCCTTTTGCCATGCGTCCCTATCCAAACCGCGCTTTTATCTTTCCCCTGACTCTGCCGGCACACTCCAGTCAAGTGGTCTATCTGCGCATACAATCCGCCACCACCGTTATCATTCCTGCCCGGTTGTGGGAACCTCTAGCTTTTCATGTTTACGAGCGCAACGACTATATCGTTCAGGGCTGGTATTTCGGCATGGCCGCGGCGATGATCTTATTCAATTTTTTGCTCTTCATCGCACTGCGAGACGGCGTTTATTTCTTGTATGTCAGCTTCGCCACCTGCATGGCGCTTGGTGTGGCCATACAGAAGGGGCTGGCCAAAGAATTCCTCTGGCCGGACGCGGCGATATGGGCGGACCTGTCAAACAGTTTCGGCTATTTGCCTGCACTCGCAGCCATGCTTTTTTTCATGCGAGGCATGCTGGATACAGCGAAGAATTTTCCAAAACTTGATCGGCTGTTGAAAGCGTTGGTGGGCGGCTGCATACTTATTCCGATCGGGTTGGCCGTGTCGGTTCAGACCTTCACTATGCCGGCCATTGTGTTTATCATTGCCGGCTTGATACTGACGTTTGGCAGCGCAGTATTCTGCGCTCTCAAACGCCAGCGTAGCGCCTACTTCTTTGTGGCTTCCTATATCGTGTTGTTTTTGGCTGCCATGATGAGCAGCCTGCTATATTTTGGACTGGTGCCCGCCAACATGCTCATGACGTTCGGAATGCAATTTGGTTCTGCCGTGGAAATGCTGCTGCTGGCCTTTGCTCTGGCTGACCGCTTTATCATAATACGTCACAAAGCAATTAATGATGTGAAGCAGGTCAACGCCAGCCTAGAACAGCGCTTGCAGGAACGCGAGGCCGAATTGACGGAAGCACACCATCGCCTGCGCCGTATCGAGCAACGCCAACTGCTTAGCCAGGAACGGCAGCGCATGATGCAGGATATGCACGACGGCCTGGGTTCGTCACTCGTTAGCGCACTGCGGGTTGTAGAACATGGACGCATGAGTGAAGCTGAAGTCGCTCAGGTACTCAGGGGCTGTATAGACGACCTCAAGCTGGCGATCGACTCGATGGAGCCGGTGGAAGCCGATCTGCTGCTGTTGCTCGCGACGCTGCGTTTTCGTCTTGGGCCGCGCCTGGAGAGCACCGGCATCGCTCTGCGCTGGGAGGTCAACAACGTTCCCCCGCTCGATTGGCTCGATCCGAAGAACGCGTTGCATATTTTGCGCATTCTGCAAGAAGCGTTCACCAATATCATCAAGCACACTCGCGCTACGGAAATCCGCGTTGCGACTGGGGTGCAAAACGATCAAGTGGCCGTGACAATCACCGACAACGGTCAAGGATTTCCAGTGGCAAGTACACTAAGGGGCGATGGCGTGAGCGGCAAGGGACTGTCCAATCAGATTCGCCGGGCAGAAGCTGTCGGCGCCGAAATCAGTTGGGAATCGAACGACGTTGGAACTTGCTTGACATTGCGACTGCCAATAAAACGCAAGCAAGTATAGGATTGAATCGAAGGTTTATTGTTGTTCTGGGCAATTGCAACAGGAGCTGTCGTTTCCTGGAACGGATACGGTTGACCCGTCTCTTCATTGACTGACAGGACCACCGACACGTCCGCCGGGCTATCGATAGCTATCGTGACGTAAATTATTGCAAATCAACAATTTACATCACTTTTTCGATAGTACTCGATAGCTCCCGAACAACCTCAAATCACTCCCACTCGATTATAAATAGCTACTCAAAACTCAATAAACTCAACTAGTTACATTGAGATCGCCAAGCAATACCATACAAAATACCATTTTGAGAAACAGCATCTCCAAGTAGGTGTACCAACGTTTTTCGACGTGTCGTGCAAACGCTGTACCTCGCCATCAAAGTCTCTAGCTCGCCAATCGCGGCTCCCAGCCAGAAGGGACATAACTCTGACCGCCCAAAGACGCCCCGCCCCACCGAGCAGGGGGCGTCTCCCCTCTTAATCCCTGTCAGCTTGCCGGATTGCGTGCCATGACGATCCACGCCGCGCCGTTGATCATCACCGACCGCTCGCCGGGGAGGCCCGCGAAGGCAGCACGAGTCGCGGCCGAGGCGCGGGCGCGGATGTCGTCGGGCTGATCAGCGAGCGCACGCGACAGCGGGCCGACCTCGAGAGCCATCCTCACCGCGTCGTCGATCGCAGCGTCCCGCGTCCCGCCCTCGCCGAACGGGACGGATGCATCGAAGGGCGCGATAGCGATATCGGTGAAGCCGGCCGCCGTCAGGATGCGTGCCACGCGACCCCGGTCGCCTAACGAAAATGGGCCTTGCGCTTCGGGATCGGGCAGCGCGCTCGGCGGGACGATGCCCTTGAGCGCGCCCATCGGCAGGCGCACCCAATCGTTTTCGGCCGCGCCGCGCCAGCAGACGAAAGCGACCCGCCCGCCCGGCCGCAGCGCGCGTCGCATATGGGCGAACGCCCCTGTCGGATCGTCGAAGAACATCACCCCAAAACGCGAGAACAGGATGTCGAACGCGCCCTCGGGCACCTCGGCGCTGCTGGCGTCAGCCACCTGGAACAGGACCGGCGTATTCTGTGGCGCAAGCGCACGCGCTCGGCCGATCAGCGGTTCGGATATGTCCACGCCCAGCACTTGCCCGCACGCACCGACGCGGGCGGCCAGTGCCAGACTCGACGCGCCCGCGCCGCAGCCGATGTCCAGCACACGCTCGCCCATTTCGGGCGCGGCGGCTTCGATCGCGGCCTGGCCGAACACCGCCACCATGGCGTCGAGCCGGGCCTGGTTAGCGACCCAACGCTCCCCGCTTTGACCGTTCCAATCGGCGATCTGATAAGTATCTTTCTGTGCCATGTCATATCCTTGTTCAGATTCGTTCCTAACTGGCTGGACGCTCCGTCCTTCACCGCGCCGATCTACGCCAACCTCTTCGAAGCCGACGACGCAGCCGGAGAAGGGAATCTGTGCTCTCAAACCAGCATCGACTGCTGGGCGAAGATACCCGCCATCGCGCCATGCGATGATGCCTGGGTGACTGATGGCAAGAAGGGCGTCGTGAGGTCGCCGGCGGCGTAGATGCCGGGCATGCTGGTTTGACGGCGCTCGTCGACCTTGAGGACGATGCCGGTGGGCGTATCGACCGTGGCGAGACCCAGTGATTCATGCAGGCTTGCGGACGGCTTGTTGCGCGGATGCGCGAACAGGATGTCGACCGCGACATTGGGGCCGGTATCGAGCTTGACGGTGGCGTTATGGTCCCCGTGATGGGCGATCTCGATGATCCGGCCATCCGCGACAGGTATTTTGCGGCGCGCCAGATCGGCCCGGATATCGGGTGGAATGTCGTGACCATCGGCGAAGACTGTCAACGTATCGGTCCAATCGTGGTACAGCCTGACATAATTGTGCGACGGCGGGCCGGACCAGACGAGGCCCCAATGCTGGCCGGCGACTTCAAAACCATCGCAATAGGGGCAGGGCACGATGGATTTGCCCCAGCTTTCGGCGAAACCCGGGACGTCAGGCATCTGGTCGACGACGCCATAGCTCAGGATCAGGCGACGTGCCCTTAGGCTTTCGTTATCGTCAGTGACGACGCAGAAATCGTCGATTGCGCCAGACACGCTCTCGGCCCGGGCATTGACCAGCCTGATCGTTGGATAGCGCGCCAGCTGCTGCCGCGCCTCGACTAGGATGTCCAGCGGCGGCTTGTGATCGTGGCCGAGCAGACCATGCGAATGGCCGGCAAAGCGGTTGCGCGGCCGGCAAGTGTCGAGGACCGTGACCTTACGGCGGGCACGCCCGAGTTGCAGGGCGGCCGCGAGACCGGCAAAGCTGCCGCCGATGATGATGACGTCATTCATGGTGATGGGCTCCGTGTTGTGGATGGAAGGGGTTGGATTGCACATTTAAGATACTATGTGGTATCATAATGCGAGAATTTGAATACTGTCAAGTACTGGAATTGTCGTGACCAAAAACAGTCAAGGCCGGCGCGGCCGGCCCGCCAACGAGGCGCTTCGCCAAACGATAGTCGACGCCGCCTGCGAACTCTTTGTGGAATTGGGTTTTCAAGCGACGACCATGGATAAGGTCGCCCAGCGGGCGAAGATATCCAAGCTCAGCATCTATCGGCATTTCGAGAACAAGGAGGCTCTGTTCAGCGCGGCCATGGCGGCCCATTGTCATCCGTTTGCACCACAGGCCCTTTTCGAAGGTGCCGACGGTTCGGCCGAAGATCAGCTCATGGCGATGGGATCATCCCTGCTTCGCACGCTGTTGAGTCCGGACGTCCGCAGTGTCGAAGCCATGGTCTTGGCCGACAAGACGAATCAAAAATCGTTAAGCAAGCTCCATTACGAAGCCGGGCCCGCCCATGTCATCGCCCAAATCGAGGCCCTGTTGCGTCAGTTGCACGCGAAGGCGATTCTCCATGTGCCCGATGCTATCCAATCCGCCCGCTTGTTTGCCGCGCTTTTCAAAGGATCCGATCTCTTGGTGATCGCACGCTTCGATGAGGCGAGAGCAGAGGACAACAACGAAATCGAATCCTATTGCCGCTCGGCCGTCGCCATGTTCCTCGCCGCGCACGGTGGCAACGGCCACGCGGGCGGATAGCAAACAGTTCTACTCTGACGCACTGGATATAACTGCCGCTAAAGGGAGGAAAAATCGGAGGGCTCGTGAACAAGGCGTATATGAAAAGGCCCTGTAAAACAGAGCCTTAAATCCTTCAAGTGTATCAATATACAATATTGATATATTTGCAACTCACTCCCACTCAATTATCAATTAGCAGATTACACCCTCTATTTAATTGACTCTGTCACTCGCACAATCATCAAATACCATGAAAAATACCATATTGAAAAATATCGGCAGGTAATGCGGCAAACATGGCAGGTCTATTACAGTGATTGCAGGGGCAGGTGAGCTTTCCCTGAAATTTCGTCTTCCACAGGTGACGTAAAATTGACGTTACTTTGGGAAGGCAAGAAATGAAGATTTCAAGAAGTTCATACACGGCGGAATTCAAGGAATTGGCAGTCAGACGGGTCAATGCCTGCGAGTCCTTCGCGGCGACAGCCAAGGAACTTGGTCTAAGCGAACAAACGCTGCGCAACTGGGTCAAGGCCGCTAAGGCTGGCAAGTTGAACGGCGCTGGTAGCAAGGTTGTGACACCGGAAGAGATGGAATTGTCGCGCTTACGTGCCGAGAATGCCAAGCTCAAGCGGGAGAACGAAATCATAAAAAAGGCAGCGGCGTACTTCGCGAAGGATGTTCTGTGAAGTACGCCTGGATCGATGCGCAGACTAATCGATTCGCGCTGAGGGAAATGTGCGATACGCTCGACGTGAGCATCAGCGGTTACCGAGCCTGGAAGAGTGGCGGCACGCCCGATCGCAAGCGCCTGACGGCCGGCCAGACGCTGGCCATGATCCGCGCCATCCACGCCGAGGTAAAAGGTGCTTATGGCAGTCCTCGGATGATCCGCGAGTTGCGGTGGCGGGGCTACACGGCGAGCAAGGGACGCGTAGAGCGGTTGATGCGCACGCACGGAATTCATGCGCGCCACAAGCGGCGCTACCGGGTTACGACCGAATCGAAGCACGGTTTGCCAGTGGCGAGAAACCTGCTTGACCGCGATTTCGCGCCGGCGGCGCCGAATCAGGTTTGGACGGCCGACATCACCTACTTGTGGACCGATGAAGGCTGGCTGTACCTCGCCATCGTTCTGGATCTGTTCAATCGGGAAGTGATCGGCTGGTCGCTCAAGCCGCGTATGACGACTGAGTTGGTGGCAGACGCGCTGACGATGGCCTGGTTCCGCCGACGTCCTGCGCCCGGCGTCCTGCATCATTCGGACCGCGGCAGCCAGTACGCCAGTCAGGCCTACCAGGACAAGTTGCGTGAGTTCGGTATGACGTGTTCGATGAGCCGCAAGGGAAATTGCTGGGACAATTCGCCGACTGAGAGCTGGTTCAACAGTTTCAAGAACGAACGTTACCATGGCCTGCGCTACACCACCCAGACTGAAATGAGGGCGGCCAGTTTCGAATACATCGAGGTGTTTTACAATCGCAAGCGGCAGCATTCGACCCTCGGTTATAAATCGCCGCTCCAGTTTCTACAGCGCTGGATCAGTGAACAGAATCAGGAAAAACGAGCTGCATAGAAGTCGTCTGTTGGAAGACGAAAAACAGAGGGAACCTCAAGGATTTGTACGCTACCAAACAATCAGTGTGCGGTAACGGCGAATATCTTTGCTCCTAGTAGACAAATTCCATGCCGTACAAATCGCCCCACGTGCTGAAGATATTGGGTTATCCGCATTCCCACTTCTCGGATGCGGGTTCGGTTCCCGCCACCCCCGCAATACGGCAATAGCTTGATTCGGGAGCCGGCCACTTCGGTTCTCGACACTGCAAATGTGTCTGCCTTGTTTGCGCTCTATCGAGACCAGCAACCCGGATCAGATATTGGTGTTCCTTTCCTGGAAATCCTTTTCGTACTTCTTCATAAAGCCTTCGTCCTCACCCGCACCATACAAATTGAATTTCGCACCATGATCGTAAGGCGCTTTGCTAAAGCCTTCCGAGGCCTTGGTCGCGGTATTTTCCAGTGTTGCCACAACGTCCTTGTCTTTCATGATTACTGCACCAAAATGTACCGCGAATTCAGCACTTTGATTGTCGGTTTCGAGCTTAAAGATATCGCCAGGCCGAGGAGCGACACTATTCTCAGGTGTAGCTTTTTCGGTCTTAAAAGTATCATTGCCCGCGGTCGGCTGGCCGACAATCAAGTGCGAGGCTTCGCCGCAATCAGATGGGAGCGCCGCTCGACCTTCCGTTCGATCCTGCCCCTGGACGTACCTCTCGACGTTCTGTTGCACAACGCCGTGCAGTTGATCGACAAGGTCGTTCAATTCGCTCATCAATTCCTCTAATTTTTCTGGTGGTTCGGCGGCGGTAAGAATTGCTGGCAGAGTTGTATTGCTCGGACATTTCGCCAATTCTTGGCCAACCGCCTCCTTAAAATCATCCCACGATTTCGTCTTATCCTCTTTAGTTACAACATCTTCTAAATCCTCCGTTAACCCTTCAATTAAACACTCGAAGTTGTCCTTCATTGGAGCAGTTGAAAACCTTTCATTGGCACGCACTCTCACTATTTCATCGGAGCTACCGCCATTATCATTAATTTTCTTTTGCAGGATATTGCCGGCCTCACTGCCGCCAACACCGCAGTTGACCGCATATTGCACTCTGCGCAGTTCTTTCCCATCCACGAAAGCCGACCGCCCCTCGCTGAACTTAAGAGCCCCGTTGCGGATAGCATTTGCCTGGGAAAACTGCTCAGGCCCCGCATACAAGGAACCCCGCCTGCTCAAGAACAAATTACCTTCTTTCGAACGCTTTCCCTCTACATTATTGACATCCAGTTCTCCGGTAGCTACGCCAGTGAATTTTGTCACATGGTCCATCGATTCCGGCTGCCCCTTCTGCTTCAGTAAAAAGCCCCGTGTCCCTCCCCCCAACATCGGTGTCGCATGCGGGTGATCGGCACTGTTGTTTGATGTGCTAGAGACGGCCGGACTGGATGGCTGGCTATCGGACGCCTCTCGATGCGCAGTTGCATCCACCAGAGTCGGTTGCGATGTGTTCACTTTCATGTTTATTCCTTTTCAGCGTAAAAAATGAGATTGCATTAGTCCGGTCTCAGATCGTGGCGCCTCGAATTTTTGCCGGATTTAACAATAAGTGGCGCCAGCACCTATTTCGTTCCAATTTTCTCGGCGAGCAGAAATCGTTTGGAAGCGTTATCCGTCTCAAATAATTTCTTTGTTTGCGAAGGCAATCACAAATGGAATCGAATGAAGGCGTATCCCTGTATATTGGCGACGGTAGGCGCCAGGCGGCGCGCCCTTTGCTGCGCGCAAGCAGCGCAAGAATCTACGGGGTAAGAAGGGAAGAATCAAACGGCAGAAGGCCGCTATGTTTGAGAAGATCGGGCGATGGATCCGAGGTAGCGGGGGGACTCGAGTCATCTTCCAGCCTGGCCGTAGCCGCATTTCCAACTGCGAAGACGACTCCTCATTACTACACCTCCTGGTAGGGAATTTTTTCTAGACCAAGTTTTTTGGCAGCTTGCAATCTGTGATTCCCATCCTGAATATCAAACGTTCCGCCGGAATTTTTCTTGACTTTGATTGGATCCAGCAGGTTGCCATTTTCTATTCCCTCAGTTGCGCTAGCGAGCCTCTCTGTGTTGAGCGAGGATGTGGGTCTACCGGAGTTGAATTTATCGATTGATTCGAATTTTTGGCCATCCTTTCCCGTTCCCCATGTTTTGCTGACTTTGTAGTCATAGTTATCCGGAACATGCCAAGTGGCGTCGTTTTCGATATTGAACCGCTCTGGGCCATCCTTCAAGAGGAAGGTTTGTTTTCCATCTTTTGATGACGTGTGCATCTGAATTGTGCCATAGCCGCCCTCCAACATGTCATCTACCTTTTGCCTTAACTTGGGATTGATCCCTCCTTTCATCTCGTCCCATTTTTCTTTCGAAAGATCTTCCGGATGATTGGGGCCATCCATTTTTTGTTTTTTCGGCAGCGTATTTAATAACTGTTGCTGCATCGCGCCCATCCTCGGGGACGACGGCGGAGAAAGCGATGACGATCTGTCGCGTTTGGAGCTATCTTCATTTGGAGCTACATGAGACGAAGCGGTCGATTCGCCTTGCACGGAGGAAGCCGTAACATGAGAGCGTGGGACAGAACTGCGTACGGGACTTGGAAGCATATTTTTACCTTTAGCGAGCGTGACGGGAAATCAGTCAAAACCATGTCGGATTGATTGAAAAATGTTCTGATGAGTGACACCACTTGGCTACAGGTTCCATATGTGGGAATGCCGGTGGGGAGCCGACGACTATACGAAACTGTTTAGTCGCCCCTGAGCAAATCAAAGAAGCCGCCGCTGATACTCGTGAAGTTCGTCGTCGAAGACATTATGCTCAAGGCAGTGCACGGCTGGGCGCGCAGTTTGGGGCTGATCAGCTACGACAAGGCGAAAATCCGAGACGAAGAGGCCTCTCTCCCACAGGTCGGCACATTCGCCTGGGACTTGTCGGCGCCCTCGTATCTGGGCGGCCTGATAAAGCGATCGGATCAGGGTAAGCCTAGCCCTGGCTTTCTCGTGTGTGACATCGTGCTCAATCACGAGATCACGACCGCAGGCATTGCGCCTTTTCTGCAGAAATGCCAGACCCTACGGAGCCTAAAACGGGTAGGCCGCTGCATTCAGCTCTTCATCGCCGAGAAGTACAGCAAGGAGGCCTTCCAGCTCGCGAAGTCTCAAGGGATCATGCCTACCATTGATCGAGTAGTTGTAACGGAAGGAGATCGATCCTGCTGGGGTAACGGCCACGTAGAGGCCGTCACGGTCGTTTACTTTAAAAAGCTTTTCACCTGCTTTTAAGTTGCGCAGCTTGGTATCGGTCAACATGGCTTTCTTCCTTTTTTAGTTAGAAATACCATGATTCTCACATCCGATTTTTGTGCCGAATATCTCTTTCAAATCAATGATCTAGATATTTTTAATACCATGAAGGTAGAGAAAATCATGGCATGGTATCGAGTGGCCCTCATGGCATCGGCGTGGATAATACCATCACAAATGCCATCTGGAATAAGTACTTGGGTATACATCGGGCTGCCAATCAATGCGGAGCAAAAAAGCAAAAAAGCCCGCATTTACGCGGGCTTTGAGGCATTTTCTACTTTCGTATACTTGCGAGTGCTAGACGCATTTTCATTCCCACTCGATAGTCGCAGGCGGCTTCCCAGAAATATCGTAAACCACGCGATTGATCCCGCGCACTTCGTTGATGATGCGGTTCGACACCCGCCCCAGCAGCTCATGCGGCAGATGCGCCCAGTGTGCTGTCATGAAGTCCTGCGTCTGCACCGCACGCAGGGCCACCACGTATTCATAGGTGCGGCCATCGCCCATCACGCCGACTGACTTGACGGGCAGGAAAACCGCAAACGCCTGGCTGGTCTTGTCGTACCAGGACTGCTCGTCATCGTCCTTGGTGTTGCGCAACTCTTCGATGAAGATGGCATCGGCGCGGCGCAGCAGGTCGGCGAATTCCTTTTTGACTTCGCCGAGGATGCGCACGCCCAGGCCCGGGCCCGGGAACGGATGACGGTACACCATCGCGTGCGGCAGGCCGAGGGCGACGCCGAGCTTGCGCACTTCGTCCTTGAACAGTTCGCGCAGCGGTTCCAGCAGTTGCAGGTTGAGGGTTTCCGGCAGGCCGCCGACGTTGTGGTGGCTCTTGATGGTGTGGGCGGCGTTCTTGCCCTTGCCGGCGCTTTCGATGACATCAGGATAGATGGTGCCTTGCGCCAGCCATTTGGCATTCTGCAGCTTGGCGGATTCGACCTGGAATACTTCCACGAATTCGCGGCCGATGATCTTGCGCTTGGCTTCCGGATCGGTGACGCCGGCAAGGTGGCCCATGAACTGCGCGGAAGCGTCGACATGGATCACTTTGACGCCGAGGTTTTCGGCAAACATTTCCATCACCATCTTGCCTTCGTCGAGGCGCAACAGGCCGTGGTCGACGAAGACGCAGGTCAGCTGGTCGCCGATGGCGCGATGGATCAGGGCGGCGGCAACGCTGCTGTCGACGCCGCCGGAGAGGCCGAGGATCACTTCGTCGCTGCCGACCTGCTGGCGGATGGATTCGACCGCTTCGGCGATGTAGTCCGGCATGTTCCAGTCCGGTTTGCAGCCGCAGATATCGATCACGAAGCGGCTCAGGATCGCTTCGCCCTTGATGGTGTGGGTAACTTCCGGATGGAACTGCACTGCATAGAAGCGGCGCTCGTCGTCGGCCATGCCGGCGATCGGGCAGTTCGGGGTCGATGCCATCAGCTTGAATCCTGGCGGCATGTGGTCGACCTTGTCGCCGTGGCTCATCCAGACCTTCAGCATGGAGTGCGATTCCGGCGTCACGAAGTCGCTGATGCCTTCCAGCAGCGCGCTGTGGCCGCGGGCGCGCACTTCGGCGTAGCCGAACTCGCGTACCTTGCCCATCTCGACCTTGCCGCCCAGCTGCTCGGCCATGGTTTGCATGCCGTAGCAGATGCCGAAGACCGGCACGCCCAGCTCGAACACCGCTTGCGGCGCGCGCGGGGTATCGCCGTCGGTGACGCTGTTCGGGCCGCCCGACAGGATGATGCCGGAAGCGCCGTAGTTGCGGACGAATTCATCGGACACATCGTAGGGGAACACTTCGGAAAACACGCCAGCGTCGCGCACGCGGCGTGCGATCAGTTGGGTTACCTGGGAGCCGAAATCGAGGATGAGGATTTTTGAGTGCATGGTGGATGCCTGGTGGCTGATTTAGCAAAAAATGAGAATCTTTAAACTGCACGCGCCACCTGCAGTATCACTGCAGGTGGCGCGTTCCTGGACTAGATCAAGGTGCAAATCCAACTATCAATCGGTGCGATAGTTAGGCGCTTCCTTGGTAATCTGGACGTCATGGACATGTGACTCGCGCATGCCGGCCGAGGTGATTTCCACGAATTCAGCTTTTTCGCGCAACTCGTCGATGGTGGCGCAACCGCAGTAACCCATGGAAGAACGCACGCCGCCGATCAGCTGGTACAGGATGGTCAGGACGCTGCCCTTGTACGGCACCCGGCCTTCGATACCTTCAGGAACGAACTTGTCAGCCTTGTTGGCGGAGTCCTGGAAGTAGCGGTCGGCGGAGCCGTCCGACATCGCCCCCAGGCTGCCCATGCCGCGATACGACTTGTAGCTGCGGCCCTGGAACAGGATCACTTCGCCCGGCGCTTCTTCGGTGCCGGCGAACATGCTGCCCATCATCACGGTCGAGGCACCGGCGGCCAGCGCCTTGGCGATGTCGCCCGAGAAACGGATACCGCCGTCGGCGATACATGGAATGCCAGTGCCCTTGAGCGCTTGCGCAACGTTGGAGATGGCGGAAATCTGCGGTACGCCGACACCTGCCACGATACGCGTGGTGCAGATCGAGCCAGGACCGATGCCGACCTTGACGCCGTCGGCGCCGTGGTCTGCCAGCGCCTTGGCGGCTGCCGCGGTAGCGATATTGCCGCCGATGACTTCCACCTGCGGGAAATTCTGCTTGACCCACTTGACGCGGTCCAGCACGCCCTTGGAGTGGCCGTGCGCGGTGTCGACCACGATGACGTCGACGCCGGCTTTCACCAGCAGTTCGATGCGTTCTTCGTTATCGGCGCCGACGCCCACCGCGGCGCCTACGCGCAGCTTGCCCTGGCTGTCCTTGGAGGCCAGCGGGTGCGAGGTCGATTTCTGGATATCCTTGACCGTGATCAGGCCGCGCAGCTCAAAGGCGTCGTTGACCACCATCACGCGTTCCAGACGGTGCTTGTTCATCAGGCGCTTGGCTTCCGACAGATCGGCGCCGTCCTTGACGTAGACAAGCTTGTCGCGCGGCGTCATCTTGGCGCTGACTTCGGCGTCCAGTTCTTCTTCAAAACGCAGGTCGCGGTTGGTGATGATGCCGACCAGGCGATTGCCTTCGACCACCGGGAAACCGCTGATGCCATGCAGTTCTGACAAGGCCATCACTTCACGGATGCGCATGTTGGGCGGGATCGTGATCGGATCGCGCACCACGCCGGATTCGAAACGCTTGACCTTGGACACTTCGCGCGCCTGTTCCTGCGCGGTCAGGTTCTTGTGGATAATGCCGATGCCGCCCTCTTGCGCCATGGCGATAGCCAGCCGCGCTTCAGTCACGGTATCCATCGCAGCCGACAGCAACGGAATGTTGATATCGATATTGCGGGACAGACGTGTTTTGAGGGTAGTGTCTTTGGGGAGGACGTCCGAATAAGCCGGAACTAACAGCACGTCATCGAACGTGAGTGCTTTCTGAAGTAGACGCATAGTTTTTCCTATAGGCGCAAAAGCGAATTATACAGAAATCCGCGCAAGTCGCCTAACCTTGCGTGATTTTACGCGAGCAGGAGAAAATATTTCCACAAAGCACTACCGTTTGATTGACATGAGGGATGAATCATGGCGAAATCTGCGCTTCTGTTCAACAAACCCTCCCGCTCCAAGGAATAGCAATGAATGCAATTCGCCTGAAACACGTTTTCTCCACCGCTGCTGCGCTAGTCTTGCTAGGCGTAGCGACCTCTGCCCTGGCGCAATTCATCTGGCTGGACGAAAAGGGCGTGAAACAGTATTCAGACATGCCGCCACCGACCTCGGTGCCAAACAAGCGGATTCTCAAGACCCCGGGGCAAAACCTGCCGCGCGGCATCGGCAGCACCGAAACAAGCGATGGCGCGGTTGACAACGCGGTAGATGCAAAAACGGCCCAGACTGCCCCTCCTACCGTAGCCGAGCAGGACGCCGCCTATCAGAAACGCAAGGCTGAGCAGGCCGAAAAGAACAAGAAAACCGCACAGGAAGCCAAGCAAGCCTCGGACAAGGCCGAAAACTGTGCGCGCGCCCGCGCCAACCAGCGCACCCTGGATTCCGGCACGCGCGTTGCCCAGACCGACGCCAACGGCCAGCGTTCCTTTATGAATGATGACCAGCGCGCCAAGCAGAACGCCGACAACCGGGCAGTCCTGAACGACTGCCAATAAAGCATCGAGTGGCGTAAAAAAACCCGCTGTCTAGCGGTAATGCTGTTCAGTTAGGATAGAACGACATGGCGTAGGGTGGGCACTCCGTGCCCACCCAGTATCATGGATATTCGTGTCTCTGACATTCGTGCCCCGGCTACACGCCCCGGCCCGTCCGCGTGGGCACGGAGTGCCCACCCTACGAGTTTCGCAAATAAAAATGCCGTTCAGTTTTAACTGAACGGCATTAGCTGCCTAGCGGGCTTTTTTGTCTGCGCGCTTGCGCCTCGATTCCATAGGATCGGCGATCAGCGGCCGATAGATCTCGATCCGGTCGCGATCGCGCAGCACCGTATCCAGCGTCTTCAGCTTGCCGTAGATGCCGACGCGCCAGCAGCTGAGGTCGATTTCGCGTATCTCTTCCAGCAGGCCGCTGCGCTTGATGCCATCGTGCAGCAGGGTGCCGGCCGGCACCGACAATTCCTTCAAGGCCTGGAATGCGGGCGTGGCGTAGCAGACCTGTATCCATATCTGCCCGGCGTCGCTGGCCGCGCCCGTTGCTGATTCACTCATGATGGCCATAGACAGCGTCGGCGCGCTTGCAGAAGGAGTCGACGAAGCTGTTGGCGATCATGCTGAATACCGGGCCGATCAGCTTTTCCAGGATCTTGCTGGAAAACTCGTAATGCAGATCGAATTCGATCTTGCAGGCATCGGCGCGCAAGGCCTTGAAGCTCCAGTTGCCATCGAGGTGCTTGAACGGCCCTTCCACCAGGCGCATCTGCATTGCGCTGGGCGGGGTGTTGCTGTTTTCAGTAGTAAACGATTGCTTGATACCGTGGTAATGTATGTTCAGTGTCGCCACCAATTTGCCGGCCGCGCGTTCACGTACATCGACGCCGCCGCACCACGGCAGGAACTGCGGGTAGTCTTCCACCCGATCGACCAGCGCAAACATCTGCTCTGCGCTGTACCCCAAAAGTACCGTTTTATGCACTACTGCCATTGAATATCAACCGTTTGATAGAATCACAACTTGAAATTTTAACCGACCTGCGCGATTTTCCTACTACATGAGCATTATTGACAACAAAAAAGTCTTCCACGACTACTTCATAGAAGAACGTTTCGAGGCAGGCATGGAACTGCACGGCTGGGAAGTGAAAGCCATCCGCGCCGGCCGCGCCAACCTGAAAGAGTCCTACGTCATCGTCCGCAACGGCGAAATCTACCTGTTCGGCGCCCACATCAGCGCCCTCCTCAGCGCTTCCAGCCACGTGCATCCGGAAGCCGTGCGCACCCGCAAGCTGCTGCTGCACGCAGAAGAAATCAAGAAGCTGATCATCAAGGTCGAGCGTTCCGGCTATACGCTGGTGCCGATCAACCTGCATTACCTGCGCGGCCGCATCAAGTGCGAAATCGGCCTGGCCAAGGGTAAGAAGCAGCACGACAAGCGCGATACCGAACGCCAGCGTGATGGCGAGCGCGAAGTGCAGGCCGCGATGAAGCAGCATCGGCGTTAAGCCAACCCCAGCCGCAATAAAAAACCGCCCCGGCGAATCTGAATTTCGCCGGGGCCGCGTTTCTTATGCGGTGATTATTGATGCTTCTTTAAATCACAACAAATCACCGGTAGGGTGGGCACGAATGCCCAAGGACGTGAATCTCCACGGCACAGCGTGGGCACGGAGTACCCACCCTACGATATCGATTTTCAGAACGATGGCTTGTCCTGTTTTATGAAATTCTCAATAAGTTAAGACTTGCTCTGGGATTTGACCACTTGCATGGCGGTGGCAATCAGGCCGCTGATATCGCCCATATTGGCAGGCACGATGATCGAATTATTGGTCTTCGCCAGCTGGCCGAAGGCCGCCACGTACTGCTCTGCCACTTTAAGGTTCACCGCATCCGAACCGCCCGGCGACTGGATCGCCGCGGCGGTCTTGCGGATCGCTTCGGCGCTGGCTTCGGCAATCGACAGGATCGCCGCAGCCTGGCCCTGGGCGCGGTTGATGGAAGCCTGCTTTTCGCCTTCCGACTTGGCGATCGACGCTTCGCGCTCGCCGGTGGCGATATTGATCTGCTCCTGCTTACGCCCTTCCGATGCCGCGATCAGCGCCCGCTTCTCGCGCTCGGCAGTGATCTGCGCCTGCATCGCATGCAGGATTTCCTTCGGCGGCGTCAGGTCCTTGATTTCATAGCGCAGCACCTTGACGCCCCAGTTGGCGGCGGATTCGTCGATGGCGCTGACGATAGTGGTGTTGATGTGGTCGCGTTCTTCAAAGGTCTTGTCCAGCTCCATCTTGCCGATCACCGAACGCAAGGTGGTTTGCGCCAGTTGCGTGATGGCGGCGATGTAGTTGGACGAACCGTAGGACGCGCGCATCGGATCGGTAATCTGGAAGTACAGGATGCCGTCCACCTGCAATTGCGTGTTGTCGCGCGTGATGCAAACCTGCGGCGGCACGTCCAGCGGGATTTCTTTCAGCACGTGCTTGTAGGCGACGCGGTCAATGAACGGCACCACGATACTCAGGCCCGGTCCCAGGGTCGCATGGTATTTGCCCAGGCGTTCGACCACCCAGGCATGCTGCTGCGGCACCACTTTGATGGTCTTGGCGATAAAGATGACGACGATCACCAGCAGGACTAAGGAGACGCTTCCAAACATGATTTTTTCCTTTTGAATTGAGAACAGGGTCATTCGCCACAGGCGAAAGAAGTTCTAGTGCTGATCGGGGTTGTTGCCGACGATCAGCCGGCTGCCGCGTATTTCCTGGATATAAAACAGGCCGGCGCGGGCAGTCGCCATCGGCGCCAGTTCGACATCCCACATGGCGCCGCGATACCTGATGCGCGCGGTGAATTCGCCGCCGGCGCCGTCGCTGGCGGCATCGTGCTGCCACTGGTCGACTGTGACAGACTGGCCGATGTCCAGATTGACGTTAGGATCGCGCTCGGCCTTGATTCGGGAACGCTTGCCGAAGCGGCTGCGGCGCAACAGGTAAGTGGCCGCCAGAGCAACCACGGCCGCGACCAGCAGCTGCCACTCGACGTCCAGGCCTATCAGCGCGGCGACGCCGCCCATTACCAGGCCAATCGCCACCATCAGCAGATACAGGGTGGTAGTCGCCAATTCCGCCACGACCAGCACCCCGGCCGCCAACATCCACATCACCCATCCAGCCATATATTGCTTTCCGTTATGTAGAGCGCATAGTGTAATCCAATTGATAAATAAACACGTGATTTCTTGATGCGGACAATCAACAAACAGATCCGGCCAGATCTGGCCAGGCTGCCGTGGGTCTGATGAAATGCTATGCTCTGATCTCGCCCATAGGCACAACCCCTGATCCGGGCTGCACTCAATCAAGTACATGAACACAATTAATATCATTCAACAGGCCTATCAGGATTTCCAAAATGGAAATGCCAGGCAGGCCGAGCAAGTCCTCCAGAACATCCTGCAAAGCAAGCCGGCCAATTTTGACGCCCTGCATATCCTCGGCGTGATCTATGCCGCAACCGGCCAACGCCCGGCCGCGATCGGCCTGTTCCAGAAAGCGCTGGCGCTGGATGCCAGCAACGTCTCGCTGCATTACAAACTCGCCCGCGTGCAGTTCGAGTCCGGCGAATTCGCCGCTGCCCTGCAAGGCTATGAACGCATCATCGCCCTGGGCTATGTGAAACCGGAAATCCTGCTAGCCAAGACGGTCGCCCTGATCAAGCTGCAGCGCCATCTGGAGGCACTGGCTTGCCTGGAGCAGGCGCTGGCGCACTGGCCGGACTATGCCGACGGCTGGGCCCACAAGGGCGCCATCTGCTACCAGCTGCGTCATTTCGACGAGGCGCTGCTATGCCTGGACCAGGCGCTGGCGCTGCAACCGGCCATGGCGGACGGCTGGTACAAGAAAAGCCTGGTGCTGGACAAGCTGGAACGCTATGCGGATGCGCTGGCCTGCGCTGACCGCGCGGTATCCCTGGCGCCGGACAGCGCCGCCTACCGGCTGGACCGCGCAGTCATCCTGCACAAGCTGGAGCGTTATGAGGAAGCCCTGAGCGATCATGAACATGGCCTGGCGCTGGCGCCCGGCAACGCCGAAGCATGGGGCGATCACGGCCTTACCCTGAGCCGTATGAAACGCCATGAGCAGGCGCTCGCCAGCTACCGCCGTGCATTGGATCTGCAAAACGACTATGCCGACGTGCTGTCCAACCAGTCGCTGTCGCAGCTGGTGCTGGGGCAATTCGACGCCGGCTGGCAAAGCTATGAATACCGCTGGAAAAAAGGCAATGCCGATACCCAGCGCCATACCGATCTCCCATTGTGGTTGGGCCGGCAGGACATCGCCGGCAAACGAATCCTGCTGTGGTCGGAACAGGGTCTGGGCGACACCATCCAGTTTTGCCGCTACGCGACCCTGGTCGCCGCGCTGGGAGCAGAGGTCATCCTGGAAGTCGATCCGTCCCTGAAAACCATTGCCCAGACCATGGGCCAGTTCCAGGTCATAGCCATTGGCGAGCATGCGCCGCCGGTCGACTACCAGACGCCGCTGATGAGTTTGCCGCTGGTGTTCAAGACCGACCTGGCCAGCATCCCGGCCGGGCCGCCCTATTTGCACGCCGATGCGAGCAAACAGGAAAGCTGGAGAAGCCGGCAGGATTTTGCCAACGGCAAGATGAAGATCGGCCTGGTCTGCTCCGGCAATCCGGGCAATACCAACGATCACCGACGCTCCATGCCGCTGCAGGATCTTGCGCCGCTGCTGCAACTGCATGCCGATTTTTTCCTGATTCAGAAGGAAGTGCGGGAGAGCGACCTCGCCTTCCTGCAGCAGAATCCCAAGCTGCGGCTGCCCGCGGCCGATATCGACGGCTTTGACGACACCGCGGCGATCATCGCCAATCTCGACCTGGTGATCAGCGTGGACACCTCCATCGCCCATCTGAGCGGCGCGTTGGGCTTGCCGGTCTGGATACTCTTGCCATGGGTGCCCGACTGGCGCTGGCTGCTGGATCGCGAAGACAGCCCGTGGTATCCAAGTGCCCGCCTGTTCCGGCAGGATGCTATCGCAGACTGGCATGGGGTGATCAAACGGGTAGTCAAGGAATTGAATATTTTCTTAAGTGCTTCACCCAAAATCAGCTAAATACAGAGTATTTATTTGACAACAACTCTCGCAAACATGAAAGTTGAATATTCTTGACTTCAGTATCCAATTGGATACAGTATTCCCATGTTTGAGATTTTTCTCTCTGACTACGTTAAAGACTGGCTTCATGATTTACCCGACGCGCAAGGAAAAGCCAGCATCCTGAGACGGATAAGATCGGCAGGCTTCGGCAACTTTGGCGACGTTGAAGCGGTTGGCGAAGGACTCAGCGAACTGCGCATACATACCGGCCGCGGCTACCGCGTTTATTTCACAAGGCACGGCAAAACCTTGATCTTGCTTCTGGTGGGCGGCGACAAGTCCTCACAGAAGAAGGACATCAAGCGCGCCAAGGAAATGGCGAAATCGTTGCAGGATTCATTGAAGGAATAAGGCATGAAACCGATATTTTCCCCGTTCGACGCGGCGGACTTTCTGGATAACGACGAAGTCATCGCGGCCTATCTGACCGAAGCGCTGGCAGACGACAACCCCGACGTATTTATCGCCGCTCTCGGCGATGTCGCGAAAGCACGCGGGATGTCTCAGACCGCCAAGGATGCCAGGCTTGGCCGCGAGAGTTTATACAAGGCGCTGGCTCCAGGCGCGAAGCCGCGTTTTGAAACCATCGCCAAGCTGATCAACTCGCTCGGCGTCAGGATCACCATCGTGCCCAACCCACAACTGGAAGCAGCGGCGCGTCCATAAACCGCAACGGCCGCTCTCCCTCGGCTGCGCCGCCGAGCTTATGAGCGGTTCAAGGGCAGGCTCTGCTCCACCAGCGACGCCAGCATGCCGGCGCCCAGGGCGGTCACGTTATCGTTGAAATCATAGCGGTCGTTGTGCAAGTCGCAAGCGCTGATATCGGATGCTTCCGCACCGCCCTGCCCCAGATAAATGTAGGCGCCAGGACTAGCCTGCAGCATATAGGAAAAATCTTCCGCCCCCATGGTAAGGGGATTGTCGCGGATAACCTTATCGGCGCCGATCAAGCTGTCGGCCACCGTGGCGGCAAACAATGCCTGTTCGCGATGATTCACGGTTGCCGGATAGCCACGCCGATAGACGTACTCGACGCTGGCGCCAAACGCGGCGGCGATATTAGCCGCGATGTCACCTATCCGCTGCTCCAGCAGGTCGCGCGCCGCCGCGGTGAAGCTGCGCGCCGTGCCGATCATCCGGACTGAGGCGGGAATCACGTTGCTTGCCGTGGTCTGGCTGCTCTGCATGCTGGCAACGGTCACCACGCCTGCGTCCAGCGGATGCATGTTACGGCTCACGATGCTTTGCAGCGCCGTGATGATATGGCCCGCCGCCAACACCGGATCAATCGCCGTGTGAGGAATGGCGGCATGGCCGCCGCGGCCGTTGACGACCAGTTCGAATTCATCCGCGGCAGCCTCCACCGGTCCGGGCTGCACCGCAATCACGCCGGGCGGCAGGCTCGGGTTGTTGTGCAAGGCATAAACCGCATCGACCGGGAATCGTTCAAACAGTCCCTCCTTGATCATCGCTTCGGCGCCGCCGCCGCCTTCTTCCGCCGGCTGGAAAATCAGCACCGCGGTGCCGGCAAAGCGCCGCGTTTCCGCCAGATAGCGGGCCGCGCCCAGCAGCATCGCGGTATGGCCGTCGTGGCCGCAAGCATGCATCCGGCCCGCATGCGTGGAACGATGGGGAAAGGAATTCGTCTCGGTCATGGGCAGGCAATCCATGTCCGCCCGCAGCCCGATGCCGGCGCCGCTCTGCTGCCCAGTGACCAGCCCCACCACGCCGGTCTTGGCGATCCCGCGATGTACTTCGATTCCCCATTTCTGCAGATAATCCGCCACCAGCCGGGACGTACGGTTTTCCTGAAAACCCAGTTCGGGATGGGCATGGATGTCGCGGCGGATTGCCGTCAGTTCATCCTGATAAGCGCGGATGGAATCGACTGGGGTAAGTATCATAATCAGCCCGTTTCAATGATGAAAAAGCAAACTCAGGGCCAAAACGGACAGGGGACTGGCCGTGATGACTCGCAGACGCCGGAAAAGCAGACGCCTCTTGGATTTTATCAAAAATACAATTGTTCGCGTGTTTTTTGGCTACTGGCTTCCAGCCCGTGCAGGATAAGCTTCCGTGATCTGGCACGGAAAATAAAAACGCGAGCACATGGCTCGCGTTTTCATGGCTGGCAGGACGTGCAACCGTCCCGCGGGAGTTTGTTACTGCGCCGCCGCCAGCTTCTGCCAGGTATCGATCACCGAATCAGGATTCAGGGAAATCGATTCGATCCCCTGCTTCATCAGCCACTCGGCAAAATCCGGGTGGTCCGAAGGCCCCTGGCCACAGATGCCGACGTACTTGCCCTTGGCGATACAGGTCGCAATCACCTTTTCCAGCAAGGCCAGGATGGCCGGATCGCGCTCGTCGAAATCGGCGGCCAGCAATTCCATGCCGGAATCGCGGTCCAGGCCCAGGGTCAGCTGGGTCAGGTCGTTGGAGCCGATCGAGAAGCCATCGAAATGTTCGAGAAACTGATCTGCCAGGATAGCGTTCGACGGCACTTCGCACATCATGATCACGCGCAAACCGTTCTCGCCGCGCACCAGGCCGTTCTTGCTCAGCAGACCGATGACTTTCTCGGCTTGTCCCAGGGTACGGACGAAAGGCACCATGATCTCAACGTTGGTCAGGCCCATGTCGTTGCGCACGCGTTTCATGGCCTGGCATTCCATTTCGAATGCTTCGGCAAAGTCGCTGGCCAGGTAGCGCGCCGCGCCGCGGAAGCCGAGCATCGGATTCTCTTCATCCGGCTCGTAGCGCGAACCGCCGATCAGCTTCTTGTACTCGTTCGACTTGAAATCGGACAGGCGCACGATCACTTTCTTCGGCCAGAAAGCGGCAGCGATAGTGGCGATGCCTTCCGCCAGCTTGTCGACATAGAATGCCTTCGGCGAAGCGTGGCCGCGGGCTACCGACTCGACCGCCTTCTTGAGGTCGGCGTCGATGTTCGGATATTCCAGGATCGCGCGCGGGTGTACGCCGATATTGTTGTTGATGATGAATTCCAGGCGCGCCAGGCCGACGCCGCCGTTGGGAATCGACTGGAAGTCGAAAGCCAGCTGTGGATTGCCGACGTTCATCATGATTTTCAAAGGCAGCGCCGGCAATTCACCGCGCGCCACTTCGGAGACTTCAGTTTCCAGCAGGCCGTCATAGATCTTGCCCTCGTCGCCTTCGGCGCATGAGACCGTCACCAGGGTGCCATCCTTCAGCACGTCGGTAGCGTCGCCGCAGCCGACCACCGCCGGTACGCCCAGTTCACGCGCGATGATCGCCGCGTGGCAGGTACGGCCGCCGCGGTTGGTGACGATGGCCGAAGCACGCTTCATCACCGGTTCCCAGTTAGGATCGGTCATGTCGGCTACCAGCACGTCGCCCGGCTGCACTCTTTCCATTTCCGAAGCATCGTGGATCACGCGCACCGGACCGGCGCCGATCTTCTGGCCGATGGCGCGGCCGTGGGTCAGCACGGTGCCGACGCCCTTGAGCTTGAAACGCTGCTGCGCATCGGTGGCTTTTTCCTGCGACTTCACGGTTTCCGGACGCGCCTGCAAGATGTACAGCTTGCCGTCGCGGCCGTCCTTGCCCCATTCGATATCCATCGGCCGCTCGTAGTGCTTTTCGATGATGGTGGCGTATTTGGCCAGTTCGACGATTTCGTTGTCGTTGAGCGAGTAGCGGTTGCGCAGCTCGATAGGCACGTCGACTGTCTTGACCGAACGGCCGGCCTTGGCTTCGCCGGTGAATTCCATCTTGATCAGCTTGGAGCCGATATTGCGGCGGATGATAGGCAGCTTGCCTTGTTCCAGCATCGGCTTGTGGACATAGAATTCGTCCGGATTGACGGCGCCCTGCACCACGGTTTCACCCAGGCCGTAGCTGGAAGTGATGAAGACCACATCCTTGAAGCCGGATTCGGTATCCAGGGTGAACATGACGCCGGCGGCGCCGACATCGGAACGCACCATGCGCTGCACGCCGGCCGACAGCGCTACTTCAGCATGGGTGAAGCCTTTGTGCACGCGATAGGAAATGGCGCGGTCGTTATACAGGGAAGCGAACACATGCTTCATGGCTTCCAGCACGTTGTCGATGCCGACCACGTTGAGGAAAGTTTCTTGCTGACCGGCAAATGAAGCGTCCGGCAAATCTTCAGCGGTCGCGGAAGAACGCACGGCAAACGACATTTCGCTGGAGGAATCTGCCACCAAGCGCTTGTAGAAATCGTTGATTTCCTGTTCCAGGCGCGGCTGGAACGGTGTTTCCACAATCCATTGACGGATCTCGGCGCCGGCTTGCGCCAGTGCCCGTACATCTTCAATGTTCAGCGTCGCCAGGCGTTCGGCGATACGGTCGGCCAGGGCCGGCCCACCGTCGACACTATGCGACAGGAAGTCGCGGAATGCCTGCGCCGTGGTCGCGAAACCGCCCGGCACCCGTACTCCGGCGCCGGCCAGCTGGCTGATCATTTCACCCAGTGATGCGTTTTTGCCGCCGACGGATTCGACATCCGTCATCCGCAGATTTTCAAAGGAGATGACGTAAGCCGCCCCCTGGGTAGCACCCATCTGTATTGCATTGGACATAACAACCTCTAGTTTGATGATAAGAAATCTATTGCTGCCAATTTAGGCGTACTTCGCATTGGAGCCTATTATAAGGCGTGGCAGTATGGTTGGGTCGAGGTGTGAGTTCCGCAAATACCGACTTGTTCCTCAAAACTCAAACATACTGTTTATTTATACAGTATTTTTGAGTTGGCAGAATGTTTGCGAAAGTATATCGGTTAAGGGATGAGGTCAGGCAACTGCCACGATCTCAAACGCTTAGGCTAGAATCGAAATCGGCAATCGGGGAAATGCGGATAGAAGCCAAACACGACGACATACTTTGTCGATATTTACGCAGAGCTAGACTGTTTGATTTTTTCGAAAGCCAAGGCAAAGTAATCGAAAGGTTACCGGCTCTATATAACACAACAGTCTTGTGCATAACAAACAAGTATTACCGGCTTCGAACAAGATCCCCTATTTGCGAAAGTCTATGTGGAGACCTGTAATGGCCGCAGTCCCTACTTTTAATCCGTTGGTCGCAGGTTCGAATCCCGCACGGCCTACCACGAATAAGTAGTACAGAAGCGGCTCACAGTGATGTGGGCCGCTTTTTTATTGGCACGTCGAAATAGAACCGTGTGGCGTTTTCTGCCATCGATTGATTTTACAAAACCTTATCGCTCTCGCCGCCAGTGGATTTTTGACGCTGCTCAAGCCCTTCTCGATACAGGGTTGCGCCGACAGAAGTCAGCAAGGCAATAGCGTCATCGTCCAGTTTATGCCACGCTTCAGCAAGCCAACCTGCGAAACCTGCAATCGTGTGATCCAGATCAACCGTCGCTCTACCCTCTACATTCAATCGCTGGAAAATTGTAATTGCATCTTCAGCGGTCATAAGCCCTCCTGTCGTGATGCCGTCAGTATAAAAATATCCAACCACTTCACACACAACTAGTTTAGAGATTGACCGCACTAAAAGTGCGGCCGTCAGTCTTGTCCGGAACGACCGTTAAACCAGCGCTCCAGCAATTTGCCGGCCGCCTCGCGCCCACCTAGCCCAAAGGCTAATGCAATCGCCACCGCAATCGCACCCAGGACCAAGCCGAAGGCAATTTGCACAATCTCATTGGCAATGCCCATGGCACGTAAGCCCATCGCGAACACAAGTCCAAGAATGGCAAACTGAGCAATGCGTGCAAGCAAATTACTGTTGTCATTGTCTGCTTGCTGGATAACACGACGCGCCAGTCCGGCCAGCCAGAAACCAATTATCAGAATGACGCTACCCATCAGGATATGCGCGCCAAATTCAATGAACAGCGTCACGACGTCCCGCACTTGCGAAAAGCCAAGCCGATTGGCGGCTTCCACGACCGCGAATAGCATGGCGAAGAAAACCACCAAACGCCCCGCCACCGTCGACGGCTGCAGAGAGCTGGTGAACACTTTTTCCAGGCCGAGCAGCGACGGCAGACCGTCCGCCCCTGCGGCCACCAGCAGCTTTTGCAACAGAGCACCGACAAATCGCGCGGCATAAAAAGTTACCAGCAGGATTACGACAGCGCCGACGATATTGGGTACGGCGCCAAGGAACTGGTCGAGCAGATTAGTGGCCGGGCGGGAAATTGCTTCGATTTTGAGGGCATCCAGGGCCGAAATCAGCGTCGGCACGAAAACGAAGATATACACTACGGCGCCAGCCAGACTGGATAGCTTGACCGGCATCGCGCTCTCTGCCCCCTGCGCCAGCTTGTCTGCGCCGGCAGCTACCAGCAGATTGACAACCAGACCGCGCAGGATCTTGGCAAGAATCCAGCCGACCAATGCAATCACAGCCGCGGCAAAGATATTCGGCACAAACGCCAGCAACTTATCCGTCATGCCTTGCACCGGCGTCAAGAGGCCATTCAAGTTGAACACTGCCAGAATGGCGGGAATGAACATCAGGATGACCAACCAGAACAGCACATTGCCCAGATAGCCGCTCATAGGCTGCATGCCGGTAGCTTCGGCCAGTTTGTCATCCAATTTACTGGAGCGCAGCGCCTTGTCGGCAATACTGCGCAGTAACGACGCGATCAGCCAAGCGACCAGCGCCAACACCGCTCCGCCGATTAGGTTCGGCAGATAGTTGATGATCCTCGTGACGAGTTGCGCGAAAGGATTGGAGACCGCATACAGGTTCAGGACATTGAAGATACCCACGGCGGTAATGAGAAGAATCAGCCAGAATAGTCCGCTTGCAATCATGCCCTCGATACGAGCGCCCTGCCCGGTGCTCTCGGTGATACGCTGATCGACTTTCAGTGCATTCAATAATTTGCGGGCTGCGGCCCGGGCAACAACAGCAATCAGCCAACCGATGATCAGAATGCCGAGTGCGCCGGCAATCTTTGGTAGATAGGCTCCCAACGTGTTTTGCAGCGAGATAAAAAAACTGGATAAATCCATTTTGTGCCCCCTCAAACATTGTGATGCGATTTGACGACCGTTACCTCTTTCGAACTTCTGATAAACCTTATCTAATAAGCGTCGTGTGTCGATACAGCAGTCCGTGTCCGCATCAAAATCAACTTGAACGCGAGACTTGCAATACTGTGTGGTTTCAATCCTTTTTTTAGCGGCGAGGATACCGGATTGTTCCCTGCAGTGCAGCCTGCCGGACATGCACGGGCAGCATTGTGATAAGAGCGTGCAGCATCAACGGCACCAGTACAAAGTCATCGGCTATCCCGAGCAAAGGCAATGCCAAGTTGAACGGAGCGAAGAAATACATCGTGAGTAAAATGATCGCCGGCATGAACCAACCCGGTCGATCCGCATGCCGCAATGCAAACCACGTGGTGCGCAGGTCGGTTTTACTCATGCGCCAAACAATAAAAGACAATTTCTTCATCAGAGATCACTCCAGAAAATTCATTCTACGGGCGATGCAGTTATGTACCTGAGTTCCCCACACTTGCGCCACATCATTTCATTTTTTGTTGAGGGCGCCTTTAAATGCTTTACCAGTGGTAAATCTGACGGCTTTAGTAGCCTTGCATCGAGCAGATCGCTCGGTCAGACCTGATGAATCACGATAAGCGAGGCTGCATACGCCAGAGTCTGCTTGTAATGCGGTAAGCTACGATGCGTATTGGCGGCCAGCTTGTCAAGTTGCTCTTTGAATGCGAGTAAATTGAGCTCCGGGTCGCCCGGCTTGCTCAGGATGATATAGCGGCACGCATCGTGGATGACGACCAGGACTGCCAGCTCCACGCTATCACCATAGAGAGACAGCGCTGCCAGCGTTTGAATTTTATTGATGCATTCATCGATAAAACAGTTTTCGATATGAACGTCCATTACGTACTCCAGAAACAGCATTGCGGCTTAATTGCATTAAGATCAATCTTAAGGAGTGGTGAGCCCCATGTCTATTGGGGTTCGCGGCATTTCACAAGAGTTTTCAAATTCAATGTTGACGGGCAATATTCCGTATTTCTCCGACACACTGCCGACCGTCAAAAGTACCTTGAATAATCTCTCGCAAGCAACGCTTGGTAACCTTCGCTTTGCATCCTGCCTGCCTCATTCGCACATGTATGATCGTCAGTTCATCTCATCTTGGCAGGATTCGGCGCCGCCGCTCCAGCTTCGATTTTCGTTATGACATAACCGACAGGAATCCACTGTCCGGTCGTCTGTATCATCGAAATTTTCTCCACCGCCATACCTTTTGAAAAGCGCGACGAAAATGCGATGTTGATGTATTCGCCTGGCGGCAGGCTGGGCGGATTGGTGATGCGCACTATCTGCACCCATTGACGCCCGCCAATCGCTCCCAGGTCTTTTTTTACCGCGCCCAGGTATTTCAGCCACCCATCCTTGCCGATGTTTTTTTGCATGGCCTGGCCGCTCTGCTCCCACATGCGATCGGCCTGGCCGGCATCCGCCATGGCTGCCCACTGGGTCGCCGTGACGACAGCGCTGTCGATCGAGCCGTCTATCTGGGCCGACGCCGAATTTGTCATAGCTAAGCCGCTCATTGCGATTGTCCAGATAAGGGCCGCTTTTCTTAATGCTGAAAGTGAAATCATTTGTCTCTCTCAATCGATGTCAAGATACTGTGCATTCTCCGGCGGCCTGATGCCGGCGCCCTACTTTTCTCCCATGACGTCGATCTCGACACGCCGGTTGGGCTGCAAGCATTGCACCAGCTGCGGGGTAACGGCTTCGCCCTGGCACTGGACCACCGGCTGCGATAGTCCAGCGCCATAAGCTTTTATCGCTTTTTCGTCCAAGCCCTGCTGCACTAGGTAGCTGCGGATGGTTTCAGCCCTTGCCTTGGACAAGGTGAAGTTGGAAGTTTCTGTACCGATACGGTCGGTATGCCCTGTCACAACCACGGAAGCCAGCGTGACGCCATCCTGCTTGAGCTGGCTCACCAGGCTGTCGATTTTTTCCCGGCCCGGCCCGGTCAGATCAGCGAGGCCGGATTTACCAAAGACAAACAAGCCGTCGGCGGAAAGGGTGACACGTTGATGGTAAGGCTGGTCTGCCACCACCATTGTCGGGTTGGTCGGATTAAGGTATTTCTGGCAATCCAGCTCTTTCCAGAGGGTAGAGGTGACACGGTAGTCAGAGTCATAGTTGACCATATATTGACAAGTCACGTACTCATTGTTTTTACCGGTACGGAAATTGAAAATGTAATTCCAAACTCTCACGTTAAAGACACCTTCGTGGAAATGCGGCACGCCCAGCAAGTCGTAGACCTGGGTCTTGCTTAGACCAGGCGCCATGTTGCGAAGGCTTTCAATCGAAACGAAGGTCCCTTCTTGCATGTAGGAAGAATTTCGATCCGGAAATTTTTCTGGCGGGTCATTTGCCAGGGCTGTACCAGCGACAAGCAGCAATAAGCCAGCATAGACGGCCGCCCCCAGAATGCTCGGTTTCATTATTGACTGTTTCATATTTTCCTCCCCGATTAGACGTTCAGGATGTTAGCCCCATGACAGATGCTTGCATCTGTCATGGGCAGCTCCGTTACCACTGGAAGCCAGCGGATACCACACCGCCTGTTTGACCTCGGCTACTCGATGTCGCAGCTGCCTTGTAGACCCAGCGCCCGTTTTCGGAGATGGTCGAAATACCTAACGCCAACCCGGTTTGCCCTTGGAACGTACTTCCGGCAATCGCCACCATGCTCTTCCCAGGCGTTGACGGTTGCGGTAATCCACCTACTGCCATTGCCGCCGCTGAGCCACCATCAGCATCATGCCGATTCGAATCGACCGAGTTCTGCAAGGATTGCACTCTGCTATCGGTGTACTGGTTGGCTTGCTGTACCGCAGCCCCTAGGCCGGTATTGAATTGTTGAACATTGACTGCGTCCGTGGGCGCAGTCCCGGTCGCAACGTTATGGATGGTTACCGGGCCAGCTGAGCTGCCGTTGCCCATGGTGACGCTACTGTAGTTGGTCGTACCGTCAGGATTGGTGTCGTAACGCACACCGCCTGACTGCACCGCCTGCAGTTGGCGCACATTGACAGCGTCGGTTGCCTGGGTGCCCCCCGCCACGTTGGTGATCTGACGCTCGTTGCCTGCGCTACCCACCGACACAGCACCTTGCGTGGACGCCACCGCGGTATTGGAGAACTGCTCCTTGCCGCCGTTCATGCCGGCACGGTCAGCCGTCGAGCCGCCGCCCAGCGCCACCCCGCCGCTGGCTGTCGCACTGGCGCCGGCGCCGATCGCCACCGCGTTCATGCTGGTGGCAGCGGCATTCTTGCCGGAAGCAATCGCGTCTAGCCCCGTCGCTCCTTCGTTATGCTCGTTGCTGCCGCCAGTCGAATTCACGCTGTAGTACTTGGTCTGGCCCAGCGCCACGACAGAGGTCAGGTTGCTGATCGCAGTATTGGTTGCGAACAGCTGGCTGCCGTTCACGGCATCGGTGCTGCTGGCGGTCAGTTGGCCGGCCGCCACGTTGGTGACCTGCCGCTCGCTGCCGGCGCTGCCGACGCTGACCACGCCCACCGGCGCCGCGCCGGCAAAGGTATAGCTGGTCCCATTGATCGTGGTGCCGGCCGTGGCGACCGCCGCTCCAGTAGTCGAACTATTACCCAATGCCACGCTGTTGGCCGTGCTTGCCATAGCGCCCTGCCCCACGGCTGTGCTGTTCGCTACCGTAGCCTGAGCTCCGTTGCCCAGCGCCGTACTGTTGGTTCCGGACGCTACCGCGCCGAAGCCGCCGGCGCTGGCATTGGCGCCGCTCGAGACCGGCTGCGTCGCCGTCACGCTGCTGTCCGATACGAATGGACCAGTCTTGCCGGCAGTGAGATTATTGATCGCCGTCGTATTGCCTGCGATGTTGGTGGTGTTGACGGAGACCTGCTGGTTGGTCGCATACAACTGCGAACCATTCACGGCATCGGTGCTGGTCGCGCTCAACTGCCCTGCCGCCACGTTGGTGATCTGACGTTCAGCCCCCACGCTGCCCACGCTCACCACGCCTGCCGGTGCTGCGCCGGCAAAGGTGTAGGCGGTGCCGCCGATGGTCGCGCCGGTGGTGGCTACTGCAGCGGTAGTCACCGTACTGCCTTGGCCCAATGCGACATTGCTGCCGCTGGTGCCAGCCGCAATGCTCGCGCCTTGCCCCAGCACCGTGGCATCAGCGTTGCCGTTATCGGTCGCCTGATTGCCCAGCACCGTGGATGCGGCGCCGCTTGCGGTTGCGCCGAAGCCGCCGGCGCTGGCATTGGCGCCGCTCGATACCGGCTGTACCGCCGTTACGCTATTGTCCGATACGAATGGACCAGCCTTGCCGTTGGTGATATTCGTGACTGTCGTACCCAGGGTGTTTATCGCCGTATTGGTGGCAAACAATTGCGAGCCATTCATCGCATCAGTGCTGGTCGCACTAACCTGGCCGGCGGCAACGTTGGAGATCGTACGTTCAGCACCGACTGCGCCAACGCTCACCGTACTTGCCGGCGCGGTGCCGGCAAAATTGTAAGCAGTGCCGTTGATGGTCGCGCCCGTCGTTGCTATTGCCGCCGCCGTAGTGCTTCCTGCGCCCAAAGCTACTGCGCCGGCATTGTTGGAAGAGGCGCCGGAACCGATGGCAATCCCTTGCGTCGCCGCAGCCGACACCGTCGCAGTGTCGCCCAAAGCGATGGAGCCTGCATTGTTCGCCTGCGATGCGTTACCCAGCGCTAGCGAGCCTTGGCCGGTAGCCGTGTTGGCATTTCCCAGCGCCACGGCGCCTTGGCCGTTAGAGGTATTGTTGGCGCCCATTGCTACCGCCCCCGTGCCGGTCGCATTGTTCGGATCGCCAATCGCCACCGCACCGTCGCCGCTGGCAGTATTGCCCACGCCTATCGAAACCGCCTTGCCGCCGGTTGCCGTCGCTGTCTGGCCGATGGCGATGGCGCCGGCGGAATTTGCTATCGCTCCGGTCCCTTGCGCAATCGAATTGCCGCCTGTCGCTTGCGCGCCATTGCCTAGCGCGATATCGTTGGCAGTCGCCGGCGTGCCGTTGACGCCTGCCACCGCATTCAGGCCCTGGGCGATCGAATCATTGCCGTAGGCATTGGCGACCGGTCCGACGGCGATGCTGTCGGTACCCGCCGCGTTGCTGTCGGCCAGCGTCGAATTGGTGTGGAAGTACTTGATGCCGCCACCGTTGTTGATGTTGTTGAGGGTATTGCCGATACCGGTTACCGCTGTATTGGTTGCGTTCAACTGCGAACCGTTCACGGCATCGGTGCTGGTAGTGCTGAGACGGCCCGCCGCGACATTGGTGATGGTACGTTCATTGCCGACGCTGCCTACGCTGACCGTCGATGCCGGTGCGGCGCCAGCAAAATTGTAGGTGGTGCCGTTAATCACAGCGCTGGGCGTCCCGACTGCCGCCGCGGTACTGGAACCGGCCCCCAACGCCACATCATTGGCGTTGTTCGCCGTCGCTCCATTGCCAGCGGCGAAGCTGCCTGCTCCGGTTGCCACTGCTGCCGGACCGACCGCGACCGAATCGGTGCCAGTTGCAGTCGAGTCAGCCAGGGTCGAATTGGCGTGGAAGTACTTGATGCCGCCACCGTTGTTGATGGTATTGACTGTGGTTCCCAGATTGGTCACTGCGGTATCGGTGGCGAACAGCTGACTGCCGTTCACTGCATCCGTGCTGGTGCCGCTAAGGCGACCTGCCGCCACATTGGTGATGGTGCGCTCATTGCCGACACTACCAACACTCACCGTCGATGCTGGCGTAGCACCTGCGAAGTTGAAAGTCGCACCATTGATCACAGTGCTCGCCGTTCCCACTGCGGCCGCTGTGCTGGAACCTGCACCCAATGCCACATCATTGGCGTTGTTCGCCGTCGCTCCATTGCCGGCGGCGAAGCTGCCTGCTCCGGTTGCCACTGCTGCCGGACCGACCGCGACCGAATCGGTGCCAGTTGGCACACTGTCTGCCAGGACCGAGTTAGTGTGGAAGTACTTGATGCCGCCACCGTTGTTGATGTTGTTGATGGTATTGCCGATACCGGTTACCGCTGTATTGGTTGCGTTCAACTGCGAACCGTTCACGGCATCGGTGCTGGTGGTGCTGAGACGGCCCGCCGCCACATTGGTGATGGTGCGCTCATTGCCGACACTACCAACACTCACCGTCGATGCTGGCGTAGCACCTGCGAAGTTGAAAGTCGCGCCATTGATCACAGTGCTCGCCGTTCCCACTGCTGCTGCAGTGCTTGAACCTGCACCCAATGCCACATCATTGGCGTTGTTCGCCGTCGCGCCATTGCCGGCGGCGAAGCTGCCAGCTCCGGTTGCCACTGCTGCCGGACCGACCGCGACCGAATTAGTGCCTGTCGCTGTTGAATCAGCCAGCACCGAATTAGCATGGAAGTACTTGATGCCACCACCGTTGTTGATGTTGTTGACAGTGTTGCCCAGATTGGTGACAGCTGTGTCGGTGGCAAACAGTTGGCTGCCGTTCACAGCATCCGTGCTGGTGCCGCTGAGACGGCCCGCCGCCACATTAGTGATCGTACGCTCATTACCCACGCTGCCAACACTCACCGTCGATGCTGGCGTAGCACCTGCGAAGTTGAAAGTCGCGCCATTGATCACCGTGCTCGCCGTTCCCACTGCGGCCGCTGTGCTGGAACCTGCACCCAATGCCACATCATTGGCGTTGTTCGCCGTCGCTCCATTGCCGGCGGCGAAGCTGCCTGCTCCGGTTGCCACTGCTGCCGGACCGACCGCGACCGAATCGGTGCCAGTTGCCGTCGAGTCAGCCAGGGTCGAATTGGCGTGGAAGTACTTGATGCCGCCACCGTTGTTGATGGTATTGATGGCTGTATCGGTTGCAAACAGCTGCGAACCGTTCACGGCATCCGTGCTTGCAGCACTTAACTGTCCTGCCGCTACATTTGTGACCTGACGTGCCGACCCCGCACTGCCCACACTCACTACGCCGGTCGGTGCCCCACCCGCAAAGGTATAAGCCGTGCCACCGATAGTTGCACCTGCGGTCGGCACCGCCGCAGCAGCGACCGTGCTGCCTTGACCCAGCGCCACATTGCTGCCGGCCGTGCCAGCCGCAATGCTGGCGCCCTGGCCTACTACCGTCGCATTGGCGTTGCCGTTGTCGGTGGACTGGTTGCCCAGCACTGTCGACGCCGCACCTGTTGCCGTTGCACCGAAACCGCCGGCGCTGGCATTGGCGCCGCTCGACACCGGCTGCACCGCCGTCACGCTGTTGTCCGATACGAAGGGACCGGCCTTGCCGCTGGTGACGGCATACAGTTGCGAACCATTCACGGCATCCGTGCTGGTGGCATTCAAGGCCGCCGGCGCCAGGTTGGTGATCGTCACCGGTGCGCCCGCACCGGCGCCGCCGGTCGCGCCCAGGGTGATCTTGCTGCCGCCAACCGCGTCGTACTTGACCGCGATATTGGCAGTGTTGTCGATATTGGTATTGAGGGCCGTCAAGGCTCCTGCAACCGTGGTCTGTGCCGTCGGTCCCGTCACAGCTCCGGTGGGGCTCACGGTGTTGATCGGCTGGCTGAAACCGCTGATCGTGCCAGTCGCCGGATTGTAAGTCGCGCCACCACCCAGCGTGCTGGCTGTGCTATTTCCGAGATTATCCGTATGTGCTTGCACCGTACTGATGCCAGTGGACAGCGAAACAACCGAGGTGGAGGTTGATGTTGACAACGATGTCACATTGCTGTTGGTGGTGCTCAGACCGGTCGAGGTAGAAGTCGACAGCGACGCCACATTGCTATTGGTCGTGCTCAGGCCGGTCGAGGTCGAGGTCGACAGCGATGCCACGCTGCTGTTGGTGGTACTCAGGCCGGTTGAGGTCGACGTCGACAAGCTGCTGATATTGGAACCTACAGTGCTCGCGACGGTGTACAGCTGACTGCCATTGATAGCATCCGTGCTGCTGGCGCCAATCAGTCCTGCAGCGACATTCTGTATCCGGCGCTCAGAACCCGGCGCGCCGACGCTGACCACGCCTGCGCTCGAACTGGCGCCGGCGAACGGGCCAAAGGTAGTACTGCCTATCGTGGTATTGGCTACGCTGCCAGTGCCACCGGTAGCTGCCGATGCCGTACTCGTCGTAGTTGCCGATTGACCTAATGCTATGGAACCGGCAACGCTAGCGTTGGCCCCGGCGCCAATGGCGATCGAATTGCCGCCAGTCGCGCTGGCAGCGTTGCCCAAGGCAATATCGTTCGCCGTCGCCGGCGTGCCGCTGACGCCAGCCACTGCATTCAGGCCTTGCGCTATCGAATCGTTGCCGTAAGCATTAGCCACAGGCCCCACGGCGATCGCATCCGTGCCGGTTGGCGAACTGTCCGCCAAGACCGAATTGGTGTGGAAATATTTAATCCCGCCGCCATTGTTGATCGTGTTAATGGCGGTATTGGTCGCAAACAGCTGCGAACCGTTCACCGCATCGGTACTGGTTCCGCTCAGCTGACCTGCCGCTACATTTGTGATCTGGCGTGCCGATCCTGCGCTGCCCACGCTGACAACACCGGTCGGCGCACCGCCGGCAAAGGTATAAGCTGTGCCGCCAATCGTCGCACCGGCAGTTGGCACCGCAGCTGCCGCCACCGTGCTGCCCTGGCCCAGCGCCACGTTGCTGCCGGCCGTGCCAGCTGCAATGCTAGCGCCCTGGCCCAGTATCGTCGCATTGGCGTTGCCGTTGTCGGTGGACTGGTTGCCCAGCACTGTCGACGCCGCACCTGTTGCCGTTGCGCCGAAGCCGCCGGCGCTGGCATTGGCGCCGCTCGATACCGGCTGCACTGCGGTTACGCTGTTGTCCGACACGAAGGGGCCAGCCTTGCCGCTGGTGACAGCATACAGCTGCGAACCGTTCACGGCATCCGTGCTGGTGGCATTCAAGGCCGCCGGCGCCAGATTCGTGATGGTCACCGGTGCGCCTGCACCGGCGCCGCCGGTAGCGCCAAGGGTGATCTTGCTGCCGCCGGCTGCATCGTACTTGACTGCGATATTGGCCGTGTTATCGATGTTGGTATTCAATGCAGTCAGAGCACCAGCAACCGTCGTCTGAGCAGTTGGTCCCGTCACGGCGCCTGTAGCGCTGACGGTATTGATCGGCTGACTGAAACCGCTGATCGTGCCAGTCGCCGGATTGTAAGTCGCGCCGCCGCCCAACGTGCTCGCTGTACTATTCCCGAGATTATCCGTGTGTGCTTGCACCGTGCTGATGCCAGTAGACAGCGAAACGACCGAGGTGGAGGTTGAGGTCGACAGCGATGCCACGTTGCTGTTGGTTGTGCTCAGACCGGTCGAGGTCGACGTCGACAAAGATGCGACACTACTGTTAGTCGTGCTCAAGCCTGTCGATGTTGATGTCGACAGCGACGCCACGCTACTGTTAGTTGTGCTCAGACCGGTTGAAGTCGATGTCGACAAAGATGCGACACTACTGTTAGTCGTGCTCAAGCCTGTCGATGTTGATGTCGACAACGACGCCACGCTACTGTTAGTTGTGCTCAGACCGGTTGAGGTCGAGGTCGACAAAGATGCAACACTGCTGTTAGTCGTGCTCAAGCCCGTCGATGTTGATGTCGACAGCGAAGCCACACTGCTATTTGTCGTGCTCAAACCGGTCGAGGTCGAGGTCGACAGCGATGCCACGTTGCTGTTGGTCGTGCTCAGACCGGTTGAAGTCGAGGTCGACAAAGATGCGACACTACTGTTAGTCGTGCTCAGGCCTGTCGATGTTGACGTCGACAAGCTGCTGATATTGGAACCTACAGTGCTCGCGACGGTGTACAGCTGACTGCCATTGATAGCATCCGTGCTGCTGGCGCCAATCAGTCCTGCAGCGACATTCTGTATCCGGCGCTCAGAACCCGGCGCGCCGACGCTGACCACGCCTGCGCTCGAACTTGCGCCGGCGAACGGGCCAAAGGTAGTACTGCCTATCGTGGCATTGGCTACGCTGCCAGTGCCACCGGTAGCTGCCGATGCAGTACTCGTCGTGGTTGCCGATTGACCTAATGCTATGGAACCGGCAACGCTAGCGTTGGCCCCGGCGCCAATGGCGATCGAATTGCCGCCAGTCGCACTGGCAGCGTTGCCCAAGGCAATATCGTTCGCCGTCGTCGGTGTGCCGCTGACGCCGGCCACCGCATTCAAGCCCTGTGCAATCGAGTCGTTGCCGAAAGCATTGGCTACAGGTCCAACCGCAATCGCATCGGTGCCGGTTGGCGAACTGTCCGCCAGAACCGAGTTGGTGTGGAAGTATTTGATGCCGGCACCGTTATTGATGTTGTTGATCAGGCTGTTTGTCGCAAACAGCTGTGAACCGTTCACCGCATCCGTGCTGGTCGCGTTCAACGCCGCCGGCGCCAGGTTGGTGATCGTCACCGGCGCACCTGCACCGGTGCCACCAGTGGCGCCCAGGGTGATCTTATTGCCGCCTGCCGCATCGTACTTGACAGCGATATTGGCGGTGTTATCGATATTCGTATTCAGCGCCGTCAAGGCTCCTGCAACCGTGGTCTGCGCCGTCGGTCCCGTCACAGCCCCGGTGGCGCTCACGGTGTTGATCGGCTGGCTGAAACCGCTGATCGTGCCGGTCGCAGGATTGTAAGTCGCACCGCCGCCCAGCGTGCTGGCTGTGCTATTTCCGAGATTATCCGTATGTGCTTGCACCGTACTGATGCCAGTGGACAGCGAAACGATCGAAGTGGAGGTTGATGTTGACAACGATGTCACATTGCTGTTGGTAGTGCTCAGACCGGTCGAGGTGGACGTCGACAGCGACGCCACGTTGCTATTGGTCGTACTCAGGCCGGTCGAGGTCGAGGTCGACAGCGATGCCACGTTGCTGTTGGTCGTGCTCAGACCGGTTGAAGTCGAGGTCGACAAAGATGCGACACTACTGTTAGTCGTGCTCAGGCCTGTCGATGTTGACGTCGACAAGCTGCTGATATTGGAACCTACAGTGCTCGCGACGGTGTACAGCTGACTGCCATTGATAGCATCCGTGCTGCTGGCGCCAATCAGTCCTGCAGCGACATTCTGTATCCGGCGCTCAGAACCCGGCGCGCCGACGCTGACCACGCCTGCGCTCGAACTGGCGCCGGCGAACGGGCCAAAGGTAGTACTGCCTATCGTGGCATTGGCTACGCTGCCAGTGCCACCGGTAGCTGCCGATGCCGTACTCGTCGTAGTTGCCGATTGACCTAATGCTATGGAACCGGCAACGCTAGCGTTGGCCCCGGCGCCAATGGCGATCGAATTGCCGCCAGTCGCGCTGGCAGCGTTGCCCAAGGCAATATCGTTCGCCGTCGCCGGCGTGCCGCTGACGCCAGCCACTGCATTCAGGCCCTGTGCAATCGAGTCGTTGCCGAAAGCATTGGCTACAGGTCCAACCGCAATCGCATCGGTGCCGGTTGGCGAACTATCGGCCAGAACGGAGTTGGTGTGGAAGTATTTGATACCCGCACCGTTGTTGATGTTGTTGATCAGGCTATTTGTCGCAAACAGCTGCGAACCGTTTACCGCATCGGTGCTGGTTGCATTCAACGCCGCCGGCGCCAGGTTGGTGATCGTTACCGGCGCACCCGCACCGGCGCCTCCAGTCGCACCCAGAGTGATCTTAGTGCCGCCAGCCGCATCGTACTTGACTGCGATATTGGCGGTGTTATCGACATTCGTGTTAAGGGCTGTTAAGGCAGCGGCGACCGTCGTCTGCGCCGTCGGACCGGTCACAGCTCCAGTGGCGCTCACGGTGTTGATGGGCTGACTGAAGCCGGTGATATTGCCGGTCGCCGGACTATAAGTCGCGCCACCGCCCAGCGTGCTCGCTGTGGTAGTTCCCAGATTGTTGACGCCGGTAACGACCGAATTCAGCTGCGAACCGTTGATAGCATCGGTGCTGGCCGCCGATATGACGCCAGCTGCTACGTTCTGGATCTGACGCTCAGTACCCGCAGCGCCGACCGACACCACGCCGTTGGTCGAAGCCGCCGCTTCCACGCCGGCGGCAGTGCCGCCGAATTGTGCTGTAGTGCCTGTGTGCGGCGCTGCGGTAGTTGAATGCGAACCTAAGGCGACATCATTGGTGTTATTCGCGACAGCAGTGTCGCCCAGTGCTACACCGCCAGCCGCAGCTGCATTGCTGGCATTGCCGAGCGCCACCGAGCCTTGCCCGATTGCGCTATTGCCGTTACCGATTGCAACCGCGCCATTGGCCGCAGTAGTGCCGGCAACATTGCCAGCGGCTGTGTTATTCGCACCCATCGTTACAGCGCCGGTACCGTTCGATACGTTTGGATCACCGATCGCAACGGCACCATTGCCAGTGGCTTTCTGTCCACGTCCGATTGCTACGGCCCCACCAGCAGCTGTACTGGAATTGGCTGTTGTGCCAGATGAGCCTATTGCTACGTTTTGGCCCGTTGCGCCGCTGACAATCCCGTCGCCTTGCGCAATACCGAATGCGCCATTGACAGTAGCGCCACGTCCGACCGCGATGCCCGAGGTATTAGCTGCGCCGACCAACGATTGGCCGCCGATGGCGATCGAATTCTGCGCCGCGGCCGCCGCGCCTGCGGTCGCATTCGTGCCGATTGCCGTGGCGCCTATGCCGGACGCGATGGTGGCGGCGGTGCCTGTACCGCCCAATGCAGTCGCGTAATTCGCCGTAGCGCTGCTGCCAGTGCCTAAGGCGGTGGAACTTGTTCCTGTCGAGCTGGCCCCGACGCCGATGACGATGGAGCCCGTTCCGGTGGCGGTCGTACCGTTATTGCCTATCGCGATGGCGTTGGTGGCGGTAGCGGTAGTCTGCCCGCCGATTGCAGTAGAGTCCTGGCCAGTCGCCCCTGCCGAGGTTCCGATCGCAAGAGAATCGCCACCACCGCTAGGTGACGAAGCAACGGAATTTACGCCGATCGCGATGCCAGCACCAAGGGGGAAGGCGCTGACGTTGGCTTGAAATCCAATCGCGATAGCGTTGGCCGATGACGCATTTGCCAAGGCGCCGAGAGCCACCGAATTGCCGCCTGAGGCAACCGCCTTCACGCCGAAGGCGGAATCATTGGTACCGCTAGCAATGGCGGCCGACCCGACCGCGGCGGCATTGGCACCCGACGCATTCGCAGTGTAGCCGAAGGCGACAGCATTCGGGCCGCTACCAATCGCAGAGGCGCCGACTGCCACCGCATTGCCGCCTGCGGCGTTCGCAAGCTCACCAAAGGCGGAGGCATTAACGCCAGCCACGACGGCGCCCCAGCCGACCCCGGTGGCATTGTTGCCGGTAATATTGGTCTGCCTACCAAGGGCGGTTGAATTCGTTCCGGTCGCGATTGAGCCGTCCCCAATGGCAATACTGATGTTTCTCGCTGTAGCGCCGCTGCCGCCGCCGATTGCAATGGAAAAGCTATCCGCAGTTGCTGGAGCGGAGCCGCCCGAACCCAGCGCCGATGAGCCGTTGATCTGGTCAATTTGAATCGCAGTCCCGGCAAAAGCGGCTGTTGCTCCTCCCCCGAAGGCGAGCAATGCGGCAGCCATGGCAATCACCGCCTTCTGCGGCTTGCCTGTGGCGATGGATGAGCGATTCGACTTGCTCTTGTTATTGGTTATTTCCGACACAACAACCGAGGTGCCAAGTGCTTGACTATAGACTGTGCGATAAATCTTATTCATGATTGGCTCCCCGCCAAATTTGGTAAAAATGCAACTTTTAAAAATCAATCAGCTTGATCGCAGTAGCGCAAAAAAGCTAAAGAGAGAACGGATGCGGATAATTTATTTTTTTTCTGCTGCCGCAATCAAGCCGGACTGATATCCGACAGGGGTCCAGTGTTCGCTCGACCAGACCAGCGATACCTTTTCCCAAGTTGGCACATTGGAATACCTGGATAGAAAAGTGACGCTGGCGAATTCGCCTCGAGGCAAACTGGGGTTGTCGATCTGATGCTCCATCGCCTGCCACGTGCGCAGCTCGGGTGGGGGGCCTAACTGGCTGCGCATATTCCCGACATATTTGATCCAAGCCGTCTGTTCCGACTTGCTTTTCATCAGGGGGTCACTTTGTTCCCACATCTTGTCAATCTGCCCGGTGTCGGCTAATTTCAGCCACTGCAGAGCGGCATCAATAGCCGCATCGGCGGATGGCGACTGCGCCGCAGCGTACGTTGCGATCGCCATGCTTAGAAACATCAAGGCCAGTTTGGCAAAAATAGATGCTTTGCCGAAACAGCACGCCATCTGGCGTAGCAAGCCTGATTTGAGGCTTGTTATTTGCAGTGCTCTTGCCATTGTCTTCTCCGTATTCCTACGCTTCAATGCACTCAAGAAACGTTTTTTTATACTTTTATCTCGGTCACCTTGATATATGCGCCTTCAATCGCTCTCAAACTGAGTAAAAAGTAGTACGCGTATTTTTAAAGTAATTCTCATTGAATAAAAATTCAACAACCAAATACTGTTTTTAACAGTTGTTCACCGTTAAATTTCTATAAGGAAATTTTCCGATGAGTGATGCAATATGAATGCATTAAAACTTCCCAACTCAGCGCACAACGGCTGCAATATGCGCGCGCCAGTTTTATTGCTAAAAATTTTGAGCACCTCAAATGATTCGGATAATCGGACCATATGGATACTTGCTACGACCGGACTTCCCTCTTGTTCATGGCATTGCAGACGAATACAGAAACATATTTTTCCGGACGCAAAAATCCCCATTCGCAAAATGTCTGCTCCAGACAGATGGCGTCATTAATCTGAAATCGAGTTTCCCGCTTGTTTGCTTAATCGCTCGTGGTCAGAGTGGAATTTCGCTTCGCTTTCGTCTCACCTTGTTTTAAGGTAACATTTACTGACAATCGAAATCAATAAACAACCTACCCAGATCCAGGTCGGTTAAATGTCTTTGGCTATGCCGACTCCCCCCATGTAACGCTTCCTGTAGCTTTTCCTGACCCGTCGCTGCTCCCTACGCTGCGTGTATAAATCGGCGTAATCGGCAATCTCTGTCAGCATGCGCAACAGGTCCGGATCCTGGATTCTGCTTTGGGCCAGGAAGCGCCAGAAATTACTCTCAGTCCAGCGCCGGAACCGCATGTAGGTCGCGTTCCATTGACCAAACTCAGAAGGTATGCGATGCCATAACCCTTTATTCGCCACTATCCACAAGACGGCTTCCATGAACAGTCGATTATTCCTGCCGTGCATGCCGGGGTCGCTAGCCTTCCCGATCATCAACGGCTCAAGCTGCAGCCATTGATCGTCGCGCAGTTTCATCTCGTATATATGTATCTCATCCATCAAAAATCTCTACTGAAAATTTATTCCTGCAATAAAATACCGACGGCCTGGCGGCACATGCCTTGCGTTATCTCGCTCTCCAGCAAAACAGCCAGCCGATACAAATACTTCAAATACGCTTGCACTTCATTCTTCCCCAACCACTTCAATTTCAATACGGCGGTTGGAACGCAGGCAATCCTGCAATACCGCCGTCTTCGCCGTGCCAGGACACTGCGCCAGCGGCTGCCGGTCGCCCATGCCGGCAACGCGGATGACCTTGGCGTTGATGCCTTGCTGCGCCAGCAATTTGCTTACCGCGTCGGCCCGGGCCAGTGACAGTGCCATCTTGTCAGCCTCAGCGCCGAGACGGTCGGTATGCCCCGTCACAACCACGTAATAGATGCGCCTGAAATTACGCTTAATGTCGTTTGCCAGGCGTTCAATTCTCAAGCGGCCTTCCGGCGGCATGTCCTTTAATCCCTTTCCCTCCACGCCGAACAAACTGTCCGCGCTCAAGGTCAGTTTTTGCGGCGTCATTGCAGCCATTGCCTGGACCGCTTCAACCGGCGGCGGCTCAACTAGCAAGGCGCAATCCGGGTTGCGCCAATAGAGACCGCTGACGCGCACACTGCTATCGAAACGCACCATGTACTGGCAAACCACATCCTCCGTTTCCTTGCTGCCACGAAGGTGGAACAGATAATTCCATTCGCGGACACCAAATACTCCTTCGCTAAAATGCGGTGTACCCAACAGCTGACGTACTTCGTCCTTGTCCATGCCAGTGCGCATCAGACGCAACGCTTCGGTGGTGGGTACCGTACCTTGCCGCAATATGGAGGAGCCAGGGTTGGGAAAATCTCCATCCTGCGGTGCAGCAAGATTTGCCGGTTCCCGCTGCATTCCCAGCAGGCCTGAGCCGGTACAGCCGCCGAGCAGGAAAATCCCCATCGTTGCCGTGGACAGCAATAGAGACTTCATCGCCGTCCGCAGGACCGCAGTCCGCGCTTGCTCAACCATGATTCCATCTCCTGAAATTGCCCCACTAGCCCTGACACTTTCAGCCGGACGAAACTGCTAGCCGCCTTGTCTTGAGTTTGTATGGGACGATAATATTTAGAAAAAAATCTATTGTGATGATTCTGCGAGAATTCATCAGAATTGCATCCCGTCCAATGATAATATCTTGTTGCACAAAAGAATTAAATAGTGTAACCACTGATTGCCAGCTCCTCCTCCCCCTGATCGTAGATCCTGACAAATTCTCGCAAGTTGGGCACGAATGCTGTCGTATTTTGTATGATCTTTTACCTGAAGCAAGAATTGACGGATCGAGGCAGCTATTGCCAGTCCGGCCACTTTCAGTCTGTCCGATAGGCGTGGCCCATGCAAGAATTTGTGAATTTTATGCAGCGTAGCGGACCACGATCGTGGCAGTCGTCTTTTTCTCTCTATCCACTTAACCGAAACTGCTCCGATGCGTATCGCCGTACTTGAAGACGAACCCAACCAGATGGAGTATCTGGTACACACCCTGGAGCACCAGCTCGCGCTGGGCGATGAGAACGTCTCATGCGTCACGTTCGAACGCGGCGAAGCATTGCGCCGAGCGCTGCGGCGCGAAACCTTCGACCTGCTGGTGCTGGACTGGAACGTGCCGGATCTGGACGGCGTCGATTTGCTGCACTGGCTGCGCCAGTACCAGCAGAGTGAAACGCCGGTGATCATGCTCAGTTCGCGCTCGTCGCAGAACGATGTCGCCAATGCCCTCGGCATCGGCGCCGACGACTACCTTGTCAAACCGTTGCGGCCATTGGAACTGGCGGCGCGGATCCGTCGACTGTTGCAGCGCAATCGCCCTGCTGTATCGAAAGCGCAGGAACGTTACGGTAATTGGGTATTCGACCGGCCTTCATCCAGCATCAGCGTTGAAGAAAACGGGGAAAAGCAGCGCTTCGAACTCACCAAACGCGAATTCAGGCTGGCGCTTGCCCTATTTCGCAAACTCGGTCAGGCGGTCTCGCGCGCCTATCTGATGGAAAGCATGGGACACGACGGAGAATTGACAACCCGTGCATTGGACAGCCAGATTTACCGTCTGCGCGCAAAGCTGGGCTTGTATGCAGCCCGTGGACTGCGGTTGCAAACCGTCTACGGCCAGGGTTATCGACTGGAAACAACCGATGACAACATACCAGATGACGCCGCACCTGCAGCTTGAACAGGCCACGCAGCGGCGACACCCGGCGCCGCTCTGGAATTTGCTGCTGTCATTGCTGTTTACGCTGGCAGGCCCCGCGTTTGCGCAGACCCACGTAGTAAAGCCTGGCGATACCTTATGGGATCTTTCGCGCCAGTACATGCAATCGCCGCTGCATTGGCCGCAGATACAAAAGAACAATGCCGTACCGGTTCCAGAACACCTGAAACTCGGCCAAGTACTGATGCTGGGCGGGGATGTGGCGATAGTGACGGAACTGACGGGTTCGGCATTACTCAAGCGCGGCAACGCAGCGCAGCGGCCGCTGGTGCGCGGCACCGGCGTGCAGGCCGGCGACGAGCTGGTGACCCAGCAGGACGCGTTTCTGAGCATGACGCTGGCCGACGGCAGCCATGTGGTCATGCCGTCCAGCAGCGCTGTCAAAGTACTGGTGTTCAGTGGTCAGCTGGTGCGCTTCGAACTGCTGAGCGGGCGCCTGGAATCGCATGTGGAGAAGCAGAACGGCAGACACTTCGAGGTTCGCACAAAATCCGCCGAACTGGGCGTGCGCGGCACACACTTCCGGGTGCGCGACGAAGACAACGTGACAGCGGTTGAAGTGATTGAAGGAAAAGTCGTCGCTGGCGAACTTGCAGCAGATCCGCGTACGCTGTTGGTCGGCGTCGCCCAAGGCTCGCTGCTGGCCGGCAGCGACGCCATGCAGTCGCACCCGCTGCCGCCGGCGCCGCAGCGCATTGAAACCGCCATCGATGGTGATGTCGTGGTGACACCGCAGCCGGACGCCAGCGGCTACCGGCTGCAACTCGCGCGCGACGACCGTTTCCTGCAGCTGATGCATGAGCAGCGTTCTAGCCTGCCGCATTTTACGCTGCCCGACACGCTTGATCCAGGCTTCTACCATCTGCGCCTTACCGCTTTCGATAGCCGTCAGCTTGAGGGCCTGCCCAGCGATAGCACTGTATACATTGCGGCCAGCGCCTCGCGCCAAAGCGGCGTGGAGAGTCTGGGGAATGGCCGCTACAAGATCCGCTGGCCGGGACGGTCGGGGCAGAAATTCAGGTTTGAGCTGGCGCGCACGACCGAATTCGCGCCGCTGCTGGCCGAGGACTCGGCGTTCTACGGCACCAATGTGACGGTAGGACCTTTTGTCGTACCGGGGAAATATTACTGGCGCAGCATTGAGATCAGCAACGGGTCCGCGGCTGTGGACGCGGCTCCGGCAGCGTCTTTCAGCGGCAGTTTTGAAGTGCCTGCCCCCTGAGGAGCTGATGAAACATCGTTTCCTGATCGAATGTGTGCTGATTGCCTTGCTGCTGCCACCGCTCATGGTGTGGCTCGGCCAGCAGCCCGGCCTGGCGCAAGCCAACCTGGCCATTTACGACAATCTGATCAGCCTTGATGCACACGAGCCATCGCCCGATATCCTGCTGATCGGCATCGACGAACGCAGCCTGAGCGAACTGGGTCCGTGGCCCTGGCCGCGCAATCTGCATGCGCAGCTGCTGCAGCGTCTGGCGGCGCACCCACCGCGCGCCATCCTGCTCGATCTATTTCTCGACAAACCGGGGGCAACACCTGAAGCCGACCAGGAATTGGCGGCAGCCATGTTGAAGCTCCCTGTTTTCCTGCCATTGCGCTACGTCGAGCCGGCCGACAACGCAAGCAACACCGCTAGCTTCAGCCCGCCGCTGCCGCAGTTTGCGCGCAACGCCAAAGGTATCGGTCATGCCAAGCTGACGCCCGACGCCGACGGTATCGCCCGCCGCCTATTCCGCCAGGAAGGCACCGCCGGCAATTTGCAGCCCTATGTCGGCCAACTGATGGCATCGGCCCATCCCCTCCCTCCTGGCCAACTGGAAGCCGTGGGTGCCGACGGCTGGCAACGGCCCGAGTCATTCGGTTTCACGCTTGCCGGTGCCCCCAGAACGTATCCCAGCGTACCCTATGTCAGCGTCTTGCGTGGCGAAGTCCCGCCGGAATTCCTGCAAGGGAAAATCCTGCTGATCGGCGCAGTGAGTGACTCAGGCTTAGGCGATGAGGTGCCGGTTGCGGGCGCGGGGCCGCAAGTGCACATGTCCGGCCTGGAATTACATGCGAACGCGATCGACGTCCTGCAGCAAGGTCGCGCCATCACTTTTGCGCAGGGCTGGCTGCTGTTCGCATGGACGGCCTTTCCGATCTGGCTAGTACTGCTGCTGTTCCTGCATACCGCGCGCAACGCCTTGTCCTTTGCCTGCGGCACCGCGCTGGGATGGCTGCTGCTGTGTGTGCTGAGCCTGTTCTTGGAGCATTGCTGGCTGCCGCCGACAGCACCTATCTTGGGCGTAGCACTGGCCTATATACTTTGGAGCTGGCGCCAGCTCAATTCCCTGCTGCTGTTTTTCGGCGACCGCGTCAGTGCCCTCAACGCCATCCCGGCCGGCGCATTTGAGCCCGCGCCTGAAAACATGCCACTGGCGCCCCATCTCGTCGAAAACCAGACGCAGGCCTTGGATCGCGCGATTGATCGGCTGTCTCAAATGCAGGCCTTGCTCAGCGAAGGCCTGTGGCAGATGCCGGTGGCAGTGCTGATCTGCCAGGACGATGGCGACATCAGCCAGAGCAACGCCGCGGCACAACAGCTGCTGCAGGCACCTGCGCAGATACCGTCGGACATGGAGCAGGATCCGCTGCACGGACATAACCTGCCATCGTTGCTGCATCGGATCGCCGGCAGCAATCCGCAGCAGGCAGTGCACTGGTCGCAAGCCTTCACGGAGGAATACACAACATCGCAGGGCAAGGTGTTCAGGCTGCGAACGGCACGGCTTGAAGGTAGCAGTCGCACCCGCAGCAGCACCTGGCTGGCAGTACTACAAGATTTCACCATCGAGCGTCTGACGCAGCGCAAGCGCGAGCAGTGGCTCAGCTTTGTCTCGCACGACTTGCGCAGCCCGCAGGTGTCCATCCTGAGCCTGCTGAACTTGTACGAACAGCCGGGTTCCGGTATCGATGTGAGTCGCCTGGTGCACGACATCCGGCGCGAAGCCCAGCGCACACTGGGGCTGGCGGAAAGCTTCATGGACCTGACCGAAGCTGAATCCGGCGACTATCATTTCACGGAGACCAATGCCGGCGCCATCATGCTTGATGCGATTGACCAGGCATGGCCCTACGCGAAAGTACGAAACATATCGCTGGTGCCGACGCTTGGCGACGACGATTGTCCGATCCGGGTGGATCCGGCGATGCTGACGCGCGCCTTGCTCAATCTGCTGAACAATGCGATCCGCCATAGCCCTCCGGGAAGTACGGTCAGCCTGTGCGTCAACATTGTTGCCGAGGCTTCTGAAGTGGTGCTCACGGTGCGCGACGAAGGCGAGGGAATCAGTGCCTCGAAACTGGCGCAGCTGATGTCGAGTTCGTATTCGGGACTTGAAGCAGTTCGAGGAGATGTTCAGCAACCGGCCCGCAATCGTGGCCTCGGACTGTCGGTTGTGCAGGCAGTGGTCAATCGGCATCGGGGCTGGTTTGATGCGTATAGTACTCCTGGCGTAGGAGCAACTTTCTTAATCGGATTGCCGTTACTCGATTCCAATAGTCCGGAATGATATTCGAACTTAAAACCAGAATCACTTTGACAGAAGATTTTCAGACACTGACCTTTCTGGGTTAAATCAAGTGTCATAACATTTGAAGTCCCGCGAGCGCATTATGCAAATGGCATAGCGCCTTTGGGTTTCTCGTTGACGTCGTTCATATACCGGCAGTCCAACCTAAGCCCGATGCCCCCAACCATAAACTAATCGAGAGCGCGGGCTAACTCTGCGTCATATCTTAATATTAGCATACGATTTAAAATGTCCAACAGACGATCTGGGTCATGCATCGCCAGTTCTTCAAAGTTGCATAATCGGGAGTATCCGAGGTTGCATCATTGGGGGTCGTCAATTGCTTCTCCGCGTGAGAAAATTCTACATAGATATAACGGATAATTCGCCTGCATTTATAAAGTAAGAATGGAGTTTGCAACATTTGACATTTGATCGTTCAAACACAAATTCTCGACCAAGCGCCTCACCAAAAAAAGAGCCCGCCACCATTACGAGAGCGAGCCCAATGCGTTACAGGGAAAATACATCTGAAGCATTTTCAATATAGAACGTGGAAAATAAAATAGCAAATGAGGCGCACTAATACGTCCGGGTCTACTCATCTTTACCGCCTAGCTCTATTTGTCACTGACTGTAAATTAATGTAATTTTCACGCAATCCCAACGCTAGTTCTCGCCAGGCGCGACAACTGGCTGCGTTGCCGGCGTCAACGGCAGCGACCTGAGCAAGCGAAACGCCGGCGGGTTCTCGATCAGAATCGGCGGCAGGTCCGGGATCCTCACCTGACCAGGCGGCGTCGTACAAGCGCACAAAGCCAGCATTAACAGCAAAGCGAGCACTGTCCGCTTTTGTGATGTAGATCGGTACTTGCTTTTCAATGGTTTCTCCTTTTACGTAAATGGTACGGATCCGGTCGACATACTTGATCTGCGTCTGCGTGACGACAACCTGCTGTGCTTCAGCGATCTTGATCGTCTGTCCGGCCTGTTGATTGACGTAAGCGATGTGCTTTTCACCCTCCTCCTGTTTGCCTTTGTTGTAGCAGATCGTCCCGAACACAGCAGCGCCCGAGACTAGGGCCAGCCAGCGCGCCCACCACGGCAATACCTCTTCCAATAGATTCATGCGACCCCCAAAGCACTTTTACACGCCACCCAGCGCATACGCCGCGCAGCCAGGCTTTCGGCGGTGATGCCAGCGCCATTAATCCGTGTCGACAGTCCGTCAAAATTCCTGCTATCGGCATAGACATTGCCACCTATCGCGCACCAGAACCATCCCGCCGAGCGAGCCGCCAGTTCCTTGTCCGTAGAAAGCCGTTGCGGGGCAGCGACGCAGTCAACACCCAGCGCCGTCGAACATGCGCCGTAATTATCGTGAAACGTAATTTGCTTCAGGCCACCGCCGCGATAGCGCCAGCCATCGCCGGAAGCGACATCGCCATTACCGTAGCGATTGGCGTAGACGATGTTGGCGATCCGGATCTGGCGATCCAGCGGCACCATCTTTTCTCCCGGTTGGCGACCAAGGAGGGCGGCGTGCATGGCAATACGCTTACCAAAGGTGGCATTCAGCCCCTGCACCGAATAATCAAACGACTCGGACAATCGGGACAGCCCGGCACTTTCGTGGCCAATCTGTGCAATGAATGCCGCACACCTTGCCGGCGTGCTAATGCCGAACTCGGCCATCGCCGCATTGATCGGTGCAGCCCAGTCCGTTGCACGCGCGGTAGGAATCAGCAAAGCCGTTGAGAGCTGGGAGGCGGACAGATTCATCGTTTCCCCAGGCAATGCCACCGGCGCCAGAACCATACGGCCAGAATCGCGACAGCCACATTCGACACCACCTCAGATTGCTCACTCCAGAAGCCAAAGGCATCCGGCCGCATGATGTTCACGAAGGACGTGAGCGCCACCAGGGACAGCGCGGAAGTACCCAGCACCTGCGTTTCCAGATGTTTGTTCAGCACCGCCCATAAGCAAAACACCAGCAGCACCAGGTTAGCTACCGTATTAATTAGTTGGATCATTTTTCCCTCCCAGATAACGGCGCTTCAACGTGCCGACAATGTCCGCTTCGTTAATTTCCTTAAACACTTCGCGCGCAGTGGCCAGCGCAAACAAACCAACCAGGAACTCGATACCGGAATGGGTCCGCGCGCCGGTAATGGCGAACCAGTCGATCAGCACCGGCGCAATGTAGACGGCACATGCCAGACCGGCGGTGAAACTGGATAGCTTCTGCCACCAGTTCAGGCCGTCACCCAGAAATTTCAGTGCAACCGCCGACCCCACCGCCCCCGGCAGCAGCGGCAACAGGTATTTCGTGATCCCCAGCCATACTGCAGCTAGCGTGCTTGTTGGTTCTGCCATTCTTCTTCCCATCAATGATTTGCGCCCGCAGGAACACCACATTGCCCCTATCGACTGATTGCCTTGCCCAGCCCCCCTATCGCCTTGATGACTCCGTCCAGGCGGCCAACCAAGGCAAGCTGCACTTTCTGCTCCAGCTCCCGATTCTTCACCCAGGTATCAAACGCTTTCGACTCCAGGAAATCCCGTGCATCAGAGATCCCCATGCGCATCGCCTCCGGATACGAGGTGCTTGAATATAAACTCAAGCTAACCGCCATATTGCGCAGGTTTTCCAGTAACTCTCTTCGCGAACTCACTGACGCAGGCTGAAACTGGAAATCGCGCCGGAGGCATCGACTCTGCCTCCGATCCCTCATGTGGTAACGCCACGAATCCCTCATCAATTTCGACCGTCTCGAAGAAGTGCATCAGCATCTTGTTACCGCGGTGACGCATGGCGTACAGCCCCAAGAATTCCGATTCCGGGTATTCGCTGATCACCAGCATGCGGTTCTTCAGCCACTCTAGATAGCTCAACGAATCTAACGCCGGATCCGGCGCCAGCTCGCCCACACGCAATAGCTGCGCTGCCATGGCGCCCAGCATCCAATGCAACTGACCAGCCACCTTCGGAATATGGCCGTGCAATTGTTCAATGGCTTCTGCCATCGCCCCTGTCACCGGGGAAATCTGCCATTCGTCACCACCATGGCTGCCGAGTGGGATTGGAAAGTTTGGTGTGTCACGGCTGGCATTTAGATAATCCATGTAATGGCCGTCGCCCAGCATGAAATTGGCGCCACCGCCCTCTTCTCCTGTGGTGTGGGCCAGGTAGTGGCCGACGATCAGCATGCGCTCCTGCACCGTCCAGTTTTTCGGATCGGTGACATGGCGTTCCGTCGGCGCATCGGCTGACTCGATGACCATCTGCAAGAAAGTCGTTGTCGATTCTTCGAAACGCTCGGGCGGCACCGCAGCCAGTGCGCCGGCATTCACGATGGAAAGCTCGCGCAGCTTGACGGCGAGGCGGCGTGTTCTGAGAGGTGAAAAAGCAATCATATGATTCGAGAATCCTTAGTTAATTGGACGAATAGGAACCTGGCCCCATGATCTTCTTCAGATCGTCGCGGTCCAGCGCGGTGAGGGTCGCCAGCGTCAGAGGAATAGTAATTTCGGTGTAATAGCCATCCTGATCGATAGGCGCGTCGATGGGCTCGCCTATCGTCTCAATCACCATGGGCGCCAAGGTCCGCTGCTTATACTGAAAACCGATCAACTGCGGCGCGACGGACGGGAACATGCTGTTGATGGCCCCGTCGATGCCCTCGCCACCTCCGGCGGCGCGCGCAACCAGGCTATCGCCACTGAGTTTCTGCGGCAACGCCCAGGCCCATAGTTGCTGCAACGGTGCCGCAACCTCCCTTTTTGGGTCGCTAAACGCGCGGAACACCAGTGATACATTGATTTTGATGGGTGGCATCCCAGTAAAAATCTGCGTCGAGTTCAACTTGGTGATGCCGGTGCGTCCCTCAAATTTCTTGATATTGCGTTCTATGGTGCCAACATCGGCATTTCCCGACGTCGACTTCGACTTCCAACCGAAGAACGAGTAAAAATCGTTCATCCCTGGTACGAGCGCGCCCGACTGCAGCATGGCAATCAAGGCCGGCGCTTTGCTATCCGGGCTGCTTTGCTCGAATGGCGACTGCCAATTCAGGGTTGCTTCCATATTGCCGCCGGCAGTCACCGGTGCATGCACCTCTATCTGCTCTTGCCCCGCGCGCAGCCCCTTATTGTCAACTGGATAAATCTTGGCAATCAAATGATCCGAGAGTCCTGACCACTGGGAACCGAGGATCTGCTGGTCTGCCGTCGTGCCCTGCCCAGGTGCTGCCATATTTCCACCTTACATAAAATTGCGGGCAGCCGATTCACCTGGCTGCCCGCTGTATTGAAGTGTTAATTCAAGTTGAGAACGATTACTTGCTCAAGCCCATCTTCCGATTCAGCCGCATCGACTTCATGCGGCGCATGGTGGCGCTGGCCGTGTGCGCCTTCATCTGCGCCTTGCGAATACTGACTTTCTGCTTGGCAGTCAGGCGAACCCGGCCCGAGATCCGCTTATTGATCCGCACCTTCTTGCCCTTGCGGATCACCATGCGCTTCTTGTAGGTGGCGTCCAGCACTGCATCGCTGCCCTCGTCGCCAAAAACAAAATTGTCGATATCGGCGCTCGACGCATCGTCGCCATCCGGCAAGCTAGCGGCCAGAAGATCCCGGATCCGGTCTGCGGCTGCTTCGTCCCAATCGTTCAGGAGCTTGCTACAATCCTCATCCGAGACACCCTTCTCGGCCAGGTAGTCCCAGGCGAATTCGAGCGCTGTTTCCAGCACGTCGGCTTCGTCGTCGCTCAGCTCACCGTCTTTGTTCGCATCGACCAGACCGACCATATTCGCCAGGAGGCGATCAGCCAGAGTTTCATCTTCATCCAGATCATCGGTTTCGATCCACTCCTGGATGGTTGATGCCGTACCCAGTGCGATATGCGTAGCGGCATAGTCCGCCGCGGCATTGCTGTCTTCAGCATCAGACGCGGAATCCAGCACCGCCTGCCGGCCTTTATGCGCAACATCCTTGCTATGCAAGGTATTGCGAATCGCTGTTGCAGCTAAATGACTCATCTTTTTCCTTTCATTTTGTAAAGCCCGATTAGCGGGATAGTGTTTGGGTAACAAAGGTTTGGCGATTGGTGCCGTCGTATTTCAATGAATAGGACACGTCCATACGATCTGCCGGCCGCAGCGCATTGGGCTGCACCACATACTGAAACGCTTCCCCGTCCATCTCAGTGCTGGGCACGATCCATTTAGCGGTCTTGGCATCCTTAAACAGCTTTTTAAGAAAGGCATCGGTCTTTTTGACGGACACTTCCATGGGGAGCTGTAAAGCCTCTTTGGCAAAGCGCGTGACCCAATCATCGATCGAGCTGGACATATCCGCCACCGAGATCAGTTTCTTCATCGACACCGCCGTCTTAGCGCAGGTCAGCGAATCGCTGAACACGTATTTGCCGCCGCCGTTGTATTTGACGTAGATCACCGGATTAATTTTGGCATCGGCCAGATCGCTCAAATCGTCGTCAGGCGAGCAGATCTGAACAATGCCCGTTCTATCCAGCGGCCAGTTTTTACCGGCAATGGGGTAGTTTTTAGGCGCAAAGCCATTGGCGTCCGTCTGGGCATTGCGCAAACAACGACGGGCCACGTTGTAAGCCGAGGTGCCGAGCACCACTTTGCCATTCAGACCTAGCGGGTCGTCTGACTTCAACGGCGCCCAGAATGCCTGGCAGTAGTGAGAATCGAAGTTCAGTTGCGCAATGAAGGCCATCGCCGCTTCCGGCGACAGTGTGCCTGGCACGTCCCAGGCAAATTGCCGGTTGGTATCATAGGCCAGCTGGGCCAACGCCGACAGCAGCGCCGACGCATGCGAACCGCCGCTGACAATATAGGCGTAGTCGTGCTCCGTTTTCTGCAGCAAATCCCGCGCGCGTGCAAAGTCCGACACCCCGTAGGCGGTGCTGCCCTCGGTAAAATAGGTCATCACAGGAGAGATGGCGAACTTGGGCCGGCCATTGGCATCCCGTCCGTAGGCATTCGATGTCGGCGCAATCTTGGCACCACTGCCCACCAGCACTTCAACGTTTTCTGTCGTGCGCTCCACCACGTCAGGCAAATAGGCGCTTTGCTGATAGTCGTCCAGCGCCTCCGGATTGAGCGATCCGACAAATTCGTAGAGCGTATTCCGATCCTTGTCGCGCAGACGCAGTGTCACCTGGCGATTGGCGACAGGTGCGCCATTTTCCGCGATTGCATCGGCATGTAGCTCGATCACCACACCGTCGTTGTAGCACTCAAGATGCTTTACAGACAACAAAAATGGCTTATCGGTCGGCACATCAGGAGCAATCGTAAATTGCAGGTCCGTCGCCGGTGCTTCCGGCTGGGCCACGATGATGGTCGACAGCACGGCGGTGCTGGTCGTCAGACGCTGTACTACCGCTGAAGCCGCGCCCTTTTGCAAGGCTTCATAGACGTGGATATGCGCCTCGTTCAGCGCTGACGCACGCAAGGACTCGCCACGACCCAGTTTCTTCTGAAAATTGCCGCGATTCACGCGAAACGGCTTATCGATGCGCCCGCGCGTCGCGCGCATGATGATGCCAAACACCTGATCGGAATTATCCGGTGCAAAGCCATCAGTCATATCCCGCAATGGGTTCAGTTGCACACCCGACTGGGAGCCAAGCTGCCGGTTAAATGCAGTAGACATAGAAAATCCTTATTTTTTGTCGGTATTGGCCGCGTCGTCCGCTGCTGTGTCTGCCAGCGACTTCGATTCAGCACCAGCCTTTTTCTGACCTTTACCGCCAGCAGAAACCTTGGCGATTACCTCATCAGGCTGGCCGTCGTCCAACGCATCCAATGCCATCGCATCGCCCCATTGGTTCAGTTCCGACAGCGAATCCACATCCGACGCAAAGCGCGTTAACTGGGCGTGATCCTTGAAGCTGATCTCGATCTGGTTGTCTGGCGCGCTGAAATTCGGATTTAGCTCGGCCCGGACATCGGGAAACACCAGGTTGCGCGGTGTGTTATTCGTAAGTCGCAAAGCGAGAGGAAATTCGGATTTTCCGAATGCCTCTTCGACCAATGCATTGACGCTCTTCCCCGTCAGGGAAGAAGCGCCCAAATGTAATGTGTTTGCCATTTGTGCTGCTCCTTCAATGTGGGTGGATTAGTCGAGATTGATCACTTCGATGACAGCACATCCCATCGCGGACGGGAGATGTGGATTGACTGCCGTGAAATTGCGCGCATAGAAGCCCTGCTTGTAGCGTTGGTCTTCGTCGGCGTTCATGTTGATCAACATCGGCGCCACGGCGTCGCCGAGGACGAACGGGTTGCGCGCCACCTGGGTCGAACGGCCGATACAAATGATCCGCGATGTTTTATGGTCCACATCCACAATACGCGGCGAGTAGTACACCTCGTACAGGCCAAACAGGCGACCGACGCGATAGATGCCAGGCCGCGCAGTGACGCCCGATGGCGTAAACAACGTGCTAGGCAGGCCCAGGAGCATCGCCGCCATCTTCTTCGACACGTACAAATGGGTAATGCCGTGATCCATCGTGTCTTCGGCCATCTGCTGGCTGGCTGCACCGAGGATGCAAGAGCCGTCCTGCCAGATCTGTGCGCGGGTCTTTTCCAGACCTTGGGTATCCCACTTGAAATCCCAGACCATGGCATTGTTGGCGCCAATCCGCGCGGCCTTCTCCAACACCTGGTAGTGACGCTCATTGGCGAACTGGTTACGAATGGCCAGCATGGACTCGCCCATGGGATTCAAGCCGATTTCATTGGCCATCTGCGTTTGGCTATCTGTCGATACAAAGGCGTTGGCCTTCCATGGCGAGGCGCGCAAGATAAAGCGCGTCGCAATGGTATTGACGATCGGGATAATGCCTTTGTTGTTCTCGAAGTCGATCACCGCTTCAGCAATCACTGGGGTGTTCGCTGGCAAGGCCGGTACAGTCGTCACTTTCACCGCGCCGGTATCCGAATTCATCGAACCGGACACGGTAAAGAGCGTACTGCCCAGACGCACATAGCCACTGATCGGCGAGGCAGACGCCGGCGCGTCCGCGCTGGTTTCCTTCGCCACTGGCAAACCGTTGATGTAGATGATGGTACGGCCCTTGAGCAACTTGGCCGACGGCGCATCCTGGTCGCAGGTATCCGCGGTCAGTTGAATCGGCGTCACCTTACCGCCGAAGTCGTCACCGGTGCGTTTCAGCAAGTGGGTGCGCTGTGCCGAGGTATAGGCTCGACCGCTCAAGACACCATCCATCAGGTCACCGGCACCATAATGGCCGAAGGTGCTACCAGCTTCATGCGAGACGATCACCAGCGGCGCTTCATTGGAGCCGATATCGGCAGGTAGGTAATTGGCAACCGGAATGGCTTCGGCCATTGCTGCCGTGATCGAGATTACGGCGCGATTTTGCTGCAGCGACATCGGATCGTGCGCCAAGTTAGACGCCGAGTCGAGCTTATACCTGGATCGGGCATTTTCTGAGGTTGCATAGGCTTGATGAATAGCCCATTGCAACACGTCTGCGGTTGGCTCGACGCCATGTTCCGCTTCGTAGAAGGCTGCGCCATCCAGAATTGCTCCCGCGATGCCGGCACGGCCATCGCCCGACTCATCGAAGAGGATCTGCAGGTCCTCTGGAACCTCGACACCAGTAATCGATGCGGACAGGCTCTGTGCATCGGCAATGAATGCGCCGGCGCTGGCAGAATCAAACACGCCGGTGCTGCTGACCGCCGTTTCCTTCAACTTCGTGTAAAACGTACTGACTTTTTCTGTTTTTGCGTTGTTATATTCCGCATGTTGCTTTGGCATAGATCACCCTTGTCGTAATTAAGATTTGCCCCAATGTCGGCGCAGGTGAAGTACCCACGCGGTATGTGCAATTCCATTATTACGCGGTGACGTAGTGCTACTTTTGAAGGTTTTCCATCTTCGCGGGATTTAGGCCAATGCCGCAATATCCTCCGTGATGGCAGCAATGGCGACATCCAGTGCAGCCGATTTTTCCTGCAGGGCGATCTCCATTTTGGGCGCCGCCGTGCGTATGCTGTCCGGCAACTGGATACGCACCTTCGCCATGGCGGCCTGGAACTTGGAACGGCCGGCATCCATCATGCCGACCATCTCGCCAATGGCGGCCACCTGGTCGTCCTGATGCTTGAGCGGCACGACCTTCCCATTCAGTTTCACTTGAAAAATATCCCCCGATTGTTTAATGGAAAACGTCACCACCTGGCTATCGGCGAACGTCAGTACCATTTCCCGGTAGGACACGCCGGATGAGCGTTTGATATTGGGAGAGATGTCGCCCTGGACAATGTGCGAGCCCGCACGCGCGAAGTAGCGCACTACCGCGCGAGTTGCTGCATCTTTCTTGCTGCCCATGTCGTCAAAACTGAAAATGAGGTTCTTTGCCATTTCTTTCCTAAGTGAATTTGATTATGCTTTTGCCGGGCCAGTAGGTGGGCCGTCGTGTTCTTCGTGACGGTGCGATTCGACCCCGATGCCATTGCTGATAATCTCGCCACCAGTATTCTCAATACCGCCTTGTATCTTGGCCGATGCCCCGCCGCTGCCGGAACCTGCCAACCCGCCTTGATACGTGAGCAGTCCAATGGAAGTAACCTTTTCGGAAAACGTTGCCTGCGGCGTTTTAACGTCGACCATTTCACTGGCATTGATCTCGTAGCGCGCGCAGTTAACGCGAAATATCCCGTCCGCGGTCAGCTCGATATTCGCGTGATGCCAGCGCCGCCAGTCAATCGCGTTGCCGGCCCTAGCATTGCGAAAGCCGGTAATGATCGGGTAGCGCGGGTCGCCACCCTCGAATGCCAGCCACACCAGATCGCCTGGTAGGATCTCAATTTCGGTCGCATGGCTGGCCGCACGGCTCTTGTCGCCAATCGGATATTCAATCTCCGCCAACGGCAGCACATCGGCGCCATCCGTCAGGCCGGGAATCTCGACACGGCACTCGCGCGAGGCCGCCAAGTAGGACCGGACGATGCCGGGAACACGGGAAGGCAGCATGACTTACTCTTCCAAAGTGCCAAGCCAGAACTTGGAATACAGGCGGCAATCACCGCCGTCCGATCCACTCTCGAAGGCATGAGCAGCGGTGATGATGGCGTAGTTGACACGTTCTATCTGGATGACCTTGCCGGCATTGACGGTCGGCAGATAGTCAGATTTCAAGATTTTTTTCTGAATCAAGGCGCGCGTCATGTTCCACAGAATGCGGGTATCGGTCCTTGGCTGATAACCGATAGCACGCACTTTGGAACGATTGCCATAGACAAATGCGCCGGAGGCATCAATCGAAAAGAAAGACGGCACCTCGTGGCGCTCCATGAAGCCGCTATCGATATTCTCAGTCGTATCTTGCTCCAAGCGCAATATCGGCTCTTGCTTGAAAATGTCCTGCAGGCGAATGAACGTGACTTCACGACCATCGGTATAAATCGCTCCGCCCTCTTCCTGCAGCACCTTGGCGACTTCGTAGCTCGGCACGCCGCCGGCGTAACAGGCAAAGCGGGCAATCGGATAGTCCGCATTAATTTTGACGCGCGCGCCGCATGCGCCGTAAATACTGCCCAGCGTCGCGCTCTCCTTGATCACTGCCGTCTTACGACGGAAGGCTATTTGATGACATGGATCAAACAGCGCCACAATGTGCAAAGCAGCCATCTGGTCGCTTCCCTGGACGTTGGCCGACACCTTGCTGCGTTGAACCTGAACGATACGAAATTCGTAGCCCTCACTAGCTATGCGGATGGTTTCACCTTGCTTGAGCCCCGCGACCGTTGCGTCGGTCGCTCTGACGATCGCTTCCAGCGTCATCGGCACCGGCGCCAGATCGGAATGCAAGCAGGCGCTCAGCAGCAGATCGCCGCGCAGCACCGTACCGGAGGACAAAATCAGTTGCATGCGCTATACCGTCACGATAGGCATGCAGAACATCAAGCGCTGCACGTCCGTCTCTTTTTGGACGATGTCCTGGGCAATCTCGGATGCCGAGCGGCCATAGACGTCCACACCCAGTGAGCGGGACGCTTCCAGGTAGACGGCGTTTTCTCGCTCGACGTAGAGGATGAACAATGAACGCACAATCGCCCATTCGCTCTGCGTCAACGGCGTATCTAGCTCTACGAAATCGCTCGAGGGATACAGGTTGTCCGGAACGGGAAAGCGCGGATACGACGATGAAGACTCCCAGGGGTCACGCGCCTCAGACGGCATTACTGCGACGGGAACCGCCGGCAGTAAAGCATCAAACGGCCCGTAGCCGCCGCAGTATCTGGCGGCGGCCAGCGCCTGTGCAAGCACCGTTTCTTCTTCTAGCACGATGCCTACCGGGCGCTCTGCTCCGCAAAAGAGCAATGCCAGCGCCTTCAGCGTTTTAGAAAACTCCCCCATGGCGCTTAAGTATTGCCCGGAATTTCTTCGTTGAAGTAATGGAAAAACAGCGTTCCCGAGATATTGAGCACCTGCGAACGGTTTTCCCAATCGCGGTCTGGGTTATCCAGCTGGATGAAGCAGTCGTAGATCGGTTTAGCGACGGAGAACTTGGACGGCGTGCCTTCGTACACCTTGGCATTGAACTTGCCGCCGGTACGGATCAGGTTCAGCATCATTTTGGAGACATGACCGGCCTTGGTCTCCATCAAGGTGATTTGGCCTTGCTGATTGATTTTGACCTGCTGCGCCTCCCACTTCGCCGCGCCGAGCGGCATGGGGATTTCAATTTCGCCGGCGCTGGAGAGCTCAGGCCACGGAAACTGCTTGGTCAACAGCCACATCTGCTCAAAGCCCTCGATTTCAAAGGCGGCATCGCTGGAGATAGCTTTGTCGCCCATCGCCCGGGTGGTGTTGTAGAGGCTCTGCAGGTAAGCTGGATTGGATACGGTCATGGTGCCCTCAAGCGGGTAAGTTAGATAATGCGCCTAACTTTACCGGCTCATAAAGGCCAAGAACGAGGAGGTTTTCCATCTTCGGTATATAAAGATGTTAGGAATTCTCTTCGCTAATTCCTATAGGGTTTATTTTCTCTAGTCGGTAACCATAGCAATAGACAGTAGCGAGTCGATAGCCATTTTCTGGTCGTAGTTGTAGTTTAGTCCGTAAGCGGGAAACATGTGTATCAATGGTACGGGATGAAATGGCTATGCCGCGCGACCATACCGTCTCAAGGATATAGGTACGTGAAAGCGCATGATCCAGATTTCTAAAAAACAACAATGCAAGTTCAAATTCCTTTTGCGTAATCTCGATGAATTTGCCCGCCAAGATCAAGCGACCGGCGCGTGTTTCGAATAGATAATCGCCAAATGCGAGTTTATTACTCAAATTTTGAATTGGATAGGCGCGTCGTAACAAGGCTTGTACGCGCGCAATCAGTTCACCATGGCGGATCGGTTTGATTATGTAGTCGTCGGCCCCCGCCGCCAGGGCTGCAACGATGTCATCCTCACTCGCACGACTGGTGATAAACAAGACTGGCAGAATCTTGGGAAATTTTTCTCTTATCCAGAGTAATACCTCGATTCCACTGAAATCTGGTCCTAGCCAATCTAGAATCAACATATCGTAGCTCTCTCTACGCAGCTGCTCCAATATTTCTTTACCGCTTTGATACGAATGACAAACATGTCCGACGGACGCGAGTACTTGGCAACTTAACCCGGTTTGACTGGAATCGTCATAAAGCACAGCAATTTTCATATAGTCCGCTCGTACCCGCCGGAGCCATCTACTAAGGTGAATGGCAACAAACACCAAAAATAGCAACTTGCCGTTGAAATACTCTCCAATCGCATTAAAGTCATTGGTGAGTGAATAGGGGCCACAAAAAAGCTCCGCGTCCGAAGCCTTTTTGTTTTTAATCTGCTAGAAATGGTATTTGGCCGACAGATCAACACGACTCATATAAGCCGTCTCATCGGCCAAGGTCTTACGCCGACCAAAGATGTACTCGGCACCAATATCAATATTCGTAACTGGATTCCAGATTAAGCCCAGATGCGACTGCAGAAGCTCACGATTAATCGCAAAATTACCTAAAGCGCCGTTACCGCTGCCTAAACCGTTGGCCATGGCGAAAGCAGTGTAGTCGTTGTTGAAATTGCGCTGAAATCCAATCGATCCATTAAAGCGCAAGGTAGCAGACGGCTTATGCTGATAACCGAGTACTACGCCGACTATTTTTTCAAGCAATAATTTGTGATTGACATCGTCGAAGAAGGCACCTTCAACATAGTTGAAGTAGCGGCCGATACCGGTACCGCCAGTAATCGCCCAGTTCATGGAATCGTCCCCCCAGGTTTTGTAAGTGCCGCTCGCGGCTACGCCATAGCCACGACGCGACAAAGAGATACTAGCACCGTCATTGAGGCGATTCTCTTGCGTCACCCCACGCAAGCTCACTGCGCCCCAGTCGAACGTCTTATCCCAACGCCCGACCAGATCCGGAACATGCGAAAAACCATTGGTATCGACTGCCCCGGTTCTGTCGAGCACGTAACTCACCGAATTTTCCAGAGCTACACTGAACTTGCCAAAATCCTTGGTCGGATAGGAGTAACGGATTTGCGGCTGACGGATAAATGTTGAACCAATAGGTCCGTTGAAATCGACAGTTTCAGGGGCATTATCAACGTCCATGAAAGTTGACCAGGTCTGACCGATCAGGAAACCATTGAATTGGCCATAAGCCTCGCGCAGACGGAAATTGTAGCTATTGGTTGACTGCTGTGTATAAATATTCGCCGCAGTGCCTGATACCGCAGAATTGCCGGTGCGTGGGTCGTTGTTGAAATCACCTTCGACCTTGATACTGATCGGGCCATAAGAACTTGGCGTGCTAGTCTCAATGCCGAAACGCGATGTGCGTGCCGTCAAATAATCGCGGCCGGTTTTATTGGCTGAAATCGACGGGTCGTTCGGCCCTGCCGCGACACCGCGTAGCGGCGCATACGCCAAAAAAGTGGAATAGTCATTGCTGGAATTGTCGCCGCGCATTTCATGCGCCCAATTGAGCTCGCCAAATCCATAAAGATGCACAGAGGTTTCGGAATTGGGTAGACGGAAAGAACCCGGAATATCGCCAGCTACCACTGCATCCTTGCTGCTCAACTCGACCTGCGCTATCCGATCAACTAAATCCTGCTGTGGCGCTACCGATTTGGCCTTTGTGAGCTGATTCAATTGTTCGCTCAGGCGTTTGATTTCCGCGCGCATTTGTTCAAAGTCTTGTGCTGTCTGCGCGTAGGATGGAATAATGATGCCAGAGAAAATGAATACGATAGACGTACTCAGGCATGTGTACTTCAATTTCATTTCTGTCTCCTGATTAATTGTTTTATCTTTTTCGTTACTAACTAATTTTTCCGACGAATGCACGAATCCGTTCATTGCGTGCATTGCTAAAAAATTCCGCGGGCGGTGCCTCTTCGAGAATTTCGCCTTTTTCGAAAAAAATGACACGATCCGCCACTTCGCGAGCAAAGCCCATTTCGTGAGTGACGACGATCATGGTCATACCGGAACGTGCCAAATCTTTCATCACGTCGAGCACCTCTTTGATCATCTCAGGATCGAGTGCACTGGTCGGCTCGTCAAATAGCATCACTTTTGGCTGCATCGCCAGCGCCCGGGCAATCGCCACACGCTGTGCTTGTCCACCAGAAATCTGGTGTGGATACTTGTGCGCATGATCCGCCAACCCCACTTTCGCCAGTAGCTCCTGGGCAGCTACTTCAGCCTGGGCACGCGTGACATCACGCAAGCGACGTGGTGCCAGGGTCACGTTGTCCAGTACTGTCAAATGTGGAAAAAGATTAAAACTCTGGAACACCATACCCACTTCACGTCGTACAGCATCGATATGCTTGAGATCAGCATTGAGTTCAATACCATCGATCACGATGTTGCCGGTGTCGTGAGTTTCTAGTCGATTCAACATCCGCAGAAATGTGGACTTTCCCGACCCTGATGCGCCGATAATGACCGTCACCTCTCCTTGATAAAATGCGGTGGACACATCCTTGATGACATGGAAACTGCCAAAGTGCTTGTTCACCTTATCTGCCGTAATCAATGGCGTTTTTTCGCTAGACTGTAGCGTGCGGTCTACGGAGTTCATTATTTTTTCCTCGATCATTGATGACGCTCCACATCTAATTGCCGCTCAATAGCTCCCGAAATCTGGGTAAGCGCCGTAGTCAAGATCAAGTAAATGGAAGCAGTCGTGATGAAAACCGGAATCGGTTGGAACGTGACGGACTGGATGCGATTGCCAATATTCGACAATTCCACGACGCCAATCACGTATGCCAGACTGGAGTCTTTCAGCAACGACACGAAATTATTGACCAAAGGCGGCAACGCAATCCGGAAGCTTTGCGGAAAAATCACATCACGAAAGGTTTGAAACGGGCTCAATCCCAATGAGCGTGCCGCTTCAGTCTGGCCCTTGTTGATCGCCAGGATGCCTGCACGAATAGCTTCCGCGTTGTAGGCGCCGGCGTTTAAAGCCAGTGCTACCACTGCTGAATTGAAGTCAGATAACTCTAGCCCCGGTACCAAACCTGGCAAGGCTAGGAAGACAAACAACACCTGTACGAGTAATGGTGTGCCGCGGATGGCCCAAACATAAAAATTGGCCATCCACCGAAATGGTGGGAATTTGGATAGTTTGGCCAGCGCAGCAAGTATGCCGAGCAGGATACCGATTGTGCCGGAGACGACGGTAAGCGCCATCGTGACTCGCGCACCTTCAGCGAATTGAATTGCCGCCGATTTGATAGGCTCTGGCATCCAGCTGAGCGGAATGGTCATTAGCCATAAAAATGCGACCAGACCCGCGGTCACCAATGCAATGGCAATAGCGCTACGCCGTTCGCGCGACCAGGCGACAGGAAAAAGTGTGATTGCAGCTCTCAATTAGCTCTCCTCTATAACTGAACTGTGCGACAAGGCAGTATTACTGGGCTGTAAAATTGATTAATGACATTGAATATCTTCATGCATATATTTTTCAGTGATGGCGTGATATGTGCCATCGAGCATGATTTCTGCCAGTGCCTTATTGATAGCTGTATCAAGAGAGCTATTTCCCTTTTTAATGGCGGCCGCAATTTTTTCGACAAAAAGGTAATCTCCTTTTTTCAGTCCAGAATTTGGGCTAGCTTCCAGTGCGGCCTTGACAGCAAACCGATCGCTCACCCACGCATCAACTCGACCATTCATCAAGGCAGAACGTGCATCCGGATCCTGCGGGAAATTTTTTACTTCTTTAATGGCAGGCAGCTTTCTGAGGCTATCCATGTAGGTCGTGCCGGTTAGCACTGCGACCGTTTTGCCGTTTAAGGACTCGACCGTATGTATGGCAGCGTCCTTGGAGACAATGACACCGCCACTGCAATAAATCGGATTACTGAAAGAGACTGCCTTGGCGCGCTCCTCCGTAATGCCGATCGAATCCATCACCATGTCCCAACGATCTTGACGCAGACCCGACAGCAGCGCGTCGAATGACAAAGCTTTCCATTCCACGGGCACGCCCATTTTTTTTGCAATCGCCTCGCCAAGTTCGATGTCTAAGCCGGTTAGTTTTGAACCTTGAAAATAACTAAATGGCGGATAAGTGCCTTCTGTGGCAATGACAATCTTCCCGTCCTTTTTAATTTCCTCGAATGAGCGCGCCTGCACAGCCGCACACACCACCAGACTTGCCATCGCTGTTACTAAGAATTTGATCGTCTTCATGTGTCCTCCAATTGGATGTTTTACTGATGAATACCTTTTTTGTACTTCAAACGTACGCGGACTAAGATCCGTCTCTTATCAAATAATAATTATCATAAAGGAAATTTATTTAGTCGCCCTTTTTGATTTCTTTTACGCAACCCCGATTTGCCGCCTCACCAATGAAACGCTGCGGCATTGCCTTGATGTCTTAGTTATATTGTCTATATTTTTACCGTAAATTCTCATAAGTTGAATATACCAATATGAGATTAAATCAAAATAAAAGTATATACAACTAAAATTAAATTAAAAACGAAAATAGTGGCCGTCAACCTACATTCGATTGATACGAAGAACGGCGAGATTGGCTTCAGGCAACGAATTGAAGCAATTATCGAAAATAAAAATCATTGGGGAATTTGGCAAAACGCCAACGAGAAAGCAACACACGAAATGCCGTTACACGCTGATTTGATTGCATAGAAGTCCCACGCGCATTGAATGTTTTTGAGAGCGGCCGATAAGGCCTGATAAGAAAGCCGACATCGCAACACAGGTGCTGCAGATGTGCTAATTGAAATTTCCTGACCAGCCGTTGATTCAATCGTCGCGCCCGCTATTTTTAGCGCACGCTAGGCCTTAATCGGATCAACCGAGAATTTCCCTAACCAACGACACTACTCAAGCTGCCATGTTGTTGGCTATCCGCGCCACCAGACGGGCCGCGATACGCGCACTGCGGTTGTCAATATCATGTACTGGATTCAACTCGGCGACATCTGCGAGCCGCAATTTACCGGACATGGTCACGATATCCAGCAAAGATTCGACCGTCTCCAAGGCGACGCCATACACGGCGGGTGCGCTAACGCCGGGCATCACCGAGGCGGGAAGAACGTCCAGGCAGATAGTAAAATAAACGTCATCGACCTCATCCAAAAACTGTTGCAGCGTTACTGCGGTTTCCGATATATTGCTCGCCCCCATGTCTTCATCAAGCCGCCAGACCACACCCAATTGTTCCGCTCGTTCGAACAAGGCTGCGGTATTAGCGAACGCGCTCACACCTAGACAACAGTAACGGAATGGCCAGCCTCGGGCAACGCAATCTTCGGCAATCTGGCGAAATGGCGTACCTGAACTGGCGCGTTCACCCAGCCGCAAATCAAAATGGGCATCTAGATTGATGATGCCAACGCGAGGCGTCTTTTCTTTTCCTGCTTCCCGTTGAGTAAGATGCGTCGCCAAGCCATTAAAACTGCCATAGGCAATTTCATGTCCTCCACCCAACCCAATCGGAAACAGGCCGTGTGCCAGCAATTCAGCCAGTACGGCAGAGAATGCCATCTGCGCTGCTTCCAAGCCATCCTCTATAACATTCGCGCTAGAGCCGATGCAAATGACATCGCCGGCATCAACTATTGTCTTGCATTGATGTACAGGCATATTACCTAGCGCACTGCGAATTGCATCCGGCCCTTCCTTGGCGCCAACCCGGCCATGATTGCGCGCCACCCCTGCATCGCAGGCAAATCCTAACAAGGCTATGGCTCCGGCTGGAGATGCGCTTGTAATTGGTACGACGATTTGATGCCAGCGTTGACCTTGCTGACCTTCGAGTGCATCAATCCGCCCTCGCCAACGCGTCATGTCGGGCGCCACGTTCATCCACTTCTCCGATGTCGATTGTTAGGAATTACTTGTAAATCGTAAAAATTCAAGGCGTGCCAAGCAGATCACTTCTAACGCGACCGCATTAATGTGCAACACACCCCCAATTTTTTACGGCTTTTTTTTACGCAAACAAAGGCACGAACAATTCCTTGCAGGACGCACTTAACGTGCCGTTAAGTACCAGCCGTTTCGCCGCCTCGATATCCGGGGCAAAGAACCGATCTGAGGCATAGTACGGGACGTGCGCACGCACTACCTTATGCACTTGCTCCAATGCTGAAGAACTTGTCAATGGACGATGAAAATCAAGCCCTTGTGCAGCAGCCAGCAATTCGATGCCAACAATTACCGCGGTGTTGTGAGCCATCTCGTGCAAACGCCTCGCAGCGAAAGTTGCCATACTTACATGATCCTCCTGATTGGCTGACGTCGGCAAACTGTCGACGCTGGCTGGATGCGCCATTGATTTGTTCTCCGAAGCTAGAGCAGCGGCGGTCACATGGGCGATCATGAACCCAGAATTGACGCCGGGGTCCCTGACCAGGAACGGTGGCAATCCTGATAGCGAGGCATCGATCAGCAAAGCAATCCGACGTTCTGACAAAGCACCTATTTCAGCGATCGCCAGTGCCAGCGTGTCTGCCGCAAACGCAACCGGCTCCGCATGAAAATTACCGCCGGAAATAACGGTGCTGTGTTCAGCATCGGCAAAAATCAAAGGATTGTCGGTAACCGCATTAGCTTCTATGAGCAAGGTGCGCGCAGCATTGTTGATGATATCGATACAAGCGCCCATGACTTGCGGCTGGCAACGCAGACTGTATGGATCCTGTACGCGTTCATCTTCCACAAAATGCGATTCTCGGATAGCGCTACCTGTCAGCAGCTTACGATAGATCTTTGCTGACGCAATTTGGCCAAGTTGTCCTCGCACTTCATGCACGCGCGGATCGAACGGCGCGTCGCTGCCTTTAGCCGCATCAACCGACAATGCACCAACCACCGTACCAGCTTCCAACATGCGCTCCGCCATGAACAAGCCGTGCAGCGCCAAGGCTGTCGACACCTGAGTACCGTTGATCAGTGCCAGACCTTCTTTCGCAGCCAGCACCACGGGCGCTATGCCGGCCTGTTTCAATGCGTCTCGCGCCGCCACGATTTCCCCATTGACGCGCACATCACCCTCGCCAAGCAAGGCCAGCGTCATATGGGACAATGGCGCCAAATCGCCCGAGGCGCCCACTGATCCTTTCGCAGGAATGGCAGGCATGATTCCCGCATTCACCAAAGCAATAAGGCTATCGATAACCAGCGCCCGGATACCGGAAAAGCCACGCGCCAGGCTACCGATCTTCATCAGCATGATCAGACGTACCACAGAATCGCTCAATAACTCGCCGGTTCCTACCGAATGCGACAGAATCAAGTTGCGCTGCAATTGCTCCAGCTGTGCATCCGGAATACGGGTTTTTGCAAGAATGCCGAAGCCGGTATTAATGCCATAAGCTGCATCGCCGCGCGCGACGATACGCTGTACCGCATCTGCCGACGCATGAATGCCAGGATAAGCTGAAGCCACCAACTTCACTTGCAGGGGCTGCTCCCAGATGTTGCGTAGATTTGCCAGTGAAAATTGGCCCGGCTCTAATATCAATGTTGGTTGTGTCATGAAAGTCTTCGCTAAGTTCGGTTGGCTGGAATGGTAGTGATGTTCAATCAATCATCGGCAGATGCAAATGATTGCGCTTCGCACAATCAACAGCGGTCTCGTATCCGGCATCTGCATGACGCATCACGCCGGAACCACAGTCGTTGATCAATACACGCTCGAGCCGTTTAGCGGCGGCATCAGTCCCATCGGCGACGATCACCATGCCCGAATGCTGTGAGTAGCCCATACCAACACCGCCACCATGGTGCAGCGATACCCAGCTGGCACCCCCCGCGGTATTTAGCAGCGCATTCAGGAGTGGCCAATCGGAAACCGCGTCGGTGCCATCCTTCATACCTTCTGTTTCACGATTGGGACTAGCGACGGATCCAGTATCCAGATGATCGCGGCCAATGACGATCGGTGCTTTCAGTTCACCTGTACGCACCATCTCGTTGAATGCCAGGCCGGCTATATGACGTTCGCCTAGACCAAGCCAGCAAATTCGTGCGGGTAAACCTTGAAATGCAATGCGGTCATGCGCCATGTCCAGCCAATTATGAACGTGCTTATTGCCTGGAAACAGCTCCTTGATCTTGGCATCTGTCTTGTAGATATCTTCCGGATCACCCGACAGTGCCACCCACCTGAACGGCCCTTTGCCTTCACAAAACATTGGACGAATATAGGCAGGTACAAAACCAGGGAAAGCGAACGAATCCTGCACGCCCTGATCAAAGGCAACTTGGCGAATGTTGTTGCCATAGTCAACAGTTGGAATACCCATTGCATGAAAATCGAGCATCGCTTGCACATGTTTCGCACAAGAAGCGGCTGCGTCCCACGTCAAACGAGCATGTTGACTAGTGTCCTGTTGCGCTGCTTTCCATTCGGTGACGCTCCAGCCGGATGGCAAATAACCATTGATCAGATCATGTGCCGAAGTTTGATCGGTCACGAGATCCGGCCGAATGCCTCCCGCCTTGGCGCGTTTAACCAGTTCCGGCAAGATGTCTGCAGCATTGCCCAACAAACCAATCGATATCGCCTCCTTGCGCTCACAATGATGTTGAATCAGTGCAATGGCGTCATCGATATCTTTGGCCTGTTTATCGACATAACGAGTGCGCAGACGAAAATCGATACTGCTTTGCTGGCATTCGATGTTCAGCGACACTGCTCCTGCCAAGGTAGCAGCCAATGGCTGTGCCCCTCCCATGCCACCCAAGCCTGCTGTCAGAATCCAGCGACCACGCCAATCATCGTTGAAATGCTGTTTGCCGGCTTCAACGAAGGTTTCATATGTTCCCTGCACAATCCCTTGGCTACCTATGTAGATCCAGCTACCGGCCGTCATTTGGCCGTACATGAACAGGCCTTTACGATCGAGCTCATTGAAGTGTTCCCAATTTGCCCATTTAGGCACCAGATTCGAATTGGCGATCAGCACTCGCGGTGCATCGGCATGAGTCTTAAACACACCAACCGGCTTACCTGATTGCACCAGCAGAGTTTCGTCGTCATTCAAGTCTTTCAGCACATTCAGAATTTTGTCGAAGCATTCCCAATTACGGGCAGCGCGACCAATGCCGCCATATACCACTAAATGTTTAGGATTTTCTGCCACTTCTGGGTCAAGATTGTTTTGTAGCATCCGATAGGCCGCTTCCGCCTGCCAACTTTTACACACCTTTTCGACACCACGCGGTGCGCGAATGATGCGACTGGCGTCGTAACGAGGATCATGATCCAACTGTAGATTTTCCGATGAGGTGTTCATAGCAAGTTTCTTCTTTCAAGATAAAAACGGACTGAGAATAAGCGGCGCAAAAGGACATAAGCGGAGCAGCCAGCAAATCCTAATTTGTATATACAACTAAGTCAATAATTATTTTATTTGATGATGCATTTGTTGCCGGTGATAAAATATCTAGTTGCAATGACATTAATCGCTCTAGGAAGAGAGCAAAAAGGAGAGTACTTTGGCAATACAAGGTGAGCGAACAGATATACCGATTTTTCAACGTATCAAGGAATACATCCTGAATGAGATTCACTTGGGTCACTGGCGGGAGGGAGATGTAATTCCGACGGAATATGCTCTGTCCAAACAATTCGAGGTGTCGCGCATGACGGTCAACCGTGCATTGCGGGAACTGACATCCGAACAAATATTGAACCGCGTTCAGGGTTCAGGTACGTATGTCGCACAACAAAAATATCAGGCTGCGCTGCTGCAGGTTAAAAATATTGCCGAAGAAATCAGGGGCCGCGGTCACGTCCATAGCAGCAAACTCTATTGTCTTGAACGCAGTAAGGCGAACGAGTCATTAGCCAATCAGTTTGAACTTCGCTATGGTCACCCGTTGTTCCATTCAATCATCGTGCATTTCGAAAACGACACTCCAATTCAGGTTGAAGATCGCTGGGTCAACCCTGATCTTGCGCCGGATTACATGGGATTGGATTTCTCTACAACAACACCTAACGAATACTTAATGACCGCAGCGCCGTTGCAAGGAGCTGATTACCGCATTGAAGCATGTATTGCGCCAAAGGAAATCGCCGAGATGCTGGCCATCAAACCTAAAGACCCCTGCCTTGTTCTCAAACGTAAAACTATCTCCGTCGGAGGCATTGCCTCAGTAGCTATTATGTGGCACCCCGGACATCGCTATCAATTTGCAGGAAGTTTTAGTTAAATTACTATTAAATAATCAGGTCAAAAAATCAAAAATATCTATCGATGATTCTACGCAGATTATAAAAATAAGAGCCAGATTGATGCATCTCGTATTGCATCGCCTTCACCTCTTAATAAATACCATCACACGAGCTACTGAGCTTATTTTTTAGCCTCCTGCAGACATTCCTCCAGTCACCACGTGGGCGATTTTTCTGTCACGCAAATCTTGACCAACATCATACTTAGGCGTCACGACCGTCACCGACGTACTCGACGGCCCGGCATTGAGTTGCGTCGCAGGCGATATTGATGCGATCTCGGGAATATCTGGCATCTTCGCAACAGCAGGCGCGGTCCGTATATTCGGGACGGCAGAGATATTCGGCACAGCCGGCACTTGCGACGTCACCGCCAGCGAAGGAATGACGCTCTTCGCTTGCATCGCTCGCGCATCCTGTGCAAAAAATTCTCCCATGCGCATCTTGTTGCCCATATTTTGATAAGCGGCACCTGCAGAGATCGTCCCGTCACCATACAGGCTTTTGTTGTTCTTGATTACGGTCTCAATCCGCAAGCGTTCACTATCACTCACCTCCCGACCAGCTATCAGCGCATCGCGAACAGACGTTTCTGGACTATTTTTCACGGCTTTCAGGATCCGGCCAGCGTCACCATCGCCGAGATTGTGATACGCGTAGACATTCGCTGCGTCGTCATTCCCGCCTAGCTTTCGTCCCTTATCGATATTCTCCCGGGTAAACTCAGCCAGCATGCCTGCCTGAATTTTCGGATAACTCCGGTATTTCTCCGCATCCTGCTTCGACAATTTCCCGGCGCCATCGACGCCATACTTGCCACCATACTTATTGATCATATCGGTCCATGTACGATCGAGAAATTGACCGTAGCCATGAGCGCTCGACAACTTCTTACCGTTTTTCTGGGTCGGCGCGGCATCCTTATTGAAACCACTCTCGAAATGTGCGATCTGCGCCACCACCCCAGGATCAACGCCAGCAGAACTCGCTCCGCTGACTAAATAGTCCTTTGCAGCGTGCCAGCGCTCATTGACCACACGGCCAATCGGTGCCGCCATCTTGGCAACACGCTCTTGCCCATAATTGGCAGCAGCACCAGCGGCGATCGTCATTGGTTTGACGACATGCTGGTCGACAGCCTCTACAGCAGAGACAGCCGTATTCTTGACTGCCGTAGCCGCATTGGTAACCTTCGCCTTGACGTCGATCCCGGTTTTTTCTTTGACGACATCGTTCGCCGCGTTTCCCACCTGAACAGCGAGATCCTTCACCGCATTCGCGGTATTCCTGGCAATCTCAAATTTGTCTCTAAAGAATCCCGTAATCGCATCCCACTCGTCACTGAATTTTTGAACGCCGGCGTCCCATGTCGCTGCGATTTTGTCGCCAATCTCTTTCCAGTCAAAGGTGGATAGCCATTCCCCTGTAACTTCACCCAGTTTGTCGCCAATCATGCCGCCAATGACCGCACCGACGGGACCGCCAAGCAGCATCCCCAAACCCCCGCCCAACAGCGCACCGATACCGCTGCCGGCACCGGCAAAGCGCCCTTTCCTATTTTTTGCCGGCGCTTTGTCGGGATCATCGTTACCGAACATGCTGGCCAGCGCGGAACCGCCCGCCAGCAGCGCACCCAGCAATGGCAAGCCTCGGAACAACCCTTTACCGAGCCCGAATAGCCCCTTACCACCCTTGCCTAGCAAATTCCCCAACATCCCGAATCCTGGAATTTTTGGCGCCAAACGGCTCAACAATCCTCCTGAGCTAGCGCCGGCAGCGGGCTTCTTCTCAATCGCGGCAAGCTTGCGCAGTTGTGCCTTACTGAATTCAGTTTCGTCCCGACGCAATCCCCGTAACTCTGCCCAGAGTCGCTTGAACCAAATGACCTTCTTCTTTTCCTCCCCATCGCGGCCAAGCATCTTGCCGAAACCGCGTCCGACCGGCGTCACGATCGCACTGAGCTCCTTGGCGGCAGCGATGACCGGATCCACATCGGGCGCACGGTCGATGGCATTCGACGCCATGGCACCCATCGTGCCAATTTTTCTGGGAGTGACCGAAGGCCCCGCAATACCGCCACCTTTTCCATTACCGTCGTGCGGCCGACTAAGGCTTCCGTGCGGTGTACCAGGTGCGTTCGCGCGATCCGCGCGGACGAAGCGGCCATTGGCATCGCGGCGCACAGTTGCTGGAAATGCGGCCCGTAGCACATCCTTGCTGACAACCGCCGTCTTCAGCGATGACATAGGCTGCACAGCCGCCCTGGAGGTAATCTGTACCACCTTCGCAGCCGCGGCGCTTTGACGGCGTGGGAATGCAAGAGCTGGGGCTGTACTGCTCTGGGTAGCCCGTTTAGCGGCAGCAGCGCTTGAGGTGAACGCCTGGCGGATGCCACGCACGTCATCCTGAATAGCCGCCCATAATTTAAGCGCTTCGCTCCAGTCGGCGGGATCGCCCACCAGAAAGCCAAAACGATCGGATTGTATTGCCATATCAAGCTACCGGAAAAAAGGAATCGAACTGCGAGAACGTCATTTGAATTTCTTGCACCGTATCGTCTCGCCGCGACAGGTCAAATTCAATGCTGGCCGGACGCATATACAAAATGCTTTCGTAGCCTCCGCGATTGCTAGCGTCGGTAATGAACGAATGCAAGATGCGGATCTTGACCAGGTATTCGATGGGTACGCCGACACAGCCGTCCCGCTTGGTCGCCGCGGCCGCCTTCGATTCAAACCATTTTTTGAGCGTACCCACCGAATCGTCCATGGTCGTGAGTCGCAGATCGACAGATTCCAAGCTATGTACTGAGTCGATTGAGCCCGATCCCACCCGCACCTTGTCACCAGTAATCGTCCAGGGTGAATAATTTACTTCAGTCGCAAACAAGTTAAACATGCTGGCGCCATCGCCGGCCATCAGTTTAGACACCAGCGATTCCATGCTGGACGGCATCAGATCCGTGACTTCGATCAGAAACAGGTTTTTCTTGGCATACCGGGTTGCTGAGCATTCATCAAATATCGCCTTGGCTTCCGCCGGCGTGATACCGCCCAAGAGCGGTGTCGGCGTGGCCCAATAGGCCGCCAATGCGGCCAGGCCGTCCACCCGCGGGAAATAATTCGCAAGTAGCCCCGAATCCAGGACAGAGAGCGCAGCGCCGCCGAGATCGCCACTCAGCAGTTTATTGCCGACACCCAAGCCCGTATTGACTAGCGCGCCCAAGCGCGGCGGCAGATATTTCTTGGCCTGGCCGATGGCGGCAATGGCGCCCGCGCTCTTCGGCAAGGCAATGCTATTGGCCACGTTGTCAAACAGCCCCAATGTCGCTCTCCTCGGCAGCTTTAGCGACCATAGCCTTGGCATAGGCGGCGGCCTCATCTTCGTCTAGCAACATCTGCTTCGCCAGGAACATGGCGGTCGTCTTCTCATCCAGACCCATCTCTTTGATCTGGGACATGACTTGTGCCAGCATGGCCGCCGAATTCGCCGACTCCAGGCGTGTTCGCTGCTTCTCGGCTTCCATGGCCGAAATCGAACCGTAGAAATTGATGTTCCAGGGACGCTCTTCTTCTGAAAACACGATCCCGTAGCGGTGCATCGTATGCAGATCGATGACGGAATTGAAGAAATCGGACAGCGCGCCACGGATGATGCGGGATTTTTCCGCCACCTGGGCGCTGACACGGAAGAAGCCGCCATCGCCCAAGCCGCCGGATAGCTGATCGGCAAAGCCCAACATCGACAGATCCACGCCCAGCGCGCCACCCAGCAAGCGCGCATGCATCATTACGTCCTCGATCGACAGTTCGCCGTTGCGGCCGGAGTCGCCGACCAGCTGGGATAAATTCGTGAGCTGTTTGTCACCGTGGTACGGCAGCACGGTGGTGAATTTCTCCAGTATCGGCTGCCCATGCTCAATCGCCCACTGCGCACGCTGCTTGGCCTGCTTCAGCATGGTCATGACGCCCTCGCCGAATTTCTTCTTCTGGTCCGCCGTCATGCCGTCACCATTGAATCCCAGGACGCGCTCATCAATGGAATCAGCAAAACGCTGGCCGATCAAGCCAAGCAATGAGGCGTAGAGATGATCGTAGGCTTCTTCGGCCTGGTGCAGAAAGGAGCCGCCCACCATCGACGGCAGGATCGGCAGTTCATCCAGATCGTCCTCCGACAAGGCCATTTTAATGACCTTGTCCTGCACCGCAAACTGCGGCACCCACACCAGCCTCGGCATTTTGAGGCGCAGTAGCTGCGTTGTATCTAGCCGCTCAATCGCCTTGGCGCCGGAATAGACCATATATCCCACGGTACGATTGCCCTTCTCGTAGGCCTGGACCATGGGTGGCCGGACAATTTCACCGAAATACAATTCACGGATACCGCCGCTATCGACGTAGGGGCGCGCGTAGCTATCGCCAAAGGTCGCGCCGTTATAGGCCATGCAATGCGCCATTTGGTTGAGTTTCGGTGTCAGGGCGGCGTCGATCTCATCGACCATCTTGGCGAGTTTGATATTTTTGATCGTCTCGGCTTTTTTCTCGATGAAGACCGTGTTGCCCGTTGTCTCATGGCCGCCGAGCGCGGACGTGACGATCAGCGACAGCGCACCGGACACAATCGGGTCGCCCTCCATAAACGACCATTTCTGATAAATCTGCGCGCGCATGCGGGCGGCGCGGCGGCCAGTACCCAGAAGAGACTGCGATGCTGCCCCAAAATCAAAGGCATAGGGATCATCTTTGCCCAGGTCATCCACCTTCTCGACGTTCCCGGAAAACCATTTTTTTGCCGACGTGCCCATTTTGCCGAAGAGGCCGGGCGCATTCTTCTCAGTGTCTTTTGCCATATCCGCTCTGAATCGTCTGTATTCAGCATTGTCGAGCAAAAAAACTGCTCCACTATTAGGCGGTTTCCATTACAAGAAATCATGGGAATCATCATTTAATGGCACAATCAATCTGTCAATTATCTAGGACGACATCATGCTTACAACCGTTGATTTGGATGACGCGCTTCTTGCTCGTGCAAAAGCATTGTGCGGTCTGGAAGAACACAACGCCCTCTTGCAGGAAGCGCTAAACGCGTTAATTCAACGTGAAAGTGCTCGTCTTCTCGCGCAGCTAGGTGGCAGCGAATCAAAACTGCAGGACATTTCACGTCACAATGATGACATTCATTAGTAGTGGTCAATATCAAGTTGCAATGAATTAAATGTGGGGCCAACTACTCAACGTTAGCAGACTGCGGGAACAATTCGCTTTCCGTCATTTCAGGCGATGATTCGGGAATAGAAGGCGAGAAATATTCAACAGGAATCGGCTCACTCATCGTAGCAGGTTCAGCAGCAATGTCCTGAGCAACCTCCGTCGATACAGAAACCTGTTCGGCTTCAGCTTCGGCAATTATTTGCAAATCAGCCTCGGGATGGGAATCCGGAACTGCCCCTAGCTGGTCTACGCCTGCCGCTGCTGCCGGTTCCGTGCTCACTGACAAAATTTCGACAACTGAATCAACTGCTGCGACAGTAGGAGCGACAGGAACAATGTCCGCGGCCGCCGGCGGCAATTTTTCTTCGGAAATTGGATTATTATCGTCCAATACTTCAATGATCTCCGGTGTCGCGATCTCGTCCGGCACAATTTCACCCGGCTCGATGGAAACAGGATCCGCGATAGGCTCAGGTGGTGTCGTGACTGTTGCGATTGGTTCTGAGGCGGGTTCCGGAGCTGGCTCAGTGACCGGCGCGGCGACAGGATCAGAGATAGGTGCCGCCGGCGCGGTGCCGATACTATCCGGAACACTGGGTGTAGACTCCTTCTCGACGCGCCTGACTGCCAGCTCGCGCTGCAACCGTGCCAAGGTTGCCTCCTTTTCCGTGATCGCTGTCTTCAATGCTTCAATCGCCTGCATGCGCGCCGAGCGCTTTGCATTGGCACGCTGGAACGTGGCCGAATTTCTCTCGGCCAGGCGCAACAGGCGATTTGCCACCTCGCGCACATTGAGATCGACGCCGCGCTCAGGCGCAGCAACAATCGTCACGTCCTTCTTATTGAGCATCCATTTCCACGAAATCAGATCGTCCGTTGACGTGATTTTTTGCGGCGTAACATCGGGATTATGGAAAAAGATGCTGAGCGTCTGCCCGTCCGACAACTCATAGACCACCGCCACATTGGCCGTTCCGCGCTGCTTGAACGGTTCCGTGATTTGCATGGCGACCGGCTTGACGGTGCCACCGGTGCGCTCCATGACGTTCTGCATGATCTGCATTTTGCGTTCAAGCTTCGCAAATGGCGTCACCAAAGCATCGAAGGTATAGACGCCCTCCGCGTCATCCAGAATATCCATCACGCTCAACGGGTCGTACATCAACCCGTCTTCATCGTGGCGCCGAATGTCGTACAGCAGCCCGTCATAGGTCTTGCCAATGGGAGAATCACCGTCCCACATTACTTTGTGCATATTGTCGTACCCTAAAATTGGAAGCGTCGTCGCGTTGATCGGCTTGGTGTGATTGCCATGCTTGGCCCACCATTTGAGTTGAGGAATTGAAATCGGAACGATGCCGTCAAGCCCCTGCCAGCCTCGGTGGTAGCTCTCCAGGTAAGCCCGGGATGCGGATTGCGCATCCGGAAATCCCAGCATGATTTTGTGTTCGTCAAATGCACCGGTCTGCTGATCGACCTGGTTAATCACAAAAGCGACTCTGGATTCTGGGTAATAGCCAATGAACACATCAAGCTCGTCGCCATCATTGCCCGTCGTGCCAGCGAAATAGCCGTAATGTGACGACATCCTGTTTTGCCATGGCCGGCCAGTAGCATCGACACCGCAACGGAACGATCCGCGTGGCTGCTCGATGGCGATTGCCATGCCGTGAAGGGTCGTTCTACCTACTTTGTAGTTACCTGCCAGTTTCTGCGCCTGAGTGGGCTCTGACAGATTGTTATGCCCCATTGCGCCAAGATGGACATCGGCTTCGATGCGTGTGAATTCGTCCATATACCCCCTTCATTGAAGCAAATGATAGGGGTAATGAGAGAGCAATTTTAGGGGTGTTTTCCTACAGAGACGACACGGAAAAATGCAGAATTTTATTGAATCAACTTACTGTCGTTGTTTTAAATTTCTAATTTTCCAAAACACTCGCAATGTTGCCATTTTGAACTAATATAGTAGTACATCGTATTTGGGATAAATCACATGAGAATTGCCATTCTTGATGACGACCCCTCTCAACTCGACTTTGTTTGTCAAATACTGACCAGCAATGGGCATATTTGCCATCCATTTCAAAGCGGAAAAGAAATATTAAAAAAACTGCATCGAGAGAGCTATGATTTGCTGATTTTGGATTGGCAAGTCCCAGATTTGAGTGGCATGGAAGTGCTGCATTGGGTAAGAGATAAGTTTTCCAAAACACTCCCAGTATTATTCATGACGAGCCGCACCAGTGAAGAAGACATTGTTGAGGGTCTGACTGCCGGGGCCGACGACTACATGACGAAACCGATTCGGCGCAGCGAACTGATAGCTCGTACCCAAGCATTACTGCGACGCGCATATCCGATTCCAAATTCGAGCAAAAAAATCACATTTAATGATTACCTGTTCGAGACGGATTATGGTCGCATCACCTTGGCCGGTAAGCCAATTGAAATATATCAAAAGGAGTTTGACATCGCGTTACTATTTTTCTGTAACCTTGGTCGCCCACTTTCGCGTGCATATATAGTCGAAAAAATATGGTCGCACGATGACGACATTCCTTCACGGACCATAGACACTCACATCTCCCGCATACGAAGTAAATTACACTTACGACCAGAAAACGGTTATCGGCTCTCTCCGGTGTATAGCTATGGCTATCGCTTGGAGCAATTGAATTCCCAAGAAGATTTTCTCCAATCCGCCTAACGTGTCGAATTATTCAGCTTTAAATCCGTCGATATACGTCAAATCATCGCGTTTGTGCAGAATGTACTTTCTGCTATACGGTGCGATATTGATGTCGCCATCGATCGCCACAACTTCATAGGCGATCTTCACATCGGCATGCAGCAGCATGTACAGCACATCCTTGGTCTTCGCCGTAAAGTGCGCGAAATCCCCCGCCGGCCTCAATGCCTCGATCAACGCGACGATTTGCGGCTCGGCGTTGTCCAACGCGTCCCCGCGGTCAACTACCGTGGATACCTGAAAATTCTCTACGATCAACAGCTTGGCGTCCCCCAGCAGTTCCCATTCGACATCCGGCTCATCCGACGAATCCAACACACCGAGGCCGCCCAGCGTTGGCATGCCGCCCATACCGCCGTCGGCCTGGCGCAATACCCGCTGCCGGAAAGCGTGACATGGAATGCCATTCGGATGGCGCAACGTGACACTACGCGCTGCCTTGTTGATTTGCATTGGTACAGAGTGCAGCATCATTAACCCTTCAGTTTCATCGTGATCACATCAAAGTCAGCCTGAGAGATCTGGCCGGCATCCTTGAGCTTTTGCAGTGTCTTTTGAGCCTCAATGACAGCCATGCCCGCTGCCTTATCCGCCCTCTTGGCCGCAGCTATCACGGCGCTCTTCAGATTTTCGGCAGATTTGCTCGGCTGTTTGACGTTGATAGCGCGATTTTTACGTGCTTGTGCTGCTGCGATTTCGCGTGCCTTGGTCTGCGCAATCACCGCGGACTGTTTGATGGCGCCCTTTTGCCCACGTTCGACCATCCCAGCCACAATGCCACGCACGGCCAGGCTGCTGCTAAATTCCTTCATTACCCGCAGCGCATGTTTGCAGGCCACACCGCTGAGCCTGGGGTTGCGTAACTTGGGATACGCGGCTTCCTGCCGGCCTTTGACGAAGCCGCCCACGGTGGCGATATAGCGATACCAGAACGTGAAGCGGCCGCAGTCACATTCGAATTTCAAGGGGCTATCCTTGACTAGCCATTTAGCCAGTGCCTTGGGATCTGTCGGCGACGCCACCGCCGCATCGAAATTCATGATCTCCACCGACACATAGTGCCGGGTCACATCCGAGTCAGCCGACGCGTCGGTCACAAACCTGATGTCTCCCCGGTTCGTTCCCGCCGGCACAGCCATCCTGATCTGCTCATTAGCGCGCTCGCGATCCTCCGGTAACGACAGGTTGATAATTTGCTGCGCCGTTAAACCTGGCTTGAGCTTGCTGCCCAGCGTCTTGGCGTTCTTCCTGAACACCACCAAGTCATCGCTGGTAATCAGGCGAACCTCGCCGCCCAAGGAGGTCAGCAGCAAGCGTTCAGCGCTGTATTCTCCCTTGACCTCATGCGGCCGTAACAGATTGACAGCCTTGGCACGGCGCTCCGCGTCGGCCTTCCGGAGTTGATCCGCAGCCTTCGCTGAACCGCGAATGCCCAGCACTGCAGCTAGTTTTGCACTGTTGATTGTCGCCATTAGCCAAAACTCCCAAAGCGTGCGCTGGTCTTCAGTGTCAGCAGCTGAGATTCCGTCGGCAGCACCAGCAATTGTTCCGGCAATTCCTGTTCGACGGAATCCAAGCCGGCCGCCGCCATCACCACCAGGAACTCATCCGGGCGCCCATAGACGCGCCGGGAGATCAAGGTCATATCAAAGCGCTCGTCCGGCTTCGACTGGTAGCGAATCGCCATTCCCCACACCGGCGTCTTTTCCACAAAATCCCGCACCTGGCGATAAAATATCGCGGTCGATGCCGTGTTCTTGTTGGCGCTCATGCCGAAACCAATGCTGTACTGACGTCATCAGGTGCAACCGGCCAGACGATGGGATGCGGGAAATGCGCTTGCTCGGGGATGCGATTCAAATTCACCCGATACTTCTTCCAGGCTTTGACCTGTGCGACATCCACATCACTTGCCTCATCCACGTCGACGCGATCCTGATATTTCGTCACCTCGCTATTGGCGCGGCGCAGTTCGCGCGCTATACGCGCTTGCGCCGCATCCAGCAGCTCGGCATGGGTAGGCAAGTAATCCGGCGTTGGTCCCCGCTTACCTGACTTGCATTCAGCATGTATCGCGCGACCGTGCGCCTCTACATCATCAGCACATGCAAGGAAGATCCGATAGTCGTCCCAAGCGTCAAATTTGACCGAACATTGAAATCCGTTAGGCATGCGAACAACATTTTTGATGTCGGAATAGGAAAACGGGTCTACCGGGTCAGGCAGCTCGGACGGCATCCAGGTCGGCGCAGGCTGCAGTGCCGTCAAGACCGGGGGCGGTAGCTCCGGCAGATCAAATACAGGCGCGGCCACTTGTTCTTCAATATCCCCAACATCCACGTCCGTCGTTTGTGTGTTTTTCTTCATTGCCATTACGCTACCCTTTGCCATAAAACTGAACTCGATTCGTTACCTTCCACCGCACCCGACCCGTAGTCGTACACCTGACCGCGTTGCTCCCAAATGCCAGCAAGGCCCGTACCATCTTTTCTTTTGTTTAATATGTAGCCGCCGATGCCGCCATAACCTAAGCCTTGACCGGTCAGCTGATGGGCATACACCGACGTCACACTAGATGACACGGCCATCGCAGCGCGGTTGTAGATAGAAAACACGCTGGCACCGGCCTCTATGCCAAGCACGTAATAGGGTTGGTTGGCTGGCGGGTTCTCCGCATAGCGCAACGGGAAGCCGTTCCATTTACGTGAATCGCCCACACTGAGATTGCCGGTCGCGCAAAGCCGTGCGCCGGTTGGGCCGTCACTACCCCAGAGATAGGTTGTTTGCCCGCCAGGATCGGACCAGCTCATCCGCATATAGCTATTGCCATTACTGATGTTTTCAGCGTTCGTTGCACCGCCAGCACTGGCCGCATAGGCCACTCTGAAACTGGACGGGTTGTATACATAGATCCCCTCGGGGGTGTTACCGCCCAGCAGCCAGGTCGGCTGTCCATCTTGCCCCGACCAATGCAAAGAAAATCCTGCCCCGTTGGCTTTACTGCCCGGATCGAAGTTGGCATTAGTCCATGCCTGCAGCCATGTCCCCCATCCGGAATCACCAATATTAACGCGCGTAAATATGTGCCCTTCCGTTGAAAATCCGCGTTGCATCAGCCAGTTGCCGTTTCCTGGCGTCGCGGTGCCGTTCAGTGACGATGTAAAGATTTGTCCATAGGCGCTAGGCCGGTTGGCCGTGGCTTCTTGCGTATAAGTCGCCCAACCGAGTGGCGCGGCATTACAGTCTTTAATAATGGGTATACCGCCATCGGGCAACGTACCGTTCTGCCCCGCATGGAGAAGACGCTGATATTTCTCCCAGGCAGACCCTTTGCCGGTACGGTGAAACAAGTTGCCATTCGCAGTAAAGCCCAACTGGTGAGCCGGACCGCCCGAAAAATCGTCGCCAGCGCCCCATTGCCGGAAGGTGATGGCGCCATGCTGGACGCCACCGTCATCAAGGTTGCCCGCATCATTATTTCTAAAATCAAAATAGATGCCCATGTCACGATCTTTCGGCGCATAGTACTTGGCGCGAGAATCATCAACGATCACGCTGTTCAACCAGCTCCCGACTGCCTGGGAAGGTTTATAGCCCAGCGCATCCTGCTTAGACCCCGGGATAAAATTACCGGCGTGCCATAGCTTGTAGGCATTCGCGCCCAGCGAATAACCGCCAATCGAAAGATCGTTTTGAGCATCCAGTCCGAAGTGCATCGCAAATACGCCAGGACGATGAAACGTCATGTAGGCTTCGTTCTCCTCACCGCCAGCGGAACTAACCTCGATGCAGGGCCTGCCTGGGCCGGACGCGCCAGGCGCGCCAATCGCACCGGTAGATCCTTGGACCAGCAACTGTCCAGTCACCTTGCCACCTGTCAGCGGCAGATAATTGTTTAGCGCCACTTCCAGATTCGACTGAAATATCACCGCGCCATGGTCAGTATCATCGACTGTGACTTTGAGGCTGTCGCCCGACCAGCCCATTTTCACAGTATTAGATTTCTGACCATGGCCGGTACCTTGCTGAACTGGGATAAATCCCAATTTGTATTGATATTGCGGATGTGGATTTTTGGCGGTCTCATGCGCGCCAATCAGCTGGATCGCCGTATTGACGTTGGGATCCACCAACACTGTCACTGTATCAGCCGGCAGTGCGGTTAAACCCAGCGTGTAAGAGACGGTGGTCACGCTGTCATCCGCGAAATACAGGATAGGCTGATCCGGCTTGCTGTAGACCGCGAACAGGGTGTCGTCAGCGTAAAAGCCAATTTCACCACACCAGAATGGCGATCCAACGGGCGCGATCGCTTCAGCATGCACCTGAATCTGCGTCGGGGACACCTTGCCGCCGCCGGCAATCGCTACCCGCATTATTTCATGCTGCAAGCCAGTTTCGGCGCCATTCGGCCTGTATTTACCCGTACCGAAAGCAATGTGGGTGACGGCCACCTCAATCCCGGTTTTAGGGACATTGATCGCGGCCATCACGCCGGCCTCAGTGAGGGTCGGACTGATCGTTCTAGGTTGCGTCTTGATTTGGGAGCTCATCGAATTGAGAGCGGTCATGCTGACCGCCTTAGCTGAAAATAACGATGCTATTTTCTGCCACGCCATCCCCCGCGGCTGGCGGGGTTTTCCATTCAGATCGTGACGAACCCGCCCTGGCCGGCGTCAAGAAACCAGTCCTGCATTTCCATCGCACTGTCGATGCCCAATGCCTTCTTGACATACAGCGCCGTCGCCAGCACCGCTACCTGCCCGCAAGTAATGTCCGGCGACACGCGGTACAGACGCTTGCCAAAATCGCTCATGCCATCCGGTTCCAGCTTCTGACGCGGATCACAGCGCGCGGCCTTATCGTCAATCATCAGCGTTTTGCCGTTAGAGCGAATGAAAAACTCTTCAATCGCATCCATGAAGTCGACATCGGTAAACAAGCAGTCTCGTTCGGTCAGGCTGACGCCACCGATCAGGATCGCGTCGCTGAAGCGGTCGGTGCGATAGGCCGCCTCTTTGCTGACCAGCAGAATGTCGGATTCCGCCTCGTAGAAGGAATACACCGTGGCTGGCGCCATGCCGTAGCCGGAGATCGAGGCTTGGATTTTCACAGTTCGGGTACTCCCTGATGCCATGGCACATCTGGCGCGCCATCAGCGACATGGCTATGGACGTTCTGCACCAGGTCGTGCGAAATCACTTTCCCCACCGCCGGATAGCCATGCGGATTATCGGCGCTCCCATCGCCCTTCCCGTCGTTCTGTTCCCCCGACTTCGGTCCTGAGAACAAAGGAATCGTCTCTTTCAGCGTCAGATCGATCGCCAAGATCGTCAGGTTCTTCTGTCCAGAGTCGATATTCATCGCCGGCACGTCTGTGGCCTCCAGCATCACCGGCCATTGATGGTTGATGCCAGCAAAGCGGTATGTCGCATCAAACCGGCGATTGACGACCGCCGCGATAAACAGGGTGAATTGAGCCGCCATGCTGCGCGCGGTCTCATCCTCGGCGGCGCAAATGACAATCTGAGCGCGGCGCTCTCCCTGCATCTGCCGTAGCTGAAAAAGCCGATTCAGCGGATCGCCTGGCAGCGTCACCCATTCCGGCTCCGGCACTTGACGAGAAAAGTCCCCCAGCACCGGCGAATAATCCTTACCGGTTGCCACAATCATGACCGGCAGATGCGCGCTACTGCCCGGGCCGCCGTCATTGTCATTCTTGCGCCAGGCGGCCAGCATGTCCTGCACCTGGTCAATCATCCGATCTGGCGCCCAGACGATGCTCTTACTGATCCCCCGCTCAGCAAATGACTTCATCGCTCGGGTGGTTGGCGTGAGCGAGGCGTAATAGCGTCCCATGTACCGGCCAAAAGCTTCTTTCAATTCAAGCATGGGATCCTCAGCGGCGCAGCAGGCGATTGACCAGGTTGTCAACACAGCGACCCTCTGGCTGATCCGGCACAACGATGCCAGGCAAGATCGCCCGTTTGAATTCAGCAGCATCTGCGCGCATCGCATTCAATCCGGCCTTGCTGACCATCATGGGGAGCGATCCAGCCGAATCCAGCGCGGCCTGTCTGCCGGCCAACATGGCAAGGTATTGCTCGTTTTCTTCCTCCAACCTGGCAATCACCATCAGCGCGCGCTCATGATCCGCCCGTGCATCCCCGAGGCTAGTCTGAGCGCTGTCCAGCAACGCCAGCATGCCGTGCAGATTCTGGTTGTAGTCGGCAATCACAGCATCGTCCAGAATCGCACCGCCGTCATCTGCGCTTGCCGTATCCAACACGTAGCCGCGGTTGTCATCGAAGTTGGGCTCATTCACGTAATCGAAACCGAAGAAACGCCCTTCGACCTCGCTCAGCGCCGACGAGAACCCGCCCTTTTTGCTCTCGAACATCTTTTGCGCAGTACGGCCGGCATCCGTCTCCAGGAACTCTTCCTCATGCTCGATGGTGCCGTCCGGGAAGGCCTTTAAATGAATGGTCGAGATCGCAGGCTCCAGCTTGACCAACTTGCCCTGGTAAATCCCGCCCTCCGGCGGCATCATGCCGAATTTGACGCGCGGCCAATGGCCGTAATAGCCAAACATGTCGCGCTTTTGAATACGCTCCTGTGTCCTGGCGCCATTGATAAAGGCAGCGACCTTATCGATATTAAAATGCCGCGGCTTCCCCGTCAGTTCGCGACCGCGATCATTGAGGTTGTACTGAATCACACCTGTTCGCATCCTACTCTCCCCTGTCTAGTGCGGTGAAGGCAGCATCGCTTCGCCTTCAGCCCGATAAAATTGCTGCGCCATGGCGCCGTTAAAAATACCTATCTCATTCTCAAAGCGCTTCAGCAACGATAGCTGCAGCACATACTTGGCGGCGATCACCGCGCGCAATGCAGGCGCTACCATCGGAATGTTCATTCCCATTTCTCCCTCATCATCGATCGACACCCGAATCCGGCTGGTCAGATAATGCGTGGCGCTAGGATCTGCGCTACCTATGCTGCTGGCGCTGCTCAAGGCCGTCGGATAGGGCTTGCTCTTGTCCTGCCAAAGCTGCTCGACAATCCAGCCGTTCGGCCATAGCAGTTGCAGATACATGCGCAAAAAATGCAATCCCCGCTTGGGATTACGCGCGCGCCAGGCTTTATAGAGATAGCGCATAGCCGGCTCTTCGGTGCGGATCAGCGCCAACCCTTCCCGTTTTACGTGGCGCTCGATCAAGGGCAAGGAACCCAGGTGCGGCACGCCATAGACGTTCAATTCGCGCTCGGCGTCCCGTAAATGAGTCTCGAACAGGAACAACACCAGCTGCTTCAGTTCCACTTCTAGTGCGTTGGCGTCATGGCTGTGCTGGAGTGGCGCAAGTGATGGAATTCTGCTGTCGGCGCCCATTACTGCCCCCAGGAACCAAGGTTGTAATTGGCCAGGGTCACAGAGACGTTCAAACTATCCGGGGTCATGTAGCGGAAATGCTCAGGCAGCTGCTTACCTTGCATCGGCGTGATCGTCACTGAAAAATCGCTCCCCGAATCCTGCAGCGCCTGGACGTTGTTCTTCAATAGCGCGTAGATCGCCTTGTATTTCATCACCAACATGCCGGCGCGGATTGGCACAGCCTTCTCGCCATATTCCTTCAGCAAAACATCCAGAATCTGCCTTTTTACGGCAACGGCGTCGTGAATACGCGCCACCTCGGCGAGGATGGTCATGCCGATGGCAAGAATGGCCGGAGTGATGAACACGATGCGATAGGAGTCATCAGCGGCTTTGATTACGCGCACAATCTCCCGTTCGATCGATTCGCGCGTGGCGCCATCGGGTGGAACGAAGGAGACGAACAGCCGGTTGATATTGTCCAGGCTCGGCCCGCGCACTAACTCTTCAATCGTTTCATTCCAGATCGAGAGAAATTTCAGCCCGGCGATATTACGGCGAACCAGGAAATCAAACTCGCCCAGGTACACCGCCGTCTGGTCATAAGCTGACGGGTATTTGCAGAGCTCTCGCAGCGTCGCGATATCGATAGGCGCGGCGCCAGGAATCAATAGCGAGTCCATCGTGATCTTGATTAGGCCGTCTTGCGGCGCTACCGCATAATCCAGGGCGAAGGGACTGCCAGCGTCCGGGCGCACATCACCTGTCGTCTCATACACGGTCAGGGTCAGCACCTCACCGACGTTGGGCTGATAACCAACATAGCCGGCATAGCCAAACACGACAAACAAGCGCCGGTATTCGTCGCATTCCACATGGAATACCTTGTCGCCATTGGCAACATTCGTGAATTCCACACTATATGTATACGGTGTGCCCGCCGCGTCAGCTACCGAGATTCCACTGATAAAGCGCCCGTCGCTGGGCTGCGGCACCTCAATCTTATAGAACGGCTGCGAGACGGTCACGGTGTGCTCAATGGCGCGTACCTGCTTTTGCAGCAGCTCGGCATGTCCCACGCCGCCGGCGGGAACCGTTACCGGCGAATCGGTAACGTACATGCGGCCGCTCGAATCCAGCAGGCCGCGACCGGCGCCAATGGCAAACGCAGCATTGGTAGGATTCTCGACTTTCACCTTCACACGCGCAGGCGTAGCCATCGGCATCAGCCCCTTCAACGATGCATCGGCCAGCACCGTCGAATCCCGTACCTTGTCAAAGGGCTCCATCGCGCCAAGCTCAATCTGCTGCGACATCATCGCCATCATCTGCGCAATGGCCGACTGCGCCTGCAGCAGCCGCGGATCGCCCACCTGGTACAGCGCCGCCAGCTCGGGAAACTGCGAGACCGAATTGACAATTACCCGATCAAAGTCTTCTTTGGAATAGGCCATGTCATCTCACCCGTTCCTGCCAGCCGGCCACATCGACAATTAGCTCACGGCGATCCGGCAGCCCGTCCACGTAGAAAACATTGACGGTGCCAGCCGGCATCGCATCCAGCGCCGGCACGTCCTCGCGCATTTTTCCGATGAAAGCATCGCCGATGCCGGCGGCCATGGGATTTTGCAACAGCGACTGGGGATCAGCACCATAGTCCGAACCGAGATAGCCGTTCGGCGGCGTACTCAGCCAATGGCTGACCATGGCTTGAATGTCTTGGGCGGTGATAGTCGGTTTCATGGCGATGATGATAGGGCCATCGCCGAGGGTGAGATAAGGGGGTTTTCCATCCCATCGACAAAAAACCCGCTAACCTTTCGGCGCGGGTTAAATTTATATCCCAATAACTACTTCTGCTCGCTAAATGCAATGCGACGATTTTGGAAACGACCGCTCGGAGTATCGTTGTCCCCTACAGGTTGAATATCCCCGTATGCTTTAGTTGTGAACGTGGCTGCAGCAATACCTTTTAACACAAAGAAGTCGCGCACCGCATCGGCACGTTTTTTCGACAATTCCATATTGGAGACAGACGATCCCTGGTTATCGGTATGTCCGCCGATTTCAAGTTTTGCGTCCTTGGCACAATCCCTGATCGCGGTAACTGCCTTGCCGAACTCCAGTAAATCTTCCTTCGGAATATCAAAGGAGCCAGAAGAAAAATTAAACGAATAGGTATTCATAGCACCCACCACATCGGCTGTAGTGCATGAGCCGGGTTTAAGGACGGCTAACGCATCTTCAAATTTTTTCTTGTTGTCGGCCAAAGCTTCTGACAGATCGAACAACGATACAACATATCCGGCGCCAAAAAGTGCTTTCGTCTTATCCAATAACTGCAGTTTAGGATCCGTGGCCGCTCCACCTATTTCTATACTGTTGCCCTTGATCGTCAATTCAGTATTCGGCAGCTTGAAATTTGTTAACAAGTCCGGCAGTTCACCAATCCAGCCGGCAGATTTGGTCGCACCATCAACTTTGATGTCGGCGTTAACTCTGTCACCATAGTTTTTTTTCAAATCTGCCAGAATGGCTTCCTTATCCGTTTCACTTCCTACGGTGGCAACGACGGTAGCCTTGCCGTCTTTGTCCGTCGTCAACGACAACGTAGATGCTTTACTAGGCGCTGCGGGCTCAGCAGCCACCGGCGGCGTAACAACCGATGTTGGAGAAGATACCGATTCCTTATTGCAACCACGCATAAAAAACAACAACGCGGCCAACGCTAACAGCGCCAAGAGCCACCACCATTTTGCAATACCAGTCTTTTCCTTGGACACAGGAATACCATCGGTGGGTGCGGCTGACCGCGTATTCATATGAAAGGCCGACAGCGTTGTTTTGAGCTTGTTGCCAATGCCGTCAAAAAAATCCCACGCCGTCCCCACTCCCAAAGCAGCCCACACGCTCTCAGGCAATTTTCCATGAATGAACGACACTTGATGCGCCAATGTCGAAATCAACGTGTGCTGTTGTCCCTTGCCGGCTTGCAGATGATTTTTGATCAATCCAAACAGGGTGGCCGTCACCACACTGGTCATAGCCGTGACAGCGCCAACCGCGGTATCAGTGTGCTGAGCCACTGCATTCGTTAACTGGTCTTTCGTTTTATCACCGAGCAAGGCCACGGTCTGCTCGCCGCCGGCTTTGATCAAATTTCCCGCCGACACCGGATTGTCAAGCAGACTAACTAGATTCGTACCGATATTCGAGTCAACTTGAGGGGACATGATAGATGTATATAACGCACGAGCCCCGTCAGGCGTATCTGCCTTTTTGATCAAGGAAGTAATTAAACTTGGCGTCAAGGTGTCAAAAACCACCTTGGCCTTACTTTCCTCAATGCCAAGGTGAGTAGTCGCGAGTTGAACGACCTGTCCGCTAAGGGTCGTTTGCGCGAGTTGCAAAAGATTAATACTCATATGTTTTCTCCCTCAAAAAGATAAAATGACTCGGGCGCCGATAGTTGATTGACAACGCCGACGGACAAGCCGTCTATACTCGCCTCTGGCACTTACTGCCCGATCTAACGTACCGACTTCTCAAAAGTGACTTGTTCCAACTCGACGCGGCGATTCGGTTCCAGGCATTTGATCAGCTCAATTTTCTTTTTCTGATTACATTCAACTACCGGGTTGGCTTTTCCTTTGCCTACCGAAGTCAGGCGATTCGCCCCAACACCTTTGCTTACCAGATAGCTCTTGACGGCTTCTGCTCTGCGCTGCGACAGTTTTTGGTTGTACTGATCTGAGCCGAGACGGTCTGTATAGCCGCTGATGACAATATTATTCACTTGCGTATTTGCCGCTAGTACGCTCGCGATTTCGTCTAGCTTCGGCTGCGGCATGCGCAGTGTCGCACTGTCAAAATCAAATAGCTGGGTAGACGACAGTGTTATTTTCTCGAAGCGCGGAGGCGCCACTTGTGGGGAGACAGGAATCGGTTCTGGTGCCAGTTGTGCCGCCACTATTGGCGTTGGAGCCTTGTCGAAGGTATAGATCAAGCCGATGCCGAATGTCGTGTTGTTGTCCCGCTTGAAACCGAAATCGCTGTTGTTTCCCAGGAAACCGACGGAACGCCGCACATCTGCCTGCATACTCCACTGATCGTTGAAGGCATAGCGCAAGCCGGCACCAAGATTAATGTAAGGAGCTGTCTTGGAGGCGTTAGCGCCAGCGTTAGTGACTTTGTCGTATTCAACGCCGGCACCGGCCAACAAGAATGGCTGAAATGCACTACGTGAAAACATATAGAGGGCATCGACACCTAACGTACTTTGCCGATAGGTGATTCCCGCGTCTTTGTCTTTAGCGCGTCCGTAGCTCCCCCCCAATTGGACATCCCAATCCTGCGAAACAGCACGACCAAACCGCAAACCTACACCTGGACCATTTTTGTCATTGCCACTCAGAAAACGAGCATCGGGGTCAAGCAGATTAATACTCGGCGCAACATACCAGGATGGATTATAGGAAGTGGCGGAAGCAGTTTGCGCAGACGCGTTGAACGCCGAGGCGGCGAACAAGATACAAATTGCTTGGCTAATTTTGTTTGGATTCATCATCGTCTTTCTTTGTGTAGTGAGTTATGAATATTGGTTGAGTATGAAGCGGCGATCAACTCAGAGAAAATTTTATAGACCGCCACCTCCAACAAACGCCGAAGCTGCGAGTCAAATACCGTTACAATCGTTAAGGATTGTCATAATATTTCGCTGATGAAAAAACCCCGCATTTAAGCGGGATTTTAAGATTCACTCTTCATGCCGAAAAATATCAAGTGCGTTTGATCAGTCGCAGAATGAATAGCAAGATCACGGCGCCAACAGTGGCAGTCACAATCGACCCGATAATACCGCTACCGATATGAATACCAAGTATTCCTGCCAACCAACCGCCGATGAAGGCGCCAACAATGCCGACGATGATGTCAACCAACACACCAAAGCCGCCGCCCTTCACCACAACTCCCGCCAACCAACCAGCAATTGCGCCAACAATTAACCAAGCTATAAATCCCATAAAATTTCCTTTCAAATTAGTTACTGCCAAGCAGACGAAAGTGCCAAAAATCCAAAGCCCCCTTTTGTTCCATTTTTATGCGCTCTATGACAGTCCAAGTCTAGCCTTAAAAAAAATGTTAATGATTGTCATCTCAATTGGAAATGGAAGGATTTTGCAATTGTTTTCGTTTAGAGAGTTCACGGAGCGGAACTGCCCTATGCGAGGATTTTCCTATTCAGAAATAAAAAGCCCGCTAACCTTTCGGAGCGGGCATTGACTATCTAATTAAACTTCCACATTGCCAGTTAGGTTAGATCAATCGGTACCGTATTTCGGTGAGTGCGGACCATACAATATGCCATTTGGTTGATGGGCAGACAGCAAGCGTTGACTAGTTACTCCGGCAATAACATGACTTTTATCGGAAAGATTATTTGCAATCTGATTTACTGCCGCAGTAACCAGCATCGCTATCAAACCGCCACCACTGTTTCCTCCTTCACTGCTCGACGCGCTAGCCGTCCCAGACCATAACGTCCCGCCTGTTTTCAAGTCAATAAGCTTGGCATCGGCAGTCACGACCACCGCACTGCTGAGAACCGCATAAATTGAGCCGTACTTGCTAACCGTGACATACAACGCCGCATCGGCTCCGAAGATCTCGTTTAACTTAGCTGGGGCTATAGTTTGTATGTCTGTGGCATTAGTCATGCCATTTTGTTTGAGCGTCTCGTCGACTAACGCTACCGGCAATACGTAATAACCAGCTTCACCCAACGGGTACGTCATTTGCGACAACATACCATAGGTCGCATTAACGTCGGGAGACGTATTCACGGGTGGCAAAATCAAAATTGATTTAGGTCGGCTTTGTTTAAACGCCGTATAGTCAACAACATGTTTAGCACGCGTCGCACAACCTGCAGCAAGGAAGATCAAAGACAAACAAAGGAGCGATCTAGAAATTTTCTTTAGCATATTATTTCTCTTGTTTTTTTGATTTTTTCATCAAAAAATCCATGTAAGCAGATGATTCTGGGAATAAAGTTTTCTCAGTCTCGAATTCCTTTATTACTTGATCGTTCTTCCCCATGCTCGCATATAGCATGCCAAGGTGAGCATGATAGCCAGGAGGCGGCATGTTTCCAGTCGCCCGAATTTTCTGCAAATCTTGTTCAAGCGTACTGATTTGTTCCTCCACACCTTTTTGACCTTTGAAGTATTCGTATACTTGCGGCTGATAGCCCTCCCATTGATAGAGCTGCTTTGGTGCTGTATGACAGCCGGTAAGCGCAATGCAACTCAATAGCGTCAATGCTCCAATATTCCCTATTCCTAGTGTCTTCATCTTCTCTAGCACTCTCTTTTAGTCGTTCTTATTTCCCAGGTTGCCAAGCGCCTGAATCGATAGCAGATACCAGATTATTGATTGCTTCCCGCATCGCCAAATCAAGCACCTTTCCGTTCAACGTGGAATCGTAATTGGCAGTACCACCAAAACCAACTATTTCCCGGTTGGACAGGTTATATTCGCCGGCCCCTTGAGTAGAAAACACTACTTCGGAAGTCTTGATATTCACAATATTCAAACTCACCTTCGCATAGGCGGTCTGAACCTTTCCACGCCCCAGAATGCCAAACAGCTGTTGGTCGCCGACTTCCTTGCGACCGAATTCGGTAACATCTCCGGTCACAACATAATCAGCGCCCTTAAGGGTCTGAGCTTGTTTTTGGATTGCCGCTTCCTGTTTCATCTCCTCCAAATTGTCCCGATCCAGAACATTGAAACGGTTAGTTTGTTGAAGATGGCTGATCAGAATAGTCTTGGCTTGTCCACCAAGACGATCTACGCCATCAGAAAAGATACCGCGCATATAGCTGGAACGATTGTCGAACTTACCAACCGCAATTTGGGTGCGCGCGCCAGTGTATGGTTTGCCAGCACTTTCAACTTTTTGTACTGGTAGAGAGTTTGACGTTTCGGTCGCACAACCTCCCAAGGCACAAAACAGTGCAGCCATACTCAACATTGGAATTGTTCTAGTTTTTTTCATGAGTTAATCCCAAAAACAAAAAATTTTCGTCAAAAAATATTCAATAATTTTGCAAAATTAAGAAGCACTATTGCTTAGTTAGCTGCCCCACTAACGTCTTTGTATTGCTGTCTGATTTAAGTAAGAACGGAATTGAACGTAAAAAACCATTATTCCCAATCAGCGGTACAAACGTAATTCCAGTATTCCCAGTAAACCTAAGTCCAACGGGGATCTGACATGCACTGGTATTGCCCGCGGCGGCAGTCAAAGTCATTTGATAGAGATTTTTGCTAGTACCTGGCGACGCGAGTGACAAAGTGCCGCTGACATTGCAGCTTATGAACGTACCAGTAAATGTCCCGTCGCTCGCAATCACCAGCGAATCTCTTGACTGCGACCAGGTACCCGCCACACTATTTTGAGTTACGGCAAGTGCGTTGGCAGGATCGTAGACCCACGAGAAATTGGTAGGATTGGCGGACGACGTCATATAACTACCCGCAAAGCTTTGCTTAGCGACGTAGGTGCCACTGCCCGAAGTTGTGGGATTGAAAAAAAAATCTGATGTCTCTAAACCAGATATAAGAGACCACCCGGACGAAGTCGTCGAAATCACTCCAAACAAATGTTTAGGTACTGCTGACGCGTTCACGTTTATCGCAGAAAGATTGTTCTGCGAATCAATAAAACTAATTGCAGCGAAGAAGCTACTGGTATTTTTCCAGATGCCCTCAACACCATTCCCCGTCGCTGCAGTTGATCCTGGCTCGGGATTCGTGAGACTAGGTAGCACTTCTCCGATAACAGCTGTCGGCGGTGGTGTAGTTGCAGGTGGTGGTGAGGTGACAGGCGGCGCGACAGTCACTGGCGGCGTATTCGTCGCAGGCGGCGTACTTGTCGTAGCATTGTCACTTCCTCCCCCGCCACCGCATGCTACTAGCGTGAACAATGTCATTGTCAAAGCAAATTTTGTTTTCATAATCTGGTAAGTAAATTATTTTTTTAAGAAAGACAATTTTCTTAATTGGGGGGGTAGCTACCTGAAGACTGTCGCATGGACTACACATATTCATTAGACGGAAATGCCAGAAATCCGGGAAACCTTCTTGTCCCATTTTTATGCGCTCTATGGCAGCCCGACTCTAGCCAAAAACGGAATGTTAATGATTGTCATGTCAAAAAAAAGGGATGGATTTTGCAATTGTTTTCTTTTCAGCTAAACAATTCACTGATCGAGGTGGTGGGATAACAACGCTCAGTCTGTTTGTAACTTCGAAAGCGCATGTTGCACCTGCAGAGGAAGCGAGCGAGGTTTCGCGACCTTCATCAATAACTTAGTTGTACCGAGAAAATTGCACCTTAAGCCCTAGCAAAGGCATCCTCGGCTGCCCGTCGCGCCGCATCCAGGCCACAATAGCGAGAATCATAATCGGCAGATACTATGTAATGCGCGCTCTCCAGGAAGGCCATACACACGGTGTCCCATAGGTCCGGTGACGGAATGCCCTCTTCCTTCATCTTGTCCTTCGGCTCGATGTGATACCTGGCCTTTTCGTCGAAAAAATATGGGATTTTTGACGCCTGGTCGAGCAGGTCTTGGACATGCTGATTAGAGAACGTGATGCGGGCGTCCTTCACGGCCTCGGCGGCCAGCACTGAACACTGCGCGCGGAGGTTGAAGAAGCGATCCTTGTTTTTCTTCTTGAAGCATGGATTACCCCAGTTGATCTTGACCACATTGGGGCAACCGAGGTTTTCGAGCATCTTGGCGAACTGGATCCCCTGCCCGCCGACGTCGACCAGGATGGTGCAGTTGGACAGGCGCTGCGTGTAGTGGAAGACCTCGCCGGCGATGTGCTGCCAGTCTAGAGCGTTCGAGAAAATCGGCACGTCCATGATGTCTACGCGGCGCGGATCCGCATCAATGCGGTCGCCATTACCGATCACCCGGGCGTAGGTGCCGACAGTCTTGTCGCGGAAGACGCCGGCGGCGACGTCGATGACGAACAGGTTGCCGTAGGGTTCACCAGCGCTGATCGTGCGCTCGGCGCCAACTAGCTTCTCTACCTGGCTGCGACCTAGCAGGAAGCGCTCTGACTGCTCAGGGAACAGGCCCAGCACGCGGATTTGGTATTCGACCGAATCCCGGCCGCCGCTCTCCTTCTCCCGCTCCTTGAGCCATTTGGTGGTGGCAAATGGCGAGCGCTCGGAATTGAAGCGCAACGCATGCCATGAGCCCCCATTGCGCCCCGACAGCTTGTGATGGGAGGCGTGGTGCCGGCCACTGCTGCGAACGCCCTGGGAGGCAATCAGCGTCCGGTTGCAAGGCTGCGTCTGCGTACCATCGATCACATCGAAGTGGTCGTCGCTCACGCCGGCGGCTTCATCGACAATGATCAGCTGCGCCCAGCGGTGCTTACCGGCGATACCAACCGACTGGCCCTTAGCGAGCGCGACACGGCCCACAAACCATTGTTCCTCGAAGCCCGTCACATACACGCGGGTCTTGGTGATCACGAAATAGTCGCATAGCCAGGCATGCGGCCCGTTCGCCATCGCAATCTTCGAGTCCTGCATTTCCTTCCAGACGCCATCGGCCACCTGCTGCAGGTTCGGCGCGCCGATGTAGGTATTGGAGCCGATCTCAAGCTTGCCGTCGTAGACCGCATAGGGATAGCACAGCAGGTGCCAGAGCGCGATACGGCCAAACGAATTGGTCTTGCCGGTGGACGTGCCGGAAACCACGCTGACCTTGGCGTCCATGGGCTCCATCGCTTGGTATAGGTCAATCTGGTCCGCGCTGGGCGATACGCCGCATACCTCCACAGCGAAGCGCAACGGGTCAAACTGATACCGCTCTACGAATTCTGGATACTGCGGATCGTCCAGCAGGCGCTTCTTAGCCATTCTCGCCTAATCCACGCTCCGCATCTACCTGGCGCTGACGCTCCTGGGCGCGCTGCATGGCGCCGGCGAATCTCTCTTCCAGCGCTTCCCGGGTATAGCTCTTCTCTACTGCGTCGGCCAGCTTGTCTTTATATAGGCCGAAGTGGCGGGCCAGCTTATCCAGGGCATCGGTCTGGTTATGCATCTGAATCTCCAGGCCGTCCTTGGTCTGCTTCACACCGGCATAGAGCGGCAGGCTCTCACGGCCAAGCTTGCGGGTATCAGTAAAGAATGGTCGCCCGACACCCTCGCCCCAGCATTCCGGGCACTCCGGGTGCGGATCTCGGTTGCCAACGAAGCCCAGGCCGCCCTTATCGCCCCATACCAGCTCAGGGAGCTCGTCCAGCGCGCGCTTGGTGTTGGCATCAGCGAGCGCCTGCTTGGCATCCTCCATTTCTGCCGGTGTGAACTGATAGCGATGCCCTTCACCCCAGCAATAACGGCAATTCACGCGACGATACTGCGTTAGGCTGTTCGGATTCGCTTGCGAGATCTCCACCCACCGGGAAATTACCATATCGCCGTCGAAGATGCCCTGCTCGATACGATCGTTCATCACCGCGTCGATAGCCTGTTTGATACTAAGTTTTGCTAAGTGCTGTGCGGCTTGCTCATTAGCCGTCTTTGCCGAATAACCAGCCCGGATCGCAGCCTGCGTGCCATTCATGTCCTTGGTGTACTCGACGACGAACTGCTTTGTCCTGGGAGGCAGATCAAAGCCGTTCACAATCTCCTGCGCACGACGGAGCCGAGCCTGCTCAGCACTCTCAGCCGCCGGAAGCTGACCAGCAACGTCGGGTGCCGCACTTTTCACCGGATCCTTTCCCGCTTTCTTCGTTGCCTTGCCTGCCGGAGGCCTGGACTTAATTACCTTTGTCATTCGCTTTTTCTACGCCCGCACGGCCGGTTTGGCCAGCCTGAACACGGCTTTCTATCCACGCATCAATGTCGCTAGATAACCAGCCAACAGCCCGGACGCCAACTTTAAAGCATTGCGGAAATGCTCCCTTCTTCATATCGAGATAAATAGAAGGACGACTTCTTCCTGTTCTTGCCATGACGACAGGCAAACGTTCAATCGATGACTTAACTGGCGCAATTTGAGAATGAGACATTGGGAAGCGTAATAAGAGTTAGGCGGACCACTATTAGAATGCATAAAAAACCGCCTCTCTTTGCAGGTTTTCCATTTTCTGATGTAGCTTCCGACTTCCTGACAGGGGCTTTTACAGACATCGCCCTCTACGCTGCCGGCATGTCAATCAAACCTGTCCAATTCAAACCAGCCAAACGTGTCACCGGGCGCACCAGGCATAGCAGCTGATGATCCCGCCGCTTTGCGCGACGACTATCAGAAGGAACAGGAGGCGCTCAGGCGCGCCGGACGACGGCACACCCTGCCCCGCTGCCATGTTGTTACGGCAGTGCCTGCGACGTCTCAGGCCGCTTTACGCGGCTTTTTTACGTCCCGGCATTGTTACCTTGGCATGAAAAAGACCGTCGATCGCGGCCTTTCAATCGCAGCCCCCCCAGGGCTGCCCCCGTTAAATGCACTGCTTTTAATGTAGTTCGTAAAAACGCCAAGCCCACAGGCCGCGCAGGGTTCGCGGGAAAATCGACTGCAACGATTTGACGCAAAATAATGCATTTTTGGAGTGAACATCGGTTAATACCAGGCGCGGATTCGATTCCCACGGCCCCACCATTACAATCAAAGATGCCTGCTTCGAATAAATCGAAGTCTTTTATAATCGCAAACGGTAGCATTCAACGCATGCCTATAGATCACCAATCCAGCATCTCGACCGCTGGAGCAATGAAAAAAATCAAAAAACGATGGCGGATCTCATTCCCGATCACTTCTAGCCTGATGTTTCAAAATGACTGGCACATCTCAACTCCTGATGACCACCGAAAAATCCAGTGCTCTTATGCAAATTTAATTATGTAAAAATTACTGATACAACATATTGGCAAAATTCCCCTTGCCTAACACTGTATGCGGTGTATTGAATCTTCCGAAAAAATATCTGCATTAGAGCAATCTGGAAAATACTCATAGAAGTTATAGATTAGGGAGTAATTTGCCAATTAGCTGGTGGTTCGGGTGTAAGCGGACCAGAAGTTTTATATGTAAGTCCATTCATAAACCACATTACATAATTCTTTCCGGTACCGTCAACCCATAAAATATCCGATTTTCCGTCACCATCATAATCACCAACCCCATATATACTCCATCCAGCGGCAGGCGCTGTCATCATGCCGCTGCTGCTCATATACTTTCCAGCATTCATATTCCATATGACGTACTGAGCATTCGATGGATTGGATGCGTTATACCAAAGAATATCTGATTTTGAATCTCCGTTAAAATCACCTATAGCTTTTATAGACCATGACAACTGAGGGGTAGGCTGATTCATAGCGGTTTCTGTTTTTAGTTTTCCATTCATTAACCACATGGAAAATACATTTGACGTAGGATTTTTCCAAATAATGTCAGTTTTTCCATCACCGTCAAAGTCACCAAGAGCTTCAAATACAAAACCTGCGCTTGGGCTATCTATAGGTCCAGAATTAGATGTATAATTACCCGTCCCGTCCATAAACCAAATAACATAATAATTCGTTGATGGAGAGTGCCAAAGTAAATCAGCTTTACCATCACCGTCGAAATCCCCCGAACCTACCACAGTCCAACCTGCAGCATGAGGCGCTAAAACAGCTGATCTTTTATAATTCTGCCCATTCATAAACCAAATAACATATTGGTCAGTCTTCGCGTTATACCACAATATATCTGCTATTCCATCGCCGTCAAAGTCGCCCTTGAGCTTGATCTGCCAGTCAGAAGAATTGGTGTTAATCACGGACGGAGGTTGGCTTGTGGTGCTTAATCCATTCATCAGCCATACTGCGTAAGACGTGGATCCTAGTGTAGTATTTTTTAACAAGAGATCTGACTTACCATCTGAGTTGAAATTTACTTTATTTGCTTGTTTTAAAAATGATACACCGCAGCTTGATTTTGTACTGTCTATGGGTTGGCTTTTTGTATCCTTAAATACTATGTCCCATTGGTTTCTTGCAAACCAGTTATGAACAGATCCCAAGTAATGCACCATATCAGTGTTAAATATACCAAAATCGTCGCCACATTCGTTATATAAACTTCTTCCCGTATTAACATCATTAGAATTTGCGGCATCAATCAGGGCTACATTGGTTGTAGATGCAACTATTTGATTGAATCCATTTACAAGATCATTGAAATAGCTCACTGGAACGTTGCTATATCTTGTATATACAGTGGAGCGTGGCCTGTAAAAATACACAGGTGCATTGGGCATCCCTAATGAAGTTCTAAATCCATTAAGAAGATTGGTATAATTAGCTACTACCGCATTTTGATCACTCATAGATTTCAGCGAATCCTCGGCTTCCCATTGATTGAAATGTACGCCAATTATCGTTGGATTTAATTTTTTACTTTTCAAATTACTCACTACCAAATTTAATATATTTTTGGCTAATGGATAGGCACTATCAATATCAGTTGCAGATCTGCCAGGCCACCACTTATCATACCCGGCGTCTGATTGCATTATCCCATTTCCACTTACTGAAATATATACAATATACAACGGTGGAAGATTTAAAGTTGCGGTATTATTATCCCATAGCGTAGCAAATTCTCCAGCGAGATTATAGGTATTGTTACCTCCGCCATCACCGAGATTGAATCCATTTAAATTATATTTGCTCCAGGTAACATCTTTGAGATTGAGCTTTCTATTATTAGCGATGTTTAATCCATAAACATTTGAAAAATCTTTCCCAATCCTTGGATCTGATGCTGGCAGAGGATCATTAAATCCCTGTGCATTAGACTGTCCAAATACAATTAGTATCGGTGCATCAGTTGACCGATATGGAGATGTAACTGCAAATACAGGTTGTAGTGTAAAAAATAATATGACTGCTAGATAGCATCTGATTCTATTAAATAATGGCATCATGACATGTCTCCTCCGGTGAATAGCGCTTCTGATGTTTTATGCAAGTGTGCTTGGATTTTTTTATTTCTATAGCATCGTTGAATTTACTTACTTTATGCTTACTATATTTGTTCCATGCTAAATTTATACTAGGTCACAGTTGATAAACTACAAATGCAATAACCGTATTAATCCGTAGAGAAATACAGCCTCTCATATTTCAATTGATACCAAAAAATTGGAATACATTTTTGAACTTATTATTTCTTGACGTGATTTATTTTTACACTAGAATCATCCATATATCATCCATATTTGAGTGAATAATATTCCAAATTTATCTAGATTGAAACAATTATTTTTATAACAATATTTAACATTCAAATCTTTGGCATCGCCCATGCAAAACGTCGGCGAAATTTGGGCGAAAATGGAGACCTTTCCAACCCTCGCCAGACCGACTAGATTTTATAACCTCTAGGGAAGCACTGATCAATTCATAATTTCTGCCGCGCGGTCGAATTTTTGGCGACGATTTTTGTCGTCACGGGAATTGCGGCCGAAAGCTGCTCGAAAATTGCATTTTGGGGCGAAATTGCCCCTGTATTTCACGCCTTTCGGCGTTCAGGACGCACTTCGGGTTTCAGTGATCGTAAATCGCCTGCCGGCCAGCACCAAATTTGCAAAGCCGAACAACGTGAACAACTGGGCGGTGTTCTTCGCCAAGCCACGGTAACGGGTCTTCTGATGACGGAACAGGTTCTTGATGACATGAAATGGATGCTCGACTTTGGCGCGTACGCTCGCCTTGAGATGCTCAAGTTTTTCAGTCATGCGACCCAGCTTGTTCTTCGGCAGGGCTTTGCGTTTGGCGCGCTTCATCGCCACGTGCCACGTCACGGCTTTGCCAATATTCTCAATGCGCTTTTCCACACCCTGATAGCCCGCATCGCCGAACGCCGCCACTTCATCGCCGTGCAGCAGCGCGTGCGCCTGCGTGACATCGGAGACATTGCCAGCAGTGCCCACAACGGTATGGACCAAGCCGGAAGCAGCGTCCACGCCGATATGCGCCTTCATGCCGAAATGCCAGTCATTACCCTTCTTCGATTGGTGCATTTCCGGATCGCGCTCACCGTCCTTATTCTTGGTCGATGGTGGTGCAGCGATCAAGGTTGCATCGACGATGGTCCCTTCGCGCATCATCAAGCCCTTGGCAGCGAGGTGCGCATTGATCGCCTCGAAAATCTTTTGTGTCAGGCCTTTCGCCTCAAGCAGGTGACGGAACTTGAGCAGCGTCGTCGCATCCGGCGCCGACTCGCGGCTCAAGTCAATGCCGACAAAAGCCCGAATGGCCTGGCTGTCGTAGATCGCATCTTCAATACCTTCGTCAGACAGGCCAAAGCACTGCTGGGCTACGTACATTCGCAACATACGCGCCAATCCAATCGGCGGACGCCCGGCGCCGGCGACCTTCGGGTAGTGTGGCTCGATCAGCTTATGCAGCTTGCCCCACGGCGTCGCCACATCAATCGCCGCAAGGAAGCGGTCACGCCGCGTCAGTTTCTTTTTGGCAGCGTACTCAAGGTCAGAAAAACTCTTTTGCATGATCGATTCCAGCGCCGGTGAAAGTGCCAATATTGTCTCAGGTATGAGCATGCTCGGAAACGGTCGCGATGGAATAAATCAGTGCTTCCCTAGTGTTTACGCGGTCTGACGGGGTCTGGGCTGGTTTGTAATGGTGGAGGCGGCGGGAATCGAACCCGCAGCCCTTTTATACCGTTTGCGTACGCCTAAGGTCAATTCAGGAAATCGGTCGTTTAATGAGTGACCTGACATTTGATATCAGATTAAGTAGGTACTACAACATCTACGTAAATAATGGATAGCTGCCTTCGTCCGTTGCCGCTTTCGCGCGGAAATCGGCAATCATTAATCGGCGCTCTACAAACTGCTTTGCCTTGCACGCGGCGTCGCCGGCGGCATCTACCGCACTCTCCAGGATGGAGCCGGCCAGAACATCGTTCTGGAATGCCTCGTTCTTGCGGCATACCTTGTCATATGCTTCCTGCAACTGTGCAATGCGGAAGGCCAAGCTCTCCAGGTGCGAACGCAATGGCGCCGCCTCTCCCGCACTCTTCAGCAAGACAGTGACCATCGCGGCGACGTTCTATTCCACCGTTCCCCGCACCGAACGCATCATCGGCAAGATACCCTTCATCAAATATTCAGACTAGTCATATAAAATAACAATTTATCATGTATTGTTGACATTCTTTTTTTCGGACTGTTATGAAAAACTACTTATATCGGTTTTCTCACATCGCTTCATGGCTTGTTGTAGCGGGGAGTTTGGGGAATGCCACGCTGCACGCTCAAACGATCTCACACAATAAAGATGAAGAAAATCAATCTTCTGCAACACAGTATTTCAATCGCTTGCTCCCTGCGGAGCGAAAGAGAATTCTCTTAACAGACACTGAAAAAAAAATCCCGAATATCAACGAGGACAACGCGCTGAATAAGGGTGCTGGGAAATCACTCTCATTGGCGAGGGAGCGTTTTAAATGCGGAACGCATGAAGAGTCGAACACTGCTAGGGAAGCACTGATTTATTCCATCGCGACCGTTTCCGAGCATGCTCATACCTGAGACAATATTGGCACTTTCACCGGCGCTGGAATCGATCATGCAAAAGAGTTTTTCTGACCTTGAGTACGCTGCCAAAAAGAAACTGACGCGGCGTGACCGCTTCCTTGCGGCGATTGATGTGGCGACGCCGTGGGGCAAGCTGCATAAGCTGATCGAGCCACACTACCCGAAGGTCGCCGGCGCCGGGCGTCCGCCGATTGGATTGGCGCGTATGTTGCGAATGTACGTAGCCCAGCAGTGCTTTGGCCTGTCTGACGAAGGTATTGAAGATGCGATCTACGACAGCCAGGCCATTCGGGCTTTTGTCGGCATTGACTTGAGCCGCGAGTCGGCGCCGGATGCGACGACGCTGCTCAAGTTCCGTCACCTGCTTGAGGCGAAAGGCCTGACACAAAAGATTTTCGAGGCGATCAATGCGCACCTCGCTGCCAAGGGCTTGATGATGCGCGAAGGGACCATCGTCGATGCAACCTTGATCGCTGCACCACCATCGACCAAGAATAAGGACGGTGAGCGCGATCCGGAAATGCACCAATCGAAGAAGGGTAATGACTGGCATTTCGGCATGAAGGCGCATATCGGCGTGGACGCTGCTTCCGGCTTGGTCCATACCGTTGTGGGCACTGCTGGCAATGTCTCCGATGTCACGCAGGCGCACGCGCTGCTGCACGGCGATGAAGTGGCGGCGTTCGGCGATGCGGGCTATCAGGGTGTGGAAAAGCGCATTGAGAATATTGGCAAAGCCGTGACGTGGCACGTGGCGATGAAGCGCGCCAAACGCAAAGCCCTGCCGAAGAACAAGCTGGGTCGCATGACTGAAAAACTTGAGCATCTCAAGGCGAGCGTACGCGCCAAAGTCGAGCATCCATTTCATGTCATCAAGAACCTGTTCCGTCATCAGAAGACCCGTTACCGTGGCTTGGCGAAGAACACCGCCCAGTTGTTCACGTTGTTCGGCTTTGCAAATTTGGTGCTGGCCGGCAGGCGATTTACGATCACTGAAACCCGAAGTGCGTCCTGAACGCCGAAAGGCGTGAAATACAGGGGCAATTTCGCCCCAAAATGCAATTTTCGAGCAGCTTTCGGCCGCAATTCCCGTGACGACAAAAATCGTCGCCAAAAATTCGACCGCGCGGCAGAAATTATGAATTGATCAGTGCTTCCCTAGGAATAATTACAATAATCAGTATCGTGGAGGGCAAGATCCGTCCCCACAACAGTCCGCAGATATGCTCAACTCGCCAAAGAGCGTTACATCAAGTGGCTGCAGGATGTCGACCGACTAGAGTCGTCGATATTCGATTCACGTCCACCGAAGAATTAAATATCGCAGCAGAGAATCATTAATCGATGCTTGATCGGTCACACTGAAACCAAGTAGAGGCCGAGCCGGACAGTGATATGCCGACCCTTTTGTGTGACCTTGATCGCTGAATGTTTTTTTACTTTTGCACCTGACTAAATAACGCTATTTGCACTATCACTCGGTAGCTATTAACCGTTGCTCTGTAGTTCGTAATTTGCCACGAAAGATCTGATGAAGCATTCATTCCGCCTGCATGTCCCGCTAATTGTTATATGTGCATTTGTCGTCGCGCCAGCAACGGCTGTCAGTAACGATACAGATATAGATGCCGCAATTAAAGCGGTATCGCGTGATTACAGCGAATCGTTGAAAAGTAACGTAGTAAAAGATGGCAGTAACAACATATCACCAGACGTGGCAAGCTCGAATATAGCAAGGAAAAACACGAAGCCGCCCGAGGGAAGTAAGGCCTGTCCCCCGGCCCCAAGCGGCTTGACCACCTATGCGACAAGCATCGGCATTGGATTGCTCACCGGAAAATTTTATCCTCCGTTAAGCCCCGAGCAAAGATGCGACATAATGACTTCGACTGTAAGGGATCCGGGTCCTGCTTTTCAACACAATATGCCTTTTGTGATCATTAAGTGAGCCGGAATGGAGAGCGCCTCCCGTTCATTTTCCTTGCCTACACATCTTCTGCAGAAGCAGTGCGACCTCGGCCTTTTTTGCCGTAATTTACTGCCACGCGGCGACACGATCAGTGTTCTCCACACTGCTCACATCGCTATACTTTTCCCCACCCCCACAGAATAACAATCCGCTCTCACGCTTCGATTCGTTCATCGTGATCGCTGCGTCGATGCTGCCGTTAAAGCTCAAGCGAATGTCAATATCCTCTAGCATTCTTCCGCGCATAAAAAGGGCAGAATAAATTGAATAAGTCGATGTTTCCTCACGTCCCACTCAGGTTATTTCTCGGTGCAAGCATGTATGCATTGCTGGGGCTGGCGCAAGTACATGCCGTGCCGGCAACACCCAATGCCACAATCGAAGTCAGCAATACAAGGACAAGTATACCGGTCCGCCCCCGTATCGGCCTGGTATTGTCGGGCGGCGGGGCTCGCGGTTATGCGCATTTGGGAGTGTTGCAAGCGCTCGAGAAAATGCATATCCCCATCGATTATGTCGCGGCCACCAGCATGGGGGCAGTTGTCGGTGGGCTGTATGCGAGCGGGCTGTCGGTCGATGAGCTGGACCGTATTCTGACGGAGACCAATCTGAGCGATATCGCCTTCGACCGCAATGATCGGGCAGAATTGCCCCAGTCCCAGCGCGAAGATGATTATCAATATCCTATCGGCTTGTCCGCTGGTTACGGCGACGGCAAGCTGAAACTGCCAAAGGGCCTGGTGCAAGGGAATAACCTGCTGGCGTTGCTACAGAACTGGACTCCGCAACTGCCGGCGAGCATCTCCTTCGATAAGCTGCCGACGCCTTTCCGCGCGGTGGCAACCGATCTCGGCAGCGGTGCGGAAGTCATATTGAGTCAAGGCTCATTGCCGCGCGCAATTCGCGCCAGCATGGCTGTGCCTGGACTATTCGCGCCACTCAAGCTGAATGGCCGCACACTGGTGGACGGCGGCCTGGTGCAGAACCTGCCGGTATCGCTGGCGCGCAGCATGGGTGCAGATATCATTATCGCGGTCAATATTGCCACCGATCTGCAGGATCCGTCCACCCTCGATTCACCGACTGCGGTGGCGCAACAGATGGTGACCATCCTGATTCAGCAGAACGTTAAGAGGCAGCTCGATTCGCTCATGAAGGAGGATATATTGATCGAGCCGGACATGGGCGATCTGGGCTTTGCCGATTTTTCGCGCGGCAAGGACGGTGTCAAGGCCGGTTACGAGGCGACCGAGCGCCAGCGCTCCAAATTGGCGGCGCTGGTGCTGCCGCAGCAGCAATGGAAAGAATATCTTGCGGCGCGCAGCGGCGGCCCTATGCTTGCGCAGGATGCCCATATCGATGAGATCCAGATCAACAGCAACGGCCAGGTGCCGGCTGCGGTGGTGCGCCGCGCGTTGGACGTCAAGGAAGGCGATTTCTACAACCCAGTAGCATTGAACAAGGATGTGGCGCGGCTGGCGACCAACGGTGATTTCAAGAGCGTGACGCAGGAGCTGATGACGGAGAACGGGCACAATGTGCTGAAGGTGGATGCCGATGAAAAATCCTGGGGCCCGAATTTTCTGTTGTTCGGCCTGGGCGTATCGAATACATTCAATGGTCGCGGAAATTTCAATTTGCAGTTGGGGCACCGTTTGCCATGGTTGACCGCAGGCGGTTTGGAGTGGCGCAACGACATCGCGCTGGGCAGCGCACAAACCAGCCTGCGTACCGAATTGCGGCAGCCGTTATGGAATACCGTCGGTCTGTATGCGGCGCCCTATGCCGAATACCAGCGCCGTCATGCTGATTTTTATGGCGGTGGCGACGATGCCAGCTCAAAAACCCTTCCAATCACAGGCATTCAGAGTGACACGACCAAGGTCGGTATAGACATCGGCATCCCACTGTGGCGGATCGGGGAGTTGCGCGTCGGTGCCAATTATCAGTGGCAGACGATTGCGCCGTCCTACTCGACACCGATCGTTATCAACCCGGACGGCACAATTTTTCAGTTTGAGAGAACTCGACAAAACCAACCCATCATTCGCTCGCAATTAACCATCGATCAGCTCGACGATCCTTTGTTTCCGCGCAAAGGCTATTACCTTTCTGCCGTCAATAACATCGCGTTTGGCGCTACCGGAAATCGTTACAACGATGTGCAAGGCAAGGCACTGTGGGCGATCAGCAAGGGCCCCCATACACTCAACCTGGCGGTGGAGGCCGCCGGCACCTATGCGAATGCGGGTGATGCCGTGGGCAATGGTGGCCTCGGGTTTACCTTGGGAGGTTTCCAGCACCTGTCGGCTTACAGCACGGACCAATTTAACGGGAGTTACTTGTTGTATGGTCGTGCCAGTTATCTGCGGGACATGCCGGGGTTGAATTTGCCTGGCTTACGCAATGTGGTACTGGGCAGCAGCCTTGAGATTGGTGATGTCTGGTACACACGGACAGAGTTTGGCCGCGGTCCTTACAAAAAAAACGCAAGTTTGTTTTTCGGGGGAAATAGTTTCCTCGGTCCGCTGTATTTTGGTGCAGCTGTTGCCCCGCGCGGCGTCTGGAATATGTATCTGCAATTGGGACGGGTGTTCTGAACGGCGTTGTGGCCACACGCGTGCAAAGCGTTGCTTTTTTCCGGAAAATTGACGAACGCTACGGGCTTCCCAATCGCGCCATGAACATCTGCTTGCAATCATCTGTCCACCCGCCCCTCAGATACATCACTTTCTTTCGCAAATAATGGATAGCTGCCATCGTCTGTTGCCGCTTTCGTGCGGAAATCGGCAATCATCGACCGACGCTCCACAAACTGTTTTGCCTTACACGAGGCGTCGCCGGCGGCGTCCACCGCACTCTCCAGGATCGAACCAGCCAGGACATCATTCTGGAATGCCTCGTTCTTGCGGCACACCTTGTCGTACGCTTCCTGTAGCTGGCTGATTCGCTGGGTCAAGCTCTCCAGGTGCGAACGCAATGGCGCCACCTCTCCCGCGTTCTTCAGCAAGACAGTGACCATTGCCGCAACGTTCTGCTCTACCGTCCCTTGTACCGACCGCAACACTGCCACCTGCTCAGCGGTACGCGGATCCCGCTCGGGCTCATTCGACAGTCCCAGGAGATAATCGGCGCTCACGCCGTAGGCGACGGCAGCACGCACGATGAACTCTCTCGATACGCTAGCGTGGCCGGCTTCAATCTTGGATAGCTGCGATGAATTGCTATACCCTAAAGTCTTTGCCGCCTCGCGCTGATCGAGGTGGTTGAGCTTTCTCGCCAGAATCAAGCGGCGGCAAATCTCTTCGCCTCTATCATGGTGCTCTCCACCAGAGCGCCGGTCCGCCGACGCCGAAAACGCCGCAATGTCATTAACGTATCCCATCATGCCCTCCGCTTTTCCAAATTGTTCATACGCCCAGCTCCAGGCACTGCGCACTCACTACGGCGACTGCAGCGCTAAATACGTTGATAGGAATGTGACTGAGCATTTCGTCCAATCCGCCGGCGGCACGACGAAGCGATGCAGCTTCATCCGCCGACACACCAACCTTGCCTACCCTATCGAAGCGGTCACAGATTGCCAGCATAGTGTCGTTAGCTCTTGCCAGCGACTCGCCGCTGGCGCCGGAGTTACCCATTGCGTGGAGCATCTTCGATAGCTGGTTGTACGCATCGGGACTGGGTTCGGCAATCAGCAACTCGATTGCCAGCCGCAGCTCCAGCGCCAGGTCGTTGCGGGTGCATCGCATCATCGGAACGAATGCTCCTCTCAGCTTGTATGCCTTGCGGGGTCGCTTAGTGCCAGCCATTACGGATTCCCTTCCACAGGAGCGGCGATAACAGTGGCAGACGCCCGTGCGGCATAATGTTTACTGGCGACTATCCGCACCACCTGCGAGTCATCACCCCAAACGATGTTGCTGCATGCATCCTTGATGCCCTTGACCACGTTGTCCAGGTCAGGCTTGCCCGTTGGCCGCAAGTCGCCAGAAATCGCGTTGGCGCGCTTCGTCTTGGAATAGCTGGCGGGAATCTGCATGTACAGGATGACGTACAGCTCAACGGGGCCAGCCAGCGGACTGCTGCCACGCATCGCCGCCTTCGCCGCCCAGCTCACCTGCTGCTCGTAAGTCGCAGTCTTGACCGGTGTGTATGCCTTGACGCCCTTCCCTACGCGAGCAAAGCGCGGGCGGCCTTTCGCCACTGGTTGACCATCCACGACGAAATTAATTACAGCCGCCGGAGGGCTCGACACCCCCAATTTCACTTCCACGCGCTCAAGGCAAGTCATCCAACATTCCTTTCGATTTAATCAACGCTTTCAAATTCAACCCCTCTGGCTTCTTGCCCCGCACCTCCTCGGCGCGGTCAGACCTGGTTATCCTGCTTCGTGGCGGGGGTGGCGCTTGCCCGCCGTTATCGATGGCAGCCTGTACCCGCCCCTTGAACGTCGGCATCGACTCGCCGGCAATGGGCATCAAGCCAACCTCAGCCCCTTTGGCGACAATGGAAGCATCCGTTGCCCACCATGCGCCCTGCCCGCCGCCCCTACTGGCAACCAGAGGCTTCTCGTTGCGGCACCAATTGCGCCAAGTCGCCAGCCAATCGGTTTTGCATCCGCGCTGCCCCGGTTGCGAAATCCAGTGATCTCGAAACTTGTCGGCTACCAAACGGACATGCTCAGGCGTCCAGGTCGGGTGCATCTCCAGAGCCCAGTCTCCCCACGACTTCGTAAGCGTCCAGTCTTCGAGCAAGCGGGAACCGCGTGCCCTCTGACGTTTACTTGATGGTTCTATTGATGGTTCCTTGATGGTTCTGGGTGCGAGATCTGCGGGGGTGGGGTGCAAAATCTGCGGGGGTACGGGTGCAGATTCTGCGGGGGTGGGTGCAGATATCGCGGGGTGCCGAATCTGCGGGGGTGCGAATTCTGCGGGGGTGCTAAAACTGCGGGGGTCTATTTTATACACGGTGCTGCGCCCGTTACGCAGGCCACGCCTCACAATGCCGGCCGCTTCCATATCAGTGATGTGCTGCTGTACCGTACGCTCACCCATGCTGCACTTCTGCGCAATTGCGCCGACAGATGGATAGCATTCACCCTGGTCGTTCGCGTTGTCGCACAGCGCAAGCAACACCATTTTCCGACCAGACGGCAAATCAGTCTTCCATGCAAGAGACATTAAATTAATACTCATTAGTCATCCATCAACAAGCCTAGACGCCGCAACTCAGCGTGCGTCAAGGCCACCGCTTCTTTAAATAGGGAAATCATCGAGTCATAGGAGAAGCCCTCCGGACGCCGTGCGCGACCATCTAGGACGTCATGACAGCGGCAGCATCCGTAGGCGCCCTTCTCATCTGGCGCCTTGATGCCGTAGCCCTTACCGTCCTCCAGTAGATTGGAGTGACAAAGCACAGTCGTGTCGGTGCGGTAGTTACAAACGCCAGGAAATCGCAGCGTGCATTCCTGGTCGCGCGCGGAGGCGCGTATCTTGGTCAACGGCTTATGACGGGTCTTGATGCACTTCGGCTTCTTTGATCGATGGAAGGATGAGGAGGACAGAACGCCGGTCAGGCCATGAGACATTGCCGTCCGGCGCATTGGCTTCGTCGAACGCTTCATGGGGCTTCGCTTCATGTACGCAACCTGCATGTCCTGCACAAATTGTCCCCGCGCGCGAACTGCCCGACACTCTTTCGCTTGCGGCATGCCCCTTTGCAGACTCGCTGGGCATGATTGAAAACAACTATCTTCGCCGTGCGTTCGGCATAGCGATCAGCCGCGTGCCGTGGATCTCCTACAGACACAGGAATCATGCGGCGGCCATTTCAAGTAGTTCTTTCCGGCGCGCGTGATAAGCAGCATGCCAGCGTTCAGCTGCCTCAGAATGGACCGGATACCGACAAGCGGTCACAGCATTGCCCTGCTCTGCCGCCGCATGCGCGTGCTGGATGATGCCGGCGATGGAAATAATGGGTTCGCTCACGCTTCCACCTTCTCATCGTCACTACGGCAGTAAATGCGAAATGTCAGCGCCAGCAGCTCCTGGGTATGGCGGCTGATCTCATCGCCTATCGCAGCCAAGTCAGCTCGCTCACGCTTATCAATCTCGCCATCTTCCGTCGCCTCGTTGAAGCGGCGCGACAACAAACCTATGTGGGCATACAGCTTGTTGAACTTGCTCAGCAGCGCTTCGTTGTCGATTTCATGTGGCGCCGGCAGCATGACAAACACGCCACCACTTTCTATGGCGATGCATTGTGCAAAAAGCGCAGTGTCTGAAAAAACTTGCATCTGCATCGCCTTGTCGACGCTCATTGTTTGCCCCTGGCGCTCATAGGTACGGTTCTCCAACGCGTTACGAGTGATACCCATGGCAGCTGCCATCGCATCCCAACCGCCGGGAAATGCTTTGATCATTTTTAAATAAGATTGCCTTCTACTCACAACGTTTTCCTTTTTTCGGTGGTTTTTGTTTGGTTCAATTGAAGTTACAGTTCAACTATGGGAAATAAAATAAAATTTCAGACGGCCGGCAAATGTTGTTTGCCAAACTTAAAATTGACGCAGAAAAGCTTGGTTATATGGGGAGGGATATGCGCGTTAAAAAAGCAAATCCCCCTAAAGAGAATTGCCGAATACGTCTGGCCGAAGATCAAAGCGAGTTACTTCCGTAGCGACGGCATTCTCGATTGGAATACAGCGCCCTGATGGCGGTCTTCCGCGTGTAACCCACTGCTGTACCGCTTGGGGACTTACACCAAGAGTTCGTGCCAGCGATGTTTGTCCGCCAGCGATGTGGCAAGCTTTCTCAATTGAAGTTTTCATAGCATTATTTTAAAGTTTAACTTGTATTGTTACAAGTATTTCTTTAGATGCTATTTACAAGGTACGCTTGTACACTCCCAAACTATGGAATTCAAATATCGGCTCAAACAATTGTTGGACGCAAAAGACAGCGGCAATATGACCGCGCTGGCTGCGCATTGCGGGGTCTCGCCTCAAGCAGTCCAACAATGGATCACGAAAGGTCTAATGCCGCGAAAAGGGCGATTGGAGTTAATTGCTCAATATTTCGGCATTACCGAATCTGCTCTAGTGTATGGGGGAGACATACCTGCAGATATGCGAGAACCTGTCGTGATCTCGATTCGCGACTACAAAGAAAAATCGGAGGAAATAGAAATTCGGCAATACAACACAGGTGGAGCAATGGGCCATGGCGTCATATTGCGCGACCAACCAGGGGTAATTCAGAGCTGGCACGTAAGCCCTGAGTGGATTCAAAAAAATGTAAAGCACCATACAGGAATTGATAACTTAGCAATCGTCACTGGCTTTGGTGACTCGATGCGTGGCATGTTTAATCCAGGCGACCCGCTCCTTGTAGATAGAGGGGTTAAATCGGTCGAATTCGACTCTGTCTATTTTTTTAGAGTTGGCGACGAAGGTTTTATCAAGCGACTCCAGCGAATTCCTGGCGAAGGAATTGTCGCAATATCGGAAAACAAAGCCTACAAAGAATGGACGATCAAGCCTGATATGGACTTCGAAGTTTTCGCCCGCATTCTTAAGGTTTGGTGTAGCACCGACTTCTAATTCCCGACATCCAAACAAAATCAAATCCACAATCCGCAGTTGTAGTTTTCAATAAGCCCCCACCTCCGGCTGGGGCATCTCCCTCCTCAATTTAGAAGCATTAGCCTGCCGCAGAGGCGCTATTGAGCTCTCACGCCCATAGTCATCCTTGGTGTAGTTCGTCGCCTAAATTGTGTCATCGCATCGCCCGTTGGAAACACTTGCGGCATTTGCGATTGTAAAGCGGCCTATCAACGTTACAAGTTTCCCCCTCCGCCATAGCCTTCATTTTTTTGAAACTCTGTAATAAGCTCAAATTTAATTACAAGTTTAACTTGATTTAATACAAGTTAAACTTTAATATTGTTGCATCCGAGAAGTTTTAGCCAATGACTCGACGGCGGATTCTGATCGAGATCGGTACAACTTAATCAAGGGAAATTGTGATGGGTGACGTAGCAGACATGATGTTGGATGGGACGCTTTGCCAAGGCTGCGGCGTGTTTCTTAACGAAGACGCGCCTGGTTATCCATGCAGCTGTCGCGGTTGCAGAATCGACGAAAAGAAGGCCAAAGCAGCAGCCTATCAACCGCCAAAGCCGAAAGCCAAATGCGCTGTATGCGGACGCAAGGTCAAGCCGACAGGATTGCCAGATCACATGCGCGATGCGCACAAGGAGCCGGCATGAGCTACCAAATCACAATCAAAACACTGGACGGCGGCACAGAGACCTACTCCGGTATCGGTGACCGCAATGCGCTGATGGACGCGGCCTACGACGCCGGCGCACTTGGCGTAACTGTGATGGTGCAGCAATGACGCGCGCCACATTAGCCGCCTGGCTACTCGCTAGCTGCTTCTTTCTACTTGTCTTTTCCGCCTACGCAATCTGTAACGACGATGACAGCTATGCCGCTCCCACGCTGCGAGATCTATGCCTGGCACAGGGCTGGCCCGACGACAGCAATAGCAAATTAGCGTTTCAGCGTACATGCAAATCAGAAATCACGAATTTTAATTAAGTCGAGAAATACATGAGCAATCAATTAGCAGTAAGTCCAGCAAAAACACTGAACGACTTCATGGATAAGTACAAGGGGCAGCTTTCCCTTGCCCTGCCAAAGCATATTAGTGCCGACCGCATGATCCGCTTGGCCCTGACGGCCTTCAGCCAAAGTTCAGATCTACAAAAATGCGACATGCACAGCATCTATGCATCTGTTGTCATCGCCGCACAGCTGGGCCTTGAGATCGGCGTCGGTGGTCAAGGCTATCTGGTTCCGTATTGGAAAAAAACTGGATATAAGGCCCAGTTCATACCCGGCTGGCAGGGACTTGTCGACTTGGTTTCACGGGCTGGCCGCGCAACTGTCTGGACCGGTGCTGTCTATGAAGGCGATAAATTTGACTGGGCGCTCGGTGACAATCCATTTGTAAAACATCAGCCCGAGAGCGACGCCGATCATTGGAAGCAGATCACGCACGTCTATGCGATTGGTCGAGTCAACGGCAGCCAGTATCCGGTTATCGAAGTCTGGTCGATGAATCGCGTCGTTCGCCACTTGAACAAATACAACAAGGTTGGTCCGAAACATTACGCAATAAAAGACGATGGTAGCAACATGGAAATGTACGCCCGCAAAGTGGTGCTGCTGCAGGTGCTGAAGTACATGCCAAAGTCCATCGAGGTCATGCGTGCCATGGATGTCGCCAACGCAGTCGACAGCGGGAAAAACTTTACCTTCGACGGCGAAGTGGTGGTCATCAACGATCCCGAAGACGACGAATCAGCTAACGAACAACCGCAGAACATCGAGCGTACAGCCCAAGTAGCCCAACCGCAGTCGAAAACAGAAAAAGCCGCCGCTGAGCAGCAACTTCAGGCAGCAGAAAACACTGGCGGGACGACGGCGACAGCCTCGCCGAAATATGAGTCGATACTTGGTGAAGCGGATACAACGCCTCTAACCACGGCGGAATTTGAGTATCTGAGCGCAAAGATGGAAGCGGCCGCGCTTGGCTCAGCTGACGTATTGAAAAAATTCGGCATCAAGCTAAACGAAATCACGCGCGCCAACTTTGACGCTGTGATTGCCTGGACCAAGAATCCGGCGGTTTGATCATGCTGACATTCGATACCAGCAAGCACGAATATCGCTGGAACGGCAATGTCGTTCCCAGTGTGACGCAAATACTGAGCCCGATGATGAACTTCTCAATGCTCAATCCGGAAGTCTTGCAGCGCGCGCAGAAGCTCGGCACTGCCGTTCACCGCATGACAGAACTGTATGACAAAGACGACCTAGATACTGATTCCTTATCGGATGAGCTGAAACCGTATCTCACTGCCTGGATCCGCTTCAAGGACGACTGCGGCTTTGAGCCAGCAACGATAGAGAGCCAGTTGTATCACCCCATACACGGTTTCTCAGGAACTTCGGACAGAACCGGACCAGTGCGAGGTCGGATGGCCGTTCTGGATATTAAAAAAATGGCGACGCTCGGCCCGGTGATCGGGATGCAGCTTTCCGCATATCAGGCTCTTCACAGCCTTCACGGCCCGCAAATTCTTGACCGCTATGCACTTGGGTTGCGGCCCGATGGAACTTATCGCATGGTGCCCTATAAGGATCCGCTGGATTTTCCCGCATTTTTGTCATTGCTTACTTTACGAAATTGGAGATTGAAAAATGGAATTGCTTGATCGAGACAACGTGGCTGTAGCCGCCATTCCACCTCTGCCTTCGGCGGCCGAATTAAACAAGGTTGCCGACAGCGTTCACGCTGTCGCTCACGCAATCACCATCAACTCGCCAGTGATGTACATGATCGCTGTAGAAGAGATGCAAGCGCTTCAGGAGAAGCTTGATCAATTGAACACTACACGGTTTGCGATAACCCGCCCGATGGATCAGGCCAAAAATAATGTTATGGAACTGTTTCGGGCGCCAGTCAAAAAATGCGAGGACGCCATCGCATTGCTCAAAAATGCCATTCTTACCTTTAGCAAGGAAGAAAAACGGAAGGCACAAGAAGCACAAAAATTAGCTGACGAACAAGCTCGTCAAGAACGTTTGAAACTTGAGCAGCAGGCGCGCGAACAACAAGCAGAAGTGGACCGTCAAGCTCGGGAAGCTGCTGCTGCGGCACAAGCTGTGGCCAAAGCAGAACAAGCGGCTCAGGATGCTGCGGCCTCCGGCGATCGCGATGCTGAAGAGCGCGCCAACGCCGAAGTGCTGGCAGCCAATCAGACGAAGGCCGCAGCAGAAGCCGAGCGAGAGGCCGCTGCCGCGCGCGTGTCCGTTACGCAATCCATCGCTCAAGTCATGACTGCGCCGACCGTCGCCAGCGCGACACCCAAAGTCGCCGGCATTTCAACGTCCGCGCCATGGACTGCCGAGGTAACAAGTCTCATCGACTTAATCAAATTTGTTGCGGCCAACCCGCAGTACGTCAATTTCTTGACCCCCAACCTCGTGCCGATCAAGCAACAGGCGAAATCGCTGCAGGCCAACTGCAAGATTGAAGGTGTGCGCGTATTTCAGGAAGAGCGCCTTAACTCACGTCGCAAGTAACCCCACAGATCACAGGAAAACATTATGACAGACACACGGATAGACCACTTCAGTGATGAGGCAGCTCAACAAGCTCTGAATTTTTTGCGCTTCCAAGCCGGCGAAGCTGCGATCTCCCGAGCAAACCGCATCTATATGGAAGAGTTTCGGAAGACGGTCAAGGCCAATTGTATGGCCGCTAGCCAAGAAAAGGCGCTGGCAGCGCAGGAGCGCGACGCCTACGCCAGCCCTGAATATATCGCCCACCTAGAAGCCATGCGCGCCGCGATTGAACTGGATGAAGTTCACCGCTGGAAGCTGGTTGCGGCGCAGGCAACGATTGAAGCATGGCGGACGCACCAGGCGAATCATCGCGGCCTGCTGAAGATGCAATAACCGACAAATATCCTCACCTCAAAACGGACATTAACAGTATGTGGTTTAAGAACCTTCAGATATACCGAATTCCCGCACCGTGGGCCGTTTCGGCCGGACAGCTGGAAGCCTTCCTGGCGCCGCAGGCCTTCGCCAAGTGCAGCAGCCTGGAATTGCAAAGCCAGGGCTGGCTGTCGCCACGCGACAATGGCATGCTGGTGCACAGCGTGAACCGCCAGATGTTGATCTTGCTCGGCACCGAAAAAAAGCTGCTGCCGGCCACCGTCGTCAACCAGGTCACCGAGGCGCGCGCCGCCGAGATCGAAGAACAGCAAGGCTATGCGCCGGGTCGCAAGCAGCTGAAAGACATCAAGGAACAGATCACCGATGAGCTGCTGCCGCGCGCTTTCAGCATCCAGCGAAATACCTGGGTCTGGATCGATCCGGTCAACGGCTGGTTAGTGATTGATGCCGCCAGCTCAACTAAAGCGGAAGAAATCTTGAAGCTGTTGCTGGCTTCGGTCGACAAGCTACAGATTTCCGGCCTGCGCACGGCCCACTCACCGCTGACCTCGATGACCAACTGGCTGGCCTCGGACGAAGCACCGCACGGCTTCACCGTCGACCAGGACACCGAACTGCGCGCCGCAGGCGAAGGGAAAGCCACCGTCCGTTATATCCGTCACACCCTGGAGGCAGATGACACAGGCCGCCACATCGCTGCCGGTAAACAATGCACTCGACTGGCGATGACCTGGGCTGACCATATCTCGTTCGTGCTGACCGAATCGCTGGCAATCAAGCGCATCACACCGCTGGACGTGCTGAAGGAAAGCAACGACACCAGCAGCAAGAACGACGACGAACGTTTCGATTCCGACATGATGCTGATGACCGGCGAGCTCAACAAGATGCTAAGTGATCTGGTGTTTGCGCTCGGCGGTGAAACACCCGATGAATTCAGCCCCGCACCAAACATTGACGGCCAGGTGCTTGCCGCCGTCGCTAAGTTCGAGAGTCACCTCCGTGCGCATGGCGCAACAGCGACGATTAGTCACTCTGGAACCGAATTCATACGCTTCGGCGAGGGCGTGGACCCACTGTATGCCCAAGCTGTTGCCATTGTGCGCGAACAGCGGCGCCCTTCTATCTCTCTGGTCCAACGCGTCCTCCGCATCGGCTATAACCGTGCCGCGCGCCTTCTTGAGCAAATGGAATTTGACGCCATCGTCAGCCCCATGCACAGCGACGGTACTCGCACCCTGTTAAAGCAAGAAGCATAACGCTCTATCCCATTCTCGCAATCATCCCAAATAAAAAGGAACGCCATGGAAACCCAATCGCAGAAATATACAGTCGCTTATATGCTGGATGTCGTGCTGCAAAAGCACAATTTGAAGAACGATGCCGCTCTGTGCCGCGCCATTGAGATCACCCCACCCACCATTAGCAAAATTCGTAATGGCGTCCAACCACTCGGTTTCATGCTACTGGTGAAACTGCACGAGTTCACCGGTATGTCCACCAAGGAAATCAAGACACTGGCCGGCATTGCGTCCGAATGACCTGCCCCTCAAGGACGAACGTGACAGAAATCCCAAGTGGGGAAAGTAAAAATACGATGATTACTATTTTGCCTGACGAATTCACAGCGCTGCGCCGCATGAAGGATTGTTTTGAAGATGGTGAGGGCTACGATGTTGCCGACTCAATGGTGGAACGCTTGGCATGCATAGGCCTCATCCGCAAAACACATGCGCAACACTATGAATTTACTGAATTCGGACGAGCCGTCGTGCAACACGGAAATTATCCGGCAACTGGACTAGGTAGCGATGACACCCTACGCATAGATTGGCTTGATGCGCAGGAGCATATCCACGCGCATCAATGGCAGCATGGTCCGCGAGGTACTCCAATAAGGACTAGCTTCTACGATAGAAATTATGTGCTGATTGCAGAGGGAATATCGCTGCGCCATGCCATCGATGCGGCCATGCAAAGTCAAGCGGAGCAAGGCAGGTGAAGATAGTGAAATCTCAAAGATATACGGATAAAACTAAATGATGAGCACTTTTCTGGACGATGACGAAGTAATCAAGCTGACGGGCCGAAAAATGAAAGGGCAGCAAATCGATACGCTACGAAAAATGGGATTGCCATTTTTCGTCAATGCAACTGGCCACGCTGTAGTTGCTCGATCAGCCATTGATGGGCGAAAGGAATCTAAGCCACAGCGCACATCATGGACCTCCAGCATAGTGAAGGCATTTTGATATGGGGCGCACTCCAACGAGAAACAAAAATTTACCCTCCGGAATGCGTGCCAGACACCGCGGAGTCAAAACATATTTCTATCTAGACAGCGGCGCGAAACCTCGTAAGGAAATTCCGTTGGGGGCTGACTATGCGCTGGCAGTACAAAAATGGGCTGAGCTGACTGTCAGCAAAGCTGCACAGCCTGATCTAATCACGTTCCGATACGTTGCGGAGCGATATATCAGGGAGGTACTGCCAACTAAAGCACCTGCGACGCAACGAATCAACCTCTCTGAATTAAAGCGCCTATACGTGTATTTCGATACTCCGCCGGCACCGATCAATACGATTGAGCCAAAGAACATCCGCATGTATATGGACTTGCGCAAAGGCAGCCCCGTTTCAGCAAATCGAGAGAAGGCTCTGTTCAGCCACATTTTTAACTTTGCCAGGGAAAAAGGACTTACAAGTAATCCGAACCCGTGCGCAGGGATCAAAGGTAATAAGGAAAAGGGACGCGACGTGTACATCGACAATGCAGTCTTTTCCGCTGTCTGGAACGCAGGCGATAATCCACTGCGAGATGCCATGGATCTTGCATATTTAACCGGTCAGCGACCTGCGGACGTTTTGAAATTCCTGCATTCTCACATCGTCGACGATGAACTCAATATCCAGCAAAACAAGCGCGGTAAGCGACTACGTATAAAGGTCAATGGGGAACTCGCCAAGGTCATTCAACGGATCAACGATAGAAGCCCTACAGGCGGACATCTCGTCCAAGACGCAGCAGGGCAAGGGTTGCCGTCATCGACGCTTCGTAGCGCGTTCCAGACAGCGCGCGAGGCTGCAATCGCCGCCAATCCAGAAATCGCCGATCAAATTGCAGCATTCCAGTTCCGAGACTTGCGCGCCAAGGCTGGGACGGACAAAGAAGAAGCGAGCGGAATTGCAGCTGCGCAAGATCAACTAGGGCATTCAACCGCTACAATGACGGCCCGATATGTCAGGCATCGGCGCGGGAAATTGATCGATCCGACCAAATAAATCGGTTCCGCAAAAAAAGTGAGGGCCGCGCCAGCATTGGGTTGTAGCTGCGCAAAGTTTACTCATTTGCGGAACGGATTTTAAGTTAAGCTATTGATTTTATTGTGTTATGTAGAAGATAAGAAATCTTCACAATTGCCTTCGCCATCCTTGGCTTTTTGTTATTCTTCGTCGGACAGCTTTAAATATTCAGTTGGCTGCCATTTTATGCCAATTTAACGTCTAAAGGCGTACAAGGCGGCAGGTGCTTCACAGTAAGCTAGAGCCCAGGCTCGGTTAAAAGTTTCCGCGCCGGCCTGGCCGCTGGGCTAGCCTTGGTTTTCTCATCAGTTTTATTTATTCTTTTTTTGACAATATCATGCTTGATGCCGCTCCTACCCCGCTGGTCCCCGCCAACCGCACCGTGTTCTTTGTCTCCGATGGCACCGGCATCACCGCCGAGACTTTCGGCCATTCGGTGCTGACCCAGTTCGAGCTGCGCTTCAAGCAGGTGCGCCTGCCCTTCATCGATACCCTGGACAAGGCTTACGAGGCGACCCGCAGGATCAACGAAGCGTTTACCCTGGATGGCAAACTGCCTATCGTTTTTTCGACGTTGGTGAAGGCCGACCTGTCAAAAGTGATCCAGCAAGCCAAGGCCATGCACATGGACTTGATCCAGACTTTTGTCGAGCCGCTGGAAAAAGAGCTGGGCGTCAAGTCCACCCACACCATAGGCCGCAGCCACAACACCGCCAATACCGACGAATACAAAAACCGCATCGAAGCCATCAACTTCTCGTTAGCGCATGACGACGGCCAGTCGCACAAGAACCTGGCCGATGCCGATGTCATCCTGGTCGGCGTCTCGCGTTCCGGTAAAACCCCGACCAGCCTTTACCTGGCCATGCAATTCGGCGTCAAGGCCGCCAACTATCCTTTGATCCCAGAAGATTTCGAGCGCGACAGACTGCCCAGCGGCCTGTTGCCGTTCAAGCAAAAGATTTTCGGCCTGACCATCGCCGCCGACCGCTTGTCGGAAATCCGCAACGAGCGCCGTCCGGGCAGCAAATATGCGGCGCTGGCGAACTGCCGTTACGAAGTGAATGAGGCGGAAAAGATCATGCGGCGCGAAGGGATACGCTGGATGTCGTCGACCACCAAGTCGATTGAGGAAATCGCAGCGACGATTCTGCAGGATATCAAGCCGGACATACGGACGTTCTAGGCGAATGCAAGGCTAAGGCAAAGCGCCGGCAACAGCCAAGGGCAGGCAAACGGAGTGACGGAAAATCCCGGCTGCGTCGTGATGGAATAGTCAGCCGGGCAAGACGCCGCATGACTGCTTACGTAGCCGCCTCCGATTGCCACAATTCCGCCGGTGTCATCATTTGCACCGGCAACGCGGCATGGGCGGCGGCAGGCGACTGCACGTCCGCAGGCAAGCCGCTGTCGAATATCTTATTCGACAGATCGAGAACCTGTGCGCTGCCGCCCCCGGGCAAAATTCCGGCCTGGCCGCCAGCCAACAACTCCGCAGTCGCCGGCTGCAGCAGGTCAGCCAGCACCAAGCCGCTGAGCGCGGGACAGGAATCGCTGGCCGTATCACCGCTTATAAGCTCAGCCACCGCCCCCGCATCATCCGGCACGGCGTCGATTGCCGGCCTGTCCGCTTCCGGAGCGCTTACTGTCAGCATGAACGGATCGGACATGACCCCTGCCACATCCACTATGAACTGATGCTCACCCGGATCCAGTCGTTCACGAACAGTAAACGACCATATGCCGTCCGATCCAATCGCAGTATCGCCAATCGGCAGTCCGTTGTCGTAGATTGTCAGCCGGGCGAACGGCTCGCCATAGCCGGAGAACGTCGGCGTGGCATCCGCAGTCGTGCCGCCGTCATCAATCTCTCCCGCTGCACCGGCATCATTCATGGCGGCCTTGATCACCGGCTTCTCCAGCTCGAGAACCTCTGCCTCCAGCACTTTCTCGTCGGCGCCGGATACTGCCTGCTCACTCGCATCAGGTACGTTATCCGGAGCTAGCTGCAGCCCCCAGCCGCCAGACTGGTCAACATAAACGGAACTCAGCAATTTGCCGCTGTCGAAACCGCTGCCAGGGGAATTCGCCTGCAATGGTGCGCCCTTATCAATGGCAAGGCCCGGGCTTAGCGGAACTATGGTCAATTCGGGTTGGGCATGGGCGCCGTCTATCGCCAGCCCCGCTGCTGAACGGATTGATGCGATATCCACGCTGTCAGCCACCAGATGTATTTCAGTCACCGACGCTTGGACATCGGACTTTGCCGCCTCAACCAGGGCGGTAGTGGCGCCGAACTCATTTACTTGAGTCCGCGCAAATGATTTTTTTTTAGTGAAATTCATAGGATCGCTCCATTCATAGGGAGTAAGCAGCCACAATATCGGCTACGGCGAATGCGCAAGAGATTGTGGGAAGATGAATGCCTATGATATTAATGCACCATTGCTTTTATTGCAATTATCTTGAGAGCGGATAACGATCGGTTGGCAGTGCGAATTGCCAGTAATCGTTACAGGCCGAGGTGCGACAAGCGCGACTTGTTTTATCGCAATAACTACGATTCCGTGCCGGCACAAATACCCGCCAACGGCCGCAAATAAAAAAATGCTGTTCAGTCTCAACTGAACAGCATTTAAAGAGAAAATAAACTATTCAGAATTTCATAAAACAGGACAAGCCATCATCTTAAAAATCGATGTCGTAGGGTGGGCACTCCGTGCCCACGCAGCGCTGCGGACATTTACGTCCCGGGTTGCGTGTCCGCGTGGGCACGGAGTGCCCACCCTACGGATGATTTGTCGTAATTTAAGAAAATATCAATAGACAGACAAGAAGGCCGATGGCAGTCCGGCCAGCTGTGCGCCAGAACCCAGCCGCTGCTTTCATTGCAAAAGCAAGCGGCCGTATCCTTCAATCATGACAGCTTATGCCGCGTGTAATTCCAGCAGTTCAGGCTGCTGTATGAGCGGGAACACAACGATAGAACCTTCGATGACCTCGATGGATTGCGATACACCCTGCTCGCTGGCAAACGTCGTCAGATCGACCGGATAATTGACATCACCGGCCGGAGAGATATCAGACGCCTCGGCAAAGAACTCGCCAACCGGCTGCAGCAAGGCATCTATCGACAACGACGATAAACCATTGTTCGGCACATCGCTGGCATGCACTGCAGACGTTTCGGCAAGCGAGTCCAGGTGCAAGACACCGCCATCACTCTTGACCTCCCAAGCCACACCCAACTCACCTTGCTGCGAACCGGCACTACTAGCGACCGGCTTATCAACCGACTGCACCGATGTAGCATTCAGCGCGCTCAGGGCAATGTCCTCATTGCCCGTCACTTCCATGGCCTCGACTTGCATGGAAGCTGCAACAGGGGCAGAGACACCGTAATACGCCACAAACGGATCCGAGGTCAAGACCGCACCCTCGGGAGTGGTAATTTCCGTCGTGAATGCGTGTTCACCGAGGCTCAGCGGGTCAGTCCCATAGGTCCACTTGCCATCAGTACCCGTATCCGCGTAACCGACATACACACCGTTATCGTAAATCAACACCGGCGTGTTAGGCTCGCCATGGCCACGCAGGATCAGCAAGTTGTATCCCATGACGTCACCGCTGACGAGCTCCACCGAGCCGCCAGGCGCATAGGTGTCATATACCGAATCAATCACCGGCTTCCCTATCACCGGCTCAACAGTCACGCTCAAGGTGAACGGAGCAGACATCGCGCCATCGCCGGCATCCACCGTGAAGGCATGCTCGCCCTTCGCCAGCTTGCTGGAATCGTAGCTCCAGCTGCCATCGGCACCCGCCCAAGCATTACCGATCCTGAGACCGTTGTCGTAGACAAAAACAACGCTATTCGGCTCGCCATGGCCACGCAAGGTTGGCGTCGCATCACCTGTGGCGTTGCCGTTGGCCAGTTCGCTGTGGCTGACATCGTCGTTGGCCGAATCGATCGCCGGATCAATTCCCGGCTTGTCCACTGCTTCGGACGCAACGACGTTCAAGGTGAACGGTTCCGAATCCAACCCGCCTATACGCGCCGTGTACACATGCTCGCCGTACCCAACCGGACCGTCGGTACGAACCGTCCAGCTGCCATCCGGCGTCACCGAACCTCGGCCCACGATCCTGCCATTGTCATACAGGATCACTATAGCATTTGCCTCGCCACGGCCACTGAATTCCGGCCGGACGTCGTCCGTGCTACCGCCATTGAATACCGGGCCCGTTACCGCCCCCATATCGTCCATCGCCAATTCGATCACCGGTTTGGACGATTCAGGAATAATGGCATCTACGGCTTCAGCCTGCCCTTCTGCAGACGCAGGCTCCACAACATGCAGCACAAACGGCTCGGAGAACGTGACGCCATCGGTGGTTGCCGTAATCGAATGATCCCCAGGGAGCAGCGTAGTGCTCTGGTTTGCGTCGATCAGCTCGAATGTCCAGCTGCCATCCGCTTGCACGGTACTGCTGCCGATGTAGGTGGTCTTGTCGTAGAAATAGATAACCGGAGTATCCGCTTCGGCATGACCGTGAAATACCGGAGTGTAATCATCGGTAGTGCCGCCATTGGAGATCACGCCAGTTACGCCGACATCGTCCGTCGCCGAATCGATCACCGGCCTTGGCGCCTCCGGCGCATTCTCCACCGTCAGTGTGAACGGCTCGGACATGACGCCATCACTAGCCACCATGAATTCATGCTCACCTGGAGCCAGCCGTTTCTCGACATTCAGAACCCAGCTGCCATCCTCAGCCACTTGAGCCTCTCCCACGCGTTGGCCATGGTCGAGCAAGTATATATAGCTATTGGGTTCGCCATGACCATGGAATGATGGCCGCGCATCATCGGTAGTGGCGCCATTGGCGAGTTCTTCCACTGTTCCGACGTTATCGATTACCGAATCGATCACCGGCTTGGCCGAATCCGCAGCAACCACATTCAGCACGAATGGCTCCGATCTCGCATTGCCAGCATCGACCACCGTCAGTACGTGCTCACCCTGCGTCAGCACGATGTTCGGATACAAGCTCCAGCTGCCATCCTGCCTTATTGTGGCCTGCCCCAGGAACACATTGCCGTCAAACAGGCTGACCTGCCCGCCCGGCTGACCATGACCGCTGATCCTTGGAGCAACGTCATCCGTCGTGCCGCCATTGCCGATCACACCAGTCGCGCCGAAGTTGTCGAATGCCGAATCGATCACCAGCTTCGTCGAGTCAGGCGCGCCCACAGTTAGCGTGAATGGCTCGGACGTCACGCCGGCATTGACCACCGTCAGCGTGTGCTCGCCCGATGAGAGCGGACTAAAGTCTCTGAGCGTCCAGCTACCGTCAGCATCAACCCAGCCAGCACCAATGCGAATACCGTTCTCATACAGTAAAATCTGCGTACCCGGCACACCGCCTTGACCATGAAACGCCGGCGACGCATCGTCATGGGCAGACTCGATCACCAACTTGGCCGGCGCAACGGCGCCGCTAATGGTGATCGGGAAATCAGCGCTGGTGCGGCCGTCGGCCACCGCGGTGAGATTGTGAGTGCCATTGCTCAACGCCTCTTCAGGCGTGAAAGTCCAGCGGCCAGCGCCGTCAGCCCGTGCCGAACCGATCGGATTGTTGACACCATCATAGATCGTCACCAACCGGTTGGCGCCAGCTTCACCATACAGCTTCGGACGGGTGTCGTCAGTAGTCAACAAGCCGCTGCCTGGCTTGCCGGGGGCGTACAGATCGCCCTGCTCAGGACCGACATCGTCGTGGATAGCATAGATCCGCGGAGTCGTCGCCACTGCCGAGGTGTCGATGTTGATTTCATAGCCGGCACTAACTTGGCCGTTGGCGGCCACCGCAGTGAAGATATGGCGGCCATCGTTCAGCGACTGCTCTGCAGGAACCGTGAATGTCCATTGGCCAAACCCGTTGGCCTGGACCGAACCGATAGGATTGTCGGCGCCGTCATAGATCGTCACCAAGGTATTGGCCGCAGCCTGACCGGTAAGCTTCGGCGTGGCGTCATCGGTACTTGAACCGGGCCGGACATTGCCCACTTGGGAACCGAAATTATCGATGACCTGACGGATGGTCGTTGGCGGCAAGGTCGGATCGATCACCGGTTCCGGTACCTCTGGTACAACCGGCAATTCTGGTACAACCGGTACTTCTGGCACAACCGGTACTTCTGGTGCAGTCGCATCCACCGTCAGCGTGAACGGCTCGGAAGTGACGCCGGCACCAGACACGGTGAAACTGTGCTCGCCCAGCGCCAGCTTGTTGCTCACGGTGAACGACCAGTTGCCGTCAGGACCGCTGAACGCATAACCGACACGCACATTGTTGTCATACACGGTGTACTGCAACAGCGGCTCGCCTTGGCCGCGCAGAGTCGGGGTCGCATCATCCGTCGTGCCGCCATTGACGATATCGCCATATTTGCCAAAATCATCAAACGCCGCAGCGATCACCGGCTTGGGCGAATCCGGTGCGCCCACGGTCAGCGTGAATGGCTCGGAAGTGACGCCAGCGCCAGCCACGGTGAAACTGTGCTCGCCCAGCGCCAGCTTGTTGCTCACGGTGAACGACCAGTTGCCGTCAGGGCCGCTGAACGCATATCCGACGCGCACATTGTTGTCGTACACGGTGTACTGCGACAGTGGTTCACCCTGGCCGCGCAGCGTTGGTGTCGCATCATCCGTCGTACCGCCGTTGGCGATATCGCCAGTCTTGCCGAAATCGTCAAGCGCCGAATCGATCACCGGCTTGGGCGAATCCGGCGCGCCCACGGTCAGTGTGAATGGCTCGGAAGTGACGCCAGCGCCAGACACGGTGAAGCTGTGCTCGCCTTGCGACAGTTCTTTGCTCACTGCATACGACCAGCTACCATCCTGATTGCTGTATGCATAACCGACACGCACATTGTTGTCGTATACAGCGTATTGCGAAAACGGCTCACCGTGGCCACGCAAAATCGGGGTCGCATCGTCCGTCGTGCCGCCGTTGGCGATATCGCCAGTCTTGCCGAAATCGTCAAACGCCGAGTCGATCACCGGCTTGGGCGAATCCGGCGCGCCCACGGTCAGTGTGAATGGCTCGGAAGTGACGCCAGCGCCAGACACAGTGAAGCTGTGTTCGCCCAGCGCCAGCTTGTTGCTCACGGTGAACGACCAGTTGCCGTCAGGACCGCTGAACGCATAACCGACACGCACATTGTTGTCGTACACGGTGTACTGCGACAGCGGCTCACCGTGGCCACGCAAAATCGGGGTCGCATCGTCCGTCGTGCCGCCGTTGGCGATATCGCCAGTCTTGCCGAAATCGTCAAACGCCGAATCGATCACCGGCTTGGGCGAATCCGGAGCGCCCACGGTCAGCGTGAATGGCTCGGAAGACAGGATAACGCCGGCCGGGCTAGTACCGGTTGCTGTAAACACATGCTCGCCTTGCGTCAGCTCTTTGCCCACAGTATACGACCAGCTACCGTCCTGATTGCTGTACGCATAACCGACACGCACATTGTTGTCGTATACGGTGTATTGCGAAAACGGCTCGCCGTGGCCACGCAGCGTCGGTGTGGCATCGTCAGTGATGCCGCCGTTGGCAATTTCGCCTGTCTTGCCGAAATCGTCAAACGCACCATCGATTGCGGGCTTGACGACTGGCTCGGTGTCGCCCACCGTCAGTACGAACGGATCGGAGGCAATGCGGTCCTTGACCACCGTCAGCACGTGCTCGCCAGGTGCAAGCGATTTGTAAGGTCCAAGGCTCCAACTGCCGTCCGGTTCGATTATTGCATCGCCGACTGCAACGCCGTTATCGTAAAGAAAAACCTGCGTGCCGGCTTCACCATGGCCGCGCAGTATTGGCCTGGCATCGTCCGTCGTGCCGCCGCTGAAAATTTCACCCGTCACGCCGATATTGTCGAGCACCGCATCGATGACTGGCTTGGATGATTCGGGAATTTCTATGTTCAGTACGAATGGCTCGGATATCGCACCTGAGGCGTCGACCACCGTGAATACGTGTTCGCCGGTATCGAGCGGGTCGGTGGCTGGCAGGTTGAACGTCCAGCCGCCATCCTGGCGGACGAAGGCGGAACCCAATAATTTGCCGTTATCATAGATATTGACAAAGGAGCTGTTATCAATGGTACTGGGTTGAGCGTGGCCGCTCAGGGTAGGACGGGCATCGTCGATCGTGGCGCCGCTGCCGACGTTGCCGGTCTGGCCGCCGGCCCGATCAGAAGCGCTGTTAATCGAAGGGGCTGCTGCGGCCCGCGGCGAGGCTTCAGCGTCTTGCGCAAGACGGCTATCGACTGCAGCGCGCAGCATAGCCTGGGCGCCGGGCGCTACGGCCTCAGCCAGAGAAGCTGCATTGGCAAATTCACCGGACAAGCCCGACGCGCCTAAATTTCTTTTATTGGAATCCATAATATCTCTTCGCCTATCAAATTTATCCAAAGGAACTTGTGTTGACGCAAGGCAAACCATGCAATGGCAAATAGACGATGCAGAGTCTTCGAATGCAGGCTTGCATTGCGAAATTGTCCGGCCGTTTTCTTTTGCAACCATAAAATCATGCGATTGCCACGTTCGCAATATAGTCGCGCCGAAGGAAAAATAATTACAAAAAATATAGTCAATTTTGTAACAAAAATTCATAACATTTATTCACATTGACACAATCAAGAATCCGACAAACCGACGCATTTAATAATCGAATTGGAATGTAACTTGAGAAAACGACGTGCGAACATTTAGCAACGAAACCAAGTCAGGAAATGGTCGATAGGAGTAAGGCCAGCCACAGAATGCAGTGCATCACGCGCTACGTGATAAACCTGGCGCGAAAGCCCACAGGACAGAAATGTCCTAAAAACTGGCGAAAGAAAATGGGGAAGACAGCTGGTCTATTGAGAATTTTATTAAAATCGTAGGGTGGGCACTCCGTGCCCACGCAGTGCCGCAGGCATCGATATCCCTGATATGCGTGTCCCAGGCATTCACGCCCCAGGCTGCGTGCCCCGGATACGCGCCCCGGCTACGCGCCCCGGGCTGCGCGCCCCGCCCCGTCCGCGTGGGCACGGAGTGCCCACCCTACGAGTGATTTCTCGGGGTTTAAGGGAACATCAATTGCTGATTTGGCGCAACTGCTCAAAAAAACATACTGCTGCCGCAGCGGCAACGTTCAGAGATTCCATCTGGCCGCGATGCGGAATCACGACCTGCTGACCGGCCAGCTGCAGTAGGTCTTCTGCAACGCCTTGGCCCTCGTGGCCGAACAACCATGCCAGCGGTACGCTAAGATCAGCTTGATAGATGCTTTGGCTAGCATAGGAGCTGGTGGCAAACACCGGAACCTGCGCGCTTGACATCAGCGCCGCCAGGTCGACGTTTTCAAAAACATCCAGGATGAAATGGGCGCCCATCCCGGCGCGCAAGACTTTAGGCGACCAAGCCGATGCGCTGCCTTCCGAACAATAGATCTGCCTGATGCCGGCGGCGGCGGCGCTGCGCAGGATGGAGCCGAGATTGCCGGGATCCTGCAGGTTGTCGAGCAGTACGGCGGATTGGGTCAAGGCTGCCGGCGGCGTCGTTTTCGGCGTTTCGATCACGAGCAGCAAACCGACGCCGTGCTCGACCTGGCTCAACGCCTGGTACTGCCCATCCGGCAGCACCACGCATTGCACCGCGTCGGCCTGGCACTGGCGGATCAGCGCGGCGGCTTCGGCATGCGTCAGCGCGGTTTCGCTGGCGACGCATAAGACCGGCTTGCCCCCGTGCTGGAGGTACGCTTCGCTCAGGTGGATCCCGTCCAGCAAAGTGCGGCCGGCCTTGCGCCGCGCCTGGGCGCTGGTCGCCAGCAGCTTCAGTTCCTTGTACAAAGGATTGGCGGATGAAGTGATGCTTTTCATTAGGCTGCTCCGCCGGGAATGATCGCCAGCAAGGCCCGCACCGGCGCATAGGATTTGCGATGCACCGGCGAGACGCCGTGCAGGCGCAGCCGCTCCATGTGCAGCGCGGTCGGATACCCTTTGTGCTGGTCGAAAGCGTAGTGCGGATATCGTTCATGCAGTACTTGCAGCGCAGCGTCGCGCGCGGTCTTGGCGAGAATCGATGCAGCCGAAATCGCTTGCACCTTGTCGTCGCCCTTGATGATGGCCTCGGAGCGGATACTGAGCTGCGGACAGCGGTTGCCGTCGATCAGCGCCAGTGTCGGCAGCATCGCCAATCCCTCTACCGCGCGGCGCATCGCCAGCATGGTCGCTTGCAAAATATTGAGCTTATCGATTTCCTCTTCCGAGCATTCGGCGATGGCCCAAGCCAGTGCGTTGGTCTTGATTTGCTCGGCTAGGGCTTCGCGACGTTCGGCAGTCAGCTTCTTGGAATCGCGCAGGCCGTTGACCGGTTTTGCCGGATCAAGGATGACGGCGGCAGCAAACACCGGGCCTGCCAAGGGGCCGCGGCCTGCTTCATCGACGCCGCAAATGATTTCGCCGTCGTAGGTGAAGAGAGAGAGATTGGGATCGGATAGGGTCACGGCATTCAGTACAAAAGTGAGCGGTCTGTCAGACCGGCATGGATCAAGATGAACGCTGATGCTGTTCGATGACTTGCAGCACCGCTTGCGCACTCTCGCTGGCGGTATCGCGCAACAAAGAGTGATGCATGTCGGTAAAGCGCTGTCTCAGCATCGCCTGGCGGGCCGGATCTTCCAGCTGCTGCCAGAGCGCATCGGCCAGCGCCTGCGGCGTGGCGTTGTGCTGCAGCAGCTCCGGCACCAGGAATTCGCGCGCCAGGATGTTCGGCAAGCCTATCCACGGCTGGTAGCTCATGTGGCGCATGATTTCCCAGCTGGCGCGCATCATCTTGTAGGCGATCACCATCGGCTTCTTGTACAGGGCGACTTCCAGCGAAGCCGTGCCCGAAGCTACCAGCACGCCGTCGGCGGCGGCCATGGCGGTGTGCGACTGGCCATCCAGGATCTGCAGCGGCAGGTCCTGCAAACCGGCCTGGCTGAGCAGCTCGCTAAAGAACTTGCGCTGCTTCTCGCCCGCCATGGGCGCGATGAAGCGCATGCCAGGATCGCGCTGCGCCAGTATCCTGGCGGCTTCCACAAAAGCAATGGTGTTGTGCTTCAATTCGCCCATGCGGCTGCCCGGCATGATCGCCACAACGCGGCCTGCAGCCGGCAGGCCGAGCGCGCTGCGCGCCGCCGCCACATCCGGTTCCATCGGGATCACCTGCGCCAGCGGATGGCCGACATAGGTGACGGAGATGCCGGCCTTGCGATAAATCTCTGCTTCAAACGGAAAGATGACCAGCATGTGCGACGCCGCCTTCGCGATCTTCTTGATGCGGCCGCCGCGCCATGCCCAGATCGATGGTCCGATAAAATGCACTGTGGGAATACCGCCCTGGCGCAGCTGCGCTTCCAGGCCGAAATTAAAATCCGGCGCATCGACGCCGATGAAGACATTCGGCTTTTCCGCCAGCAGCCGGTCGCGCAGCGTGTTCTGGATGCCCTTCAGCTCGCGATAGTGAGCAAGTACTTCGAACAGGCCGTTGACCGACAGCTTTTCCATCGGCCAGTCGCTGACAAAACCGTATTCGGCCATCCTGGCGCCGCCGATGCCATGCATGCGCGCATCAGGCAAATGCGGCCGCAACCCCGACAGCAGGCGCGCGGCCAGCAGGTCGCCGGAAGTTTCGCCGGCGACCATGGCGATGGTTACATTGGCGTTGCTGTCCGCCATGTCAGCGGATGATGCCGCGCGTCGAGGATGCGATGAATTCACGCATCTGCTTCAGGTAGGCAGCAGAGTCCGGCGTCTTGGCCTCTTCCAGCGCCAGCGCAGCCATGGCTTCTTCGAGCGGCAGGCCGGCGCGATAGATGGTGCGGTAGGCGCGCTTGATGGCCATGATCTGCTCGCTGCTGAAACCGCGGCGACGCAAGCCTTCGCTGTTGATGCCGGCAGGTTCGGCGCGGTTGCCGGCCGCGGTCACGAAGGGCGGAATGTCCTGGCTGACCGCCGCGGTAAATGCAGTCATCGCATGCGCGCCGATGCGGCAGAACTGATGCACGGTAGTGAAACCGCCGAGCAGCACCCAGTCGCCGATATGCACATGGCCGGCCAAGGTGGCATTGTTGGCGATCGTGGTGTTGCTGCCGATCCGGCAATCATGCGCCACGTGCACATAGGCCATGACCCAGTTGTCGTTGCCGATACGGGTGACGCCACCGTCCTGCACGGTGCCCAGGTTCAGGGTCACGAACTCGCGGATAGTGTTGCGGTCGCCGATCTCCAGGCGGGTCGGTTCGCCGGCGTATTTCTTATCCTGCGGCACGGCGCCGATCGAGCCGAACTGGAAAATCGAATTATCGCGGCCGATGGTGGTGTGGCCTTCGATCACAGCGTGCGGGCCGATCTTGCTGCCGGCGCCGATCACGACGTCCGGTCCGATGACTGTGTAAGCGCCGACTTCTACTGAACTATCAAGACTCGCCTTGGGATCGATGACGGCGGTAGGATGAATGCGCGTCATCGGATCACGCTGATGGGCTGGCGTCGGCGACGGTCGCCGCAGGAGTGGACGCTGCGCCAGGGCTGACCGCGGTGCGCATGGTGCACATGAATTCGGCTTCTACCGCCAGTTCGCCGTCGACGCTGGCGATGGCCTTGTATTTCCAGATGCCGCGCACTACGCGCACGATCTCGACTTGCAGCTTGATCTGGTCGCCTGGCTCGACCGGGCGGCGGAAACGCGCCTTGTCGATGCCGAGGAAATACACCACGGTATTTTCATCCGGCTTGCGGCCTTCAGTCAAAAATGACAACAGCGCGGCGGTCTGCGCCAGCGCTTCAATCGTCAATACGCCTGGCATCACCGGCTTGTTAGGAAAATGTCCGTTGAAGAATTCTTCATTGATCGTGACATTCTTGATCGCAGTGATCGACTTGCCGCTTTCCCAATTCAATACGCGATCAACCAGCAACAGCGGATAACGGTGCGGCAGGTAGGTTTTGATCTGATTGATATCTAGCGTTTGGTTTGGACTATTCATTATCTTCTTGGGTAAGCTGTTGTGATAACTGTTTAATGGATTTTTCCAGAGACCGGATTTTCTCACGCATTGTATTCAGATTGCGTACCAGGGCGGCAGATTTTTCCCAGTCGCCATGCTTGGCAATCGGATAAAACCCGGTATATTGCCCCGGTTCGGAAATCGAGCGCAAAGCCAGCGTTCCGGCCGACACATGCACGTGATCGGCAATGGTGATGTGGCCATGGATCATGGCGGCGCCGCCTATAGAGCAGTATTTGCCGATCCGGGCGCTGCCGGCGATCCCCGCGCACGCCGCAATCGCGGTATGGGCGCCGATATGGCAGTTATGGGCGATCTGGATCTGGTTGTCCAGCTTGACGCCCTCTTCAATCACGGTATCGGCCAGGGCGCCGCGGTCAATCGTGGTATTCGCGCCGATTTCGACGTCGTCGCCGATCAGCACGCGCCCGGTTTGCGGGATCTTGACCCAGGCTCCGCCATCGTTGGCAAAACCGAAACCGTCGGCGCCGATCACCACGCCGGAATGAATGATGGCGCGCTGGCCGATCTCACAGGCGTGATAGACGGTAACATTGGGATAAAGATAACTAGCCGCGCCTATCCTGACGCCCGCGCCAATCACGCAACCGGCATCGATGCGGACATTCTCGCCGATGACCGCGCCGCTGCCGATGACCACATTGGGGCCGATGCAGGCACTGGCCGCGACCTGGGCGGCAGGATCGACGCTGGCGGCCGGATCAATTCCGGGAATCACCGGAATTGCATTTCTGGCAGCAAAAAACTGCGCCGCCCGGGCAAAGTACGCATAGGGATTGGCGGCGACAATGCGCGCGCCATGATAGTCGGCGCCGACCGCCGCATCATCCGCGGCAGACAGGATGACAGCAGCCGCTTGCGTTTGCGACACCTGGGGGCGGAATTTTGGATTCGAGAGGAAGGTGATCTGTGATGCGGTGGCATCGCTCAGGGGAGCGATGCCGGATACCTGGGTATCCGCATCACCGGTCAATTGGCCACCTAAGCTTTCGACCAATTCTTTTAGCCGAATGCTCATACTGATTGGCCTTAACAGAATGTACTTATTTATTGAGGATCTTCAGCACTTTATCGGTGATATCAATACGCGGGCTCACATACACGCCGCCTTCCTGAAACACCATATCGTACTTTTCTGCTTCGGCGATCTGCTTGATCGCCTTGGTCGAACGCTCCAGGACGATTGCCAGCTCTTCGTTGCGGCGCTGGTTCAAGTCTTCGCGGAATTCACGCTGCTTGCGCTGGAAATCCTTGTCCAGATCGCTCAGTTCGCGCTGGCGCTTGTTGCGCTCGGAATCCGAAATCACGGCTGAATCCTTGTCCAGCTTGTCCGCCTTGGCTTTCAAGGTAGCTGCCTGGTCCTGCAATTCCTTGTCGCGCTTGGAAAACTCGCTTTCGATCTTGGTTTGCGCCACCTTGGCCGGGTTGGCCTCGCGCAAAATGCGCTCGCTACTGACGAAGGCGATTTTCGAGCCTTCATCCGCATGCACTGGCGCGGCCGCCGACAAGGCGCACACAGCCAGGACAGCAGCCGATGGTAAGGATGTAAATGATTTAATTAGAGATTTCAACACTATTCTCCGCAATTCAAATGATGCAACTTGTGCATTATGCCATTCTTGCCAGAATCTGCACGGCGCAGACCCCGGCGGATTTAGAAGCCCGTACCCAACTGAAACTGGAAGGATTGCGTCTTGTCGGTCGGCTTGGCATTCAGCGGCTTGCCGTAGCTGATCTTCAATGGACCGATAGGCGAAACCCAGCTCAAACCGAGACCGGTAGAATACCGCAACTCGCTCAACTGCATCGGCTTCCTGTCCGCATAGACCTGGCCGCTGTCGAGGAAGGTAAACCAGCGCAGGGTGCGGTCGCTGCCGGAACCCGGGAACGGGAATTGCAATTCCATGTTGCCGAACACGCGCGAGGCGCCACCCATCGAATCGCCGTACTGGTCGACGTTGGTGCCGACGCCCAGTGTCGAACCTTCAAAACCGCGCACGGTGCCGATACCGCCGGCATAGTAGTTCTTGAACACCGGATACGGCTTGCCGCCGATGCCGCGGCCGTAATCGATTTCACCGTTCAAGGCCAGCGTTGCCGCATTGCCCCAGAATGGCTGGAAGTACTGATGCTGATAGCTGGCGCGGTAATAGCGCAGGGTACCGACCGCCGACACTTCAAGCGTGGCGCGCTGGTAGCGTCCCTTGGTCGGCACCAGTGCACTGTCGCGGCTGTCGCGCTGCCAGGCAGCCGTCAGCGGGAAGCTGTTGGTGGTGGCGGCGGCAGGATTTTGCAAAACGTCATAGCTCTGGCCGTTAGGCAAGGTCTGGCCGCTAGGCACCAGGACGCCGTTGCCGAAATCATGGACATACTGCTGGTACAGCAACGGGCTGGAATTATCGGCCTTGACGTTGGTGTTTTCAATACCGACGCCGAAGAACACCGTATCCAGTTCCGAGAACGGCACGCCGAACTTGATATCGCTGCCGATGGTGCGGACACGGTAGTCACCGGTGGTGTATGGCGACGGCCGCACGGTACGCAGATACACGTTGTAGGTGCGGCTGATGCCGTCATCGGTAAAGTAAGGATTAGTCTGGGACAGCGCGATCACCCGCGAATAGCTGCTGGTGTTCACATCGAGGCCGATGGTGTTGCCGCTGCCGAAAGCATTCTGCTGCTGGATCGAACCGGACAGGCTCAGCTTGTCGGTCTGCGAGAAACCGGCGCCGACCTGGATGTTACCGGTAGGCTTCTCGGTGACCGCCATATTGATATCGACCTGGTCGGAGGTGTTCGGCACTTCCGGCGTTTCGATGCCGACATCCTTGAAATAGCCGAGGCGGTCGACGCGGTCGCGCGACAGCTTGATCTTGGAACCGTCGTACCACGAGTCTTCGAACTGGCGGAATTCGCGGCGCACCACTTCGTCGCGCGTCTTGGTATTGCCGGTGACGTTGACGTGGCGCACGTAGACGCGCTTGCCCGGATCGACCAGGATGGTAAACGCTACTTCCTTGGTTTCGCGGTTCAGGTCCGGATTGGCGTTGACGTTGGCGAAAGCGTAACCGAAGTTACCCAGGCGCTCGGACATCTTCTTGGTGCTGCTGTTGAGCTTTTCACCGTTGAAGACATCGCCTTTTTTCAATTCCAGCAATGACTTGAGTTCGTCTTCGCGGCCGAACATCTCGCCTTCCATCTTGATGTCGGAAACCTTGTACTTTTCACCTTCGTTGATATTGATGGTGATGTAGATATCCTTCTTGTCCGGCGTGATCGACACCTGGGTCGATTCAACCTGCATCTCGATATAGCCGCGGTTCAGGTAATAGGAACGCAGGGTTTCGATATCGCCTGACAGCTTTTCCTTGGCGTACTGGTCGGCCTTGGTATACCAGGTGAACCAGCCCGGCGAGCGCAGCTTGATCTGGTCGCGCAGGTCGCCGTCGGAGAATGCCTTGTTGCCGACGAAGCGGATTTCCTTGATGCGCGATACTTCGCCTTCGTCGACGGCAAACGTGACATTGACGCGGTTGCGTTCGATAGGCGTGACGGTGGTCGTCACTTTCATGCCGTACAGGCCACGCGACAGGTACTGTTTCTTCAGTTCCTGTTCAGCGCGGTCGACCTGGGCCTTGTCGAAAATACGCGATTCGCCGACGCCGATTTCCTTCAGCGCTTTGGTCAGCTGGTCTTTATCGAATTCCTTGATACCGGAGAAGTCGACGGCGGCAATCGACGGCCGCTCCTCCACCATCACCACCAGCACGTCGCCCTCGGATTCGATCCGCACATCCTTGAAGAAGCCGGTCGCATACAGGGCCTTGATCGCCGCGGTCCCTTTTTCGTCGGTGAACTGCTCGCCGACGCGTACCGGCAAGTAGCTGAATACAGTACCGGCCTCCGTGCGCTGGATACCTTCAATGCGGATATCCTTGACCACAAATGGCTGCACCGCCATGACCTGGCCCGAACACAGGGCAAAGGCAGCGGCAGCAATCAAACGACGGGGAAGAATCGACAAAGGGAAGTGCTCGGAATGTAATTTCATTAGCGATCGTTTTTTATCAATGTCCTTGTCCGCCACGATTGTCAGACAAGAGAGCCGAACTTAAAGGAGTTTAAAATAGGAGCCGAACGATGTCGTTAAACATGGCGACCATCATCAACGTCATCAAAATGCCGATGCCTGCGCGCTGTGCAATTGCACCAACCCGTTCAGGAATGGGGCGTCCGGTCAAAACTTCCAGCGAATAATACAGCAAAAGACCACCATCTAGAACCGGAATGGGGAGCAAATTCATGACGCCAAGGCTGATGCTGATAAAGGCAATAAAGCTCAAATAGCTGAATGCGCCGATCCGTGCGGTCTGGCCGGCATAGTCGGCAATCGTGATCGGGCCGGTAATATTCTTCCAGGAAACCTCGCCGACAATCATTTTACCCAGCATTTTGAGGGTCAGGATACTGCTGTCCCAGGTCCGTTTTGCTCCTTTGGCAAGTGCTTGCAGCGGCGGGCTGCTGGACAGCACCATCTCCGGCATCGTGGACGATAATTCGACCTTGATCCTGCCTATAGTCCCGTCTTTGGACGGCTGCGCCTCCGGCGTCACATCCAGGGTAAAAATATTGCCATTTCGCAAACCTGTCAACGTCAAAGTCTTGCCCGGCGAGGCACTCACCTTGGCAATAAAATCCACGCTATCAACCATTGGCACGCCATTGATTGCCGTGATCTGGTCACCTTCCCGCAAACCAGCTTTCATGGCAGGTCCGCCGGGATCAACTTTGTTCAGGATCGGCTTACCGACCGCCAGCTTGATGCCCAGCTTGCCGAGGTAATCGCCTTCCAGGTCCTTGGTCACCAGGCCGGCGGTCGACAGGCTGACCGTGTCCAGCAGACTGCCGCCCGAGGCGCCTGGATTTGAGCGCCGTACGTCAAGCTTGACCGGCGCCTTGTCGACCACCGCCTGCATCACTTTCCAGCGCAATTCATTCCAGGTCTGGACCGGCTCGCCGTTCACGGCGGTAATCAGTTCATCGCCGCGCAAGCCGGCCTGGTAGGCCGCGGTTTGCTCCGCTACCGTCCGCACCTTTGGCGTCGGCTCCATTTCGCCATAGCTGTACAGGCCGGCAAATAATAAAATGGCAAGAATGAAATTCGCCAGAGGGCCGGCGGCGACAATCGCGATGCGCCGCCAGACCGACTGGCTGGTGAACTCCCGCTTCATGTCTTGCGGTGAAATGCCCGACACATCTTGCTCACGGGCATCCAGCATCTTGACGTAGCCGCCCAATGGCAGGATGGAAAGCGCCCACTCGGTCTGGTCGGGGCCGAAACGGCGCGACCAGACAATCTTGCCCATGCCAACCGAAAAGCGCAGCACTTTGACGCCGCACAAACGCGCGACCCAATAGTGGCCAAGCTCGTGGATGATCACCAGCGAACCAAGAGCGACAACAAATGCGAGGATAGTTTGCAGAAAGGCCATTGCCGTATATAAGTGTGCGATAGGTATGGTCAGGATATCAGGGCATTGACGGTCTGGCGCGCCAGGCGGTCTTGCTCAAGCAACATATCTATATCGGTCACCGCGCATAGCGGCAAGCTGTCCATGGTGCGAGCGATTAATTGAGCGATCATGCCGAATCCGATTTTCTCATCCAGAAAAGCTTGGACCGCGACTTCATTCGCGGCGTTCAATATGGTTGCGGCCGAACCGCCGGCCAACAATGCATCATACGCGAGTTTCAGGCAGGGAAAACGCTGCAGGTCAGGCCGGCTGAACTGCAATTGCCCGATCACCGTCAGGTCGAGCGGGCTGACGCCGGAGGCGATGCGCTCGGGATAGGCCAGCGCATGGGCGATCGGCGTGCGCATGTCGGGGTTGCCGAGCTGCGCCAGCACCGAACCGTCGATATACGACACCATGGAATGGATCACGCTTTGCGGATGGATCACCACTTCGATCTGGCTGGCGGCGGCGCCGAACAGCCAGTGCGCCTCGATCACTTCCAGGCCCTTGTTCATCATGGTGGCGGAATCGACCGAGATCTTGCGGCCCATGACCCATTTGGGATGGGCAATCGCTTCTGCCGGCGTCACCGTCTCCATGGTATCCAGCGGCCGCGTCAGGAACGGACCGCCGGATGCCGTCAGCAGGATCTTTTCGACCCCGAGCGCCGCCGGCGAACGCTGATAGTTATGCGGCAGGCACTGGAAAATCGCATTGTGCTCGCTGTCGATAGGCAGCAGCACTGCCCCGCTCTGCTTGACGGTGTCGATGAACAGCTGGCCCGACATGACCAGGGCTTCCTTGTTCGCCAGCAGGACCTTCTTGCCAGCCTTGGCGGCAGCCAGGGTCGGCTCCAGGCCGGCGGCGCCGACAATTGCAGCCATCACGGCATCGCAAGCCGGGGCGCTGGCAACCTGGCATAAAGCCGCGGCGCCGTGCAGTACTTCGATCTGGGGGGCCTGCGCCTGCAGCAGGCGGCTCAGCTGCTGTGCCGCAGCGGCGCTGCCGACCACCGCCACCTGGGGCTTGAACTGCAGGCATTGCTGCGCCAGCTGTTCCACCCTGCTGTGGGCCGTCAGTGCATACACTGAATAGCGCTCCGGATGGCGCGCCAGCACATCCAGCGTCGACATGCCGATCGAACCGGTGGAGCCGAGAATAGTAATATTTTGCATACCCGACCTAGAACCAGAAACTCAACAAAGCCGCCAGCGGCAACACCGGGATCAGGGCATCGACCCGGTCCAGCACGCCGCCATGGCCCGGCAGCAGGTTGCTGCTGTCCTTGATGCCGGCGCGGCGCTTGAGCATGGACTCGAACAAATCGCCGGCGACACTGGCGGCCACCAGTACAGTCATGGCTGCCAGCAATCCTGCCCAGCCCCAGGTCGCCAGCAGGCGCATCGGGAAAGTATCGGCCAGCGCCGGCGTGAAACTGAAGCCCACCGCCATCAGCAGCACCAGGATCCAGCCGCCGACGGCGCCTTCCCAGGACTTGCCGGGGGAAATCGACGGCGCCAGCTTATGGCGGCCGAAAGCCTTGCCGGAAAAATAAGCGCCGATATCGGCAGCCCAGACGATCACCAGCACCGACAGCAAATACATGGGCGAATGATGGAACAATACGACAATTGCGAGGAAACAGCCAAATATGGCGATGGCGTAAGTCGCCGCAATCAGCCGGTTGCCCAGGCTAGGCAATGCCGGCAAGCCAAACGCCAGGGACGGCACGAAACGGAAGCACCAGATTGCCACGCACAGCGTGAACAGCAGACGTATATTAGGGCCGCTGCCGGCATACAGCACAGCGCCGAACAGGATCAGGGCAGCCAGCCCCCATGCCAGCGCGGCTTTAGCCGAGGCGCCGAAAATGCGGGCGCTCTCCCAGATCGCGGCGCCGAAAAACAGCGTCGAGACGACGGCAAATGCAGGGTAATAATTGAAATACAAGATTGGCAGCAGTAGCGCCAATAACAGTAACGCCGTGATGACACGTGTTCTTAGCATCAGGAAGCCTGTTCAACCAGTTGCGCGCTGGTGCGCCCGAAGCGCCGCTCGCGCTGCTGGTAAGAGGCAATCGCCTTGTCCAGCTCGTCGGCGCCGAAATCCGGCCAGTAGGTATCGGTAAAGTAGAGTTCGCTGTAGGCCAGTTGCCACAACAGGAAATTGGAAATGCGCTGCTCGCCGCCGGTGCGGATGAACAGGTCCGGCTCGGGCGCATAGGCCATCGCCAGGTGCTGCGCCAGCTCGTCCTCGGAAAACGCATCCGCCCCCGCGAGCACCGGCGCACCGCTGGCGGCGCGGGCAGCCAACATCTTTTGCACCGCCTGCATGACATCCCAGCGGCCGCCATAGTTGGCGCAGATGGTGACCGTCATGGTGGTATTGCCGGCGGTCTTGCGCTCGGCGTTATCGATCATCTGCTGCAGCTTGTCGTCGAAACGGCTGAGGTCGCCCACCACTTTCAGGCGTATGCCGTTGGCGTGCATCTTGCCGACTTCACGTTCCAGCGCCACCATGAACAGACGCATCAGCAGCGATACTTCATCGGCCGGCCGACGCCAGTTCTCGGAACTGAAAGCAAACAGCGTCAGGTATTCAACGCCACGCGCGGCACAGGCTTCTACCGCGGCGCGCACTGCTTCGACGCCTTTGCCGTGGCCGGCGACGCGCGGCAGAAAGCGGCTGGTGGCCCAGCGGCCGTTGCCGTCCATGATGATGGCTACGTGCTTTGGCACTGTCGGGCTGGCAGGCAGCGTTTGCGTGGAACTTGAATGGGCCATAAATAATCAGTAAGAAAGAATGCGCAGGGTGGACATGAGATGCCCACCCTGCGCAGATAGTGCTGTCGGACCTAGTGCGGTGTTTCGCCCATAATGGCGCTTAAGAAATGGTGTGTTTTCGCGCCAGGCTAGACGCAAACCGGAGCGATAGTGGACTATCGCCAGGATTTGCAACGACGCATGGCACGAAAAGACGCCGTTTATTAAGTGTCATTATGGGCGAAACACCGCGCTAGAGTTAAACCGTCAGGATCTCTTTTTCTTTATCGACCACTTGCTTGTCAATTTCGGCAACGAATTTGTCAGTCAGCTTCTGGATTTCATCCTGCGCGCGGCGCTCGTCGTCTTCCGAACACTCCTTGTCCTTGACCAGCTTCTTTAAGCCTTCGTTGGCGTCGCGGCGGATATTGCGGATTGCAATTTTAGCATCTTCCGCTTCGCCCTTGACCAGCTTGACCATCTCCTTGCGGCGCTCTTCCGTCAGCGCCGGCGTCGGCACCCGCACCAGTTCACCCTGGGTCGATGGATTCAGGCCCAGGTCCGATTCGCGGATGGCTTTCTCTACCACCGCAATCATTTTCTTTTCAAACGGCTGCACACCGATGGTGCGCGCATCGATCAGGGTCACGTTGGCGACCTGGCTCAAATTGGCGGGGCTACCGTAGTAATCGACCATGATGTGATCGAGAATGCCGGTGTGGGCGCGGCCGGTACGTACCTTGGCCAGGTCGGCTCGCAAAGTCTCCAGCGACTTTTGCATTCTTTGATCGGTATTCTTTTTCACGTCAGCAATGCTCATGCTGCTCTCCTCTACTAAAACAAATTGTATTAAGTTGGCTAAATCTTATCCACGTAAGGGAATTGCGCAACAGATGTGCGCAATTCTTACAAATCGGCTAAATATTTTATACGTGTACCAAGGTGCCTTCATCTTCGCCCAGGATGACGCGCTTCAGCGCGCCCGGCTTGATGATGGAAAACACCTTGATCGGCAGCTTCTGGTCGCGGCACAGCGCAAAGGCGGTGGCGTCCATGACTTGCAGATGCTTGGTGATCGCTTCGTCAAACGTGATGTGCGAATAACGGGTTGCGGTCGGATCCTTGTTTGGATCCGCGCTGTAGACGCCGTCGACCTTGGTCGCCTTCAGCACGATTTCGGCGCCGATTTCCGAACCGCGCAACGCCGCTGCGGTGTCGGTGGTGAAAAAAGGATTGCCAGTGCCTGCTGCAAAAATGACAACCTTGTCTTCTTCCAGATATTGCAACGCCTTAGGGCGCACGTATGGTTCTACTACCTGTTCGATGCTGATGGCCGACATGACGCGTGCGGTGAGGCCGATCTGGCGCATGGCGTCCGCCAGCGCCAGGGAATTCATCACCGTCGCCAGCATGCCCATGTAGTCTGCGGTAGCGCGGTCCATGCCCTGGGCGCCAGGCGCGACGCCGCGGAAAATATTGCCGCCGCCGATCACGATCGCCAGTTCGACGCCAAGCTTGGCGACTTCGGCGACGTCGGCCACCATGCGCTCAATCGTTGCACGATTGATGCCGTAGGCGTCATCGCCCATCAGGGCTTCACCGGAGAGTTTCAGGAGAACACGCTTGTAAGCTGGTTTTGTCATGGTCTGGGCCCCTTGTGGCTTTCCGATTGATATTGTGTTTTATTCACGCCTAGCTGAAGCACTGCAGCGCCATTGTCAGGCCAAACTGCAGCAAAATCTACTATCAGGCTCTTTTTTGGATAATCGGAGCCGGTTCCTGCCATTTCCCAGCCCTCTTCAGAGAGCAGCGATCCGGCAAGGCATTCCTTAGTCCGTGGCTTGGGAAGAAAATTCCGCAGAGCCAAAAAAACGGGCCTTTCGGCCCGTATTCTTGCTTACGCCTGCTTGGCCGCAGCAACTGTCGCTGCAACTTCTGCAGCGAAGTCATCTTGTTTCTTCTCGATGCCTTCACCGACCACAAACATGGTGAACGCTTTAATGCTGGTGTTGGTAGCCTTCAGCATTTGTTCAACAGTTTGCTTGTCGTTTTTGACGAAAGTCTGGTTCAGCAGGGAAACTTCCTTCAGGAATTTCTGCACCGAGCCTTCGATCATCTTGGCGGCGATATCTGCAGGCTTGCCGGATTCGGCTGCCTTCAGGGTTGCCACCGAACGCTCTTTTTCGATCAGATCGGCCGGCACTTGCTCGGACGACAGCGAAACCGGCTTCATCGCAGCAATGTGCATGGCTACGTCTTTACCGACTTGTTCGTCAGCGCCGTCGAATTCAACCATCACGCCGATGCGTGTGCCGTGCAGGTAGGAAACCAGCTTGGCGGCAGTGTCGAAACGGGTGAAACGGCGTATCGACATGTTTTCGCCGATACGGCCGATCAGGGCAGCGCGTGTCTCTTCAACGGTGCTGCCGTCGAGAGGCAGGGCCGACAAGGCAGCCACGTCGGCCGGATTTTTTTCTGCAACCAGCTTAGCGCAGGCATTCGCCAGGGCCAGGAAGTCGTCGTTCTTGGTCACGAAGTCGGTTTCGCAGTTGACTTCGACCAGGGCGCCGACGCCGCCGGCGATGTATGCTGCCACAACGCCTTCCGCTGTCACGCGGGAAGCAGCCTTGGAAGCCTTGCCGCCCAGTTTGACGCGCAGGATTTCTTCTGCCTTGTCCATGTCGCCGCCAGCTTCGGTCAACGCCTTTTTGCATTCCATCATTGGCGCATCAGTCTTTGCGCGCAGTTCGCCTACCAGTGCTGCTGTAATTGCCGCCATACTATTCTCCTAGCTCAGTTGACGCTGTACCGGCGATCCGCTACTGCCATGCAGTGCGGCCAACAACCGGTGCGCCGTCATTCAAAATATATTCAGGTAGTTTCGGTGTAACTCTGATGTAACGCAAATGTAACACCAGCAAGTGATACAAAAAAAGGGGCAACCACGCCCCCTTTTTTATTCTGAAGTGTAAAACCTCAGATGCAGGGCTTAAGCCTGGTCGTTAACTTCAACGAATTCGTCGCCAGCTGCGCCCTTGATGGCTTCAACTACGTCGTTCACTGCATTGGCGCGGCCTTCCAGGATGGCATCGGCAACACCGCGAGCGTACAAAGCGATTGCCTTGGACGAGTCGTCGTTGCCAGGGATGACGTAAGTCACGCCGTCTGGCGAATGGTTGGTGTCAACCACGCCGATAACCGGGATACCCAGTTTAGCGGCTTCGGTGATGGCGCCCTTGTGGTAGCCGACGTCGATCACGAAAATTGCGTCAGGAATGCCGCCCATGTCCTTGATGCCGCCGATAGCTTTTTGCAGCTTGATCAGCTCGCGTTGGAACATCAGGCCTTCTTTTTTGCTCAGTTTCTCAACCGAACCGTCTTCAATCGAAGCTTCCATTTCTTTCAGGCGCTTGATCGATGTCTTGATGGTCTTGAAGTTGGTCAGCATGCCGCCCAACCAGCGTTGGTCGACGAAAGGCGAACCCGAACGTGCTGCTTCAGCAGCAACGATTTCGCGCGCTTGGCGCTTGGTGCCGACAAACAGGATGTTGCCGCGGTTGGACGACAATTGGCGGATGTACTTCATCGCCTCTTGGTACATGCCCAGGGTCTTTTCCAGGTTGACGATGTGAATCTTGTTGCGGTGACCGAAGATGAACGGCGCCATCTTTGGGTTCCAGAAACGGGTTTGGTGACCGAAGTGGACACCGGCTTCCAGCATTTCACGCATTGTTACGGACATAATTTTCTCCAGGGTTGGGTCTGGAATCTGCTCAGTCACTGTTTTGCCTAGCGGCGGAAACAGCACCCTTTTCGAGCGGATTCGCGTTTCGTATTTAAAAAAACCTACCTACAATTAAGACTAAGAACTACGGTATAGCCCAATAGCAATTCGAGCTAACCCAAGATTGTAACCTAAAACCCAGGACTTCTTCAAGTCCCGGCAGGCATATCTTTCAGCGCATCTTGTGATGCTCGTCTATAATCGTTACCTGAATGAATCCCGGCCGTTTTCGCCTGTTTTTACGGCTGTTTTGTGCGCTATTGTGCACTTAAACGCGGATTTGCCCTTATTTCTCAGAATTATTCCATACCTATGACCACTATTTCCATCAAAACCGCCGAGGATATCGCCGGCATGCGCATCGCCGGCAAGCTGGCCTCCGAGGTGCTCGACTACATCACGCCCTTCGTCAAAGCCGGCGTGACCACCGGCGAGCTGGACCGCTTGTGCCACGAGTTCATGACAAACGTGCAAGATTCGATCCCGGCCCCCCTCAACTACTGCCCGCCCGGCTATACCCCGTATCCGAAAGCCATCTGCACCTCGGTCAACGATGTCATCTGCCACGGCATTCCAGGCGACAAGGTCTTGAAGAACGGCGATGTGGTGAATCTCGACATCACCATCATCAAGCACGGCTACCACGGCGACACCAGCCGCATGTTCTATGTCGGCGAGCCGTCGATCATGGCCAAGCGCCTGGGCGACATCACCTATGAGTGCATGTGGCTGGGGATCGCCAAGATCAAACCCGGCGCGCATCTGGGCGATATCGGCCACGTCATCCAGCAGCACGCCGAGAAAGCCGGCTACAGCGTGGTGCGCGAATTCTGCGGCCATGGCATCGGCAAGGTATTCCACGAAGAACCGCAAGTCTTGCATTATGGCCGCCCTGGCACGCTGGAACGGCTGGAAGCCGGCATGATCTTCACGGTCGAGCCGATGATCAACGCCGGCCGCCGCGACATCCGCGAAATGGGCGACGGCTGGACCATCAAGACCAAGGATCGCAGCCTCTCCGCGCAATGGGAACATACCGTGCTGGTGACCGAAACCGGCTACGAAGTGCTGACCGTCTCGGCGGGCACGCCGCCGCCGCCGGCATTCGTCCAGCAGGCCGCTGCCGCCTGATCATATCTATATTCAAAGCACCGAACGCCGTACATGACCACACTTGCCGCGACCCTGAAACAACAGCTTAGAACCGAGCGGCAAGTCATCATCTCTGCCTTCCTGGCAGAGGGCAAACCCGGCGAACTGCTGACGGCGCTGCGGCGCAGCGTCGACCTGGCCCTCACCCAGGCCTGGAAAATGCTCGGCTTGCCGGCATCGGCAGCGCTGGTGGCGGTCGGCGGCTACGGCCGCGGCGAACTGTTCCCGCACTCCGACGTCGACGTGCTGATCCTGCTCGGCGCTGCGCCCGACGCCGAACTGAAACCGCGCCTGGAACAGCTGGTCCAGCTGTTCTGGGACATCGGCCTGGAGATCGGCCACAGCATCCGCACCGTCGACGAGTGCCTGAGCGAATCAGCCGCCGACATCACGGTGCAGACCAGCTTGCTGGAAGCGCGCCTGGTGACCGGCAATCACGCTTTGTTCCACCAGTTGCAGGAACGCTGCAACGCGGCGATGGACCCTTGCGCCTTTTTCCAGGAAAAAATCCTGGAAATGCGCCAGCGCCACGTCAAGTATGAAGACACGCCCTACAGCCTGGAGCCGAACTGCAAGGAAAGCCCGGGCGGCCTGCGCGACTTGCAGGTGATCCTATGGGTGGCCAAAGCCGCCGGGCTGGGCGAGTCCTGGCCCAAGCTGGCCAAGCACGGCCTGATCACGGCGGCGGAAGCGCGCCAGCTGTCGCGCCAAGAGCGCGCCTTCAAGGATATCCGCATCCGCCTGCACATCTACACCAACCGGCGCGAAGACCGCCTGGTGTTCGACGTGCAGACGCCGATCGCCGAAGCGCTCGGCTTCCAGACCACCGAAACGCGGCGCGCCAGCGAATACCTGATGCAGCGCTACTACTGGGCCGCCAAGGCTGTGACCCAGCTCAACACCATCCTGCTGCAAAACATTGAAGTGCAGCTGTTCCCGCAGCCGATGGTGCCGCAGCGTATCAACGACCGCTTCAACCACCTCAACCGCCTGATCGACATCGCCCACGACGACCTGTTCAAGACCACGCCGTCGGCCATGCTGGAACTGTTCCTGCTGCTGGCCCAGCACAGCGAGCTGCGCGACATGACGGCGCGCACCCGGCGTGCGCTATGGCATGCGCGCGTCAAGATCGACAACGCCTTCCGCCGCGATCCGGTCAACCGTTCGCTGTTCATCCAGATCATCCAGGCGCCGCAAGGGATTACCCACGCCCTACGCGGCATGAACCAGACCAGCATCCTGGGCCGCTACCTGCCGAACTTCCGGCGCATCGTTGGCCAGATGCAGCACGACCTGTTTCACGTCTACACCGTCGACCAGCACATCCTGATGGTGGTGCGCAATGTACGCCGCTTCACCATGAGCGAGCACGCCCACGAATACCCGTTCTGCAGCCAGCTGATCGCCAATTTTCCGCGTCCCTGGCTGCTATATGTCGCCGCCCTGTTCCACGATATCGCCAAGGGCCGCGGCGGCGACCATTCCAAGCTGGGCATGACCGACGCCTTGCATTTCTGCCAGCACCATGGCCTGGCGCCGCAAGATACGGCGCTGGTGGTGTTCCTGGTGGAGCATCACCTGACCATGTCGCAAGTGGCGCAAAAGCAGGACTTGTCCGACCCGGAGGTGATCCTGCACTTTGCCGGCACGGTCAAGGATGAACGCCACCTGACCGCGCTGTACCTGCTGACGGTAGCCGACATCCGCGGCACCAGCCCGAAGGTGTGGAACGCCTGGAAAGGCAAGCTGCTGGAAGACCTGTACCGCATGACCCTGCGCGTGCTGGGCGGCGAGACGCCGTCGGCCGACCGCGAACTGAAGAACCGCCAGGAAGAAGCACTAAAGACCCTGCGCCTGTACGGCTTGCCACCGGACGCCCATGAAGCGCTGTGGCAGCAGCTCGACGTCGCTTACTTCCTGCGCCATGACGCCTCCGATATCGCCTGGCAAACCCGCTCCTTCTATAACCAGATCGACAGCCCGGCGCCTATCGTCAAATGCCGCCTGGCGCCGATCGGCGAAGGCTTGCAGGTGGCGGTCTACACCAAGGACCGCAGCGACCTGTTCATCCGCATCTGCAGCTATTTCGACAGCAAGAATTTCAGCATCCTGGATGCCAAGATCCAGACCACGCGCCACGGCTATGCGCTCGACTCCTTCCTGATCAGCGCGCCGCTGTTCGCCAAGCACTACCGCGACATCATCAACCTGATCGAGCATGAACTGACCGCCTTGCTGCAAACCGACAGCGCCTTGCCGGCAGCGTCGCGCGGGCGCCTGTCGCGGCTCTCGCGCACCTTCCCGCTGACGCCAACCGTCGACCTGCGGCCGGACGACCGTGGCCAATACTATCTGCTGTCGATCACCGCCAACGACCGCACCGGCCTGCTGTACTCGGTCGCCAGCGTGCTGGCCAAGCACAAGATCAACCTGCATACCGCCAAGATCATGACCCTCGGCGAGCGCGTCGAAGACGTCTTCCTGGTGGACGGCAACGCGCTCAACCATGCACGCATGCAGATCCAGCTTGAGACCGATCTGCTGGATGCCCTGCATATCTGACCTGGCTGATGTAGCTGATTGATATAGCCGACGATATTTTTTTAATTTTCTTTTTTTAGCACGCCATGACTGAACCACTACGCCTTTCCAAACGCATGTCAGAACTCGGGCTATGCTCGCGCCGCGAGGCCGACGAGTGGATCGCGCGCGGCTGGGTACGGGTCGACGGTATCGTCGTCTCGGAACTCGGCAGCAAGGTGCTGCCGAGCCAGCGCATCAGCGTGGAGCGCCAGGCCGCCGCCGAGCAATCGAAACGCGTCACCATCCTGATCAACAAACCGGTCGGCTTTGTCAGCGGCCAGGCCGAAGACGGCTACCAGCCCGCGGTGGCTCTGATCAAGGAAGCCAACCGCTGGAGCGAAGACCGCTCGCCTACCCTGTTCCATCCTACCCAGCTGCGCAGCCTGGTGCCCGCCGGCCGCCTCGACATCGACTCGGTCGGCCTGCTGGTGCTGACCCAGGACGGCCGCATCGCCAAGCATCTGATCGGCGAAGAGACCAGCGTCGACAAGGAATACCTGGTGCGGGTGCGCTACACCAAGGGCGACAAGCTGCCCGATGCCGAGCTGCGCCGCCTCAACCACGGCCTGACGCTGGACGGCAAACGGCTCAAGCCAGCCATCGTCAAATGGCAAAACGAGGATCAGCTGAGCTTTACCCTGCGCGAAGGCAAGAAGCGCCAGATCCGCCGCATGTGCGATATGGTCGGCTTGAAGGTGCTGGGCTTGAAACGGGTGCGGATCGGCGGCGTGAAGCTGGGGAATCTGCCTGAGGGGCAGTGGCGTTACCTGGGCGCCGACGAGCAGTTCTAGGAAGTCAGGAATGCCGCGTGGGCACAAGTGCCCACACGTGATAGCAATTACAGGAAACGATCCAGTATCTTGCGGCTGGCCTTGTCCAGCGCCTGCGTATCGCGGATCAGGAACTGCACGCCGTGGCTGTCGGCGATCAGCAGGCTGGTCGCCACGATACGGCGAATATCCTCTTCGCCCTTGAGCGTGAAAGAGGCATCGCCGCGATTGGTTTCCACATACCAGATGCTAGGCGCGGTATAGCTGGACACCCTCTGGATGCGCTTGATTTCCGGCATGAACTCGCGGCTGGCAAGTTCTTTTTCGACCATCGCCCGGGTCTCATCCGGCAAATCCGACAAGCGGCTGATCCAGGACAGTTCGTGGCCGTCGGCGCTGACCAGCGACAAGCCGTCGTCCGGCGCGCCAATCGGAAAGGCCCGCACCGGCACCACCCCTTCATGCACCGCGCCATCGGCGGCGGTATACACCAGGCGGCCGAAAGCGTTGCGGCTTAATTTGAAATCATGTGTCGTCATACGTTCTCTTCGCTGTCTTCATCGACCAGTTGCGGCTCGCCTTCGCCTTCGGGATTACGCAACTGCGCCTGGTACAGGCGGTAGTAGGCGCCTTCGCGCAGCATCAGTTCGTCATGGCTGCCGACTTCGACGATCTGGCCGCGGTCCAGCACCACCAGGCGGTCGGCCTTGCGCAAGGTCGACAGGCGGTGCGCGATCGCAATCGTGGTGCGCCCCTGCACCAGATTATCGAGCGCTTTCTGGATTTCTTTTTCGGTTGTTGTATCCACCGACGAGGTGGCCTCGTCCATGATCAGGATGCGCGGATCGATCAGCAGCGCGCGCGCGATCGAAATACGCTGGCGCTCGCCGCCCGAGAGCGCCTGGCCGCGCTCGCCGACCAGCGAGTCATAGCCTTGCGGCAGGCGCAGGATGAATTCATGGGCATGGGCGGCACGGGCGGCGGCGACGATTTCCTCGCGCGTAGCCTCGGGCTTGCCGTAGCAGATGTTCTCGGCGATAGTGCCGAAGAACAGGAACGGTTCCTGCAGAACCAGGCCGATATTGCGGCGGTATTCCGAGATCGGCATAGCCCGGATATCGACGCCATCGATGCGTATCGATCCTTCCGAGACGTCGTAGAAGCGGCAGATCAGGTTCACCAGTGTGCTCTTGCCGGAACCGCTGTGCCCGACCAGGCCGATCATCTCGCCCGGCTTGATGTCCAGATTGACGCCGCGCATCACGGCCCGGTTGCCGTAGCGGAAACCGATGTCGCGCAATTCGATGGCGCCCTTGACGTTTTCCAGATGGACCGGATTGGCCGGCTCGGGAACACTGGAGACGTGATCGAGAATCTCGAAAATACGCTTGGCGCCGACCGCCGCCTTTTGCGTCACCGAGACAATCCGGCTCATCGAATCGAGGCGGGTATAGAAACGGCTGATATAGGCCAGGAACGAGGCCAGCACACCGACCGTGATTTCATTCTTCGAGACCTGCCAGATACCGAATACCCAGACCACCAGCAGCCCGATTTCGGTCAGCAAGGTCACCGTCGGCGAAAACAGCGACCAGATCTTGTTGACACGGTCGTTGACCAGCAGGTTGTGCTGGTTGGCGTCGCGGAAACGCGTGGCTTCGCGCTTTTCCTGGGCGAAAGCCTTGACCACCCGGATGCCGGGGATAGTGTCGGCCAGCACATTGGTGACTTCGGCCCAGATGCGGTCGATCTTTTCAAAACCGTGCTTGAGGCGGTCGCGCACCAGGTGGATCATCCAGGCGATGAACGGCAACGGCACCAGGGTCACCAGCGCCAGCCACGGGTTGATCGAGAACAGGATCACCGCGGTCATGATGATCATCAGGACGTCGATGGCGAAGTCCAGCAGATGCAGGGAGAGGAAAACGCAGATGCGGTCGCTTTCCGAACCGATGCGCGCCATCAGGTCGCCGGTGCGCTTACCGCCGAAATATTCCTGCGACAGGCGCAACAGGTGTTCATAGGTGGTGGTGCGCAGATTGGCGCCGATGCGCTCGCTGACCAGCGCCAATATATAGGTGCGGGCCCAGCCCAGGCTCCAGGCCACCAGCGCGGAAGCCAGCAGTCCGGACAGATACAGCTTGACCAGATCGGTATTGATGGGCTTGCCGTTCTGATAAGGAATCAGCACATTGTCCATCAAGGGCCCCATCAAATAAGGCGGCACCAGAGTGGCGGCGGTAGAAATCAGCATCAGCACGAAACCCAGCAGCAGCATGCCCTTGTAAGGCGTGGCGAAGCGCGCCAGGCGGAACAAGGCCCAGGTCGACGAAGGCGCCGCGCTTTTTTCGGGACAGATCAGGCATTCCTCGCTGTCCGCGGGCAGCGGCGCACCGCATTGAGGGCAAGTGGCCTGCTCTTCGCGCAGGGCCGAACGCCCCGCCAGCCGGTCGTCGCGCTGCTGCTCAAAGACCTTGATCAGGCGCAGCGCATCGAGATTCAAGCCCAGCGTATAGCGCCAGCTTGCCAGCTGCTGTTGCTCGTCATATAACTCCAGGCTGCCGACGCCGGCATGATCGTGATGACCAAGCTTGAGGCCGGAGCGGTAGCTCCAGTCGCGCCAGCTGCTGTCGTCGGCCATCTTGGCCAGTACGCGCTGATTGGTGACCAGCACCAGCCCTTGCGCAAAATGCAGCGAGGCGTTGAGATCGATTGCCAGGGACGCAAGGATTTCCTCGGCCGGGGCAAGCTGAGTTATCACTTCGGCACGTAAAGCGGCAGGTATTGCAGCGGGTAAATTATGTGATAAATAATTACCGGCTCGGGATATTGGGGATATTGGGTTGCTTTTCATCTAAACGGCATGGTGTGTCCGCGCGCATAATGGCTAACGGACCGGATGGAATTTTGTGTGAAACCGCCTTGGAACATGATGACAATTATTTGACACGCTCCTGCGGGAGCTACTGCAGGCGTCGCTTAGCGCACGCTCGCACTGCCAACATATTGAGAACAGGCCAAAAATGGCGCACATCGTCTGCCGCAAGTATTATATCCTATCGGGTTTTCTGGAAACGTTACGCTTCGTTACTAAATAACACTATCTTTTTGGACATTATTATTTAGTAATCCGATGTAAACCAAACCGCGCTTTAGCGCGTTACAAGTTACTGCAGGGTGTTGAAACCGGCACGCGCAATCGTTCCGGATCCACGAATGGCCATTTGGCCAGCCCTTTTTGGCACACGCCTATAGCCTCATTGCTGACTCATGAAAAACATTGAAATTCTCCGTATCATGTCCCTGCGCGGACCGAATATATGGACGTATAGATCAACCCTTGAGGCGTGGATCGACATAGGCGAACTGGAAGATTTCCCCTCCAATACCCTGCCCGGCTTCAACCAGCGCCTGACCGGCTGGCTGCCATCCCTGATTGAACACCGCTGCAGCTACGGCGAACGCGGCGGTTTTGTACAGCGCCTGCAAGACGGCACCTGGCCTGGCCACATCCTCGAACACGTCACCCTGGAACTGCAAAACCTGGCCGGCATGCCGGGTGGTTTCGGCAAGGCCCGCAGCACTTCAGTGCGCGGCGTCTATAAAGTAGCAGTGCGGGCGCGCCACGAAGAAGTCACCCGCGCCGCCCTGCACGCTGCGCGCGACATGGTGATGGCCGCGATTGAAGACAAGCCGTTCGACGTCCCCGCCACTATCGCTTCGCTGCGCACCATGGTCGACTCGCGTTGCCTGGGCCCCAGCACCGCCTGCATCGTCGAAGCCGCGGACGAACGCCGCATCCCCTCTTTCCGCTTGACTGACGGTAACCTGGTGCAGCTCGGCCACGGCATCCGCCAGCGCCGCATCTGGACCGCAGAAACCGACCAGACCAGCGCCATCGCCGAAAGCATCTCCAGCGACAAAGACCTGACCAAGACCCTGCTGCAAGCCTGCGGCGTACCGGTGCCGGAAGGCCAGGTCGTGGAAAGCCCGGAAGAAGCCTGGGAAGCGGCGGAAGACATCGGCCTGCCGGTGGTGGTCAAGCCCACCGACGCCAATCATGGCCGCGGCGTCTTCATCGACCTCAATACCCGCGAAGAAATCGAAACCGCCTACACGCTAGCGCTGGAAGAAGGCAGCAGCGTGATCGTCGAGCGCTTCATCCGCGGCAACGAACACCGCCTGCTGATCGTTGGCGGCCGCCTGGCAGCCGCTGCTCGCGGCGAGCCCTTGTCGGTAACGGCCGACGGCAGCTCCACCATCTTGCAACTGATAGAAAGCCAGATCAATTCCGATCCGCGCCGCGGCGAGCTGGAAGAATGCCCGCTCAGCCTGGTGCTGCTGGACCAGGAACCAGTGGTGCGGGTTGAACTGGAACGCCAGGGTTACAGCGGCGATTCGATTCCACCGGCCGGCAAACAAGTACTGATACAACGCAACGGCAATGTTTCGATCGACGTCACCGACCTGGTGCATCCGAGCGTCGCCGCTGCCGCCTCTCTGGCGGCGCGCGTGGTCGGCCTGGATATCGCCGGCGTCGACCTGGTGGCGGAAGATATTTCCCGTCCGCTGGAAGAACAGCGCGGCGCCATCGTCGAAGTCAACGCCGGCCCCGGCCTGCTGATGCACCTGAAGCCGGCCGAAGGCCGGCCGCGCCCGGTCGGCAGAGCCATTATCGAACATCTGTTCGCCGCTGCCGACAATGGCCGCATCCCTATCGTCGGCGTCTCCGGCACCCACGGCAAAACCACCGTCTCGCGCCTGATCGCGTGGCAGCTGCACCTGAGCGGCAACCATGTCGGCCTGGCTTGCGGCGACGGCCTCTATTTCGCCCAGCGCCGGGTGGAAAAAGGCGATTGCGCCAACTGGGAATCGGCGCAACGGGTGCTGATCAACCGCGCGGTGCAAGCAGCTGTCTTTGAAAACAGCCACGACACTATCTTGTCGGAAGGCCTGGTGTATGACCGCTGCCAGGTTGGCGTGGTCACCAACATCGCCGCCAACGACAGCCTGCCGCAGTACTACATCGGCGACGCCGAGGAAATGGTGAAAGTCACCCGCACCCAGGTCGACGTCGTGCTGCCGACCGGCGTCGCGGTGCTGAACGCCGCCGATGCGCTGGTGGCCGACATGGCGTCGCTGTGCGACGGCGAAGTGATTTTCTTCGGCATCGATCCTGCCCTGCCGGTGATTGCCGAGCATCTCGAAAAGAACAAGCGCGCGGTGTTCATCCGCAACGACCAGATCATGCTGGCCACCGGCAAGAATGAACTACTGCTGGCGGATATCACCACCGTGCCGCTGATTAGCCGCAGCAAGGATCGCTTCCAGATAGAAAACGTGCTGGCGGCGGTTGCCGCGGCATGGGCGCTGGACATCTCGCACGACTTGATGCGCGCCGGGATTGAAACTTTCGAGATGACTTAGCACCTTGCTTGTTTAAGCAAAAACCAGAAATCAGAATAATCAGAAAATTAGGAAAACCTGTCGATGGACGTATCACGTATCCGAGTACTTCGCGGCCCCAATCTGTGGAGTCGACATACCGCTATTGAAGCCATTGTGTCCTGCACCGAAGCCGAGCGCGCCATTGCCGGCATCGCCGGTTTCGAGGCCAAGCTGCGTGAACGCTTTCCACAAATCGGTTTCCTGGAGGCGACCGGCAAGAACGAAGTGGTGTCCATGGCCCATGCCCTGGAAATCGCCGCGCTTGGGTTGCAGTCGGAAGCCGGTTGTCCGGTCACCTTCAGCCGCACCGTACCGACGCTGGAAGCCGGCGTCTATCAGGTGATCGTCGAATACAGCGAAGAAGAAGTCGGCCGGCTGGCTTTCCAGCTGGCGCAGGAGCTGTGCCTGGCGGCGCTGGCGGACCAGCCTTTCGACCTAGCAAGCGCATTGGCGCGCCTGCAGGAACTGGATGAAGACATCCGCCTCGGCCCTAGCACCGGCTCCATCGTGCAAGCCGCGGTATCACGCGGCATTCCATTCCGCCGCCTGACCGGCGGCAGCATGGTGCAGTTCGGCTGGGGCAGCCGCCAGCGCCGCATCCAGGCTGCGGAAACCAATCACACCAGCGCCATCGCCGAGTCGATCGCGCAAGACAAGGACCTGACCAAGAAGCTGCTGAACGCCGCCGGCGTGCCGGTGCCTATGGGGCGCGTCGTTTCCACTGCCGAAGAAGCCTGGGCCGCGGCCCAGGAAATCGCTAGCCCGGTGGTGCTCAAGCCGCGCGACGGCAACCAGGGCAAAGGCGTGGCAGTCAACATCACCGCGCGCGAGCAGGTCATGGCGGCTTTCGCCGTGGCTTCCGAAATCTGCTCGGAAGTGATCGTCGAACGCTACCTGCCCGGCCATGACTTCCGTCTGCTGGTGGTCGGCAACCATCTGGTAGCTGCGGCCCGCCGCGATCCTCCGCAAGTGATCGGCGACGGCGTGCGCACCATCCGTCAGCTGGTAGACCATGTCAACAGCGATCCGCTGCGCGGCGAAGGCCATGCCACCTCGCTGACCAAGATCCGCTTCGATGCGATCGCCCTGGCGACGCTGGCGAAACAGAATTACGCTGCCGACTCGGTGCCGCCGCAAGGCACGCGCGTGGTGTTGCGCAACAATGCCAACCTGAGCACCGGCGGCACTGCCACCGACGTCACCGAAGATGTGCATCCGGAACTGGCGGCGCGCGCCGTTGCGGCCGCGCAGATGGTCGGCCTCGATATCTGCGGCGTCGACGTGGTCTGCAACAACGTCCACCAGCCGCTGGAAGAACAGGAAGGCGGCGTGGTCGAAGTCAACGCCGCGCCCGGCCTGCGCATGCATATCAGTCCTTCGTACGGCAAGGGCCGCGCGGTCGGCGCCGCCATCATGTCAACCATGTTTGAAGACGGCGACAATGGCCGCATTCCGCTGGTCGCGGTAGCTGGCACCAACGGCAAGACCACCACCGTGCGCCTGATTGCCCACCTGCTGGGCCGCAAAGGCCTGCGCGTCGGCATGACCAATTCGGACGGCGTCTACATCGAAAAGCAACGCATCGACACCGGCGACTGCAGCGGTCCGCGCAGCGCCCGTAATGTACTGATGCATCCGGACGTCGACGCCGCGGTATTTGAAACCGCGCGCGGCGGCATCCTGCGCGAAGGCCTGGGTTTCGACCGCTGCGACGTCGCCGTAGTCACCAATATCGGCATGGGCGACCATCTCGGCCTGAGCTTCATCAGCACGGTGGAAGACTTGAGCGTGGTCAAACGCGTCATCGTCGAAAACGTCGCGCCTGCTGGTCATGCGGTCCTGAACGCCGCCGATCCGATGGTGGCCAGCATGGCCAAAGCCTGCCCGGGTTCGATCACCTTCTTCGCCCATGATTTCCATCACCCGCTGATGACCACCCATCGCGCCCAGGGCCATCGAGTGGTGTATCAGGACGGCAACGCCATCGTCGCCGCCAAGGGCAAGCAGGAACACCGCCTGCTGCTGCAGGAAATCCCGTTGACCCGCAACGGCAGCATCGGCTTCCAGGTCGAGAACGCCATGGCCGCCATCGCCGCCGCCTGGGCCTTGAATCTGGACTGGGATGTGATACGCGCCGGCCTGGCCAGCTTTGTCAACGATGCCGCCACAGCGCCCGGCCGTTTCAATGTATTCGAGTATCGCGGCGCCACCCTGATCGCCGACTACGGCCACAATCCGGACGCCATCCAGGCGCTGGTGAAGGCAATCGACAGCATGCCGGCCAAACGCCGCTCGGTAGTCATCAGCGGCGCCGGCGACCGCCGCGATATCGATATCCGCCACCAGACTGAAATCCTGGGCGAGGCCTTCGATGAAGTGATTCTTTACCAGGACCAGTGCCAGCGCGGCCGCGCCGACGGCGAAGTGCTGGGCCTGTTGCGCGAGGGCTTGAAGAATGCCCGACGCACCACTGCCATCGAGGAAATCAACGGCGAATTCATCGCCATCGATACTGCGTTGTCGCATCTGTCGCCAGGCGATTTGTGCCTGATCCTGGTCGACCAGGTGGAAGAAGCGCTGGAACATATCGCCAAGCGTATTGCGGAAGTCTAAATATCAAGGCCTTTCATCGCGCGTAGCACACGTAGCTAACTGGGGTCAGAGTGAATTTTCTGCGCGTTTTTTGCAGAAACTTCACTCTGACCTCACTTAGCGGACCACGGAGTACATACCTCTCGTCGTCAGAAAAAATCCAGCAACGCGCTCGTTCTTTCTCCGAATCCGTCATGTGGGGTCAGAGTCGAGTTTCGCGATAAAGCGCCGCGAAAGTCGACTCTGACCCCAGATGACTCGCGTTATCTCAACTAATCAGAAGTCGCCCTACGCCGGCTTATGCCCCGTCAATGCCGCACCGGCGTTGAGGGGCAAACGCCGCGTCACCGGAATCGAGGCCATCGAGAACAGTCCGATGACGATGAAGGCTGGCCAGAAATCGCCCGCAACAATGGTCGAATGGCCTTGCAGGCGGCTGGAAAAATGCACCGCCAGGCCGCCTATCGTTACTCCCAATCCCAGGGAAATCTGCTGCACCACGCTGGCCAGGCTGGTAGCCCGGCTGACGTCGGCGCTATCCAGGTCGGCGTAAGCCATGGTGTTGAGACAGGTGAATTGCATGGAAGGGAAAAAACCGCCCAGCAAGACCACCGCCATCATCACCAGGTACGGCGTGGTCGGCGTAAACAAGCCGTACGAGGCTAGCGCCAGCCCGGCCAGCACCGCATTCCAGATCAGCACCGAACGGAAGCCGTACCGGCGCAGCACCGAGGTGCCGATGGCTTTCATGAAGATCGCGCCGAAGGCCGAAGCGCAGGTAATGGTGCCGGCATGGAAGGCATTCATGCCGAAACCGACCTGCAAGGCCAGCGGCAGCAGGAACGGCACCGCGCCAAGGCCGATGCGGAACAGCGAGCCGCCCAGCACGCTGGCGCGGAAAGTCGGGATCCGCAGCAGTCGCAAATCCAGCAGCGGAAACGGCTCACGCCGCGCGTGCAGCAGATACACATACAAGGTCAGGCCACCCGCTACGCACATGGCGAACGCCCATTCCGACGCCAGCAGTTCGCCATCGATCATCGACAGGCCCAGCATCAGCAGCGTACTACCGACCGCCGACAGCACGAAGCCCTTCATGTCGAGCGGCTGCAAATCGTCGGAACGGTAATTCTCTATGTATTTGCTGGCCAGGTACATACCCAGGATGCTGATCGGCACGTTGATCAGGAAGATCCAGCGCCAGTGGAAATAGGTAGTGATGAAGCCGCCCAGCGGCGGCCCGATCACCGGTCCCAGCTGCGATGGAATGGTCAGGTAGCTGATGGCCTTGACCAGCTCAGTGCGCGGCACCGCGCGGAAAATCACGATGCGGCCGACCGGTACCATCATGGCGCCGCCTATGCCCTGCAAGAAACGGGCGGCGACAAATGCCGCCAGCGAGCTGGAGGCGGCGCACATCAGCGAACCGCACAGGAATACCAGGATCGCCGAACGGAACACGGTGCGCGCGCCGAAGCGGTCGGCGATCCAGCCGCTGATAGGAATGAAGACGCCAAGGCCGACCACATACGAGGTCAAGGCAAGTTTCAGGGTAAGCGGATCTTGTCCGAGGTCGTGCGCCAGCACCGGCAAAGAGGTGGCAATCACCGTCGCGTCCATGTTTTCCATGAACAGCGCACAAGCAACAATCAGCGGGATGAGGAGAGTACGTTGCACTGCCGATAACCGTAGGGTAAACAAAAAGACAGATGCACGCAGTGATGCATCTGTCTGGCGGGTAGTTTACACCTATTTCGGAAAACCGGCAGGACAGCAGGGTCAGGCCGGCTTGCGCTGGCCCGGATCGTAGTAAAACTGTTCTTCCGCAATCTTGTCGCCGCGCCAGACCTGGTAGGCGATTTCATCTTGCCGGAAACTGCGGCCGTCCGGCAGTTCGATCTCGAACAGCCAGTTGATGGCGACGCGGTCGCCGTCGATCAGGAAGGATTTGACCGCCAGCGTGCGGATTTCCTTGACCGCCGACATTGCCTTTTGTTCGCCCGCCATCAGCAACTGCATTCCCTTGCGCGGCGGCTCCTGGTTTTCCTGCATGGAGGCGTCTTCGGTATAAAACTCCTCGATCGCTTCCACGTATTTGCCTTGCACAACCAGTTTTATAAAACTTTCAACACGTTCTCGATTTGGCATGAATTGATCCTGTGATGGTGTGTGGTTGAAGCACTATACACAATTCAGAAAGGACCGTTTGACTGCCGCAATTTGTCGGGCAAGCCGTCATGAGGACCGAGTGGATCCTGCGGTGCATCGCTCCAGTACTGGCTGCCGATCGCGGCGTTGCGCGCCGGATGCAAAGGATAGATTACCTGGTTGTCGGCGCGGAAGCACTCGCCCACCACCAGCAGCCGCACATCGGTTTCGGTGTTATTGATGAAGGTATGCGCGAGGCCGGTGCCGGTAGCGAAACCGACGCCGTCGCCCGGCGCCAGCCGGTGCAGATGACCGTCCAGCCATACGTCTGGCGTGCCTTCGATCACATAGGCGAATTCTTCCTCGGTCTTCTCTGCGTGCGGCCAGGAAGTACGGCGGCCGGGCGGCAGCACCTCATGGTGGATCCCTATCCTTTTCAAGCCGAAGCTGCGGCCGAACGGCGAACCGATGGACATCAGCTCAGCGCTGTCGGGATAGTGCGAATCGTCCGCGCCTTTAATCTCTTGCCAGTTCTTTATACACTCCGGTCGCGCCATGTTCGTCTCCGCTCGTTTACATTGATTTCATTGGGAAAGCAGGATGCGGTAGCCAACCGCGGTCTCGGTCAGCAAATGCTTGGGCTGGGCCGGATCGTCTTCCAGTTTCTGCCGCAAGTGTCCCATATAAATCCGCAGGTAGTGGCCGCTCTCGGAATGCGACGGTCCCCATACTTCTTTCAGCAATTGCGGGTTGGTCACCACCCGTCCTGCATTGGCGACCAGCACCGTCAGCAGGCGGTACTCGGTCGGCGTCAGGTGCACCGGCTGCTGCGCCTTGGTGACCAGCCGCGCCTGCAAATCCAGCGTGACGTCGCCAAAGCGGATCAGGCCGTCGTCGCCGGCCAGCGGCTGGTGCTGCCGGCGCAGCGTGGCGCGCACCCGCGCCAGCAGCTCGCCGACGCCAAACGGCTTGCTCAGGTAATCGTCGGCGCCTGCATCCAGCGCCTTGATCTTGTCGGCTTCATTGCCCCGCGCCGACAGCACGATGATGGGTACGCGCGACCATTTCCTGACATCCAGGATGAAATCGACGCCGTCGCCATCCGGCAAGCCGAGGTCGAGAATCACCAGGTTGGGCTTGCGGGTGCCGCAATCTATCAGGCCCCGCTGCATGGTCTGCGCCTCAAAGATCTGCCAGCCTTCATCTTCCAGCGCAGCGCGCACAAAGCGCCGTATCTGCGGTTCGTCTTCGACCAGTAATGCGATCGGGGTTGGTTGCGTCGTCATGTTTTCTCCGTATTGCCTGTATTGCCGATGCCATTGCCTGCTACATCCATCCTGAGCTCATGCTCTTCCAGATCGGGCATGCTGGGCGGTGTCCCGAGCGGGATGGTAAAGATGAACTCGGCGCCGACGCCATGGGCGCCGCGGGCGTGGATGGTGCCGCCGTGCGCTTCCACGATCGCACGGCAGATCGCCAGTCCCAAACCGACGCCGGGCTTGGCCGATTCGCGCTCGCCGCGCGTGAATTTCTCGAATATGGCGTCTTCCATGCCGCTGGGTAGCCCGGGGCCGTCATCCGATACCGTGACCGCCAGCAAGCGCCCATTCACCACCGCCGCCAACACGATATGCGAACCGGGCGGCGTGTACTTGGCGGCGTTTTCCAGCAGGTTGCACAGCACGCGCTCAATCAAGACCGCGTCGAAGCGGATCAGCGGCAGCTCATGCGACACCCGGATTTCTGTCTGATGCCCCAGCAATACCGAACCGCTGGCGCGCAGCGCACTGCCGACCACCTCTTCAAACGGTTGCCATTGCAGGTTCAGCTTCACCTCGCCGCTCTGGATCCTGGCCATGTCCAGCAGATTGGTGACCAGCGCGCTCATGCGCAGCATCTCGCTGTGCAGCGCGCCGGCCAGCAGCTGCTGGTTTTCCTGCAGCGGCGGCTTCGACAGCACCAGCGATTCGGATAAGCCGATCAGCGCCGTCAAAGGCGTGCGCAAATCGTGCGACAGCGCCGACAGCAGTGAATTGCGCAAGCGCTCCGATTCCATCCGCACCAGCGCGTCCTGCGCCACTTCGACATAGTGCACCCGTTCCAGCGCAATCGCAGTCAGGGTGGCGAAGGTATACAGCTGTTGCTGCTGCTCCGGGATCAGGATCCAGCGCCGGCTGTGCGGCAGGATCGCCAGCACGCCGCGGGTGCGCATCGGCGCCACCAGCGGCAGATACAGGTAATTACTGGCCGGCAGCGTATCGGTGCCGATGCCGGCGCTGCTGGCATTGTCGAAGGCCCATTGGGCGATGCCCATGTCGAGCGCGGCGGCGACATTGACAACCTCCTCCGGAATCGCCGCCGGCAACTGCAAGCGGCCGGCATCGTCCGGTATCAGCAGCAAGGTCTTGGCCTGGAAACTGCGCTGCAGGAACTGGCGGCTGGTTTCAAATATCTGTTCGGTTTGCAAGACACCCGACAAGGCGCGGGCGAATTCGAATAAGGCGCGCGAACGCGCTTCACGATCAGAGGCAATGCGAGCCTGGTAGCGCAGACCGGTGGTCAGATGGGTGATCGTCAAACCCACCGCCAGCATCACGCCGAAGGTCAGCAGGTACTGGAAATCGCTGACGGCGAAGGAAAAGCGCGGCGGCACGAAAAAGAAATCGAAGGAAGCAATGCTCAGCAGCGCCACGAAAATCGCCGGCCCGCGGCCGTAGCGGATGGCGATCAGCACCTCAGCCAGCAGATACAGCATGACGATGTTGGCGAGGTCGAAAAACGGCAGTATCGGCGTCGCCAGCAAGGTGACCAATGCGCATACGCCGAGCGCCCAGCCGTAGCCCCACCATTCGATCCGGCTTTGCTTGGGCAGGTGGCGTGGAAAACTGCGGCCGGCGGCATCCTCTGCCTTGGCCGCCGCGCTGGCCGGCGGCACGCCGATTTCGATCAGGTCGATATCGCTGGCCTGAGCTGCGATGCGCGCGGCGTGATTCGGCTGCCAGGGAAACTGGCGCTGGCTGCGGCCGATGATGATCTTGGAAAAATTGTGGCTGCGCGCATAGCCTGCCATGACACCGGCGACATCGTTGCCCGCCAATACTGCCGTAGTGGCGCCCAGGTCCTGCGCCAGCTTGAGCGTCTTCAGGATGCGCTCGCGCCTGGCCGAGGGCAGCCGCTGTAATTTCGGCGTTTCGACATAGATCGCATGCCATTCGGCATTCAGCTGGGTCGCCAGCCGGGCCGTGCTGCGTATCACATGTTCCGCGTTGGGAGATGGTCCGACGCAGGCCAGCAGCGCGGCATCGGTTTGCCACACCGCGCCTATCGATTTTTCGATGCGATAAGCCTGGACATCGCCCTGCAAGCGGTCGGCAGTGCGGCGCAAGGCCAGTTCGCGCAAGGCGATCAGATTGCCCTTGCGGAAAAAATTGCGCGAAGCGCGTTCGGCCTGCGGCAGCTTGTATACCTTGCCGAGCTTGAGCCGGTTGAGCAGCTCATCGGCCGGCAAATCCACCAGCACCACTTCGTCGGCCGCATCGAATACCGTATCCGGCAGGGTTTCCGCCACCCGGATGCCGGTGATGCCCCCCACTACGTCGTTCAGGCTTTCCAGATGCTGGACGTTCAGCGTGGTGAAAACGTCGATGCCGGCGTTCAGCAGTTCTTCCACATCCTGCCAGCGTTTTGGATGGCGCGAACCGGAAGCGTTGGAATGGGCTAGCTCGTCGACCAGGATCAGCGACGGCTTGCGCTGCAGCGCCGCGTCCAGGTCGAATTCCGGCAGCTGCTTGTCGCGGTATTCCACCTGCTTGAGCGGCAGCAGCTCCAGGCCGTTCAGCAAGGCCGCAGTTTCCGCCCTGCCGTGGCTCTCGATAACCCCGGCCAATACCTCGCGCCCCTCGCTATGCAATTTATGCGCCGCGCTGAGCATGGCGTAGGTTTTGCCGACGCCGGCGGAAGCGCCGAAATAGATGCGCAACTTACCGCGTCCGGCCAGACTCTCCTGCACCTGCAGTTGCGCCAGCAAAGCGTCCGGATCGGGACGCAGGTCGCCGTTTGAATTGGGTGAGGACATATGCTTAACTGAGGATCCGGTAGGAGCTGCCGTTGTATGGGACAACTGATTTGTACGCCAATTGTAGATTGAATTCATCTGCCGTCGCCACTATCGCATGCTATTTCAAGTTCCTGCCCGGTGGCGGCCACAAATGGCAACGACCGGAAGGTTTTACCCTTGTCGGCCACTGCTGCAGGAACAGCCAAGCAACAATATTTAGAATGTCTTTGTCGCTGCGATCACCAATGCAGTCTTGCCCAGGTTTTTACGGTCAGGCGACGGTCCGACATAATTCTTGGTGTCGGTGCCGATCACGGCAACGCTGCCGGACAGGAAGCCGAAATCCTTGGTCAGGCCGACTTTCCAGTCGGTATAGCTGGACGCCGAATAGTTCTTCACGGTTTGATGGCCGGCATGCAGGTTGACCGTATAGCCATTAGTCACATCGATATTGGCGCCGATATCCAGGTAGCCGCTGTTCTTGCTGTCGGCGAAGCCGAACAGATTGGTCACAGACTGCGAATACTTGACGTAGGCTGGGCCGTAGCCGATCTGACCGTAGAGCTCAGTCGTATCGGCGTTCGGATGCAAATCGTTGGATGGATAAACGTAGGTGAGCACACCGAAATCATAGCTCAGGTCTTGCGTGAAATTACCCTTCTTGCCGGCATAGATATCCCATTCGATATTGCCGCTGCCGCCGCTATCCTTGATCCATTTCAGCGTCGACAACCAGGTGCCGACATAGATGCCGGTCGGGTTGTTGCTGTAGTCGGCGCCGCCTTGCAGCGCCGGCTTCAGGCGCGTTTGCGAAATGCCGCGGAAGCGATAGTCGGATACCAGGCTGGCGTTGAATGTCAACGCGTTGTCGGGAACCATGGCCGCCTCTTCTGCCTGCGAGCAGTTTGCGGTAAAGGCAGTCACGCCGATGACAGTCATCAGGCCAGCGAAATAGAGTATTTTCTTCATGAGTTCCAAGTGAAACAAAAGGTAGTGTGACGATGTTGTATTTCAATTTTCGAGAGATAGAGACGTACAGAAGCTGACCGTACTATGTACGGCCAGTCCTCCAAGCCACTATCACTCTAGGTTGAAACGGGGGTGAAACTTAGTTTGCAGCCGGATGCTGCCGATCCAGCGCCAGGTTCAATGCCATGACATTGACGCGCGGCTCGCCGAGGAAGCCCAGGCTGCGCTGCATTTGCAGGCTGGCGATCAGGCTGCGCACGGTGTCGACGTCGAGCTTGCGCTCGCGTGCCACGCGGTCGGCCTGGTAGTAGGCGGCGGCCAGGCTGATCTCAGGGTCGAGGCCACTGGCGGAGGCAGTCACCAGGTCCACCGGAATCGGCAGCGTGTTGCTAGGATCAGCCGCCTTGAGGGCGTCGACCCGGCCTTTGACGGCGTCGATCAGGGCCGGATTGCTCGGACCGAAGTTGGAGCCGCCGGAAGACTGGGCGTTGTAAGGCATCGGGCTGGTGGCCGACAAGCGTCCCCAGAAATAGTTGGGGGCGGAAAACTCCTGGCCGATCAGGCGCGAACCGATCAGCTTGCCATCGTGCATGATCAGGCTGCCGGCAGCCTGGTCCGGGAACACAGCCTTGCCGATGCCGGTCACGGCCAGCGGATAGATCACGCCGCACAGGACGGTCAGGCCGACGAACAGCACCAGTGCCGGACGCAATACGCCTTGCGAGGTAGCTTTCGAATTGACGGCCAGTTTTGCAGGTGGCAGTGTTGTTGCAGAAGATGTTGTAGATGCGGTAGATGCAGCGGATTTCATTTCTATACTCCTAATTACACCAGGTGCATGACCGACAGGATCATGTCAATCAGCTTGATACCGATAAAGGGCAAGACGATGCCGCCCAGGCCATAGATCAGCAGATTGCGGCGCAGCAGCGATGCAGCGCCGACAGCGCGGTAGCGCACCCCTTTCAATGCCAGCGGAATCAGCAGCACGATGATCAGGGCGTTGAAAATAACCGCGGACATGATCGCCGACGACGGGCTGGCCAGATGCATCACGTTCAGCGCCGCCAGCTGCGGATAAGTCGTGATGAAGGCGGCCGGGATGATCGCGAAGTACTTGGCGATATCGTTGGCGATCGAGAAAGTCGACAAGGCGCCGCGCGTCATCAGCATCTGCTTGCCGATCTCGACGATCTCCAGCAGCTTGGTCGGGTTGGAATCCAGATCGACCATGTTGCCGGCTTCCTTCGCCGCCTGGGTGCCGCTGTTCATCGCCACCGCCACGTCAGCCTGCGCCAGCGCCGGTGCATCGTTGGTGCCGTCGCCGGTCATCGCCACCAGCCGGCCTTCCGACTGATAGCTACGGATCAGTTTCAGCTTGTCTTCCGGCGTCGCTTCCGCCAGGAAGTCATCGACCCCGGCTTCCGCTGCAATCGAGGCTGCAGTCAGACGGTTGTCGCCAGTGATCATGACAGTCTTGATGCCCATCCGGCGCAGTTCGGCGAATCGTTCCTTGATGCCGCCCTTGACGATGTCTTTCAGCTCGACCACACCCATCACCACGCCTTCGTCCACCACTACCAGCGGCGTACTGCCGCGGCGGGCGACGTCGTCGACGTTATGCGCCACTTCGACCGGAAACGGATGGCCCAGCTCGGTCATGTAGTTCTTCAGCGCTTCCGACGAACCCTTGCGGATGGCGCGAATTTTGCCGGCGTCGCCGATATCGATGCCGCTCATGCGCGTTTGCGCGGTGAACGGCACGAAGGTGGCGTGCAGGGAATTCATCTCGCGTTCGCGGATGTTGAAACGCTGCTTGGCCAGCACCACGATGCTGCGGCCTTCCGGCGTTTCATCGGCCAGCGAGGCCAATTGGGCGACATCTGCCAGCTGCTGCTCGGTGATGCCTGGCGCCGGAATGAAGGCCGATGCCTGGCGGTTGCCGAGGGTGATGGTGCCGGTCTTGTCCAGCAACAGCACGTCGACGTCGCCGGCAGCTTCCACTGCGCGGCCGGAGGTAGCGATCACGTTGGCTTGCATCATGCGGCTCATGCCAGCCACGCCGATGGCGGACAACAAGGCGCCGATGGTGGTCGGAATCAGACATACCAGCAAAGCCACCAATACCGTGATGGTGATCGGCGTACCGAACTTGGCGGCGGCCACGCTGAACAGCGAAAACGGCAGCAGCGTCACGGTCACCAGCAGGAACACGATGGTCAGCGCCACCAGCAAGATGGTCAGGGCGATTTCGTTAGGTGTTTTTTGGCGCTTGGCGCTTTCCACCATCGAGATCATGCGGTCCAGGAAGGCTTCGCCTGGATTGACACTGACCCGCACCACCAGCCAGTCGGACAGGATCCGGGTGCCGCCGGTGACGGCGGAAAAGTCACCGCCGGATTCACGGATTACAGGCGCGGATTCGCCGGTGATCGCGCTTTCGTCTACCGAGGCCACGCCTTCGATGACTTCACCGTCGACCGGGATGACGTCACCCGCTTCCACCAGCACTACATCACCCTTGCGCAGGTTGCTGGCCGGGGTTGCCGACCAGTTGCTCAGCGCGCCCTTGGACTTGCTGTTGGCTTCCAGCTTTTTAGCGGAAACGGTTTGCTTCAAGGCGCGCAGCGATTCCGCCTGCGCCTTGCTGCGGCCCTCTGCCAGCGCTTCGGCAAAATTGGCGAACAGGACGGTGAACCAGAGCCACACCGAAATCGCCAGGATGAAGCCGGCACTGGCCTCGCCCTTGCCGGTCAGGGCCTGGAAATACAATAAGGTGGTCAGGATACTGCCGACATAGACCACGAACATGACCGGGTTGCGCAATTGCGTTTGCGGCGCCAGCTTTTTGAACGATGCGACGATGGCCGGGCCCATCAGCGCGGAATCGAAGAGCGTCAGATTGGTGCGAGACATGATGTTTTTCTACTTTCGTTTGAAATTATTCTGTAAACCCGGGGTGGGCCATGAGACCCACCCCATCCGGCTTAATGTGCAAACATCTGCAGATGTTCAACCACCGGACCAAGCGCCAAGGCCGGTACGTAATTCAACACACCCACCAGCACCACCACACCGATCAGCAGCACGATGAACAGTGGCCCATGGGTCGGCATCGTGCCGGAGTTCGGTTCCAGCCGCTTCTTGGCGGCAAACGAGCCAGCCATCGCCAGGATCGTGACAATGATGATGAAACGCCCGAACCACATGGCGATCGCCAGCATCACGTTATAGAACGGCGTGTTGGCTGACAGGCCGGCGAAGGCGCTGCCGTTGTTATTGGCGGCCGACGAGAAGGCGTACAGGATCTCGCTGAAGCCATGCGCCCCCGGGTTGGCGATGCCGGCCACGCCGGCAGTTGCCATGACGGCGATGGCTGTGCCGCCCAGCACCAGGATCGGTGTCGCCAGGATCGCGATCGATGTCATTTTCATTTCAAACGACTGGATCTTCTTGCCCAGGTATTCTGGGGTGCGGCCGATCATCAGGCCGGCGATGAACACCGCCATGATGGCGAACACCAGCATGCCGTACAGGCCGGAACCGACGCCGCCGAACACTACTTCACCCATCTGTATCAGGGCCATCGGCACCAGGCCGCCCAGTGCGGTGAAGGAATCGTGCATGGCGTTCACGGCGCCGCAGGAAGCCGCGGTGGTGACTGCCGCAAACAAGGCCGATGCGCTGATGCCGAAGCGGCTTTCCTTGCCTTCCATATTGCCGCCGGACTGCAGCAGGCTATGCGTCTGGTCGATGCCTATCGCGGTCAGGCCGGGATGCGACTGCTGTTCTGCATACATCACGACCGCGGTCATGACGACGAAGATCAGGGTCATAGCCGCCAGCACCGCCCATCCCTGGCGGATATCGCCGACCATGAAGCCGAAGGTGAAGCACAGCGCCGCCGGAATCAGGAAAATCGCCAGCATCTGCATGAAATTCGACAACGGCGTCGGATTTTCATAAGGATGGGCCGAATTAGCGTTGAAGAAACCGCCGCCGTTGGTGCCCAGCATCTTGATCGCTTCCTGCGACGCTACCGGACCCATGGCCAAGGTCTGCACCTTGGTGTTCATGGTTTCCAGCACCGGCTTGCCGGCTGCATCGTTGGCCGGTTGGCCGTCTGCGCCGACCTTTGGCTGCTGATAAGTCAGCGGCTGAACGATGGTCGCGTCCTTGTAGGAATCGAAATTCTGGATCACGCCCTGGCTGATCAGGAACACCGAGAAAATTACCGCCAGCGGCAACAGGATGTACGCCGTGGAACGGGTGATGTCGGTCCAGAAATTACCGATCGACTGTGCCGAATGGCGCGCGAAACCGCGGATCAGGGCAAAGGCAACCGCGATGCCGGTAGCAGCTGAAAAGAAGTTCTGCACGGCCAGCACCAGCATCTGGGTCAGGTAGCTCATCGTGCTTTCGCCCGAATAACCTTGCCAGTTGGTGTTACTGATAAAACTGACAGCTGTGTTGAAGGCAGAATCAGGGCTAAGATTAGCAAAGTGTTGCGGATTCAGCGGCAGCCAAAGCTGAAAGCGCTGCAAGCCATAGGTCGCCAGCGCGCCGATGGTATTGAAAATCAGCAGGGCCAGCGCATAGGTCTTCCAGTTCATCTCGGACTTGGCCTGGATGCCGGCGCAACGGTACAGCCATTGTTCGATCCGGTTAAACCAGCCGAAGCCGGTGACCGGAGCATGGTCGGAGGAGCCAGCGGCGACCTGGACGATGTACTTCCCCAGCGGATAGCTCAAGACCAGCAGCACTCCCAGGAAAGCGATCAGCAACATGATGGATTGGGAGGTCATCTCAGAATTCCTCCGCTTTGATCAACGCCACGACCAGATACACCAGCAGCGCGACGGTGACTACCGCGCCGAGTACATAAAACGGGTTCATTGACCATCCTCCAGCTTCTTGCAGCCCACTGCCAGCGCCCAGGTGACGATAAACATCGCCACGATCGCACCGACAAACATTCCATCCATTGCCAGGTCCATCATTACCCTCATTACAGGTTAGTTTCGGTAGTGACAGGCTATAGAAAAGTTCCTAAAAATGTCGTAAAGAGAAAGTACGGGGGTGTAAACAAAGTGTAAAAAAGCCGTAAAAATCGGCTTTCGGCGCATGCATTCCTGCCATGAATCCGTTTCATGTCTTTTTTGCACCATCCGCCTTAATTTATCCAGGCAAACGCGGTACACTTTGAGCCTCGCCAGCTACCGCCGAAAAACATCTACATGCATTACGCCCTGGACCTGCGCACCTTTATATTCAGTCACTATTTCTATACTGGCTTGCGCATCGCCACCGGCGTCGTGGGGCTGACCATGCTGGTGCTGCAGTTCAGCGACCTGCCGACCGCGATGACGGTCTGCATCGGCGCCCTCTCCACCAGCCTGATGGATTTGCCGAGCACGCTGCGGCACAAGTTCAACGAGATGCTGTCCAGCGTGCTGCTGTGCACCGCGGTGACGCTGATCATCAGCCTGTGCGCGCCGTTCCACTGGCTGCTGAGCATCATGCTGGTGGTAGTCACCTTCCTCGCCAGCATGATGGTGGTGTATGGCAAAAAAGCCATGCCCCTGCAGTTTTCCGCCTTGTTCGTGATGACCTTGTCGATGGAAAACGCCATGAACGTGGAACAGGCGTTTTTCCACACCGGTCTGTTCCTTAGCGGCGGCCTGGCTTACCTGGCCTACTCGATGGCGGTATCGTGGTTCCTGCGCAGCCGCATCAAGCAGCAGGTGCTGGCGGAAGCGCTGTTCGAGCTGGCGCGCTATATCAATATCAAGGCCGACTTCTACGATATGCACGTCGACCTCGGCAGCCAGTTCAATCTCCTGGTGCGGCAGCAGATCGTGCTGGCTGAAAAACAGCAGGCCTCGCGCGACCTGATCCTGCGCGATCCGCGCAACCAGCAGGATGCGATCCTGGTGCAGGTGCACTTCGGCATGTTCGACCTCTACGAACACATCCTTTCGACCCATACCGACTATGCCATCCTGCGCCAGCACCTGGCCGACGCCGAAGTGCTGACCTACCTGCGCGACCTGGTCAACAAGGCTGCCAAGGATATCGAAGCGATCGCCTACGCCGTCACGCGCAAGCGGGCGTCCTTCGCCAGCGTCAGCTACAAGGCCGAAATGCGTTCGATCGAAGCGGAATTGCAGCAGTTGCAGCAGGACAGCCTGGCCGGCAAGGTCTCGGAAGAAGCGCTCGACATCCTGCGCGCGGCCTACGGCAAGATCGTCGACGCCATCGACATGATCAACCAACTGCATCACGCTACCCAAAGCGTGCAAGGACCGCTGCCGGTATTGCTGGGCAAGGACATGACGCCGTTCCTGACCCAGCAGAAGTATCAGCTAGGAGTGCTGCTGTCCAACCTGCGCTGGCACTCGCCGACTTTCCGCTTTTCCGTGCGGGCGGCGCTGGCGATTTCCTGCGGCCTGCTGGCGGCGGATTCCCTGCCCTATGCCGGCCACGGCTACTGGATCGTGCTGACCATCGCCATCATTCTCAAGCCCAGCTTCAGCCAGACCAAGCAACGGCGCGGCGACCGTCTGATCGGCACCCTGATCGGCTGCGTGGCGACAGCCCTGATCCTGCGTTTCGTGCACGAACCGGTGGCCCTGCTCGGGATCTTGTTCATGGCGACCGTGGCGGCGCCCGCCTTCATCTACGTCAAGTACCGCTACACGGCGATTGCCGCCAGCATGCAGATCCTGCTGCAGATCAATCTGGTGATTCCCAGCAGCGGCCACGTCATCGGCGAGCGCCTGATCGATACCCTGATCGGCGCGGTGATCGCCACCGCTTTCAGTTTCGTGCTGCCGAGCTGGGAATACCGCACGCTGCCGCAGCTGATCAAGAATGTGATCAAGAACAACCAGCGCTTTCTCGACGCCAGCAACAAACTGATGCAGGGCAAGGTGCTCGACGATTTCATCTACCGCCTGTGCCGCAAGCGTTTCCTCGACAGCATGTCAGAGTTGGCGTCGACCCTGGTGCGCATGCTCGACGAGCCGGTCAGCAAACACCGCGCGGTGGAAAACCTGAATCAGTTCATCGTCCAGAATTACCTGGTGATGGCGCATGTCGCCGCGCTGCGCATGCTGCTGCGGCGGAATGCCGAAGGCATGCCGCATGCCGCGGTCAATCTGGAACTGGATGCCGCCACCGCGCGCGTCTGCAAGACCCTGGGAGTGGCGGAGCATGTGCTCAATCCTGATGCGCCGTTGGCGCCAGCCGATGCGCCCGGCGCCGCACCGCTGACGGCAACACCACAGGCGGCGGAGCCGCTGGCGGAAGCAGAGAATTGGCCGGCCTGGCATGCGCTGCAACAGCGCATGGAACTGCTGTATCAAGACAGTGAAAAGATTGCTGTCAACAGCGCCGCGATCGGCCGCATCCTGGCGGCATAAGAAGGCCATCACAGACCGGATATTCTCAAAAGAAAAGGATTTTCCTCAAGATAAAAGCAAACTGTTTCCTCGGCTAAGCGCAGTGAAATACTGGCATACGTAGTTTCCATATAGTACTATTTCTATGTGGAAACGCATTTGCGGGTTTTACGATCTTAGAAAGGGTAACAATGAACATCGCCATCTTAAAACTCGCTGCCGCCTCGGCCTTGCTGTCCCTAGCCTCCGGCGCCATGGCCAGCGCCAATGGCGGCATCATTCATTTCGTCGGCAGCATCGTCGAACCGCCTTGCAGCACCAGCAGCTTCGAAGCCGGCCAGATCAACATCCATTGCGAACAACGCAGCGCCTTCGACGTCTCGTTCCAGCGCATCGGCAGCAACGCCGGCTTTGCCAAGACAACGGTCACCTTGACGCGCGACGGCAAGCCATTGGGTAGCAAGGAAGCCAACGCCTACCGCATGGCCGTGCAGGGCGATACGCAGCTGGGACTGTCTGCCCACGATGCGGCGGCCGGCCCCGTCATCATGACCATCAGCTATCTGTAAGCGGCCAGCCAACGGCGGCGGCCATCAGGCCGCGCCAAAACGCGCTTCCGGCAAACCGCGCACATCCGCCACGTGATGCAAGAACAGGCCGCCGGCGGCAGGCTCGGCCAGCAAGGCCGCCGGCGACAGCGATTCACGCGCGCTGGTGATATATAAATCATCCAGCTCCGCACCGCCGAACGCCACGCAGCTGGGTTGCGCCACCGGCACCTTGAGCACGCGCTCGATGCTGCCGTCCGGCGCCAGGCGCAGCACGCGATGGCCGCCCCACTGGGCATTCCACAGATAACCCTGGCTGTCGATGGCAGAACCGTCCGGCTCGCCCGGCTGTCCTGACAGATCGGCAAACAGGCGCTGCTTGCTGATCGTGCCGGCCGCGGTATCGTAGTCGCAGCAGCGGATCGTCTTGCTGAGCGAATCGCAGTAATACATGGTGTGGCCGTCCGGACTGAAGCAGATGCTGTTGCTGATCGCCACCGGCAGCAGCGCCAGGCGCTCCAGCGTCAGGTCGGTATTGAGCCGGTAGAACGAGGCGCAGGCAGCCATGTCGGCGGCATCGTTCTTGGTGCCGAAGACGAAACGGCCGAAACGGTCGCAGCGGCCGTCGTTGACCCGGGTATGCGGCAGTTCAGCCTCGACCGCGCAAATCGGCGTTATCTGCCGATCGGAAAAACGGAACCAGGCCAGTTGCGAGGCCAGCCCCAGCAGCAGCCGGTCATCGTCCTCGCTCAGGGCAAAAGTCGCCAGCCGCTCCGGCATGGGCCAGCTCTGCGTCACGCCTGTGGCCGGTGTCAGGCACCACAAGGCGGCGCCGAGAATATCTGTCCACAGCAAACGCTGCGTGCGCCGGCACCACAGCACGCCCTCTCCCAACTGATGTTTACCGTCGAATACCAGGCTTGCGGTGGCTGCAGCAGCTGTCATTACAGATCCTCGAAAAAAATAATAACGAGGCCTTGCGACCTCGTTATTGCATTACCCATCAGTTTAAAGCAAATAAATCAGAACGAATGGCTGATGCCGGCATAGCCGCCATTCTGCGCATGTCCCGGCAAAGGATTGTCGAACTCGGTGCCAAAGTCGGCATTGCCCTTGTTGCGCACCGTGCCGACGGCCGCATACAGCAAGGTCCGCTTCGACAGGTTGTAATTGGCGCCGACCATGAACAGGCTGGCGCTGCCGGCGTCATGATTGAGCTTGGCGTGGAAAGCGCCGCCGATCAGGGTCAGGGCCGGTGTCACTGCGTAGTTGGCGCCTATCCAGTAGTGATTCAGCTTGTCAGGCGCTGTGGGCGCGGCGGTATCCGGAGCAGAGATATTCTCGTAGCCGGCAAACAGCTTCAGCTGATCTATCGTGTAAGTGCCGCCCACGATCAGATCCTTGGACGCCGTGTAGACATCGGTATAGCGGCCATTGGCGTCGCGGATCACGTCATAAATGCCGCGCAGCTCCAGGCCACCGTTGGTGTACACCAGGGAGATGCCGTCGCTGCGGCCATTCTTGGTGGAACCGGCTTTTTCGCCCAGGCTGGTCTGGGCGGTGGCGTTGAAGCCGCTCCAGGTCGGCGTCTGGTATTCGATGACGTTGTTGGCGCCCGGCCAGTTGCGGCCCTTGACCAGGCTGGCGGTGCCCATGAATTGCTGGCCGGTCGGATCGAGGTACCAGACGTCGTTGACGATGAACAGATTCTTGCCGAACTTGATCGAACCGGCGCCGCCGTTCAGGCCGACGTACGAACGCCGATTGAACAAGGCGCTGCCGTTGGTGGTGCCCTTGGTGGCGTCGAAGCCGGATTCCAGCAGGAAGAAGGCGCCCAGCCCGCCGCCCAGGTCCTCGGTACCCTTGAAGCCGATCATGCTGGTGCCCCACTGGTTGCCGGAAGCCGCCAGCTTGCTGCCGGTCTGGCCGGTCAGGTTGCCGCTGGCGTCTTTCAGGGCGACGCTGCTTTGGTAATCGACGCCGGCATCGACCCGGCCGTAGATGGTGACATTGGTTTGCGCCTGCGCCGGCATGGCAGCCAGGCCTAGCAGGCCGAATGCAGCGGTAGCCGCCAGCGCCTTGAGAGGTGCGCCCGAGGTGGTAGTGAAAAGCATCATACGTCTCCTTGAATTTATTTTGTTTTATATGGGCCTGATGATCAGGCTGGCCCCATAGTAAGGATTCGATTGATATCCATCCAATGAATTTTTGCTCCACATCGATACTATGTTTGGTATCATTTTGAGCGCTGCCTTGCGGCAAGAGAGATGCGGCGGCATATAAAAACATCAACTAAAGAGACAACCATGTCCAACAACGACACTAATTGGTTCCTGCGCGCCCGCCTGAAAACCCGCCAGCTGCTCTTGCTGATAGCGCTCGACGAGGAACGCAATATCCATCGCGCCGCCGAAGCGCTCAACATGACTCAGCCGGCCGCTTCCAAGCAGCTCAAGGATCTGGAAGACATGCTGGATGTGCTGCTGTTCGAGCGGCTGCCGCGCGGCATGCGGCCGACCATCTACGGCGAGGCGATGATCCGCCATTCGCGCATGGCGCTAACCAGCCTGTCGCACGCGCATGACGACATCACCGCCTTGAAATCCGGCCTGTCCGGACAGGTCAATGTCGGCGCCATCCTGTCGCCCGGGATGGTGCTGCTGCCGCCGGCGATCGCGCGCCTCAAGCAGCAGGCGCCCATGCTGCGCATCGGCGTCGAGGTGGAGAGCAGCAATATCCTGCTGGAGCGCTTGCAGCGCGGTTCGCTGGATTTCCTGGTGGCGCGCATCATGGACCAGGACGACAACCGCAATCTCGAATACGAAGAATTGTCGGACGAGCCGGTATGCGTGGTGGCGCGGGTCGATCATCCGCTGCGCCATGTCTCCAACCTGCAATTGAAGGATATCGCCGACAGCGGCTGGATCCTGCCGCCGAAAGGCAGCATCCTGCGCCACCGGGTTGACATGATGTTCCACAAGGAGGGCCTGGCGCCGCCCGCCAATGTGGTCGACACCACCGCGATCCTGGTAATCAGCAGCCTGCTGCAGCAGACCGATTTCCTGCATGTGATGCCGGCCGAAGTGGCGCGCTTCTATGTGCAGGTCAATGTGCTGGCGATCCTGCCGATCGAACTGCCCTGCAAGATGGACGGCTTCGGCATCATCACCCGGCGCCTGCAGATCCTGTCGCCGGGCGCGACCATCCTGCAGCAGACCATACGCGACGTCGCTGCGCAAATCTATTGAGACTACGCCGCGGGCGGCAAGCCGTTCTCAAAGCAGTAGTACAAAGTCTGGTACTGGCGGCGATAGTCGACCACGTCCTGCTGCACCCGTTCTACTGGCTCGTTGCGCAGCAGCACGCGCGCAAAGAATTCCGCGATGTCGTCCATCTGCGCTTCCCGCATGCCGAGCCGCGTCACTTCAATGCTGCCGATGCGCAAGCCGCTCGGGCGGTCCCAGTCTGCCGCTGCGTCGCCCGGAATCAGGTTCTTGTTGGTGATCAGGTTGGCGCGCGCCAGCTGGTGCGCCACTTCCAGGCCACCGCCGAATTGCCTGACGTCGGCAATCACCTGATGGGTCTGGCTATAGCCACGGCTGGCGCCGATCACCGGGATGCCGCGCTGCTCCAGCGCGCGTCCCAGCGCCTGTGAATTCCTGACGATCTGCGCCATGTAGGCGTGGCCGAACTCGATCATCTCCGCCGCCGACACCGCCAGCGCCGCCACCCGGTTCACCTGGTGGGTTGCGGCCAGCACCGGAAACACTGCCCACGCCAGGCGTTCGGTAATGGCGGGATCGTTCCAGGCCATGATGCCGCTTTGCGGGCCGCTCCAGGTCTTGCCGGCGGAACCGGTAAGCACCGCCGCGCCCTCGCGCAGCGGATCCTGGAACTGGCCGCCGGCGATCAGCCCGAGCTGATGGGCGCCATCGAAAAACAGCTTGCCGCCCCAGGGCGCGATGATCTCGCTGATCTCTTTGGCCGGCAGCGCAAACAGCGTCATCGACATGCCCAGCGTGACCAGCTTCGGCTGGTGCTGTTGCGCCACGCGGCGGAAAGCGTCGAGATCGACCTCCAGCTCCGGCGTAAATGGAATATCGACGATGTTCAGGCCGCGCACTCCGGCCGGGCCATCGGCACGGTTGCTGGAATGGCCGCCGAACGGCTGCGGCGCCGTCATCACGGTGTCGCCGGGCTGGGTCAGCGCGGTATATACCGCCAGGTTGCCGATCATGCTGGCGCACAGGCGGTGGTCGGCATACTCTGCGCGCAATGCGCGCTTGAGCAGCTCCATGCACAAGGATTCGACTTCGTCGATATAGCGGGTGCCGGCAAACCAGCGGTTGACCGGCCCGATATGGCCTTCCGCTGCGCGCGTGCCGATTTCGGACGACAGCAGGCTGCGCACGGTGGGGCTGGTGGGCGCTTCCGGCGCCAGCAGGTTGAGGCACTGCTGGCCGCGCCAGATCTCATTACGCTTTACCGCCGCCGAGACTTCCTGCGCCATTTCCCTGACATTTTTACAAGCATCGAGGACTTGCGCCGCGCTTTTCAAGGTGGCGGCGTCGTGGACTTGGTAATTCGCTTCGGCTGTGGAAAAATGACCTTGCTGTTCGGCGTGCATGCTGATCTCCTCGATGTGCTTCAAGTGGATGGAATCGCCACGACGTGGCTGCCTGCATGGAAATATATCGCTGGCGCCGGCGCTGGCGTCAAACACTTGCGCAAATTGTTATCGAACAGTTCGCACAGTAAGCGCAAGTGTTCGATAATCAAGGCATCTCCTGCCTCGCCATGGACCGCCGCATGCTGCCGATCGCGCTAGACCGCCACTCTCCCCTGCCGCCGCAACAGCAACTGTGCCAGTTGCTGAAACAGGCGATAGAACAAGGCCGAATCGCGGCCGGCAGCAAGATGGCGTCGATACGCGCGCTGGCTGCGCAGCTCGGCATCAGCCGCTATGCGGTGCTGGCGGCGTATGAAGAACTGGCAGGGATGGGCTTGCTCAATCCGCGCCATGGTTCCGGCTACTACGTGCGGATCAACGCCACAGCGCCGCGCCAGGCCAGGCCGGCGCACCTGGAGCAGGTATTGGATGTAGCGCTGCTGATCCGCGGCCTGGTGGAACCCAACACCTTGCTGAAATGCGGCAGCGGCGCATTACCCAAGGAATGGCTGCAAGGACTGGATTTGCACCGGCACTTGCGCAGCGTCGCGGCGCGCCCCGCCGCCAATGTGTATTGCTACGGCTCTGCCCTGGGCTATGCACCGCTGCGCGAGGTGCTGCGGCAGAGACTGGCGCGGCGCGGGATAGACTGCAGCGCCGAGCAGATCCTGCTGACGGCCGGCAGCACGCACAGCCTGGAGCTGCTGATTCGCTGTTGCTGCGCGGCGGGCGATACGGTGCTGGTGGAAGCGCCCGGCTACTACAATCTGTTCAGCTTGCTGCACCTGTCGGGGATGGCGATGCAGGCAGTGCCGCGCCAGGCCGACGGGCCTGATCTGGACGCGCTGGAAAACATGCTGCGCGGCGGCCTGCGGCCGCGGCTGTTTTTCATGCAATCGCTGCTGCACAATCCGACCGGCAGTTCCATCAGCTGGGCCAAGGCGCATCGCCTGCTGCGGCTGGCGGAGGATTACGATTTCACGATAGTCGACGACGATATCTACAGCGACTTCGCCGCCGACCAGGCGCCCAGGCTGGCTAGCCTGGACGGCTTGCAGCGGGTGGTGTACCTCTCGGGTTTCAGCAAGACCATCTCTTCCGACCTGCGGGTCGGCTATATCGCGGCAGCAGCGCCGCTGCTGCAAACGCTGGCCAGCATCAAGCTGATGATCAGCATCACCACTTCGGAATTCGTCGAACAGACGGTCTATCAGGTGCTGACGCATGGCCACTACGAGCGCCATCTCGTGCAGCTGTGCGCGCGCCTGGAAAAGGGCCGGAGCGGCATGCATCAGCTGCTGTCGGATAGGGGCTGGCAAATGTATTCAACGACGGCGCAAGGCATGTTCATCTGGTGCCGTCATCCGGCCGGCAAGGATTCCCTGTTGCTGGCGCAGGAAGCGGCAGCAGCGGGCTTCTGGTTCGCGCCGGGCAGCGCCTTCGATCCCGAGCACCGGCCCAGCGCGTGGCTGCGCTTTAACGTGGCTTACGATACGCCCGGATTGCGCGCCTGGCTGGCCACGGTGTAATGGCAAACGGCGGCGCTCAGGCCCAGCCGGCGTCGACGATGAATTCCTGCGCGGTGCACATGGCGCTGTCGTCCGCCGCCAGGAACAGCACCATGCGCGCCAGGTGCCAGGGCTGCAGCTTGCCGGGCAGGCACTGGTTGCGCTTGATGTCTTCCTCGCCCGCGGCATCCAGCCACAAGGCGATCTGCCGTTCCGTCATCACCCAGCCGGGCGAGACCGTATTGACGCGGATATTGTGCGGACCGAGATCGCGCGCCAGGCCGCGGGTGAGGCCGACCACTGCCGCCTTCGCCGTGGTGTAGACAGGATAGCCGCCGTTGGACAGATGCCAGCTGATGGAGCTGAGGTTGATGATCGAACCGCCGCCCTTTTTCTGCATGCCGGGAGCGACAGCCTGGCAAGTGAAAAACATCGGCCGCTGGTTGATGGCGATGCGGTCGTTCCAATACTCCACGGTGACATCCTGCCACTGGTGGCGCTGATCGTTGGCGGCATTGTTGACCAGCACATCGAAATCGCCCAGCTCCTGCGCCAAGTCTTGCATGGTGGCTTGCAAGGCCGGGATATCGCGGATATCGCAATGACGGAACAAGGGCTTGCTGAAGCCGGCATCGGCCAGCCGCTGGCACAGGGCTTCGCTGGCGGCCGTCTCGATATCAACAAAGGCAACGAGCGCACCCTGTTCCGCAAACGCACTGACGATCGCCTCGCCGATGCCGCTGCCGCCGCCGGTGACGAATACGCTCTTGCCTTTCAAGCTGGGGAAATGCGCCAGCTTATCGCTTCCAACATTCTTTACCGCCGACATGTCTGCTCCTGTTTGATGTATCGCGGATAAATCCCGCTTATTTCTTCAGCTGTCCATTGATGCGTTGCCAGATCGCCAGCGGATTGCCATCCTGTATCGCCGCCGGTAACAACGCCTGCGGCAGGTTCTGGTAGGACACCGGCCGCAGGAAGCGTTGGATGGCGGCCGTGCCGACCGAGGTGCTGCGGCTGTCCGAGGTAGCCGGGAAAGGGCCGCCGTGCACCATCGAATACGAAACTTCAACGCCGGTCGGAAAACCGTTAGCCAGGATCCGCCCAACCTTGCGCTCCAGCACCGGCAGCAGTTCGCGCGCCGTCGCATGATCGTCATCGCTCATCTGCAGGGTCGCGGTCAGCTGACCTTCCAGATGTTCGGCGACCTCGCGCATCTGCGCCACATCCTTGCAGGCGACCAGCAAGGAAGCCGGACCGAACACTTCTTCCGACAATTGCGGATCGGCCAGGAAATCCTCGGCGCTGGCCGCGAACACGGCCGGCACGCCCTTGCCGCCGGCATCGCTGGCGATGCCATGGCTCAGCTGGCGTGCATGCGGATTGCCTGCCAGGCGGCCAACACCCTGTTCATAAGCACGCTGGATGCCCGCCGACAGCATGGTGCCGGCATGCCGCTGCGCCAGCTGCTCGGCTGCGGTTGCACTGAAACGATCCAGATCCGGTCCCGCCAGCGCCAGCACCAGGCCGGGATTGGTGCAGAACTGGCCGACCCCGAGCAGCAGCGAATCAACAAAACCGGCAGCGAGCGCATCGGCTTTCTCCGCCAGCGCCTGCGGCAACAGGAAGACCGGATTGATGCTGCTCATTTCCGCGTACACCGGAATCGGCTGCGGACGTGCGGCAGCCACCGCCATCAGCGCCAGCCCGCCCTGGCGCGAACCGGTAAAACCGACTGCCTGGATCGCTGCATGGCGCACCAGTTCCGCGCCAAGCTGGTTACCGACACCGGTCAGCAGCGAGAACACACCCTCCGGCAAGCCAGCAGCGGCCACCGCCTGCTGGATCGCCCTGCCCACCAGCTCCGAAGTGCCGGGATGGGCCGGATGCACCTTGACCACTACCGGGCAGCCAGCCGCCAGCGCCGCCGCGGTATCGCCGCCAGCCACGGAAAACGCCAAGGGGAAATTGCTGGCGCCGAATACCGCCACCGGCCCCAGCGCGATCATGCGCAAGCGCAGGTCGACACGCGGCAAGGGTTGGCGCTCCGGCATCGCCGGATCGATGCGCGCATCCTGCCAGGAACCTTCGCGCAGCACTTCCGCAAACAATTTGAGCTGGCCGACGGTGCGGCCGCGCTCACCTTCCAGGCGCGCCCTGGGCAGACCGCTTTCCTGCATGGCGCGTTCGATCAGCGGGTCGCCCAGTTCGACGATGTTGCGGGCGATGCTTTCCAGGAAGCGCGCGCGGGTTTCCGGATCGGTGGCGCGATAAGGATCGAAAGCGATGCGCGCCAGTTCGCAGGCGCAGTCTATTTCGGCTTTGCCGGCGGTATGAAACGCCGGCTCAAGATCCTTGCCGGCAGTCGGATCGAAGGCAAAAAAATCCGCGCCGCCACCCTTGATGCTGGAGGCGCCGATCAGCGACTCGCCTGTGATATTCATGTTTTTCCCAGAATGTGGATAGCTAGCTTACAGCTGATGGATCTGCGGCGCCGGCACCGTCTCCAGCGCCAGCCGGTTGCGCAAGGGCGGACCGAAAGCGGCGACGTCGATCTCGAAAGTTTCGCCGGGCGCCACCTGGATACCATCGGAACAGCTCAGGGTGGCGGTGCCGAAGAAATGGATATGCACATCGCCCGGGCGACGGAACAGCGGGTACTTGAAATGGTGGTATTCCAGATTGGCGACCGTATGCGACATATTGTCCTCGCCGCTGACGAAGGGTTTTTCCCAGCGCACCTCGCCACGGCCGTCGCGGATGCGCGACATGCCCGCCACGTGCCGCGGCAAGTCGCCCACCAGCAAGGCTGGTCCGACCGCGCACACGCGCAACTTGGAATGCGCCAGGTAGAGATAATTCTGGCGCTCGGTGACATGATCGGAAAACTCGTTGCCGATGGCGAAGCCGAGCCGGTAAGGCGCGCCGTCCGGGCCGATCACGTACAGGGCGGCGATCTCCGGCTCTTCGCCGCCATCCAGTGCAAACTGCGGCATGCCCAAGGGCTGCTCGGCGGCGCGCACGATGCTGCCATCGCCCTTGTAGAACCATTCAGGCTGGACGCCGGTCTGGCCAGCCGCCGGCTTGCCGCCCTCCAGTCCCATGCGGAACATTTTCATGCTGTCGGTGAGCGTGTCGACATCGCTGATTTTCTTGTGCATGGCGTCGCGGCCGTCGGCGCTGCCCAGATGCGTGAGACCGGTGCCGGTGACGTAGCAATGCGCGCTGTCGCCATGGTCCAACGGCGGCAACAGGCGTCCGGCACGCGCTACCGTGGCGTAGTCCAGTTCGGTGGCGCCCAATGCTGCGTCGACCAGCTTTTTCAGCGTGCTGCGCGCGGCAATCGCCGCCTGCGCCAGATCGTAGGTCGAGGCATAGCCGTCGATCGCGCGGATCTTCCTGCCCTCGTCTTCCAGTACGCCGATGCGGCGCTGGCCGTCGGCTTGCTTGAATTGAACCAGCAACATGTACTTCTCCATCCAGTCTGCCTACCTGCTTAGTGGGAATGCTTGGGAACCGCCGAGCCGCGGCAGCCGACCAGGAAATCGAAATCGCAGCCTTCATCGGCTTGCAGCACCCGGTCTATGTAGAGACGCTGATAGCCGCTGTGGGCGGTGACTGTTCCGGCATTGATGGCCGCCCGTGCGGTCTGGCGCTGCGCCATCTCGGCTTCGCTGATATCCAGGTGCAGGCGCCCCGCTTCGCAATCCAGTTCGATCCAGTCGCCGTCTTCGACGATCCCCAGCGGGCCGCCGGCAGCGGCTTCCGGCGCCACGTGCAGGACCACCGTGCCGTAAGCGGTGCCGCTCATGCGGGCGTCGGATATGCGCACCATGTCCTTGATTCCCTGCGCCAGCAGTTTCGGCGGCAAACCCATGTTGCCGACTTCCGCCATGCCGGGATAGCCTTTCGGGCCGCAGTTCTTCATGACCAGCACCGAACTCGCATCCACATCCAGTTCCGGATCGTTGATGCGTTTCTTGTAGTGGTCGAAATCTTCGAACACGACCGCCTTGCCGCGATGCTTCATCAGCTCCGGTGTCGCCGCCGATGGCTTGAGCACGGCGCCGCGCGGCGCCAGGTTGCCGCGCAGGATGCAGATGCCGCCGTCGGCGATCAGCGGCTTGTCGATGACGCGTATCACCTCATCGTTGTAGATGGGCGCGTCCTGGTTGTTTTCCCACAGCGTTTTGCCATTCACCGTCAGCGCATCCTTGTGCGGCAGCAGTCCGGCTTCGCCAAGACGGCGCAAGACGCCCGGCAAGCCGCCGGCGTAATAGAATTCTTCCATCAGGAAGCGGCCGGACGGCTGCAGGTCGACCAGGGTCGGCGTGCCGCGGCCGATGCGGGTCCAGTCCTCCAGTTCCAGCGGCACGCCGATGCGGGCGGCGATGGCTTTCAGATGGATCACGGCATTGGTCGAGCCGCCGATCGCGGCGTTGACGCGGATGGCGTTTTCAAAAGCCTCGCGGGTGAGGATTTTCGACAAGCGCAAGTCTTCCCACACCATGTCGACGATGCGCATGCCGGACATGTGAGCCAACACGTAGCGGCGCGCGTCGACCGCCGGAATCGCGGCGTTATGCGGCAACGATGTGCCCAGCGCTTCGGCCATGCATGCCATGGTCGAAGCAGTGCCCATGGTGTTGCAGGTGCCGGCCGAACGCGACATGCCGGATTCCGCCGCCAGGAACTGGTGCATGCTGATCTGGCCGCCCTTGACCGCTTCGCTCAGCTGCCAGACGGCGGTTCCGGAACCCAGGTCCTTGCCTTCGTGCTTGCCGTTCAACATCGGCCCGCCGGTGACCACGATCGCCGGCACGTCGCAGCTGGCCGCGCCCATCAGCAATGCCGGCGTGGTCTTGTCGCAGCCGACCAGCAGCACCACCGCATCCATCGGATTGCCGCGTATCGATTCTTCTACATCCATGCTGGCCAGGTTGCGCGTCAGCATGGCGGTCGGCCGCAGGTTCGACTCGCCGTTGGAAAATACCGGGAACTCGACCGGGAAGCCGCCGGCTTCGGAAATGCCGCGCTTGACGTGCTCGGCGATCTTGCGGAAGTGCGCATTGCAAGGTGTCAGCTCGGACCAGGTATTGCAGATGCCGATGATCGGCTTGCCTTGGAATTCATGGTCCGGAATACCCTGGTTCTTCATCCAGCTGCGGTACATCATGCCGTTCTTGTCGTTGCTGCCGAACCATTCGGCCGAGCGCAGCGGGCGTTTCTTATCGACTGTCATCTGTGGCTTTCTCGTGAATTATGTGCGCTTATTTGTGTTCTTACTTGTTCTTGTTGTAGACGTCGACAAACACCGCCGCCAGCAACACCAGGCCCTTGATCACCTGCTGGTAGTCGATGCCGATGCCCATGATCGACATGCCGTTGTTCATCACGCCCATGACGAAGGCGCCGATCACCGCGCCCATCACCTTGCCGACGCCGCCCGAGGCCGAAGCGCCGCCGATGAAGCAGGCGGCGATCACGTCCAGCTCGAAGCCGGTGCCGGCCTTGGGCGTGGCGGTATTCAGGCGTGCCGCAAAAATCAGGCCGGCCAGCGCTGCCAGCATGCCCATGTTGATGAAGGTATAGAACGACACCCTGGAAGTCTTGATGCCGGACAGCTTGGCAGCCTTCTCGTTGCCGCCCACCGCGTAGATGCGGCGGCCGATGGTAGTGCGGTTGGCGACGAAGGTGTACACCACCATCAGCAGGAACATGATGATCAGCACATTCGGCATGCCCTTGTAGGACGCCAGCAGGTAGCTGAAGAAAATGATGACGCCGGCGAAGATGGCGTTTTTCAGGATGAAGAACATATAAGGTTCGTCTTCCATGCCATGCTTGCTTTGCTTGGCGCGCGCGCGCACCTTGACGAAAATCATGATCGCCGCCACCAGCACGCCAACCAGCAAGGAAGTAATGCGCAGGTCGATGCCATTGAACAGATCGGGAATGAAGCCTGAGCTGAGCATCTGGAAATCGTCTGGGAACGGGCCGATCGACTGCCCTTGCAGCAGCGCCAGCGTGAGCCCCTTGAACACCAGCATGCCGGCCAGCGTGACGATAAAGGACGGGATCTTGAAAAACGCCACCCAATATCCCTGCGCCGCGCCGATCACGCCGCCGGCCAGGATGCACAGGATGCTAGCGAGGACGAAGTTGACATGCAGGTTGACGATCAGCACCGCTGCCAGCGCGCCGATGAAGCCGACCACCGATCCCACCGACAGGTCGATATGGCCGGCCACGATCACCATCAGCATGCCGAGCGCCATGATGACGATGTAGCTGTTCTGCAGCACCAGGTTGGTCAGGTTGAGCGGCTCCATCAGGGTGCCGTTGGTCATGTACTGGAAAAACGCCATGATCGCGATCAGCGACATCAGCATGCCGTATTCGCGCATATTGTTTTTCAGGAAACCGGCGTAGTCTTTCTTGTCCAGCGTGGGCTGGGGCTGAGCCCGGTTTTCGCTAGCTGCTGGTGCGACGATCTCGTTGTTCATTTCAGTTGTCTCCATCATTCTTTACATTTCTTACTATCGCGCGCATGATTTTTTCCTGCGACGCTTCCGCCGCCGTCAGCTCACCGACGAAATTTCCCTCGTTCATGACATAGACGCGGTCACACATGCCAAGCAGTTCTGGCATTTCCGATGAAATCATGATGATGCATTTACCCTCGCTGGCAAGCTGGCTGATGATGGTATAGATCTCGTACTTGGCGCCGACGTCAATGCCGCGCGTCGGCTCATCCAGTATCAACACGTCCGGGTTGGAAAACAGCCACTTGCTGAGGACCACTTTCTGCTGGTTGCCGCCCGACAGGTTGAGCACTTTCTGGAACACGTTGGAACAGCGGATCTTCAGCTGGCGGCGATAGTCCGCGGCCACCGAATATTCGTGCCCCTCATCGATCACGGTCTTGTCCGCCACGCCGTCGAGATTAGCGAGCGTAATATTTTTCTTGATATCCTGGTCGAGGATCAAGCCGTAGCCCTTACGATCTTCGGTGACATAGGCGATGCCATTGTCGATGGCCTTCTGCACGGTGCTGACATCGATTTCCTTGCCGCGCAAAAAAACCTTGCCGCTGATGCGCTGGCCGTAGGCGCGGCCGAAAATGCTCATCGCCAGCTCGGTGCGGCCGGCGCCCATCAGGCCGGCGATGCCGACGATCTCGCCCTTCCTGACGTTGAAATCGACGCCCTTGATCACCTGCCGCTCCGGATGGATGGGGTGATGCACGCGCCATTGCTTGACCTCGAAGATGGTCTCGCCTATCTGCGGGCTGCGCTTGGGGTAGCGGTCGGCCATTTCGCGGCCCACCATGTTCTGGATGATGCGGTCTTCGCTGATCACCTCTTTGTGGCAATCGAGCGTATCGACGGTGCTGCCGTCACGCAGGATGGTGATCGAATCGGCGACCTTGGAAATCTCGTTGAGCTTGTGCGAAATCAGGATCGAGGAAATGCCCTGCGCCTTGAGTTCCAGCAGCAGATCCAGCAAGGCATCGCTGTCGCTTTCGTTGAGGCTGGCAGTCGGTTCGTCCAGGATCAGCAGCTTGACTTGCTTGGACAGCGCCTTGGCGATTTCAATCAGCTGCTGCTTGCCGACGCCGAGGTTGGTGATCAGGGCGCTGGGCGATTCCTTGAGGCCGACTTTCGCCAGCAGCTCCTTGGTCTTGGCGTAGGAGACTTCCCAATCGATCACCCCGTGGCTGGCCTGTTCGTTGCCAAGGAAGATGTTCTCGGTGATTGATAGCAGGGGCACCAGCGCCAGTTCCTGATGGATGATGATGATGCCGCATTCTTCGCTGTCGGCGATGCCTTCGAATTTTCGCGTCTGCCCTTGATAGTGGATATCGCCGGTGTAGCTGCCATGCGGATAGACTCCGCTCAGCACTTTCATCAAGGTCGACTTGCCGGCGCCGTTTTCGCCGACCACGGCGTGGATTTCGCCGCTGCGTACTACCAGATTGACATTGTCTAATGCTTTGACTCCCGGGAATGTCTTCCCGATCCCGCGCATCTCCAGGATGGTTTCCATCTTTATTACCTCACTTGCGGGAATCTCCATCAACCTGCTGCGTGGTTTCCGGAACTGCCCTTACCTGATACCGCGTACGACGACGATGACAGCAGCGCTGGCGCGTGACAAACGGACCTTGCAACAGCGCTGCGCGCATCGCAAGGTCCGGCCAAACAAGATCTTCTGAAGCATCGCACCGTGGCGATGCGCTCGATTCTTATTTGATCTGGCTTTCAGTGTAATAACCGCTGCCGATCAGCACTGGCTTCCAGTTGGAGGCGTCGACGCTGACCGGTTTCAACAGATAGGAAGGCACGACCTTGACGCCGTTGTTATAGGTCTTGGTATCGTTGATGGCCGGGGTTTTGCCGCTCAGCTCCGCATCCACCATGCCAGCCGTGACCTTGGCCAGCTCACGCGTGTCCTTGAACACGGTCTGGCGCTGCTCGCCGCGCAGGATAGATTTCACCGAAGGAATCTCTGCATCCTGGCCGGTCACGATAGGCATAGGTTGCTTGGGCGTGCCGTAGCCGACGCCTTTGAGGGAGGACAGGATACCGATGCTGATGCCGTCATATGGCGACAGCACCGCATCCACGTGCGCGTTGCCGTAATAGGCGCTGAGCAGGTTATCCATGCGCGCCTGGGCCACCGCGCCATCCCAGCGCAAGGTGGATACCTTGTCCATGCCGGCCTGCTTGCTGCGCACTACCAGCTTGCCTTTGTCGATGTATGGCTGCAGCACCGACATCGCGCCGTTGTAGAAGAAGAAGGCGTTGTTGTCGTCGGCCGAGCCGCCGAACAGTTCGATATTGAACGGACCCTTGCCGCTCTTCAGATCCAGCGCTTTTTCAATATAGCTGGCTTGCAGCACGCCGACCTGGAAGTTGTCGAAGGTCGCGTAGTAATCGACGTTCTTGGAATTGCGGATCAAGCGGTCATAGGCGATGATCTTGACGCCCTTGTCGGCCGCTTTTTGCAGGGCATTGGTCAGCGTGGTGCCGTCGATCGCCGCGATCACCAGGACTTTCACGCCCTTGGTCACCATGTTTTCAATCTGCGCCAGCTGGTTCGGGATGTCGTCTTCCGCGTATTGCAGGTCGGTCTTGTAGCCCTTTTCCTTGAAGACCTTGACCATATTGTCGCCATCGGCGATCCAGCGGGCGGAGGATTTGGTCGGCATCGAGATCCCGATCAGGCCCTTGTCCTGTGCGCTGGCATGGGACACCAGGCCGAACATGCCTATCATCAATCCAACAATCGTTGTTTTAATCATTTTCACAGCTTGTCTCCTTGAGTTATTTTGATTTTCTGTCAGAACATGGTGAAGCGACTGCTACTGCATGGTTGGTCCGGTCAGCGATGGAAGTTGTGCGGGTACAGCATGGTATTTTCCAAACAGCAATGCCGAAACTGTCAATATAGACCTTTCCTGGTGGATTTCCTCGCTATCTTACGAACATCACCGATATCAAACAAATGAATTTTTTCATTATTTTGATATCTATTTCGATATTACTACATAGAAAATAAGCTGTCTCTAGACACCCTTGCAAGGCCGTTTCCAAGAGAACAAATACCGAAGCCAGTGTAAAAACACTTGGCTGGTCTTACTAATCACTTTTTTATTGGGATCGATATCTATTTTGGTATCAGTAGCATGAAGAATTTTTGAGTATCGCGGCCAGCATGCGTTTCAAGGCGAAATACCTCCTCCCAGCCAACGGCAATCGCCAGCCGGCGTCGGCAGGAAGTTTGAAAAGCAGGGAAATCCCAGGCGGCTCAGGACCAGCCGCGGCAAAAAGCCAGGAACTGCATCAGCCGCAGCGACAGTATCTTGTGCTTGCTGTGGATCAAGTAGAAGTGCCGGTGCAAGCGCGGCAGCGAGGTGTTCAACTCCACCAGCCGTCCGCTCTGCAGGAAATCCGCCACTACCGCATGCGACAGGCAGCTGATGCCAAGACCGGCGGCGGTGGCATGCTTGATCGCTTCCGAATTGCCGAACTCATAGCTTTGCTGCAAATAGTGCAGATGCGGCAGCAAGGCTTGCTCGACCGCTTCTCGGGTGCCGGAGCCCGGCTCGCGCAATAGCCATTCGGCCGCGCGCAGCTGCGCCACGCCAATCTTCTTGCCGCCGGCAGCCAAAGGGTGCTGCGGCGCAGCCACGATCAGCAACTCATCGACCATCCACGGCTCCACCTGCAGGTCGGCGGCACGGCTGGGGCCTTCGATGAGGCCGACGTCGACCTCGAAATTGAGCACGGCGGCGACTATGTCGGCGGTATTGGCAATCGTCACCCGCACCTGCAGCTGGCTATGCTGCTCGCGGTAAGAGGCAATCAGCGACGGCAGCAGGTAGCTGCCGATGGTGGTGCTGGAGCCGATCTGCAAACCGCCGCCCTGCGCCATACCCGGCATCAGGAACTGCTGCTCTATGGTCTTGGCGCCATCCACCACTTGCGCCGCCTGCGGCAGCAGCAGACGGCCGTTGTCGTTCAGGATCAGGCGCTTGCCGACGCGGTCGAACAAGCGGCAGTCGAGCAGGTTTTCCAGTTCGTTGAGGGCGGCGCTGGTAGCCGATTGCGACAAGGCGACCTGGTCAGCTGCCGCGGTGGTGCTGCCGGATTGCGCCACGGCCAGGAATATCTGCAATTGTCGGATGGTGAGACGCATAGTCGCTGACCTCGTTGGCGGCAAGAGAATGAAGGATTGCGGGAAGGAAATCGCAATCTACTCATAAAACAGGTTAATTATACAAAATTAATCAGTTTTTCTTTTAAATCATGCCCAGTTATAGTGGTTTCCATACCGACGCATTCAAGCGCCGCATCAAGATTGGAGCCACCATGAACACCTCGACGCTGGCAAGCGCTGTCACTACACCCAAGACCCAGTCACCTCTGTTGGCCGGCCTGGCATTAAGCGGCCTGATCGCCGCGGCCGCCATCGCCGCCGCCAGGATAGACTGGCTGCAGGCGCACGGCCTCAGCGCCTTGACGCTGGCGATCGTGCTAGGCATGCTGGTCGGCAACCTGGGCTATCAGCGCATAGCGCCGGCCTGCGCGCCAGGCGTCAATTTTTCCAAGCAAAACCTGCTGCGGCTGGGCATCATCCTGTACGGCTTCCGCCTGACCTTCCAGGATATCGGCCATGTCGGCCTGAGCGGCGTGCTGATCGATGCGCTGGTGCTGTGCTCGACCTTCGGCATGGCGCTGCTGCTGGGTACCCGTGTATTCAAGCTGGACCGCAATACCGCCATGCTGATCGGCGCCGGCAGTTCGATCTGCGGCGCGGCAGCGGTGATGGCGACCGAACCGGTGCTGCGCGCCCATCCGGCGCAAGTCACGGTGGCGGTGGCTACGGTAGTGGTGTTCGGTTCGCTGGCGATCTTCCTCTATCCGCTGCTGTACCAGCTGAACCTGCACTGGCAGTTCCTGGCGGCTTCGCCGCTGGCCTATGGAATATTCACCGGCTCGACCGTGCATGAAGTGGCCCAGGTGGTGGCGGCGGCACGCGCCGTCAGTCCCGATGCCGCCAATACCGCGGTGATCGCCAAGATGGTGCGGGTGATGATGCTGGCGCCGTTCCTGATGCTGCTGTCGGCTTATGTGGCGAAGAAATCGTCAAGTGCGGGCAAAGCCGGCAGCGCCAAACAAGCCGGCCGCCTGGCGATTCCCTGGTTCGCCTTCGGTTTTGTCGCGGTGGTGGCGATCAATTCGCTGGCCGCGCTGCCGACCGCGCTGGTGGCGCATGTCAACGATGCCGACAACGCGCTGCTGGCGATGGCGATGGCAGCGCTGGGCATCTCCACCCATTTTTCATCGATACGCACGGCCGGCATCAAACCCCTGTTGTTCGCCGCCTGCCTGTTCGGCTGGCTGATCGTCGGCGGCGCAGCGATCAACAATCTCGTGCTGCGTTTGTTTGCCTGATCTGCAGCTTCACATCCAGCAATAGAACCCGGGCGGCCCGGCAAGGAAATACCTTGCCGGGCCGCTCAGTCCATCAGGCAGCCGCAGGCAAGGACGCCATGTCGATCACAAAGCGATACTTGACGTCGCTCTTCAGCATTCTTTCGTAAGCCTGATTGATGTCCTGGATAGCAATGATTTCGATATCCGAGACTATCCCGTGTTCGGCGCAGAAATCCAGCATTTCCTGGGTTTCCCTGATGCCGCCGATCAGCGAGCCGGCCAGGGTGCGGCGCTTCATGATCAGGTTGAACACATTGGGCGACGGATGCGGCTCAGCCGGCGCGCCCACCAGCGTCATGGCGCCGTCGCGTTTCAGCAGATTGAGGAAGGTGTCCAGGTTATGCGGCGCCGCCACTGTATTCAAGATGAAATCGAAGCTGTTGGCGTGCTGCGCCATCTGCGCGGCGTCCTTGGAGACCACCACTTCATCGGCGCCGAGCCGTAAGGCATCTTCGGTCTTGCCTGGCGAAGTAGTGAACAGCACCACATGCGCTCCCATCGCATGGGCGATCTTGACGCCCATATGACCGAGCCCGCCCAGGCCGACGATGCCGACCTTGTGGCCCTTGCCGACTTTCCAGCGGCGCAGCGGCGAATAGGTGGTGATGCCGGCGCACAGCAACGGCGCCACGGCCGCCAGATCGAGTTTGTCCGAGACATGCAGGACGAATTTCTGGTCGACCACGATATTGCTGGCGTAGCCGCCATAAGTGACGCCGCCGCTATGCTTGTCATCGGCGTTGTAGGTGCCGGTGAAGCCGTTCTCGCAATATTGTTCCAGCCCTTCGGCACAACTCGGACAATGCTGGCAGGAATCCACCATGCAGCCGACGCCGGCCAGGTCGCCGGCCTTGAAATGTTTCACCTGAGCGCCGACCGCGACCACCCGGCCGACAATTTCATGCCCAGGCACCGCCGGATAGACGGTGTTGTGCCATTCGTTGCGGGCGGTATGCAGATCCGAGTGGCAGACGCCGCAAAACAGGATCTCGATCTGCACATCCTGAGGGCCAGGCTCCCTCCGCTCAAAGGCGAATGGCGTCAAAGGCGTGTGCGCATTATGCGCGGCATATCCTGAAGCTTTCAGCATGACATTTCCTTTTTGATATATGGAACGACAAACCGGGGACGCCTGAAAATCACGGCACAGGCGTGCCATGCGTCATTTCTGCACCTCCAGCAAGGCTCTGCAGGCAACCGCCGCGCACCAGGCAGGCACGATCAATGACAACAGCGAACTCTCACTATACGCCTGCTCGAATAAATCATATGTTCAGTCATAAATGTCATAAACCACTGTCAAAAAACAACATAAACATACAACGTCATTCAATTTGAAAAAATTCTTCAAAAAACAAGTGCATTTTTCTTCTTGGCAGGTAATATCTAGCCCGTCCAGTTAGTAACAATTAGTAACAACAGTAACAAATTGTTGCGTCGCCTCTTAAGCCGGACACGAGGATAAATTACTTACAAATATCAAAGGGAAGAAATGAAAAAGACTGTATTCGCACTAGCCGCCATCGCCCTGATCGGCGCTAATGCACACGCTCAAAGCAATGTCACCATCTACGGCGTGGTCGATACCAGCCTGACCTACACCAGCAAGGTCGGCGCCAAGAACGATAGCCGCTTCAGCATCGATTCCGGCGATTTGTCGACTTCCCGCATCGGCTTCAAGGGCGTGGAAGACTTGGGCGGCGGCCTGAAAGCGATTTTCCATCTGGAGAACGGCTTCAATGCGGATGACGGTTCATTCGGCACCGCCAGCACCCTGTTCGACCGCAAATCGGTAGTTGGCCTGTCGGGCGCGTTCGGTACGGTCACCATCGGCCGTCAGACCGATTTCCTGGAAGACATCGGCAACAAGTACACCTCGGTGCAGACCTTCGGCGGCAACGGCGTCAAGGGCGGCCACTTCAACAACCTGGACCGCATTTCCGGTGCCCGCACCAACAACTCGATCCGCTACGACAGCAGCAACCTGAGCGGCTTCACCGGCAGCCTGTTTTACGGCTTCGGCGAAGTAGCCGGCCAGACATCCGCCGGCCAGGCGTTCGGCCTTGGCGGCAACTATGCCAACGGTCCGTTCGGCATCGGCCTTGCGTATTTCCAGACCAAGCTGGCGGCTGACGCCTTGCCAAGCAAGGCTGGCGACACCGATCTCAAGACCTTCACCCTGGGCGCCAGCTACCAGGCCGGCCCAGCCAAGATCTACGGCGCATGGTCGCAAACCAAGCGTCCATTGGCGGCAGCCGTGGCTGGCACCGGCCTGGTCAACATCACTACCGCGACCAAAGCCAACATTTTCGATCTGGGAGTGGATTACACGCTGTCGGGCAACCTGCACCTGCTGGCCAGCGTGATCCATGACCGCGCCGATATCAGCCGCAAGACCACCGGCTCGACCAAGGGCAAGACTACCCAGTTGAACCTGGGCGTCGACTACTTCCTGTCCAAGCGCACCGACCTGTACGCCATGTACAGCAACCAGCGCTCCAAGGACGTCGTCAATCCGGGCGTGATCAACGGCGCATACAGCAACTCGCCGGCGGACGACAGCAGCCAGAACGTCTTGCGCGTCGGCCTGCGTCACAAGTTCTAATGTAAGACAAGGGAAATTGGCAGCAAGCAGCAGCCGGCGCGGAAAACCAGATTTCCCGCGCCGGCTGTGCCGTAAGGAAGAAAGTCTTAGAAGGTCAGCGTCTTGACGCCGTCAGGCGTGCCAAGCAGGCACACATCGGCGCCCTGCTGGGCAAACAGGCCGACCGTCACAACGCCGGTGATCTGGTTGATTTGCCGTTCCAGTTCGACCGGGTCAGTGATCTTCAGGTCGAACATGTCGATGATCACATTGCCATTGTCGGTAATCAGCGGAATCCCATCCTTGAAACGCAGGCGCGGCTCGCCGCCCAGCTTGACCAGCTTGCGCGCCACTACCGCCTGCGCCATCGGGATCACTTCGATCGGCAGCGGAAACTTGCCGAGCACCTTGACCAGCTTGGAGCCGTCGGCGATGCAAATGAATTTCTCTGCCACCGAGGCCACGATCTTTTCCCGGGTCAGCGCCGCACCGCCGCCCTTGATCATGGCGCCCTCGGCTGTGATTTCATCGGCGCCGTCGACATACACCGGCATGGTGGCGACCTGATTGAGGTCGTACACTTCGATGTCATGGCCGCGCAGGCGCGCCGCGGTCGCTTCCGAGGAAGCCACGGCGCCCTTGATGCGGTGCTTGATCTTGGCCAGCTCGTCGATGAAGAAATTGGCGGTAGAGCCAGTGCCGACGCCGACAATCTGGCCGTCCACCACGTATTTAATTGCTTCGCGGGCAACAGCTTGCTTGAGTTGATCCTGGGTCATGGCAGTCATGGCATTGTCTTGAAAGAGATAAAAACGTTATTTTAACCAATCGACGGCCGATAACCCTAAATCAATCGCAAGCGACGACGCACCGTCAGTGCTTTTCGTCCGGCTGCTGTTCCAGGGTTTCGCGCAAGGCGATCTGCAGCTTGGAATGCAGTTTGACAAAGCGCTGCCACAACACCAGCACCAGCACCGCGGCGCCGACCAGCACCAGGATCAGCAGATTGGTCGGCGGCAGGATGCGGCTGCTGAGCGCGGCAATCATCAGCATGATGCCGACGATGGAGACCACCGGAATGACTTCCGCGATCACGCGCCGCACCGCATGATTATATGAACCGGCCCATTCCGGCTTGACGCTGATTTCCGCCAGCAGCATGCTCAGCGCATGCAGCTTGCGGTAGGTCGCGATCAGGAACGGCAGCGACAGCAGCAGCGCCCCGCCCCACACGATCGCGTCCTGTACCTGCGGATCCGCAACCCAGGCCGCCATGTGCTCACCCAGGGCATCGGCAAAATAACCGCCGATGATGAAGATCGCCGCCACCAGCGCCAGGTTCACCACCACCTGCAGCAAGATGCGGCGGATGATGCGCGACAGCTCGGCGCGGTCGCCCTGCGGTTGCAGGCTGGCGAGCCAGGTCGAGTACATGCCGAACACTGCCGACAGTTTATTCGGCATGGCTTGCGCCAGCCGGCTGGAAAGCGGATCGGCCAGCTTGATCAGGTAGGGAGTCAGCAAGGTAGTCACCGCCGACACCGCCACCACGGTCGGGTACAGGAAATCGCTAGTGACTTTCAGGCTGACGCCGAGCGCGGCGATGATGAAGGAAAACTCGCCGATCTGCGACAAGCCCATGCCGACCCGCATCGAGGTGCGTCCATCCTGGCCGGACAGGAAAGTAGCAAGGCCGCAGCTGACCACTTTACCCAGCACCACCGCAACCGTGATGACAGCGATCGGCAGCCAGTATTGCGCCAGGATGGAAGGATTGAACAACAGGCCGATAGCGACGAAAAAGATGGCGCTGAACATATCGCGCACCGGTTCGATCAAGCGTTCGATCTGATGCAAATGACGCGACTCGGCCATCACCGCGCCGATCAGGAAGGCGCCGAGCGCCACGCTGTACTCCATCTTCATGACCAGCAGGCAGAAGCCGAAGCACAGGCCAAGCACGGTCACCAGCAGCATTTCCTTGCTCTTGAACCTGGCCACGTAGTCAAGCAGGCGCGGCACGACCAGGATGCCGGCCACCAGCGACACGATCATGAACAGAACCAGCTTGCCGATCGTCGTCACGGCGTCGCCGGCATCCACCGAACCGCTGGTGGCCACGCCTGAGAGCAAGGCGATCATGCCTATCGCCAGCACGTCTTCGACGATCAGGATGCCGAAAATCAGCTGCGCGAATTTTTCGCGTTTCATGCCCAGTTCGTTGAGCGCCTTGACGATGATGGTGGTAGAGGAAACCGACAACATGGCGCCGAGGAACACCGCATCCATCTTCTTCCAGCCGAAATAGATGCCGATTTCATAGCCTATCCACAGCATCAGCGTGATCTCCGCCAGCGCTGCCACAAACGCGGTGGCGCCGACCTTGGCCAGCTTCTTCAGGCTGAATTCCAGCCCCAGCGAAAACAGCAGGAAGATCACCCCCAGTTCGGCCAGGATCTGGATCGTGCGCTCATCGGTGATCAGGGAAAACGGCGGCGTGTGCGGGCCGATGATGACGCCGGCGACGATATAGCCGAGCACCACCGGCTGCTTGAAACGGTTGAACAGCACCGTGACGACGCCGGCGATCAGCATGATGACGGCAAGATCCTGGATGAAGGTTTCTACTGCATGGTGCATAGGCTTTTCGAATAGAAGTAAGCGGCTATTGGGGAGGCGCACGAACAGGAGCAGCGCAAGCAGCGCCGCAATGCAAGGCAGTGATGGGTGAGGCAGCAGCGAGGCCGGCAAATGCATTGGCCTTGGCTTAATTGCAATTCTACCCGCTATCGAATATTTATTTCTAATAGCTTAGTGATTTTATGCGGCGATATGCGCAAGCGGGGTAGGCACGCTTTTGTACCCAAGCGGACCCGAGATAGCCGGAGTTCACGCACGGGCACGCTGTGCCTTTACACCGCTCAATCGTCGTGATTGGGATCCAGTTCAGGGAACAACACTTCGGTAAAGCCGAACTGTGTAAAATCCTTGATGCGCATCGGATACAGGATGCCGTTCAGGTGATCGCACTCGTGCTGCACCACGCGCGCGTGGAAGCCGTCGACATCGCGACTGATGCGCGCCCCCGACTGGTCGACACCTTCGTAATGCAACTGGGTCCAGCGCGGCACCACGCCACGCATGCCGGGCACCGACAGGCAGCCTTCCCAGCCGTCTTCGATCTCCTCCGACAAGGGACGCAAGAACGGATTGATCAGGACCGTCTCCGGCACCTCTGGCGCATCCGGATAGCGGACGTTGTTCTTGAAGCCGAAGATCACCAGCTGCAGATTCACGCCGATCTGCGGCGCCGCCAGGCCGGCGCCATTCACCGCATGCATGGTTTCAAACATGTCGGCGATCAGGCTTTCCAGCTCTGGCGTGCCAAACGCGGTTACCGGCTCAGCTTGCCGCAGCAGGCGCGGATCGCCCATCTTCAGGATTTCGCGAACGGTCATGATCTGCTCTTCGATATGATGATTATTTGAACTGTTTGAGATACTCGGCAAACTCGGCGCCGGTTTCATGGTGCTTCAGGCCCATCGCCAGGGTCGCCTTCAGGTAGCCCAGCTTGGAACCGCAATCGTAACGCTGGCCGGCGTAGCGGTAGGCCAGCACGCGCTCGGTTTTCATCAACGCGGCGATGCCGTCGGTCAGCTGGATCTCGCCGCCGGCGCCCTTGCCCAGGCCTTCCAGGTGATCGAAAATCTTGTTGGTCAGGATGTAGCGCCCCACCACCGCCAGGGTCGAAGGCGCCTGCTCCGGCTGCGGCTTCTCGACGATGCTATTGACCTTTTCCAGATTGGCTTTATACGGGTCGATGCTGACGATGCCGTATTGCTTGGTATCGGCGCGCGGCACATCCTGCACCGCCAGCATGCTGGCATTTTCTTCAGCGAAAATATCCGTCATCTGCGCCAGCACGGGCTTCTGACCGGCCGCCACATCCATGAAATCGTCCGCCAGCAAAACGGCAAACGGCTCATTGCCGACCACCGGACGGGCGCACAGCACCGCATGCCCGAGGCCCAGCATTTCCGACTGGCGGATGAAGATGCAGTTGATATGTTTCGGGATGACGTTCTGCACCAAATCCAGCAAGCGCTCCTTGCCGGCCGCCTCCAGCTCGGTTTCCAGTTCGTAGGCCTTATCGAAATGATCCTCGATGGCACGCTTGTTGCGGCCGGTGATGAACACCATGTCGGTGATGCCGGCGGCAACCGCCTCTTCCACCGCATACTGGATCAAGGGCTTGTCGACGATAGGCAGCATTTCTTTAGGCTGCGCCTTGGTGGCCGGCAGGAAGCGGCTACCCAGGCCGGCGACAGGAAATACGGCTTTTCTAATCTTGCTCATGTTGGTTTCCTTGTTCGCTTTCTAAAAGAGTGCGGAATGCGGCTTCATCCAGAATCGGGATATTCAATTCTTCCGCTTTGGTCAATTTACTGCCGGCCTCGGCTCCTGCGACCACATAGCTGGTCTTCTTGGAAACCGAACCGGTCACCTTGCCGCCGGCCGCTTCGATCATGGCTGCGGCGGCATCACGCGTAAGCGTAGGCAGGCTGCCGGTCAACACGAAGGTCTTGCCTGACAAGAACTTGGACGCGCTTTCCGCCGGCAAGTTCTCCGGCCAGTGAATTCCGGCCGCGCGCAACTGCTCCACCAGCTCGCGATTCAGCGGATCGGCAAAGAAAGCCAGCAGAGAGCGTGCCACCACGGGACCGATATCGGCCACTTCCAGCAATTGCTCTTCAGAAGCCTGCATGACGCCGTCGATGCCGCCGAAATGGGTCGCCAGCTCTTTCGCCGTGGCCTCGCCGACATGGCGGATGCCTAGCGCATAGATGAAACGGCCCAGGGTGGTCGATTTAGACTTCTCCAATGCGGATATGACATTTTGCGCCGACTTATCGGCCATACGGTCCAGCTCCGCCAGTTTCAGCAAACCCAGCTTGTACAGGTCGGCCGCGGTGGTGATGATGTTGCGGTCGACCATCTGTTCGATCAGCTGGTCGCCCAAGCCTTCGATATCCATCGCCCGGCGCGAGGCAAAATGCTGCAGACCGCCCTTGCGCTGCGCGGCACACTTGACCCAGCCGCCGGAACAGCGGGCGATCGCTTCGTCTTCCAGCTTGACGATAGTCGAGCCGCAAATCGGACAAGCGGTCGGCATGACGAACGCTTGCGCATCGGCCGGTCGCAAGTCTGCCACGAACGACACCACTTCCGGAATCACATCGCCGGCGCGGCGCACGATCACGGTATCGCCGATCTGGATATCCTTGCGCCGCACTTCGTCTTCATTATGCAAGGTGGCGTTGGTGACCGTGACGCCGCCGACAAACACCGGCGCCAGCCGCGCCACCGGCGTCACGGCGCCGGTGCGGCCGATCTGCACTTCGATGTCCAGCACCTGGGTGGTAGCCTCTTCCGCCGGGAATTTATGCGCCAGCGCAAAACGCGGCGCGCGCGAGACGAAACCCAGGGTCTGCTGCTGCAGCAGGCGGTTGACCTTGTATACCACGCCATCGATTTCATAAGGCAGCTGCGGGCGCTTGCTGCCGATGCCGCGGAAAAATTCCAGCAGGCCGGCGGCGCCCTTGACCACGCTGCGCTCCTTGCATACCGGCAGGCCCAGTTCGCTGTACCAGTCCAGTAGTGCCGAATGCGACGCCGGCATGGCTGCGCCCTCCAGCATCCCTATGCCATAGGCGAAAAAGCGCAAGGTGCGCTGCGCCGTGATGCGCGAATCGAGCTGGCGCAAGCTGCCGGCCGCGGCATTGCGCGGATTGGCGAACTCTTTCATTTCCGCTTCGCGCTGGCGGGCGTTGAGCTTGGCGAAATCTTCCTTGAACATCAGCACCTCGCCGCGCACGTCCAGCACCTTCGGCGGCTTATCGGTATGCAGGCGTAAGGGAATCGCGCGCACGGTGCGGATGTTGCTGGTGACGTTTTCACCGGTAGTGCCGTCGCCGCGCGTGGCTGCCTGCACCAGCACGCCGTCTTCGTAGCGCAGGTTAATCGCGAGGCCGTCGAATTTCAATTCGGCTGCATATTCGATCTCGCTGTCGACCTGGGTGTCGAGGCCATCCCTGACGCGGCGGTCGAATTCAACGATATCGTTGTCTTCAAAACCGTTGCCCAGCGATAGCATGGGAATCGAATGCGTTACCTGTTCGAACTGCGGCAAAGGCGCTGCGCCGACGCGCTGGGTTGGCGAATCCGGCGTATTCAGTTCGGGATGTTCCTGCTCCAGCGCCTGCAGTTCGCGAAACAGCTGATCGTATTCGGCGTCGGGAATCGACGGATTGTCGAGTACGTAGTAGGAATGATTGTGGCGATTCAGCTCGGCAGCGAGCCAGGCGGCGCGCGAGCGCCATTCGGCGGCATCGGTAAGCTTCCCCGTGCCGCCGGCATGTGATGATTGTAATGACATAATTAACTGAATAAACGCAAGGCCCGCACTGAGCCGGCTGGAATTTCCGCAGCATCCATTTCACGGTAGAAGGCATCGACCTGGCCGGCGATCTCGGCCAGCTGGACGTCGGCCAAAGGCTGGTTGCTGTCGTCGACCAGCACGCCGCCAAGGCGCGCCGCCAGCGAACGTCCGCAAGCCACCATGGCGCCGTAGCCGTCACGGTCGGGAGCGACGCGCGGCACATCCAGCAACAGAGTCAGGCGGCTGGTGGTTTCGGCCACCGCGCTGGCATTGGTGGACAGCGAAAACAGCAGGCCGCCGTCGCCGTCCGACATCACCATGCGGCCTTCCGGCCGGGCGTCGAAGCCTTGCCGCGTCAGGGCCGCCTGCAGGGTGCTGATGGCCCACGGCGCACCGTTCGACTGGATATTCACGCCCAGCTGCGCATCGTGTTCGATCACGAACTGATGCAGGGAGCGCGCGGTGTGCATCACTTCCATCATGTCAGGCAGATCAGGCTCGGCGCCGAGGTCGTCGGCAATCTGGCGCAAACGGCTGACCAGTTCGGAATATTCGATTTCATTCAGGGGATTGGTGCGATTGGCCAGCTGCACGCCCGCCAGCAAAGTGCTGTAGACGCCGCCGTGCGCCACCGGCTCCCAGTCGCCGTTGGCGTCCTCGCCGATAAAATGGATAGGCTTGTTGCCGACATGGCGCAGGCTTTGCAGCGCAGGCAGTATCTTGTCGCCGCGCACCGGCGCTTCCAGCGCCAGCGGGATGGCGCAATCGATCAGCTCATCGACGGGTAAATCCCGGCGCGCAACCGGCACAGGCGCTGCAACGGGATTGCCTAACTGCGGCTCCAGCGCCTGCTGCTCGGCGCTTTGCTCGATATCGTCGTGCGGCACGGCCGCCATCTTGGCGTCGGCCTCATGTTCGCTCTCGAACAGCTTCGGCTCGTGGCGCACCGGCGCCTCGCCGCCGTCCTTGCTCGGCGGCGTCATCAAGACATCGTCATGCGACCCTGAAAACGCCCGCTCAACACTCTTCTTGGCCTTATATTCCTGCCATTTGTTGTAGGAAATGACGCCAACAAGAAACGCGCCTCCAATGATGAACAGGCTGGTCTGTAAATCTGTCATTCTGCTGATGCCTTAATAGCGAACACTGCCATGTCACCGGCATATGCGCTTGAAATATAAATCTGCGATTGAAATCGTGGTCTGGTCATTGATTAGATCCGAGGAAAAAACACTTCAAAAATAGTTGTCAGTGACCACGCGAATAATTACGTCTTGCTCTTATAAAAACGTTACTAGTATTACTGCATATGCTCTCAAGATAAAATTATTGAGACATTTTTTTACAATATATTGCATCGCGACACTTAAATCAGCTTAGTGTCGCTGCAAAAAGTTGTCAAGCGAGCCAAGCCGCACCGCATTGCGCTTTCACCATTTAAGCGGCAACCGCATCGCTGGCGAAACTTCTGGCCGCCTCCATATCCACCGCGACAATCCGCGATACGCCCTGCTCCTGCATGGTGACCCCGATCAACTGCTGCGCCATCTCCATCGCAATCTTATTATGCGAAATGAACAGGAACTGTGTGTTAGCGGACATACGCTTCACCATATTGCAGAAACGTTCGGTATTGGCGTCGTCCAGCGGCGCATCGACCTCATCCAGCAGGCAGAACGGCGCCGGATTAAGCTGGAACATCGAAAACACCAGCGCGGTCGCCGTCAGCGCCTTCTCGCCGCCCGACAGCAAATGAATCGTCGCATTCTTCTTGCCCGGCGGCTGCGCCATCACCTGCACGCCGGAATCGAGGATCTCGTCGCCGGTCATGATCAGCTTGGCCTGGCCGCCGCCGAACAGGATCGGGAACAGCTCGGCAAAGTGATGGTTGACCTTGTCGAAGGTGTCCTGCAGCAGGTCGCGGGTTTCCTTGTCGATCTTGTGGATCGCGTCCTGCAGCGTATTGATGGCTTCGGTCAGGTCGGCGTTTTGCGCATCCAGGAAATTCTTGCGCTCGGAGGCCTGCGCCAGTTCGTCCAGCGCCGCCAGGTTGACCGCGCCCAGGCCGGCGATCGCATTGGTCAGGCGCGTGACTTCGCCTTGCAGGTACGATGGCCGCATCTCGGCGGTCAATTTCTCGCTCAGCGCCGCTTCGTCCGCTTGCGCTTCGAGCAGCTGCTGCACGTATTGCTCCTGGTTCAGGCGCGCCGCCTGTTCCTTCAGCTGCAATTCCATGATGCGTTCGCGCTGCGGCTGCAGGCTGCGCTCCGCCTGCAAGCGGGTTTCTTCGTGCTGGCGCAGATTCTGCGACACCTGGTCCAGCTCGTGACGGGTATCGGCCAATGCCCTTTCCTGCTCGCTACGCTTGTCCAGCAAATCCTGCAAACCGGCTTGCGCGGCCTGGTCGTCCAGGCTTTCCAGCTCCAGATGGCCTTGCTGCATGTTGGCGAACAGCTGCGCCGCCTGCTCAAGTGCGGTGGCGATGCTGCGCTTGAGTTCTTCGATCTTGTTGCGGTGGGATTTTTCCGCGAACTCCGCTTCCTGCGCCGCTCGCTCCATTTCGCGCAAGCGTTGCCGGGCATCGTTCAGCTGCTGTTCCTTGCCCAGGTAGTCGGTCTGGCCGTCTTCATGTTTTTCCTGCAGCTCGGCCAGTTCCATGTCGAGCTGTTCGAACTTGGCTTCCGACTCCATCTTGACCTGCTGCTGCTCGCTTTCCTGGGCGGCGATTTCCGCCAGGTCGGAAGCGATCTGCGAGCTGCGCTGGTTGAAACGCTCCTGCAATTCGGAGAGCTTCATGACATCGATCTGCAAGCCGTGCACCGCCTGGGTCAGACTGGTGTGGCGCAGACGCATTTCCTGCAGGCGCTGGGTCGCTTGCGACAATGCAGCCTCCGCCCGCACCGAGCGCGAACGCGCTTCGTCAGCCAGCATCTGCTGGGCGCGCAGCTGCTTGGTGATGTTTTCGATTTCCTGCTGGCGCGCCAGCATGCCGTCCTGCTCCGAATCGGAAGCATAGAAGCGGACGCCGGTCTTGCTGATCACATGGCCCTGGCGCGTCACAAAGCTGGCGCCCAGCGGCAGCTTGCTGCGCTCGGCAAAGGCCGTCACCGTGTCGTCGGCGGCGTAGAAATTGTGCAGCCAGTCTTGCATCAGCACGCGCAAGCCCGGGTCATTCAGCTGCAGCAGGTTGATGAAGGGTTTCAAGCCGGCCGGCGCATCGGCAGGCGCGGCGGAGGCAACACCATTCGGCGAAAACAAGGCCAGCTTGGCCGGCGGCGCATCGTTGAAGAAGGCCTTGGCCCAGTCCAGGTTGGACATTTCCAATGCCGATGTGCGCTCGCGCAACACCGATTCCAGCGCCGTTTCCCAGCCGCCGTCGATATGCAGCTTCTGCCACAGGCGCGGCAGCTCTGCCAGTTCATGCTTTTGCAGCCAAGGCTGTACCTTGCCTTCGGTCTGCACGCTTTCCTGCAGCTGCTTGAGCGCCGTCAGGCGCGCTTCCAGCTGAGCGTTGTTGGCGCTTTCGGTATTCACCTGCTGCTGCGCGTCGCGCCGCTCTTCTTCCAATCGCGGCTGTTGTTCCTGCAGCTCTTCCAGCTGCATGCCGACTTCTTCCAACCCGGCCTGTTTCTCTTCCAGCTGCATGCGCAGATTGCTCAGATGCGCATTGTCAGGCAGGTTCAAGCCATTCTTTTCCTGCGCCAGCCGTTCACGCCGGCTGCTCAGTCCGTTCAGGATGTTCGAGGCGTTGCGCTGATGGGTCGATTCCAGTTCGATCTGCTGCTGGATCTGCATGATCTTGGCGCGCGATTCGGTACTCTTCAGCTGCGCCTCGCGCCAGCTCTGCTCCAACGCCGGCAACTGGTCGTTATGCTGCTGCGACGCCACCTGCGACTGTTCGACGCGCGCCATCAGCTCTTCCAGATGCATCTCTGCTTCCACCAGGTCGTCCTGGAACTGCGTGCCCTGGCGCTGCCATTGATCGCGCTGCGCGGTCAATGAATTGAGTTGCGATTGCAGGCGGTTGCGCGATTCGATGACGAACTTGATCTGCGCTTCCAGGCTGCCGATTTCGGAATTGGTCTGGTACAGATGGCCTTGCGCCTGGTGCATGCGGTCGCCGGCAGCGTAATGCGCCTGGCGCATGTGCTCAAGCTCGGTTTCCACGTGGCGCAGCTTGGCGGTCTGCTCTTCCAGATCGGTTTGCGCCTTTTCAATCTCACGGAAGAATTTCTCTTGCTCGCCCTTGGCTTCATTCTTGCGCAGCAACCACAGCAGCTTCTGCTTCTCTTCCTGGTCGCCCTGCAGCTCATGGAATTTTTGCGCAACCGCGGCCTGCGCCTGCAGCTTTTCCAGGTTGGCGTTCAGCTCGCGCAGGATGTCTTCCACCCGCACCAGATTTTCGCGCGTGTCATTCAGGCGATTCTCGGTTTCGCGGCGCCGCTCCTTGTACTTGGAAACGCCGGCAGCCTCCTCCAGAAAAACTCTTAGCTCTTCCGGGCGCGCTTCGATGATGCGCGAAATCATGCCTTGGCCGATGATCGCGTAAGCGCGCGGACCAAGCCCGGTGCCCATGAAAATATCCTGGATGTCACGGCGCCGAACGGCCTGGTTATTGATGTAATAAGTCGAGGTGCCATCGCGCGTCAGGGTGCGCTTGACGGCGATTTCAGCGTACTGGCTCCACTGGCCGGCGGCTTTGCCGAGGCCATTGTCGAACACCAGCTCCACCGATGAACGGCCGGCCGGCTTGCGATGCGAAGAGCCGTTGAAAATAACGTCCTGCATCGATTCGCCGCGCAGCTCGGAAGCCTTGGATTCCCCCAAGACCCAGCGCACCGCGTCGATGATATTGGACTTGCCGCAGCCATTAGGCCCCACCACGCCGACCAGCTGGCCTGGGACCTGGAAATTGGTGGGATCGACGAAAGACTTGAATCCCGATAATTTAATGGAAGTTAGACGCACGTTATCGACTGTTCTTATCAAAGTCGGCGAAAAAGCTGCCGTCATACTAAAAACGGGGAAAAAACCCGCAGGAGGTCGACATCATAACATTCCGCCTCACCATATATGCGATCTGAATGGCCGTCCCCCGCAGGAAATATGATTGTTACCCGGCTATCGATCCGCGGGCAGAAAAGGAAAGCCTTAAAAAACGATGCGCAGCCAGCCGGCGATCGCCCGGACCTATCCTGGTCAAAGCGCCGCCATGGCATATTTGAAAAGTAAACCGCGCGCCTCCTCAAGGCCGCCGCACGAATCGCCTCGCAGGCAGTTCGTGCGGCGGCCTTGAAAAGGCGCGCATGAATGACGCGGACTTTACCCAGGCCGGCTAAACCGTGTCCAGACGCGTAATTGCCAGGACAGGTGTTTGAATCAGCCTTGGCGAGAATCTCTGGAGCTGTGTAGCGCCATCCGCAAAGATCCAGCTATCGCCGCTTCTGATATGCAGATAGCTTGTGTTCGCCGGACCGACATCAGGGTCGACCCGCAAGAACACGAGGCCGCTAGCGACGCCATTAGGTCCGCTTAGCCTGACGGTATCGCCATGAGCGATCAGCAATGTAGTGGCGTTGCGCGTAATTGTGATGAGTGCTTCGAAAGCCATTTTATCCTCCGCAATTGCTATGTTGACAAATGCAATCTTGCTTGACGGCGACGTCCTTACAGTTCGCCGTCCACCAGGATGCGCGGCCCTACCCAGCCTGACTGGAAGTAGTATTTCCATTTGCCGAAATTGACCGTCTTCCCGATGTGGGGAGCAAAACTGACCGCTGTTGCGGTTTTCATATCGATGGATGACGGATAAGGCTTGCCGCTGTAGTCCAGATAGGGTTGCGGGCCCTTCGCATCACTCAGGGTGCCGGTTCCTACACTGGCTTTCCCCTGGCTGAAAGTAACGGTGATCGTGCCGCTTACCGGTGGATTGCTTGCCATGATGTTGCTCCTGTCAGATAAAGTGGAAAAAAGGTACACATCGTCACTCGCCGCAATCGTTACCCGGCAAGACCTGATGTGAAGCAATCATTCATCTTTGGAATACTGCGGTCCATTACGCGCCATTACATCCATGGCACGGTGCGTCAGTCAGCTCGGCAAGCAGCTGGAGTATCGCCGGCGAGTCAAAACAGGGGCCAGGCTAAGAGTTTTCAACGATCCCGGCCTGACTCTGTATATAATGCAAACAGCATAGCTATCGTCGCTTTTCCCTACTCCATTTTGTTGTTTATCCGTTATTAGCCACGTGAATCCATTACTAGACCGGTTGCAACCGTATCCGTTTGAAAAACTGCGCGCGCTGTTCGCCGGTGTCACGCCTAACTCCGCGTACCAGCCCATCAGCCTGGGCATTGGCGAACCCAAGCACCCGACCCCGAAATTCATCCAGCAAGCGCTGACCGACAACCTGAGCGGCCTGGCCAGCTATCCGAGCACCATAGGCGCCGAACCCCTGCGGGCAGCGATCGCCGGCTGGCTGGAGCGCCGCTATGGCTTGCCGACGCTGGATCCGGCGACCCAGATCCTGCCGGTCAACGGTTCGCGCGAAGCGCTGTTTGCCCTGGCGCAGACGGTGGTTGATCCGTCGCAACGGGATGCGCTGGTGATGTGCCCAAATCCCTTCTATCAAATTTACGAAGGCGCTGCCTATCTGTCCGGCGCGCAGCCGTATTTTGTCAATTCCGATCCGAGCCGCAATTTCGCCCCGGATTACCGCAGCGTGCCGGACGATGTCTGGCCGCGCGTCAAGCTGCTTTACCTGTGCTCGCCCGGCAATCCGACCGGCGCCGTGCTGTCGCTGGAAGACTGGAAGGAATTGTTTGCGCTGTCGGACCGCCACGGCTTCGTGATTGCCGCCGACGAATGCTATTCCGAGATTTATTTCAAGCCGGAAGCGCCGCTGGGCGGCCTGCAAGCCGCCAATATTCTGGGCCGTACCGGTTATCCGCGCCTGATTGCTTTTTCCAGCCTGTCCAAGCGTTCGAATGTGCCTGGCATGCGTTCCGGCTTTGTCGCCGGCGATGCCGCCATCCTGAAGAAATTCCTGCTGTATCGTACCTATCACGGCGGCGCCATGAGCCCGCCAGTGCAAGCGGCTTCGGTCGCCGCCTGGAACGACGAAACCCACGTCGTCGAAAACCGCGCCAAATACATGGCTAAATTTCAACAAGTCACGCCTGTACTGCAAACCGTACTGGACGTGGCGCTGCCGGATGCCGGCTTTTACCTCTGGGCCAAGGTAGGCAACAAGGAAAATAAGTTGGCAACAATCTCCGACACCGACTTCGCCAAGCGGCTATATGCCGAATATAATGTAACGGTATTGCCCGGCAGTTATCTGGCGCGCGACGCCCATGGCAGCAATCCGGGCCGGCAACGGATACGCATGGCGCTGGTGGCGGAAGTCGATGAATGCCTGGAAGCGGCGCAGCGCATTGCGGCATTTTGCCGTAGCCTTTAGCCTCTCGTCAGCATCGGCCTTGACGGCGGGCGCCCTGCAGCGACGGCCTGATCTTACGTATTGCACCGTGACGATATAGTTTGACCGTCGTCATGGTCAAATTCATGTTTTTAAACTTTTTTATCAGCAACCTATCATGACTCAATCTCTGCAAGCATTTATCGATCAAGCCTGGGAACAGCGCACCGAATTTTCCCCGAAGACCGCCCCCGCCGATGTCCGCGCAGCGGTCGCCAAGGTGATCGCCGAACTGAACCAGGGCAGCCTGCGCGTGGCCGAGAAAATCGACGGCAACTGGGTCGTCAATCAATGGATCAAGAAGGCTGTGCTGCTGTCGTTCCGCCTGGAAGACAACCTGCCGATGCCGGCTGGCGAGAACATGCAGTTCTACGACAAGGTGCCGACCAAGTTCGCCAACTACACCGCTGAAGATTTCGCCAAGGGCGGTTTCCGCGTGGTGCCGCCGGCGGTGGCGCGCCACGGCAGCTTCATCGGCAAGAACGTGGTGCTGATGCCTTCCTACGTCAACATCGGCGCCTATGTCGATGAAGGCACCATGGTCGACACCTGGGCCACCGTCGGCTCCTGCGCGCAGATCGGCAAGAACGTCCACCTGTCCGGCGGCGTCGGCATCGGCGGCGTGCTGGAACCTATGCAAGCAAACCCGACCATCATCGAAGACAACTGTTTCATCGGCGCCCGCTCGGAAATCGTCGAAGGCGTGATCGTTGAAGAAAACTCGGTGATCTCGATGGGCGTCTACATCGGCCAGTCGACCAAGATCTATGACCGTGCTACCGGCGAAGTCACCTATGGCCGCATCCCGTCCGGTTCGGTCGTGGTCTCAGGCAGTCTGCCTTCGGCCGACGGCAAGTACAGCCTGTACTGCGCGGTCATCGTCAAGCGCGTCGACGCCAAGACCCGCGCCAAGACCGGCATCAACGAGCTGCTGCGCGAAGCTTAATGGTTGCTTTGTCTCCAACACGTAGCGTGGGCAAGTTTTTTGCCCACGCGTTGCCGAGACAAGCGTGCTGATGAAGTTGATATAAGGAGTGGGCGCAAGCGCCCACTCTAGTCTGACCAGATAAAACAAAGAAAAATAATTTAAGGAGTTTTTGATGGCAATGGATCGCTTGTTTCGTCTGATGCGGGAGAAGGAAGCATCGGACATGTTCCTGGCGCCGGGCTCGCCGATTCATCTCAAGATCAAGGGCCAGATGGTCCCGGTCAATCAGCAGAACATGGATGACAACACCATCCTGCTGCTGCTGAAAGAAGTGCTGCCCGCCGAACGATTGCAAGAGCTGGAGCGTAACAATGAATTGAACCTAGGCGTTCCGATCGCCGGCGTCGGCAGTTTCCGCTTCTCGGCATTCCGTCAGCGCGGCAGCATTTCGGCCGTGATCCGCTATATTCCGATCGACATCCCTGCATTCGAAGAGCTGCGCCTGCCGCCGGCGCTGCTCGACCTGATCGGCCGCAAACGCGGCCTGCTGCTGATTGTCGGCTCCACCGGTTCCGGCAAGTCGACCACCATCGCCTCAATGCTGGACTATCGCAACAAGACCCAGGCGGGCCATATCCTGACCCTGGAAGATCCGATCGAATTCCTGTTCCAGAACCATCGCTCCATCGTCAACCAGCGCGAAATCGGCAGCGACACCACCGATCTCAACGGCGCCCTGAAAAACGCCTTGCGGCAGGCGCCGGACTGCATCCTGATCGGCGAAATCCGCGACAAGGCGACCATGTCGGCCGCCCTCGCCTATGCCCAGTCCGGTCACCTGGTGGTGTCGACGCTGCACGCCAACAATACCTACCGCGCGCTGAACCGCGTGATCAGTTTCTATCCGATGGAAAACCGTCCGGCGCTGCTGGAAGACTTGGCTTCGACCCTGGCGGCGATCGTTTCGCAACGCCTGGTCCGGACTATCGACGGCGAACGCACGCCGGCGGTGGAGATCATGCTCAACACGCGCCACGTTTCCGAACTGATCGAGGAAGACAACATCAGCCAGATCAAGGAAGCCATGGAAAAGAGCCTGGCGCCGGGTTCGCAGACTTTCGAGCAGGCGCTGATGCAACTGATCGAGGACGGCGTCATCACCCAGGACGAAGCGCTGGAGCATGCCGATTCGCCAAGCAATCTGTACTGGCTGATCAACAATCACACGCCGAGTTCGAAGAAAAACCTGGCGCCGATTGCTCCGGAACCGGAACGCGTCGAAGGCGCGACCTTCACCGAATTTACCTTGGACCTGTAAGCGTCCTTATCACCCGCAGCAAACGAATTCAATCTATGGCAATTACTCTTTACGGCATTCCCAACTGCGACACGGTCAAGAAAGCCCGCACCTGGCTGGAAGACCAGGAAATCGCCTACACGTTTCACAATTTCAAGAAAGACGGCGTCAGCGCCGAGCTGATCACCACCTGGCTGGCGGACATTCCCTGGGATACGCTGGTCAACCGCAAGGGCACGACCTGGCGCGGTTTGTCCGAACAACGGCGCAACGGCATCACCGACGGCATCAGCGCCACGCCCTTGATGATGGAGCTGCCGTCCATCATCAAGCGCCCGGTGCTATACACAGGCAAACAAGCCTATGTCGGTTTTTCGGATGCGCTGTACCAGGAAATCTTCAGCCAGTAATTGGCCAATGAGCAGCCAATAAGCCAGCAAACCCTTTACCGCAACACCATTGAAATGCCGCACATGAACAAGCACAGCAAAACCCTGGCACTGGCCGAACAACTGATCGCCCTCTCCTCCGTCACGCCGCAGGACAAGGGCTGCCAGGCGCTCCTGATCGAATTGCTGGCGCCGCTCGGCTTCGCCTGCGAAACCATCCAGTCCGGCGACGTCACCAACCTGTGGGCGCGCAAGGGCACGGAACGGCCGCTGCTGGTGTTTGCCGGCCATACCGACGTGGTCCCTACCGGGCCGCGCGAGCAATGGCAATCCGATCCTTTCCTGCCCAGCCATCGCGACGGCAAGCTGTACGGCCGCGGCGCCGCCGACATGAAGACCTCGATCGCGGCGATGGTGGTGGCGGTGGAAGAGTTCGCCCAGGCCCGTCCTGACCATAGCGGCTCGATCGCCTTCCTCATCACCAGCGATGAAGAAGGTCCGGCCACCGACGGCACCGTGGTGGTGTGCGACAAGCTCAAGGCGCGCGGCGAACAGCTGGATTACTGCATCGTCGGCGAGCCCACCTCCAGCTCGACTTTGGGCGACATGATCAAGAACGGCCGCCGCGGCACCATGTCCGGCAAGCTGACCGTCAAAGGCGTGCAGGGGCACATCGCCTATCCGCAGCTGGCGAAAAACCCTATCCACCTGGCCGCCCCGGCGCTGGCCGAACTGGCGGCGGAAAAATGGGACGAGGCCAATGAATACTATCTGCCGACCTCTTGGCAAATGTCCAACATCCACGGCGGCACCGGCGCTTCCAACGTGATTCCCGGCGAAGTGGTGATCGATTTCAATTTCCGTTTTTCCACCGCCAGCACGGTCGAAGGCTTGCAGCAGCGGGTCCATGCCATCCTCGACAAGCACGGCCTGGAATACACGCTGGCCTGGACCGTCGGCGGCCGGCCGTTCCTGACGCCGCGCGGCACGCTGAGCGACGCTATCGCCGCCGCCATCAAGACGGAAACCGGCATCAACACCGAACTGTCGACCACCGGCGGCACCTCCGACGGCCGCTTCATTGCGCAGATCTGTCCGCAGGTGATCGAATTCGGCCCGCCTAACGCCAGCATCCACAAGATCGACGAACACGTTGAAGTCCAGTTCATCGATCCGCTGAAAAACATTTACCGGCGTACCTTGGAAAGCCTGCTGCCCGCAGCCGGCTAACCCACACTCACGCAAAGGTACTTATGGCTGGCAGCAGCAAGGACATCGTCGAACAAGCCTACGACGCCACGCCATACACCTCGCATCCGTTCAAAGCCACCGCGCCGGAACATCTGGCGGCGGTCGCCACCCTGTTCAACCTGAAGCCGCCGCGCACCGAGAATGCGCGCGTGCTGGAGCTGGGCTGTGCTTCCGGCGGCAACCTGATTCCGCATGCGCAACAGCATCCCGGCGGCCACTATGTCGGGGTCGACCTGTCCAAGGTGCAGATCGATGCCGGACAGCAGCGGCTGTCCGCGCTCGGCCTGAAAAATATCAGCCTGCACCACATGAGCATCAGCGACATCAGCCCGGCGCTGGGGCAGTTCGACTACATCGTTTGCCACGGCGTGTACAGCTGGGTGCCGCCGCAGGTGCAAGATGAAATCCTGCGCGTCTGCGCGGAAAACCTGGCGGCCGACGGCGTCGCCGTGGTCAGCTACAACACCTATCCCGGCTGGAAATTCAAGGAAGTGGTGCGGGAAGCCATGCTATTCCGCGGCAAGGACCATGACAATCCGGCCGACAAGCTGGCGCATGCGCGCGGCATGTTCAATTTCATGCATGAGATGTCGGGCAAGGGCAGCGTGCTGAACCAGGTGCTGGAGCAGCACAGCGCCACATTCAGCGGCCAGTTCGACGATTATTATCTGCTGCACGAATATCTGGAGCCCTACAACCTGCCCTGCTACCTGAACGAGTTCGTGGCGCGGGCGCGCCAGTACAAGCTGAGCTATCTGGCCGATGCCGAGCAACAGTCGATGTTCGTCGGCAATCTCGGCAGCCAGGTCGCCGAACCCTTGCTGCGTGAATGCGGCAATGACCAGGTGGTGCTGGAACAGTACATGGATTTCCTGCGCAACCGCCAGTTCCGCCACACCTTGCTGGTGCACGCGCAACAACAAAGCCGGATACGCTATCAGCTCGACCCGGCCGTGCTGCTGCAACTGCATTATGCTTGTGCGGTCGACAGCGGCACGGCCGCGATCACGCAGGACGATGCAGAGCAGGCCATGGCGCTCGGCGGCCAGCAACTGGTCATCCGCGGCAAGGTCAGCAAGTTCGCCCTGCAGATACTAGGAGAACGCTTTCCAGCCACCATGCATTTGCCCGAGCTGGTCGAGGCGGTCCGGCAACGCCTGCAACAGCGCCAGGACAACGATACCGGCGTCATCGTCAGTTTGATGGAAGCGCTGGTGATCCGCGGCGCCGTCGAATACCGCGTGCAAGCCCTGGAAGCCGCCCCCAGCCTGGACGAAAAGCCGCTCGCCCTGGCATCCGCCTGCGCAGATCTGGCGCTTGTCCCCGGTGGCGACACCGCCAGCGCCACCAATCTCTGGCACCAGCGGGTAGCGCTGAACATAGTCGAACAATTATTGCTGCCCAAGCTGGATGGAAACCATACCCAAGAGCAACTAATCGAACATATCCTGCAGCAAGAGCAACAACAGATGCTCGAATTCAAGCACAAGGACGGCCAGCGCGTCAGCGATCCGCAAGCGCTGCGCACAGAAGCGGCGGAACATGTCGGCAATGCCTTGCGTACTCTCAGATATAATGGGATGTTGATCAAATCTCGATAAAATCGAGGAAAATCAAGGCAATAACGGGCTAATTGGCCGCCTCCGCCCCATTCCGCCCGGCATTTCCGATAGAATCCGCCTGACACTTTGCGCCGCTGCGCAATTGCTCTACTTTAATCAGCCGGGGACGATGCGATTTGCCGCTAACCGGCGGCTCCCTGTGTAGTGCTTTGTCAGTAATGAGACTTCAGAAATGGTGTATTTTCGTGCCAGGCTAGGTGGATGGCCGCCCCGCGCAAACCGGAGCGATAGCGCGACTATCGCGAGGATTTGCAACGACGCATGGTGCGAAAAGATGCGGCCGGCCAGGTGCGGTCGGCTAGACGCCGTTTATGAAGTTTCATTACTGACGAAGCACTGCACTAAACTTTGTCCCGCAACACAGTAAACGTGCCATGACTCCACAATCCTTTACCACCATCCGTGACCTGCTGCGCTATGCAGTGACCCGTTTCAATACCGTCGGCCTGTTTTTCGGCCATGGCAGCAGCAATGCGCTGGATGAAGCGGCCTACCTGATCCTGCATACGCTGAAGCTGCCGCTGGACAAGATCGAACCGTTCTTCGATGCGCGCCTGCTGCCGCATGAAATAGAAGCCGTGCTGCAAGTCATCGAAAAACGCAGCGTCGACCGCCTGCCGGCCGCCTACATCACCAACGAGGCCTGGCTGGGCGATTACCGGTTTTATGTCGACCAGCGCGTGATCGTGCCGCGTTCCTTCATCGCCGAACTGATCCCCGACCATTTCTCGCCGTGGCTGCAAGAACCGTCGGCGGTCAGCAACATCTTGGAACTGTGCACCGGCTCCGGCTGCCTGCCGATCATGCTGGCCGATGCTTTCCCTGAAGCCCATGTCGACACCGCGGATATCTCGGCGGACGCCCTGGCGGTAGCGCGCCGCAACGTCGACGACTATGAACTGCAGGACCGCATTACGCTGATCGAATCCGATTTGTACAGCAAGGTACCGGCCAAGAAATACGACCTGATCGTGACCAACCCGCCATACGTGAACTCCGGTTCAATGGGCAAGCTGCCGCAGGAGTACCTGCGCGAACCGCAGATCGCCTTGGCCGGCGGCAGCGACGGCATGGACCTGGTGCGCCAGATCGTGGCCGGCGCCAAGCAGCGCCTGACCGCAAACGGCATCCTGGTGGTTGAAATCGGCAACGAACGCGCCTTCGCCGAAGCCGCCTTCCCTGATCTGGAAATGACCTGGGTCTCGACCAGCGCCGGCGACGACATGGTGTTCCTGCTGACCGCCGACCAGCTGCCGTAATCCAGTATCACCGGCAAGGGTCCACTGCCCTTGCCGTATCCAGCACGATCATCACGACCGGCATGCCACTGACGCATGCATGGCCATTCATTTAGCAAGTAGATAGTAGACATGATACGTTTTCAACAAGTTTCCCTGATGCGCGGCGTCAAGCCTTTGCTCGACAATGTCGACGTCACCCTCAACCCGGGCGACAAGATCGGCCTGATCGGCGCCAACGGCGCCGGCAAGTCCAGCCTGTTCGGGCTACTGCGCGGGGAGCTGCATGCTGACCTCGGTGAAATCGACTTCCCGTCGAAATGGCGCATGGCCTACGTCGCCCAGGAAACCCCGGCGCTGGACCGCCCTGCGATCGAATACGCGATCGACGGCGACGTCACCCTGCGCCGCCTGGAAGAAGAGCTGGCGTTCCTGGAAAGCGAGCCGGAAAGCACTTCCAACGGCATCCTGATCGGCGAGCTGTACAGCGCGCTAGCTGACGCTGATGCCTACACCGTGCGCTCGCGCGCCGAGCAGCTGCTGACCGGCCTCGGCTTTTCGCTGTCGCAGATGGACCAGCCGGTGGCCAGCTTCTCCGGCGGCTGGCGCATGCGCCTCAACCTGGCGCAGGCGCTGATGTGTCCGTCCGACCTGCTGCTGCTCGATGAACCGACCAACCACTTGGACCTGGACGCCATCATCTGGCTGGAAGACTGGCTCAAGCGCTATGCCGGCACCCTGATCATCATTTCCCATGACCGCGACTTCCTCGACGGCGTGGTGAACGTGATCGTGCATATCGACGAACGCAAGCTGAAGCGCTATTCCGGCAACTATTCCTCCTTCGAGCGCCAGCGTTCGGCGCAGCTGGAACTGGCCGCCGGCACCCTGGAAAAGCAGATGCGCCAGCGCGCCCACCTGGAATCCTTCATCAACCGCTTCAAGGCCCAAGCCAGCAAGGCTCGCCAGGCCCAGAGCCGGATGAAGGCGCTGGCAAAGATGGAAGAGCTGGCGCCGCTGCGCGCCGCCGCCGAATTCTCGTTCGAATTCCGGGTGCCGCTGAGCGCGCCGAATCCGCTGCTGGTGATGGAAGACGTCAGCGCCGGCTATCGCACGGAAAGCGAAACCAGCCACGACGTCACCGAAAAGGTGATCGTCGCCGGCATCAATTTCTCCTTGCAGATCGGCCAGCGCATCGGCCTGCTGGGCGTCAACGGCGCCGGTAAATCGACCTTCATCAAGACCATCGCGGAAGAGTTGAAGCCATTGCACGGCGTGGCCCAGTTCGGCAAAGGCTTGTCGATCGGCTACTTCGCCCAGCACCAGGTGGAAATGCTGCGGCACGACGAATCGCCGCTGTGGCACATGGGCAAGATCGCGCCGACCACGCGCGAGCAGGAATTGCGCAACTTCCTCGGCAGCTTCAATTTCAACGGCCCGATGGTGACCAGTTCGATCAAGCCATTTTCCGGCGGCGAAAAAGCGCGCCTGGCGTTGGCCCTGATCGTCTGGCAGCGCCCTAACCTGCTGCTGCTGGATGAGCCGACCAACCATCTGGATCTGGAAACCCGCGAAGCCCTGACCATGGCGCTGGCGCAGTTCGAAGGCACCCTGGTGCTGGTATCGCATGATCGCCACCTGTTGCGCGCCACCACCGACCAGTTCATCATCGTTGCCGACGGCAAGGTAGCGCCGTTCGACGGCGACCTCGACGATTACAAGGACTGGCTGTTCAAGACCAAGCTGGCCGCCAAGAACAGCGCCGCCGACGCGGCTCTGCCGAAAGCCAGCAGCAAAGCCAAGATCGCCAGCGCCGTGGCGCCGGCCGCCGCACCAGTAGTCGACAATGCCGATCGCCGCGAACAGAAACGCGCGGAAGCCGAAGCACGGCAAAAGCTGGCGGCGCAGAAGAAGCCTATCGAGTCGCGCATCAAGCGCCTGGACGAGCAGATCGCCAAGCGCAGCGCCCAGAAGGCGGCGGTCGACACCCGCCTGGCCGATCCGGAAATCTACGACAAAGAGAAGAAAAAGGAATTGGCGACGCTGCTGACCGATCAGGCGTTCTACAGCAAGGAATTGACGCAACTGGAGGCGGAATGGCTGGAACAGCAGGAAGCGCTGGAGCAACTGGGCAACTAGGCGCGGACCAGGGCGGTGCTGCGCATCGCCCCAGAACGCTGAACATCATCGGCTGCGGCAAGCTCGGGCGCAGCCTCGGTTTGCTGTGGCAGCGTCGCAGCGGCGATCCTCTGGCTTTTACCCTACTCGACATATTGAACCGCTCCCCCGCCAGCACGCAACGGGCGTGCGATTTTATCGGCGCCGGCAGGGCGGCCTTATCCTTTGACGATCTGCGTCACGCAGACGTCTACCTGATTGCGGCCGGCGACGACCAGATCGCGGCCTGCTGCAATGCTCTTGCCGCCGCCGGCAAGCTGCAGCCTGGCAGCATCGTGTTTCATTGCAGCGGCGCCCTGTCGTCGCTCGAACTGGCCTCTGCCAGCGCGCTTGGCGCAGCCGTGGCCAGCATCCATCCGATCCGCAGTTTCGCCTCGCCGCAGCAAGTGGCCGACAGCTTTGCCGGCACCTGGTGCGGCAGCGAAGGCGATGCCGCGGCGCTGGCGATTCTCGGCCCGGCCTTCGAGGCCATCGGTGCGCGGCTGGTCGCCATTGAGCCCGGACAAAAAACCCTTTACCATGCAGCCGCCGTATTTGCGTCCAACTATCTGGTGACCCTGATCGATGTCGCCCAGCAAGCGTATGTCGCTGCCGGCATAGCGCCAGAACTGGCGCTCAAGCTGATTCAACCGCTATTATCGGAAAGCGCCGCCAACGCCTTCCGGCTCGGCCCCGCCGCCGCCCTCACCGGCCCCATCGCGCGCGGCGACCTGGCGACCGTAGCGCGGCAATTGCAAGCCTTGCAGCAGCGTCAACCGCAGCTTGCCGGCCTGTATGAGCAATTCGCCGCCGCCACTACCGAACTCGCGTCACGCAAGAATAGCGGCAAGTCTTAAGAACGTAGAAAAGTAGATTTTCTGCCATCTGAAAAAATTCGGAAAAAAATCTGAAATGCAAAGACAATAAGTGCATATAGAATGGAGAAAGCTTCATTTTACGTTTGACCTGGAAAGCCCTTAACATAGTCGTCACCAGCAACACCTCCTTGTGCTTGTCTGTGCCCTCAACCTAAGGATAAAAATGGCCACAACATTGTCCCGACTCAGCAAGATTGCAGCGGCAATCCTGATCACCGGCGTCACGCTGAACGCCTTCGCAGCGGATCTGCTCGATACCGTCAAAACCCGCGGCACCTTGAGGGTCGCAATGGAAGGCAACTACCCGCCCTTCAATTTCAAGGATCAGAAAAGCGGCGAGCTGGCCGGTTTTGAAGTCGACGTCGCCAAATTGCTGGCAGCCAAGCTGGGCGTCAAGCCGGAATTCACGACCACCGAATGGAGCGGCATCCTGGCAGGCCTGGGCGCCGGCAAATACGATGTCATCCTGAACCAGGTCGGCATTACCGAAGCGCGCCAGAAAACCTTCGACTTTTCGCAGCCCTACACCCTCTCCAGCGCCCAGCTGATTGTCCGCAAAGACGAGAAGCGCAGCTTCCCTACCCTGGAATCGCTGAAGGGCTACAAGCTCGGCCTGGGCCAGGGAACCAATTTTGAACAGAAGGCCAAAGCCGTCCCGGGCATCGATGTAAAAACCTATCCCGGCTCGCCTGAATACCTGGCAGACCTGGCCAGCGGCCGTATCGACGCCGCCTTGAACGACCGCCTGCTGGTAGGCTATCTGCTGAAAAGCTCGAACCTGCCCTTGAAGGCAGGCGCCACTTTCGGCGACATCGACAAGATCGGCATTCCTTTCCAAAAAGGCAATCCGAAATTTGAAGCAGCCTTGAACAAAGCGCTGGATGAGATCCTGAAAGACGGCAGTTTCAAGCAAGTCTCGTTCAAATGGTTCGGCTTCGATGTTAGCAAAGCGCCATCAGCGCAATAAGCCGATTCGCGCTACACTTGCACTAAACCAGACATCCCCGCCCACCGCGGGGATGTTTTTTTAAGCAAGAAAATCTAGAACAAAGAGCCTATGGAATTACTAGATTTGCTGCAGCAGGCAGCGCCCACCTTGTTCCGCGGCGTCGGCTACACCCTGATATTTGCAGTTGCATCGATGCTGGGCGGCCTGCTGCTCGGCTTCCCTTTGGCGATCGCGCGCATCGTGCCGTCGCGCTGGGCGCAATGGCCCGCCACTGCGTATGTCAGCCTGATGCGCGGCACACCGCTGCTGGTGCAAATCTTCGTGATCTACTACGGCCTGCCGAGCATAGGCATCAGCTTCTCGCCATTGACGGCGGGTATCCTGGCGCTTAGCCTGAACGCCGGCGCCTACCTGTCGGAAAGCCTGCGCGGCGCGATCCTGGGCGTGCATGCCGGCCAGTGGTCGGCCAGCTACAGCCTCGGCCTGAACTACTGGCAAACCCTGCGCCATATCATCATTCCGCAAGCGATCCGGATTGCCGTGCCGTCGATGAGCAATACCTTGATCAGCCTGATCAAGGATACCTCGCTGGTCTCGGTCATCACCGTGACCGAACTGATGCTGGCTACCAAGGAAGTGATTGCCGTAACGTTCCGGCCGCTGCCGCTCTATCTGGCGGCCGCCGCGATCTACTGGTGCCTGAGCATCTGCTTTGAACGCCTGCAGAACCGGCTTGAGCGCAAGCTCGGGCAGGCGCACAAATCCAACTGATATTCGGGTATCAGAAGCGGGAATCAGAAGCGCGACAACAGGTCGATCTGGCTGACCAGCGGCGTGTCCTCGCCCGGGCTGGCGCGCTGGTAGCTGCCTTCGCTATCCATGTCCCAGGCCGAGGCATTGTCTTGCAGATGCACCAGCAAGCTTTCTTCGATCACGCGCCGCTTGAGCTTGCTGTCCTGGATCGGGAACGCGGTTTCGATGCGGCGGAACAGATTGCGGTCCATCCAGTCGGCGCTTGACAGCATCACGTGCTCCTCGCCGTCGGCGTAGAAATAAAATACCCGGTGATGTTCCAGGAAACGGCCGATGACCGAACGCACCTTGATGTTTTCCGATAATCCTGGCACGCCCGGTTGCAAGGCGCAGACGCCGCGGATCAGCAGCTGGATCTTGACCCCGGCCTGGGAAGCCAGGTACAGAGCCTCAATCACGGTCGGTTCCAGCAAGGCGTTCATCTTGGCGATGATATAACCCTGCTTGCCAGCCTTGGCCGCATCCACTTCTTTCTGGATCGCATGCAGCACATTGGCGTGCAAGGTAAACGGCGACTGCCACAAGCGCTTGAGCAGCACCTGCTTGCCGAAGCCGGTCAACTGCTGGAACACGTTGTGCACGTCTTCGCAGATCTTGTCGTCATTGGTCAACAGGCCGAAATCGGTGTACAGCCGCGCGGTTTTCGGATGATAGTTACCGGTGCCGAGATGCACATAGCGTTTCAGCTTGGTGTGCTTGGCGTGGCGCTTGCGGCGCACGATCAGCAGCATCTTGGCATGCGTCTTGTAGCCGAACACGCCATACACCACATGGGCGCCGACCGCCTCCAGCTTGGCGGCCCAGCCGATATTGGTTTCTTCGTCGAAGCGCGCCATCAGCTCCAGCACCACCGTGACTTCCTTGCCATTCTTGGCCGCCTGCATCAGCGTGCCCATCAGCGGTGAGTCGTTGCCGGTGCGGTAAATGGTCTGCTTGATGGCCAGCACATCGGGATCGATCGCCGCCTGCTGCAACAGTTCCAGCACCGGCTGAAAGCTTTCATAGGGGTGGTGCAGCAAGACATCGTTCTGGTCGATGATATCGAACACCGAAGCGCCGGTGACGAAGGCTTTCGGCAGCACCGGCGAATGCGGCGTGAATTTCAGGTCCGGGCGATCCACCAGATCGGGCAAAGGCATCAGCCGCACCAGGTTGACGGCGCCGTTGACCCGGTAGCAGTCGGCCGGCGCCAGGCCGTTCTGGTTCAGCAGCCGCTGCACCAGCGATGCCGGCGTGCCGTCGGCCACTTCCAGGCGCACCGCATTGCCGAGCTGGCGGGTCGGCAGTTCGCCTTGCAGCGCCAGGCGCAGATCGGTGACTTCATCCTCATCGACAAACAAGTCGCTGTTGCGGGTGACGCGGAACTGGTAGCAGCCGCCGATCGACAAACCCGGAAACAGTTCGCCGACAAAGCGCTGCATGAAGCTGCTCAGCAGCACGAAGCCATAAGCATGGTGCGTCAGATGTTCGGGCATCCGCACCAGGCGCGGCAAGACCCGCGGCGCCTGGACAATGGCCAGTTCGGTCTCGCGTCCGAAGGCATCTTTGCCGCTCATCTTGACGGCGAAATTCAAGCTCTTGTTCAACACCCGCGGAAACGGATGGGCAGGATCGAGGCCGATCGGCGTCAGCACCGGCAACAGCTCGGTCTTGAAGAATTCGTGAGCCCAGGCGGTCTGCTCATCGGTCCATTCGGATTCCTGGTAAAAGGCGATGCCCTCGGCATTCAGCGCCGGCAGCAAGACCTCGTTGAACAAGGCGTACTGGCGCGCCACCAGCTTCTGCGCGCGCTCGCTGATGGTGCTGTAGGCATGCTGCAACGACATGCCGTCCGGCGTTACGCCATCGACGGCGACCCGGATCTGCTCCTGCAAGCCAGACATGCGGATTTCGGAAAATTCATCCAGGTTGCTGCTGGTGATGCAGACAAAACGCAGCCGTTCCAGCAGCGGCACCGCAGGGTCCTCGGCTTGCGCCAGGACGCGTTCATTGAAGGCGAGGACGCCGAGTTCGCGGTTGAGCAGTGGGAAAGTCATGGTCCGGTCGGAAGAGTGAGCGAGGTTGCAATAAAAAATGTCGGCGATTACCAATATGACATTATTGATTGTAAAGACGCAATGTGACGCAAGAATGACAAACCATCGGTGAAGCAATACCGTAGCGGCCGGATGAAGCCGCAGCCGTGGCCGGCAGGCCGCCCAAGTGAAAATAAGCGGCTACAGCCAGCTGCTGTGAACCGGCGCCAGCATATCGTGCACGCCATGTGTCATCAGCACCAGGAACGCCAGCAAAGCCAGGTAGTAAAACGCATAAGTTGCCTTCACTGATGGCTCTATGCCGTAGTACTGCTGGTTTTCCGGACTGCCGGCGTCATAGTTCCAGGCTCGCTTCAGTTGCGGCAAGGCGAGAATGACCACCACGATCAGCAAGGGCGTCGGCCGGTAGACGAACAAGGCAACCAGCACAGGAACGCCGGCAAACCATATGCGCGGCGACAGCACGGCAGTGATGCGGCCGCCGTCAAACGGCGACAGCGGGATCATGTTGAACAGGTTCAGGAAAAAGCCCGCATACGACAAGGCCAGCAACAGGTTGCTGTCATACTGGCGCGCGACAAAATAACCGACCAAGGGCCCGGCAAGGCCGACATAGGCTTCTGTTTCCGCATCGTGCGGCATGTCTTTCATCTGGATCCAGGCGCCGACAAACGGGATGAAGGTCGGCGCGCCCACTGCCAGGCCGCGCCGCTGCGCCGCCAGATAGTGCCCGGCTTCATGCACGAACAGCAACAGCACGAAGCCCACTGCGTAACGCCAGCCATAGAACATCGCATAGACGGCTATCGATAGCAGCATGGTGCCGGAGGTGGTCAGGATCTTGCCGAGCTTCAGGCCACCGAGCAGCAGGAATAGCAGTTTAGTCATGGCCTGCGCCTTCAGGCATGATTGACCGGATCACTGGCGTCAGCCGGACGGTCAGACTTGCTGTCAGATGCAGCCTGAGGAAACTGGGGGCGTGCGAATGGCGACTCTTCCGCGTCAACCGGATTGACTGGCGGCGGCGCAGGTTTCGGTTCCCGCTTGAAGAATCGTTTGATGGCGGCGCCGAAGGCAAGTACAGCCAGCAAGCCGATCTTGAAGAATTTCGCGGCGAACGCGGCAATCACTGCAATCAGGCCGATTTTCTTGGCCGCGACGCCGACTACCAGGGCAGCCAGGCCATATTCCGCGACGTGGTCGGTCGACGCCGAGAAATCTGCGTAGCGCTTGCCCTGGTGATAATCGATAGCCGCGAGAAGATTGTTTGCGATCGTCTTGTCCGCTGCCAGGGACGACAGGCCGGTCACCATGGTCAAGGTGAGATAACCGTCGCGGCCAAGCGCCAGGGTACGGTAGTTCACGCCGGTTTGCGGATCATTGGCGATGGCGCCTTTATCACGCACGATCAGGGACCAGAGCAGACGATGGGTTGTTGAATCGTAGGTAGGCGCTTCCGCCCAGCCACCTACCTCAACCTCGGGGATGCCGCGCTCTTTGCGGCTTGCATTCGCCCGCTCCGTGCCCTCGCGCAGGCTCTGCAGCATATCGTCGGCCTTCCAGTCGCGGGCATCGTCGTCGCGCACATAGCCCTCTTTCTTGAACTCGACGGTAGCAAACCAGTCGCCGCCTTTAGTCGTGGGGACGATGACGCCGGTCAGAGACTTGTCGTCGATGACGTTGCCGACGGCGCGCAGATAGCGTGCCGCGGCGGCAGCTGGTATAAAGCCATAACCCTGGGGCAGAGAGAAAGTAGCCTGGTCGCTCAGTTCGATCTTGCTTGGCCCCTCCACCATGGCTTTGTTTGCCGCGGCGACGGCCGCCTTGATTTCAACCTGGGTTTCGGCAGTCTGGGCGGCGCAGGTGATCGCGATAAAGGCCGCGGCAAGCGCGACCAGAAATTTTCTCAGGATTTTCATGGCTGGATCGATATTGTGGTTTTAGGGGGCTTTTTTGCCGATTGCCGCCAAAGTCGACTGTTGCTCCCTGCAACAGCGTATGCTCGGACGCATTGGTTTTTCAACAAAATCGCAGCTATCTTAATACCATAAAATCCACATATATTGCCGCAAGCTTGAGATCTATCAGATCACGGTAGCAAGGCCCAAAGTCAGCAGCAAGGCCACCACCGAAATGATGGTCTCGGCCACGGTCCAGGTCTTGAAGGTTTCCGTCACGGTCATGTTGAAGTATTCCTTGACCAGCCAGAAACCGCCGTCGTTCACGTGCGACAGGATCAGCGAGCCGGCACCGGTCGCCAGCACCATCAGTTCCGGCCTGACGGCGACACCGCCGGCGGTGACGATAGGCGCCACGATGCCGCACGCAGTCGTCATCGCAACAGTGGCCGAACCGGTGGCGACGCGGATCAGCGCAGCCACGAACCAGCCCAGCAGCAGCGGCGACAAATGGGCATTATTGGCTAGTTCGACAATCGCCTTGGAAACACCGCCGTCGATCAGGATCCGGCCAAAACCCGCGCCGGCGCCGACGATCAGCGTGATCCCGGCGATAGGCGCCAGACACTCAGTGGTGAATTTCAGAATCGCTGCGCGATCAAAGCCGCGTGCCTTGCCGAAGGTGTAAAAACTCACCAGCGTAGCAATCAACAGTGCGATCACCGAATTGCCGATCAGACGCAGGAAATCGTTGGCGAAAGTCTTGGGCGTGAAAAACACATCGGCCCAGCTACCGATCAACATCAGCGCAACCGGCAGCAGGATGGTGGCAATGGTGATGCCGAAACCTGGCAAGTCACGGCCTTTGTCTTCCTCGACAAATTGCGCAATCAGAGGATTGTCAGGATTAGGCACGACGAAACGGCTGATCAGCTTGGCAAACAGCGGGCCGGCAATGATCGCAGTAGGGATGCCGACGATCAGCGCGTACATGATGGTGCGTCCGATATCGGCGTTGTAGGCGGTTACGGCGAACAGCGCGGCCGGATGCGGCGGAATCAGGCCATGCACCACTGACAGACCGGCAACCATTGGAATCCCGACCATGATCATCGAAGTCCCGGTACGTTTGGCGATGTTGAAGGCGATCGGGATCAGCAGCACGAAACCGACTTCAAAGAACACCGGCAAACCGACGATCAGCGCCACCACCATCATGGCCCAGTGCACTTTCTTCGGGCCGAAGACGCCGATCAGCGTGTTGGCAACGCGTTCGGCGCCGCCAGATTCGGCCATCATCTTGCCGAACATGGTGCCCAGGCCGACCACCAGCGCGATGTGCCCCAGCGCGCCGCCGACTCCGGTTTCATACGACTTGACGATGCTGGCCATCGGCATGCCGACCACCAGCCCCAAGATCACCGACACCACGATCAGCACGATGAACGGATTCATCTTGAACTTGGCGATCAGCACCACCAGTGCGATCACTGCAATCACCGCGTAGAGCAGCAACAGATTTCCCTGAACCATCTCCATCAAATCCTCCAAAAGTTTGATTTATTTTCTGACGCTGCCAGTAAAGCTGGCATGACTATTTTTTGATAAACCGCCAGCCATGTCGTCCCCGCGAACGCGGGGACCCATATTAGTGGCCGCAACATGGATTCCCGCGTTCGCGGGAATGACGCGGGACCGAGCCGGGGCCGCCAAGGCGCCATCTCAATCTGCCTCGCGGCTTACTTTTTATAAGCGATGCAATCGACTTCCACCTTGCAATCCACCACCATCGCCGACTGCACGCAGGCGCGGGCAGGCGGATTGGCGCCGAAATATTCCTTGAAGACGCGGTTGAACGACTGGAAATCGCGCGTATCGTCAAGCCAGACGCCGCAGCGTACCACGTGTTCCGGACCATAACCGGCTTCCTTCAGGATCGCCAGCACGTTCTGGATGGCCTGGTGCGACTGCGCGACGATGCCGCCATCGATCACTTCGCCGTTCACCATCGCCACCTGACCGGACACATACAGCCAGCCGTCGGCTTCCACCGCGCGGGCGAATGGCAGATGCTGACCGCCGGTCCCAGAACCACCTTCAACACCGTATCGTTTGATCGTCATGATTATTCCTCTGTAAAAAAATGAAATTCAACTTACAGCGGCCGGCCTCTGCCGCCGGTCCGCCCAACTACCTCTAAAGACTCCCCTTGACACCCGCCTGCCTGGCCAGAAAGCGCCCTGCCCGCAATGCTGTCGGCGCTTTCTCGGCGCCGCCCAGGTAAGACAAGGCGCCGTTGACCCAGACCGCCTCTATGCCCTCGGCCGGCTGCATCGGGTCGGCAAAGGTTGCCGCATCGCGCACCGTTTCCGGATCGAACAGCACCAGGTCGGCCCAATAGCCCTCGCGCACCAGGCCGCGTTCGGTCAAGCCGAAACGCTCGGCCGAGAGGCCGGTCATCTTGCGGATCGCCACGGTCAGGGGAAACAGTTTCTGCTCGCGGCTGTAGTGGCCCAGCACGCGCGGGAACGCACCCCACAAACGAGGATGCGGCAAGGGATCGTTAGGCAGGCCGTCAGAACCGACCACCGTCGCCGGATGACTCAGGATGCGGTTGACGTCGTCGTCCGTCATGCAGTGATAGACCGCACCGGCCGGCTGCAAGCGGCGCGCCGTATCCATCAGGCTGAGCTGCCATTCGGCGGCGATAGCGGCCAGCATCTTGCCGCCCATCGCCGGTTCCGGCTCAGACCAGGTCACCATGATGTCGATGGTGTCGGTCACCTGCTTCAAATCCAGGGTGGAGGAACTGGCGGTGTAGGGATAGCAGTCGCAGCCGACCGGCTGGTAGCGCTGTGCCTGCTCCAGCGCTGCCAGCACCTCGCCGCTGCGGCCCCAGTTCTCGACGCCGGCGCATTTCATATGCGAGATCACCACCGGTACGCGCGCGTGCTTGCCGATGCGGAAGGCTTCATCCATGGCTTCCAGGATATCGGCGAATTCGCTGCGCAGATGGGTGGCATATATGGCCCCGGCCTCGGCCAGCGGCTCGGCCAGCGCCAGCACTTCCGCGGTCGGCGCCATGATCGCATTGCCATAGGCCAGGCCGGTGCTGAGGCCGAGCGCCCCATGCGCCAGCGCTTCGCGCAACTGCTCGCACATGGCAGCGATTTCGCTGTCGCTGGCGGCGCGGTCGAGGCGGTCCATCTGGTTGCTGCGCAAAGCGGTGTGGCCGATCAGCGCCGCCACGTTGATGGACGGCTGCGCCTTATTGACTGCTTCTACGTAGGAGGCGAACGTGGGATAGCTGAAGGCGCTCGCTTCGCCCAGCAGGTTCATCGGATCCGGCGGTTCCGCCTTGAGGCTGACCGGAGCAGCGCTGATGCCGCAATTGCCGACCACCACGGTAGTCACGCCTTGCGACAGCTTGGGCAGCATCACCGGGGTGCGGATCACATTGGTGTCGTCATGCGTATGGACGTCGATGAAACCGGGACTCAGCACCTTGCCCTTGCCGTCGATCACCTGGCGCGCATGCCAGCCGCGCAAGGCGCCATCGCTGGCGGCCTGTACAATCCGCACAATCCGGCCGCCATCGAGCGCGACATCGGCGGCGAACGGCGCGCTGCCGCTGCCATCGATCACGGCAACGTTGAGTATCAGCGTATCGCATTCGCGTATCGCTGCCTGCTTGTCTGTATTCAGCTCACTGCTCATTTCAATCTCCCAACGGCTCGCGGCTGCTGCCGCCGCGATGCGTATCCAGTGTGAATTTCAGGCGCCGCAGCAGCTCCTGGCTGCGATCTTTCTGCAGCAGCGCCAGTTCGGTCATCAGCACATCCAGCGCCATCATCATGGCGTAGCGCGATGACGAAGGCTTGAAAATAAAATCAGTTTCCAGCGACTTCAGCGGCAGCAGCACATCGGCCAGAGCCGCCAGCGGCGAACCGAGCGCAGTGATCGCCACCACCCGCACGCCGTATTCCTTGGCAACCTTGCAGCTGGCGTTCAGCTCGGCGACGTTGCCGGTGGTGGACAAGGCCAGCACCACATCATTCTTGTCGAGCGTGGCCGCCACCATTTTTTGCAGTATGGCGTCGTGGTAGGTGGCCACCGGGCGTCCCAGCCGCACCAGCCGGTAGCGCGCTTCATCTGACAGCATAGTCGAGCCGCCGCCCATGCCAAAGGCATAAATCATGCGCGCCTGCAGCAGCGTCCGTGCGGCCTGCAGCAGCATTTCCTGGTTCAGCAGGCTGCGGTTCACTTCCAGCACCTTGTGGATATCGGCATACACCATGTCGACGATCTGCGGCAGTTGCGGTTCCTCGCCCGCGTCCTCCATCCGCAAAAAGCGCTGGCCGATGGCCGCCGCCTGCGCCAGGTTCATCTTCAGCTCGCGCACGTCGCGGCAGCCGATGGCTTTGGCGAAACGAGTGACGCTGGCTTCGCTGACGCCAGCCTGGCTGGCCAATGTCTGGATGCTGGCGCTGGCGGCAAACGGCAGGTCGCCCAGGATCGCCTGCGCCACTTTTTGCTCGGCCAGCCGCAGCTGGCCGCTGCGTTCGGCGATACGCGAGACAATATCGAAGGAATGACCCATGTGTTCTAGCCTGATCCGGTGGCGATCTAACGCAGCCACCAATTGTCTTATTGCACTTAAAGTAATATACGGTCAGCGCCGCTATCAACGCTTCGCTACCGGGGAAATTCTCATGTTACTTTGTAACATGCTTCTAATATAGTAAATTCAAGGATATGATTACGTCAAACGAATTATGACGGAAGGGACTTGAACATGAATGTTACAAACAATCACGATTTGGGCGCACGCAATGCCGAGGCCACCCTGATCGATCCTCTGAACAAGGGACTGGGCGCATTTCAGCAAGCGCTGACTGCCACCGAGGCCAAGGCGCTCAACTGGAATTTGCTGCGGGAAGACCTGAGCCTGCCGACCGCCGTGCTGTATGAAGAGCGCATGAACCACAATCTGCAGTGGATGCAACAGTTCGTTAGCGAATACGGCGTCAAGCTGGCGCCGCACGGCAAAACCACCATGGCGCCGAAGCTGTTCGCGCGCCAGCTGGCCGGCGGCGCCTGGGGCATCACCCTGGCCACTGCGCACCAGACCCGGGTCGCCTATCAGCACGGCGTGCGGCGCGTGATCATGGCCAACCAGCTGGTCGGCAAGCAGAACATGGCGATCATTGCCGATCTGCTGGACGATACTTCGTTTGATTTCTGCTGCCTGGTCGATTCGGCCGACGGCGTCGATCAGCTGGGCGCCTTCTTCCAGGCGCGCCGGCAAAAGCTGCACGTGCTGCTGGAACTGGGTCCTGACGGCGGCCGCACCGGCATCCGCAATCCGCAACAGCAGGAAGCAGTGCTGGCGGCGCTGGCGCGCTGGCCGGACAGCCTGGTGCTGGCCGGGGTTGAAGTCTATGAGGGCGTACTGAAAGAAGAAGCCGAGATCCGCGCCTTCCTGCAGCACGCCGTCGCCTGTGCCAAACAGCTGGCCGTCGATGGCCGCTTTGCCGCCCGCGCTGCGGTGCAGCCGGTGATCCTGACCGGCGCCGGTTCGGCCTGGTACGACGTGGTCGCCGAGGAATTCGCCAAGACCGATATCGGCTTGCCGCTGGACGTGGTGCTGCGTCCCGGCTGCTACCTGACGCACGACGTCGGCATCTATCGCGCGGCGCAGGCGCAGATACAGACCCGCAATCCGATCGCCCGCAAGATGCGCACCGAATTGCAGCCGGCCCTGCAGCTGTGGGCTTATGTGCAATCGATTCCGGAAGCCGGCAAGGCCATCATCGCACTCGGCAAGCGCGACGCCGCCTTCGATGCCGGCCTGCCTTTGCCTGCCCTGCATTACCGCCCCGGCGATGCAGCGCCGACAGCGACGCCGGCGCACTGGCAGCTAACCGGCATGATGGACCAGCACGCATATCTGCAGATCAGCGCAGGCGACGATATCAAGGTCGGCGACATGCTCGGTTTCGACATCTCGCACCCCTGCCTGACCTTTGACAAATGGCGCCAGATTGCCGTGCTCAATCCACAGCATCAGGTCGTGGATGTGATCCAGACTTTCTTTTAATCCTGATCCCGGCACCGTAATGAGCAAAGCAATGACCCTAGATATCCTGGCCTACGGCGAAGCGATGGTGGAATTCAACCAGCGGGTTCACGACGCCCGCATGTACCTGCAAGGCTTCGGCGGCGACACCTCGAATTTCTGCATCGCCGCAGCCCGCCAGGGCGCGCGCAGCGGTTATATCAGTGCGCTCGGCAACGACCAGTTCGGCGACAAGCTGCGCGCGCTGTGGCAGGCCGAAGAGGTCGACGCCAGCCACGTGGCCAGCGACGCCAGTGCGGCCACCGGTGTGTATTTTGTCTCGCACGACCGCGATGGCCACCACTTCGATTACCTGCGCGCCGGCTCGGCTGCCAGCCGCTACAACAGCGCGCAGTTGCCGCTGGCGGCGATCGCCGCGGCCAAGGTGCTGCACCTGTCCGGCATCAGTCTGGCGATCAGTGCATCGGCCTGCGACGCCGGCCTGGCAGCGATGGCGCATGCGCGCAAGCACGGCGTCAAGACTTCGCTGGACACCAATCTGCGGCTGAAACTGTGGCCGCTGGACCGGGCTCGGGAAAAAATGCGCGCAGCCTTTGCGCTGTGCGATATCTGCCTGCCCAGCTGGGACGACATCAGCGCCCTCACCGGCCTCGACGAGCGCGACGCGATTGTCGACGAGCTGCTGTCCTACGGCATCGGCCTGATCGCATTCAAGCTCGGCGCAGAGGGCTGCTATGTTGCGACAGCCAAGGAACGCCGCCTGGTGCCGCCTTTCAGCGTCGAAGCGATTGATGCTACCGGCGCCGGCGACTGCTTCGGCGGCGCCTTCATCGCCCGCATCGTGGCTGGCGACGACCCTTTCCGCGCCGCCCGCTACGCTAATATATGCGCGGCCTTGTCGACCACCGGCTACGGCGCGGTGGCGCCGATTCCGCAGGCGCGGCAGGTTGAGGAAATACTTGGATCGGCGTGAGGCGCAAGCATCTTATACTGAACCAAGCTGTGCCGCGAGCAGCGCTTCGACGATTTCCCCCAGCCGCTTGATACCGCGCTCGATCTGCGGCGAAAACGGCTGACCGCAGCATAGACGCAGGTAATGATCGAAGCGCTGCGAATTGGAAAACATCAGGCCGGGCGCGATCCGTATCCCTTCCCGCAGCGCCGCTTCAAACACCGCCTTCGACGACAGTTGCCGCGGCAGCTCGACCCACAGCAGGGCGCCGCCATCCGGCGTGCTGATGCGGGTGCCGGCCGGAAAATGCGTGGTGATCGCCTCCGCGGTGCGAGCGCGTTGCACCCGCAGAGCCTCGCGCAGACGCCGCAGATGGCGCTCATAAGCGCTGGAAGCCATGAATTCCGCGGCGGCCATCTGCGCCCATTCCTCGTTGGCGCGGGTATGCGCAAATTTCAGCATCTCGATGCGCGCCTGCCAGCGGCCGCCGACCATCCATCCCAGCCGCATGCCAGGCGCCAGGACTTTATTCAGCGAAGCACAGTAGATCACATTGCCGCTGCGATCCCAGGCTTTCAAGGCGCTCGCCGAACTGCTCTGCGGCACCAGCTCGCTATAGGAATCATCCTCGATCACCGCCATGCCGTGCCGTTCGCACAGCGCCACCAGACGCTCCTTGTGCGCATCCGGCATGATGCTGCCGAGCGGATTCTGCAGGTTCGGCACTACCACCACCGCCTTGATATTGCCGTAGGTCTGCAGCGCCAGCTGCAATGCTTCCACCGAGATGCCGGTACGGGCGCTGGTCGGGATTTCAAGCGCGCGCATGCCCAGGCTTTCCAGCACCTGCAGCAGGCCATAGTAAGTGGGCGATTCGACCGCAATGGTGTCGCCTGGCTGCGCCACTGCGCGCAGGGCCAGGTTGATCGCCTCGATGCAGCCGTGGGTGACGATCACATCTTCCGGCGCCAGCTGGATGCCGATGGCGAGGCTGCGCTTGGCAAGGATTTGCCGGAACGCCGGGTTGGCGCTGTGCGACATCATGCTGGTCAACACCTGCGGCCGCTGGCGCAAAGTACGGATCGCCGCATTTTTCAAGGCTTCCACCGCATACAGTTCGGATGCGCAGCTGGCGCCGCTCAGGTCCAGCGTGACGGTGCTGGCGCGGCCGCGGGCAATCACTTCCGAGACCCGCTCATGGATACCCGCATACTGGGCCGACATCAGCGCCGGCGCGCTCGCCAGGTCGGCCTCCTCCGCCAGCGCCAGCCGCCGCGCCGGCAGCACGAAATAACCGGAACGCGGCCGCGCCTGCAGCCAGCCGCCTTGTTCCAGGTAGCGTAGCGCCTGCAAGGCAGTCGACAGGCTGACTTGGTGCTGCCGCATCAGTTCGCGCACCGAAGGCATGCGGTCGCCCGGCGCCAGCGCAGCGGCCTGAATCGCCGCCAGATAATGTTCGGCCAGCTGGCGATAGAGCAGTTGCTGGGGTAAGGACTTGGCGGGAGAGTGTGACAAGGGGGGCTTGCTCATGGCGGTGACGGAGTGGATCAGTGTGGTGCATTTGCGGAAAACGGAACAGATACAGAATAAGTCAAAATGGACAGCAACAGATGGTTAAAGCGCTCGCTGTTGCGTTGCATTCTGCCGACTGCTGTGCCTGTTTCAACGCCCCACGGGCAGTTACGCTTGAGCCATCTTTTTGACTCTGGAAAACGCCATGGACAGCCCTACCGGCAGCACCACGCTCAGCCTGAAGCACGACCGCAGCACCCTGTTCCATGCCAGCCGCGGCACGGCAATCGTCTCCATGCGGGGCAAGATCCTGATTGCGGCAGCAAATGAATGCCTGACCGACATCACGCTTGCCAGTTGCACGATCATTGCCGAGGGCGAATGCCATGTACTGCAACGAAGCGGCTGGGTGCGTTTGCAGGCCGGCGGCGCCGAACGTGCCGCTTGCCTGTTGATGGCGCCGGCGGAAAACCGCCTGGCGACGCTCTGGCAACGCTGGCGGCGGCGCACGCAGGCACCTGAACCATGTTGATCTATCAATAATCAGGCACGGCTATTGATATCGGCATAGCAAAGCGCTTGTTGCGAAATGCCGATCTGCTTTATTCTGTAGGCATGAGCATCACTCGTGAAGATCTTGAGCAGGACCGTCTGCGGACCATCCTGGATAACACCCCGATTGCCTCCGCCCTGTTGTCGGAAGCAGCGCTGGAGGCATCATGGCGCGCCGCCCTGGCATCGCTGCCGGATCCCGGCGGCGACGTCTGGCTGTTCGGCTACGGTTCGCTGATCTGGAATCCGATGGTGGAACACAGCGAGCGCGTACCCGCCAAGCTGTACGGCTATCACCGCGGTTTCTACCTGTATTCGCGCATCAACCGCGGCACCTGGGACAATCCCGGCCTAGTGCTGGGACTGGACCGCGGCGGTTCCTGCCAGGGCATCGCCTTCCGCATCCCCGCCGTCAGCATAGAAACCGAACTGAAAATGCTATGGCGCCGCGAAATGCTGACCGGCGCCTACCTGCCGCGCTGGCTGCCGATGCAGCTGAAAGACAAGCACGGCCCCCGCATCAAGGCCCTGGCCTTCGTCATGAACCGCAACCACAACAGCTACACCGGCCGCTTGCCGGACCCAACCGTAGTCTCCCACCTGCGCGACGCCTGCGGCCTCTACGGCCCAGCCAGAGAATACCTGCGCAACACCCTGGAAGGCCTGCTCAAGGAAGGCTTCCAAGACCCCTACCTGGCCCGCCTGTGGGCGCAACTCGAATCCGGCAAAGATCAGCCTGCGGCAAAAAAAATAGCCGGGCTGGTGCCGTAATGCTGTTCAGTTAGGGCAGAACGACATGGCGTAGGGTGGGCACTCCGTGTCCACGCAGTATCATGGATATTCGTGTCTCTGACATTCGTGCCCCGGCTACGCCCCCCGGCCCGTCCGCGTGGGCACGGAGTGCCCACCCTACGAGTTCCGCAAATAAAAATACCGTTCAGTCTTAACTGAACGGCATTAGGGCTGGTGCCGTTGCTTTTGACGTTGCGGTTGCTTTTGAAGTTGCAGTTGCAGTTGCAGTTGCAGTTGCTTTTGACGTGCCCCGCATTGAGACGTTGCCAAATCCGGCGCGTGTCAGCCGGGAATTGTGGGGGACATGTTTGAGCCGAAGGCGAGTTTTGTCCCCCACCCGGCTGATACGCGCCGGATTTGGGGACCCGACCGAAGGGAGGGCAACGGCTTTGCGGTCGCCTTCTTTTTGGTTACTTTTCTTGCGCCCGGCGAGGGGGCGAAGCAAGAAAAAGTGACTAGCTGCCGGGCTACCCCCGGCAAGCATCCACGGAGTAGCAACCGTGTTATCAACCCACAGACCGTTCTTAGCGTGCCACCGCATTCACTCCGTAGAACGTCAAACGGGGTCAGAGTAATTTTCGCAAAGAACCGCGAAAAAAAACTCTGACCCCGTTTGACTGCACAGGTGCGTGATTACAGTTGCGGGTTCAGTTTTTCGGACTTGGAATGCAGCTTGTTCAGCGCCGACAGATAGGCCTTGGCCGATGCCACCACGATATCCAGGTCAGCGCCAACGCCGTTGACAATACGCCCCGCCTTGGACAAACGCATGGTCACCTCGCCCTGCGACTGCGTACCCGTAGTAATCGCATTCACCGAGAACAGCAACAACTCCGCCCCGCTCGCAACCTTGGTCTCGATCGCATTCACAATCGCATCCACCGGCCCGTTACCCTCACCCGCACAAGCCGACTCCTTGCCATCGATCGAAAACACCACCTGCGCACTAGGCTTCTCGCCAGTCTCAGAATGCTGCGACAAGGACACGAAACGATAAAACTCCTGGTCATGCGACTGCTGCTCCTCCGACACCAGCCCGATGATATCCTCGTCGAAAATCTCCGACTTGCGATCCGCCAGCTCCTTGAAACGCGCAAACGCCGCATTCACCTCAGTCTCCGACTCCAGCGCAATCCCCAGCTCCTCCAGCCGCTGCTTGAATGCGTTGCGCCCCGACAGCTTGCCCAGCACGATCTTGTTGGCGCTCCAGCCGACATCCTCGGCCCGCATGATTTCATAGGTGTCGCGCGCCTTCAGCACGCCATCCTGATGGATCCCCGACGCATGCGCGAATGCATTGGCCCCCACCACCGACTTGTTCGGCTGCACCGCAAAACCGGTGATCTGCGACACCAGCTTGGAAGCCGGCACGATTTGCGTGGTATCGATGCCGATATCCAGGTTGTAGTAATCGCGGCGCGTCCGCACCGCCATCACGATTTCTTCCAGCGCCGTATTGCCGGCCCGCTCACCCAGGCCATTGATGGTGCACTCGACCTGGCGCGCGCCGCCGATCATCACCCCTGCCAGCGAATTGGCCACCGCCATGCCCAGGTCGTTATGGCAATGCACCGACCAGATCGCCTTGTCCGAATTCGGAATCCGCTCGCGCAAAGTCTTCAGCATGTGGCCGTACAGTTCCGGCACGCCGTAACCAACGGTATCGGCAAAATTGATGGTGGTGGCGCCCTCGGCAATCACCGCTTCCAGCACGCGGCAGAGGAAATCCATATCGGAACGGCTGCCGTCTTCCGGGCTGAACTCGACGTCATCGGTAAACTTGCGGGCAAAACGCACCGCGTTTTTGGCTTGCTCGAACACCTGGTCCGGCGTCATGCGCAGCTTCTTTTCCATATGCAGCGGCGAAGTTGCCAGGAAGGTATGAATCCGCTTGCGTTCGGCCGGCTGTAAAGCCTCGGCGGCGCGTGCGATATCCTTGTCGTTAGCGCGCGACAGAGAACAGACAGTAGAATCCTTGATGATACCGGCGATCGCCTTGATCGCCTCGAAATCCCCCGGCGAAGCGGCGGCAAATCCGGCTTCGATCACGTCCACTTTCATGCGCTCCAGCTGGCGGGCGATACGGATCTTTTCATCCTTGGTCATCGAGGCGCCGGGCGATTGTTCGCCATCGCGCAAGGTGGTGTCGAAGATGATCAGTTTTTCGGGCGAGTTGGCTGCCATGCTGTGCTCCAGATTGGTCTTGTGAACTATCAATTTTAAAGACTTTGGCGCTTTCCTGTATATAAATCACCAGATAATGGACGTAAAAAAACCGCCCGGGGCTAAGCGGGCGGCTGGTAGGGGTTGCCGGTGATCAGGCAAGCGGCGGAATGCGCAGCTTCTGGCCTGGATAAATCTTGTCCGGGCTGGTCAGCATCGGCTTGTTGGCTTCAAAAATCGCCGGGTACTTGTTTGGATCGCCATAGTACTGCTTGGAAATCTTCGACAGGTTGTCGCCGCTGACCACGTCATACCATTGCGATTCGTCGGCAGCTTCCGCGACGGTCAGGTTATCGTTGACGTCCTTGACATCCTTGACGTTACCGCAGCACAAAATGATTTTCTCGCGGGTTGCCTGGTCCGGCGCTTCGCCGCTGGCGGTGACGCTGGAAGAAGCGGCATCGAAAGCGATAGTCAGACCGCTGGTGTCAATCCCTTGAGTACCGACGTAGGTCTTGATCGCGTCGGCTGCGGCATTCTGCAGTTCTTCGACATTCGGCGCTGCCGCCACTTCTTCTGGCTTGTGCCCCAGCAGCTTTTCACCGGCGTCCTTAAAAAAAGAAAGTAAACCCATTTTTTTCTCCAGTAGTAGTTGAAAAAGGATGATGCCACTAGCCTCGCTACCGTGCTGCTTGCAACACAAGGTTTAACAACATTTAACCTTACAAATATTTCACGGGCATTACCTTAGTCCTTATCGTCGTGCTCTAGTTCCGTCTGCACGATGCTGACCGGCTTGCCCTTGAACCAACGCCAGAAATACACGCCGAAGCCCGACAAGGCGTACATCACGAACAGACCGAACAATACTTTTGACGGATCGCTGAAAATCGCCACCAGCGCCAGCACCACCAGGAACGCCGCGATGAAGGGCATCGGCTTGCGCAGGTTGATGTCCTTGAAGCTGTAGAAAGGCACGTTGCTGACCATGGTCAGGCCGGCGTACAAGGTGATAGCCCAGGCAGCCCAACTCAGCGATGTGCCCTGGAAACCAAGATCGTCCATCAGCCACACAAAACCGGCCACCAGTGCCGCTGCCGCAGGACTAGGCAAGCCCTGGAAATAACGTTTATCCACCACCGCGATATTGGTGTTGAAGCGCGCCAGCCGCAAGGCGCCGCCGGCGCAATAGACGAAAGCCGCCAGCCAGCCCAGTTTGCCCATGCCGCGCAAGGACCACTCGTACACCACCAGCGCCGGCGCGGCGCCGAACGACACCATGTCGGACAGGCTGTCGTATTGGGCCCCGAATTCGCTCTGGGTATTGGTCAAGCGAGCGACCCGGCCATCGAGGCTGTCCAGCACCATCGCCACGAAAATGGCGATCGAGGCTTGATCGAAACGCAGGTTCATCGCCATCACGATGGCATAGAAACCACAAAACAGTGCTGCCGTGGTAAACGCATTCGGCAACAGATAGATGCCGCGCCGGCGCCGCGCCGGCGGACTGATATCTTCTTCGTCCAGATACTCGCTGCGCTCGGGACTCTTGTACGGGCGCAGCGCTTTGGGGAACTGTGCGACGTTACTCTTCGCTTTACGGCGCTTGAATGTGGCCATGTAAGTTCCGTTTCAATCAACTCAATACAAACAACAACTATGCAAACAATCCTGCAAGCAGCGCCTTGAAGGCGCAGCGTTTAAAACTCGGCCAGGATGGTCTCGGTAGCGGAAACCTTGTCACCGACGGCAACCTTGGGAGTGGCTGTCAAAGGCAGATAGACATCGACGCGCGAACCGAAACGGATAAAGCCGTAGCGCTGGCCGCGGCTCAGCACATCGGCGGCCTTGACGTAGCACAGGATGCGGCGCGCAATCAGGCCGGCGACCTGGACGCAAGTCACGGTCTGGCCATTGGCCGCAGTGATCACCAAGGCGTTGCGTTCGTTTTCAACCGATGCCTTGTCCAGATCGGCATTGACGAACTTGCCCGGAAAATATTCTACTTTTTCAATCTTGCCGTCGACCGGCGCGCGATTCGAATGGACATTGAAGACATTCATGAAGACGCTGATCTTCAGGGCTTCGCGATTGGCGTAAGGATCCATGGTCTTTTCAACCACGACGATGCGGCCGTCGGCAGGCGACAGCACCGCCGCCGGATTTTGCGGGATCACACGACCCGGATCACGGAAGAATTGCAATACGAACAAGGCAATAATCCAGAACGGCAGCGACCATGCAAGGGAAAAAAACGTGATCAGCAGCGCGACCGCAAAGGTGATGCCCAAAAACGGCCAACCCTCGCGGGCAATAATAGGATGGGGGTAATTATTCAACTGCACTCCGGATTATTTTGGTAAATGATGGAAATTTGAAAGCGTGGCTATTCTAGTCGAGCAGGGAATAAATGTAACCTGCCGCATAACGATTACTGCAGGCCGGAAACCAACCATGCCAGCGCCGTGCCGCCTGATGTAGTACTTGGATAAGGAAGCCAAATCAACGCTGCCGACCGTCAGCATGATACTAGATGATCTTTGGCATTGTATAAAAAGACCAAGCTTCTCGCTCGATTTTATTGACGTGAGTAAATATAGTCAGTACGGCATTAATAATAACGCAATAAATCGATAAATCGCTGCTAATTGAAAGGCCGGGCTAGCGTAGCTTGACCCGGCCTGTAACAGGTATCAGCAGACAATCGCCTGATCCCTGTCTATTTCTCCTGCTCCGCTTCCGCCGCGCGGTTTCTGTCTTGCGCATCCTGCAGCTGCTTCTCCACCCCTTTGGCCTTTTCCAGCGCATCGGTCTGGGTCTTGAAAATCTGCGGCGGCGGCGCCGAAGGCTTGCAGCCGGCCAGCGCCAATGCGGCGGCGGCCAGGCTCAGGCCAATGACAGTGGAGCGCATCATTTGAAGCGGACCTTGCCGACCACGCGCATGTTCAGGGTGGTTTCGCCCGGCTCAAAGCTAGGCTCTTCCACCGGCGCCGCATCGTTCATAGAGGCAGCGCGCATCATCATGGCCTTCGGTGCGGCCGAAGATTCCTGGGCATAGTTGCCGGAACCCTCGAAATCCACGGTATCCAGCACGGCGTCCGCAGGATTGCGGCCCATTGCATGGGCGATCGAGGCGATCCGTTCAGTCAGGTTCTTGTAGGTGGCAGCGATGCGCTGGTCGTCCAGCTTCTTGCTGGTGGCGTCGCTCAAGCCGAAATACAAGCCGTTCAGGCCCATCACGCTTTGCGCTGCCGCCACGGTTTTCGGCAGGTTGTTGAGGTTGGTGGTGGTGGCGTCCAGGTACTGGCCGACGCGCCAGCCGGTCGGCTGGCGCGGCTTGTTGCCGTTGCCGCGCGGTTGCGGCTGCTCTTCCGGATAGACCGGATAGGTGTAGTAGCCGCGCGTCTGCAGAATCGCCTGCGGATCCTGGCGCTTGAGGATATCGGTGCCCTGTTTCATCTTGACGTTGACGCGCGACGCCGCGGCAGCCTTGTCCTTGTCCTGCTCTTCGACGTTAAAGGTGATCCTTACCTGGTCATTGGCGTGCTTGACTTCGCCATAGGCCGGCACGATCACCAGGGTGCCGCTGGACAGCGTCGGCGCAGGCGCCTGAGCGTGTGCGGCAAAACCGGTGGCAGCCAGCAGGGACGACAACATCAATTTGCGTGATCGCGACATATTTTTCTCCAAGAAAAAAGGAGCGCTACAGACAGTGCGCTCCAAGGATTATTAATTACAGACCACCCTTCGATTATATTCTGTCAATTTAGTTCGCTCACAATGTTGCCTGTTGTTAGATTCAAACGCAAGGCCGCAAGAAACCGGCGAGCGGCAAGGTGATCTTATTTTGGAGGCGGATCGCGGTGCACATTGAGCCCCATGCGCGCCTTGAAGTCCGCCAGGTTGGCGGACGGGTCGGTACCGGCCGCGGCCGCGTCATACTGGTAGGGCTCCAGCTTTTCGCCGCAGTGCTTGCAGAACAGCGAATCGGCTTCGTGCCCCTCGGTCAGGCAGTGCGTGCAGGTGCGCGTGGTCGGCGTCCCCTTCATCATGGTCATCGCCAACTCGACGCCGACAATGCCGGTCGGCAGCGCGATGATGCCGTAGCCCAGCAGCATGGCGCACGAGGTGATCAGCTGGCCCATCGGCGTCTTCGGATGGATATCGCCATAACCGGTGGTGGTCAGCGTCACGATCGACCAGTACATGCCGACCGGGATGCTGGTGAAGCCGTTTTCCGGCCCTTCGATCACATACATGATGGTGCCCAGGATCACGCTCATGATCAGCACCACGCCGAGAAACACCAGGATCTTGTGGCGGCTGTTGCGCAGCGCCTGCCATAACACCTGCGACTCGTCGAAGTAGCGCGGCAGCTTCATCACGCGGAACACGCGCAGCATGCGCAGCAGACGGACATCGATCAGGAAATGGAATTCCGGCAGCAGGATCGCCAGGTAGGTCGGCAGGATGGACAACAGATCGATGATGCCGAACAGGCTCAGGGCATAGCGCAAGGGCCGCTTGACGCACAGCAGGCGTACCACGTACTCGATGGTGAACAAGGCTGTGAAGGTCCACTCGAGGACATTCAGGACCGCCAATTCGCGCGCGCGCACGGCGCCGACGCTGTCGATGATGACCGTCGCCACGCTGAGGACGATAATGATCAGCAAGGCAGTGTCGAAGCGGCGCCCTGCTTCGGTATCGGCTTCGAAAATGATCGTGTACAGGCGCTCGCGCCAGCCGCGGTCAGGTTTTCCGAATTTGCTGCCTATGGTGTTTGTTGCCATATTTCCTAGATAAATCGGGCGATTGCTGATTCCACAATCTAAACAATGTATGGATGCGGGTCAATCGCATCGTACTTTACTCTTACGGAGAAGCTCGACTTCCCAGGTGCGTCATTGGCGACCCCAGCTATGCGCCCTGGTCCAGGCGCCCCCGGCTACGCGCCCCGGTCTAGGCGCGTCATTCCCTCGCACGCGGGAATCCATTTTAGTCAGCAAGCTGGATCCCCGCGTACGCGGGGATGACGGTAGTGTTAGGTACCGCCAAATGTAAACAAAAAGGGGACGGCAGTGCCGTCCCCTCTCATTTATCCGAACTTAATTGATTAGTTCTTCGATTGATCGACCATCTTGTTTTTCTTAATCCAAGGCATCATGCCGCGCAGTTGTTCGCCAACCTGCTCGATTTGATGTTCAGCTGTGATGCGGCGACGGGAAATCAAAGTCGGTGCGCCGGCCTTGTTTTCCAGGATGAAGCTCTTCGCGTATTCGCCGGTCTGGATGTCTTTCAGGCACTGGCGCATGGCGTTCTTGGTGTCTTCGGTCACGATGCGCGGGCCGGTGACATACTCGCCGTATTCAGCGTTGTTGGAGATCGAGTAGTTCATGTTGGCGATGCCGCCTTCATAGATCAGGTCGACAATCAGCTTCAGTTCGTGCAAGCACTCGAAGTAAGCCATTTCCGGAGCATAGCCGGCTTCCACCAGGGTTTCGAATCCAGCCTTGATCAGTTCAACCGCGCCACCGCACAGAACTGCTTGTTCGCCGAACAGGTCGGTTTCGGTTTCTTCGCGGAAGTTGGTTTCGATGATGCCGGCACGGCCACCGCCGTTGGCGGTTGCGTACGACAGGGCGATCTCACGGGCGCTGCCGGATTTGTCCTGGTAAACCGCGATCAGGTGCGGCACACCGCCACCCTGGGTGTAGGTCGCGCGGACAGTGTGGCCTGGTGCCTTAGGTGCGATCATGATGACGTCGAGGTCGGCGCGCGGCACGACTTGGCCATAGTGGACGTTGAAGCCGTGGGCAAACGCCAGGGTCGCGCCTTGCTTGGCGAACGGCGCAACGTTTTCTGCGTAAACCTGGGCGATGTTTTCGTCCGGCAACAAGATCATGATGACGTCGGCAGCTTTGACGGCGTCGTTGACTTCGGCCACGTTCAGGCCAGCGTTCTTTGCCTTGTCCCACGAAGCGCCGCCCTTGCGCAGGCCGACGGTGACTTTCACGCCCGAGTCATTCAGGTTTTGCGCGTGGGCGTGGCCCTGCGAACCGTAACCGATGATGGCAACGTTCTTGCCTTTGATCAGGGAGAGGTCGCTGTCTTTGTCGTAGAAAACTTTCATTTTTAATCCTATATATGTAATTTGATGTTTGATGTGAATTGCGCTGAGCGTCTCAGCGCGCTGTCTTATTTACTGTTTGCTTAAACTTTGAGAATGCGCTCGCCGCGACCGATGCCGGAGCCGCCGGTACGGACGGTTTCCAGGATCGCTGCACGGTCGATCGAATCGATGAACGCGTCCAGCTTGCCCTTGTTGCCTGTCAGTTCCAGGGTATAGGACTTGTCGGTGACGTCGATGATGCGGCCGCGGAAAATATCCGCGGTGCGCTTCATCTCTTCGCGTTCCTTGCCGACCGCGCGCACCTTGATCAACATCAGCTCGCGTTCGATATGTGCGCCTTCGGTCAGGTCGACCACTTTGACGACTTCAATCAGACGGTTCAGGTGCTTGGTGATCTGTTCGATCACGTCATCCGAACCGCTTGTCACGATGGTCATGCGTGACAAGGTCGCATCTTCGGTCGGTGCGACCGTCAATGTCTCGATGTTGTAGCCGCGGGCCGAAAACAGACCAACCACGCGCGACAGCGCGCCGGCTTCATTTTCCAGCAGTACAGAAACGATATGGCGCATGATTACAGATCCTCCGAACCGAGCAGCATTTCAGTCAAGCCCTTGCCCGCCTTGACCATCGGCCAGACGTTTTCGGTTTGATCCGTAATGAAATTCATGAATACCAGCCTGTCTTTCATGCCAAATGCTTCCTTCAGTGCGCCGTCGACGTCGGCTGGATTCTCGATCTTCATGCCGACGTGGCCGAACGATTCGGCCAGCTTGCTGAAGTCCGGCAGCGAATCCATGTAAGACTCGGAATAGCGCGAACCGTAGTCGATCTGCTGCCATTGCCGGACCATGCCGAGGAAACGGTTGTTGAGCAGGATGATCTTCGGCGTCAAATGATATTGCTTGCAGGTGGCGAGTTCCTGGATGCACATCTGGATCGAGGCTTCGCCGGTGATGCAGGCCACGGTCGCACCCGGATTGGCCATCTGCACGCCCATCGCATACGGCAGGCCGACGCCCATGGTGCCGAGGCCGCCGGAATTGATCCAGCGGCGCGGCTTGTCGAAGCCGTAGTACTGCGCCGCCCACATCTGGTGCTGGCCGACGTCGGAGGTGATGAAAGCGTCGCCGTCGGTGATCTGCCAGACCTTCTGCACCACGGACTGCGGCTTGATCACTTCTTTCGAATCGGTAAACTTGAGGCAATCGCGGCCGCGCCATTCCTCGATCTGCTTCCACCAGCTGGACAGGGCCGACGTATTTTGCCGGGTCTCGGCGGCATCCAGCTGCGCCAGCAGTTCCTGCAGCACATCCTTGACGTTGCCGACGATAGGGATATCCACTTTGACACGCTTGGAGATCGACGACGGGTCGATGTCGATATGGATGATCTTACGCGAGACCGAAGAGAAATTCTTCGGATTGCCGATCACGCGGTCGTCGAAACGGGCGCCGATGGCGATCAGCACGTCGCTGTTCTGCATCGCCATATTGGCTTCGTAGGTGCCGTGCATGCCCGGCATGCCGACGAACTTGTCGCTCGACGACTTGTAGCCGCCCAGGCCCATCAGTGTCGTGGTGCATGGATAGCCGAGGCGGTCGACCAGCTTGTTCAGCTCCGGCGAGGCGTTCGCCAGGATCACGCCGCCACCAGCGTAGATCATCGGCCGTTCCGCCGTCAGCAGCAGTTGCACCGCCTTGCGGATCTGGCCAGAATGGCCCTTGTCCACCGGCTTGTACGAACGCATCTCGATTTCCTTCGGATAGTCGAAGACGTGCCGGTGCATGGTGATGTCTTTAGGGATATCCACCAGCACGGGGCCGGGACGGCCGGTGCTGGCGATAAAGAAAGCCTTCTTGATGGTCGATGCCAGATCCTTGACATCCTTGACCAGGAAGTTGTGCTTGACGCACGGGCGTGTAATGCCGACCGTGTCGCATTCCTGGAACGCATCTTCGCCGATCGCATAAGACGGCACCTGACCCGAAATCACCACCATGGGGATCGAGTCCATATAGGCTGTGGCCAGGCCGGTCACCGCATTGGTGACGCCGGGACCGGACGTGACAATAGCCACGCCAACCTTGTTCGAACTGCGGGAATAGGCATCGGCTGCGTGAATCGCAGCTTGCTCATGACGTACCAGGATATGCTGGAATTTTTCTTGCTGGAAAATGGCGTCGTAGATGTACAGCACAGCGCCACCGGGATAACCGAACACGTGTTCGACTCCCTCTTCCGCCAGGCAGCGCACCAGAATTTCCGCGCCGGTGACAGGCAAGTTTGTGTCTTTGCTCATTTACTAGATCCTTTCAAGGTCCATTGGAAATTGATCGGATGCTCTTTCCTGACGAAATGGCGAAGCGTATCAGTGCTACGGCGTCCCTTCTTTGTGCGATCACGTCATTCCGTTGCGTAGCCGTAGATACGATTCAAAATGGCGCTAAACGCTACTCGTTCGGCCGAAATTCCTGCTTACGTTGTCGCCTGATTCTCGCGCTTGTGGCACGGGTTAGAGCAAACAGCTTACAAATATGCAGCATGCCTGTCCGTTGAACAACATCTTGGGTCGTCAGCGAAAGGCTTTAGTCACACCTCAGGATGCTGAGGCGGATAGCTACCATAATGCGTAGTTTCATTTCGGTCAAGCCCAATTACATCAAATCCGTTTTAAATCATGTCTTTTGCTGTAGTTTTGCCCACAACACCCGCCTTTTTTGCTAGCATTCGGCCAGTCTTGAAATTAATCGTAAGCCATTGTTTATCAAGGCGATGGCCGAAACAATTCCAGACACAGGCCAAGGGCGGCTGGCGTAAACGAGTCAACACCGGGGTCCGCTCCAGGCGTGACCGTTTTCCGGCAGCATGACAACACAGAGAAACAGTATCTTGAACCAAAGCAGTAGCCCGTTAATTAGCCCGTCAATGATCGAATCCGCCGCACAGCATGGCCACAGATAAAGAACTTTCCGACTTCCTCGAAAATGTCGAGCGCCGGGCATTCAAGCAGGCGGTATATGCCGTCCGCAAGGATGAATCGGCGCTGGACATCGTCCAGGACGCCATGATCAAGCTGGCCGAAAAATATGGCGACAAGCCGGCCGCCGAGCTGCCGATGCTGTTCCAGCGCATCCTGCAGAACACCATACATGACTATTTCCGCAGGGAAAAAGTCCGCAACACCTGGGTCAGCCTGTTTTCCAGCATGGGGCATAACAACGCCAATGATGAAGACTATGATGTCCTGGAAACCTTCGAATCGCCGGAAGATTCGCAGGCTACGGAGTCCAGCGCCAACAAGCTGGAACGTGAGCAAATTCTCAACATCATCGACCAGGAAGTACAGAAGCTGCCGGCGCGTCAACGGGAAGCCTTCCTGATGCGTTATTGGGAGGACATGGATGTTGCCGAGACCGCGGCCGCAATGGGATGCTCGGAAGGCAGCGTAAAAACGCACTGCTCTCGCGCAACGCACACTCTGGCGCTGTCGCTCAAGGCCAAAGGAATCAGCTTATGAACCACAAACAAATCAACTTCGCTTTCAAGGTGCGGCATGCACTGAATGAAAACCTGGACAACCTGCCGGCGCCGGCAGTCGACCGTCTGGCCGCAGCGCGCCAGGCTGCGCTTGCGCGCAAGAAGAAAGACGCTCCGACCCGTGTCGTGGCGCGCCAGGGCGTACTGGCCGGCCATGCGGGTAATTTCTTCAATGATCCGCTGTCCTGGCTGACGCGCATCGGCGTCGCTGCACCTATCCTGGCCGGCGTGGTGTTGTTGACAGGTTTGTATCAATTCGAGCAGCAGCACCGGATTGCCGCCGCCGCCGATATCGACGCTGCCGTGTTGTCGGATGAACTACCGCCATCAGCCTACCTGGACCGTGGCTTCAGCGCCTATCTGGCGCAGCAGCAGGAACCGCAGCAAGACAGTACGCAGCAAGAGCAATGACCTTGACCACTTCTCCCCATCCGAGTGAGCGCAAAGCCGCGGCCGGCAAGCTGAGCGGTCGCGCCAAGCGCCTGATCGGCGCTGCTTTTGCGTTGCTGATCACCGGCGGCGCCGTACTGGCGGTGGTCGGACCGGTGGTGCCGACCCATGCCGCTCCGCTCGCGGCCAGCGCCAACGAGGCTCACGTCAACCTCCCCAAGATGACCAAGGTGATCGGCAATGCCGTGCCCAATTGGGTCGAGCTGACTGCGGTGCAGCAGCACATCCTGGCGCCGCTGGAGCCGGACTGGGATAAGCTGAAGCCGGCTACCCGCAAGAAATGGCTGGAAATCAGCGGCCGTTACATCAACATGACGCCGGCCGAACAGGAAAGGCTGCAAGCCCGCATGCGCGGCTGGGTCACCCTGACGCCCGAGCAACGCCGCATCGCGCGTGAAAACTATGCGCGCGCCAACAAGCTGGATACCGAACAGAGGGCCTTGCGTTGGCAGCAGTACCAGCAACTCTCCGAAGAAAAAAAGAAAGAGCTGGCCGAACAAGCCACGCCACTACATAAGCGCGTGACCACCATGCCGCCGGCCAATTTAAACAAGAACAAGCCGTCCGCCCCGGTCAAACTGGCGCCGCCGGCAGGTACGGATCAAACCGCGGTGATTCCGCCGGCAACGACAACGTCGGCGGCAACCGCTGCGCCGGCGCCGGCCGTTGCGCCTGCCGCCAAATAAGCATTTTGAACGCGCCCGCGTCACCCGCCGTCCCAGCGCTCGCCAGCGCGCAGCAGACTCCATCGTTGAAACGCCGTTTCGGCAGCATCATGTATGAAGCCATGCTGCTGTTCGGCATCTTGTTTATTTCAGGCTGGATTTTTTCCACCCTGCTGCAACAGCGTAACGCCCTCTATCTGCGGCATGCCCAGCAAGCCTGGCTGTTCCTGGTGCTGACCGTGTATTTCGTCTGGTGCTGGAGCCACGGCGGCCAGACCCTGGCCATGAAAACCTGGCGCATCCGGCTGGTCAAGCACGATGGCAGCGCGGTCAAGGCCGGGCGCGCGGCGCTGCGCTTCCTGCTGAGCTGGTGCTGGTTTCTGCCGGGACTGGCGCTGGCCTGGGCGCTGGGCGCACATACCTGGATGCTGATCTGGGTGCCGGCCGCCAATTTCATCCTCTGGGCCATGACGATTTACCTGGATCCCGAACGCCAGTTCCTGCACGACCGCATCGCCGGCACCAGGCTGGTGAACATGGCGGAAATCACCGTTCCCACCGCCAAGCACAAGTGGTATCACTAACCACAAAGTAAAAATAGCCGTCCAGCTGGGCTAATGCTGTTCAGTTAGGGCAGAACGACATGGCGTAGGGTGGGCACTCCGTGCCCACGCAGTGCCGTGGAGATTTACGTCCCTGGGCATTCGCACCCGGGCTACGCGCCCCCGTCCTATCCGCGTGGGCACGGAGTGCCCACCCTACCGGTGCTTTGTCGCGAGCTCAGGAAGCCCGCAGCGCTTATCGCGCCGAATGCGAACAGCAGCGCCATCAGTTCGACCACACAAGCAGGGGCGCAGCAACCGGCCGGATACAAAATCGCTACACAATTAATCATTCCTTACTGAAAGTCGCTGCCGTAGGGTGGGCACTCCGTGCCCACGCAGTATCATGGATATTCGTGTCCCTGACATTCGTGCCCCGGCTACGCGCCCCGGCCCGTCCGCGTGGGCACGGAGTGCCCTCCCTACGAATTCCGCAAATAAAAATGCCGTTCAGTCTTAACTGAACGGCATTAGTCCAGCTGGGCGGCTTTTTTACTCCTGCTGCTGCAAGGCCAGCAGCTCCTGCTCGGAAAACCCGGCCGCCCTCCTCGCCTCCAGATTGAAGGGCCCGCGCAAAATCGGCGCCTTGTATTGCACCGCCAAGGCAGCGAAGGCTGCCAGCGGCTCCAGCTGGCGGTGCTGGCAAAGCCAGCCGTACCAGCGGTTGCCGATGGCCACATGGCCGATCTCGTCGCGCAGGATGATGTCGATGATCGCCGCCGCCTCTTCATCGCCGGCCTGCGCCAGCTTGGCGCGGGTGCGCGGCGAAGCGTCCAGCCCGCGCGCTTCCATCATGCGCGGCACCAGCGCCATCCTGGCGACGATGTCGTCGCTGGTCTTTTCGGTCAGCTCCCACAAGCTGTTGTGCGCGGAGAAATCGCCGTAAGCATGGCCCAGGGTGCGCAAATGCCTTGCCAGCAGGCTAAAATGATAAGCTTCCTCCCGCGCCACTTTCAGCCAGTCGGCATAATAGCCGGGCGGCATGCCGGCAAAGCGCCAGATGGCGTCAAGCGCCAGGTTGATCGCATTGAATTCAATGTGCGCCAGTGCGTGGATCATGGCGGCGCGCCCTTCCACTGTCGCCATGGAGCGATGCTTTACCTCGCGCGGCGGCACCAGCGCCGGCAGTAACGGCCGCCCCGGAATGCCAGCGACGGCGCTCAGCGCTGCGTCCGCAGCCAGTGTCATGCCGCCATTACCCCAGGCGACTGCCATCGCCTCAACCGCGGCAAGCTTGGCCGCGACATCTGCCTCGCACAGGCATTGCAGGGCGAGCGTACGCAGCTCCGCCTTGGAGTCAGTGGCGATGGCGAGGCAAGAATCGGACGGCTGGTTCATGTCAGGGACGGTAAAATGACGGTACGGTTGAAAAATCGGACTACGGACATATCTATTGAGATTAATTAACGGCATCCAGCATTTTACGGAGCGTATTTTACATAACTTATGGCTATCTACCAATTGGGCGAGCATGCCCCCGACATCGCCCCATCGGCCTATATCGCGCCGTCCGCCAACCTGATCGGCAAGGTAAAGATTGAAGCCGACGCCAGCGTCTGGTTCGGCGTCACCATCCGCGGCGATAATGAATTGATCACGGTCGGCCAGGGCAGCAATGTGCAGGAAAGCAGTACGCTGCATACCGATATGGGCTTTCCGTTGACGATAGGCAGGAATGTTACCATTGGCCACCAGGCCATGTTGCATGGTTGCACGATTGGCGACGGCGCCCTGATCGGCATCCAGGCCGTGATCCTGAACGGCGCCAAGATCGGCAAGAACTGCCTGGTGGGCGCCGGCGCGCTGGTCACCGAAGGCAAGGAATTCCCCGACAATTCGCTGATCATCGGTTCCCCGGCCAAAGTGGTGCGCACCCTCAGCGAACAGGATGTCGCTGCGCTGGCCGGCAACGCCACCCACTATATCGCGCGTGGCCAGGAGTACAAGACCGGGCTCAAGCAAATCGGATAATCCGCAAGCAGTCACTGAACAGAAAAACACTGGATAAAGATATGGACGTAACAACAATGCTGGAAACAAGCGACACGGCCGGCGATTCGCTGCAGAAATTCATGGTGGAGAATGCCGCAGTGCGCGGCGAGCTGGTAGAGCTGTCCACCACCTGGCAGCAGGTGCTGACCCATCATCACTATCCGCAGCCGGTGACGACCCTGCTGGGTGAAATGATGGCAGCCGCGGCTTTGATGTCCGCCAACCTGAAATTCAATGGCGTCATCGTCATGCAGATTCACGGCGACGGCCCGGTCCGCCTGCTGGTGGCCGAGTGCGATTCGCAGCTGCACATGCGCGCTACCGCCAAGCTGGCGCCGGACGCGGTGATCGACGACGATGCCAGCATGTCGCAGCTGGTCAACCTGAACGGCCAGGGGCGCTTCGTCATTACGCTCGATCCGCAAGACAAGATGCCAGGCCAGAAACCCTACCAGGGTATCGTGCCGCTGGACGGCGAGAGCGTCTCCACGGTCATCGAAAACTACATGCTGCGCTCGGAACAGCTGGATACCAAACTGTGGCTGGCCGCCGACGATAAGGTTGCACGCGGCCTGCTGCTGCAAAAACTGCCGAATCACGGCGGCATCGATGCACCGGTCAACGACGACCTGGAGACATGGAACCGCTTCATGGCGCTGGGCGGCACCCTGCAGCCGAAAGAAATGCTGACGACCGATATTCAGACCCTGATGCGGCGCCTGTTCTGGGAAGAAAACATCCGCGTGTTCGAGCCGCAGCTGCCTAGTTTCCAATGCAACTGTTCGCGCGAAAAAGTCGGCAACATGCTGAAAATGCTGGGCAAGCCCGAAATCGAGGAAGCCCTGGCGGACCTGGGCAAGCTGGCGGTGGATTGCGATTTCTGCGGCCAGCATTATGAATTCGACAAAGTGGACTGCGCTCACCTGTTCGCTACGGAAGCGCCGGTCGAGGCGCTGCTGACTACCGGGACCAGCAAGCACTAAAACAAAACGGCGCTGCATTATTCAACATAATGCAGCGCCGTGGCTTGATGCAGCGGGCGCTCTTGCCGAGCTGCCCGCAAAAATTCCATATATCAGTGCTGCGGCTTCTTGCCTCGTTCATCCGGAACGGCAACTGCCACCGTCTTCTCCACCGCAGTCAGTTCCGCATTCGGCGGCGCCGGCGCATCGGCCGGATTGCCGTTCGGATCGAGGATCTGGATAAAGATCTCATCCTGCTTGATCATGCCTAGCTCTGTCCGCGCCCGTTCTTCGACGGCACCGGTGCCTTCTTTCAAATCATGCACTTCCGAATCCAGCTTGGCGTTGCGCGCTTTCAGCTCGTCGAGCTTGTCATGCGCGGCATGCACCTGCTGATCCATATCCCAGACGCGCAGCCAGCCGCCCTTGCCTAGCCACAGTGGGTACTGGACCAGTATCAGCAAGGCAGTCAGGAAAATGGCAATCAGGCGCATCGTTTCGGGCTTGGTTCTACTGTCTTATATGTAAATCGGGGCGGACACTGATGCCCACCCCGGCTTGATTACTTCAGATTATAAAACGCGCCACGGCCAGGATAGCTGGCGACGTCGCCCAGGTCTTCTTCGATACGCAGCAGCTGGTTGTACTTGGCCATGCGGTCCGAACGCGACATCGAGCCGGTCTTGATCTGCAAGGCGTTCATGCCAACGGCGATATCCGCAATGGTCGAATCTTCAGTCTCGCCCGAACGGTGCGAGATCACTGCGGTGTAGCCGGCGCGCTTGGCCATTTCAATCGCAGCGAAAGTTTCGGTCAAGGTGCCGATCTGGTTGATCTTGATCAGGATCGAATTGGCGATGTCCTTGTCGATGCCTTCTTTCAGGATCTTGGTGTTGGTGACGAACAGGTCGTCGCCCACCAGCTGGACCTTCTTGCCGAGGGTTTCGGTCAGCAGTTTCCAGCCGTCCCAGTCGTTTTCCGCCATGCCGTCTTCGATGCTGATGATCGGGTACTTGTCGCACCACGATGCCAGCAGACCGGTGAACTGAGCGCCGGTCAGGGTCATGTTTTCGCCGGCCAGGACATAGCTGCCGTTCTTGTAGAATTCGCTGGCGGCGCAATCCAGGCCGAGGGCGATCTGGGTGCCTGGCTCGTAGCCGGCCGCTTCAATCGCCTGGATGATCAGCTTCAGCGCTTCTTCATGGCTGGCCAGGTTAGGCGCAAAGCCGCCCTCATCACCAACCGAGGTGGCCAGGCCCTTGTCGTGCAGGATTTTCTTCAACGCGTGGAATACTTCAGCGCCGTAACGCAGCGCTTCGCGGAAGCTAGGTGCGCCGACCGGGATGATCATGAATTCCTGGATATCCAGGTTGTTGTCGGCATGTTCGCCGCCGTTGATGACGTTCATCATCGGCACCGGCATTTGCATCGCGCCGCTGCCGCCGAAATAACGGTACAGCGGCAGACCAGCTTCTTCAGCAGCAGCCTTGGCCACCGCCATCGACACTGCCAGCATGGCGTTGGCGCCCAGGCGGCCCTTGTTTTCAGTGCCGTCGAGATCGATCAGGGTGCGATCCAGGAACGCTTGTTCGCTGGCATCCAGACCCATGATGGCTTCAGAAATTTCAGTGTTGATATGCTCGCAGGCTTTGAGGACGCCCTTGCCGCCGTAACGGCTCTTGTCGCCGTCGCGCAGCTCGATCGCTTCGCGCGAACCGGTGGATGCGCCGGACGGCACAGCCGCGCGGCCCATCACGCCGGATTCCAGCAGGACGTCGCACTCTACAGTCGGATTACCGCGCGAATCAATAATTTCGCGGCCAATGATGTCAACGATTGCACTCATGTATTTCCCTATCAAATAAAAATATGCGCGATATTAAAACCATTTGCGGGGACAAGGTTCAAGCTTCACCACTTACTTGTATAGCGGCAGCTATATAGTCCCATACCGTCCCCCCAAGCAATCAACCGAAATTGCTTTCGATAAAGCCATTCTTTTTGACGACCCGGTCCAGGTCTATCATGGTCGACAACAATTCTTTGATGCGTCCCAGCGGCACCGCATTGGGGCCGTCCGACTTGGCTTCGGCCGGATTCGGATGGGTTTCCATGAACACGCCCGAGACGCCTACCGCGATCGCCGCGCGCGCCAGCACAGGCACGAACTCGCGCTGGCCGCCGGAGGTGCTGCCCTGGCCGCCCGGCAATTGCACCGAGTGGGTAGCGTCGAACACGACCGGGCAACCGGTTTCGCGCATGATCGCCAGCGAGCGCATGTCGGACACCAGGTTGTTGTAGCCGAACGAGGCGCCGCGTTCGCAGGCCATGAAATTATCTTCGTCCAGGCTGGCTTCGCGCGCCGCGGCGCGGGCCTTGGCGATGACGTTGATCATGTCGTGCGGCGCCAGGAACTGGCCCTTCTTGATGTTCACCGGCTTGCCGGACTGCGCGCAAGCGTTGATGAAATCGGTCTGGCGGCACAGGAAAGCCGGCGTCTGCAAGACGTCAACCACCGCTGCCACCGGCTTGATTTCATAGATTTCGTGGATATCGGTCAGCACCGGCACGCCGATTTGCGCTTTGACTTCCGCCAGGATCTCCAGCCCCTTGTCCATGCCGAGGCCGCGGAACGACGAACCGGATGAGCGGTTCGCCTTGTCGAACGACGATTTGTAGATGAAATTGATGCCCAGCTCGCTGGTGATCTCTTTCAGTTTTCCGGCGGTATCGAGCGCCATCTGGCGCGATTCGATCACGCAGGGGCCGGCGATCAGGAAAAACGGCTGATCCAGACCGATGTCAAAGCCACAAAGTTTCATGTTCTTTCCTTACGCAGCTGCGGTGTTGGCTTGCTTGTGCGCCAGCGCAGCCTTGATGAACGAAATAAACAAAGGATGGCCATCGCGCGGAGTCGACTTGAATTCCGGGTGATACTGGACGCCGACATACCAAGGGTGGGCGTTGTCGCCAGTGCGCGGCAATTCCATGATTTCACACAGGTCTTCCGTCGGCGTGCGGGCCGACACCACCAGACCGGCCGCTTCGATGCGCTCCAGGTAATGGTTGTTGGCTTCGTAGCGATGACGATGGCGTTCGGTCACGGTCGGGCCGTAGATTTCCGAAGCCAGGGTATCCGGCTTGATGTCGCAGGTTTGCGCGCCCAGGCGCATGGTGCCGCCCAGATCGGAGTTAACGTCGCGCAACTCTACCTTGCCGTCGTGGTTCTGCCATTCGGTGATCAAGGCTACGACCGGCTGGTCGGTCTGGGCATCGAATTCAGTCGAATTGGCGTGTGGCAGGCCGGCCTTGTTACGGGCGTACTCCAGCAGCGCGACTTGCATGCCGAGGCAGATGCCGAGGTAAGGGATCTTGTTTTCGCGGGCAAAGCGGGCCGCGGCAATCTTGCCTTCCACACCGCGCTTGCCGAAACCGCCAGGCACCAGGATCGCATCGTACTTGGCCAGCGGAGCGGTGCCGGTGGCTTCGATTTCTTCCGAATCCAGGTATTCGATGTTGACCCGGCTGCCAGTATGGATGCCGGCGTGACGCAAGGCTTCCGTCAGCGACTTGTACGATTCGGTCAGGTCGACGTATTTGCCGACCATGCCGATGGTGACTTCGTAGGTTGGATTTTCCAGCGCGTGCACCAGCTTGGTCCAGACCGAAAGGTCGGCCGGCTTCGGCGACAGGCCGAGCTTTTCGCAGACAATCGCGTCCAAGCCCTGGTCGTGCAGCATTTGCGGGATCTTGTAGATGGTGTCGGCGTCCCACACCGAAATCACGGCGTCGCCCTGGACGTTCGAGAACAGCGAAATTTTGGCCCGTTCGTCGTCAGGAATCGGACGGTCGGCGCGGCACAGCAAGGCATCCGGCGAAATACCGATTTCGCGCAGCTTTTGCACGCTGTGCTGGGTCGGCTTGGTCTTCAGTTCACCGGCCGATACCAGATACGGCACCAGCGTCAGGTGGACGAAAGCCGCCGCCTTGCGGCCGGCGCGCAGGCTCAGCTGGCGCGCCGCTTCCAGGAATGGCAGGGATTCGATATCGCCGACGGTGCCGCCGATTTCCACCAGCGCCACGTCGAAGCCTTCGGCGCCGCGGTAGATGTAATCCTGGATTTCGTTGGTGATGTGCGGAATGACCTGCACCGTCTTGCCCAGGTACTCGCCGCGGCGTTCCTTGCGGATCACCGATTCGTAGATCTGGCCTGTGGTGAAGTTATTCACCTTCTTCATCTTGGCCGTGATGAAGCGCTCATAGTGGCCGAGGTCGAGATCGGTCTCTGCGCCATCGTCGGTCACAAACACTTCGCCGTGCTGGAACGGGCTCATGGTGCCTGGATCGACGTTGATGTACGGATCGAGTTTAAGAAGGGTGACTTTAAGACCGCGTGATTCTAAAATCGCGGCGAGTGAGGCGGCTGCAATCCCTTTACCAAGGGATGAGACAACGCCACCGGTAACAAATACAAACTTAGTCATTACAGAAGGTGCCGAACGGCACATGCGGGAAATTCGAATTATACATCAAACAGTGCTCCCGGCAGCCGCCAGTGCGCGGAAAAATACTGCCTGTTGTGTTTCTCCATCGGCAAACGGCCGGCTGCCTGCCTGCATGAAATTGCGCTTCATGTAATAATTCCCGGCTTCGGCTCCGGCCTATCGATCTCTCCCTATTCTCCCATCCGGACGTGCTTATCTTGCCTCTCCTCCAATCAAGTGTTGCGCCGATGCCGCGCGTTCTGCCTTTATGAGCCAGCTGTTCGGCGACATGCCGGAAGACGACGGCCTGCCCGGCGCAGCCCGCCGGGTGGCGATTATCGTCATGATCCTGGGCACCAGCATGACCGTGCTGGACGGCTCCATTGTCAACGTCGCGCTGCCGATGATCGCACGCAGCCTGCAGGTGGATCCGGCGGCGGCGGTGTGGATCGCCAATGCCTATATCCTGGCCGGCGCGATGACCATGGTGGCGTTCGCCTCGATCGGCGAAGTGTTCGGCTTCCGCCGGCTATACATGAGCGGGATCCTGGTGTTTACCCTGGCGTCGCTGGGCTGCGCCCTGGCGCCGTCGCTGCCCATCCTCAACGGCATGCGCTTCCTGCAAGGCCTGGGCGGCGCTGCCGCCATGAGCATCGGGCCGGCCTTGTACCGCAACATCTTCCCGACCCGGCTGCTGGGCACGGCGCTCGGCGTCAATGCGCTGGTGGTAGCCTCCTCCACCGCCGCCGGACCGGCCATCGGCGGCCTGATGCTGTCAGTGCTGAGCTGGCCCTGGCTGTTCGCCGTCAACGTGCCGATCGGGATTATTACCTTGCTGCTGGCGCGGCGCGTGCTGCCACGCGATCCCGGCCGCGGCGGCAAGTTCGACGCCACCGGCGCGCTGCTGTCGGCGGTTGCCCTCGGCACTTTCGTGATGGCGGTGGACGGCTTGTCGCGCCACGACAGCTGGACCAAGGAACTCATACTGGGCGGCATTGCACTGGCCGCGATCATTCTGTTTATTATCCGACAACGGAAATATTCGGCGCCGCTGCTGCCGCTTGATATTTTTGCATCACAACGCTTTTCGATGGCGGTCGCCACCTCGCTCTGCTCCTTTGTTGGCCAGGGCATTGCCTTTATTGCATTGCCCTTCCTGTTCCAGGGCGCCTATGGCTTCACGCCGCTGCTCTCCGCCGCCCTGTTCACCCCTTGGCCGGTTGCCATCGCCATCACGGCGCCGATTGCCGGGCGCCTGGCCGACCGCTACTCGGCGGCACTGCTGTCGACTTGCGGCCTGCTGGTGCTGACCATCGGCCTGGTGCTGCTGGCCTGTCTCGGCGAACACGCATCGATTCCGGATATTTTATGGCGTGCGTTTGTCTGCGGACTCGGCTTCGGCTTTTTCCAAAGTCCCAACAACCGCGAAATGCTGAGCAACGCGCCGCGCGCCCGCAGCGGCACCGCCTCCGGCGTATTGGCGATTGCCCGTACCTTCGGCCAGTCGCTGGGCGCGGCGCTGGTTGCCGTGGTGCTGGCCGCCACCAGCATCGCCCAGGCCAGCGCCAGCACCGCCCAGCTGGACGCCAGCGCAGTGCATCTGTCGCTCTGGCTTGCCGCCAGTGCAACCTTGCTTGCCACCATCATCAGCGCGCTGCGCATCCGTCACGGGCGCATGCAGGAAACCCCGGTGTAAGCGAAACTGACAGAATTGTCATATTAGTGACAGCATCGGGTACCGCAGCAGGATTTAAAGTATCTTCAAATACTGCCCGATGCTGCGCGCGGCGCGAATGAGCATTTCTCGCCGCAGGCTGCTAAGGCACTCCATTCGAAGTTCCGGACGCCAGCCAAATCAGACTCATGAATTTCCCACCGCCCTCAAAAAATCTCTCCGGCACCATCCTGGCTGCCGCGGTCGCGCTAGCGCTGGCCGGATGCGCAGTCGGCCCAGACTATGTACGCCCTGCCATGGACCTGCCCGCCCACTATAAGGAAAGCGGCCCCTGGAAGCAGGCGGAACCGCAGCAGATCGACAGCAGCCACAACTGGTGGGAAGCGTATGGCGACAGCACGCTGAACACGCTGATGCAGCAAGCCAACCAGGCCAACCAGAATATCGCCCAGGCCGAGGCCCAGTACCGCCAGGCGCGCGCTGCGGCGGACGCCGCGCGCTCAGGCTTCTGGCCGACGGTCGGCGTCAATGCCGGCACCGGCCGCTCGCTCAGCAACAGCAATGGCGTCCGCCTCGGCAACAACTACAGCGCCGGACTTCAGGGCAGCTGGGAACCGGATGTCTGGGGCGCCGTGCGGCGCTCGATGGAAGCCGGCGATGCCGGCAGCCAGGCCAGCGCGGCCAACCTGGCGGCTGCCCGTCTCAGCATCCAGGCGACCCTGGCGCAAGACTATCTGCAATTGCGCATTACCGACCTGCTGAAAGACTTGTACGCGCGCACCACCGCGGCCTACGCCCGCTCGCTCAAGCTGACACAAAGCCAGTACGCCGTCGGCGTCGCGCTGCGCTCGGATGTGGCGCTGGCGGAAAGCCAGCTGAAGACCGCCGAAGCGCAAGCCATCGACTTGCAGGCGCAGCGCAGCCAGCTGGAACATGCCATCGCCATCTTGACCGGCCAGGCGCCAGCCGGATTCACGCTGGCGGCGGCGCCGGCCGATCCGCAAATGGTGGCCAAGATGCAGGCAGGCTTGCCGGCGATCCCGGCCGGACTGCCGTCGGACCTGCTGGAGCGGCGGCCGGATATCTCCAACGCCGAACGCAATGTGGCGGTGGCGAACGCCAATATCGGCGTCGCCAAGGCGGCTTACTTCCCGGCGCTGACGCTGAGCGCCAGCGGCGGCTTCAACAGCAGCAGCCTGGCGCAATGGTTCAATACGCCAAGCCGGGTGTGGTCGCTGGGAGCGGCGCTGGCCGAAACGATTTTCGACGGCGGCCTGCGCCGCGCCCATACGGCGCAGGCGGTCGCAGTGTATGACGCAGCAGTGGCGCAGTACAAGCAAACGGTGCTGGGCGGCTTCCAGGAAGTGGAAGACAACCTGGCGAGGCTGAATGTGCTGGACCAGGAATCGGTGGCCCAAGGGCAAGCCGTGAAAGCCTCGCAGCTGGCCGAGCAGCTGGCGCTCAGCCAGTACCGCGCCGGCACCGCCACCTACCTGGCGGTAGTTACAGCGCAAACGCTGGCGCTGAGCAATGAGCGCACCCTGGTGCAGCTGGTGGGACGCCAGCTGGTCGCCAGCGTGGCGCTGATCAAGGCGGTCGGCGGCGGCTGGGATGCGTCCCAGCTGAACCAGCCTGACAACGCCGCGCAAGCAAAAAACAACAATACTGCCAATTAATTTTCCGAGCCGACGACATGACCACCACACTTTCCAAAACCCGTTCGACGCTGCTGATCACTGCCGCGATACTGGTCCTGATCGGCGCCGCCGGCTGGGGCCTGAGCCACAAAGCTGACGCTGCCGCGCCGCCGGCCGCCACAGCGCCGGCGGTATCGGTGAGCACCACGCCGGTGAAGCAACAAGATGTGCCGATGTACCTGTCCGGCGTCGGCACCGTCACCTCCAACGCTAGCGTGACAGTCAAGGCGCGCATCGACGGCCAGCTCGACAAGGTCGGCTTCGTCGAAGGCCAGGACGTCAAGGCCGGCCAGTTGCTGGCGCAAATCGATCCGCGCACCTTGCAGGCGCAGCTGGCGCAAGCGGTGGCGCAAAAAGCCAAGGACCAGGCGACGCTGGTCAACGCCAGGCTCGACCTGCAACGCTACACCACGCTGGTGCAGCAAGACGCCGCCACGCAACAGACCCTGGATGCGCAACATGCCCAGGTCAACCAGCTGCAGGCCGCGGTGCAAGCCGACGATGCGCAAATCAGTTACGCCAAGGTACAGCTCAGCTTCACCAGCATCCTGGCGCCGATCAGCGGCCGCGTCGGCGCCCGCCTGGTCGACCCCGGCAACATCGTCCACGCCGCCGATACCAACGGCCTGGTGGTGATCAACCAGATCGATCCGATCGCGGTGGTGTTCACCTTGCCGGAAGAGAGCTTCCAGAATATCAACGCCGCCCTGCACGGCAGCCAGAAGCCGCTCGCGGTGCAGGCCTTTGCCCGCAACAGCAGCGCCATGCTGTCGCAGGGCAGCCTGACCCTGCTGAACAATCAGATCGACACCAGCACCGGCACCGTGCAGCTGAAAGGGATTTTCCAGAACCAGTCGCATGTGCTGTGGCCGGGCCAGTACGTCAACGTGCGGCTGGTGCTGGGCGACCGCAAGCAAGCTTTGACGATTCCGGCCAGCGCCGTGCAGCGCAGCCAGGACGGCACTTACGCCTACGTGATTGACGCCGGCGGCAAGGCGCAGATCCAGACCATCCAGGTGGCGAATATCCAGGACGGCATCGCCGTCATCGACAAGGGCTTGAGCGCCGGGCAACGGGTAGTGGTCGACGGCCAGTACAAGCTGAAGCCGGGCATCAAGGTGAGCGAGGATACTGCAGTGCACGGCAACAGCAGCGCTTCCAGTGCGGCGGCAGCCGCATCTAAGGGGGCAAGCAATTGAGCATCTCCGCCACCTTCATTAAACGCCCTATCGGCACCACCCTGCTAGCGCTTGCGATTTTCCTGGTGGGCGCAGCGGTGTGGCCGCTGCTGCCGGTGGCGCCGCTGCCGCAGGTAGATTTCCCGACCATCCAGGTCTCCGCCAACCTGCCCGGCGGCAGTCCGGAAACTATGGCGTCGAGCGTGGCGCAGCCGCTGGAACGGCAGTTCTCGCTGATCGCCGGCTTGTCGCAGATGACTTCCAGCAGCTCGCTCGGCTCCTCGCAAATCACGCTGCAGTTCGACCTCAACCGCAACATCGACGCCGCCGCCCTCGACGTCCAGGCGGCAATCACCGCCGCCAGCGGCCAGTTGCCGGCCAACCTGCCGAGTCCACCGACCTTCCGCAAGGTCAACCCGGCCGATTCGCCGATCCTGGTGATCGCGGTGCAGTCGGACGCCTTGCCGCTGATCCAGGTGAATGACTTCGCCGACAACATCCTGGCGCAGCAGATTTCGCAGATTCCCGGCGTCGGCCTGGTGAATATCGGCGGCGTGCAAAAACCGGCGGTGCGGATCCAGGTCGATCCGACCAAGCTGTCCGCCATCGGCATCAGCCTGGAAGACATCCGCGGCGTAATCGCCAGCACTACCGTCAACCAGCCTAAGGGCACGGTCGACGGCGCCAAGCAAAGCTTCACCGTCTACACCAATGACCAGCTGCTGAGCGCCGAGCCTTGGAACGACATGGTGCTGGCCTACAAGAACGGCGCGCCGATCCGCGTGCGCGACGTCGGCGTCGCGGTAGACGCGCCGGAGAACGTCAAGGTCGCCGGCTGGGCCTATGCCGGCGCCGCCGCGGCGGCCGGCAACACCATCATCAACGGCCGCTCGATCGTGCTGGCAGTGACCAAGCAGCCTGGCGCCAACGTCATCGAAACCGTGGACCGCATCAAGGCCGCCATGCCGCGCCTGCAGGCTGCAATCCCGCCGACCGTGCATATCAACACTCTGATCGACCGCACCCAGACCATCCGCGCATCGGTGGCCGACGTCGAGTTCACGCTGGTGCTGACCATCGCCCTGGTGGTGCTGGTGATTTTCCTGTTCCTGCGCAACGTGCCGGCTACCCTGATCCCTAGCGTGACGGTGCCGCTGGCGCTGCTCGGCACGGCCGGCATCATGTATCTGCTGGGCTTCAGCCTGGACAACCTGTCGCTGATGGCGCTGACCATTGCAGTCGGCTTCGTGGTCGACGACGCCATCGTCATGCTGGAAAATATCTACCGCTATGTAGAAGAAGGCATGACGCCGATGGAAGCGGCCTACAAGGGCGCCGGAGAAATCGGCTTCACGATCATCTCGATCTCGGTATCGCTGGTGGCGGTGTTCATTCCGCTGCTGCTGATGGGCGGTATCGTCGGCCGTTTGTTCCGTGAATTTGCGATTACCGTGACACTGACGATCGCGGTCTCGGTGGCGATTTCATTGACCCTGACGCCAATGCTCTGCTCGCGTTTCCTGAAGCCGCACTCGGCCGAATCGCATGGCCGCATGTATCAGATGTTCGAGCGCGGTTTCGATGCCATGCTGAACGGCTACAAGCGCGGTTTGCACGTAGTGTTGCGCCACCAGTTCATCACTCTGATGGTGTTCTTCGCCACCATGATCGCCACCGTGGCGCTGTTCATCGTGATCCCGAAAGGCTTCTTCCCGCAGCAGGATACCGGCTTCGTTTTCGGTTTTGCCGAATCCGGACAGGACTCGTCGTTCTCCTCGATGAACCGGCGCATGCTGGCGCTGGCCGATATCGTGCGCAAGGATCCGGACGTTACCGGCTTTGGCATGAGCGGCGGCCAGAACACCTTCAACACCGGCAATTTCTTCATCAGCCTGAAGCCGAAGGATGAGGGACGCACCGCCAGCGCCGACGAGATCATCACCCGCCTGCGGCCGCAGCTGGCCAAGGTGCAAGGGGTCAACCTGTTCCTCCAGGCCGGCCAGGATATCAACGTCGGCGGCCGCTTGTCGCGCACCCAGTACCAGTACACGCTGACCGACTCCAACCTGGATGAACTGAACGTCTGGGCGCCGAAATTGCTGAGCCGCTTCCGCCAGTTGCCAGAGCTGACCGATGTCGCCTCCGACCAGCAGAATGCCGCCGCCTCGGCCAGCCTGACCATCGACCGCGCGCGCGCCTCCAGCTTCGGCATCACACCGGCGCTGATCGACTCCACCATCTACGATGCGATCGGCCAGCGCCAGGTGGCACAGTACTTCACCCAGATCAACAGCTACCACGTGATCCTGGAAGTGACGCCCAAGCTGCAGCAAGATCCCGACCTGTTCAGCAAGCTCTACCTGACTTCGCCGGTCACTGGCCAGCAGGTGCCGCTGTCGACTTTCGTCACCATCGACACCAATAAGACTTCCTATCTGTCGATCAGCCACCAGGGCCAGTTCCCGGCGGTGACGATTTCCTTCAACCTGGCGCCTGGCGTGGCGCTGGGCGAAGCGGTCGACGCCATCACCAAGGCGCAGAACCAGATGGGCGTGCCGCCGACTCTGACCGGCGCCTTCCAGGGCACCGCCAAGGCTTTCGGCGATTCGCTGTCGTCGCAACCCTACCTGATCGCCGCCGCCCTCGTTGCGGTATACATTGTGCTGGGCCTGCTGTACGAAAGCTACATCCATCCGCTGACTATTCTGTCGACCCTGCCGTCGGCCGGCGTCGGCGCCCTGCTGATCCTGATGATGGGCGGTTATGATCTGAGCGTGATTGCGCTGATCGGCATCATCCTGCTGATCGGCATCGTCAAGAAGAACGGCATCATGATGATCGACTTTGCCCTGACCGCAGAACGGCAGCACGGCATGAAACCGGAAGAAGCGATCTACCAGGCTTGCCTGCTGCGCTTCCGGCCGATCATGATGACCACCATGTGCGCGCTGCTGAGCGGCTTGCCGTTGATGCTGGGGCATGGCGCCGGTTCGGAACTTCGTCGTCCGCTGGGCTATGCCATGGTCGGCGGCCTGGTGCTGTCGCAGGCGCTGACCTTGTTCACCACGCCGGTAGTCTATCTATACCTGGACCGCGCCCATTACTGGTATGAGCGCCGCAAGGAAGCGCGGCGTGCGCGCAAGGCGGCGCGTAAAGCCACTGCAACATCGGGCGCCACCGTGATAGATTCGAAATAATCAAAACAGAAATTGCCCAATCCTGCACTGCGCCATGTTGCTAGCGCTGAGCAGGATAGAACAGGAGACCCGCATCACATGAAGATCCTGATCGTCGAAGATGAACTGAAGACCGCTGACTACCTATGCAAGGGATTGACCGAGCAAGGCTGTGTGGTCGACGTCGCCCATGACGGCATTGACGGCCAGCACCTGGCCTTGCAGCACGATTACGATGTGATCGTGCTGGACGTCATGCTGCCCGGCGTCGACGGCTTTTCGGTCTTGCATGCGCTGCGTGAAATCAAGCAGACCCCGGTCATCATGCTGACCGCGCGCGACCGCGTGGAAGACCGCATCAAGGGCCTGCAGGGCGGCGCCGACGATTATCTGGTCAAGCCGTTTTCCTTCCTCGAACTGCTGGCGCGCTTGCAGGCGCTGACCCGGCGCGGCCGTGCGCTGGAGCCGGCGCAGCTGCGGATTGCCGATCTGCAGATCGACCTGATCAGCCGCAAAGCCTATCGCGCCAATGTCCGCATCGACCTCACCGCCAAGGAATTTTCCCTGCTGGCGGTGCTGGCGCGGCGGCAAGGCGAAATCCTGTCGAAAACAGCAATCGCCGAACTGGTATGGGACATGAACTTCGACAGCAACACGAATGTGGTCGAGGTCGCCATCAAGCGCTTGCGCGCCAAGATCGATGCGCCGTTCAGCCTTAAGCTGCTGCACACCATACGCGGCATGGGTTATGTGCTGGAACCGCGCGAGCCACGCGAAACGCACGAAACGCACCATCACGAGAGCCAGGGATGAGACGCTCCATCAAAGTCCGCCTGGTGGCGATGTTCGCGCTGGCCGCATTGCTGATTTTCTCGCTGATCGGCAGCGCCCTGTACGGCGTGCTGCAGCGCGAACTGGCGCGCCATCAGCACGATGAGCTCAGCACCCGCTTTCTCGACACCCAGTACATGATCCAGCACAACGGCGATCCTGCGCGCTGGCCGCGGGTGCAGGCCAAGCTGGATACGCTGACGCCGGCCGACGGCAGTTTCCGCTACTGGGTGCTGAGCGACGATCCGCGCTTCCAGTATGGCAAGGACCTGGCTGACATCGAAAAGATAGACCGCAACCCTGACGGCATGGGCAACCTGATGCTGCGCGGCCGCGAATATCCGCTGCATACCTTGACCAAGGCTCTGCCGCCGTTCGGCGAAAGGCCCGCGGTCAGGCTGATCGTGGCGGTGGATGCGGCGCCTTACATGCATACTCTGCGCGCCTTCATGATCGCACTGGTCGGCCTGTCGCTGCTGGGTGTGATGCTGGTGATGCTGCTCGGCTACTGGATTGCGCAAGTGGGATTGCGGCCGTTGAAGCAGTTGTCCAGCGCGGCGCAGTCGCTCGGCCCCAAGACGCTGTCGCAACGCTTGCAGATTGCGCCGCTGCCGGGCGAACTGTCGGACCTGACCGCCGCGTTCAATGGCGTGCTGGAGCGTATGGAAGCCGCCTACAACCAGCTGGAGGCGTTCAATGCCGACGTCGCCCACGAGCTGCGCACGCCGCTGGCCAACCTGATCGGCGAGACCCAGGTGGCCTTGTCGCGCCAGCGCACCGCGCCGCAATTCGAGGAAGTGCTGCAATCCAATCTGGAAGAGCTGGAGCGTTTGCGTTCGATCATCAACGACATGCTGTTCCTGGCGCGCGCCGACCAGGGCGAAGCCGCCACCAGCCTGGTGCGCACCTCGATAGCCCAGGAAATCAACAAGACCGTGGAGTTCTTCGAGTTTGTGCTGGACGAGTCGAAAATGACGGTAAAGGTGGATGGCGACATCGGCGCCGAAGCCTCGATCGAAACCTCGCTGTTCAAGCGCGCCATGAGCAATCTGCTGCATAACGCGATCCAGCATTCGACGCCCGGTGCGGCGATTGTGGTCACCATCACGCAGCAGCCGGCAGCGATCGGGATTGCCGTTTCCAACCCCGGTCAGCCGATCGCCGAGAACCATTTGCCGCGGCTGTTCGATCGCTTCTATCGCGTCGATGCCGCCCGCAACGACAAGGATCAAAGCCAGCTGCACGGCCACGGCCTAGGGCTGGCGATCGTCAAGGCGATCGCCAAGATGCACGGCGGCGGCGTGTTTGCCGACAGCGTGGCAGGCATGACGACTATCGGCTTCAGCATTCCCGCCACGGAACCAGCGGCGCACTGAGTCAGCCTGAGGCTTGCCTGAGCGATAACGGTGGCCGCTGACAAACTGGCAATCAAGCGATGGCACAACGTTGGGGAGGTGTTGCTGAGAAAAACCGTGCGGAATGATACTGAGGATAGAGGCGAGCCTTGTCTGCGGCACTTGCAGGAAATGGCTGTGGCTGCTTCGTTCCCGACCTGACCAGGTTGACCACGCCACAATGCGCAGGGGCCCGCCGGGGTGAATTGTACCGCATTGCGTCATTGCTGGCAGCGCTTTTTACAGCTTTTTGGCAGGCGCTGCCATTTTCCGCATTATTTATATAAAGCGTTTCCCATAAATCCAGATTTACAGGCCGAGCTCTTGCCAGATCTGGTCGACCCGCGTCTTCACCTCGTCCGACATGCTGATGGTGCGCCCCCACTCACGGCTGGTTTCACCCGGCCATTTATTGGTGGCGTCGATTCCCATCTTGCTGCCAAGGCCACTCACCGGCGAGGCGAAATCGAGATAATCGATCGGCGTGTTGTCCACTATTGTAGTGTCGCGGATCGGATCCACTCGCGTAGTGATGGCCCAGATCACCTCATTCCAGTCACGGATATTGACGTCCTCGTCGACCACCACGATGAACTTGGTATACATGAACTGGCGCAGGAAGCTCCAGACGCCGAACATCACCCGCTTGGCATGGCCGGCATAGGCCTTTTTCATTTGCACTACCGCCATGCGGTAGCTGCACCCTTCCGGCGGCAGATAGAAATCGGTGATTTCGGAAAACTGCTTTTGCAGCAAGGGGATGAATACTTCGTTCAGCGCCACGCCCAGCACCGCCGGCTCATCCGGCGGCTTGCCTGTATACGTAGAGTGATAGATCGGCGACTTGCGCATCGTGATGCGGTCGATGGTGAACACCGGGAACCAGTCCTGCTCGTTGTAGTAGCCGGTGTGGTCGCCGTAAGGCCCCTCCAGCGCCATTTCATAGCCGGACGGATGCGAGGGGTCGGGATTGATATGCCCTTCCAGCACGATCTCGGCCGAGGCCGGCACCCGCAACTCGCTACCGATGGCCTTGACCAGCTCGGTGCGGCTGCCGCGCAGCAGGCCGGCGAACTGGTATTCGGACAGGCTGTCCGGCACCGGCGTCACCGCGCCTAATATAGTAGCGGGATCGGCGCCCAGCGCCACCGCCACCGGATACGGCTTGCCGCCGGTGGCGATCGCATGCTCGCGGAAATCCAGCGCGCCGCCGCGATGCGCCAGCCAGCGCATGATGACCTTGTTGCGACCCAGCACCTGCTGGCGGTAGATGCCGAGGTTCTGGCGCTTCTTGTGCGGTCCTTTGGTGATCACCAGGCCCCAGGTGATCAACGGCGCCACATCGCCCGGCCAGCAATGCTGGATCGGCAGCCTGGCCAGGTCGACGTCGTTGCCTTCCCAGACGATATCCTGGCATGGCGCCGAGCGCTGCTCCTTGGGCGCCATGTCCCACAAGGATTTCACCAGCGTGCCGAGGCCGAGGATATCTTTAAAACCTTTCGGCGGTTCCGGTTCTTTCAGCGACGCCAGCACGTGGCCGATGCGCCGCAATTCGCTGACGTCGTCGGCTCCCATGCCTAGCGCGACGCGGCGCGGCGTACCGAATAAATTGCCTAGCACAGGTATCGAATGCCCTGTCGGATTCTCAAAAAGCAGCGCCGGACCGCCGGCGCGCAAAGTGCGATCGCAGATCTCCGTCATCTCCAAATAAGGTGAAATCGGCGTTGAAATCCGTTTTAGCTCGCCAATTTGTTCCAATTTGATAACAAAATCACGTAAATCTGAATATTTCATGGATTCTTACAATCTTTATGAATGTTAATTCGACAATTAAGGCTTCCCAGCGAAGTGCTTGATTTTATTGGCTCACAGCGGTAAACCGGCATATTCTTTATACATAAAAGTTATTGATTTAATTTTTTATAGTATTGACTCGATATAAACCGCCCCCTACAATGCGCCCAGCTTGAAGCAGTCGCAACGTCCAAAAAGCGTTTTCATGACGACTCTCAATACTCACGGGATCGGGGTCCCACATGACATTTTAAGGAGTGTTTTCAAAAGGCGTCAGCCTTCTCCCCCGAACAAGTTGTTTGCCAGCGGCACGGCGCATTCCTGCAGCCGACCAGCTTGGAGCCGCATAAGCGCAAACAGCAACGACGTCTGGCATGACGCACACAGCATGCGAAGCCAGGCGATATTGATTACGGTGCACGCAGCTTCAGTATTTTCGCCCCCCGCTGTTCCAAGGGGCCTGCATGCGCCGCGACGATTCTGGAGGTTCAATTGTTAGCAAGATCTACCAAGGCATTATCTAGTTGGGCTACGCCCGGATATTTAAGAAAACTTAGCAGCGAATCGATCAACGGCGCGGTCAACAGCGCGCTGTTCGCCCGCGACACCGTCGGCGGCCTTATCGCCACTACCCGCGTCACTGTCCTGTTCAGCGGCATCCTGGCCCTGATCGGACTCAGCACCATGCTGATCAGCCCGAATCTGGCCCTCAAGCTGCAAAGCCTGCCGCTGTTCGCCAGCAGCGCTCCGCAAGCGGCTGCAGCAGTTAGCGTTCAGGCAAGCGCTCCGGCGGCCGGCAAAAATGTCGCCAGCCTGACCGTGCCGGCGCCAAGCGCAAACGTGAATCACCTGCTGCACATGGATGGCTTTCCCAAGGCAGTCAAACCGCTCGACAACTCGCGTCAGCAGCAATGGGTCACCAACTGGCTGTCCAAGCGTTATCGCGTCGCCGGCGACGCCACCAACATGTTCGTGACGACTGCCTACAAGACCGCACGCGAAACCAAGCTGGATCCGCTCCTGATCCTGGCCGTGATGGCGATCGAGTCGGGCTTGAATCCGTTTGCCGAAAGCCCGGTTGGCGCGCAAGGCCTGATGCAGGTCATGTCGAAAGTGCATGAAGACAAGTTTGAAAGCATGGGCGGCATCAAGGCCGCGCTGAATCCGACTGCCAACATCAAGGTCGGCTCCATGATCCTCAAGGACTACGTGACCCAGGGCGGTTCGGTCGAAGCCGGCCTGAAGCGCTATGTCGGCGCCGCCGCCTTCGCCAACGACGGCGGCTACGGCTACAAGGTATTGGCTGAATATCGCCGCCTGCAAGACGTCGCTACCGGCAAGAATGTTCCTTCGACCGGTTCGACAGCGCCGATCGCGACGCCTAAGGCGCGTCCGATACAAGCCGTTGCTCCTGCAGATGCCGTTGCACCGACGCCAGCCGAAGCCGCAGTCAGCGTGCCGGATGCCATCGAACATCGTATCCAGCAGTCTGACAACCAGCGCAATCCGCTGCCGCTGACCTAAGCATTGCCACGACCGCGCGAGCCTTGGCGCTCCGCATCGAAGACAAAGCCCGCCTCTTTCCTTGGCGGGCTTTTTTTTCGCGTCCCGCATCCACCACCTGCCCGCCTCTTCCTCAAACAATCGCGCCAGCCAGCTTGAAAGCGCAGCGGTGCATGCATGTATTGACATTGCCCTGACATTGGTCAAGTCGAAATTGAAGAAAATACTGCTTATATATCAAGCACTTGCATCAACAGATATATATTTTTCCGAAGAAATATTTGGAAAATCTACAGTTCAGTTCCTCCGTCAATTTTTGCAAAGATCATTTATAGTGAAAAAAAATATCTCTACCGTTACCTTGCTCGCCACGCTGATGGCGTCATCCGCGGCCTTCGCCGCCAATCAGTCCGCCCCTGCCGAAAACGCCAGCGGCCCGTTCATCGGCGCCGGCATCGGCTCCTCGAACAGCAATCGTGTCAATGCCCCCTCAGACGGCCAGGCGTCCAGCGACAAGACCGCTTTCAACCTTTATGGCGGCTACAACATCAATGAAAATTTCGGCGTCAAGCTAGGCTACCGGAATTTCGGCAAGGCCACCGTATCGCGCGCAGACCTGCCGGGAATGACGGCCAGGACCAGCGGCTTCAGCCTGTCGGCGGTGGGCTCCTATCCTATCGCTCCAGACTGGGCGCTGGTCGGCGAGGCCGGTATCATGCGCTATGAAATCAAGCACGGCAGCTCGATTTCCGACAGCAAAGGCAACAAGTTCTTCGGCGCGCTCGGCGTCAAGTATTCCTTGGCTAAAAACATTGATCTGATTGCAGATTACACGCGCTATGGCAAGGTGGGCCTGGACTATGGCGGCAGCCAAGTGAATCTGGATACGCTCGGCCTCAACTTGCAATATCGCTTCTAACGACTTTTCTGGCGAGAACAAGAAAAAGGGGACTGGCACGAATGCCTAGTCCCCCTTTTTTGCAAATCAGGCAAACCCGAACTTACTCGCCCAGATAGGCCGCCTTCACCTTAGGATCATCCAGCATATCCTTGGCGTTGCCGCTCATGGTCACCAGGCCTGAATCCATCACATAGGCACGGTGCGCCGCTTCCAGCGCCAGCTTGGCATTCTGCTCGACCAGCAGGATCGTGATCCCTTGCGCGGAAACGTTGCGGATGACTTCAAAGATCTTTTCCACCATGATCGGCGACAAACCCATAGACGGCTCATCCAGCAGCAGCAGCTTTGGATGGCTCATCAATGCACGCGCCATCGCCAGCATCTGCTGTTCGCCGCCGGACAAGGTGCCGGCCATTTGGGCGGCACGCTCTTTCAGGCGCGGGAACACGGTAAACCACTTTTCGATATCGGCAGCGATGCCAGCCTTGTCGTCACGGGTATACGCCCCCATCAGGAGGTTTTCCTGGATGCTCATGCGGGTGAATACGCCACGCCCTTCCGGCACCATCGCCAGCTTTTGCTTGACCAGGTTGAACGAGGTCGTGCCCTTGGTATGCTCTCCCATATAGTGCATCTCACCTTCGACTTTACATTGCGGCAAAGTCCCGGTGATGGCTTTCAGCGTGGTGGTCTTGCCGGCACCGTTGGCGCCGATCAGCGTCACCAGTTCGCCTTCGTTGACGTCGAGGTTGATGCCCTTGACTGCCTGGATGCCGCCGTAGGCGACTTTCAGGTTGCTGACTTTCAGGATATTGGTTGCCATTAGTGACCACCTCCCAGATAGGCTTCAATCACGGCCGGGTTCTTCTGGATTTCGGCAGGCAATCCTTCAGCAATCGGCTTGCCGTAGTCCAGCACGGTCAGGCGGTCGCACAAGCCCATCATCAGCTTGACATCATGTTCGATCAGCAAAATGGTCTTTCCTTCATTCTTGATTTTCACCAGCAACTCGCGCAGCGCCAGTTTTTCGGTGGCGTTCATGCCTGCTGCCGGTTCGTCCAACGCCAGCAATTGCGGATCGGTAGCCAGCGCCCGGGCGATTTCCAGGCGCCGTTGATCGCCATATGACAAGTGCCGCGCGGTACGCTCGCCGAAACGGCCGATGCCGACGAAATCCAGCAGTTCCTGCGAACGCTTGCGGATAGCCAGTTCTTCCGTGCGCGCCGCCTTGTGGCGGAACACAGCGCCGAACAGGCCCTGCTTGGTGCGCACGTGGCAACCCACCATGACGTTTTCCAGTACGGTCATCTCGCCGAACAGGCGGATGTTCTGGAACGTACGGGCGATGCCGGCCTTGGCCACTTCATGCGGCGCCGACGGCGAGTAAGGCTTGCCGGACAGCTCGAACGTGCCGGTATCGGCCTGGTACAAGCCGGTGATGACATTGAAGAACGTCGTCTTGCCGGCGCCGTTCGGTCCGATCAGGCCATAAATCTGGCCCTTCAGGATCTTGACGTTGACTTCGGACAAGGCCTGCAAACCGCCGAACCGTTTATTGACGCCGGAGATATTTAAAATAGTTTGTGCGCTCATGTGATCTCCTTAAGCCTCTACCACGCCGGTCGCCAGCGTAGGTTTATCGATATCGGCATCCGGCCGATCCTCGTGCTTAGGCGCAGGCCACAAGCCGGCTGGACGGGTCAACATGATGACTACCATCGCCAGACCGTACAACAGCTGGCGCAGCACTTCGGCATCGATCAGCACCTTGCCGAAAACAGCCATCTGCATCGGCTCCACGGTGTGCCGCAGCACTTCAGGCAATGCCGCCAGCAATATGCCACCCAGCACCACGCCCGGAATATGCCCCATGCCGCCCAGCACCACCATCGCCAGTACCGCGATCGACTCGGTCAAAGAGAACGATTCCGGCGAGACGAAGCCCTGGAACGAGGCAAACATGGCGCCAGCGACGCCGCCAAACGAGGCGCCCATCGTAAACGCCAGCAGCTTCATGTTGCGGGTATTGATGCCCATTGCCTTGGCGGCGATTTCGTCTTCACGTATCGCCACCCAGGCACGGCCCAGGCGCGAGTTCTGCAAGCGGATCGAAATAATGATGATTGCGATACACAGGACGAGGAACAGGAAGTAGTAGGCATTCACCGACGGCAGGCTGAAACTGCCCAGCTGGACCGTCGCATTGGAACCGCGCTCCCCTGCCAGCGAGACGCCGAAGATGCGGATAGGATCGATCAGGTTGATACCCTGCGGACCGTTGGTGATGTTCACCGGCGCATTCAGGTTATTCATGAAAATCCGGATGATTTCACCGAAACCGAGTGTCACGATAGCCAGATAATCGCCGCGCAGCTTGAGTGTCGGAGCGCCGAGAATGGCGCCGAACATCCCTGCCAGCGCCGCTCCCAGCGGCACGATCACCCACAACGACAAGTGGATGCCGTTCTGGACAATTTCCGGGCCGCAGATCATCACCAGGAAATTGCCGATGGCCGGATAGGTATTCACAAACGATTCCAGCACCGAAGCAAACTGTGGCGACGCCAGCAAGCCGGTCATGTAGGCGCCGATCGCATAGAACGCGATGTAGCCGAGATCGAGCAGGCCGGCAAAACCGACCACGATGTTCAAACCTAGCGCCAGCATGATGTAGAGCAGCGCGAAGTCCATGATGCGGACCCAGGAATTACCGAAATTGGCGGCAATGAACGGGAAGATCACGAACAGGATAGCGAGGGCAACCAAGCTGGTGTAAGCCTTGGTCGGGTTCTTTTTGGTGTCGAAGAAGCTAGCCATATATCCTCCCCGATCAAGCGCGGTCAGCCACACGTTCGCCCATGATGCCGGACGGACGCAAGGTCAAGACAATGATCAGCACGATGAAGGCAAAGATATCCTGGTAGTTACTACCGAAGAAGTTGCCGGTCAGGTCGCCGATATAGCCAGCTCCCAGGCTCTCGATCAGGCCCAGTATGATACCGCCCAGCATGGCGCCGTAGATATTGCCGATACCGCCCAGCACCGCGGCGGAGAACGCCTTCAAGCCGGGCACGAAGCCCATCGCGAACTGCGCAGAAGAGTAGTTCGCGCCCCACATCACGCCGGCGACGGCAGCCAGTGCGGCGCCGATGGCGAAGGTCATGACGATGACGCGGTTGGAATCGACCCCCATCAGGCCGGCGACCCGCGGATTTTCCGCGGTGGCGCGCATGGCGCGGCCCATCTTGGTTTTTTCAACCAGCATCACCAGGCCGAACATCGAAGCGGCAGCCAGCACCAGCAGCATGATCTGCGTCGGCGAGATCAGCGCGCCGAAGATATGCACAGGGTCGGACGGCATGACTTGCGGGACTGGCAGCGGGCTGCGGCCCCAGATCATCATGGCGAAAGTCTGCAGCAGGATGGAAACGCCGATCGCCGTGATCAGCGGCGCCAGGCGCGGCGCATTGCGCAACGGCCGGTAGGCGACCCGTTCAATGATCAGGCTGACAATGACGCAGACCGGAATGGCGCCGATGATGGCGATCGCCAGCTGGACTATGCCAGGCAGGCCGGGAGCGACATGCTGCAGCAGCTTGAGGATGGACAAGCCAACCATCGCGCCTATCATCAGGATATCGCCGTGGGCGAAGTTAATCAGGTTCAACACGCCGTATACCATCGTATAACCGAGGGCAATCAACGCATACATGCTTCCCAGCACCAAGCCGTTGATAACTTGTTGGATAAAGATATCCATAATTTCCTTTGTGTGTTTCGGTTCAAATCGGTCAGAACACTATTGCGACCATCTCAGAGGCTGCACAGCAAAAATCATTCCCGATACAAAAACGGCACCCTGGAGAAGTCCTGGTGCCGTGGGGATGCGCCCTTCCGCCTAGCTGGAAAGGTAATCTGGCATTGCGTGAATAGCCGGAATATGAAGGATGAACGGGGTACACATATTATTTGTCTCCTTATACGTCTTTATGTAAAAACGTTTTTATCTTAAAGCGCCTTGTCTCGGTGGACAAATGCACCATGACCGTGCAGATTATAGCTAACGTTGAGCGATAATCAACTCTGACGGCACTACAATATTACTCGCTGAAGGCAGTTCAGCACAGCCTTTTACAATCAAACTTCAGCGCCGCAATGATAGCGAGGAAAACAAAAAACTATCGATGGAAAAGTGGGATTTATTCGGAATATAATTTCGCGCCAGAATGAGGCATCTGGGCCTTTGCACAAGGCTTTCAGGGGGAACTTTGACAAGTTAACAATCGGCCGCAAGGATGCAATCACCCATGACAATAAGCAGATTCTCATGGGCAATTACAGCCGCCGGTCCCGCTTCAGGTGCGCGCCAGCCCCTTGGGCATAGGGAAAGTGACGTTTTCTTCCGCACCGTCGAGCGTGCGTACACTCTTGGCGCCATAGGCCGTCAGGCGGTCGATCACTGCCTGCACCAAGACCTCGGGGGCCGAAGCGCCGGCAGTGACGCCGATACGGGTCTTCCCTTGCAGCCAGCCGGGATCTATCTGCTCAGCGTTGTCCACCATGTAGGCAGCGGTGCCACGCTTCTCGGCCACTTCGCGCAGGCGGTTGGAGTTGGAACTATTAGGACTGCCGACCACGATCACCACGTCGACCTGCGGCGCCATGAACTTCACGGCTTGCTGGCGATTGGTGGTGGCATAGCAGATATCGCCCTTCTTCGGCTCGGTGATCAAGGGGAAGCGCTGCTTGAGGGCGGCAATCACGTCCGCCGTGTCGTCCACCGACAAGGTGGTCTGCGAGACATAGGCCAGCAGTTCAGGATTCGCCACCTGCAGCTTGTCGACATCAGCCACGGTTTCGACCAGGTGCATGCCACCTTCGGTCTGGCCCATGGTGCCCTCGACTTCCGGATGCCCTTCGTGGCCGATCATGACGATTTCACGGCCCTCGCGGCGCATCTTGGCGACTTCCATGTGGACCTTGGTGACCAGCGGGCAAGTGGCGTCGAACACTTTCAGGCCGCGCACCGCGGCTTCTTCCTGCACCGCCTTGGAAACGCCGTGGGCAGAAAAGATCACCGTATTCCCGGCCGGCACATCGGCCAGCTCTTCGATGAAAATCGCGCCCTTGTTGCGCAGGTCCGCCACCACATAGGCATTGTGGACGATTTCGTGGCGCACATAGATCGGTGCGCCGAACTGTTCCAGTGCGCGTTCGACGATTTCGATCGCGCGGTCGACGCCGGCGCAAAAACCGCGCGGCTGCGCCAGTAGAATTTCTTTATCCATAGTCATATCCATTCAATCGGCGCAATTACAGGATGCCGATGATCTTTACTTCAAACTTGAGCGACTGGCCGGCCAGCGGGTGGTTGAAATCGAACAAGGCGCCCTGCTCGTCGATCTCACGCAGCACGCCGGCGAACTGGCCGCCGCCCGGCGCCGCAAACTCCACCAGGTCGCCGATGCGGTATTCCTCGCCCAACTGCGAATTCTGGCGCAGGGTGGCGCGCGAAACGCGCTGGATCAGCTCAGGATTGCGCGGGCCGAAAGCCAGCTCAGGCGGCAGGTCGAAGGTTTGATGCGTGCCTTCCGGCAAACCAAGCAGGCAGGTTTCCAGGAACGGCGCCAGTTGGCCCATGCCGAACTGCAAAGTAGCCGGCGACTCCTTGAAGGTGCTGACAATATCCTCGCCCTCCTGGGACGCGAGACGATAGTGCAGAGTGAGATAAGAGGCTTCGGTGACAACGGGCAGGGACAAGTTAGACATAATTAGGCAAAAACACCATTAACAAAAAGGCAATCGTTCATCTGAAGATGATATTGTAAGCCACCTTGGACAAGCTGACGCGCTTAGAGGGACTAACCATGCCAATTACCGACTGGCCCGCCGATCAAAGACCGCGCGAACGCCTGATCAAATTCGGGCCGCAGGCGCTTTCCGATGCCGAACTGCTGGCTGTATTCCTGCGCGTCGGCGCCGCCGGCAAAAGCGCGGTCGACCTGGGGCGCGAATTGAGCAGCCATTTCGGCTCGCTCAACCGGCTGTTCTCCGCCACTCAGGACGAGTTCTGCGCCATCAACGGCCTCGGCCCCGCCAAATTCGCCCAGTTGCAAGCGATACTGGAACTGGGACGGCGCTCGCTGGCAGAGGAGCTGCAATCCGGCACCAGCTTCGACGCGCCGGCCGCGGTAAAGCAATATCTACAGTTGCTTCTGACCAACAAGCCCTACGAGTCTTTCCTGGTATTGTTCCTCGACGTCAAGAACCGCCTGATCTGCGCCGACGAGCTGTTCCGCGGCACCCTCACCCATGCCAGCGTCTACCCGCGCGAAGTGGTCAAGGCGGCGCTGACGCACAATGCAGCCAGCGTCATGCTGGCGCATAACCATCCCTCCGGCACGCTGGAGCCCAGCGCCGCCGACCACAAGCTGACGCAAACCCTGAAGCAGGCGCTGGACCTGATCGGCGTCAGGGTGCTGGATCATTTCATCGTCGCCGGCACGCAGGTGCACTCGTTTGCCGAACATGGCCAGCTGTGAAATCCTTCGAAAACAAATTGTTAAATCCACGAACGAGCAGAAGACACAATTGTTTTCTGCAAGTCGTTGAAAAATCTCATTTTTTTATATATACTCTCCTTTTTTCCAGTTTCGGAAATCTTTTAGGAGTAAAAACATGGCACGTGTCTGCCAAGTCACCGGGAAGGGGCCGATGGTCGGCAACAACGTTTCCCATGCAAACAACAAGACGAAACGTCGCTTTTTGCCTAACTTGCAAAATCGCCGCATTTTCGTTGAGTCTGAAAATCGCTGGGTCTCCCTGCGCTTGTCCAACGCCGGTCTGCGCGTAATCGACAAAATCGGCATCGATGCCGTGTTGACCGATTTGCGCGCTCGTGGCGAAAAAGTCTAACTAGCAGAATAAAGGAAGAATCATGGCGAAATCAGGCCGCGACAAAATCAAGCTGGAATCGACCGCTGGTACAGGTCATTTCTACACCACTACCAAGAACAAGCGTACAACTCCGGAAAAAATGTCGATCATGAAGTTCGACCCGAAGGTTCGTAAGCATGTTGAATACAAAGAGACCAAGATCAAGTAATTGATCTGTGCTCCGAAAAGCCCCGCAAGGCATGTTCCTGCGGGGCTTTTTTACGTCTGCGGCAAACCGCCTCGCCCCAAGCAGCTTTGGAGAACAGCTGCAGCACAAGAATTCCGGGCGAAAAAAAACGGTCCGATTTGCATGGACCGTTTCACCGATAAAGACCGCTGCCGCAATGCTAGCGGCGAGCCGTCTTTTATTTCAGATCAGGAGTAGCTGCGCAGGCGCAGCGAGAAATCCTGCAGCGACTTGATGCCGGAAGCCTCGGCACGTGCGCACCAGTCTTGCAACTGATGCAGCAACTGATCGCGCGTGAAATGCGAACGTTCCCAAATCGCGCCCAGCTCAACCCGCATTTCGTGCATGGTTTGCAGTGCTTTGCTATGCAGGAACAGCTCGGTCAACTGCTGCTTTTGCGGCGCTTCCAGTTTGGTCGGCTCGCGTTGCAGCAATTTCTTCGACGACTTGAGGAAACCGGCGCCCAGCTTGGCCTTGTCGGTCAGGTGGCTGCGCTCTTCGTGCCAGGCGTTCTTCAGCGACTTGGCGTACTTGGCCATGACGTCGTAGCGGTTGGCGATCACCGATTGAAGGGTATCCAGGTCAGGCACCAGCTTGGCGTGGTTGAACTTCGGCGCCGGAGCAACTTTCTTGACCTTGGCCAGGCCGCAGATTTCCAGGATCCGGATATACATCCAGCCGATGTCGAATTCGTACCACTTCGACGACAGCTTGGCCGATGTGCCGAAAGTATGGTGGTTGTTATGCAGTTCCTCACCGCCGATGATGATGCCGAACGGAATGATGTTGGTGGCAGCGTCATTGCAATCGTAGTTGCGGTAGCCCCAATAGTGGCCGATGCCGTTGATGATGCCGGCGGCGGTGATCGGGATCCACACCATCTGCACTGCCCAGACGCTCAAGCCGACGACGCCGAACAGCAGCAGGTCGATGAACAGCATGGCGACGATGCCGTAGGCGCTGTGCTTGGTATACAGGTTTCTCTCGATCCAGTCGTCCGGCGTGCCATGGCCGAATTTCTCCATTGTTTCCAGGTTCTTCGATTCAGCGCGGTACAGCTCGGCGCCTTCCCAGAATACTTTCTTGATGCCGCGGGTGACCGGGCTATGCGGGTCTTCCTCGGTGTCGCACTTGGCGTGATGCTTGCGATGGATAGCTGCCCACTCCTTGGTCACCATGCCGGTCGTCAACCACAGCCAGAAACGGAAAAAATGGCTCGGGATCGCGTGCAGATCCAGGGCACGGTGCGCCTGGCCGCGATGCAGGTAGATAGTCACCGCAGCGATTGTAATGTGCGTCACGACCAGCGTGAACACGACCACCTGCCAGGCGCTTGCACCTGTTACGCCATTCGACAAGAAATCGAGAATTGCATTGAACACTATGTGTACTCCATGTGTAATGAATGATTACGCCACTGCTTGTTTTAATGTCTGATTTGCAGTGTGATGCGGGTAAGTTGACGGGTAGTTACCGACCAATTACCCGAAATTCGACTGCAATTGTACCCTGAATATCAGCCGTTTTTAGGTTTCGGCGAATCAACCGGGCCATCTAATTGCAAATCCTGTTGTGTATCTGAGTGAAAATTACTTTTATGCAATTCATCCTCATATACCTTGATCTCTCGTTTCACGTGGGCAACTTTAATCTGATGGGCTTGCAATACGCGCCAGATCGCCCGGTTAACATCTGACAACACATTCAGGCGTCCGTTCTCGGGATCCGTGATCCAAAATCCGAGCTCTAGCTCTAGTCCGTCAGGGCCGATCTTCAGCAGCAAGGCTTGCGGCAGCACTTCATGCGAGACGCGCTCCACCTCCAGCGCCGCCTGCTCCAGCATGGTGAGTATGCTTTCGACATCATCCTGGTAGACGATCGTCACTTGCGTCGCCAGCCGCAGGATGCGGTTGGTCAGCGAATAGTTCTGCACCGAATTGATCATGAAGATCTCGTTCGGGATTACCGTATCGATGCCGTCCAGGCCTTGCAGCACCGTGTAGCGGCTATTGATCTGCACCACCTTGCCGTAGAACGTGCTGACGCCGACCATGTCGCCGATCGCCAGGCTGCGCTCCAGCAGGATCACGAAGCCCGATACGTAACTGCTGGCGATTTTCTGTAAACCAAGCCCCAGCGCCACACCCAGCGCGCCGCCGAACACCGACAGCACGGTCAGGTCGATACCCACCAGCGACAGGCTTAGCAATACCGCGATCAGGATCAGCACCGCGCGCGCCATGCGCGCCACCACGGTGCGGATCGAGGAATGCATGGTGTTGACCCGCATCAGGCGCTCTTCGATGGTGGCGCCGGCCCACAATGCGATCACCAGGGTCACCAGCACCGACACCAGCGCCTGCATGATGGCCAGCAGCGACACCTTGTAGCGGCCGATCGGCAGCACCGTGCTGTCCAGATAATCGAACAGGTCAGGCCACCAGCCGGTGATATACAGCAGCAAGCCGATCCAGACCAGGGCGCCGAAACTCTTTTCAAACAGCAGCAGGAAGGTGCCGACGCCGCTGTTGCGCGCAAAAATCCGGCGCAACACGTAGAACACGAAGCGCATCAGCGCCAGCGAAGCCACCAGCGGCACCATCAGGCGCAGGATATTCACCGGCTGGTGCCACTTCTGCAAAGCCAGCTTGATCAGCAACAGCAGCAGGAAAGTCAGGATAGGCGTGAGCACCTTGACGAAGCTGCCCAGGCCGATCTGCATCGCCGGCGGCTGCACCGCGCTGAGCGTGAAAGTACGGCGCAGCAGGCGTGCCAGCACCCAGCCCACGGCTATGCAGAGCAGCAGCAAACCGACTTGCAGCGCCAGCCCGGGCGCGCCCAGGTTGGTCAGCAAGTCGTTGAGCAATTCCGTGAAAATATCTGGCATGTGTTAGATACGGCGTTGAGTACCTAGTGTCTCGGCATTCTATCGTGCTGCGCGCTCCGGGTCAGCTTGAAACCGCCGGCCCGGAGCGGCATGATTACTTGCGCACGAACACCGCGGCAAAGAAGCCGTCGGTCTGGTGCTGGTGCGGCAGGAGTTTGAGGTAGTCGCCCATTTCCAGGGGGATTTTCTGTTCGGCCAGCACATCTTTCATCGGCACCAGCGAAAAATCTTCGTGGCTGGCCAGGAATTGCGCTGCAATCTCTTCGTTTTCTTCGTCCAGCAGGCTGCAGGTGCCGTACACCAGGCGCCCGCCCGATTTCACCAGCCGCGCGGCGCTCGACAGGATCGCGATCTGCTTGGTGTTCATCTCGACAATCGCCGCCGGCGTCTGGCGCCATTTGACGTCCGGATTGCGGCGCAGGGTGCCGAGGCCGCTGCACGGCGCATCGACCAGCACGCGGTCGATCTTGCCGGCCAGGCGCTTGACCTTGCCGTCGTTCTCATGGGCGATCAAGACCGGATGGATATTCGACAAACCGCTGCGCGCCATGCGCGGCTTCAGTTTCGCCAAGCGCTTCTCGGAAATATCGAAAGCATACAGGCGGCCGGTATTGCGCATGGTGGCGCCCAGGGCCAGCGTCTTGCCGCCGGCGCCGGCGCAGAAATCGACCACCATTTCGCCACGCTTGGCGCCGACGATCTGCGCCAGCAGCTGGCTGCCTTCGTCCTGTACTTCGATCGCACCGCTCTTGAACAGCGGCAGGTTTTGCAAGGCCGGCTTCTTGATGACGCGCAGGCCCAGCGGCGCATAAGGGGTCGGCTCGCACAGGATAGGCGCTTCCGCCAGGGCGGCGCTGACATCTTCCCGGTTCGACTTGATCGTATTGACGCGCAAATCCAGCGGCGCCGGCTGGTTCATCGCGTACGCCAGCTCCAGCGTGGCGGCCTCGCCATCGCGCGCCACCAGCTTGTCGAACAGCCATTGCGGCAGGTTGGAGCGCATCAGCGCCGGCATCAGCGTACGGTCGATTTCGCCGACCCGCGTCAGCCATTCGGTTTCTTCTTCCGACAGACCGCCCAGTGACTCGACGCCGACTGCATCAGCCAGCCCCAGCAAGGTCATGCGGCGCATGGTCGGACCGTTGCCCGATTCCGCAAAGCTGGTGTAGATCGACTTATTGCGCAGCAGGCCGTACACCGCTTCCGCAACCACGCCGCGCTCTCGCGACCCCAGCTTCGGGTGCTCGCGGAAATAGTGCGACAAGGTGCCGTCGGCAGGACCGGTAAAACGTAGAATTTCGCGCAGGACTTCTTCGGTGTGACCGATGATCGCGGGAGGCAATCTCATAATGATTCTTTCTTAAAAATCTGTTTATCGTGCCTGTACGGCAAACGATGGTGATGTGTAGTGAATCACGTAATTAGGTAACGCAACTAAGTAACGCAACTAAGCAACGCAATAAGTAACGCAACTGAGAATGTGAAGCGGGCCAGCACTAGGTTGGCTGTACGCTGACATGCACCCGGCCGTCCTCGATAGCCAGGCGGTCTTCGATGAACCAGCGCACCGCACGCGGATATAGCTGATGCTCTTCGACCAGCACCCGCTGCTCCAGTGACTGCTCGGTATCCCCCTCCAGCACCGGCACTGCAACTTGCGCCACGATCGGGCCATGGTCCAGCGTCGGCGTGACGAAATGCACGGTCACCCCATGCACCTTGACGCCAGCCGCCAGCGCTTGCCGGTGTGTCGCCATGCCGGTAAAGCTTGGCAGCAGCGAAGGATGGATGTTCAGCATGCGGCCGGCGTAGTGTTCCACCAGGGGCGCCGTCAGGATGCGCATGAAACCGGCCAGCACCACCAGATCCGGTGCAAAGCCGTCAATCACGACACGCAAGGCGGCATCGAACTGTTCACGATCAGGATAGTCTTTATTCGCTACCACCGCCGTTGGAATACCTTGGGCGGCAGCAAATTTCAAACCTTCGGCATCTGCGCGGTTGCTGATCACTGCAGCGATACGGGCAGGCCATTGTTCGGCTTGAGCGGCGCGGACGATGGCTTGCATATTGCTGCCACGCCCGGAAATCAGGATAACAATGCTTCTCATGGCGCGCATTGTACCCGTTGCAACGCAGTTTTTGAGCAAAACCGGCGGCAAATATCGTTATTGGAATGAATAAAAGACGCGGAAGGCAACTTTCTTGTCAGCCCAGAAATCGGCGCTGTCGCGGAATACGTCGAGCAGGGTTTCGCGCGCTTCCTTGTCGAATTTCTGCGTATTCGGCAGTTGTTCGATTACCACAATAAAGCCGGGTTGCGGGCCTGCCTTGTGCGCCAGGTCGGTCAGGCAGTCGTGCAGCGCATCGAAATTCTTGCCGAAATGCTTGGGAAACTGGAAAGCATGCGCGATTTTGCCCAGAACTTGCTGTTTAGTCGTCGCTTCCGCGCAGTAGGCATACAGGAAATGCTGCCCCAGGCGCTGAGCTTCCGCCTGCAGGTCGGTCACACGGAAGGCGCGGATAGACTGCACTACATTTGGCGGCACGGTTTTAAACAAGCTCATTTTTCCCTCAGCTAGAGCATTGATGGGTTGCTGTTGTGGTATCTGGTTCACTCGTCTCAGTCACTCCTGGATGCGTCTGAAGGTTTGATAATGATTGTCAGTGTAATAATATTCACCGGAAGACTGCGGATTGCCGCCCGCAATGATACGGCGCGCGCCACGGTTGCGGGCACGCGGTGTCTTTACAGTATATTCATGGTAATAACCACGCCGCTGCCTGGGCAAGGCTCCCTCATAATTGCCAAATATGACGCCGTCCTTGGCATAAGGAAAAGGCCCGCCCTGCTTGATCAACATCAATGTCGTCTGTGCTTCCGAGGGCAGCTGGTCCAGCGCAACCGTGTCCTGCGGCAAGGATTCTCGGGCAAACACCTGAAAAGACAGCAGCAAAGCTAGCAGCAAAAATATGCCGTCACGCAACATGGCAGCAGCGAAACCGGCATTTAGACCAGAGAAATGGCGCTGGGTTGCGTGGCTTTTCATAAATTCCATATTTTTTATATATGCGATACCGTAGGGTAACGTGTTGCTGAAAACGAATCAACCCGTATACTTACAGCGCAATCAAGTGTTGCAATATTTGACAATATCGAACAACTCTCAGGCGGCGCTGCCCACCGCGGCAAAGGCAACGCTCTCGGCTGGCCCGAAAAAAGCCGCCACTTCATCGCGCCGCGCCAGGGTATCTTTCTGGCCCATGCGGATCAGCTCGCGGGTATAGCCGGACTCGAACAGCAGATACGAGGCCAGCCCCCCGCCCTGCACGTCTTTGGCGCCGAGGCCGCCCAGCAAGGTGCGGATCGGCAGCGGCAGGCTGCCGAAGTGCTTGGTGGCGATATCGTCGATTTGTTCCGAGGGTGAAATAATCAGCATTTCCACCGGCTTTAGCGGGGTGCGCTGGCGCTGCTCCTCGGTCAGGAAGGAAAGCGTGTGGTTGATGCGTTCCAGCCGTTCGATATCCACCGCCAGCCCGTCCAGGAAAATGCTGGACAGCGCATGGCTGGCGATCTGCGCCAGGCTCGGATAACTGGCAAAGGTAGGGGAATCGGTCGGCGCTTCCTGGCGGCGGCCGGCGCCGACCACCATCACCTTGCTGGCGCCAAGGTGAATCGCCGGAGAAATCGGCGCCAGCTGGCGCATCGAGCCATCGCCGAAAAACTGGCGGCGGCCTTCGCAGAAGATCGGGATCGCCGGGAAGATGAAAGGGATCGCCGAGGACGCCAGCAGATGGCCAACGCCAATCTGGTCTCTCACTGCACGGCGCTGGCTGCGGGTCCAGCCCTGGATCTCGATGGCGCTTTGATAAAAAGTAATGTGCTGGCCGCCGCTGTACGAGGATGCCGTGATCGCCAGGGCGTCCAGGCTGCCGTCGGCCAGCGCCTTGTCGAGCCGGTCCAGGTCCAGCAAGCGGTGCAGCAAGGTGATCAGGGGCGTATTGTCGAGCAGGGAATTAGGCGGATGGGCATGCCACTTGCGCAGCAGCCAGCCGAAAGACAGCAACGACAGCCAGCGCGCACCCGAACGCAGTACGCCCAGCGAATCGGCGCGGTACACCTGCTCCACCGCGAAGTGCTCCCAGACATCCTTCAGTTTTTGCACGCCGAGGCCGAAGTTGTCGACCCGGCAGGCCAGCGCCGTCGCATTGATCGCGCCGGCCGAGGTGCCGCAAATGATATTGAAAGGATTCTGCTCCGGCGCCCAGCCATGCTCGCGCAAGATCGACGCCACCGCGTCCATCACGCCGATCTGGTAGGCGGCGCGAGCACCGCCGCCGGTGAGGATGAGGCCGGTTTTTTGTTTTGTCTCCATGAGACAGAAGATTACCAGCAGAAATGTATTACCGCTCTATCCAATTGATGTCCAGTGAATACCTGGCCAGCAAACCGGAAAAACACCGGCGCCCCCTCCCCGTTTGCGCATCCGGCCAAAGCCTCGGACACAAAAAAGCCAGGCAACTGTCAAGGCAAGGTAATAGTCAGATTCGCCGCCCGCGGCGCCAGTTTGACGATGTCGCTGTAGCCGGCGATGCTTGATGCAGTGGCGTGCGACAGCATGGTGTTCAAGCCGAAATAGCCGCCCAGTCCGATCAGTGCAAACACCGAACACAGCGCCCACAACGGCACTTCATTGCGCAGCTTGTGGCTGATCTGGTCCGGCCGTTCCCAGTGCGGCGCGAAACCGGCGCTTTTGCCTTTCATGCGGGCGATTTCGTCGCCCAGGCGCGCGGTCAGGTAGTTCAGTTTTTCCGGACCTTCGATGATGTATTTGCCCTGGAAACCGAGCAGCAGGCACATGTGGAAAACTTCCAGCGCCTGCAGGTGCAAGGCGCCCTTGGCGCGCAAGTCTTCCAGGCGCGTGAAGAAGTGTTCGCCGGCCAGCTGGTCGCCAAACAGGATCAGCTGCAGCGGCCGCCGCGCCCACGATTCGCGGATACTGAATTGCGAATGCAGGATGTTCTCGTCGACCGCCGCGCAAAACGCGTACTTCGCCGCGTGCACGTCTTCCGCCGAAACATCCAGCTTTTTGGCGCCGCGTTCAAAGTCGCTCAGGAAGCGCTGCATCTTGGCTGTGAAGCCGGCTTCGTCGGCCGGCGAGCAACGGTTCTTCAGCAGGAACAGGGCGTAGAAACCGTCGTACATCAGGTCCAGCAAGGAGTTGGCCGAGCTGCTGCTGTCCGGCGCTGCATATGTGCCTTGGCCCTGGCCGGAAGCCATGTCGCCAAGCAGGGATGGGGCTGAAGTTCTGTTCATGATGTAACCGCTAAGAGCTCAAGTTTAAGGTCGTTGATGCCGGATGGCACGTAGATCGAAATCGATTGCGCCTGCAACATGCGATCGTACAAGGCGCCCTTGTTTTCCAGTGCAAAATAATAGGTGTCCGGCCGCACCGGCAGCGCCGCCGGGACTTGCGGCGAATGCGACAGCTTGACGCCGGGCATCGCTGACAGCACGAATTTATCGACGTCGTCAGGTGCGCCGATCTTGAAGCGCAGCGGCACGATGTCGACCAGTTCGATGGCCGGCATGCTGGCGTTGACGGCCAGGTAGAACGCGGTCTTATCGTCGATCTTGCCGGAGTCGAGCATGCCGTGATGATGCGACGGTTTGTTTTCCGACAGCGCGATGGAGAAATAGCGCGACGAAATCACCGTGTCCAGCAACTCGCGGATGATGGTATCCAGCTTGGCGAAACACGGGCCCGGATCCTGATGCTGGTAAACCGGCAGGTCGGATAGCGCGTAGCTCTTGGAAAACGTCATCAGCGCACCGGCCAGGCTCAGCAATTGCTCGTACAGGCGCTCCGGATGAAACGCCGGATTATGGAAATAGTGCGTCAGTCCGGCAAACGCCGAACTGGCCGTATGCAGCAGCCAGAATGAAGAAATATCGCCGGAGCGGAATTCGATGACATTCTTGCTCGGCTCACGGTGATGGCCGTACAAGGCGCTGACCTTGGCTTGCAGCGCGTCCATCAGGCGCCGCAGCTGGATGTACAGCGCAGGAGCACTGCGGATGGTCAGGCTAGGCGCCACGAAAGTCGGGTCCGGCTCAAAGCCGCCGGTAGAGATGCGGCGCAGCTTGATCAGCGGAAAACTGATGAGGGAGTCGCGCGGCTCCATTTCCGACACCAGCCGCACCGATTTCTTCAAATAGGTCAGCTCCGCTTCAGCCGCCTGCGTGAACAGATCGGCGGTGGCCGCATTGTTCTGCGCATAACGGGTGGCGTTGCTGGTCTGGCCCAGCGGCGAGAAATTGCCGCCGAAGCCCTTCATGTAAGGCAGCGCCGCGTAATAGGTAATGGTTTGCTGGGCGTGCGGGATATTGGTCAGGTCGACCACTTCCGGCAGGTCATCGGCCTCGGGCGCCTTGTAGATTTCTCCATCCTGGAAAATCACCGACAACTCTGACAGCCGCAAGGTATTGTTGGCCAGCGCATCGCGGTCCAGCTGCACTGACAGCACGCCCCAGGCATATGGATGCAAGGCATTGGTGGTTTCATGCAGGCGATTCTCGTGATAGCGGTCCTGCTGCTGGAAATGCTGGGGCCGCAGAAACAAGCCCTCGCCCCATAAGATTTTCGATGTTCGATTCACGTATTTGACTCACATGTAAATTTATTCAAGCCACCATCATGCAGTTGCCGGCAAAGCGCTACCCGCACGGAGCCGGGGTTAAAAACTTGCTGGCGCCGACGTCTTCCGCCACCGTGACGCCAGTGCCGACCGTCAACGCACACGCATGCGCACCCAAGGTTATACCGGATTTCTCAGCCTGTTCCGCCGGAAAAGTCAGTTTCCAGCGTTGCGCCGCCGGTTTGCGGAACAAGGCGACAACGCCGACGAAACCGGCTTCCCGGGAGACCTTTTCGCTGACTTCATAGCGTTGTCCAGGGACCAGGGTGATTTCCTTAACTTCGATCAAATCTGCCCCTAGCACGTCCTTTTCTTTCTGCGGGTTAGTAAATGTATCGTAAGTTGCCTGTTGGAATGCACCATTTTGTCTTAACTTATATACTCTGGCCACCAGCGCCAGCGGCGCACCGCCACTATCAGTATTCAAGTTAGACCCGGCGTGCAGCTTGATGGCAACGGTCCTGGGCGGCTTTTGGGCATCCGGAATTTCGGGTTTGGTGATGCCTGACATCTGCAATACCGAGCTGGCAATCGAGCCGACCGCCGAGACGGCGCCGGCGGCGCAACCGGCCAGGCTCAATACGGCGGTGAGCGAAGCCAAGAGATAAAGTGGTCGCATTAACATTAATTATCGTCTTTATTTGGGTTGCAAAAATGCTGGATAGATAATACTGTCTGGATTAATATTTTGTTACTAATTTTATACAAAACAACAACACCGCACTAGTTGCTGCCTAGACATATAGTATGGGTCTGGACTAAACTTGTTGCAATGGTGTAACCAAAGTTAACAAATTTTGATGTAGATTGGCAATATGATATCTGCATCTGCTAGGTTTTGTTAAGATTTGGGCTATTTAAAAGTTGCCACATAGAAAGCGAGTTTAAGATGAGTCAATGGAAGAGTAAATTTATCTACGGCATGGCATTGACATGTTTGGTAAGCGCCTGTGCAACAACGCCGCCGCCAGTAGACCCGGCTGCCAAACTGGATGCCATCGTGGCTGAAGCGGACGCGGCCCAGAAAGCCGGCCAGACCGACAAGGCCGTCAAATTGCTGAAAGACGCAACCAGCGCATTTCCGGCAGACAAGGGTCCATGGGTACGTTTGGCGCAAATCCGTTTCGATGCGGAAAATTATGGCGACGCCATTTCCTATGCGCTGGAAGGTTTGAACCGCGATCCGAAAGACAAGGTCGCCAACAGCATCGTCGCGGTGGGCGGCTTGAGATTGTCGACCAAGGCATTGAACGACCTGCGCACGCAAAACGATTTGAACGGCAATGTCCGTACCGAAGCACAAGGCCTGGCCAAAATCCTGCGCGAAAGCCTGGGCGAGACAGTACTAGTGCCGGCCCGTCCCAAGGTCGTGGCGCGTCCTGCCGCCGCCCCCAAGAAGGGTGCCGTGGCGGCCAAACCTGGCTCCACGCCTGAACCTAGCGGCGACGGCGCCAATCCATTCGGATCGTTGCAGTAACTCTAAATGAATCCTGCGCCCCGCCACGGGGCCAGGGCTTGATTATTATCCGGTAAGCATCAGCGGGGGTTTTATGGCCAAAAAAGAGAGTACTCAAAAACGTTTGCAGAAAGTCCGTCCACCACGGGTGCAAATGACTTACGACGTTGAAATCGGCGACGCCATCGAGCAAAAGGAATTGCCGTTCGTGATGGGCGTGGTAGGCGACTTCAGCGGCAAATCAGATGTGGCCCAGGCCAAGCTGAAAGACCGCAAGTTCGTCAACATCGACAACGACAACTTCGACGAAGTGATGAAGGGCATCGAGCCGAAAGCCACTTTCCGCGTGCCGAATCATCTGAGCGATGCAGGCGGTGAATTTGGCGTCGAGCTGAAATTCAAGTCGATCGACGATTTCCGTCCGGAAGCCGTGGTGCAGCAGATCGAACCGCTCAAGCAGTTGCTGGAAGCCCGCACCAAGCTGGCGGATCTGCGCAACAAGCTGGCCGGCAACGACAAGCTGGAAGACATCCTCAACGATGTGCTCAACAGCACCGAGAAGCTGACGGCGTTGAGCAAGCAAACCAAGAAACAAGGAGACTGAGATGTCCTTTCAGCATAACTCTGCGGCGGCAGCCAGCCCGGTAGCGGAAGAATCCGGTTTGCTCGACCAGATCGTAGAACAGAGCAAAGTCGCCAAATCCGGCGCCGAACATGACCGCGCCAAGGACATCATTTCGGAACTCGTGAACCAGGTCATGCAAGGCACCGTGGTGGTCTCGCCCAACCTGTCGGCGACCATCGATGCCCGCGTGGCTGAACTGGACCGCCTGATTTCCGAGCAGGTCAGCGCCGTCATGCATGCGCCTGAATTCCAGAAGCTGGAAAGCAGCTGGACCGGCCTGCACTACCTGGTGTTCAACTCGACCACCGGCCAGAACATCAAGATCAAGGTGCTGAATGCCACCAAGCGCGAGCTGGTGAAAGACTTCCAGGCCGCCCTGGATTTCGACCAGAGCGCGATCTTCAAGAAAGTCTACGAAGAAGAGTTCGGCACTTTCGGCGGTTCGCCGTTCGGCGCCCTGCTGGGCGATTTTGAAATCACGCGGCAACCGGAAGACATGTATTTCGTCGAGCAGATGTCGCACATCGCCGCTTCTGCCCATGCGCCCTTCATCAGTTCCGCATCGCCGGAACTGTTCGGACTGGAAACCTACAGCGAACTCGGTAAGCCGCGCGACCTGGCCAAGGTGTTCGAAACCGTCGAATACGCAAAATGGAAGTCTTTCCGCGAGTCGGAAGATTCCCGCTATGTCGGTTTGACCCTGCCGCGCTTCCTCGGACGTTTGCCGTTCAATCCGAAAGACGGCCAGACCGTCGACGGCTTCAACTTCGTGGAAGATGTCGACGGCACCGATCACTCCAAATACCTGTGGTGCAACGCAGCCTATGCTTTCGGCACCAAGCTGACCAAGGCATTTGAAGACTTCGGCTGGTGCGCGGCGATCCGCGGCGTGGAAGGCGGCGGCCTGGTGGAAGACTTGCCGACCCATACCTTCAAGACCGATGAAGGCGAAGTCGCGCTCAAGTGCCCTACCGAGATCGCCATTACCGACCGCCGCGAGAAAGAACTGAGCGACCTCGGCTTCATCTCGCTGGTGCATTGCAAGAACACCGACTACGCCGCTTTCTTCGGCGCGCAATCGACCCAGAAAGCCAAGAAATACAATACCGATTCAGCCAACGCGAACTCGGTGCTGTCAGCCCAGCTGCAGTACATCTTCGCGGTATCGCGTATTGCGCATTACATGAAGTCGATGATGCGCGACAAGATCGGCAGCTTTGCTTCGGCAGGCAACGTGGAAGACTTCCTCAACCGTTGGCTGACCCAGTATGTGCTGCTCGATGACAATGCCAGCCAGGAGCAAAAGGCGCAATTCCCGTTGCGTGAAGCCTCAGTGCAGGTATCCGAAGTACCAGGACGTCCGGGTGTCTATCGTGCAGTGTCTTTCCTGCGCCCTCACTTCCAGCTTGACGAACTTTCAGTTTCACTCCGCTTGGTCGCAGAATTACCGGCGTCAACCAAGTCTTAATTTTATTGAATAAGGGGTATTACCATGGCAATCGACGTATATCTGCAAATTAACGGCATCAAGGGCGAATCGACCGACAGCGCCCACAAGGACTGGATCGAATGCAAATCGGTGCAATGGGAAGTGCTGCAGCCTAAGTCGGCTACTGCATCGACCGGCGGCGGCCACACAGCCGAGCGCTGCGAGCACAAGGATATCGTGATCACCAAGATCGCCGACCTGGCTACGCCTTTGCTGCTGCAGAACTGCTCGTCCGGCAAGACCATCGACAGCGCCAAGTTCGAATTCCTGCGCGCCGACGGCAAGGGCGACCGCATCAAGTATTTCGAAATCGAACTGTCGAACCTGCTGATCTCCGACGTCACTCCTTCCGTCCAGGAAGGCGATGTGCTGAGCGAAAGCGTCAGCCTGAAGTACTCCAAGGTCAAATGGAAGTACACCCAGCAAAAAATCGGCGGCGGCTCCGGCGGCAATACTTCCGGCGGCTGGGATCTGTCGACCAATAAAGTCGTGTAATTTTTTTGCACCAGTAATGGGAGCCGCGGCATGCTGCGGCTCTTTTTTTCTTTGAATGGTATGCGATGAAAGGTTTCACGCCTGGATTGTTTGACAGACTGATGGGTGGCGACAGCACACCTGCGCAATCCGATCTGGTAGTGCGGCTGTCCACGGACTCCTTGAAAGACGCGGTTGCCCGCGACCTCGAAGCCATGCTGAATACGCGCACCGTGATTCCCGAAGAAATACTGAAGAATTTCCCCGAATGCAGCAAGTCGATACTGACCTACGGCTTGAACGATTTTTCCGGCATGAGCCTGGCCAGCATGGATGACCGCGCGTACATCTGCGAATGCCTGGAACAAGGCATTGCGCGCCACGAGCCGCGCCTGAGGAATGTCCGGGCTTCGCTCGAACTGCGCGAAGGATCGATCAACCGCTTGAATTTTGCGATTGCAGCCATGCTGGTGGTCGGGCCGGCCAAGGAAGCCGTCAGCTTCGACGCCGTGCTGCAGCCATCGACCTTGCAATACTCAATCAGCAAAGCACGCCGCGCAGCGCGCATGGACGGTTAACGTGGACGAACTACTCCCCTATTATGAGCGCGAGCTCGGTTTCCTGAGGCGCTATTCGCGCGAGTTTTCCGAACGCTACCCGAAGATTGCCGGCCGCCTGCTGATGTCAGGCGAAGTGTCGGAAGATCCGCATATCGAGCGCATGATCCAGTCCTTTGCGCTGATCAACGCCCGCACCTCGAAGCGCCTGGACGACGACTATCCCGAATTCACCGAAGCGCTGTTCGAGGTGCTGTATCCGCACTATCTGCGGCCTTTCCCCTCCTGCTCGATCGCGCGCATGGACTATGCCGCTGCCGCCGCGCAGCTGACCATGGCCATGCCGGTGCCGCGCGGCACTGAGCTGACCACACGCCAGGTCAAGGGCGTGGCCTGCAAATTCAAGACCAGCTATGACGTCACGGTAGCGCCGGTGCAGTTGTCGCACGCGATATTCGATCCCATCATCGAACCGCCGGATGCAGTGCAGTTACCGCCGGCAGCCAGCTCGCGCATCGGCATTACTTTCGAAAGCATTGCCGAGCAAGCCGGCTTTGCCGAACTCGGCGTCACCAGCCTGCGCGTCTTCATCGACGGCGAACCGTCGTTTTGCGCAGCCTTGCGCGATACGCTTTTCATGCGCACCGTGCGCGCCTATGTGGAAGCCGGCAAGAGCGGCAAATGGCATGCCGTCAGCAAGATTCCGGTGACGCCAGTCGGCTTTGAAGAAGACGAATCGCTGATCGATTTTCCGGCGCGCTCGCATCCGGCTTACCGCTTGCTGACCGAGTATTTCTCCTATCCCGAGAAATTCAATTTCTTTGACGTCAATGTCGCCGACCTCACCAAGCTGCTGCCGCCGGGATGCAAGAAATTCACCCTGCATCTGGTGCTGTCGGGTCTGCGTGCCGATTCCAACACCGCGCGCATGCTGGGCACCATGTCGACCAACAACCTGCTGCTGGGCTGCACCCCGGTCATCAACCTGTTCAAGCAGCGCGGCGACCCGATCCGCCTGACCCACACCAGCGCGTATTATCCGGTAGTGGGCGACTCGCGCCGCGCCTACGCCTACGAAGTGCACTCCATCGATTCGGTGCAGCTGGTGCGGCAAACGCCTGAAGGCGAATCGATTACCGAATTCCGTCCCTTCTATTCGCTGCGGCACGGCGAAAGCGCGGACAAGGCCGGCCACTACTGGGCCATGCGGCGCGACGAAATGGTGGCTGCCCGCAGCCCCGGCTACGAAACCGAGATTTCCATCGTCGACATCGACTTCGATCCAGCCGCTATAGAAACCGACACGCTGAGCATCGAGCTGACTTGCTGCAACCGCAACCTGCCCTCCTCGCTGTCCTACGGCCTGGAGGGCGGCGACCTGTTCCTGGAAGGCGGTTCGCTGGTAAACGAGATCAGTTTCTTGAGAAAGCCTTCCGAGCCCTGCCGCTTCGAACGCGGCCGCGGCGCTCACTGGCGCCTGATTTCGCACTTGGCCTTGAACCATCTGTCGCTGGCCAAGGGTGGCCTGGAAGCGCTGCAGGAAACCCTCAGCCTGTATGACTTGCCGCGTTCGGCCATCTCGCAACGCCAGATCGGCAGCGTGGTCGGCATCGATCACAAGGCTGCGACCGCATGGCTGCCGGGCAATCCGTTCGCCTCGCTGGTGCGCGGCATCGAAATCCGGGTGACGCTGGACGAGGAAGGCTTTGTAGGTAGCGGCATCCATGTGTTTGCCAACATCCTGGACCGTTTCCTCGGCCTGTATGTGCATGCCAACAGCTTTACGCAATTGGTGATAGCTTCAAAACGAACAGGTGAGGAGATACTGCGATGCTTACCGCGCAGCGGAGATTCGAACCTAGTGTAATCCAGCGCCTGCTCGACAAGCCGCATCGTTTCCAGTTTTTTCAGGCAGTGATGATGCTGGAGCTGTGGCTGAAGCAGAATGGCGTCCCGCATGAGGAGGCGGTCAGCGATTTCCTGCGTTTCCAGAACACGGTGTCGCTCAACTTCCCGCCGAGCGAGATTGAGGCTCTGCACGTTACGCCCAAGCTGACCAGTCAAACCGTGGAAGAACTGCTGGAAGCCTTGCAGAGCAACCGGCTCGACAATATTGCGCTAACGCCGGCGTTCATCGGCTTTTTAGGCAGCAACGGCACGCTCCCCAGTCATTATTCGGAACGGATTGCCGCGCATCAGCTGTATGAAAAGGATCACGGCCCGCGCGCCTTCCTCGATGTCTTTTCGAATCGCGGTGTGGCGCTGTTCTTTAAAGCCTGGCGTAAATACCGGCTGGAGTTCAAGTACCAGATCGACGGCAAGGACAGCTTCCTGCCGCTGCTGATGGCGCTGGCCGGCCTCGGCCATCGCACCTTGCGCGACCGCATGTCGGAAGAAGGCGAAGGCTTGCTGGACGAATCGATCGGCCATTTCGCCGCGGCGATCCGGCACCGGCCGCCGTCGGCCGCGTATATGCAGCGGGTGCTGTGCGAATATTTTGCGGTGCCGATCGCGATCGAGCAGTTTGTCGGCCACTGGTACGACGTCCCGCTCGATCAGCAAACCGTGCTGGGAGCCACCAATGCGACGCTGGGCAGCGTTGCCATGGTCGGCGAGCGGGTCTGGCAGCGCGACTTGCGCATGCGTCTGAGGATAGGCCCGCTGCGCCGCAAGAAATTCGAAAGCTTCTTGCCGGGCGGCTCCGCCGCCGTCGGCTTGCAAAAGATACTGGCGATGTTTACCAGCGTTTTCCTGGAATACGAAGTACAGCTGATCCTGCGGGCGGACGAGGTACGCAGCGTGACCTTGAACTCCGACCGCGAGGGCGGCCAGCTGGGCTGGGACACCTTTGTCACCAGCAAGCCGGAACAGCATGACCGCACCGACGTTTGTTACGAAATTCACTCACTTTGACCATGCATGGATGGGAAGGCTTCAATGAGCATTAATCTCAAAACCTTAATCAGCAAACTGAACGACACCTCGCGCCTGGCGGCGGAACGCGCTGCAAACATCTGCGTCGGTCGCGGCCAGTACGAAGTAGATATCGAGCATCTGTTCCTGGCTCTGCTGGAACAGCCGAAGAGCGACTTTGCCGTGATCGCGCGCAAATGCGGCATCAGTATCGCGGCGCTGGAAAGCGACCTGCAACATGAGATCGACCGCTTCAAGAACGGCAATGCCCGCACTCCGGTATTTTCCCCTCACCTGCCCAAGCTGTTCGAGCACGCCTGGCTGATCGCCTCGCTGGACAACCAGTCCGGCCGTATCCGCAGCGGCCACCTGCTGCTGGCGCTGCTGACCGAGCCGGACCTGGTGCAGCTGGCCTACCGTGGCTCCAAGCTGTTCATCAAGTTCAAGCTGGACGACCTCAAGCACGACCTGGAAAAGCTGACCGAAGGCTCGCAGGAAAGCGCAGCCGTCAATGGCGGCGGTACTGCCGGCGCTGACGACGAAGGCGGCGATCCGGTGCAGGATCTGACCAACAAGGGCGAAGCCTCGAAAACGCCGTCGCTGGACAAGTTCACCACCAACCTGACGCAGCGCGCGCGCGAAGGCAAGGTCGATCCGGTGATCGGCCGCGATACCGAAATCCGCCAGACCATCGACATCCTGATGCGGCGCCGCCAAAACAATCCTATCTTGACTGGCGAAGCCGGCGTCGGCAAAACCGCGGTAGTGGAAGGCCTGGCGCTGCGCATCGCCCAGAAAGACGTGCCCGACGTCTTGCAAGGCGTGGAAGTGCATACGCTCGACATGGGCCTGCTGCAAGCCGGCGCCAGCGTCAAAGGCGAGTTCGAGAACCGCCTGAAGAGCGTGATCGACGAAGTCAAGAAAAGCTCGCACGCCATCATCCTGTTCATCGACGAAGCCCACACCATGATCGGCGCTGGCGGCCAAGCCGGCCAGAACGACGCCGCCAACCTGCTGAAACCGGCGCTGGCGCGCGGCGAGCTGCGCACCATCGCCGCCACCACCTGGAGCGAGTACAAGAAATATTTCGAAAAAGACGCCGCCCTGGCGCGTCGTTTCCAGGTCGTCAAAGTTGAAGAGCCGAGCGAAGAACTGGCTTGCGCCATGCTGCGCGGCATGGCGCCGCTGATGGAAAAGCACTTCGGCGTGCGCGTCTTCGACGAAGCCATCACCGAAGCGGTGCGCCTATCGCATCGCTACATCAGCGGCCGCCAGTTGCCGGACAAAGCCATCAGCGTGCTTGACACCGCTTGCGCCAAGGTCGCGCTGGGCCAGAATGCAACCCCGGCCTTGATCGAGAACATCGTCAAGAAACTGGACCGCCTGGTGGCTGAACTGAATTCGCTGGAACGCGAATCGAATGCCGGCGGCAAGCATGCCGAGCGCCTCAAGGAATTGCGCGAACTGCAAAGCACATTGAATGCGGAATTAGCGATCCACCGCGAACGCTGGGAAAAGGAAAAAGCCCTGACCGACCGCATCAAGGCAGCGCGCACCGAACTGGAAGCGATCCCGGCGGCCGAAGAAAGCGCCAAACCTTCCAAGAAGGCGCCCAAGGACAGCAAGGAAAACCAGGAACTGGCGAAGCTGATCGAAGAACTGAAGCAGCTGCAAGGCGAAACGCCGATGGTGCCGGTGCAGGTCGACGGCCTGGTGGTGGCGGAAATCGTCGCCAGCTGGACCGGCATCCCGCTCGGCAAGATGGTCAAGGATGAAATCAAGACCGTGATCAACCTCGGCTCGCTGCTGCACGAGCGCGTGCTCGGCCAGCCGCATGCGATCGAAGCCGTGGCGCAGCGGGTGCGCACTTCGCGCGCCAACCTGGACGACCCGAACAAACCCAAGGGCGTGTTCCTGTTCGTCGGCCCGTCCGGTGTCGGCAAGACCGAAACCGCGCTGGCGCTGGCCGACGTGCTGTACGGCGGCGAACGCAAGCTGGTCACCATCAACATGAGCGAATACCAGGAAGCGCACAGCGTCTCCGGCCTGAAAGGCTCGCCGCCGGGCTACGTCGGCTATGGCGAAGGCGGCGTCCTGACCGAAGCGGTGCGGCGCAATCCATACAGCGTGGTGTTGCTCGACGAGGTGGAAAAAGCCCATCCGGACGTGCTCGAACTGTTCTTCCAGGTGTTCGACAAGGGCGTGCTGGACGATGCCGAAGGCCGCGAGATCGACTTCAAGAACACCATCATCATCCTGACCAGCAATGTCGCCTCCAGCCTGATCATGCAAAGCTGCCTCAACAAGGCCGCAGCGGAACTGCCGAGCACCGACGACCTCGAACAAGCGATCCGGCCGCAGCTGGTGAAAGCCTTCAAGCCGGCCTTCCTCGGCCGCCTGAAGGTGATCCCCTACTACCCGATCTCGGACGACGTGCTGGTGGAAATCATCAACCTCAAGCTGGGACGCATCCAGAAACGCATCGCCATCAACCACAAGGCCGAATTCAGCTACGACGAGCCGCTGGTCGAAGCCGTGCTGGCGCGCTGCACCGAAGTCGATTCCGGCGCCCGCAACGTCGACAATATCCTCAACGGCACGCTGTTGCCGGAAATTGCCGAAACCGTGCTGGCCAAGATGGCCGAAGGCGGCAGCATCGCCAAGATCAAGGTCACTGCCAACAAGCAGGGACAATTCAAGTACGCAATCAAATAAAACCAGGAGAAATCATGGATGCAGCAGTCAAACAGAAAATTCTGAAGCAGTGCTATTCGAAACGGTTCGATGAGAAATACAGCCGCAGACACCAGTACCAGGACAAGGCGACCGATGTGCGCAACTACGTCAAGCTGACGCCGGCGGACATCATCGACTTGCTGGATACGGCCTCGGCGGCCGCGCGCGCACCGGCACGCCGCCTGCTGCAGCTGATGCAGGGGTGGCCGTGGCTGCCTTCAGCGACGGCGCATGAGGGCGGGATTGGGGATCAGCGTGGGGTGGACAATAATCTGCACATTACGCTGAAGGTGGGGAATAAGAGTTATCACTTGCGGTGCAAGGAGCAGCCGGGGTTGCATATTATCCAGATTACCGGATAGCTGTCAGGCCAACTTGGCCTAACTATTTTCGAGCGTATTCGGAAGCTGGTGCGTCGTGGTAGCCGACGCGCCTATTGTTGCGCCCGCGCCGGCTCGAAAAATCGGTAATTTTTGCTGCACTCTTTGTTTGTCCGCTCGGCGGCCGATCCCTGCTTAAAAAAGCGAATTGATCAACGCATCCTTAGGCAATCTCAATCTCATCAAGATTTGAAAGTTCCATTTGCAAAAATGCTTTCACCACTTGCATAACAGATGGCTCAAGAATGAATTCATATTCAAATAAATTCTCTTCGGATTTAAAATAAAATGTATTTCCTTTAGAGCCAAATGCTGACAAGGGAAACCGTTTCCATGGTCTAGGTATGATAAAGAAAAATTCTCCATCCTCACCAAATAAAGTTAGATAATCGGTGCCCTTTTCAGGATTTCGAATATTCGAGTTAGCCGAAATTTCACCTTCATCGAAGAGCAAAACAACTGGTTGAAAATCATTTTCACCAAAAAAGAATGCCTTTCCATGAAATGCATGGAAAAATCTTAAAAAGTTTTTTTCACGCTCCCTGCCTATTGATATATCAAAAGAAACGTCTTTCCCTTGATAAAAACAATCAAATGTCATTTTTGAGTAATCTGGCGAGAACTGTAAATTTTTTATTGGAATTAAATCACGTTCACCATATGGATTTTGATCTACTTCAAATAAGCATGTATCTGGGTTGTAATAAAACGATAAACCACAAACAATATTTAGCTCTACCGAGCGTGGCGTACATGAAAATTTTGATTCGTTAATTTTACGTATTTTTTTTAACATGTTTTTTCCCTTTCCAAGGCCTCCCATGATTTATTAGATCGATTGATGTCGCCTTTTTTATGCGTTCTATTGATTTCGCCAATTTCCTCTTCCAAGGTATCAAATGCTGAAGAAGGAATTTTCATTTTTTCCATAATAATCACATTGGCGACTGTTTTCGGCATTGTTACGCTGGAGGCACCACCTTTCTTCAGCAAAGCAAATATATTCTCTCGGCACTCAGAACAAACACCAACTGGCTTAATTACGTTATTTTCCTTCCCAACCACATCGTGAATAATGACATCTTCACCATCAAAACCTCCGCCTTTGTTCATGAACCAATTCAGGCCAACTATTTCGGCGTGCATATTTTTTTTGCTAGAAAATTCCTTTGTTACTTCACCGACTGTAATTTTGACCTTTGCACCACTTAGGGGCCATAAGCCCAACGGGTCCACCCACCTTGTCGGATTCGGCGCATATTGATAGAGATTATCCCCCCCTGCCAATCCAATCGGGTCTTGCCCAACGAACTGGCCGATATCTGCATCGTAATACCGGTATCGGTTGTAATGCAATCCGGTCTCGACGTCAAAATATTGCCCCTGTAGTCGGATGGGATTGTCCACAATATCCACATGCAATCTTTGTACCGCCCCCCAGGCAGTGTGACTGACAGACCATACCACCTGTCCGTCTTGATCCGTCAATCTGGTCGGACAGCCGTTGGGGTCAACGTGATAGTGAAAGACACAGCTATCAGGTCGATCACCTAATGACTTTGTATCGCTGATGTTGATCTCCCGTCGGGTAACTACCGCTACGTCTGGTACAACAACAGCTGGCGTGAACACAGGTGGCGGCGTGCTAGAACTGCCGCCCAACTGCATTCCGGCTCCCAAACCAATACGGTCCGATCCACTAGTATTGGTGAGACTAGTTTGGCGACTGCCCTCTGAGATCAACGGAGTGGCTTCGCCATGCTGACCGAGCCTGACACTGCCCAATTCGCCCATCCCGCTTAATACCACGCCTCCCATACCACCAACGGCAACCGCCTGTGAATCTGACGAGACCTGGGGTACCGGCTTTGTTATAGAGGGAGGAGCTGGCGCTATTGGCATTTGTCCAACCGGAGGCGATGCTGCTTTTATTGCTGTCGCATGAGCTGGCCGTTTGGCGACTTTGGCCTGCCGATCAATCAACGCCAGCGGCACAAAGGTGCCGGGGTAATAGGCATACTCCCGTACCTGGGCATGCAACGTCTTCAGAGCAGTAAGCCGCTTGCGCGCCGCCATGAAATCGGCCACATTGCCAGTCGACCAGATGTCCACGCTCTGGGTATCGTTGGCTTGCTTCACCTCTCCCAGCAAGGCGTCACCTTCCCAGAAGAACCAGGTGGTGTGGGTCTGGTTGCGTTTGAACACCCGTCGCCCGAGCGAATCGTAACCGTAGCGGGTCGTCTGGCCCGCCTGGCTGCTTCCGATCAGGCGCTGGTTGGCGTCCCAACGCAATTGCAAAGTGGAATCGGTCGCCGACGGATTGGCTGAGGAGGTTGGGCTGGTACCGCGCCGGATCAGGTTGCCAGCACGATCGAACACATAGTGCGTGCCTTCATGGCTGCCTTCGCGGCTCCACAGGACTTCGGCCTGACCTTCAGCGCCTGCGGCCTGCTGCATCTCCATCTGCCGGATCCGCGTGCGCAGGCGGTCGCCGGCCGGGTCGTTGAGGAATTCCGTCACGCGTCCGGCAGGATCGGTATGGTGCAGGAGGTTACCCAGCGGGTCGTAGTGGTACAGGTCGCTGCCGTGTTCGCTGTCGTTGCGCCGGGTCTGGTTGCTGGCACGGTCGTACTCGTAGCTGGTCGCGAACAGCGGCATATGGTCACATAGCACGGTCTGGGCAGTCAGGTGACTGGCCGCGTCATAGCACAGCTGGCGCTGGACACTGTTGCTCAACTGCTCTTTGACCGGGCGCCCCAGCGTATCGCGTTCGATCAGGATGGGCGGCTCATCATTGATGACGATGGTTGCCACCAGATTGCGCAAGTCATAGGTGGCGACGATCTGGTTGCCGGCGCTGGTTTGCCGCGACAGTCGGTTACCGACTTCGTCGTAGCGGTATTCGATCTGGAAGCCGTCCTGTACTTCTTCGCTAAGACGGCCGTCAGCGTCGAACTTGCACAGGATGTGCCGATGCGGATTGCGCATCTCGACCAGAGCACCGTTCTTGTCGTAGCTGAAGGTTTCGTGGATTTGCTGGGCCGGATGGTCGCTGTCGGGCAAGGTTTTTTTGGTGATGCGGCCCAGCTTATCGGTGGTGTAGGCGATGATATGCCCCAGCGGATCGGTGGCGCTCAGCAGGTTGCCGCCAGCGTCATAGCGGTAGTGACGCGGCTGTCCCCAATAATCGACTTCTTCAACAACCCGGCCCAGAGCATCGCGCTTGAGCTGATAGCTTTCCTGACGCTGGTTGACCAAGCCGACCAGTTGCTCTTCGGTGTCATAGAGATACTGCATGGCGTAGCCGTCGGACTGCACGCGCCTGGTAACTTGACCGGTACCGAAATATTCCAGTCGGGTCCGCGTACCATTTTGGTTGGTGTAGCTAATCAGTTGATCTCGTGCGTTGTAGTCGCAATGGATGCTGGCGCCGCCCTGTTGCAGTGCCTGCAGCAGACGGCCTTTGACGTCATAGCGATATTCGGTGACGTCACCAATAGGATCAGTGCGACGTTTCAAATGACCCAGTGCGTTATGTTCGAAAAAACTGTGGTGACCGAGGGCGTCGGTCAACCGCGCTAGATTGCCGTAGCGATCAAAAGCCAGCACAGTGACGGCGCCACGCGGGTTGATTCGAGAGAGCAGTTGACCGTGGGCGTCGTAGGTAAAACGTGCACGGGCGCCCGTCGGAGAGCTCTGCTCCAGCAGCAAGCCGCGCTCATCCCAACTCTGTCGCCAGTGCTGGCCGAGCGGGTCGACCACTTCGGTCATGCGATTGACGTCATCGAAGACCATGACGGTGGCGGTGCCGTCGGCTTGCACTACCTTGAGCAGATTGCCGCGCTCGTCATAGTCAAATTCGGTGCGCGCGCCGACCGGATCGACTACCGCCGTGGTGCGGCCCACCTCGTCATATTCAAAGATGGTGACGCCGCCCAGCGGGTCGATTTCGCATAACGGCAGGTTGTTCTCATCGAACTTGATCAGCGAGGTATGACCCAGCGAGTCGGTGACTTCTGTTTCACGAAGCAGTTCGTTGTAGGCGAACCGGTAGTCATGCAGTCCGTGATCTCCCCAGGCGTGCACTACCCGCCATTCTCTGTCGTAGGCGTAGTGAAAGGACAGACCGAGGCGGTCGGCGTGGCACACCATGTGGTGACGGTCGTACTCAAAAGTACGGGCAGCGTTGAGCGCATCGAGCGCGGCGACCAGGTCCCGGTTCTGATATTTGTACGCCACCAGCGAGTGGGTCAGGCCGGTGGCGGGATCATGCAAGCTTAATTGATGAATTTTTCCATCGAGTTCATGCACTTCGATGAAGCGGCCCGGCAAGCCGTCGATGCCGCTTTCCACGATGCGGGTCAGATGGCCGTCGACACGTTCGAAGCGCCAGTGATTGCCGCACAGGTCTTCGATCCGTTCGATCTGCAGGTGCAGGGCTTGATGCAGCGGCGCGACATTGGCGGCCGACTTGCCGAAGACGTAGCGCAGATCGTCCTTGGTCAGCACTTGCAGTACGTCAGTTCCGCCCTCCTGCACCCAGATCAACCTTGCGCCATCGACAAATTCGATCACGGCATGCTCGGCACCGATGGCGGCGGGCAGCTGCGGAAAGACTGCGGCACCGTTGGATTCGAAGAACAGGACAGTGCCGTCAGCGTCGATTTCCAGGCGGAAGTCGGCTGGGCTCTGCCAGCCGTGGCCGCACATGCCGTCATGGCTATTGGCCGATGAATAGTCGCGGCTCCAGCTCAACGGTAAGCGACCTGGTATCGAAAAATCTTCATGCGAAACGGCGACGCTGCCATCGCGAATATCGACCGGCTCCGCGCGCAATACCTTGCACTTCAGGAAGCCGGACTCCATATTCTCGAACAGCTTCTTGTATTTCGCTTTAAGGGCGTCGGCGGCGCGCTTGAAAGCTTTGGTCTCGCGCAGAGCCTTTAAGCCTTTACCCAGGCCTTTGGCCAGGCCCGCCAGCGCCAGCTGGGCGGCGATTCCCTCCAATGCCTCCATAATACTCGGCGGGCCGCCAACGAAGACGGTGTCGGGTATCGCTAGGTTGACCGACGTCGGCAGGGTCATCGACATATGCGGTTCGGCCGATTTCTTGAGCCGGAACGGAGGCACCATGCCGACCACGCTGCAATCGAGCACCGGCATGCCCAGGCGCGAAAATGGCGAGCCATCGGCCAGCACGGTCTTGCTGCCCATGAAGATCTGATCGTCAAACTGCGGCCCCTCGGGAGTGCGCAACGGCGGCATCCACACTCCCAGGGGGATGTGGACCGACAAGCCTTGGGTGCCAGCCGTGGCACGCTTGACGCCGGCCACCTGCACCGTGGCGCCGATGAACGGCAGGTAGTCGAACGGATCCAGCACAATGGAGATATGCGCCGTAGGCAGCGGCCCCGGCGGCATCTCGTACATGTGGATATCGATGCCGATCTGCGGATCGAAATGTTTGGCGGCGTTGGTCATGGGCGCTTTCCTATCAGGCTGTTGCGGCGGCGCCCAACGTCTCCGCGGCATGCGCGTTTGGATTGGCGGCTAGCGGGCCGTCGATCACGCCGGAGGAATCAGGCAGCTTGGTGAATTGCGGCGGCTCGCTCCATTGCGGGACGTCTTTATCGAGCGGATGCTTGACTTCCGGCAGTCCGTTCCAGAGCGGATTGAGCAGCTCGCGCGCCAACGCCACCACCTTGCGGAAATATTCGTCGCCGCCGGCGATCAGCTGTTCGCGCTCCTGGCGCTGGCGCTGGAAGCTGCTTTCAAAGCGTATATGCATAGCGTTTTCGATTTTTTCCAGGTCGCTGGCTTGCGGCTGTGCGCCCAGCTTGGCGGCTTGCTGTTCCGCTAGCAAATGCGCGGTAGAGATGGCGGCCTGGTAGTCGCTCGCGCTGCGTTCCAGTTTTGCGGTGCGCGCCGGGTCCTGTACGCGTAGCAAGTCATGCAGGGCCAGCGCCATGGTGGTGAGCGGACGTTCGGCCGGGCTCACTGCCTTGGCGGCGCGCAAAGCCAGCGCGCCGTGCTCGCGCGCCGGCTGCTGCTGGCCGTTCTGCGCATAGCAGTAGGCGGCCATGCGGAAGCCTTCGATTTCAAACATGGGATTCGGTACGCGCTGCGCCTGTTCGGCCGCGCTGCGATAGGCTTGCGCGGCGCGTTCTGGTTCTTTCGCCACCAGCCATACACCGGCTTCGCCGAACCAGGTTTGCATGATCAGGTCGGCGCCCATCGGATGCTTGCTTTGCTCGGCCTCGGTCGCGCAGGCGCGGGCGTCGCGATAGCGCTTGATGGCGTCGGCATAGTTTTTTTCCTTGAGGTGGGCGCCGGCGACCGCCATCTGCAGCACTACCTGCTGGTCCGGCCATTGTTCGCGCTGCGCGATCTCCATCGCTTTTTCGGCGCGTGCGGCAGTTTGCGCGGCGCTGCCCTTTTCCACCAGGGTGATGACATCGGTAAGCAGCTGGCGATACGCCACGGTAGGACCGGCGCCGCCGGCCTGGGCCACGGTTTCGCGGGCGATGTCAAACATGTCGATGGGCGCTTCGACCACACGCACGCGGTCGCCATGGCGCTGCGCCAGCGCCTGCCAGCGTTGATCAGTGACCGTATCCACCAGCACCAGCCGCACGCCGGCGCCATCCGCCGTCAATGCGGGGCTGCGCAGCGCGGCATCCAGCCAAGCTTCCCAGGCTTCCTGGCTGGTGACCGGATGCGGCGCCAGTACTGCCGCGACATAGCGCAGATGTTCCAGCTGAGCGTGGTGGTAACTGGCAAACGATGCCAGCGTGGTCATCACGCCGGCGGCCGAATCGTGTTGCGGCGTCTGTGTAACGGACCAGTCGGTAGTCACGCCTTGCTCGTGCAGGCTGTCCTTGCTGTCGATATAGTTTTGCACCAGCGACTGGCGCAGCGCGCGGCTGTAGCCGAAACTGGTCTCGAACGCGGCATCGAAGCGCAGGAAAAGATCCGGCGTGGTCCAATCGCCGGGATGCTGCTGTATTTCGAAAAATGCCTGCAGCATGCGGTCGGCATTGGCGGGAATGCGCCATACCAGCACTCTCATGCGTGGGTCCTGGGTGTGTTCCAGCCACAGATCGCGCAGGGTCGCGACTCTTTTTTCGACAGGATTCTTAGCCATGCTGGCCCCCTCTCAATAATGCTTAACTGTTCAGATTGATCTTGCTGCCGTTGATCGACACGCCTCCGCCGTTGACCTTGATAGTCGAGCCGCCTGCGGTAATCGTGATTTCGCCGCCATCGATGCTGATGCCGGCGCCGCCGACGATCAGGTCGACCTTGCTGCCGGAAACAATGGTCTGGTTGGAGCCCGAATACTGCGTGTGGGTACCAGATACTTCGTGCTGCATATCGCCCGTCACCGACAACAAACGAGGGCCGGTATTGCTGTCCGTTACCTCGCCCGTGACCGTACGCTTATCGAGCCCGGTCACCGTCACTTCGCGGCCGGTACGCATGGTCTGGTTGACCGCGCCGTTGACGGTGTGCGTGAGCGTGCCGCTGATATCGTGTTTCCAGTCACCGTTGGTATTGCCGCTATAGTTGCCGATCAGCGTGTTGCTGTGATTGCCGGTAATGTTTTCGGTATAGCCCGCCGCGGTGATGGTCCGCGTCTGGCCGGCATTATAGGTTTGCGTCACCGCACCGGTCACCGTGGCGGTCGAGGCGCCGGTCACTGTGCGGGTATCGGTGCCGGTCACGGTCGCGCCGCGATTGCCGCCCACCGAGATATCCTGGTTGGCGCCGACATTCAGGCTGTGGTTGACGGCGACCGTGGTCGCCTTGTTGTTCTTGACTGTGCTGTTGTGATCGTTCAGCACCGTCACCGCCATATCCTTCTGGGCGTGCATGTTGAGCAGTTCGCCGCCGGCCGTATCGTGCATGGTGACTTCGTTGAAGCCGCCGCCGCGCACGGTCTTGGAGCGCATGCCGCTGACTTCCTGGCCGAAAGGCGGCATGTTGTCGGCGTTGTAGACGCGGCCGGTGATGATGGGCCGGTCCGGATTGCCGTCGAGGAAATCGACCACCACTTCCTGGCCGATGCGCGGCGCCGATACCCCGCCCATACCGGCCCCGGCCCACGGGCTGGCGACCCGCACCCAGCAGGAGCTCTGGTCGTTGAACTGGCCCAGGCGGTCCCAGTGGAACTGCAATTTGACGCGGCCGTATTTGTCGTGCCAGATCTCCTCGCCTTTCGGCCCCACCACGGTCGCAGTCTGCGGCCCCGGCATCCGTGGCCTGACTGTATCGCGCGTGGGGCGGAAAGGAATCTTGCGGCGCAAGGCGGTGACCTCGACACGGTAGATGCAATCCTGGGCGGTGCTGAAATCGCTGGCGAAATTATTCCGGGCGTCATGCGTGATCTGCAGGGCGATGAAACGGTGCTCGGTGGCGTCGTCGCTCTCATGCTCGAAATGGCCTTGCAGATCGAAATAGCGGCCAACGACCAGTTCACGATAAGTGCCGGAGCCTTCGAACAGCTTGGTCTGCCAGCCCGCTTCCTCGGCGCGCACCGCGCTCAGTTGCTCGCCGACCGCGCTATTGCCGTAGCTGGCGGAACCGTCGTAGGCATAGCGCTCGAACTGCGGCAGGTTGCCGCGCGGGACATCGGTTTTCTGCTCCACGGCCAGCGGATTGCGCGGCTGCTTGAAATCGAAACTCTTGATGCTGTGCACGGTGGCGCCGACCCGACGCCGCGGCCGCCAGTCGTCCAGCACGTCGCTGGCCTGCAGTTCCGGGTTCGGCTGGAAACGCACTGTCGCATCGTCTTCCAGCGGCAGGGATTGGGTGGAATCGTCGGCCAGCACCAGCTTATGGCCGCTCTCGCCATGCTCGAAACTATAGTAGATGCCGGCATCCTCCAGCAACCGCGAGACGAAGCTGAAATCGGATTCGTTGTATTGCACGCAGTAAGACAGTTTCGGATAGCGGCTGGCGATCAGGTCGAAGCGGTAGTCGGCCAGTTGGCCGTATTTGTGGAACACTTCCTGGGCGATATCGAGTACCGACAGATCCTGGAACACGCGGCAGTTGCTGGCGTAGTCGAGGAAAGAAAACCAGGGCGCCAGCTGCGCCTGGTAAGTGGCCATGCCGCCATCGCTGCCGGTGCGCGCGAATTCGCGCACGAAACCATGGAAATGGCGTTCGCTGGACTTGGTCTGCATGGTCAGCAGCAGCGGCTGGCCAACCAGCTGCTTTAGCTCAAGCTGCTCGTAGGGCGACAATAACTCCAGCGTCAGGTCGAAGGGTTTGGATAGCGCTTCCGTGCCGTGCAAGCGATGCACCAGCAGCAGGTCGGCGTCCAGCGGCGTCTTGATACGGACCAGGCGGCGATCCTGGTTGAAGCGGCCGACGCGGGCCAGCATCGCAGAGGCGTTTGGATACATTGACATTCTCCGTTTCGCAAAAGGAATGGCTCTGCTGAGGATAGCTATTCAAGCCATGATCCCGAATGAGTTAGGCGCGGACACTGGCGCGCGTGGATACTTCATCGAACGACTGATCGGCAATATTATTGCCGGAAAGCAATTATATCGAGATTTGGGGGAAATGCGACATTCCGCGACAATAATTTACATTGCCAGGATTAGCGGTGAATAAGGCCAGGCAATTGCGCAGCCAGCCGGCAACCGGCTGCGGGAAGATACATGCGGAGAAACAGCTCAGATGGCGATGCCTGGCATCGCCCTGTTTGAATGTTTGCAGTGTGTTATTGCAGCGCGCCAAACGGCTTGGCGTCGCCGCCGGCATCGGTCGGCGCCGCGGCTTTGGCGGCACGCACGGCTTTCTTGCGCAACGGACGATTGGCCTTAGGCTTGGCTTCTGCCACTGCCGACGGATCAACCACGGTTTCTCCCAGGCTTTCGCGCAGCAGTTTTGTCTGACTTTGCGCGTCTGTCAGCACCGTGCCGTTCAAATCGCTCTGCGCGTTCAGGTCATTCAGGGCCTTGATCGACAGCTTGAGGCTGCCCAGGGCGACCACGCCGCGCGCATATTTGTCGGCTGGATCGCGTTGCAGCACTTCCAGTGCGTAGGCAACCGCGTCGCCATAGCTGCCGGCATCGTATTTGATCTGAGTCATGCGCAGCCATGGCGTTTTTTCGGTCGGACGGGCCTGTGCTACGTCCTTGAGCACTTTGATTTCCTGGTCGGCTGCACTGTTCTTCTGCGCCGTATCCGCCACGGCAGGAGCGGTGGCAGCGGCCGATGCGGCCAGCGGCAGCATCAGGCAGCTCATGGCAACGCTGCAGATCAGTTTGTTTTTCCAATGATTCATAGTCCCTTACTCACTTTCTTAAAAATATTAAAACCGAGGCAGCACGGCACAGCCGTTTCACATATGACAATCATAATCGGCTATTAACCGCCGCTACGACTATTGCCGCCTAATTAACAAATAATGACAATTCACGCAGGTGCAACGACCGCTTTCTCAACATGAGATCTCGGTTTTCACCTGTCGATAACAATCCGGGCTCCGGCATCGCATAGCGAGCAACAGCAACTGATCAATACATGCACTGTGGACACATGTTACTACGGAAACATATCCTTTTCCTTTTTGACACCCGCATCGCATACAAGCTACAGAAAAACCACAACTGGTGACATTGGCAATTTACCTATCGTTTTTAAAGCCCTGGGGACACACTGGAGTATGATTGCACCGAGGAAATGTCAGCATTTGTCCGGCGTTTCATGTAATGTATTGGCAAGATTTTATTTACTGTTGCGATATATTCCCGGTCAGGGGCGGCAACGGGTTTCTCCTCGATCCGGCGACTGCAACCTTTCTTAGCTCGAATTATTTTTGTGGGTTTTCTTTTATGTTTTCTGTCGAACAATTACTTAATCCAATCAGTGACTCCGCACCTTGCGGCGCCGACCTGTCCTTTTCCAGCGACCTCGACGCCATCGCCCATGCACGCCGTTTCGACGACCCGTCGCTGGACCAGGGCGAGTGGATCACCGAACTGAAAGAAGCCGACTGGGGATTTGTGGTCGACAACTGCGCGCGCCTGATCGAAACCCAGAGCAAGGATTTGCGCCTGGCAGTCTGGCTAAGCGAAGCCAATGCCAAGGTGCGCCATTTCCGCGGACTGGCCGATGGCTATCTGCTGCTGGCCGGCTTGAGCGACCGCTTTTGGGACATGCTGTATCCGATACCGGACGACGACGATCAGGAACTGCGCATCGGCAATGTCGGCTGGCTATTGTCGCGCTCGGTGCAACTGGTGCGCGAAATCCCGCTCACCGAAGGCCGCGGCACGGCGTTTTCTACCATCGATTTCGAATCCGCGCGCATCCGCGCCGCCAATGAAGAACGCGGCAACAGCGATGGCGGTGACGGCGTCAAGCTGGCGGATGTGGAGTCGGCACGGCGCAAATCCTCTCCCGCTTACTATGAAAAACTGCTGGCCGACGCTAACGCTTGCCAGCAGGCGCTGCTGCAGCTGGAAAAATCGATAGATTTCCGGGTCGGCCAGGACGGCCCCGCTTTTTCCGCGGTCAAGGAAGCGCTGGAAAGCGTGATTGCAACCATTACCCGTTTCGCCCAGGAAGCCGGGATCAATACCCGCCCTGCAGCGCAAGCCAATGGCGCCGACACCCATGCCAACAATGGACAAAACGCGGGACAAAGCGCAGCCAAGATGCAACCGGAGGTGAACCAGGTGGAACAGCAGGAACCGCAAGCAACAGGCCTCAACGGCCCGATCCAGAATCGCACCCAGGCCCTGATGCAACTACGCCACGTGGCGGATTTCTTCCGCCGCACCGAGCCGCACAGCCCGGTTGCCTATCTCGCGGAAAAGGCCGCCCACTGGGGCGAGCTGCCGCTGCATCACTGGCTGCGCACGGTCATCAAGGATCCGGGATCGCTGGCGCATGTGGAAGAATTGCTGGGACTGCAGGGCGACAACCAGTCGCACGACCAGAACTGAGGTGCCGAGCGCAGCCACCTCAGTTTCGCCTGGTTTCTTTATTTACTGGGATACCCGGAACTCAATCCGGCGGTTGCGCGAGCGGCCGTCGGCGGTATCGTTGGTCATGATCGGCCGGTCCGGTCCCTGCCCCGAGGTGACGATCAGGTCGCCATTGATGCCCTTCTGCGCCAGATAATCCTTGACCGCATCGGCGCGCGCCTTGCTCAGCGCGATATTGCGCGCGCGCAGGCCCTGGTTGTCGGTATGGCCGATCACTTCCACCTTCTTGTCCTTCAGCTTCGACAGCGCCGCCGACATTTCGTCGAGGATGCGCATGCCGGAAGGCGTCAGCGTCGCTTGTCCGCTTTCGAATTCGATGGTGCGGTTGGCCAGCGTCTGGTCCAGCAAGCCCTGTTCTGAAGCCGATACCCGCAAGCCATTCTTGACCGTGTAGGTCGGATTCAAATTACCGGCGATTTCGCTGGCGATCTGCTGGCGCTGCGCTTCGTTGCTGACTTCGCCGTTGATGCTGACGGTGTTGCCGTCGATTTTCAGCTGGCCGCGGCTGACCTGCTTCAGGCTGGGATTGATCAGCTTTTGCACATAGCCGTTCCAGTTGGCCGGCGCCACCACCGAGCCGACCGAGATCTGGTCGACCACGCGGTCGGCGCCGTACAGTTCCTGCAACTTGCTCAGCGCGCTCTGTTTGCTGGCTTCGTCCGGCACGGTGCCGCTGACCAGGATCTGGCCGGGTTTGGGTGTCGCCACCGGGGGCGCCACATTTTGTGCCAGCGCCAGGTTCGACAGCAATAACGATGTCAGGGCAATGCTCAGATAACGCATGCGTCAGGCTCCAATAAATGCTTCACGAAACGAATCATGAGCCGATTTTAACGATAAGGTGGGTTGCGCCAGGTAGCTGGCGATTTTGGTGATGCTGTAGTCGGTGCTGACCTGTTCTTCGACCCAGTTGGCGTCCTCGAAAGAGATGTGGTGCTCCAGCGCCACCTGCGGATCCATGATGGCTTGCAGGGTGCGCGGCGAAGCGCCGCTGAAGCCGATCACCATCGCCGGCCGGTCGTTGATGCGGGTGACGAAGGTGGCCAGCTCAAAATTGCCGCGCAACAGGAAAGGCGTGATCAGGTGCAGCCAGTAGGACGCCACCAGGTTGCGGTACAGCGGATCCTCGGGCAATGGCATCACCAGGCTCTTTTCCAGGCGCGAGGAAGCGCTCGCCATCACCGGCTGCAACAGGATGCCGAGCGCCAGGATCAGGTGCCGCAAGGAACCCTTGAAGCCAGTGCTGCGCAACATGTTCTCCAGTCCGCCGACGGTCTGAATTTCCATGAAATCGGTGAACGCCGCGTGATAAGCGCCGCTGCCCAGCTGCAAAGGAATGCCGGTAGCGGTCAGGTTTTGCAGGGAAATCGCCGGATCGGTAGCCGCCACCACTTCGGATGCCTGGCTCTCCATACGGTTCCACAGGCGCGAAAAAGCCATCGGACTCTTGGCCGTGAAATCCTGCGGCTCGTCGATTTCCATGGTGCTGACGGCGAGGAAGGGAAAACGCCGGTTGGCCTGGTCGTTACTGGCGATCAGGTGGCCGGCGATGGCGCGCCGGCTGCGTGGGCCGATGAACGCGAAGTGCAGCGGACTGACGGCGTCGTAAGCGATCTTCCAGCGCGGCTCGGCCGACAGCAGGTCCATGGCTTGCGCCAGCCACTCGTCGAGAATCGACACCAGCGGCATGTTGTCGGTAGCCTTGATAAAATCGCCGCGGCTGGGGATTTTCCCGAAATAACCGATATTTGCCAACTTTTCTCCAACGCTCATTGTGCTGCCCCTCCTGCAGTTGCTACGCCTGCCGCAGTGGCCGCCGTTGCTGCTCCTGCTGCTCCTGCTGCTCCCGCTGTTGCCGTCGCCGCCGGTGACGCCGCAGCCGGATTGCTGACCGGGCTGGCGGCGCTGCCGACGATGGTCTCCGGCAGCTTCAGGCCACGGAAGCCCTGTCCTTGCTGGGCGCCGCCGTCCGGCGCCTTGGCGCTGACTTGCGGGCTGCTGATGATCTTCAGGTTGATCGGCACGGTGATATTTTCATTGGTCCAGCTGAGTTCGAAGTTACCGTCCTTGCGCTTGCGCACCGCCGTGTTGATCAGGCGTTCCAGGCCGAAACGGCCAGGCTGGTTGGCGATTTCGACGGTGCGGCCGTCAAACGTCACCGCCGTGATGCGGGCGCCTGCCACGCCTTGCGGATTAGGCCAGACAAAGTTGGTCCACTGCGCCTGGGTATTGCGGTAGCGCAGCTGCTGGCCATCGATCTCGATGGTGTACTCGGTGGTGCCGGCAGCCGGCAGCGCCTGGATCTGGAACACGGTTTGCGCATCGGCCGCAGCCCCGCCGCCGCCAGCCGCCGCGGCGCTGCTGGCGCCCAGCGGCGCAACCCAGCGCGCGAAGCTCGACACCATGGTCGGTGACAAGGTAATGCCCATGTCGGCCCAGGTCTTGGCCGCCAGCGTATCGCCACGGCGTACCACCAATGGTCCCATCGAGGCATTCACGAATTTCGCGATGCTGCCGTCCGGGCCGAAGGTCTGGCCGATCTCCGCGCTGGTCGCCTCGATCTTCGAATTGGCGGCAAACGGATATTTCTCGGCCAGGGTTTTCTCGAACGGAGCGTACACCTGCGCCGCCCAGGTGCGATTCATCTCAGCCTCGGTCGGTTTAATGGTGACGGCAAACGCCTGGATCAACGGCCGCACCAGGATCGGACGGATCGCCTGTTTCTGCGAATCGCTCATGCCGACCAGCATCTGCTCATCGACATATTTGAGCGCATCCGCCAGTTCCGAGCCGCTGCCGTTCAAGGTCTGCTGCATCAGCTGATTGGCGCCCGGACCGGTATCGCCCTGGTTCTTGATCTGGTTGAAGCGGGTCCGCAGTTTCGACAAGGTTTCCATATAGCCGCGCATCAGCGTGGCGTTATTGTCCTTGGCGCTCACCATGCGCGCCACGCCGGCAAATTCCTTGCCGACCGGCCCCATCGGCAGTGCTGTGCCATCGGGGTTGGCATTGACGTTGACATTCACATTAACCCCGGACGGCGCCTGCCGCAGGATGGTTTGCTTGAACCAGGCGACTACACCGCTTTGCGCGCGTCCCAGGCTATTGTTCAGCAGAGAGGGATTGTCCCACGAGGTCTGCTGGTAGACCGCGCTGACGAACTTGTTGATCGGCGAAGTGGACGGATCGCCGAAACGGTTCATGGCCTTGACCGCGTTGTCGAAGCCGCCGAGGTCGGCGATATTCGCGCCCTGCATGAACTTCTGCCATTCCTTGGCGTATTCGGTCTTGTACTGCGTGACCAGCGCCTTCTGGATCTGCTCCGGGCTGCCTTCCAGCGTCAGGTCGTCGCTGGAAGCGGTCTTCAGCACCCAGTCCGCGCTTTGCAATTCCTTGTTGGCGGCTTCCTTGAACGCGCCCTGGACGAACTTCTCCCAGGCGTCGCGTGTAAATGTTCCTGGAATCGCATAGCTGCCGACGATCAGTTCCTTGTCCTGTTCGCCGACGATGCTGGCCACCGTGATCGACGGGAAACGGGTCGAGGCGCGCGCCTTGATATCGGCATACACGCGATCCCTCGCCGCCATGCCGCGCACCACGCGGCGCAGGTTGTCGCGCGACTGGTCGACCAGGGTCAGCTTGCTTTCGACGGTCGGCCAGGACGGATCGCTGATTTGCGACAGGTAGAAACTCATCAGGCGTTCGGCGCTGCGGATCATCTGTTCACGCGTCATATTGCCGCGGTTGCTTTCCAGCCAGCCGCGCCAGAAGCGGGTCAGCTGATCGTTCAGATGGCTAGACTCGGCACGCTGGCGGTCGCTCAGCATCAGATAGGTTTTCAGGGCGTTGTAGCCGTCCTCGACATTGGTCGGCGAGGAATCCTTGTATTGCTGGGTAGCGCCGCTGCTGCCTGTCGCAACGGCTGCCTGGGCGCTGGCGCCCGCCACGGCGCCGCCAGCCGCGGGCTGGCCCGGCTGCGCGGCTGCTGCACCCGCCGCCGGCGCCGTCGCGCTGGTCAGCTGCACCGGATGCGACATCGGTTCCAGCTGTCCGGCATGCGCATTCATTTCAGACAGGAAGGATTCGATATTCGCCGTCACCGGCTTGAGCATGATGTCCTTGACGCCGGCGAAGTATTCTTCCCGCAGCTTCTGCTGCAGCAGGTCGCCCTGGTACAGGCCGAAGCCGAGCGACAGCGGACGGCTGTTGTCATATTTTTGCAATTGCTCGATGCGGTCTTGCAGGATTTCCATCGCTTCAAAGCGCGATTGCAGGTCGATCCGTTTTTCCTGCAGCTTGATGGCTTTGTCCAGGTCCGCCTGGACGTTGGCGGTCAGCTGGCGGTTGCCGATGTAGGACCAGCTCCAGCCGGCCAACGCCAGGCCGACGAAGGCGGTAGCAGCGAAGAACATGGTGTAGCGCAAGCGCGTCTTGTGGCGGCTGGCGTATTGCGACACCAGGTCCTTGTCGGCAAAAATCACTTTGCGGAACAGGTTGAGCAGGAAGAAGCCGTGCTTGGAGTGGATTTCCGGGCGCTCGATCGCTTGCAGCTTGAGATCGAAACGGTCGGCGATGCGTTCCGAGGAACTGCTGATGCCGCTGCCTTCCTGCAAGGCGCTGGTGAAATAGAAGCCGCGGAATACCGGCTTGAACTGGAACGGGTTTTCTTCAAACAAGGTGGCGATGAACGCGCGCAGGGAACTCTTCACCGCCGCGAATTCGAGCGGAAAAGTCAGCACGCCCGGCGGCAGGCGGTCACCGCGGTTCAGAGCCATATTGGCCAGGCTGATTTCCTTCAGGCCTTCAAACAATTCATCAAAGCGTTCATCGAAATGCGCCAGCACATCCTGGCTGCTGGTCTTTCTGTTGTACGGCAGGGTGGCGCCCCACACGCGGTCTTTTTCGCCGCGGTCCATGTCGACGAAGAATTCGGTAAAGCCGGTGATCAGGTCGGCCTTGGTGAACATCACGTAGACCGGCGCAAAGACTTCCAGTTTCTCGGTCAGCTCCTGCACGCGCTGGCGCAGGTTCTTGGCCAGGTTGATGCCGAACTCGGGCCTGTTGCCGGCCAGCTCGGCGACGCTGACGGCGATGATGATGCCGTTGATAGGCGCGCGGCTGCGGTGCTTTTTCAGCAGGCCGAGGAAGCTGAACCACTCGGCGCGGTCTTCCTCATGGACGGAATAGCGTCCTGCCGTATCCAGCAGGATGCCGTCGGTAGTGAAGAACCAGTCGCAATTGCGGGTGCCGCCTATGCCCTGCACGATATTGCTGTTCTTGTCGGCCAGCGGGAATTGCAGGCCGGAGTTGGCGACCGCCGTGCTTTTGCCGGCAGCCGGATTGCCGATGATCATGTACCACGGCAATTCATACAAGGCAGTGGCGCCGGATTTTTCACCGAGCTTGGAATTCTTGATGGTGGAAATCGCTTCCAGCATCCGCTTGCGGATGGTCTCAGTCTCGTCGCGGCCGACGGCGCTAGGCTTGTCGGCGGCTTTCTCCGCCTGCCCTTCCAGCATGTCGCTCAGGTTTTGCGACGCCTTTTTAGTACGCTGCTTGCGGTACAGCCAGACCAGGCCCCAGATCAGCAGCACCGCGACCAGGAAAATCACGACCCAGATGCCGTCGACCTGCAAGGCATCCGCGGCAAGAAAGAGAAAACAGGCCAGGGCCACAAAACCGACGATTGCCAGAGTGCGTGCATTCGTCAAAAATTGCCAAATTCGTTGCATAGGTATCAGTAATTAAGTAATTGATTCTTTTGAAAGTGATGCAAAACGGCAATTTCCACCGGCAGCCGTGACGATAGCCGATTCAGCGTCACGACTGCAGGTTGTTGCTTACTGTTGCTTTTACACAACAGAAAATCTGCCCTGTTCGACGCCGATATCCGCGCCTGACTGCATCAACCTAAACGGTAAATCTGGATTGCACTGCGAAACAGCTGCTTCATTTTTTCATTACCCCGGGCTTGCGGAACTCCACATGCCCCAGGTCCATCATTTTCCAGCGGCCGCCCCAGGTCAGTCCGACCGATTCAGCCACTTCGCCATACAGCTGATAACCGCGCATGGCCCACGGGTCTTTCTCCGTAATCACCAGCTTGCCGTTGCGCATGAACGCCGAATCGGCGGCCAAGCCATACTGGTGGTAACTCTGGAACGCCTTGGCGTTGGTCACGCTGCCACCCATCTGCGCCAGCGCATTCTGCCGCTCCGGACTGCGATACCCTTCGATAATCACCATGTCATAACCATGCTGCTCTTTCATGATCTTGAAAGTCATCAGCAGGCGCTGGGTGAAATCAGCATCCAGCTGCTGCCAGTTGCGGCTGGCGCTATCCAGCATCGGCCGCACCTGCGCCACTTCCTGGGTAGTAAACACCTCGGGCGGCAACGGTGGCGGCGGTACTAATTGCTCCCCTTCCAGCAGCGCGGCGATCTGCTGATTCACAACTTGCCCTGAATCATCATAGCTGCCCAGCATCGCTTTTCCACTCAACATCCAGGCAATTAACGGCGGAATCAGCACAACCGCCGTTCCTGCGAGTAGAATCAAATGATGTTTTTTAATAAACTGCCAAGTCGAGAGTCTCGACGCTTGCAGGTTTTGTGTAAAGGATTTTGTTGTCCTTGACCGGCGTTCTTTCCAGTTCTGGACCTGGGCGCCGAGTTGCTGCCGCCCTCTAAGCAGTGCCGAAAATACAATTTCACGGGCAGCCGGAAACAACAGCAGACCCGAGATGCCGCAGGCGAGTAGGAAATAAAGAGCAACGGCTAAGACCAACGCAAATACCTTTCGTGAATATTACCAAAAAAAAATTGTACTTTTTTGGTAATATATTGCCAGTTGACATATTTAGTTGTCAGAGAGTATACCTTATCAAACTGGGCGTCACGTCGGTCTGTGTTTAATACCTGACATTTGGAGAACTGTGTCTTGCAACCACCAGAAGAAACTGCGCGCGGCTCTGTAAAACCGAATTTGCTATCGGGTTCGACAGCGACAGACAATAGCAGCGGGAGCATCCTGAACGCCCTGGAGGGCAAGAACTCTCCTGCGAAAGGCATTGCGCAAAAGAAATCCGGCGTAGTGCGCGGCGCCGTCGTGCTGGCCTTGCTGGCAGCGATCGGCGCCGGCGGTTTTTTTGCCTGGAATCAACGCAGCGCCCAGCTTGCCGACGCCACCGCGGCCAGCGCACCTACGCCGGCCGCACCAAAAGAATTGCCGTCGAGCACTCCAGTCCTTGCCGCCAATACGCCCGCGCCTGAAAAAACCGAATCGCAAGCTGCGGTCATCGAAAACGATCCAGCCACCCACACTGAGAAATCCGATGCCGCTGCCGACGCGGCGCCTGCCGATCCGCGCGCCAAGCTGACCGAGAGCCTGGAAGCCGGCGTGCCGGTGACTGCCACTTCGCTGAAGAGCGCGCTGGAGGAACCGAAGCCGGCAAAGGCGAAACCGGCCGCCAAGAGCGTGAATGCGCCGCTGGTGAATCGCAACGTGCCGGACAAAAAAGCAGTTGCGCAGAAGCCGGCAAAAGCAGCCAGCACGCCTCCCGACAGCGACGTGAATATCCTGAGCGCACTGGTGTCGCACGGCGACAGCGTGAACGAGCCGGCCAAGCCAGCTAAAGAGACGGCAAAATCCAGGCAGCAAGCCAAGAAAAAAGCGGCTGAACCTGTGCTGGCGCAAAACGCCTCTGACGGAGGACCCGATATCGTCGAACGCAAAAGCGGCGACAGCACCGCCGGCCTGTTGCTGCGCTGCCGGCAACTAGGCATGATCGAAGGCGAGCTGTGCCGCTGGCGTATTTGCTCCGGACGCTGGGATACCGATACGGCGTGCAAGGTAAATCGCTAAGCGCTTGCCAACGGCATCAATAAAAAAGGACACCGCCTGGTGTAATGCTGTTCAGTTAGGGCAGAACGACATGGCACTGCGTGGGCACGGAGTGCCCACGCAGTGCCGTGGAGATTTACGTCCCTGGGCATTCGCACCCGGGCTACGCGCCCCCGTCCTATCCGCGTGGGCACGGAGTGCCCGCCCTACCGGTGCTTTGTCGCGAGCTCAGGAAGCCCGCAGCACTTATCGCGCCGAATGCGAACAGCAGCGCCATCAGTTCGACCACACAAGCAGGGGCACAGCAACCGGCCGGATACAAAATCGCTACACAATTAATCATTCCTTACTGAAAATCGCTGCCGTAGGGTGGGCACTCCGTGCCCACGCAGTATCATGGATAATCGTGTCCCTGACATTCGCGCCCCGGCCCGTCCGCGTGGGCACGGAGTGCCCACCCTACCGGTGCTTTGTCGCGAACTCAGGAAGCCCGCAGCGCTTATCGCGCCGAATGCGAACAGCAGCGCCATCAGTTCGACCACACAAGCAGGGGCACAGCAACCGGCCGGATACAAAATCGCTACGCAATTAATCATTTCTTACTGAAAATCGCTGGCGTAGGGTGGGCACTCCGTGCCCACGCAGTATCGTGGATATTCGTGTCTCTGACATTCGTGCCCCGGCCCGTCCGCGTGGGCACGGAGTGCCCACCCTACGAATTCCGCAAATAAAAATGCCGTTCAGTCTTAACTGAACGGCATTACACCGCGTGGTGTCCATTTTTATTGTGGCTGCCGTCGTGATACGCGTAGCACAAGCAGTCTGCTGCGCGCATCGGAACGGAAAGCTGTATAGGAAGCTGCAAGGCGGCCTGTCGCTGCCGCCCTGCCCGATCCGGCCCCGCCCCGCTTCAGCGCACACTCACCTCGACCCGCCGCGCCTCGGCGTTGTCGCCGCTGCCGGTAGTCACTTGCGGCTTCTCCAGTACGATCGCGTCTTCCGCCACGCCGCCGATCAGCAACAGCGCCTTGACGCTCTTGGCGCGTTCCTTGGAGATTTCTTCATTCTTGGCCGGATCGCCGGTGGTGTCATGGAAGCCGCTCACCACCACTTTGGCGTCGGTCTTGGCCTTGGCCGCTTCGATGACCGGCGCCAGCTTTTCGCTGGTGTCGGCCGGCGCCTCCGACTTGCCCGATTCGAAATAGATCACCGCAGACGGCGCCGAAGCCGGCGCAGTCGCCGCTGCTGCTGCGCTGCCGGCGCTGGCCGTTTCAGCTGCGGGCGCCGTAACCGGCGCCGGCACCAGGATCACCTCCGGCCCTGCAACCGCCTGGTTCATGCCGCTCCCCGGCAGCAAAGGCACCAGCAGCAAGGCCACGATGTTGATGATCTTGATCAGCGGATTGACCGCCGGACCGGCCGTATCCTTGTAGGGATCGCCGACCGTGTCGCCGGTCACCGCCGCCTTGTGCGCCTCCGAACCCTTGCCGCCGTGGTTGCCGTCCTCGATATATTTCTTGGCATTGTCCCAGGCGCCGCCGCCGGTGGTCATGGAGATCGCCACGAACAGACCGGTGACGATGGTTCCCATCAGCAGGCCGCCCAGCGCCGCCGGGCCGAGGATCAGGCCAACCAGGATAGGTACCACCACCGGCAGCAGCGACGGGATGATCATTTCCTTGATCGCCGATGAAGTCAGCATGTCGACCGCCTTGTCGTACTCCGGCTTGCCGCTGCCGTCCATGATGCCCTTGATGTCGCGGAACTGGCGCCGCACTTCCACCACCACCGCGCCGGCGGCGCGGCCCACGGCTTCCATCGCCATCGCCCCGAACAGGTAGGGGATCAGGCCGCCGATGAAGAGGCCGACGATCACCAGCGGATTGGAGAGATCGAAGACGGTGCTCTTGCCGACCGAATCGAGGGCATGGGTGTAATCGGCGAACAGCACCAGCGCCGCCAGGCCGGCCGAGCCGATAGCATAGCCCTTGGTGACCGCCTTGGTGGTATTGCCGACCGCGTCCAGCGGATCGGTAATCGCCCGCACCGAATCCGGCAGGCCCGACATTTCGGCGATGCCGCCGGCGTTATCGGTGATCGGACCGTAGGCGTCCAGCGCCACGATGATGCCGGCCATCGACAGCATGGCAGTGGCAGCGATGGCGATGCCGTACAGGCCCGCCAGCCAATAAGACGCCAGAATGGCGACGCACACCGCCAGCACCGGATAGGCAGTCGATTTCATCGAGACGCCGAGACCGGCGATGATATTGGTGCCGTGGCCGGTGGTGGAGGCTTGCGCGATGTGGCGCACCGGCTTGAAATCGGTGCCGGTGTAATACTCGGTGATGTAGACCATCAAGCCGGTGAGGACGATGCCGATGAAGGCTGAGCCCATCAGCGGTATCCGCATTGGCTCCGGCAGGATCAGCCAGGTCACCACTGCAAAGCCGATCAGGCTCAGGATCGCCGCCCACCACAGGCCGGTATACAGCGCCGACATGATTTTCTTGCCCGGCTTGGCCTTGACCATGGAACAACCGATGATCGAGGCCAGGATGGAGACGCCGCCCAGGGCCAGCGGATACAGCACCGCCAGCAATTCGGCGCCATGCACCAGCAGCGAACCGAGCAGCATGGTGGCGATCAAGGTCACCACATAGGTTTCGAACAAGTCGGCCGCCATGCCGGCGCAGTCGCCGACATTGTCGCCGACGTTATCGGCGATCACCGCCGGATTGCGCGGGTCATCTTCCGGAATGCCGGCTTCCACCTTGCCCACCAGGTCGGCGCCGACGTCGGCGCCCTTGGTGAAGATGCCGCCGCCGAGACGGGCGAAAATCGAAATCAGCGAAGCGCCGAAAGCCAGTCCGATCAGCGGCCGGATGACATCATGCAGCGACGCGCTGGCAGGTCCGGTGAAGGCCAGCAGCCACAGGAAAAACAAGGTTACGCCGAGCAAGCCAAGGCCTACCACCAGCATGCCGGTGATGGCGCCGCCGCGGAAAGCGACGTTCAGCGCCGGCCCGATGCCCTTGGTGGCGGCTTGGGCGGTGCGCACATTGGCGCGCACCGAGACATTCATGCCGATGAAGCCGCAGGCGCCCGACAGCACCGCGCCGATCAGAAAGCCGGCGGCGGTCACCAGCCCCAGTCCCGGCAATATGGCAATCACGATGAACAGCACCGCGCCGACGATGGCGATGGTGCGGTACTGGCGCGCCAGGTAGGCGGCGGCGCCCTGCTGGATCGCGGCGGCAATTTCCTGCATGCGCGGATTACCAGGATCCTGCTTCAATATCCAACTGCGTGAAACCAGCCCGTAGATAACGGCAATGATGCCGCAAGCGACGGCAAACCATAGACTTGATGCCATGTTGACTCCTCCTGTTTTTCGAACGGCTGCACGACAAAATAAGACAATCACACCATTTCACCGGTCTGCGCGACACCAACTTGGCGCCTGCGATTCCCGGCCGATACCGCGTAATGCAAAATTTTTCGTTGCCCTTTTATTTTCAGTGAGATGCTTGGGCTGGCTTTGACGGGTTGCTGCTGCCTGAAGATTGGAGCTTGGATTTATTCTAAATGACTTTGTCGCAAAGTATTGATTAAAAGAAAAAGCGGACCGAAGTCCGCTTTCTTTATGCTTCCAATGCCGCAAACGCGCTGTCGCGTATCTGCTCGACCGGACCGACGCCGGCGATCTTGCGATACTTGGGCGCGCCCGGCAAGCCGGCCTTGGCCCAGTCGCCGTAGTAATTGACCAGCACTTCGGTCTGTTCGTGATACACGGACAAACGTTTCTTGACGGTTTCTTCCTTGTCGTCGTCGCGCTGGATCAGGTCTTCGCCGGTGACGTCGTCCTTGCCCGCCACTTTCGGCGGATTGAACTTGGCGTGGTAGGTACGGCCCGAGGACAGATGCACGCGGCGGCCGCTCATGCGTTCGATGATGGCGCTGTCGGGAACGTCAATTTCCAGCACGTAGTCGATAGACACGCCCGCTTCTTTCATGGCGTCTGCCTGCGGAATGGTGCGCGGGAAGCCGTCGAACAGGTAGCCGTTGGCGCAATCCGACTGTTTCAGGCGGTCCTTGACCAAGCCGATGATGATGTCGTCGGAGACCAGGCCGCCTGCATCCATCACCTTCTTCGCTTCAATGCCTAGCGGAGTGCCAGCCTTGACTGCTGCGCGCAACATGTCGCCCGTGGAAATCTGCGGAATGTTGAATTTCTCTTTAATGAAAGTCGCTTGCGTGCCTTTACCGGCACCAGGCGCTCCTAAAAGGATGAGGCGCATGTTGAAGTCCTAAGGTGAGTTTGTGAATTGATTGTGGCGACGGCGCACAGCGAACTGGCAGCGACGTCTCCTGAGATGCTTATTTATATCACGCTATCTTTGCATGAAACTTACCATACAATTTTACCAAACAGCGCGCTTTGCCCACGATTTGGGCACGTTTTCTGTTGGTTCAACGATGATTTTCTGTTATTTCCTGGTATTTCATGCAGTGAAAAAACGGCGCACCCGCTCCAGGTCTTCCGCCGTATCGACGCCAGGCGCCGGCGCCGCCGGCGCAATATGCACCGCAATCGGATAGCCGTGCCACAACACCCGCAGCTGCTCCAGCGCTTCGATCTGTTCCAGCGGCGACACTGCCAAAGTCGGGTAGGTTTGCAAAAAACCATTGCTGTAGGCGTACAAGCCGATATGCCGCAAAGGCTGGTAGCCGGCTGGCAGGCTCTGCTGCGTTTGCGCAAAACCGTCCCGGTGCCAGGGAATCGTCGCCCGTGAAAAATACAGGGCGCGCCCGGCCTGGTTCAGCACTACCTTGACCACATTCGGATTGAATATATCACTCACCGCATCGATGACATGGGCCGCGGTCGCCATCGGCACCTCGGCGCTGATCTGGGCGGCAGTGGCCGCGATCAGGGCCGGATCGATCATCGGTTCGTCGCCCTGCACGTTGACCACCACGGCATCGGCCGCCAGACCCAGCGCCGCCGCCACTTCCGCGATGCGGTCGGTGCCGGAAGGATGGTCGGCGCGCGTCAGCCGTGCGGCAATCCCATGCTGGGCGCAGACCGCCAGGATTTCCGCATGGTCGGTGGCCACGATCACCTGCGCCGCCCCGGATTGCGCAGCGCGCTCGGCGGTGCGCACGATCATCGGCTTGCCGCCGATGTCGGCCAGCGGCTTGTTGGGCAGGCGGGTGGAAGCCAGCCGCGCCGGAATGATGACCGTGAAAGGCTTGCTCGGACTCACAGTGTCTCCCGCCACTCAGGCTGCAGGAGCCGCGCCGCCGGCCGGGGCGCTGAGGTCGCGCGCCTGGTCGGCCCACATGATGGGGATGCCGTCGCGGATCGGATAAGCCAGTTTGTCAGCGTTACAAATCAGTTCCTGGGCTTTCTTGTCATGATGCAGCGGTCCTTTGCAGATCGGGCAGACCAGGATGTCAAGCAGTTGAGTGTCCACGGAGTTTCTCCAGAATTTGATGTGACAGTGCGGCGTCAATCTGCGCCGTCACCGGAACGACCCAGATGCGCGGGTCGTTTTTAATAGAAGCTATTTGTCGACATTTTACTGCATCCTTTTCCGTGATCAGGATCAGCTCTGCCTGCAGGGCGGCAAACGGATTGTCGGAAAAGTCATGATGATCGGGCAAGGCCAGCGTCTCGAACGCCAGGCCGGCCGCGCTCAGCATGTTGAAAAAGCGTTGCGGATTGCCTATCCCGGCGGCTGCGGCGAGCTTCAGCGCCGGATCGCGCAAGCTGGCCAGCGTCCGCGTCTGCGCCGGATCGGCCAGGCGTTCGGCCTGCTCACCCACCAGCTGCATGCGGATAGCTCCGGCCGGCATGGAGGCGGGAATCGCGGGGGCATTGACCACGGTAAAGTCGCGCCGGCGCGAAGCCGGTTCGCGCAAGGGCCCGGCCGGCAGCAGCCAGCCGTTGCCGGGGCCGCGGGAATCGAACAGGACGATTTCGATATCGCGCTGCAAACGGTAATGCTGCAAGCCGTCGTCAGACAAGATCAGGTTGACTTCGGGATGCGCATGCAGCAAGACTTGCGCCGCCGCCACCCGGTCGCGCCCGACCACCACCGGGCACTGCGCGCGGCCGGCGATCAGCAAGGGTTCGTCGCCGACCTCGGCCGCCAGCGAAGTTGCATTCACTTGCCGCACCTGTGGTTTTCCATCGGCAGATTGCGCCGCATAGCCGCGCGAGATCACGCCCGGTACATAGCCGGCTTGGCGCAGGGCTTGCACCAGCCAGATCGTCAGCGGCGTCTTGCCGGTGCCGCCGACAAAGATATTGCCGACCACGATCACCGGCACCGGCAAGCGGGTGCTGGCCTGCCAGCCGGCGGCATAGAGCCGGCGCCGCAATGCCGCCAGCAAGCCGAACAGCAGCGACAGCGGCCACAGCAGGCATGCCAGCAAGCCGCGCCGCTGCCAGGCGGCGCTCAGGGTCGATTCAAGCGAACTTTTACTTGTGGCCACTAGTCTGGGCGGCAAACGTGATCTTGTCGAAACCTGCCAGACGCGCAGCTTCCAGCACATTGATCACAGTCTGATGGGTCGCCATGGCGTCGGCATTGATGATCACCACCGGGTCCGCCTTGGACTGGCCATCGGCCTGCACCGCATTCTTCAGGTCCAGCGCCAGCGACGCCGCATCCTTGGACGACACCTGCACGTTGTTCACAGCGTACTGACCCTGCGGATTGACCGCGACGTTGATCTCCTGCGGCTGCGTCATGGCCTTGTCGGCATCGGCGGTCGGCAAGGTGATCTGCAGCGCGGTGAACTTGCTGTAACTGGTGGTCACCATCAGGAAGATCACGATCACCAGCAAGACATCGATGAACGGAATCAGGTTGATTTCAGGGTCCTCGCGGCCCTTGCCTTTACGGAAATTCATTTACGCGCACCATGAACTGTATCGACAAATTTTACAGCCTGCTGCTCCATATCAACCACGAAGCCGTCCACCAGGGCGCGGAAATGGCGATAGAAAATCAAGGCAGGCATGGCGATCGCCAGACCGAAGCCTGTGTTATACAGCGCCACCGAAATGCCATGGCCCAGTTGCGTAGGATCGGCGCCGGCGCCAGTGGTCGCGCCAAAGATTTCGATCATGCCGACCACCGTGCCGAACAAGCCCATCAATGGCGCCAGCGAGGCAATCGTGCCCAGCGTCGTCAGGAACCGTTCGAGGTCATGCGCAGTCGCCTGGCCGGCCTCTTCGATCGATTCCTTCATCAGGTCGCGCGGCGCATCGACATTGCGCAGGCCGGCAGCCAGCACCCGCCCCAGCGGCGAATTGGAAGCAAGGTTGGTCAAGACGTCGTCATTGATCTTGCCGTTGTGATAAACCCGTATCACTTCCTGCAACAGTTGCGGCGGCAGAATCCGCGGACGGCGCAAATAAACGAGACGTTCGATAATCAATGCGGTGGCAATGACTGAGGCAATTAACAACAACCAGATTGGCCAGCCCGCAGCTTGAATAATGGCAAACAAAAGAAACTCCTTGGTGAGGTACGAATACAGTAGAGCGTATTGACGAGACGGGGTCGCCTAGACAAATGCAGATGAGGGGTTCATCGGCATGGATGCAGAATGTAACTTGTTGACGGCTTGTGGGCAAGCGTGACAAGCATTGCTGAGCAGAAATTTTTATCGATGTGTTTTCTGCTGTGTTTTATGTTGATAAAACGCTTCCCGAAGTTTCACACACATTATGTGAACAAGATTGTGGACAAGTAGCGAACTCGATATTGAAGTCCATGATTTAAAAGGAATTTTTCCCGCTGTTGCAAAAACAGGCAGGTTTTGCCGGCGCTGCGCGCGCAAAGTTCTCCACAGATTTTGGGGATAACTTTGTGCACAAGCGCACTGGATTCATCTGAAGTCATTGATTGGAAACGCATTTTCACCAGTGTGAAGGAATGCCGCAAATGCGCCTGAAACAGGGCTTTACGGATGGCGAGAGAAATTTTCACCATCATCCGTGATCGTTTTGCCATGCTTACCTGGCGCATATCCGACACATATCCACAAGCCGGCAGAAATCCGCAGTTACCCACAGAATATGTGGATAAGCTTGTGCGCAAGCTCACTGCATTCAGGACAAGCCTTTGATTTGTTTCACTTTTCCATTACTGTGCAGCGGCTGTGCTTTACAATATCAGCGCTCCCTGTTCCGCCTACTTCAACGGACAAGGTAATTATTTGAATCGAAAGCCAGCATGAATCTCTCCAGCCCTCCCGACAACCGTTCCAGCGGCCCTCAGATATTGACGGTGTCCGCCTTGAATCAAGCCGTTGCGCGGATGCTGGAACGCAGTTTTCCACTGGCCTGGGTCTCGGGCGAAATCTCGAATTTCAAGAGCTACGCATCCGGCCACTGGTACTTCACGCTGAAGGACGATGCAGCGCAAGTGCGCGGCGTGATGTTCAAGGGCCGCGCCCAGCATGCTGGCTTTACCCCGCGCGACGGCGACAAGGTGGAAGTGCGGGCGCTGGTGACCCTGTACGCCGCGCGCGGCGACTATCAGCTCAATGTCGAGGCGATCCGGCGCGCCGGCGTCGGCAATCTGTACGAAGCGTTTTTGCGCCTGAAAGAAAAACTCAACGCCGAAGGCTTGTTCGATCCGGCGCGCAAACGGCCGCTGCCGCCGTTCGCCCGAACCATCGGCATCGTCACCAGCCTTCAGGCGGCGGCGCTGCGCGATATCCTGACCGCGCTGGCGCGCCGTGCGCCGCATGTGCGCGTGATTCTGTACCCGACGCCGGTGCAAGGCGACGGCGCCGCGGAAAAAATCGCGCGCGCCATCAACACCGCGGCGGCGCGCGCCGAATGCGAGTTGCTGCTGGTGTGCCGCGGCGGCGGCAGCATCGAAGATCTGTGGTCGTTCAATGACGAAGCGGTGGCGCGCGCGATTGTCGCCGCGCCGATGCCGGTGATTTCCGGAGTCGGCCACGAGACCGACTTCACCATCGCCGACTTTGCCGCCGACCTGCGCGCCGCCACCCCGACCGCCGCCGCCGAGCTGGCCACGGTGCCGCGCGGCGACTGGCTGGCGACGCTGGAAGCGCACGCCGACGACCTCACCCGCGCCTTGCGCCGGCAGCTGGGCGAAGCCAGCCAGACGCTGGACTGGCTGGGACGCCGCCTGAGCAGCCCGGCCGCCACCATTGCCCACGAACGAGTCAAGTTGCAAAGCCTGCACAGCCGCTTGCTGCACGCCACCCGCATTCCGCTGACGCAGTCGCGCTACGCCCTGCTCAACCTGCGCACCCGCCTGGCCGCGCGGATTCCCGATACCACGGCGCCACGCAGCGCACTGCTGGAGCAGAGCCGCCGCCTCGGCAGCGCGCTGGCGGCAAAAAACAAGGACCGGCGGCAGGCGCTGGCAGCGCTCAATGCGCAACTCGAACTGCTGAATCCGCAGCGCACGCTGGAACGCGGCTACGCCATCGTTTCCGACGCCAAAGGGCATGTAATCCGCACGCCGCAAGCCTTGCAGCCACGCCATTTCGTTACTGTCCAACTGGCAGAAGGCAGCGCCAAGGTCGGCATAGACAGCGTGCAGGCAACACTGGATTGAGCAACGATTTTGCTGGATGCGGCGCAGGCCACATAATGGATGGAATAAAAAGGAGCCGGAAAGCGCAAGCTTGCTGCATGGAATAGCTAAGCGCTTTACAATAGCTCTTTCCTGGAAACTGTTCATCACTTGTACTTGTATAGGCAACAGCTTCTTTGTAATCCCAATAAAACTATAGGAAGGACGCACAACATGGCACACACTCTCCCGCCCCTGCCGTACGCTCTGGATGCATTAGCTCCACACATTTCCAAAGAGACTCTGGAATTTCACTATGGCAAGCATCACCAGACCTATGTGACCAACCTGAACAACCTGATCCCAGGCACAGAATTCGAAAACGCATCCCTGGAAGATATCGTCAAGAAATCGTCCGGCGGCGTCTTCAACAATGCAGCGCAAATCTGGAACCACACTTTCTACTGGCATAGCCTGTCGCCGGTAGCACAAGGTGGCGGCGGCGCACCAACCGGCGCATTGGCAGATGCGATCAACGCCAAGTGGGGTTCGTTCGACAACTTCAAGGCTGAACTGACCAAGACTGCAGTCGGCACTTTCGGTTCCGGCTGGGCCTGGCTGGTGAAGAATGCTGACGGTTCGCTCGGTCTGGTGTCGACTTCCAACGCAGCTACCCCACTGACTACCGACGCTAAGCCTTTGATCACCGTCGACGTCTGGGAACATGCGTACTACATCGACTACCGCAACGCCCGTCCAAAATACCTGGAAGCATTCTGGGCATTGGCGAATTGGGAATTTGCTTCGAAGAATTTCGCATAACACGCAATTTACTACAGCCGGCCAGGAATAAAAGACTGACCGGCATGCATGTTAAAAAGCGCCTGCTTCACCGTAGGCGCTTTTTTTTCGCCTTTTTTTTGTTAGCCGCCTCTCGCCATTATTGCTGCCAGCTCGCCTCATAAGCATCCAGGGCCGATGGCGGCAGATCGAAATGCGGCGGCGTCTCCGTCATCTGCTCGGCCGGCGCGATCGCACTGAGTTCGCCGAAGGAGGACGGGATCGTCTGCCGCCACTGATCGACTTCGGCAGCGCTGAGATCGGCATGCTGTAAGCCGTCGGCAAGGCGCGGCATGGACTGCAGCCAGCGGCCGGTTTGCGCCAGCGAAACCCGCGCCCGCCAGCCGCCACCTTCTATGGCCCGCCTTTGCAGCGCAGTGATGGCGCAGAAAGCAGCCAGGTAACCGGTGGCATGATCCAGCGCCTGGCAAGGCAGCTTGCCGGGCTTGTCGCTGCTTGCGGCCTGCCCCTCTTCCCAGGCGATGCCGGTAGCCGACTGCACCAGGCTGTCGAAGCCGCGCCGCTCGGCCCAAGGGCCTGCATGGCCGTAGGCAGACAGACGGATCTCGATCAGGCCCGGCCGCAGCGCCTGCAATTCCTCACTGGAAAAGCCGTGCGCGGCGAGTGCGCCGGGGCGGTATGCGTGCAGGAAAATATCGGCGTCGCGTATCAGTTCGCGCAGGCGCTGACGCCCTGCCTCGTTGCGCAAATCCAGCTGGGCGGCACGCTTGCCGCGGCCGTTGTCGATCACCAGCGTCGGGATGTTCGGCAAGTGCGCGGCGCCTATCGCCAGCACTTCGGCGCCATGCTGGGCCAGCGTGCGCCCCGCTACCGGCGCTGCAATCACACGCGACAGATCGAGCACGCGCACGCCGCTGAGCGGACGTTGCAAGCTGCCGCGCAGCAGTTCTGGAACACTGTCGGCGATGCGTTCGATTTCGAACAGCGGCAAACCGGCGATGGCAGCCGCCTGCGGATGGGCCAGCCATTCGTCGGGACTGCGTATCAGCGCTGCGCACATGCCCTCTTGCGCCAGGCGCGCATCGAGTTCGCTGGCCTGCCAGCCGGCGATGGCGGCAGCCACGGCGGTACGATTGCCGGCGCATTGCAGGACCCGCAGCACGCCGTCGCGGTGATGCGGAAAATTGGTATGCAGCTGTAGCCAGCGGCCGTCGCCGGCCTGGTAGTAGCCGGCGATCGGACTCCAGGGATCGGCCGGCGGCTTGCCGTCTATCAGCAGATAGCGTTCGCTGCGGAAGATGGCCAGCGCATGGCGCTGGTCGAGCATCACACTTTGCCGGCGGCCGCTGCGTAAACGCCAGAACTCGGCCGCCGCCAGCGCCTGCGCGCCGATGGTGGCGGACGCCAGCGCGCCGACCTGGAACTGCGAAGGCAACTGTTGCGCCAAGTTGGAAAAACTGAGCTGCTCCAGGGCATCCGGCGCTTGGCCGGCGAGATCCCAGAGCGTGTTGAGCAATTGATCGGCCATGGTATCGGCTTGCATGATCGTCCTTATGGAAAGTAAGGGCCCATTAGGAAATAAGTTGGGCATTTGGGCGGCCGTAGCTGGATGCGATGCAAGGCGCACGACGCGCCGCAGTGCGAGCACTGCAAGCGGTGGGCAACGCAGCAGCGCACCAGCTACGGCCAGCACAAATGTTCAACTTATTTTCTAATGGGGCCTAAAGATTCAGTCTAGAATTTGGCGACCGGCCGCGTCAATCTTGATTGCGGCAATCAATACAAAGAAATTTCCAAATGAAGAAATTGCTTAGCGCGGCTGAAGCCGCCAGCCTGCTCGGCGTCAGTACCGCTACATTGTATTCCTATGTTAGCCGCGGCATGCTCAGTTCCCTGCCTGGCAACAGCGAACGCAGCAAGCTGTATCCGCGCGACCAGGTGCTGCGCCTGGTGGCCCGCCGCAAGGACGGCCGCCAGGCCGGCCACACAGTAGAACAGGCGATCGACTGGGGCAAGCCGATCCTGGAATCGCGCATCACCCTGATCGAGCATGGCGTCATCCGCTACCGCGGCCACGACGCCATGAAGCTGGCGCACAGCGCCACCCTGGAACAGGTCGCCATGATCCTGTGGGACAGCAAGGATTGCTTCGATGGCGCCGTCCCCGTCATCGATCCGCAACGCTGGTCAGCCATGCGCCAGCCGTTTGCCGGCTGCCTGCCGCTGCAACGCGGCGCCGCCCTGCTGGCGGCTGCGGCGCCTTTATTGACGCAGTCTGATGGACCGAGGGACGGCGCACAGCTGATGCGGCTGCTGGCGGCGGCATTGCTGGATGCCGATATACGCACCGCGCCCTTGCATCAGCAATGCTGCGACGCCTGGCATCTAGACGCAGGGCATGCGGACCTGCTGCGAGCGGCGCTGATCGCCTGCGCCGATCATGAATTGAATGTCTCCACCTTTACCGTCCGCTGCGTGGCCTCGACCGGCGCCGCACTTCCAGCGGCGCTGCTGGCTGGTTTGTCGGCCTTGTCCGGTCCGCGCCATGGCGGTGAATCACTGCGCGTGCGGGCCATGATCGACGCCGCCATGGCCAGCGAGGACATGCGCGGCGTGCTGCAGCGGCATTTGAGCCAGCCCGTCTTCATGCTGGGCTACGGCAGCCGGCTGCCGGGTTTCGGTCATCCCCTGTATCCGGACGGTGATCCGCGCGGCCGCATGCTGATCCAGATGCTGGCGGCGCAGGCAGGCAACGCCAAGACCGCGGCGCTGCTGGCGATCGCCGATACTGCCAGCGAGCTCAGCGGACAAGCGTCGAATATCGATTTCGCGCTGGCGGCAATCGAGCACGCCTTCGGACTGGCGCGCGGTGCCTCGCAAACCCTGTTCGCACTAGGCCGCTGCGCCGGCTGGATCGCCCACGCCAAGGAACAGGCGGCGAGCGGGCAACTGATCAGGCCGCGGGCGCGCTATGTGGGATCCTTCGATTTTCTAGATTAGTTCGCGGGCCTGGCGATCGCCCGCCACAACATCCTGAACAGCGCATTCGCCTGCAGCGCCAGCGCTTCCGTCTCGCCGCGCATGGTGTGCATGTGCACCAGCCGCTCCAGGATGCCGATGAAATAATCCAGCAGGATTTTTTCATCCACCTCATCCGTCAGGACGCCTTCCGCCCTGCCGTCTGTCAAGGTTTTCATCAGGACTTCCATCATTTCCGGCTGGCGGAAAGTGCGGTCGCGGCCCCATGCGCTGATCTGCAGCGAGCTCATGATCAGCTGGCTCACCTTGGGATTGCGGTCGAAGAAATCCAATACTACCCAGAACACCTTGCGCAGCTTGTCCTGGCAGCTTTCGATGCCTTGCAAGTGATCGAGCATGCGCGAGGCCAGCGTACCCAGCCAGGTTTCCAGGCAGGCAAACAGCAGCGCTTCCTTGCTGCCATAATATTTGTAGATGGTCTGCAAGGAGACATTGGCGGCGGCAGCTATTTCACCAAAGCTGACGCTGTGGAATTCGCGCTCCGAAAACAAATCCAGCACCGCGCTTTCTATCCTTTGCCGTATCACCGGCTTGAGCAGGGAGCGGTCGAGGATGATTTTCTGCTTTTCCACAGCCATGGTTTTTGTCATTTTTGTCATATGTGTAATTAAAATTACCGATGTATCCATTTGCACTTTAATTGCTTTATTTAGAGTGCCTTACCAATTGACGCTTACCACGGCTTTCAATACAGTAAGTATTCAGCTGCAATCAGACACACGCAAAGTGTAATAATTATTACGCAAACATACAAGCCGGAGACGCTATGACTGAAGCTTATATTTTCGATTCCGTACGCACGCCGCGCGGCAAGGGCAAGAAGGATGGCAGCCTGCACCAGATGACGCCGGTCAATCTGCTGGCGCAGCTGCTGCACGCGCTGGAGCAACGCAACCAGCTCGATACCTCGCAAGTGGACGACGTCGTGCTCGGCTGCGTCACGCCGGTCGGCGAGCAAGGCGCCGACATCGCCCGCACTGCCGTGCTGTATGCCGGCTGGGACCAGTCGGTGGCGGGCGTGACGCAATCGCGCTTTTGCGCTTCCGGCCTGGAATCGGTCAACTTGGCGGCGATGAAGGTCATGTCCGGCCAGGAGCAGCTGGTGGTGGCCGGCGGCGTCGAGAGCATGTCGCGCTGGGCCATGGGTTCGGACGGCGGCGCCTGGTTCATGGATCCACGCGTCAACCAGAGCACCGGCTTTGCGCCGCAAGGGATAGGCGCCGACCTGATCGCCACGCTGGAAAATTTTTCGCGCAGCGATGTCGACAACTTCGCCCTGCAATCACAGAAAAAAGCGACCCATGCGCGCGCCGAAGGACGCTTCAGCAAATCGCTGGTGCCGGTGACCGACCTGAATGGGCTGGTGGTGCTGGATCACGATGAATACATCCGCGCCCAGACCACCATCGAAAACCTGGCGGCCTTGAATCCTGCTTTCGAGCAGATCGGCCAGATGGGTTTCGATGCGACTGCGCTGCGCAAATACACCACGGTCGAAAAAATCAACCACGTGCATCACGCCGGCAATTCCTCCGGCATCGTCGACGGCGCCGCGCTGGTGCTGGTCGGCAGCAAGGAGATGGGCCAGAAGCTGGGACTGAAGCCGCGCGCCCGCATCGTCGCCACCGCCGTCACCGGCTCCGAGCCGACCATCATGCTGACCGGGATCGCCCCTGCGGCGCGCAAGGCGCTGGCCAAGGCCAAGATGTCGGCCAAGGATATCGACCTGTTTGAAATCAATGAAGCGTTCGCCGCGGTGGTCATGCGCGCCATCCGTGATCTCGATATCGACCCGGCGCGGGTCAATGTCAATGGTGGCTCGATCGCAATGGGCCATCCGCTGGGCGCTACCGGCGCCATGATACTCGGCACCGCGCTCGACGAACTGGAGCGCAGCGGCAAGCAGACTGCCTTGATCTCGCTGTGCGTCGGCGGCGGCATGGGTATCGCCACCATTATCGAGCGAGTTTAATTTATTGCGGGACAGAGGCGCACGGCAAGTGCTGCCCGGGTAGGGTTTGAGAGCCACCGCAGCGTGGCGAATTACACTATCCGTGCGACTCTGTCCCCAACTGACTAGATACCAACACTTCAGAGGCACAGATCATGAGTGTGAATTTTCACAAAGACAGCGACAACATCGTCACCCTGACCCTGGACATGCCGGGCCGTTCGATGAATGTGCTGAACGAGGCGCTGACGGCGCCGTTCATGCAGGCGATTGCCACCATCGAAGCGGACGCCACTATCGCCGGCGTCATCATCACTTCAGGCAAGGCCGATTTCGTGGCCGGCGCTGATATCGAAAAGCTGTACCAGATCACTGAAGCGCAAGCGGCCTTTGACCTGGTGCAGGAATTCAAAGGCTTCATGCGCCGCCTGGAACTGTGCGGCCGGCCGGTGGTGGCGGCGTTGAACGGCACCGCGCTGGGCGGCGGCTTGGAGCTGGCGCTGGCTTGCCATCACCGCATCGCCATCAACAATCCCAAAGCCAAGTTCGGCCTGCCAGAAGTCAAGCTGGGACTACTGCCGGGCGGCGGCGGCACCCAGCGCCTGCCGCGCATGATCGGCATCCAGAGCGCGCTGCAGCTGATCCTGGAAGGCAAGGAACTGCGCGCGGAAGAAGCCCTGCAACAAGGAATAGTCCAGGAACTGGCCAGCGACAAGGAAGACCTGCTGGCCAAAGCCAAGGCCTGGTGCCTGGCTAACCCGAAGGCGAAGCAGCCTTGGGACGACAAGAAATTCCGCTGGCCCGGCGGCGATTCGCGTAGTCCGGGCAACGGCCAGCTGTGGGCGATTGTACCGTCGATGGCAAGCGCCAAGACTTTCGGCAACTATCCGGCCGCCACCAACATCATGAGCTGCGTGTTCGAAGGCGGGATTGTCGATTTCGATACTGCCTGCGAAATCGAATCGCGCTACTTCGTCAATTGCGCCTTGTCGCCGGTGGCCAAGAACATGATCGGCACGCTGTGGTTCCAGCTCAACGCCATCAACAAGGGCAAGTCGCGTCCGGAAGGCTTTGCCCCATCCAAGGTCAGCAAGGTCGGCATACTGGGCGCGGGCATGATGGGCGCAGGGATTGCCTACGCATCGGCGAAAGTCGGCATCGGCGTGGTGCTGCTGGATAACAGCCTGGAAAATGCGGAAAACGGCAAGAACTACTCCGCCAAGCTGCTCGACAAGGCGATCCGCCGCAAGCAGCAAACCGAAGACGGCAAGAGCGCCTTGCTGCAGCGTATACAGCCGACTGCCGACTTCAACGATCTGGCAGGCTGCGACCTGATCATCGAGGCGGTGTTTGAAGACCGCGCCATCAAGGCCGACGTGACCCGCAAGACCGAAGCGCTGATCAGCGCCGACGCCGTCTTCGCTTCCAACACTTCAACCCTGCCGATCAGCGGCCTGGCGCAGGCCAGCGTGCGGCCAGCCAATTTCATCGGCCTGCACTTCTTTTCGCCGGTAGACAAGATGCAGCTGGTGGAAATCATCGTCGGCGAACATACCAGCCAGCAAACCCTGGCGCGCGGCTTCGACTATGTGCAGCAGATCAAGAAGACGCCTATCGTGGTCAACGACTCGCGCGGCTTCTACACCTCGCGGGTGTTTGGCACCTATGTGATGGAAGGCTTGCAGCTGCTGATGGAAGGCCAGCATCCGCGCGCCATTGAAATGGCCGGCTTGCAGGCCGGCATGCCGGTAGGACCGCTGGCGGTGCACGACGAAGTCAGCCTGTCGCTGTCGCTGCACATACTGCAACAGACCCGCAAGGATTTCGCCGAAGCCGGCAAGCCGTTTGCAGGCCACCCGGCCGATGCCGGACTGGAAAAAATGGTGACTGAGCTGGATCGCAAGGGCAAGAAAGCCGGCAAGGGCTTCTACGATTATCCGGAAAATGAAAGCAAGCACCTGTGGCCAGGCTTGCAGCAGGCATTTCCGCTGGCAGCCACGCAGCTGCCGCAAAAGGATTTGATCGAACGGATGATGTTTGTACAGGCCAATGAAGCGGCCAAGTGCTATGAAGAGAAGGTGGTGCTGACCGTGGCCGACACCAATATCGGCAGCATTTTCGGCTGGGGCTTTGCACCGTTCCAGGGCGGCGCGCTACAGTACATCAATGCTTACGGCGTCGCCAATTTCGTCAAGCGGGCGCGGCAGCTGGCGGAACAGTTCGGCAGTTACTTTACGCCAGCTGCAATCCTGGTGCAGATGGCGGAACAAGGCAGGCAGTTCGAATAAGCCGGGCGTGGAAAGCAGCCTGGATGCGCGCAGCGCAATCCAGGCTGGATCCACTCAATCCGATCAGGAGATCCTGCTGGCGTCGAACAGGGAAGGAATGCGCTGTGCCAGCATCATGTCGCCTTTCAGCTTCAGCTTGCCGCTCATGAAAGCCATGGCACCGTTCAGCTCACCTTTCAACAATGCCTTCAGGTCGTCATCCGCCATTGTCAGCGCGACATCTGGCGCATCCATCACGCCTTCGTGGGCGGTACATTTTCCGTGATCGATCAGCAGGTACATCGGCTTCGAGATATCGAACTGGATGCTGTTCTTCATGTTCAGCGTTGCGGCCGCATCCAGCGCGCTCGGCATGAGCTTGATAATGTCGTTAACGGTCATTTTTTATCCTCGGATTGTTTTTAAAATCTATTACTACAATATTTGAGCAGGCTCAGGGCTGACCTGTCATTCCCATCCGACCGCGCTGCGCACCTGCAGTTCCCGCTCCATCAGGCCGGCATAGCGCTTTTCCACCTCGCTGCGCTTGACCTTCATGGTCGGCGTCATCAAGCCGTTGTCTATGCTCCAGGCATCTTTCAGCACCACGCACTTGGCGATCTTTTCATGCGGCTCCAGCGTCGCATTGACCGCTGCCATGTCGTCGATCAGCCCCTGCTCCACCTCGGCCCGCGGCTTGCTGCGCGCCGCCGCGGTCAGGGTAACCGCCATCACCGGCTGGTTCATGCCGTTGCCGATGAACAGCAGGTTTTCGAGGTCGGTATTGCGCGCCAGAGAGCATTCGATGGGCGCCGGCGCCACGTATTTTCCCTTGGCGGTCTTGAAGATGTCTTTCACGCGGCCGGTAATATACAGGTAACCGTCCTCATCCACCCGGCCCTGGTCGCCGGTGCGCAGATAGCCGTCTTCGGTGAAGGCAGCGCGCGTGCTCTCCGGATCCTTGTAATAACCCATCATCAGGCCCGGATGCTTGAACAGGATTTCGCCGTCGCCGGACAGCTTGAAGCCGGCGTTCTGCGGCGGCTTGCCGACCGAGCCGACGCGGTTCTGGTCCGGCAGGCAGGCGCTGGAATAGACCGAGGCTTCAGTGGGCGCATAACCCTGCAGCACCGTCAGGCCGAGATTGCGCTGGTACCAGTCCAGCAATGCCGCCGGTATCGGCGCCGCCCCGGACAGGCAGAAGCGCACATGCTGCAAGCCGACCGCGACCCGGATCTTGCGCCGGGCGATGGTGCGCAGCAGGGGAATCTTCATTAGCCGGTCCAGCTTCTGCTGCGGCATCTTGTTCAGGATGGCGGTCTGGATACGGCCATAAACCAGCGGCACGCCAAAAAAACGGGTGGGCGCGACCTGCGCCAGCTGCTCGCCCATCTTGTCGACGTTTTCGAGGAAGTGCACTTCGCCGCCGTTGTAGCAACTCGGCAGCGCGATCGCGAAGCGCTCGAAGGCATGCGCCAGCGGCATGTATGAAAAATAGCGCTCCTGGCCGAGCGAGGGCGCCAGGTTCATGATGCTGTAGACGGCAAACAGCACATTGCCGTAGCTGAGCATCACGCCTTTCGGCTTGCCTGTGGTGCCAGAGGTGTAGATCAGAGTCATCAGCGCCTCCGCCGGCGGCGCCTGATAGTCTTCGATGGCCATGGGCGCGTTGGCGGCGACCAGCTCATCCCAGCTGACTTGCCCTGCCGGCGCTTCCTCATAGGGAAAGGAAATGGTGCGCACCGAGTCCGGGATCGCCCCCGTGAAATCATCGGCGTCCGGCATCGGCCCTAGAAACACCGCCTTGGCTTCGCTATGCTCAAAGATATAACGAGTGGTGGCCGCTGCCTGTTTCGGATACATGCCGACGCTGACGTGGCCGGCCATGGAGATAGCCAGGTCGGCCATGATCCAATGCGCGGTGTTGCGGCCGGAGATGCAAATGCGGCTGCCCGGCTCCCAGTTCATCGCCTTCAGCGCTGCCGCCATGCGCCTTACCTGGTCGCTGCCCTGCGCCCAGGTAGTGACTTTCCATTGGTCTAGAACCGGTTGAAACAGCCAAGGTACATTGGGCTTGGCGGCTGCCCATTGCAGCATCATTTGCACTGAATTCTTTTGTTCGTCCACCGGTGTCTCCTCGCACGAAGTTCAGGAATGCTGCTGGTTTTTATATTTTCTTTGGTCTTGCTCGAGTTTGCCTTGAATCGCCCCGCATTAAAATCGTTTATGTCAGACTCAGATCGCTCCGTTCGCCGCCAAGGCGGCCAGTTGCTTGTCGTCAATGCCGGCCAGCCTTGCCAGTACATCGGCGGTATCCGCCCCCAAGGCGGGACAGGCTCCAGCCGCCGCGACGGCAGTATCGCTGAAGCGGATCGGCAGATCGGACAATGGCTTGCCGCCTTCCATCCGGATCAGGCCGCGGGCCCTGACCTGCGGATTGGCGAGCGCTTCGTCCGGACTGTAGATGCCGGACACGCAGCAATCGCGCTCCGCCAGCAACAGCTCCCACTCATCGCGGCTGCGCGTCTTGAATAGATTGCCCAAAGCCTCGCGCAAGGCTGCGCCATCAGGTCCGGACGCCATCGGCAAGGAGGCCAGATCAGGCCGCTCGACTGCCTGGCAGAAATTGAAAAAGAATTTCGGTTCGAGCGCCGCCAGCGCCACATGCTTGCCGTCGGCGCAGGCATAGATGCTGTAATTGGGCAGGCCGCCGCTCAGCACATCGTTGCCGCGCGCCTTGCTCTCGCCCAGCGTGCGGATGGTGGCCAGCGAGAGCGCCTGCAGCGCCAGCGTGCCGTCCAGCATGCCGACGTCGACCAGTGTGCCCTGCCCTGACGCACGCGCGCCGATCACAGCGGCCAGGATGCCGAGGGCGCAAGTGAGTGCGCCGCCGGCCAAGTCGGCGCTTTGGAAATTCGACAGCACCGGCGCGCCGTCGGCGGCGCCGGTCTGGTCCAGCAAGCCGGCATAGGCGCAGTAATTCATGTCGTGGCCAGCACGGTCCTTGTATGGGCCGGTTTGGCCATAGCCGGTCAGCGCCGCGTAGACCAGGCGCGGATTGATCTGTTTCAGAACTTGATAGCCGCAGCCCAGCTTGTCCATCACGCCGGGCCGGAACGATTCGATCAAGACATCTGCCTCGGCCACCAGCTGCTTCAGCAACTCCACCGCCTGCGGTTGCCGCAGGTCGAGGGTGACGGATTGCTTGCCGCGGTTGACCAGCGTGAATAGTTCCGGCGCCAGCAAGCGGGCATAATCGCCGCCCTGGGGTTCTTCCAGCTTGATCACCTCGGCGCCCAGCTGCGCCAGGTAAAAGCTGCAAAAAGGACCGGGCAGCAAACGGGTCAGATCGAGCACCCGGATGCCGGACAGGAGCGGATTAGCCATGGCGGGTCAGGTTTTCGCTACTTGCTCTGGCCGAACGGCGAGTTGACGCCTTGCAGTATCGACATCAGCGATTCGCCGATGGTCTTGGGATAGGTGGCATCGCTGAAGTCGCCGATCTCGGCCCATTGTTCCGCCACTTCCTCGGGACCGAAAGCCTGGCCGCGGAAATGATGGCCCTGGGTGCGCTCCCAGCGCAGCTTGGCATGGAAACCGGCGCCGACCTCGAACAGGCTGCCGCTTTCCTTGCAACTGTCGTGGCACAGATAGGCTGCCAGCGGCGCGACGTATTCCGGCTTGAGCGCTTCCAGCATCTGCGGCGGCATCACGGTTTCGGAAATGCGCGAACCGGCCAGCGGCGCGATGGTGTTGACCAGCACATTCTTGGATGCGCCTTCCACCGCCAGCGTATTCGCCATGCCGATCAAACCCATCTTGGCCATGCTGTAGTTGGCCTGGCCGAAATTGCCGTAGATGCCGGCGGCCGAGGTGGTCATGACGATGCGGCCGTAGCCCTTGTTGCGCATGTGCGGCCAGGCCGCGTGGGTAACGCGGAAAGCGCCCAGCACGTGGACGCGGTAGATCAGGTCCCAGTCATCCTCGCTCATCTTGGCGAAGCTGCTGTCGCGCAGGATGCCGGCATTGTTGATGACGATGTCGATGCCACCGAAATGATCAAGCGCGGTCTGCACGATCTGGCCGCCGGCTTCCACCGAGTCGTAATTGGCAACCGCCGTGCCGCCGGCGGCGACGATCTCAGCCACCACCTGGTCGGCAGCAGCGCTGGACTTGCCGCCGCCATGGACATCGCCGCCGAGGTCGTTCACCACTACCTTGGCGCCGCGCGCTCCCAACAGCAAGGCATGCACGCGGCCGAGGCCATTGCCGGCGCCGGTGACAATCGCCACGCGACCGTCATAGCGTAATTCATTTCGTAATTCATTTGCCATGATTTCTATCTTTATTCAATTAAAAAAACTGCTCCGGCCATCCCGCAATCAGATGGTGCGGGAAATGATCTCTTTCATGATTTCATTGGTGCCGCCATAGATGCGCTGGGCGCGCGCATCGATAAAGGCGCGCGCAATCGGGTACTCCTGCATGAAACCATAACCGCCGTGCAGTTGCAAACATTGATCCAGCACCTTGCCCTGCAGGTCCGAGCACCAGTACTTGGCGGCTGCGGCGGCGTCCACCTGCAACTCGCCCTTGACCTCCAGCTCGACGCAGCGGTCGACGAACACGCGGGCAATCTGCAATTCGGTCTTCATCTCGGCCAGCTTGAAGCGGGTATTTTGGAACGACGACACCGAACGGCCAAAGGCCTGGCGCTCGCGCGTGTATTCGATGGTGACATCGAGCATCGCTTCCGCATTGGCCACCGAAGTGATGGCGATCAGCAGGCGCTCCCAGGCCAGCTCCTGCATCAGCATGCTGAAGCCGGCGCCGACCTCGCCGACGATATTGGTCTTCGGCACCCGCACGTTGTCAAAGAACAGTTCGCAGGTATCCTGGGCTTTCATGCCGATCTTCTTCAGCGGTTTGCCCTTGCTGAAACCGGGCCGGTCGGCCTCGATCACCAGCAGCGAGACATTCTTGGCGCCGCGCGCCTTGTCGCCCACCTTGAGCGCCACCACCACCATGTCGCTGTTATAGCCGTTGGTGATGAAAATCTTGGAGCCGTTGACGATGTAGTCGTCGCCGTCTTCGATAGCTGTGGTTTGTATCGCCTGTAGATCCGAGCCGGTGCCCGGCTCCGACATCGCGATCGCTGTGATCGCCGTGCCCGCCGCCATCTTCGGCAGCCAGGCCTGTTTCAGCTGTTCGCTGCCGTAGCGCAGCAGATAAGGCGCAACGATGTCCGAATGCAGCGGCCAGCCAATGCCGGAGGCGTTGCTGCTGGCCAGTTCTTCCAGCACGATGGTGCTGAACTTGCGGTCGACGCCGGAACCGCCGTAGTTTTCAGGCATGTTGGTACACAGGAAACCCAGCTCGCCGGCGCGCTGCCAGATGTCGCGGTCGACAAAGCCCTGCTCTTCCCAGGCGGCGTGGCGCGGCAGGACCTCGGCATGGAGGAAGCGGCGCAGGTTTTGACGGAATTCTTCGTGGTCGGCATTGAACAACTGACGCGGGATCATTGACTCTCCAGATATTTTTATAATGTGTAATTTTTTTTACACTTAGATTGATTTTGGATGAAAAAACCAGCCAATCGATGGTATTTAAGGATTTATCGCTTGTCAATCTTAAAGCTAGTACTGCGCCTCGACCGAAGGGTAATATTTATTACACATTGGCCTTACTTAGGCCCAAACGATGACTGGCAAAGGCTGGCGACCGAGAGCGTGCATATTTAGACTGTCATTGCTAATTGGTAAAACAAACATTGCGCCGCCCATAAAGTCACCTATAGAATCCGGCTTTACAGAGTCCCGATCCAGGACCAGTCAGAAAAGTCATGCGGTCGTCATAACGATTCGTTACTATCAAAAATTTTACGGGGGCCCCATGAAATTCAAATTCAACGCACTTGCCATTGCCTGCGCGCTTGCGACCGTGAGCGTATCGGCCCATGCCGTTACCGAGATCTCCTGGTGGCATTCGATGGCGGGCGCCCTCGGCGATCGCGTCAACGGCCTGGCCGACGAGTTCAACAAGAGCCAGACCGAATTCAAGGTGGTGCCGGTCTACAAGGGCGCCTACGATGAAGCGATGGCCGCGGCAACCGCCGCCTATCGCGCCGGCAACGCCCCCGACATCCTGCAGGTCTTCGAAGTCGGCACCGCCACCATGATGTATTCCAAGGGCGCCATCAAGCCGGTGTCGGAAGTCATGAAGCTGGCTGGCGAATCCTTCGATCCGGCCGCCTACGTACCGGCCATCGGCGGCTACTATGCTGCCCCGAAAGGCGCCGGCCTGCTGTCGCTGCCTTTCAACAGCTCGACCACGGTGATGTTCTATAACAAGGACATGTTCACCAAGGCCGGCCTCGATCCGAACAAGCCGCCAGTCACCTGGACCGAGCTGGCGGCCGATGCCGCCAAGCTGAAAGCCAGCGGCGCCAAGTGCGGCTACACCACCACCTGGCAATCATGGGTAGAACTGGAATCGTTCTCAACCTGGCATAACGTCGAGTTCGCATCGAAGAACAACGGCTTCGACGGACTGGATACACGCCTGAAGTTCAACAGCCCGCTGCACGTCAAGCATATAGAGAACCTGGCCAACTGGGCCAAGCAAGGCTTGTTCACTTATGCCGGCCGCAAGGACGAGGCAACTTCGAAATTCTATTCCGGCGAATGCGGCTTGCTGACCGGTTCCTCTTCCAGCTATGCGGATATCGCCAAGAATTCCAAGTTCAAGTTTGGCATCGCCACCCTGCCGTACTACAACGACGTCCCGGGCACGCCGCAAAACACCATGATCGGCGGCGCTTCGCTGTGGGTCATGGGGGGCAAGAAAACCGAGGACTACAAGGGTGTGGCCAAGTTCTTCAAGTTCCTGTCCAAGCCTGAAGTGCAAGCCAAGTGGCACCAGGAGACCGGCTACCTGCCGACCACGCTGGCCGCTTACGACATCACCCGCAAATCCGGCTTCTATGACCGCAATCCCGGCACCGACGTCCCGGTCAAGCAGATGATCACCAAGACTACCGACAAGTCGCGCGGCATCCGCCTCGGCAACATGCCGCAGATCCGCACCATCATCGACGAAGAACTGGAAAACGTCTGGACCGGCAAACTGACTGCCAAGCAGGCGCTGGATACCGCGGTGGAACGCGGCAACCTGCTGCTGGAACGTTTCGAAAAAACCAACAAATAAAGCAAGCTGATACCTGGTCTTTCCTGTAGCACGTAGGGTGGGCATTTTTGCCCACGCGTTACCGAATAAAGCATGTAAGCTATTTGGGTTTACGCGCGGGCACGGAGTGCCCACCCTACCAATTGCAGCTCCGTCTTAGTCTTACCCTGATACCCCGCATCGCCGCGGACGATAGAAAGTCCCATCGTGGAAAAACGCGCTCGCTTCAAATCTGCCTGGCTGCCCTATGCGCTGGTAGCGCCGCAGATCATTGTCACCCTCTTGTTTTTCGTCTGGCCGGCGGTGCAAGCCCTGTACCAGTCGATGCTGCTGCAGGACGCCTTCGGCGGCTATTCGGAATTCGTCTGGTTCGACAACTTCCGCACCCTGTTCGCCGACAGCAATTACCTCGGCGCGTTCAAGACCACGGCCGTGTTCTCGGTGCTGGTCGCGGTGCTCGGCCTGTCGCTGTCGCTGATCCTGGCCGCTTTTGCCGATCGCGTGATAAAAGGCGCGGCAATCTATAAAACCTTCCTGATCTGGCCGTATGCGGTGTCGCCGGTGGTGGTCGGCGTGCTGTGGATGTTCATGCTGAGCCCGACGCTGGGGATCGTCTCCCACTGGCTGCATTACATCGGCATCGACTGGAACCACGTGCTGAACGGCCGCCACGCCATGATCCTGATCGTCATCGCCGCGGTCTGGAAACAGGTCAGCTACAACTTCCTGTTCTTCCTGGCTGGCTTGCAATCGATCCCTAAATCACTGATCGAAGCGGCCGCCATCGACGGCGCCGGGCCGGTCAAGCGCTTCGCCACCATCGTCTTCCCGCTGTTGTCGCCGACCACCTTCTTCCTGCTGGTGGTGAATATCGTCTACGCCTTTTTCGACACCTTCGCGATCGTCGAAGCCACTACCCAGGGCGGTCCCGGCAAGGATACCGAGATCCTGGTCTACAAGGTCTTCAACGACGGCTTCAAGGGCGGCGACCTGGGCGGCGCCGCCGCGCAGTCGGTGATCCTGATGACTATCGTCATCGTCCTCACCGTGGTGCAGTTCAAGTATGTTGAAAAGAAAGTCCAGTACGCATGATGGATATGATAAACACCCTCCTACCGTCATTCCCGCGAACGCGGGAATCCATTTTCGCCTTCCGAACTAGTAATTTGGATCCCCGCGTTCGCGGGGATGACGGCTTCATCACGAAAGAATCCCATGATTGAGCGCCGCCCCATCCTCGACATGGTGAGCCACCTGGTGCTGATCCTGGGCGTGATCATCATCGCCTTCCCGCTCTACGTGGCGTTCGTCGCCAGCACGCAGACCGCGGAACAGGCAGCTGCCTCGCCGCTGTCGCTGCTGCCCGGCACCCACTTCATTGAAAACTACAGCGCGCTGCTGACCAAGGGCAGTTCCGGCAACGTCTCGGCGCCGCCGGTGGGCCGCATGCTGATGGTGAGTCTGATTTCCGCGCTGGCGATCGCTATTGGCAAGATCTCGATCTCGATGCTGTCGGCGTTTGCCATGACCTATTTCCGCTTCCCCGGACGCTCGCTGTTTTTCTGGATGATTTTCATGACCCTGATGCTGCCGGTGGAGGTGCGCATCACGCCGACTTACCAGGTGGTGTCGGATTTCCACATGCTCAACACTTATGCCGGCCTGACCATTCCTCTGATCGCGTCGGCCACTGCGACCTTCTTGTTCCGCCAGTTCTTCCTGACCATTCCGGATGAACTGGCGGAAGCAGCCCGCATCGACGGCGCCGGACCCCTGCGCTTTTTCAAGGATGTGATCTGGCCGCTGTCGCGCACCAATATCATCGCGCTGTTCGTGATCATGTTCATCTACGGCTGGAACCAGTATCTGTGGCCGCTGATGATCGCCACCAACCAGGACATGTATCCGATCGGTATCGGCATCAAGACCCTGATTGTCGGCGGCGATTCTGCGGTGGAGTGGAATATGGTGATGGCCACCCTGGTGCTGGCGATGCTGCCGCCGGGCCTGGTGGTAGTCGTGATGCAAAAATGGTTTGTTAAAGGTCTGGTTGATTCCGAGAAGTGATATGGCACAAGTACATCTGAAAAACGTCAAGAAAACCTACGGCAAGGCGCCCAAGGCCGTCGATGTCATCCACGGCATTTCGATCGATATCGCCGATGGCGAATTCATCGTCATGGTCGGCCCCTCCGGCTGTGGCAAGTCGACCTTGCTGCGCATGGTGGCCGGGCTGGAAGATATCACCTCGGGCGACATCGTGATCGGTGAGCGCGTGGTCAACAAGCTGGAGCCGAAGGACCGCGACATTGCCATGGTGTTCCAGAACTATGCTCTGTATCCGCACATGAGCGTCTACGAGAACATGGCTTACGGCTTGAAGATCCGTGGCCTGAGCAAGGACGATATCGAGACGCGTGTGCAAAAGGCGGCCAAGATCCTGGAACTGGGGGCGCTGCTGCAGCGTACCCCGCGCCAGCTATCGGGCGGCCAGCGCCAGCGGGTGGCGATGGGACGCGCCATCGTGCGCGAGCCGGCGGTATTCCTGTTCGACGAACCGCTGTCCAACCTGGACGCCAAGCTGCGCGTGCAGATGCGCCTGGAAATCCAGAAGCTGCACCGCACCCTCGGCACCACCAGCCTGTATGTAACACACGACCAGGTCGAAGCCATGACCTTGGGCCAGCGCATGATCGTCATGAACGGCGGCCGCGCCGAACAGATCGGCACACCGGCGGAAGTCTACGCGCGCCCGGCCACCACCTTTGTCGCCAGCTTTATCGGCTCGCCGCCGATGAACCTGCTGCGCGGCCGCGTGGCGGCTGACGGCAACAGCTTCGCCATCGAAAATGCCGCCGCCGTCAGCCTGCCGTTCAGCTGCAATCCGATCGCCGGCCATGACTGCATCATGGGCCTGCGTCCGGAGCAGCTGATCTTCGGCCAGCGGGGCTTGAGCCTGCGGGCGGAACTGGTGGAAGCGCTGGGCGCCGATTTGCTGGTGCACGCCTCCATCGGCGACCAGCTGCTGGTGATGCGGGTGCCGGCGGCGACTGCGGTCGAAGCCGGACAGGCCATCACGGCAGGCTTCGATGCCGCGGCCTTGCACTGGTTTAATCCTGAGACCACCCAGCGCATCGAACTGGCCTGACAAACGGCCCGGCTAGACACTGCCCGGGCTGCGTTCAGTCAGCGGGTTGCAAGCTGATCCGCTCGACCGTGGCTTTCTCCACCGCTGCGCGCGAATACAGCAGCGGGAAATATTCGCCTTTCAGCCACTTGTCGGCCAGGTCGCGATAATGCGGACTGTCCGGATCGCCCGACTGTCCGGGCGAGTTGACTGCGCGCGAATTATCCCAGTTGCCGACGTCCACCACGACCCGGAACGAGGGACCGTTGGTTTGCTGGAAATCGCTGCTGCGGTAAGTCGACTGGTTGGGCGAATAGGCGCCGCCATGGGTCGGCATCGGTCCGACATTCAGCTTAGCCCGCGTCGCCTCGTCCACGGCCGCCGCCAGCGGGTGCTCCATCAGATTGTGGTGCAGCTTGCCCCACTGCCATTGGGCGCTGTCGCTGCCCTGCAGTTTTTCCATTTCAGCATAGGCCGCCGTCAGGCTGGCCAGCAAAACCTGGTTGCGCTTTTGCGGCGCATCCTGGCCGAAGCGTGCCTGCGGCTGCTCCAGCGTATCCAGCAGCACCGCGGTATCCGGTGCGCCCATGGCATCCGCAGCAGCCGGACTCAGCACCGCAGCCTTGAAGGCCTTGCCCAGATGGCGCGCCAGCCACACTTCGAACAAGGCAGCCTGTGCCGAATCGGCGCGCTCCACCGCGTCCCAGCCGGCCAGCAGCTTGAGGGCGGCCTGCGTCTGCGCATCGCTGGAGGACAAGGGTTTGAGCAAGGCAACCAGGCGCCGCGCCGGTATCGACAGGTCGTCGTTTTGCAGGCGCATGGAGTCTTCCAGCGAGACCTTGTTGCGCGACGACAGCACTTCGCTGATGCGGGTAAAACGCGAATTATTGGTCCACTCAAAACCCAGCTTGCGCTCGCGGTAAGGATAACCGGCCGGCAGGTTCATCTGGTTGGCCGAGGCGAACCAGCCTTGCTTCGGATTGTAGCTGGAGGGCAGCTGATCGCCCGGCCAGAAGCCGGCCCACTCATAGCGTCCATCGCCAGGCACCGGCAGCAAACCGTCCCAGTTGGGCCGGATCGGCGCCAGTCCGCCCGGCACCCAGCCGATATTGCCCTTGGTGTCGGCATAGACCTGGTTCTCGGTCGGCGCGCCCCAATGCAGCAGCGCTTGCTTGAACTGGGCGAAGCTGGTGGCGCGCATGTACTCTATGCTGCCGAAATACGGCGACATGCCTGGCTGCAGCCAGCCGGAGCGTACCACGAAGGCGCGATTCTTGCCCGGCTCGACAAAGACCACTGGGCCGTGCCGGCTGAACGTCAGTTCGACTTCGACCGGCTTAGCACCCTTGACCTCGATCTGTTCCTTGATGATATTGAACGGCTCCCACCTGCCCCGGTATTTGTACTGGTTTTCATGCTCGGGATTGAGCTGATAAACGTATAAATCTTCCTGATCGATATTGAAAATCGTCAGGCCGAAAGCGACCTTGCCGTTATGGCCGATCGAAATCCCCGGCAGCGCCGGTTCGCCGGCGCCGATCACATCCAGCCCCGGCGCATGGAGATGGGCGATGTAGCGCAGGGACGGCGTCGAGTAGGCGCGGTGCGGATCGTTGGCCATGATGGCGCGGCCGGTGGCAGATTTGGCCGGCGCAATCACCCAGTTGTTGCTGCCCTCGGCGACTTCTTCCGGATTCTCGGCGGCGGCCATGACTACTGCATCGGCCTTGCCGCCCTCAGCCAGGCTGTCCTTGCTGATCTTCACGCCCTGGGTCGCCAGCTTGAATACGTTTAGCAGATCTTGGGGCAGGCAGGGATCGAGACCGTCAGGCAGCGAGGTTTGCCATTGCGGCGTCAGGCCGACGCGGATTTCATCGGATTTGAGATCGGCCTTGCAAACTACATTGGCGCGCGCCACTTCGCTGTCGAGGTTGCGCGTCAGGCCGTGGCTGCGGATGCGCACCACGTCTTCCGCCTGCCATCTGGCCGGCGCATAGCCGAGCTTCTTGAATTCAAAGGGCAGCTGGTCCGGATTAGCCTTGAGGTATGCGATATAGGCATTGATGCCGGCCACGAAAGAAGTCGCCACCTGCTGCGCATGCGGACCGTAGGACTGCCATTCGCGCTGCATTTCGCCACGGTACAGGAACAGCCGGGTGGCGCGGTCTTGCTGCACATAGGCCGGGCCGAACACCTGCGCCAGCCGGCCGAGGCCGCGGCGGCGCCATAAATCGATCTGGAACAGACGATCGCGCGCGGCGTTAAAGCCCTGGACGAAAAAGGCATCGTTCTGATTCGCAGCGTATATGTGCGGTACACCCCATTGGTCGATCAATATTTCGGCAGGCTTTTTCAAGCCGGCTGCATGGAAAACCTGGCTGGCCGCAGGCAGCGCGGCAGGTTCCCTGGCGTGGCCGGGCGAGCTTGCCAGCACAACCAGCAAGGCCAGCGCATAAGAGGTGTCCAAGGACAAGGCTGGTCGCATAAGCAGCTTTTATAATTTATTTATAAAATATCCACAGACTGGCAATGAATGCACCGTACGGTGGGCTGCCGCGGCTTTACCCGGTCAGGGCAACCAGGTTATCGACCTCGATCTTGGCAAATTCGACGCTGCTGTCAAACGCCGCATGCAAGGTGCTGTGCGCGCTTTCGGTATTGGTGCGGCTGGAAACGCTGGCGTCGCCCTTCAGTATCTGGTAGCCGTCATGCCACAGGTCGTCGTGGCCCTGCACGGGTTTCGGCACAATGCTATAGCCGCGATATTCGACGTTCTGGCTGCTTTGATCGCTCATACATTCACCTCGCTACAAATAAGAGTAATCCTAGCATGAGCCGCAAATACGCACATTGCTGAAAAATCGTGTACCTTGAACCTATTGCCGAGGAATGCGTCATACCTTCATCAGTCACAACCAACCGGAGAGATTGATCATGCACAAAGGTCGCGAAGAGAGTACGCATTGGAAAATCGCCGATCTGGATTTTTCAAAAATCGATATCGCGCAAGTACGCCCCGATGAAAACCTGTTTTACCTGGTTGCCTGCGCCTCGTTTGTGGAGAGCGGTTCAGATCTCTATACGCAGAATCTGGTTGATTATTATGGCGACGAACCGGAAATCTCCAGCTGGCTGCGTGAACAATGGGAAGTAGAAGAACTGCAGCACGGCCAGGCGCTGCGCGCCTATGTCGAATATATCTGGCCGGAATTCGACTGGCCGGCCGCCTACGCCAATTTCCTGAGCGAGTATTCCAGCTATTGCAAAGTTGAGCTGCTGGAACCCAGCAAGGGACTGGAAATGGTAGCGCGCTGCGTGGTGGAAGCCGGCACCGCCACCTTCTACAGTGCGCTGTCGCGCAGCACCAGCGAGCCGGTAATGAAAGACCTGGCGTCGCGCATCGCCAAGGACGAAGTGAATCACTACAAGCATTTCTTCCGCTACTTCCGGCGCTTCCGCCAGAACGAGGGTTTGCGCCGGCATCGCATCTTTGGCGCCTTGCGCCGCCGCACCATGGAAATGAAAAACGAAGACGCCGCCTGCGCCCTGCGTCACGTGCTCGGCACCAGGGCGCCGTCGCTTGCCAATGACCAGGCCATGCTGCGGCGCATACACAGCAAGATGAACACTACCATCCGCGCTCACCTGTCCGCCGACATGACCATCAAGATGATCATGCGGCCGCTGGATTTGCCGCCAACCGTGCAGACCATGGTGGCCTACCCGGTGACGCAGATCATGAACAAAGTGTTCTTGCGCTAGCGCCGCTACAAACGATAGAAGCGCTGTGCATTGCCTCCCATGATCTGTTGCTTTTCCCAGGGCTCCAGGATTGCCAGCAACACCTCGGTAACCTCCAGCCAGCGGTCGTAGTCCGCCGCCAGTTTGAGCACCGGCCAGTCGCTGCCCCAGATCACCCGCTCCGCCCCGAAAGCTTCCAGCACATGCACAGCATAGGGTTGCAGCTGGGAGATTTGCCAGCCGGCAGCCGCCTCCGTCACCAGGCCGGATAATTTGCAGTACACCTGCGGCAAGGCCGCCAGCTGGCTGATCAGCGAGCGCCAGGGTTCCATCCGTCCGTCCGCGATGTGCGGCTTGGCGGCATGGTCGATGACCAGCGGCAGTTCCGGGTAGCGCTTGGCAAACGCCAGCAAGGCCGGCAAATGACGCGGCAAGACCAGCGCATCCAGGCTCAGCCGATGACGCTGCATGGCGGCGATCGCCGGCGCCAGCAGCGGATCGTCTATCCAGTCGTCGGCCAAGTCCTGCAGCATGGGCCGCAGGCCGCGCATTTTCGAATGGCTCGCCAGCACAGCGATCTGCTGCGTGGCATGCGCTGACTTCAAGTCGGTCCAACCGACCACGGCGCGGATAAACGGGTTCTGTTCCGCCAGGCCGAGCATGAACAAGGTATCGCTCGTGCTTGGCAAGGATTGCACCAGCACGCTGCCGCCTATGCCATGCTGTTGCAGCAGCGGCGCCAGGTCGGGCGGCAGGAAATCGCGGTGGATAGCCGCCAGTCCTGGCGGCGGCCATTGCCCTGCCCGGTTGGCCAGCAGCCAGAAATGCTGATGGGCGTCGATGCGCATGACGCCGCCGTTTTCAAGAACCATTGCGTTTCATCCTTCCTGCTACAATCAATGCAGCACGTTTCCGGTTTTCCACCTGCAACGGCTGGTTTGTTATATTAAGCCGCTAGCCGGGCCTCGTCGCGGCCAGGCAATTCGCGACCCAAAAAGGTCTATTGGCTGGACCAATAATAGCATGCACAATTTTGACCGGGCAATTGAAAACCGCCTGGAATCCCGCTAAATCTTCGCTCTGTCAAGCAGCATGCCCCGCAGCCGCAATTGCGGACTTATAATTCGCGTCATCGCATGGCGATAATAAACATGCGGCATCCCCTGGGTGGAAACGAATATGCGAATATTGCTGGTAGAAGACAACAGGCCACTGTCCGAATGGCTGGCGCTTACCTTGCACCGAAACAAATATGCAGTCGACTGCGTGTATAACGGCGCCGACGCCGATCACCTGCTGCTGACCCAGCAATATGAACTGGTTATCCTTGACTTGTCCCTGCCCAAGCTGCAAGGCAGTGAGGTGCTCAGGCGGCTGCGCGCGCGCCATAACAATGTGCCGGTGCTGATCCTGACCGCCAACAATTCGGTCGAAGGCCGCATCGGCAGCCTCGACAGCGGCGCCGACGACTACATGGCCAAGCCGTTCGACGTGCACGAGCTGGAGGCGCGCATCCGCGCCCTGCTGCGGCGCGCCAGCCATCAAAAGAATCCGGTCCTGCAATGCGGTTCGCTCAGCTATGACAGCAACAGCCTGATCTTTTCGATAGACGGCGTCGCGCTCACCCTGACGCGGCGCGAACACGCCGTGCTGGAGACGCTGATCATGAAAATGGGCAAGACTGTCAGCAAGCAAGCGCTGGCGGAAAGCCTGTACGCCATGGATGAAGAAGTGTCGCAAGACGCCATCGAAGTCTATATCCACCGCATCCGCAAGAAACTGGAGCATGGCGACGCCGCCATCATCACCTTGCGCGGACTCGGCTACCTGCTGCAGCACCAGCATGTGGTTTAACAGCCTGCGCACCCAGCTGCTGCTGTGGCTGCTGGTGCCGCTGGTGCTGTTCGTCGGCTTTAATGCCTGGGTCACTTACAACAACGCCATCGAGATGGCGACTGTGGTGCATGACCGCATGCTGCTGGGTTCGGCGCGCATCATCGCCGAACAGATACGCTATGAAGACGAGACCCTGCAGGTGACGATTCCGCCGGCAGCGCTGGAACTGTTCCAGTCCGATTCGCATGACCTGATCTACTACCGCGTGGTGACGGGGCATGGCGCACTGCTGGCCGGACAGCCCGATTTGCCGGCGCCGCCGAAAGCCAGCCATAACGAGGAAGCCGTCTATTTCAACGCGACGTTCCGCGATGAACCGGTGCGCATCGTCGCTTTTTTCCAGCAAGTGGTCGGCAACCCGGAACGCGCGCCGGTCATCATCGAAGTCGCGCAAACCCAGCATTCCTACAACGCGCTGTCGGACCGCATGTGGGAACACACGGTGCAGGAGCAGCTGGTAATCCTGCTGCTGGTGGGCCTGCTGCTGCTGCTCGGCCTGCGCCATGGACTGGCGCCGATGATGCGCTTGCGCGACCGCGTACAGCGCCGCAAGCCAGGCGCCCTGGAAGAGCTCGACACCGCGCCGGTGCCTTCCGAGCTGGTGCCGCTGGTGCACGCCATCAATGACTACGTACAGCGGTTGGACGAGCATATGTCGGCGCAGGGACGCTTCCTGGCCAATGCATCGCATCAGCTGCGCACGCCGCTGACAGTGCTCAACACTCAAGTCGACTATGGCTTGCGCAGCAGCGACAGCGCCAGCAAGGATGCCGCGCTGCGCGCGATCAACAAGGGCATACAGCACGGCATCCGGCTGGTGAACCAGCTGCTGACCCTGTCCAACGCCGAAACCGGCACCGGCCATCCCTTGCGCCAAAGCGATGTCAACCTGATCGAGGTGGTGCAAAGAGTGATCGAAGAACTGGCCACCCTGGCGCAGAGCAAAGGCATCGATCTCGGTTTCGAATTCCGCGACAATCCGGTCATGGTGCGGGCCACCCCATCCATGCTGGAAGAGCTGGTGGCCAATCTGCTCGACAATGCGTTGCGCTATACGCCGGCCGGCGGCATCGTGACGCTTGCCGTCGACGGCAACGAGCACGGCACGCTGCTGCGGGTGGAGGACAACGGTCCCGGCATTCCCGAAGCTGAACGGGAACGTGTTTTCGAACGCTTCTATCGCCTGCAGGAAGACCGTTCCGACGGCAGCGGCCTGGGCCTGGCGATCGTCCGCGAAATTGCGGCGGCCAGCAAGGCTGAAGTTGCATTATCGACACCACCCTGCGGCAACGGCTTGCTGGTGACGATCAGCTTTCCGCCCCTGCCCAGCCCTACCCGGCGGCCGCGGGTGGATCGCAAACAACACAGTGAGGCCTTTTCAGAAGAAAACTTACAGTCAGCTTTCAAATCCGGGATATATTTCACCTCAGCTGTGGCGCGGTTTCCACAGTCGAAACACCCTGATTTGCGCTCTGAAAGCAGTTAGTAAGCTTGTGAATTTTATAGTCTGCGGACCGATCCACGCGATTGGCAAATTTAACTATAAATATCTGGAGACACAAATGAAAAAATCGCTGCTGGCGCTGGCCGCCCTCGCGACCCTGGGATCCGTGAGTACTGTCCATGCCCAATCCAATGTCACCATCTATGGCTTGATCGACGCCACCATCAGCACCGTCAACCACGCTGACAAACAAGGCGACCGCCTGACCGGGATTCCGGTCGCATGGTTCAGCGGCAACCGCCTTGGCTTCCGCGGCGCTGAAGATCTGGGCGGCGGCATGAAAGCCATTTTCAAGCTGGAAGCGGAATTCGTGGTCGGCACCGGTGAGATGGATACACCGGGCGTGCTGTTCAACCGCGACTCCTGGGTTGGTTTGCAAGACACTACTTTCGGCCAGATCACACTGGGCCGCCAAAACACCCTGGCGCGGGATTTTTCCCAGGTCTACGGCGACGCCTACGGCTCCAAGCTGGGCCTGGAAGAAGGCGGCTTCACCAACAACAACAACTTCAAGCAGTTGATTTTCTACTCCGGCAGCGCCACCGGCACTCGTTACGATCGTGGCCTGGTCTGGAAGAAGGTATTCAGCAACGGCGTGGTGGCAGGTCTGGGTTACCAGTTCGGCAACACCGCCGGCCAGTTCGCGCGCAATACCACCAAATCTGCAGCGATCGGCTACAACGGTTCGAACTTCATCGTTTCCGGCTTTATCAACCAGGCCGATGTCGGCAACGGCGTCGATACCAACCTCGAAAAGCACAAATCTTTTGGGCTGGGCGGCAGCTACATTTTCGATCTGGTGCGTTTGAATGCCGGCTACTTCCATTACACGGCAGAGCAAGGTGCACTCGGCCAGCGTAAGGACAATGCGTACACCGTATCGGCCAAATTCACGCCGCAAGGTTCGTTTGACTATGAAATCGGCTACCAGGTGATGAAGGCTGACAACGCTGCCTACAACGCAGCCGGCACCAGCACCCTGAACGCCTACGCCGACGCCAGCGGCTCGACCGCCACCGGCAGCGGCAACAAGAAAACCCTGTACGGTTCGACCTTCTACCATCTGTCGAAGCGTACCGAACTGTATGTGGCTGCCGACTATATGAAACTTAGCGACGGCTATCGCGTCGGTTCGGCCAACGGCTTCAAGAACCAGACTGAATTCGCGATGGGCATGCGCACCCGCTTCTAGCCCTATTTTTAACCCTGTTTGAATCCGGCGTCATTGCCGGGACTGCCGTAAAACTTGAAGCTGGCAAGGACTCTATGGTCTTGCCAGCTTTTTTATTGCCGGCAACTGTTGCCGGCTTCAGGCGCGATTTTCCGTACAGAACTATCCATTCCGCCTCCTCAGCCAGCGCTAAGTATTTGCAACTATCCTGTCGCCAGCAAGTCTCAAACGACCAAATTGACGCAGCGGCATCTCGCTAGATCCTGAAACTTAAAGGCCCCATGGAAGAATTCAATCAATCGCTGTTCCTGTTATTCAACGCCAGCGCGCATCCCAATCCGATCACCCTCAACACCGCGATGGTTGCTGCAGACCTGCTCATTTACCTGATTCCGGTTTCGCTGCTGGTCGGCTGGCTGCGCGGCTCAGAAGCCACCCGCAAGCTGATGCTGGAAGCAGTCGTGGCCGGCATCGTCGGCCTCTCCATCAGCATGCTGTGCGGCATGCTCTGGCAGCATCCGCGGCCTTTCGCGATCGGCCTCGGCACCAACTTCCTGGCGCACAGCCCGGATTCATCGTTCCCCAGCGATCACCTGACGCTGCAGTGGAGCGTCGCTTTCAGCTTCCTGCTGCACAAGCGCTTGCGCACTCTCGGCCTGGTGTACAGCCTGCTCGGCTTGCCGATGGCGTGGGCGCGCATGTATCTGGGCGTCCACTATCCATTCGACATGGCGGGCGCCGCCGCGGTCGCCGCGGTCAGCGCCATCATCTGCCATCGCTGCACGCCTTGGTTCATGGCGCCGCTGTTCCGCTGCGCTTCCGCCATCTACGGCTTCCTGTTTGCGCCGCTGATCCGGCGCGGCTGGATGATGAAGTAACGATCCGGAAAGCTAGTTCCACTATGTTCAGATCACGCCCTGCTCGCGCAGCGCGGCGATCTGCTCCGGACTTCTGCCGATACCTGCCAATATCTCAGCGGTATGCTGGCCCAGTTCGGGACCGACCCAGTTAGTCTGACCCGGCGTCGCCGACAGCTTGGGCACGATGCCCGGCAGGTCGATCGGCTGGCCATCCGGTAACGTATGCTGCTGGATCATGTCGCGCGCGCGGAAATGCGGGTCCTGGTGAATGTCCGCAGCGGTATATACTTTGCTGCTCGGCACTTCCGCCTGCTCCAGCACTTGCAGCACGTGCTCCAGCGCATGTTGCGAAGTCCATTCGGTGATGGCGGCGTCGAGCATATCGTTGTTCTGCGCGCGGCCGTCATTGCGCGCCAGGCGTGGATCTTCGGCGAGGTCGCCGCGGCCGATGGCATGCATCAGGCGCTTGAAGATACTGTCGCCATTGCCAGCGATGATCACATAATGTTCACCCCGCTCATCGCTCAGGCAAGGATAGGTGCTGGACGGCGAAATGCCGGGGAAGCTGGCGCCGGTGCGTTCGCGTACGAAGCCGAATTCGGCGTATTCGGGAATCAGGCTTTCCATCACGCCGAACACCGCTTCATACAAGGCGATATCGATGAACTGCCCTTTGCCGCCATTGGCCTTCAGGTGATGCATGGCCAGCAGCGCGCCGATCACGCCATACAAGGACGCTAGCGTGTCGCCGATGCTGACGCCGACCCGCACCGGCGGCCGGTCCGGATAGCCGGCCAGGTTGCGCAAGCCGCCCATCGACTCGGCAATCGCGGCAAATCCCGGGCGCGCATGATAGGGACCGTCCTGACCGTAGCCGGAAACGCGCACCATGATCAGGTTCGGGTTGATCTTTGACAGCTGCTCCCAACCGAGGCCCCAGCCCTCCAGCGTGCCGGGGCGGAAATTCTCGATCACGATATCGGCATCCTTGACCAGGTCGCGCACGATCTGCTGACCCTGCTCTGATTTCAGGTTCAGCGTCACCGATTTCTTGTTGCGGCTCTGCGAATACCACCATAGCGAGGTGCCGTTGTGCAGCTTGCGCCACTTGCGCAGCGGATCGCCGTCGCCGGGCGACTCGATCTTGATGACCTCGGCGCCGAACTGGCCCAGCAGGCTGGCGGCATAGGGGCCGGCAATCAAGGTGCCGAGTTCGATCACCTTGACGCCCTGGAGGGAGGATTGCTGTTCTGCGGATGGCTGGTTCATGTCTGTAATCTGCTGGCTGCGGATCGCCGATTATAGAATATGTCCGCACGTGCACGGCTAAGAACGGCGCCAGCCCTGGCTTCGGCGGAAAAATACGTGCCGCAACGCAACAATTACTCGCATCGCCAGGCCCGTTGCGGCTGGCCGCCGCCGACGGGTTAGAATAGCATGTAGCGCCACGCAACATGTGCAACCAGAAGTAACTCCTTTTGGCTGCTGCTGGCGCGCGGTCTACTATTTAATCACTAAGAAATGCGTGGGAAATATCATGAAGAAAATTGTTCTGATGGTACTGGCTGCAGCGGCCCTGATGGCGACCAGTTCGGCCAGCTTTGCATACGGCTATTATGGACATGGCGGCTTCTACGGCCCGCGCTTTGGCGTCACCATAGGCGGACCGCTGTACTGGGGCCCGCCGCCGGTGTACTACGCGCCGCCGCCGGTCTATTACGCACCGGCGCCGGTGTATGTGGAACCCGAACCGCAAACCTATATAGAAAAAGCCCCTAACTACGCTTATTACTGCCCGAGTCCGGCGGGCTATTATCCGCAGATCCCGCGCTGCCCCAAAGGCTGGATGAAAGTATTGCCGGATGAAGCTCAACCTCGATAAGGCGGTGTAACGATGAACAGTACAACCAAGATATTTGCGGTCTCGATGGCCGTCCTGCTGTCCGGCTGCGTCACCGCGCCAACCGGTCCCAATGTGATGGCGCTGCCTGGCGCCGGCAAGAGCTACGAACAGTTCCGCAATGACGAAGCAGCCTGCCAGCGTGCAGCGCAAGACCGCATAGGTCCATATGCACCGCAGGCGGCGGCAGATAATGCTGTCGGCACAGCGGCAGCCGGCACCGTCATCGGCGCAGCAGCTGGCGCCCTGATCGGTGCGGCAACCGGCCGTGCCGGCGCCGGCGCGGCGATCGGCGGCGGTGTCGGTTTGCTGGCTGGCAGTTCGGTCGCCGGCGACTCGGCTGCGCGCAGCAGCTATGGCATGCAGCGTGAGTACAACAATGTGTATACCCAATGCATGTACGCCAAGGGCAACCAGGTACCGGTCTCCGGCGGCTATGCCAACAGCCGCCGCCAGTATGCGCCGCCGCAATATGCACCGGCGCCGCAGTACTCGGTGCCGCCCGACTACTATCCGCCGCAACGCGGCAACTACGGCCCTCCGCCAGACTACGCGCCTTACTGATCCTGGCTGATCACGACCACTACAAAGACATGCTGCGGCATGTCTTTGTGCATTCCGGGGCGTGCATTTCTGCTGCTGCCCGCCTCGAATTCCTCCTCCAGCGGATCTGAAGCAACGCGACTTTTGCCTTCGGCCCGGCCTCGCCTCAAGTTACAATATTGACAATGACGCGCCGCCATTTAATCCATGGCAATATGCAATCCCGTGGCGCCGACCTGTTTCAATCCCAAGGAGATAGAGGATGAGTTTCATCGTAGTTATTCTGGCTTTGCTGTTCCTGATGTTTGTCGCTTATCGCGGCTACAGCGTTATCCTGTTTGCGCCGGTCGCCGCTCTCGGCGCGGTATTGCTGACCGATCCCGGCATGGTGGCGCCGATGTTCACCAGCGTCTTCATGGAAAAGATGGTGGGCTTCGTCAAGCTCTACTTCCCGGTGTTCCTGCTCGGCGCGGTATTCGGCAAGGTAATCGAACTCTCCGGATTTTCCAAGTCCATCGTCTCCAGCGTGATCCAGGTGGTCGGACGGCAGCGCGCCATGCTCTCCATCGTGCTGGTATGCGGACTGCTGACCTACGGCGGCGTATCGCTGTTTGTGGTGGTGTTTGCGGTCTATCCGTTTGCCGCGGAAATGTTCCGCCAGGGCGGCATCCCGAAGCGCCTGATTCCCGGCACCATTGCCCTCGGCGCCTTTACCTTCACCATGGATTCCCTGCCAGGCACGCCGCAGATCCAGAACATCATTCCCACCACCTTTTTCAATACCACCACCTGGGCCGCGCCTTGGCTGGGCGTGATCGGCGCCGTCTTCATCCTGGTCACCGGCCTGCTGTACCTGGAGTGGTGCCGCCGCAAGGCTGCCGCCAATGGCGAAGGCTATGGCACCGAACTGTTGAACGAGCCGGAGCCGATAGCCGACGGCAAGCTGCCGCATCCCTTGATCGCCCTGCTGCCGCTGGTGCTGGTAGGCGTCATGAACAAATTTTTCACTAGCTGGATCCCCACGGTCTACGGCGCCAGCCATGAAATGACGCTGGCCGGCGCCAGCAAGCCGATCACCACCCAGGTGTCGGGCGTGGTGGCTATCTGGGCAGTGGAAGCCGCCCTGCTGATAGGGATTTTTTCAGTGCTGCTGTTCGCTTTTAAAAGCGTCAAGGAAAAATTCGCAGAAGGCAGCAAGGCCGCCGTCAGCGGCGCCTTGCTGGCATCGATGAACACCGCCTCCGAATACGGCTTCGGCGCCGTCATCGCCGGCCTGCCAGGCTTTGTGGTAATCGCCAACGCCCTGAAAAGCATCCCCAACCCGCTGGTCAACGAAGCCGTCACCGTCACCACCCTGGCCGGCGTCACCGGCTCCGCCTCCGGCGGCCTCAGCATCGCCCTCGCCGCCATGTCGCACACCTTCATAGAAAACGCCCAGGCCGCCGGCATCCCCATGGAAGTCCTGCACCGCGTCGCCGCCATGGCCAGCGGCGGCATGGATACCCTGCCGCACAACGGCGCCGTGATTACCCTGCTGGCTGTAACCGGGCTATCGCACCGGCAGTCGTACAAGGATATTTTTGTGGTAACCCTGATCAAGACGGCAGCGGTGTTTGTGGTGATCGGGACTTACTACCTGACGGGCATAGTCTAAAAAAACACACTGTCGCAGATGCTGTTTTTCACGTTTGGGGGTTGCCCTTGTTTTTGAATTACCGCGCAGGCAAGCAAAAGAAAGTGCATGCCTGCCACCGTTCTTAGCATGCCACCGCACGCACTCCGTAGCCCGTCAATTGGGGTCAGAGTAATTTTCGCAAAGAACGCGAAAAAAAACTCTGACCCCAATTGACTATCGCGCCGCAGTTTTGACGTTGATGTTGCTTTTGACGTTGCCGTTGCCGTTGTTTTTGACGTACCCCGCATTGAGACGTTGCCAAATCCGGCGCGTGTCAGCCGGGAATTGTGGGGGACATGTTTGAGCCGAAGGCGAGTTTTGTCCCCCACCCGGCTGATACGCGCCGGATTTGGGGACCCGACCGAAGGGAGGGCAACGGCTTTGCGGTCGCCTTTTCTTTGCTTACTTTCTTTTGGCCGGGCCGCGCAGGCAAGCAAAAGAAAGTAAGTAGCTGCCGGGCTACCCCCGGCAAGCGTCCACGGAGTACAAAACGTTTTAGCAACCCTCAGACCATTCTTAGCATGCCACCGACCATGCTCCGTAGAACGTCAAATGGGGTCAGAGTAATTTTCGCAAAGGACGCGAAAAAAAACTCTGACCCCATTTGACTGCTTAGCGGGTGATTTACAGTGCTGGCTTGGCGGAAATGCTAGTTCAGAGCGGGCAAACGCAAGGTCACTTCCAGGCCGCCCGCCGGGTGATTCCGCAACTGCAAAGTAGCCCGGTGATTCTCCGCGATATTCCGCGCAATCGTCAGCCCAAGCCCGGTGCCGCCAGTATCCCGCGACCGCGAAGTCTCCAGCCGGAAGAATGGATCAAACACCCTCTCCAGCAATTCCGCAGGAATCCCCACCCCGCCATCCCGAATACGGATCACGATATCCGCCCCCTCCCGCCCCACCTGCAAACGCGCATAACGCCCGTACTTGGTCGCGTTATCCACCAGATTAATCAGGCAACGACGCAAAGCGTTAGGCTGCGCCACGATCGAAGCCCGCGTGCGCCCCTCCAGCGTGACATCCTGCCGCGCATCCACCGCATCGGCACAGACGCTATCGAGCAAGGAATCGATATCCAGCTTCTGCATCGCCTCCGCCGAATCCATGCTGCGCGCCAGATCCAGCCCCTCGCGCACCATGCTCTGCATGACCGCCAGGTCCTCCAGCAATTTCTGGCGCAATTCGCCGTCGCCCACTTTTTCCAGGCGCAGGCGCAAGCGCGTCAAAGGCGTCTGCAAATCATGCGTGATCGCCGCCAGCATGTGAGTCCGATGCTGGATCTGCCGCTTGATGCGCGCCTGCATGGCATTGAAAGCGGTCGCAGCCTGCCGCACTTCGGTAGGCCCGCTTTCATCCAGCGGCGGCCGGTCGATATCGCTGCCCAGTTCGCCGGCGGCATTCGCCAGCAGCTGGATCGGGCGCGCCGTCATCTTGGCGACGACAAACGCCAGCACCGCGATCAGCACCATGAACAAGGCGAAATACAGCGAAGGAAAAGGCATCCCGGGCGGCCTTCCGCCGGGTGCGCCGGGCTCGCGCATCACGCGCAGCTTGACCTTCAGGACGGCGCCGTCCTTGAGGGCGACATATACCGCCTGGCATTCATCGAAATGGCGAGGACCAGTGCGTTCACGCAGCTTGCAATCCTTCTGCTTGACGACGGTCACGCGGCGTTCGCTGCCCAGCTTGGATTTTATCGCGCTCGTCAGCGAGGGGTTGTCGTTGACCGTCGGTTCGGTTTCGTTGACCAGGCTAGACTCGAGACCGAATTTTTCACTGGTCTGCAGCACGATGCTGCGGGTATCGGGACCGACATTGTCGATTGAAATGACGATCTGCTCGATGCGGTCGGCAATCCGCGATTCGTACCATTCCTTGAAATTCTTGCGCCGTTCGCTATCCGCCAGCCAGCCAGTGCTGCCGACCGCAACCAGGATCCCCGCCAGCAGAATCAGGAATACCCGGTTCGCCACCGAGCCAAAGAAATTTCTCACTGACAGTATTCCTTTTTCTACCGAGCGGACGTCGCGACTGGATCATGCAGCCGCATCACGACTCTACTGTCACTGCGGTGGCCAGGACATAGCCTTCGTTGCGCACGGTCTTGATGATTACTGGCGTGCGGGCATCGTCGCCCAGCTTCTGGCGCAGGCGGCTGATCTGGATGTCGACCGAACGGTCGAAAGGATCGGATTCGCGGCCCTGGGTCAGTTCCAGCAGCTGGTCGCGGTTCAGCACCCGGTTCGGATGATCGAGGAACACCTTGAGAATGCGATATTCCGCACCCGACAAGGCCACCACCAGGCCGTCGTGGTTGACCAGGTGGCGCGCGATCAGGTCCAGCGTCCAGTGGCCGAACTGGATCTGCTGGGCTTCCGGCGACGCCATATTCGGCGGCAAGGCTTGGGTGCGGCGCAACACGCTGCGGATGCGGGCAAACAGCTCGCGCGGCTCGAACGGCTTCGACAGATAGTCGTCGGCGCCCATTTCCAGCCCCAGGATGCGGTCCAGCGGCTCGCCGCGCGCGGTCAGCATGATCACCGGGATATTCGAATCGGCGCGCAGATTGCGGCACAGCGTCAGGCCGTCTTCGCCCGGCAAGGTAAGATCCAGCACCACCAGGTCGACCCGGGTTTCCGCCAGCACTTTGCGCATGTCGCTGCCGTTGGTCGCCATCAGGGTGCGGAAGCCATTGGCATCCAGGTATTCGGCCAGCAAAGTCCGGATTTCGTGGTCGTCGTCGACCACCAATATATGAGCAGCGGTTTCCATGTGCTTGATTATCCTAGTAGCTGCAGTAAGACCGGAAGTACGGCCAATCCAAAATTCAGGCTATCCATGCCGGTCATCGTCGTTGATAACGATGCATTCAAGACAAACTATAGCCGATACGCAACGACAGCAAGTATTTGCCGTTTTCGGGATTATGGCAAGCCGGCGCAAGAAAGACGATAGTAATTTGTATATTGGCATATCCGCCACGCACCCCGACACTTTAGGATACAAAGCAAACTTGACGCCATACATGCGGATACAAAGCTCGATCTCTATGAAAAACCGGCGATACACCAGCGCGTTCCAATGCGAACTGTGCGGATTGCACTCACATTCATAGAAGGACTCCACCATGTTCAAGCTTCGCAAACAATTACTGATCGGCGTGACTGCATTGAGCATTGCCACCATGGGCCTGACTGCCTACGCCCAGACCGACGGCGCCAGGAAGGGCCCGCCGACACCGGAACAGCAAGCCAAATTCGCCGACCGCATGGCAAAAATGCAGGCCAAATGGCATGACGACCTGAAGATCACGGCAGCGCAGGAACCTGCCTGGCAAACCTTCATCGGCAAGATCAAGCCGGTCCGGCCGGCCGAGCCGCCCAAGCGCCCAAGCAAGGAAGACTGGGACAAACTGACAGCGCCGGAACGCCTGGAGCACCGGATGGAATTCCTGAAACGCGCTGAAACCCGCCTGGCCGACCATACTGCCGCGGTCAAGGAATTCTATGCTGTCCTGACGCCGGTGCAGCAAAAGGTCTTTGACGAGCACTTCAAGCAGCTGGAAAAACGCCGTTTCGGCCATCACGGTGAGCACCGCGGCGGCCCTGACGGCGCTCCGGAAGGCCGTCCATAACGCGGGAGCCAGATCCCGCCGCCGGCCCCTGCCGGGCCGGGCAACAGGCGAAGCCGTAGACGTTGCGCGCATCACGGCGCGCAACCCTGCGGCTTCATCATTTGCCGCCCTGCTTTTGGCGCGCGGCAGCCGCCAATTGCCGTTGGCATTGCCTGCCGCTACACTGCCAGACGCCGTTCATTAATTTGAAACAATTTCTAATAAATACACACGGCGGTAAAATTTACTCGCTAAACTCATGTAATTACACTTCGACAATCCGTTGACTCCTGATTCCAGCGGATCCAGCATTGCATCCGACCACACTCTGACTGACCTCCTGCCTGCGATGACTACTACACCGACTCCAAAAATCGACCAACCTAGCCAGCCGCAAAGCCGGCCTGCCCTGCTTCCCAACCAGCGCCAGGACGGATTTCAGCGCGGCTGGCTGTGGCTGGTTGCAGTCGTGGTGCTGGCCTTGGCAGCCTACCTGATCTGGGGTCGCACTCATCCGGCCGCCGACGGCGCCGCGGGAAAGCCAGACCAGGCAGGGCAAGCCGCAAACGGCGGCGCTAAAGGCGCGGGTAAAGGTGGTAAGCGCGGCGCCTTCGCCGGCGCCGGCGGTCCATTGCCGGTCGGTGTCGCGGTCGCCAAGAGCGGCGATATCAACATCTATATTTCGGGCCTGGGCAGCGTCACTCCCGAAGCCACGGCTATCGTCAAGAGCCGGGTCGACGGCCAGTTGATGAAATTGCATTTCCAGGAAGGCCAGGTAGTGAAAGCCGGCGCCTTGCTGGCAGAACTGGATCCGCGCCCTTACCAGGTTGCCGTGACGCAGGCCGAAGGCCAACTGGCCAAAGACACTGCCTTGCTGAAAGCCGCGCAAATCGATTTGCAGCGCTATCGCACCTTGCTGGCGCAGGATTCCATTGCCAGCCAGCAGGTCGATACCCAGGCGGCGCTGGTCAAGCAATATGAAGGCACGGTCAAGTCGGACCAGGGTTCGCTCGACAGCGCCCGTCTGCAGCTCACCTACTCGCGTGTCACCGCGCCGATCGGCGGCCGTCTAGGCCTGCGCCAGGTCGACCTCGGCAACGTGGTGCATGCCAGCGACACCAACGGCATCGTCATCATCACCCAGTTACAGCCGATCACCACCGTATTCAGCATTCCCGAAGATAATATCCCCAGCGTCATGAAGCAGATCCAGGCCGGCAAGAAACTGCCGACCGACGTCTGGGACCGCGACCAGAAGAACAAGCTCGACAGCGGCTACCTGCTCACCATCGACAACCAGGTCGACAGCACTACCGGCACGGTCAAGCTGAAAGCTGAATTGCCGAATGCCGGCTACACCTTGTTCCCGAGCCAGTTCGTCAATGCCCGCATGCTGCTCGACACCCGCAAGAACGCCATCGTGATTCCGAACGCCGCTATCCAGCGCGGTTCCAAAGGCACTTTCGTGTATGTGGTCAAGCCCGACCACAGCGTCACCATCCGCCAGGTAATGGCCGGTCCGACCGAAGGCGAATCGACCGCCATCGAGCAAGGCATCGCCGCCGGCGAAACCGTCGTCATCGACGGCATCGACAAACTCAAGGAAGGCGCCAAAGTGGAGCCCGTGATGCGCGGCGGTCCTGCCGCGGCGCCAGCCGCCGCCGATGCCGCCGGCGCCCACAAGGGCGGCCACCGCCGTCGCCAGGATGGCGCTGCCGCTGGCGATGCGCCTGCCGCGCCCGCCGCCGCCAACAAGAGCAACAGCCAATAACCGGCTGTAAAGAACGGAACGCATGAATCCCTCACGCCAGTTTATTCTCCGGCCGGTCGCCACATCCCTGTTGATGCTGGCGATTTTCCTGGCCGGCATCGTCGCCTACAAGCAGCTACCGCTTTCGGCCCTGCCGGAAGTCGATTATCCGACCATCCAGGTGGTAACGCTGTATCCCGGCGCCAGCCCTGACGTCATGACTTCCTCGGTGACGGCGCCGCTGGAGCGGCAGTTCGGCCAGATGCCTGGCCTTAACCAGATGTCGTCCACCAGTTCCGGCGGCGCTTCGGTCATCACGCTGCAGTTCAGCCTGGACCTGAGCCTGGATATCGCCGAGCAGGAAGTACAGGCGGCAATCAACGCCGGCAGCAACCTGCTGCCGTCCGACCTGCCGACGCCGCCGATCTACAACAAGGTCAATCCGGCCGACACCCCTATCCTGTCGCTGGCGATCACCTCCAAAACCCTGCCGCTGCCGAAGGTGCAGGATCTGATCGATACCCGCCTGGCGCAAAAGATTTCGCAAGTGCCGGGCGTAGGCCTGGTCAGTCTGTCGGGTGGCCAGCGGCCTGCCGTGCGGCTGCAGCTGAATCCGCGCGCCATCGCCGCGCTGGGCATGAATCTTGACGATATCCGCACCGCCATCGGCAACGCCAACGTCAACCAGGCCAAGGGCAGTTTCGACGGCCCCTCGCGCGCCTCGACCATCGACGCCAACGACCAGCTGCGCTCAGCCGACGAATACCGCAACCTGATCATCGCCTACAAGAGCGGCGCGCCGATCCGCGTCTCCGATGTCGCCGATGTCGTCGACGATGCCGAAAACGTGCGGCTGGCGGCCTGGGCCAACCAGTCGCCGGCGATCATCCTGAACATCCAGCGGCAACCGGGCGCCAACGTCATCGGCGTGGTCGACAACATCAAGAAGATCCTGCCGAAACTGCAGGACACCCTGCCCGGCGCCATCGATGTCCAGATCCTGACCGACCGCACCACTACCATCCGCGCCTCGGTGTCAGATGTGCAGTTCGAACTGCTGCTGTCGATCGCGCTGGTGGTGATGGTGATTTTCCTGTTCCTGCGCAGCGTCCCCGCCACCATCATTCCCAGCGTGGCGGTGCCGCTGTCGCTGATCGGCACGTTCGGCGTCATGTACCTGACCGGGTTTTCAGTCAACAACCTGACCCTGATGGCGCTCACCATCGCCACCGGTTTCGTGGTCGACGATGCGATCGTGATGATCGAAAATATTTCGCGCTATATCGAAGAAGGCATGAAGCCTCTGCAGGCGGCCTTGAAAGGCGCCGAGCAGATCGGCTTCACCATCATTTCCCTGACGTTTTCCTTGATTGCAGTGCTGATTCCGCTGCTGTTCATGGGCGACGTGGTAGGACGCCTGTTCCGCGAATTCGCCATCACGCTGGCGGTGGCTATCCTGATCTCGGCCGTGATTTCGCTGACGCTGACGCCGATGATGTGCGCCAGGCTGCTGCATCACATCCCGGAAGAAAAGCAAAGCTGGTTCTACCGCAAGAGCGGCGCATTTCTCGACAGGATCATCGCCCGCTACGGCGTCGCCCTGGAATGGGTGCTGCGCCATCAGTTCTCCACCCTGATCGTCGCCATCGGCACGCTGGTGCTGACCGCGGTGCTGTACATTTTCATTCCGAAAGGCTTTTTCCCGGTACAGGACACCGGTGTCATCCAGGGCATTTCGGAAGCCAGCCAGTCGGTTTCCTTCTCCGCCATGGCGGAACGGCAGCAGGCGCTGGCGGCCGTGGTGCTGAAGGATCCTGCAGTTGAAAGCCTGTCTTCCTTCATCGGCATCGACGGCACCAACGCCACGCTCAACAGCGGCCGCATGCTGATCAACCTGAAGCCGCGCGACCAGCGCAACATGAGCGCCAGCGACATCATCCGCCGCCTGCAGCCGGAACTGGACCGCCAGGTCGGCGGCATCACGCTGTACATGCAGCCGGTGCAAGACTTGACCATCGAGGACAGCGTCAGCCGCACCCAGTACCAGTTCAGCGTCGAGGATGCCAACCCCGCCGAGCTCAGCATCTGGGTGCCCAAGCTGATCGAACGCCTGCGCCAGATTCCGCAGCTGGCGGATATCGCCAGCAACCAGCAGGATCTCGGCCTGCAAGCCTATATCGCCATCGACCGCGACGCCGCCTCGCGCCTCGGCATCACCACTGCCGCGATCGACAATGCCTTGTACAACGCCTTCGGCCAGCGCCTGATCTCCACCATCTACACCCAGTCCAATCAGTACCGGGTCGTGATGGAAGTGAAGCCGGAATTCCAGAAAGGCCCGGCGGCGCTGAACAGCATCTACCTGGTAGCAGGCAACGGCAACCAGGTACCCTTGTCCAGCATCGCTACCATCGAAGAGCGCACCTCGCCGCTGGTGATCAACCATATCGGCCAGTTCCCCGCCACCACCATTTCCTTCAACCTGGCGGCGGGCGCCTCGCTGGGCGACGCCGTCACGGCGATCCATGCGGCGGAACAGGAAATCGGTTTGCCGGACAGTATCCAGACTAACTTCCAGGGCGCCGCGCTGGCGTTCCAGGCATCGTTGAGCAATACCCTGATCCTGATCCTGGCGGCGATCATCACCATGTATATCGTGCTCGGCGTGCTGTATGAAAGCTATATCCATCCGATCACCATCCTGTCGACGCTGCCGTCGGCCGGTGTCGGCGCCTTGCTGTCGCTGATGATCGCCGGCAGCGATCTCGGCATCATCGGCATCATCGGGATTATCCTGCTGATCGGTATCGTCAAGAAAAACGCCATCATGATGATCGACTTCGCCCTGGATGCCGAGCGCAACGAGGGCAAGAGCCCGCGTGAAGCGATCTACCAGGCTTGCCTGCTGCGCTTCCGTCCTATCCTGATGACCACCATGGCGGCCTTGCTGGGCGCCCTGCCGCTGATGCTGGGCAGCGGCGTCGGCTCGGAGCTGCGGCAGCCGCTGGGGATCACCATGGTCGGCGGCCTGCTGGTATCGCAGGTGCTGACCTTGTTCACCACGCCGGTCATCTACCTGGCGTTCGACAATCTGGCGCGCCGCATGCGCGAGCGTTTCGGCAGAAAGGATGCCGACAGCGACGACGACCAGCATGACGGCAGCACAGCGGAGCCGGTCAAGCCGTGATGACAGCATGAATATATCGCGTCCCTTTATCCAGCGGCCGATCGCCACCACGCTGCTGACCATCGGCGTGGCGCTGGCCGGCATGGTGGCGTTCCGGCTGTTGCCGGTATCGCAGCTGCCGCAGGTGGATCTGCCGACCATCTCGGTCTCGGCCGGCCTCCCCGGCGCCAGCCCGGAAACCATGGCGGCCACCGTGGCGACACCGCTGGAACGTGCGCTCGGCTCGATTGCCGGCGTCACCGAAATGACTTCCTCCAGCACGCTGAGTTCGACCCGCATCACCATGCAGTTCGATCTCAGCCGCGACATCGACGGCGCCGCGCGCGACGTCCAGGCCGCGCTCAACGCTGCCCGCAACCTGCTACCAACCGGCCTGCCCAGCAATCCGAGCTATCGCAAGGTGAACCCGGCCGATGCGCCGATCATCATCCTGTCGCTGACCTCGGACAGCATGACGCAAGGCCAGATGTACGACGCCGCCGACACCATCCTGGCGCAAAAACTGTCGCAGGTGAAAGGCGTCGGCCAGGTCAGCGTCGGCGGCAGTTCGCAGCCGGCGGTGCGGGTCGAGCTGAATCCGACCGCGCTCAACAAGTACGGCATCGGCAGCGCCGATGTGCGCACCGCGATTGCCGCCACCAATGCCAACCGTCCCAAGGGCGTGCTGGAAGACGGCGACAAGAACTGGCAGATCTACGCCAACGACCAGGCCAAGACCGCCGCCGAATACATGCCGCTGATCGTCGCCTATCGCAACGGCGCGGCAGTGCGGGTCAGCGATGTCGCCCAGGTAACCGATTCGGTGGCCAATGTGCGCAATGCCGGTTCGGCCAATGGCAAACCTTCCGTGCTGGTGATCCTGAACCGCCAGCCGGGCGCCAACATCATCGAAACCGTCGATGAAGTGCGGGCCTTGCTGCCGCAGCTGCGCGCCTCGATCCCGGCCGCCATCAACCTAGATGTCGTGATGGACCGCACGCCGACCATCCGCGCTTCCCTGCGCGAGACCGAACGCACCCTGCTGATGTCGATCGCGCTGGTGATCATGGTGGTGTTCCTGTTCCTGCGCAGCGGCCGCGCCACCTTGATTCCAGCGGTAGCGGTGCCGATATCGCTGATCGGTACTTTCGGCGTCATGTACCTGCTCGGCTACAGTCTCGACAACCTGTCGCTGATGGCGCTGACGATTGCCACCGGTTTCGTCGTGGATGACGCCATCGTGGTGCTGGAAAACGTCTCGCGCCATATAGAACAGGGTAAGAAACCATTTGCGGCCGCCATGCTGGGGGCCAAGGAAGTCGGCTTCACGGTGCTGTCGATGAGCATCTCCCTGATCGCGGTATTCATCCCTATTCTGTTGATGGGCGGTATCGTCGGCCGCCTGTTCCGCGAGTTTGCGGTCACCCTGTCAGTGGCGATCCTGGTGTCGCTGGTCGTTTCGTTGACCACTACCCCGATGATGTGCGCGCGCCTGCTGAAACACGAACCGGAGCGCAAGCAGGGCCGTTTCTTCACCGCCACCGAGCGTGCCTTCGATGCCATGTTGCGCGGCTACGAGCGTTCGCTGGCCTGGGCGCTGCGCTTCTCGCCGCTGATGATCATCATCCTTGTGGCCACCATCTTCCTCAACGTCTATCTGTATACGGCGATTCCCAAAGGCCTGTTCCCTCAACAGGATACCGGCCTGGTGATCGGCGGCATCCAGGGCGATCAGTCGATTTCGTTCCAGTCGATGAAGGTCAAGCTTGATCAATTTGTCAGCATTGTGCGCAGCGACCCGGATGTGCAAAGCGTGATCGCCTTTACCGGCGGCGGCCAGAGCAATCGCGGCAACATGTTCATCACGCTCAAGCCGCTGACCGTACGCAAGCTCACCGCCGACCAGGTGATCGCGCGCCTGCGCGGCAAGCTCAGCCATGTGCCGGGCGCCAACCTGTTCATGCAATCGGTACAGGATATCCGCACCGGCGGCCGTTCCAGCGATGCCCAGTACCAGTACACCCTGCAGTCGGACGACCTCAACGAGCTGCGCACCTGGGAACCGAAAATCCGCGACGCCTTGAGCGCGCTGCCGCAGCTGGCCGACGTCAATACCGACCAGCAGGACAAGGGCTTGCAAACCACCCTGACCATAGACCGCGAAACGGCTATACGCAGCGGCGTCACCCCGCAGCTGATCGACGCCACCCTGAACGATCTGTTCGGCCAGCGCCAGGTGTCGACCATCTACAGCGGCATGAACCAGTATCACGTGGTGATGGAAGCCGGGCCGCAGTACTTGCAAAGCCCGCAGATCCTGCACAATACTTATGTCAGCATTCCTGCCAGCACCGCCAATCTGTCGCCCACCACCTCGGCGCTGGGCACGCCGCCAGCCTTGACCGCGGGCGGCCAGCTAGCGTCCAATTCGTCGCTGGCGCTAACCTTGTCGACCGCGGCCGAACAGCAGATGCCGCTGGCGGCATTCTCCAGCTTCCAGCCGACCAACACCTCGCTGGCAGTGAATCACCAGAGCCAGTTCATCGCCTCCACTATCTCCTTCAACCTGCCGGCCGGCGAATCGCTGTCGAACGCCACGCTGGCGATCAACGACGCCATGGCCAGGATCGGCGTGCCGACCTCGGTGCACGGCAGCTTCCAGGGCACCGCCAATGTATTCCAGTCATCCCTGAACAGCCAGCCGATGCTGATTCTGACGGCGCTGCTAGCGGTCTACATCGTGCTCGGCGTCCTGTATGAAAGCTATGTGCACCCGATCACCATCCTCTCGACCCTGCCTTCGGCCGGCGTCGGCGCCCTGCTGGCATTGCTGGCGACCGGCACCGATTTCAGCCTGATCGCCCTGATCGGCGTGATCCTGCTGATCGGCATCGTCAAGAAAAATGCGATCATGATGATCGACTTCGCCCTGCATGTAGAACGCGAACAGGGGCTGTCGCCGCGCGATTCGATCTTCGAAGCCTGCCGCCTGCGTTTCCGGCCGATCATGATGACCACCATGGCCGCCATGCTGGGTGCGGTACCGCTGGCGCTGGGCGCCGGCGACGGCGCCGAACTGCGGCGGCCGCTGGGGATTGCGATTGTCGGCGGCCTGATCATGAGCCAGCTGCTGACCCTGTACACGACGCCGGTGGTGTATCTGTACATGGACAGGTTCCGTCTGTGGAGCAAGGATAAATGGGAACGGCGCGGCGGCAGAGCGGCGCCGGATGCAGCTGAAGCGGTGTAAGCTAGCTAGGCTAGAGACACCGCAAGCACGACCAAAAAGACAATCAACGGATCTGATATGAAACACTCGCAAGCATCTATGCATAAAACCCTGCTGGCGGCGGCTGCCGCGGCGCTGTTGCTGAGCGCCTGCGCGGTCGGCCCTGACTATGTACGGCCGGCCGCCGAGGCGCCGACCGCCTTCAAGGAAAACAAGGACTGGAAAACCGCCACGCCGAAAGATCAGGAGCTGCGCGGCAACTGGTGGGAAATCTATCAGGATCCGCAACTGAACGGCTTGATCGAACAGGTCAATATCTCCAATCAGAACCTGGTGCAGGCCGAAGCGCAGTTCCGCCAGGCCGCGGCGCTGGTGCAATCGGCTCGGGCAGCTTACCTGCCGACGGTATCGGCCAGCGTTTCCGCCACCCGCTCGGGTGGCGGACGCACCGGCAGCAGCAGCACCAACACCAGTGGCGGCTCAGTGTCGAACAGCTTCTCGCTCGGTCCAAGCGTGAGCTGGGAACCGGACCTGTGGGGCCGCATCAGCCGCACAGTGGAAGCCAATCAGGCCACGGCCCAGGCCAGCGCCGCGGACCTGCAGGCCACCAGGCTGAGCGCGCAAGCCACGCTGGCGCAAAACTACCTGCAACTGCGGGTGCTCGACGCGCAGCAAACCTTGCTCGACGATACCGTTGCCGCCTACCAGAGATCGTACCAGCTGACGCAGAACCAGTATGCGGTTGGAGTGGTGGCCAAGTCCGACGTCATCCAGGCCCAGACCCAGCTCAAGGGCGCCCAGGCGCAGGCGCTCGACAATGGCGTGCTGCGCGCCCAGCTGGAGCATGCCATTGCCATGCTGACCGGACAGCCGGCCTCGGCTTTCTCGATTGCGCCGGCCGCCATGGTGGCGGTGCTGCCGACGATTCCGGTCGGTGTCCCTTCCACCTTGCTGGAACGGCGTCCCGACATCAGCGCCGCCGAACGCCGCGCGGCGGCAGCCAATGCCCAGATCGGCGTCGCCAAGGCCGCCTATTTTCCGAACCTGACCCTGTCCGCTTCGGGCGGCTTCCAGAGCAACAGCTTTGCCAACTGGCTGACCGTGCCGAACCGCATCTGGTCGCTCGGCCCGGCGCTGGCGGCAACCCTGTTTGACGGCGGTGCGCGGCGCGCCCAGAGCGACCAGGCGATCGCCGGCTTCGACGCCAGCGTCGCCGCCTACAAGCAAACCGTGCTGACCGGCTTCCAGGAGGTTGAAGACAACCTAGCCGCCTTGCGTATCCTGGAACAGGAAGCGGCGGTGCAGGATGAAACGGTCAAGTCGGCACGGCTGGCGGTGGAACTGATCCTCAATCAATACAAGTCAGGCCTGGTGAATTACACTAGCGTGGCGACGGTCCAGGCAACTGCGCTCAGCGCAGAGCGCTCGGCGCTGGATATCCAGAACCGGCGCCTGTCTGCCAGCGTGTTGCTGATCAAGGCGCTGGGCGGCGGCTGGGACCAGGCTGAACTGCCGGCCAACAAGGTGTTGAATGACCGCGACGCTACTATTGCCGGCGCCAGCGGCAAACCAGCCGCGAAGTAGCTGTTGGCCGTAGGCGGCGCAGTTCGGGATAAGACTGAGATAAACGGGGGAATCATGAAATTCAGCTCCAGCTGGCAATTATTTGCGCTTGGCTCGGCATTTTTCGCAGGCCTGACAGCGATCTTCGGAAAGTTCGGCGTAGTCGGCATGAACTCCAACTTCGCCACCTTCATCCGCACCGTGGTGATCCTGTTCGTGATCGCCGGCATCGTCACCTTGCGCGACGAATGGCAGAAGCCGGCGCTGGTCGGCGCTTCCAACTGGCTGTTCCTGGTGCTGTCGGCGATCGCCACCGGCCTGTCCTGGCTGTGCTACTACCACGCGCTGCAAATCGGCCCGATTTCAAAAGTAGCGCCTATCGACAAACTGAGCGTCGCCTTCGCCATCGTGCTGGGCCTGCTGTTTGCCGGCGAACAGCTGACCTGGCCAGTGGCCATCGGCGGCTCGCTGATCGTGGCCGGCTCGGTTGTGATTATCGCGTTCTAAAGCGCATGCTAAGCGACGTGCAGCAGCGTTGCCGACATCGTGCCGCGCAAGGCATTGCACACCATGATCTCTTCCGCCGCCAGCAATTCCTCCATGCCGAGGCTGCGCTCGGCGGCATTCCACGCCGGATCGCTTAACACCACGCTACGCATCACGCCCGGCAGCAATCCCGCGCCCAGCGGCGGCGTATACCAGCGGCCGTCCAGCTTGAGGAAGACGCTGCTGCGGCCGCCTTCGGTCAATTCTCCGCGCTGGTTAAAGAACAGCATGTCGAAAGCGCCCAGCTGCTGGGCCCGCTGCCAGGCCTGGTCGTAACGCTGCCGCACGGTGGTCTTATGACGCAAAAACAAATCGTCTGACTGCGTCGGCGCCGGCGCGATCAGCAAGCTGACCGGAGTCGCCAAGGCCGTCAGCTCCGCGCTCTGCAGGCTGCAAACGCCATCGGCGGACAGACTCAGGCGCAAGCGCATGGCGCCGGTAGCCGGCAAGGCGGCGCAATGCGCTTGCAGCGCGCCGCGCAAGGCCACATCGTCGCAGGGAAAGCCAAAATAGGCGGCTGATTGATGCAGGCGCCGCAAATGCAGATCCAGGTGACGGCAACCGTCGGCTTTGGTCGCATGCATGGTTTCAAACAAGGAAAAATCAGGCGGCAAGCCGGTCAGGAATTTCGCCTTCAAAGCGCATTCCGCATATTCTTCCGCCGCCACGCTGTCATGCACGATGCCGGCACCGACGCCCATTTCGCCGCGCCGTACAGCGGCGCCATCCGGCTCTTGCGGCGCCGCCGGTTGCAGCCACAGCGTGCGGATCGGCACCGACAGGCAGAAGTCGCCGAACTGGCGGCCGGCCGGTTCGGCATCGAACCAGCCTATGGCGCCGGTATACAGGCCGCGCGGCTCGGGTTCCAGTTCCTGGATGATCTGCATGGTGCGGTGCTTGGGTGCGCCGGTAATCGAACCGCAGGGATACAGCGCCTGTATGACGTCACTGAGGCCGACATTGTCGCGCACCTGGGCCTGCACCGTGGATGTCATCTGCAGCACGGTATTGAACTGCGTCACTTCGAACAGACGCGGTACCTGCACCGAGCCTGGCACCGCGATGCGTCCCAGGTCGTTGCGCAGCAAATCGACGATCATCAGGTTTTCCGCCAGGTTCTTGGGATCGGCAGCGAGTGCCTGCGCCGCCTGGAGATCCAGTCCGGCATCGCCGCTGGCCGCGGCGGTGCCCTTCATCGGCCGCGCCGTCAGCCAGCCATCGGCATGCCGCACAAACAGTTCCGGCGACAGCGACAGCACAGTCGCACCGTCAGCCAGCTGGATCAAGCCGCCGTAAGGCACCGGCTGTCGGCTTCTTAGCTGTCGGAACAGCGTGAGCGGACTGCCGTAGACATCGAAACGCAGGCGATAAGTGTAGTTGACCTGGTAAGTGTCGCCCGCCTCGATGTAGGCATGGATCCTGGCAATGGCCTCGGCAAACTCCGCGGCGCTGACATTCGGCTGCAGGTTGGCGATGCCGGCGCTGCCGCCGGTGTCGCTTTCAGCGGCCTGGCGCTGTTGCAGCCAGTCGTCCACCTCGCTGTCGCTCAAATGCCGGCATTGCGAAAACAATAAAATCTGCGCCAGCGCAGGCTGCGGTGACAGCGCCGGCGCAGACTGGGGAATCCCTTGCAAGCCAAGCCCGAGCTCATAAGTGAACAGGCTGACCGCGTGCAAACCCTCGCGCAAGGCCTGTTGCATCTGCGCGATCAGCAGCGGCAGCTGGTCGGCGGCAAAACATTGCAGGCTGCGCACATGGCCGGTGTACAGGCGTGATGAGGGAGAGTCCGACGCGGCCGCAGTGCGGTCATCCAGCAAGGCGAAACATTCGGTCGGTGAGTGAGGCGTGTTGGTCATGATTTTTTGCAAAGATGCTGCCAGCGGCTGATGCGACAGCCTGCATGCTACCTGATCGGAAGGACAATGGTTAAAACGTTATAATTATGCTCTTGTAAACGCAGCAGATTCGCAGCAGATCCGCAGCAGATCCGCAGCAGATTTACTGTGCAGCCAAGCTTGCCGTGGCGACACAGTTTGCGTCTTGAACAGCACTTCTCACCTATCCCCGATGGCTATATCCCGCGTCTTTCTCACGCCACTGATCGTGGCTTGCGCCCTGTTCATGGAAAACATGGACTCCACCGTGATCGCTACTTCGTTGCCGATGATGGCGCAAGACATGGGAGAGAGTCCGATCGCGCTCAAGCTGGCGATGACATCGTATCTGGTAAGCCTGGCGGTGTTCATCCCGATCAGCGGCTGGATGGCCGACCGCTTCGGCGCCCGCACCGTATTCCGCAGCGCCATCGGCGTTTTCATGCTGGGCTCTATCCTGTGCGGCGTGTCGGGTACGCTGGCGCAATTCGTCGCTGCCCGTTTCCTGCAAGGGATAGGCGGCGCCATGATGGTGCCGGTGGGCCGTCTGGTGATCCTGCGCACCACCTCCAAGGCGGAGCTGGTGCGCGCCCTCAGCTACCTGACCATCCCGGCCTTGCTGGGACCGGTGATCGGGCCGCCGCTGGGCGGCTTCATCACCACCTATTTCCACTGGCGCTGGATTTTCTTCATCAACGTCCCGATCAGCATTCTCGGCATCTACCTGGCGACGCGCTATATCGAAAACCTGCGCAGCGACGACACCGTGCCGCTAGACCTGCCCGGCTTCCTCCTATCCGCGATCGGCTGTTCGACCTTGATGTTCGGGTTGGCCAGCGCCGGCCGTCACCTGGTGGCCGGCGATGTTTCGCTGATCTGCGTGGCGGTCGGCAGCCTCAGTTTGCTGGCCTATGTATGGCATGCATTTCGCACGCCGCATCCGCTGATCAATCTGCGCTTGCTGAAAATCCCCACGTTGCGCATGAATGTCTACGGCGGCTCGCTGTTTCGCATCGGCGTCGGCGCCCTGCCGTTCCTGCTGCCGCTGCTGTTCCAGCTGGGCTTCGGCCTGACGCCGTTCCAGTCAGGCCTGCTGACCTGCGCTTCTGCAGCCGGTGCGATCTTCGTCAAGACCATGACCACCAAGGTGCTGAAACGGTTCGGCTTCAGGAGCGTGCTGGTGTATAACACTCTGCTCGGCGCCTTGTCGATGGCCGCCTTCGGCGTACTCAAGGCGGACACCTCGCATGTCTTCATTATTCTTTTATTGCTGCTGGGCGGCTGTGTACGTTCCATGCAGTTCACCAGCCTGAATGCAATCGCCTACGCCGAAATCGACCAGCGGCAGATGAGCCAGGCCACCAGCCTGACCAGCGTCGCCCAGCAACTGGCGATCGGCCTGGGCGTCACGGTCGGCGGCTTTGCGCTGCAGGTCTCGAACCAGGTTCAAGGCCATGCCGCCATCGTCAGCGCCGACTTCTGGCCAGCCTTTTTGGTGATCGCCCTGATCGCCATGGCTTCGCTGCCGTTTGCCTTGAAGCTGCAGCCGGATGCCGGCGCCGAAATGTCGGGCCGACGCTGAGTCAGCTCTAAAAATCCGTCATTCCCGCGAACGCGGGCGCCAAGGCGGTGAATCCAAGTTACTGAATATGGCTGTGAAAATGGATTCCCGCGTCCGCGGGAATGACCGGGACGCGTAGTCCGGGACGCGTAGTCCGGGACGCGTAGTCCGGGACGCGTAGTCCGGGACGCGTAGTCCGTGTCGCGTAGTCCGGGTCGCCTAGACAGGCCGACGAGGTGAGGTCACTTGGCAGAGGTACATGACCGTTTTTCGCGAGCTGGTCTTAATCGAAACGCAGGTTATAGGTGACTTCCAGGCCGTTGATGGTGCCGCCGCGCATCACCATCGACCAGCGCCGTGAAAATTGCCAGGTCAGTTTCAGGATGCTGGCGGCGCTGGTCAAGCTCTGTTCATAACCAAGATTAATCTTCTCGGTAATCGCCTTGCCCAGGTTCACCACCTGCTCGTTGTCGATGCCGGAATCGCTGGATCCGATTGAAAATTCGTCGAAGCCTATGCCTTGGGCAATCTTCTTGCCGCCGTAATTCCCCAGCAGCGCCAGCGCCTGTCCGGCCGCCTGGCGCTGGCCCAGCGCCGAACTGTCGCTGCCATGGCCGAACATCAGCCAGGACAGTTTTTCTTCATCCGACACATTCGGTTCGGACACCAGCTTGACCCGCAGATTCGATGGATTGCCGGTGATTTCGGCGCCGGCCTCGATTTCCTGGTTGCGCTTCATGGCCAGGATATTGATGTTCGGATTGTCGATCGGTCCCTGGAAATTGATCAGCCCGCGTTCAATCGCCAGCTTGCGGCCGAATACCTCGTAGGTGCCGTTGGCGACACGGATGGTGCCTGTCGCACGCAGGGGCTGGTAAGGCTCGCTACGCACCTGCATGGCGCCGCGCAGCAGCAAATCGGCGCCGCTGCCGCGGAAACGGAAATCATCGCCGAAATCGACTTCTACATTCATCACTGGGGTGGCGGCGCCGGCCGGCTTCTGCGCCGTCTTGGCCAGCTTTTCCTGTTCCGTCAGCGGCGTCGCCCGCGCTGTCTTCACGTCCTTGCGTACGATGACGACGTCGTCGCCCAGCGTCGGCGCACTGCTCTTCGGCAAGTCGAACAGCGCCTTGTCGATCTTGAACTTGCCGTCGACATGCAGTTGCTCTTTGACGTTGGCGATCTTGGCCTGGCCGGACAGCATCAGCTGGCGGTCCGGACTGGCGAACAATTGAAGGCGATCGGCGATCACGCTTGCGGTGAGATCCGGATTGTCGTGACCCAGCTGCAGCCTGCCGGTGGCGCGCACATTGCCGTCGCCGCCATGGAATTCCAGCTGCTGCAGATCGACCACGTTATCCGCCAGGTTCAGGCGTGCAGTACCATCTTTCAGTTTGATGCCCTGGTCGAACAAGGTGACGGCCAGTTGGTCGCCGTTGACCTTGCCCGACAGCTTAGGCTTGCCCAGCTCGCCGCCCAGGTTCAAATCCATGCCGATGCTGCCGTCGAGCGCCACTTGCGGCCCGATCAGCGCGCCTATCGATTTCAGCTGCGGCACCCGCAGCGCGGCCTGTCCGGACAAAGCCGAACTATCACTGAAGCCCCAGACGCCGTCGGTCTTCTGTAAAGCCAGTTGCACCTGCGCCGCCAACGTGCCGATTCTGGATGCTGCCAGCTGGCTATCCAGCTTGATATGGCTGGCCTGCAGATCCGCCCTCAATTTCAGTTCCGACAAACCCAGGCTGACATCGCCGCGTCCCGGATTGACGCGCAGGTCGCCGCTGCGGCGAGCGATCTGCAGGAAACCGCTCATGCTGTCCGCCAGCGTGAAATCCCAGTTGCTATCCAGCACCAGGTCTGTCTTGACCGGCAATTCCGGGGCGCCAAACTCGTGCGCCAGGCTCAGGATGGTTGCCACATTCAAGGCATTGATGGCGCCGGCGGATTGCAGCTTGCCATGATCGAAGCTGAAATTCTTCAGGTCGATCTGGGCATCCGCCACGTTGAGACGCGTGGCGCCTAGCAGCACGCGCCCCGCTTCGGCAGTGATCGACAACGGGCTCGCCATGCTGATGCGCGGCACGCCTTGGTTTTGCAGTTCGCTGATCTGCCCTTGCCAACCGTAGCCTGTCTTGCTTTCGCTGAGTTTCCCCTGCGCCGCCATGGTCAGGTGCAAAGGCTTGCCGTGCAGGGTGCCGTTGCTCTCCAGTTTCAAGGTGTGTGCTGCATAGGTGCCGGCCAGGTTCAGGTTGAGTTTGTCCAGCGCCACGTCGGCGCTATGCAGGCCGCGCCCGTCTATGCTCAGCGCCAGGCGGTTGCTGCTTGAATTGAGACTGGCGTTCAGGTCCGCCTGCACATCGGCTTGCCCTGACAGGCTGTCCAGCCGATGCTCGCCAAAGGCCAGTTTCTCTGCATGGTAGGTCGCCTGCACATTCGGTTTTTGCATGCTGCCGCTGAGTTGCCCGTCCAGGTGTACGGCACCCGTAATGCCGAATCCCAGCCGCTGCAATTCCGGCGCATCCACCTTCAGGTTGAGACGATCGCCGGCGGCGCCAAAGCTGCCTTTGGCGTGCACTTCATTGCCAGCCACCGATAATGCCAGTTCGCTCGGCAGCAGGCGCGTGCCCTCCAGATTGAGCAAGCCGTTGCCGCTCATCGGCAACTGGTCGTAGCTGCTGTCGCGGACTGCGAATTTCAGTTTCAACTTGAGTTCCGGCGTCAGGTTGCCGGCGGCATCGATATCCATGTTGATATTGGCGGCGACCGCGCGCGCGGCGGGCGCCGAGACCGGCCGCTTGCCTGCATGCGCCACGGCCTTGGCCGGCGCACCGCTGTTAATCCAGAGGAAGGGATTGAAGTCGCGCAAGCTGCCCTTTACCGTATATGCCATGCCGCCATCCAGGCCCAGGCTGCCGCTGGCGTCGAGACGCGCGGCGCCGGCAGCCAGCTGAGCGCTTTTCAGGAGGACCTGCTTGGCGTCGACCACCGCTTCCAGCTTTGCCTTGTAAGTGGCATCTGCCAGATTCAGGCTGATCTGCTGGTTGTCTGGCGTCAGCTTGAGGTTGAGCGGACCGCGCAGCTGCGTCGGCTTCAACTTGCCATGCAAGGCCTGCAGATCGAGGCCGGCGACATTGAAGCTGAATTCACCGCTGTGCTTGTTCTTGCCGTCGCTATGATATTCGCCCTGGCCGCTGATGCTGGCGTCTTTCACCAGCTTCAGCTGCAGTTGCGAGAGTTGCTGGGTCTGGGTATCCAGCCGCAGCTCGGCGCTGGCGCTGATCAGCGGCAAGCGGTCCTGGTCCAGCGCGCCGGCCATGGCGTTGACAATGCGCACCGGACCGCTTACCGCCAGGGTAGACAAATCGACGCTGGCGCCGGCCGCCGTCGCCGGCGGCGCCACCGGCTTGAGGCTTGCCTGCAGGTTCAGGTCAGCCTGCGGCGCGCCCTTGCTGAACAGTTTCGGATTGACGTGGGCGACCTGCAAGTCCAGCGTCTTGAACGGGATCGCTGCAAACGGCGTGGCGGCGACCTTGGCGCTACCGCTCAGTTTGTCGCCGCGCGCGGTGAGGTCTACCCCCAGCGCCGCCAGGCTGCCGGACAATACCGCGTCCAGCTGATATTTTTCTTTCTCATATTCGCCGCCAAGCTCGGCTCCGCCGCTCAGCGCAAACGGCGACACGCCGTTCAGGCTGAGCTTGGCGCTGGCCTTGCCGTAGGGCGTAGCTAGCTGTTCCAGCACCAGATTGTGCTTCACGCCGTCCGATTCGCCGTGCAATTGCAGATGGCTCAATTCAGTCGTGCTCAAACCCTGGTGCAGGGACAGCTTGTTCAGCGAGATATCGTTAAGCAGCAGTTGCAGCGGCAGCTTCAGGCTGGCCGGCATCACCGTCGGCGTCGGTGGCGTCGGCTCCAGGCGGGCGTCGACATCGCCCACATGCAGATAGGCGACCTGCAGCTTCAAGGGCGAGAAACTCAGCCGCCATTTGGCATCGATGTGGTCGATCTTGTATTGCTGGGTAGCGTCGCGATACACCAGATTGCGCAGCCGCAAGCCATCCGCCAGCGTACCGCCGGCCAACTGCCCCGATAGGTTGCCATGCAGCCCCCAGGTGCTGAGTTGCCACAGAGTGCGCGCGCCAGACTCCGTGCGTAGGCCATAGAACAAGGCCGCCGCCAGCAGGAGCAGCGCCAACGGCAAAGCTGCCAGCAAGCGCCAGAGCCAGCGCAGGCGGCCAGCAGCAGCGCCCGGCTTCGGTGGCGGTGCGACTGGTTCGGCAGGGCTGGTGGTAGCTTCGGTCATGCGTTCAATCGTGGAAATGAAAAAATCAAAAGGCGATGCCTAGCGAAATATGCGGCCGGAACTGCTTGGCTTGGACACCATAGGCGAGATCGAGGTTGACGGTGCCGACCGGACTGCGGTAACGCACGCCGGGGCCGACCCCGACCTTGATGCTGCGCCTGGCCCAGCTGTCGGTGGCGGTGCCGGCATCGTAGAACAGGGCGCCGCCCCACTGCTCGCTGATCCAGTGCTGATATTCCGCGCTGGCGGTCACCATATACTTGGTCGGATATACCGTGCCGTTTTGCGAGTTGCCTATGCTTTCATAGCTGTAGCCGCGCACCGACTCATTGCCGCCGGCGCGAAACAGCAAGGAAGCCGGCACGGCGGCGCTGGAGCCGGCAGTAAATACGCCGCCCAGCTCGGTGCGCAAGATCACGACGTCGCGCTTGGCCACCGGGAAATAATACTTATAGCGGCCGTCGGCCCGGAAAAAGGTCTGGTCGGTCAGGAAGCCTTTTACGGCGAAACCGGTCTGTATCGAAAAAATATGGCCGCTGCGCGGGAAAATCGAGTTGTCCACCGCGCGCCTGACCCAGGAGAAACCGGGCACCAGGGCCTGGTGCTGGCCCGGCTGGATCACGGTGTTCGGCGGCAGCACGGCGCCGTCGGTCTGCTGCAGGCGGTCGCGATAATAGTCCAGGGTCAATGCGGTATCGTAGTTTTCCAGCGAACGGGCGCGCTTCAGGCCGATTTTCATGCTGCGCAAATCGACCCCTTGCAAGGTGGTCCGGTCATACGAGCCGTTGACGCCATTGACGAAGCTGCGACTGTCCGGCGGCATCGACAGGTCCAGCGCGCCATACTGCCGCCGCTGCTCGATCTTGGTCTGGGCGTCGAACACCCAGGCTTTGCCAAACACATTGTAGTTGGTGTAGCGGCCCTGCACCTGAGCGCCGGTATCCGAGGCATAGCCGAGGCCGGTGCGTATGCGCTGGGTCTGAAATTCGGTCACCTGCACATTCACCGGCGTTTCCTGCGCATGCATCGGATCGTCGTCGATGCTGACGATGACATTGCCGAAGTATGGCGTGTTCTGGATCTGCCGTTGCAGCAGCAGCAAGCGCTCCACGCTGTACTCCTCCCCCACCTGCAAAGGATTGACGTTCTCGATGATGCTGTTCGGATAACGCTTGGTGCCGGTGATGCGCAAGGGGCCAAGGGTAAAGCCAGGGCCGCTGTCATATTGCACGCTCAGTTGCGCATCGTTGTCTTCCGGGGTTATCCGCGCTTCCGATTGCGCCACCTTGGCTGCCGGATAGCGCTTCTTCAGCAGTAGCTGCAAACCGTCCTCCTTGGCTTTGGCCCAGTCGGCCTGGCGGAACGGCTGGCCGACCGGCAGTCCCCAGTTCTGCTTGATCTGGCTGACGCGTTCGGGTGCTTCGCTCGCGGCTTTGCCGGCGACATCGACGGCGGCGGCGGACACCACGGTGCGCTGTTGCGGATCGACTGCCAGGCGAATCGTCTTTTTCTCGCCGGACTCCACGGTCACCTTGGTCTTCGGCGAAAAATAACCCTCCGTCGAGGTCAGCTGCGCGACTTGCTCGTCCACCGTATCGATCAGGAATTTCAACTGGTCCTCGCTCAAATCTTCGCGATCTTTATAGCGTGACAAATCCAGATGCTGTTCCAGCAGCGCTTTCAAGTCGCCGGGCGCGTCGATCTCCACCCGATACGCGGCCTGGGCAGCGGGCGCAGCAAGACTGCCGGCCATGACGAGCAGCGCAAAAACCGTGCTATGGACGGCTGGCGTCAAGCGAGCGCAGGGCCTGCCGAAACGATGCATCATGCGCAATTACCCGCAAGGGGCAGCGGCATGGTTTTTATCTTCGAGAGAAACTGTAGGAACATAGGCAAGAGCAACAATACGGAGGCTCATTCTAACAAATATTATTTTTATATTGCGAAAACGACATTAGTCCCCTGTCGATATTGTAGGGGAAGAGAAGTGCTTCTGGCCAGTTGTAACATGATTTAACGTCATGCCTGCCAAACGCAGGCGCATTCGCATGCCGCCGGCAAACAACTTACTCGGGATAGGTCATCTTCTGCGGCTGCACCCATTCCACGAACTCCTGCTCTGTCACATAGCCAAGCGCCAATGCCGCCTGTTTCAGCGTGCTGCCGTCATGATGCGCATGCTTGGCGATCTGCGCCGCGCGGTCGTAACCGATATGCGGCGCCAGCGCCGTCACCAGCATCAGCGAGCGCTCCATCAGTTCGGCGATGCGGTCGCGGTTGGCGGCGATGCCGTCGGCGCAATGCTCTTCAAAGCTGCTCATGCCGTCCGCCAGCAGACGCACGCTCTGCAGGAAATTATGCGCAATCAGCGGTTTGAAAACATTCAGCTCGAAGTTGCCGGATGCGCCGCCGAAATTGATCGCCACATCGTTGCCGAATACCTGGCAGCACAGCATGGTCAGCGCTTCGCACTGGGTCGGATTGACCTTGCCCGGCATGATCGAGCTGCCCGGCTCGTTCTCCGGGATGCTGATCTCGCCCAGGCCCGAGCGCGGTCCGGAAGCCAGCCAGCGTACATCGTTGGCGATCTTCATCAAAGCCGCGGCCAGGGTTTTCAAAGCGCCGTGGGCGGCCACCAGGCCGTCGTGCGCCGCCAGCGCGGCGAATTTATTGTCAGCGGTGCGGAATGGCAGGCCCTCGGTCTTGGCCAGCTGGGCCGCCACGCGGCTGCCAAAATCCCTGGGTGCGTTCAGGCCGGTGCCGACCGCGGTGCCGCCGGCAGCCAGGTCGCACAGCGGCTCCAGCGCGGCCTTGATGATTTTCTCCGCCAGGTCCAGCTGCGCAACATAGCCGGAAAATTCCTGGCCCAGCGTCAGCGGCGTGGCGTCCTGCAGATGGGTACGGCCGATCTTGACGATGTCGTCGAATTCAGTGGATTTGCGCTGCAAGGTGGCGCGCAGTTTTTGCAGCGCCGGCAACAGCTTGCTGGCGACCGCCAGCGCGGCGGCGACGTGCATCGCGGTCGGGAAGATATCGTTGGACGACTGGCTCATGTTGACGGCATCGTTGGGATGCACCAGGCGCTCTTCCCCGCGCACGCCGCCGAGAATTTCGGAAGCGCGGTTGGCCAGCACTTCGTTCATGTTCATATTGCTCTGGGTGCCGGAGCCGGTCTGCCAGATCGACAAGGGGAATTCATCCGGATGCTTGCCTGCAATCACTTCCTGCGCCGCCTGGATGATGGCGCCGGCCTGGCCCTTCTGCAGCTTGCCGAGATCCAGGTTGACTTGCGCGCAGGCCTGCTTGACGGCCGCCAGGGCGACGATCAGTTCGGTCGGCATGCGTTCGCTGGAAATATGGAAATGATGCAGGCTGCGCTGCGTCTGCGCACCCCATAGCTTGTCGTCCGGCACTTCGATCTTGCCAAAGGTGTCGCGTTCGGTTCTGGTGGTGGTCATGTGAGCTCCATAGGGACGGCGTTGCGCGCAATTAGATCAGGCAGGCATAGCGTCAAAACCTTATGGTAATACTTTTCCCTCGCGCAGGAGGATTTCGATGTCGGCCGCCGAGACCGGTTCGCTGAAATAGAAACCTTGCATTTCATCGCAGCGATGGCGTTGCAGGTATGACAGCTGTTCCTGGGTTTCCACGCCCTCCGCGATCACCTGCAGGCGCAGGTTGTGGGCCAGGGAAATGATCGACGCCACAATCGCCGCATCGTCCTGGTCCACCGTGATATCGCGCACGAACGACTGGTCGATCTTGAGGGCGTCGATAGGGAAACTCTTGAGGTAGGCCAGGCTGGAATAACCGGTGCCGAAATCGTCGATCGACAATTGCACGCCTATCGATTTCAAGTCGTTGAGGATGCCGACCGCCAGCTCGACATCGGTCATCACCAGGCTCTCGGTCAGCTCGATTTCGAGATAATGCGGCGCCAGTCCGGTATCTTCCAGCACCTTGGCCACCTGCTGCACCAGGTTCTGCTGGAAGAACTGGCGGGTCGACAGGTTAACCGACATGCGCAGGTAGCCCAGGCCCATCCGTTGCCAGGTCTTGTTCTGTTCGCAGGCGGTGTGCATGACCCACGCTCCCATCTGCACGATCAGGCCGGTTTCTTCCGCCAGGTTGATGAAGCGGGTCGGCGAAATCATGCCGAGCTGAGGATGCTTCCAGCGGATCAGGGCTTCCATGCCGACCATGCGGCCGGTGCGCAGGTCGACCTGCGGCTGGTAATACAGCAGCAGTTCCTTGCGCTCCAGCGCATTGCGCAGGTCGCCCTCGATGCGCAGGCGCTCCAGCGCCCGCTCGTTCATCGCCGCGGTATAGAACTGGTAATTGTTGTTGCCCATTTCCTTGGCGCGGTACATGGCGATATCGGCATGCTTGAGCAGGCTTTCCGGATCGGCGCCGTCGTTCGGATAAACCGCAACGCCGATGCTGCAGCTCAGGAAAAAGTCGTAGCCCTCGATCTGCAGCGGCCGCGCGATGGCGTCCATCATGCCCTGGATCAGGCCGACGCTGAGTTCTTCGTCGAGACGTTCCGGCAGGATCAGGACAAATTCGTCGCTGCCGAGACGGGCGATGGTGTCGGCCTCGCGGGTGAAGGTCTTGAGGCGGCTGGCGACTTCCTTCAGCAGCAGGTCGCCGGCATTGTGGCCAAGGGTATCGTTGACGAACTTGAAGCGGTCGAGGTCGACGAACAGCACCCATACCCGATGGCCGTACAGCTCGCCGTAGACGATCGCCTGGCTCAGGCGGTCGCTCAGCACGTTGCGGTTGGCCAGGCCGGTCAGGGTGTCGTGGCGCGCCTGGTGTTCCAGCTCCGCCTCGTAACTCTTCATCTCGGTGATGTCGTACAGGGAAGAGACGAAATGGCTGACCCGGCCGGAGCTGTCTTTCACCGGCGCCACGTACAGCTCATTCCAGAACAAGGTGCCGTCCTTGCGGTAGCTGCGGAACACTGCATTGGCGCTGCGTTTCTCGCGCAGGGCGGAACGGATTTCTTCCAGGCCGATCTGGTCATGGTCATCGCCCTGCAAGACTTCCAGGTTGCGGCCGATCATGTCGCTGGCGCTGTAGCCGGTAATCCGCTCGAAGGCCGGATTAACGTATTCCACCAGATGGTCTGGCAGCTTGGCGCTGGAGATGATGATCGCATTGGCGCTCGATTCGATGGCGCGCTCGCGCAGCTGCAAGGCGTCCTCGGCGCGCTTGCGGGCGACGATGTCCTCTTTCATCATCTGCGTCGCCAGCCGCACCTGCTGGGTGCGGGCGTCGACCAGCTGTTCGATCCGCTTGGAACGCGTCGACAAGAAATACAGGTAAGTTGCGCCCATCCAGCTGAGCAGGCTGCCCAGCACCAGCACCAGGATCGAGCCGGCATTTTTCTTGGTGAACACGCGCGGCGGCGCCGAGGCTTCGATATACCAGGACTTGCCGGCCAGTTCGAAGGTTTGCGACATGTCTTGCGGCGCATCGTACAGCAGCCAGGCCGGCAGCCAGCGGCTGGCGCTGGATGGCGCTGCCGGGTTGCCTTGACGATACACCAGCGTGCCCGCTTCCGGCGTGGCGCTGGCATACACGCGCAGAAAGAAATCTTCGCGCGCCTGCACGCCGTCGCGCGCCAGCACGTTATTGACAAAAGCATCAGCCCGCAGCGCCGCGCTGGTAAAACCGACCAGGGCGCGGCGCCGGTCGTCGACGCTCTCCAGCACCGCGCCATGCTGGTAGACCGGCATCAGCACCAGCATGGCCAGCTTGCCGCCCTCCTTGCTCGCCTTCAACTCGAACAAATCGGTGGAAGCCGCCTGGCCGGTGTCGCGCGCGCGCTGCATCGCATCCGCCTGGATCGTGCTGGACGAGACGTCCAGGGCGAATGCCGCTTCGTTGCCCGCCATCGGCTCGATATATTCCACCACCCGGTATTGCTCATGGCCGGCAGCCGGCTCAGGCTTGCCGTCGCTCAGCTGGCGAATCGTGAAATTGGGAATGTGCTTGCGGATTTCGGCTTCATAGGTCTGCCGTTGCGCGGCTGACACCAGGCGCTGGAAACCGAGCGATTTGATAAACGGAGCGCGGCGCAGCATCGGCGCCGTGAAATTGTGGAATTGTTCGCGGCTGACGCCGTCCATCGTGACAAACAGGCGGTTCACGGTTTCCAGCTCATGCACCAGGCCGTCGAGGCCGTCGACCACGGCCTTGAGGTGACCGCTGCCCAGACGCCGGAATTCGGCATCCATTTTCTCGTATTCGAGATGGCGCACCGAGACAAACAAGCCGAGCGTAATGGCCAGACCCAATATCAAACTGGATAAAGAGGCAATGGGTATGAAAATTGACGAACCACGACGAAACATTTCTACTCCATTGCGAACAATAGGCGAAATATTACACGGACTTGTTACCTGATAACGCCGAGTGTTGATTTCTTTTTAGTGCACAAAATCAACTAAAAGCCGCGGGGCAAGAATCGACGATCATGCAGGCATAAACACTGACGAAAAATCAAGTGGATTTCGGCGCTTCGGCGTCAGGCAGCAAGCAACCCTGCAAGATCTGCAGATCGTTGTCCTTGGCAAAATTGACCACAAAATGATAGGCCAGCGGCTCGATCTGACGCAGATCTTCGTTGACGACCACTGAGCGTACGCCATTCAGCAGCACCGGCCGGACATAGGGTGAATATTGCAGATGCGCGTTGCGTCCGCCCGCGCCTTCCGGGCGAAAACAGGACATGACGCCGCACAGGCGCTCCGCCCAGTCGCTGGGGCGGAACTGCCGGCCATCGCTGGTGATGCCTTGGATGAAAAATTCTTTGGCGGGCGCGTCAGGAGATGGAATGTTATCAGCCATGCGTACAGCTCGTTTCTTCTATAACGCTTGCTACAGAGATTTGCTTGCCGTGTACCGCCGGCAAGCTACAATTTTCAAGCAACTCAATTACGTGGTCAAAACCCTTGGCGGCTTGCGCCAGGATTATTCTTACGTATTATATCTTATAGAAGACTAAGACACCATCCCGAATGCCCCGCCTCCGTGCCGCCGGCTGATTATCCCAGCCAGACTGCAACTGACAACAATAGCAATAAGAACATCCACAGCAGCAAGGCGCGCCACACCAGGCCGACCGTGCTCTGCAGCGCGCGCGGCGTAGGCAGGTCGCCTGGCGGGCTGTCACCGTCCATGGCGGTCGAATCGACGGTCGATGCGTCCGCCGGCAGGATCACCGCGGCGGTTTCCAGCGGTGTACCGAGCAGTACGCCCATGGCGCCGCCGCCAGTGGAAAGGATGATGCCGTCGGTTTCGTTTTTCCAACGCCCGGCGAAATTGCGCCAAGCGTAAATTGCATCTTCGAAATTGCCGACCACGGCAAACGCCGCCGCCGTCAGGCGCGCCGGGATCCAGTCTATCCAGTAAAAGGCTTGGGCTGCAAAACGACCGAAATTTTCGTTGCGCATATGGTCGGGCTCGTTCCAGCCGCGCGCCAGGTATTCCGCGATGCGGTACATGACGGCACAGGCCGGTCCGACCGGCATCAGGAACCAGAAAAACACGCCGAACACGTGGCGGTGGGTAGTGATCAGCGCCTTCTCCACAGCAATGCGCGAGATCTCGCTGACGTCCATATCGGTGGTGTCGATCTTGGCCCACTCCGCCAGCAAGGTGCGCGCGGTAGCTTCGTCGCCACTGTTGAGCGCCAGCTGGATCGAGCTGAAATAATGGCTGTAGTGGCGGAAACCGAGGGTCAGATAGACCATCAGGATATTCCACAGCAGCGCCGCCCAGGCGCCGATATGCACGCATAGCCAATAGATCAGCGCGGTCGGCACGGTCAGCGCCAGGATCACGCAGAACCAGCCCAGCCGGCCCTGGCGCGCCTGGCCGGCATTGAACAAAGCTTCTATCCTGCTTGCGAAATGCTTCACCCACGCATACACGGGATTGTCCGCACGGAGCGGCTTGAGTTGCTCGATCAGCAATGCAAACAGAATAGAGAGAAATGTCATCAACCAGCCTTATAAGTCAACCAACAGTGCAGCATGCTGCTGCAAGATATGCATAACCCGTCCGCAGCGCCATAGAACACGAATGTGCTGTGCGCTGGCCTTGCCATAACATCTAACAATTGCAATAGCCCATACGATAACGCAGCACAGGCGCAGAATCAAACTTGTATCAACTTTGCCTTCTGCAATTTCATATTTTCCGCCGGCTGTTTTGCCGCCCTAGGCGCGCAAAAAATGAAACAGGTTTCTCAGCATGGCGGCGGTTGCGCCCCAGATGAAGAAGCGTTCGTAAGGCATTGCATAAAAAGTCCGGCGATAACCATCGGGCAGATCGATGCTGCGCAATTGATGATTCAAGCCATCCATCAGAAAGGCCAGCGGCACCTCGAAGATTTCCGCCACTTCATTGGGATCGGCGCGCAAGTTCACCGGCGGATTGACCAGGCACACCACCGGCGTGATGCGATAGCCGGTGCCGGTAAAATATTCCGGCAAGCTGCCGATCACCTCGACCTGGCTGCGCGCCAGGCCGATCTCTTCTTCAGCTTCGCGCAGGGCTGTCTCTATCGGCGAGGCATCGCTCTGCTCCATCCGCCCGCCCGGAAAACTCACCTGGCCGGCGTGATCGGTCAGGTGGGCGGAGCGCTGGGTGAACAGCAAGGTCGGCTGCTCTTCATGCATGACGATGGGGATCAGCACCGAGGCAGGCGTCACCGGCTTGCCCGGCGACATGCGCAGGATGGCCTGGCTGTCCATGTTCTCGGGATGCCATTCCGGCTGGTGCGCAAAGCGCTTGCGCAGCCATGCCGCACTCATCCTTTCCGGCGCCAGTGCAGACTCGCCGGCGACGGCATCGACCGGCAGCATCAAGGGATCGAAAGTCAATTTAACCAAGAAAATTCCTATAGCAACTATTCTGTACTTTACCGCGACGGCGACGGATGACCTACCACATTCACAGATAATAACAATTTACGACATTTTACTTTGGAGCAACTAAAGCTGCGGCCCGATCTGCAATCGGCAACGGAATGACAGATAAAAAAAGGGGCGCCTGACGGCGCCCCTTCTCATGCAATACCTATGCCTGCTCCGGCACAACTTACTCAGCTGCTGGTGCAGCCTTTGCAGTGTTGCGACGTTGTGGCAGTTTTTCCTTGATACGCGCCGATTTACCGGAACGCTCACGCAGGTAGTACAGCTTGGCGCGACGGACATCGCCGCGACGCTTGACTTCGATCGAAGCGATCAATGGCGAGTACAGCTGGAATGTACGCTCAACGCCTTCGCCGGAAGAAATCTTACGGACGATGAAGTTGGAGTTCAAACCACGGTTACGACGCGAAATCACGACGCCTTCGTAAGCCTGGGCGCGCTTGCGCGTGCCTTCGACCACGTTGACGCTGACGATGACTGTATCGCCTGGTGCGAATTCAGGGATATTTTTGGCAAGACGAGCAATTTCTTCTTGCTCAAGTTGTTGGATCAAGTCCATTTTTAGCTCCATATACCATCTTGCTGACGCCGTTTTTTGCCTTGGCTGTTGGCCGAGACTGCTCAGTAGAGGATGGGGTTAAACACAGGTGGCCGGCTGGCCTCCCGTCGGTACTACTTTTACTGCTGCTTGCTACTCCGACATGGCCGCACGCTCGCGCGCTCAGCCCATATTCCGTAAAAACTTTTCATCTGCGGCGCTGAGCAAGCCTGCTGCGCGTATCTTTTGAATCAGATCCGGGCGCTTCCTCGCGGTTGCCGACAGCATTTGCTGACGCCGCCATTTTTCAATCTCGGCGTGATGGCCGCCCATCAAGACCGGCGGCACCGGCACGCCTTCATACTGCTCCGGCCGGGTGTAATGCGGACAATCCAGCAAGCCATTGACAAAACTGTCCTCGACCGCCGAAGCGCCATCATTCAATACGCCCGGCAATTGCCGGATTACCGCATCCATCAAGGCCATCGCCGGCAGTTCGCCGCCGGACAGAACGAAATCGCCGAGGCTGATTTCTTCATCCACGCAACGGTCCAGCAAGCGCTGATCGACCGCTTCATAACGGCCGCACAGCAATACCAGACCCCGCTCGCTACGCAATTCCATGACGCGCTGATGCGTCAATGGCTGGCCTTGCGGCGACAGATAGATCACCCTTGGCGCCGGCAGGCTTTGCTGCAGCTGGCGCGCCTTGGCTGCCTCCAGCGCAGCTTCCAGCGGCTTTGCCATCATCACCATGCCAGGCCCGCCGCCATAAGGCCGGTCGTCCACGGTACGATGATTGTCGGTAGTGAAATCACGCGGATTCCACAACGCCAGCTCACATCTTTTCTGTTCAAACGCGCGCCGGGTCACGCCCGACTGCGTCAATGCGGCAAACATTTCGGGAAACAGAGTGACGACATCAAATTGCATACCGCTCACCTTCTTGTTTCGCTTGCGATCTTGTTTGCCGCTTCAGTTGCCTGGAGCGTAGTCCGGATTCAATAATCCAGGCCCCAGTCAACCGTGATTTTCTTTGCAGCCTGATCCACCGTCTTGACGAACTGCTCAACGAAGGGGATCAATAATTCCGGTGCTGCCTTGTCCTGACCCTCGACTGCCGGCACGGTAATCCGAAGAATCGGATGCGCGCCGTTGTCCATCAGGTCAGCCACCACGCCCAGATGCTCGCCCTGCAGATTGTCAACCACCGAGCCGATCAGGTCGACCCAATAGAATTCATCGTCGTCAAGCGCCGGGAAATGGCTGCGTGGAATGTGCACCACGGTGCCCTTCATGGCCTCGGCTGCATCGCGCCCTGCCACGCCCATCAGGCGCGCCACAATGTCGCCACTGTGGTTCTTCGCCTGCAGCATGTCGACATCGCGCAGTTCCGGCGAATTCTGCCGGCCCAGCCACCATGTCTTGGCGTTCAACAACGCATCTGCATCCGCCGAATACGGTTTTATCCGCACCCAGCCATTGATACCGTAAGCGCCGGTAATGTAACCGACCACCACCAGATCCGAAGGTATTGCTGCCCCGGTTTGTGCTGTGGTCGACATTTCTGCTAACGCGCTCAACGGTTCAGGCTGCAGACTCAGTTGCAAAATTAAGCTGCAGTTTTCTTGGCAGCGTCAGCAACCAGACGTGCAACTGTCGGCGACATTTGCGCGCCAACACCTTGCCAATGCGTCAGGCGGTCCTGAGCAATACGGAAAGTCTCTTCAGCACCGGACGCTACCGGATTGTAAAAACCGATGCGCTCGATGAAGCGACCGTCACGGCGATTGCGCGAATCAGTAGCTACGATGTTGTAAAAAGGACGCTTCTTTGCGCCACCACGGGATAAACGAATAACGACCATAATGTTTCCAAAAAGTGTTCGAACACGGAAAAAGCCGCAAATTATAACGCAAATTATGCCTACCCCGCAACCAAAGCTGGTCATCGGTGTGGCGTCACCACGTCAAAAGGTAGTTGCAGGCTGTAAAAATCGCCGTACTGCTCTGTGAGCAAGTAGCAGGCGCTCTGGGTGGGTGCTATCAGTGACAGTCAATTGATACAGGCTGTACACTGAGCCCTCAATTCGCTGTCCGATGCTTACGATGCGTGTTAGCAACATCAGTAGCGATAACGGTGCTAGTGCCCTGAGCAGGTAGTTCGCCGAGTGAGAAAAATGATGCAATTGGTGCCAGGCTAGGCGCAAAACGGAGCAAGGGTGGACCCTTGCGAGTATTTGCAACGACGCATGGCAGCAATTACATCGTTTTTCTTCGGCGAACTACCTGCTCAGGGCGCTAGTATATGAGCAATTTCCGTATTTGAGGCAAATTGTGTACTTTTGCCTTCCTTTTTTGCCGCATGGACCAGACAAACCACTCAACTCCCCGCCAATGACATCACCCCACAAGAACAAGACACTCACCACTTTCCTCGCTACTGTATTCGGCAGCATTGGCCTGCACCGGTTTTACCTGAAGGGATTCAGCGATATCTGGGGCTGGCTGCATCTTTCTTCCTTGCCAATTTCGCTGCTGGCTTACTGGCTATGGGGCAAGGATCAGCAGGCCGCATTCCTGTTCGGACCATTGATTGTTTCCGGATTGATTGCCTTTCTGGAATCGCTGCTCATCGGCCTGACCCCGGATGAGAAGTGGGACGCCAGATACAATGCCGATTCCGGCCGACAATCGGACTCCAGCTGGTTTGTGGTCCTGCTGGTGGTGCTGACCCTGGGCATAGGCGCGATTGGCCTGATCGGCGCGATTGCGCGCACCTTCGACCTGATGTACACCGGCGGCGCCTACGGCTGAACCAGCCCATGAGCCACAAAAAAAAAGCAGCCGAGGCTGTAATGCTGTTCAGTTAGGGTAGAACGACATGGCGTAGGGTGGGCACTCCGTGCCCACGCAGTATCATGGATATTCGTGTCCCTGACATTCGTGCCCCGGCTACGCGCCCCGGCCCGTCCGCGTGGGCACGGAGTGCCCTCCCTACGAGTTCCGCAAATAAAAATGCCTTCAGTCTTAACTGAACGGCATTACAGCCGAGGCTGCTTTTTTTACACTTGAAGCGATCTCAGAACTGATCTTCCGTCAGCGCCATCACGCCGCTGCTGCCGTCGACTACCGAGATGCGGTAAGCCTCGGCCTGGGACAGGATATGCTCGGCAAAGAAACGCGCCGTGCCGATCTTGGCCTGGTAGAAGCCGCTGTCGCCGGCGCCCTCGGCCAGCTTGCGCTTTGCCACCAGCGCCGCACGGCCGAGCTGCCAGCCGCCCAGCACGATGCCGGCCAGCTTCAGGTACGGCACGCTGCCGGCAAACACACCCTTGATATCGCTTTTCAGGTTGTCGACCACATAGCTGACCACCTGCTCCAGCGCATCGGCGCCGCTGGCCAGCTGCTTGCCGATCGCCACCAGGTCGGCCGCACCGCTGCCCGCCAGTTCCGCCTGGGTAGCGCGTACCTGGGCGATGATCGCCTTGGCGACAGCGCCGCCGTCGCGTGCGGTCTTGCGGCCGATCAGGTCGTTGGCCTGGATCGCCGTGGTGCCTTCGTAAATCGTCAGGATCCGCGCATCGCGATAGAACTGCGCAGCGCCGGTTTCTTCGATGAAGCCCATGCCGCCGTGGATCTGCACGCCGGTAGAGGCCACGTCGATCGAGATCTCGGTCGACCAGCCCTTGACTACCGGCACCATGTATTCATAGAACGCCTGGTTGGCTTTGCGGGTTGCTTCATCTGTGTGGTGATGGGCGGCGTCGTGCGCCGCCGCGGTGACGTAGGCCAGTGCGCGCGCCGCTTCGATCTGCGAGCGCATGCTCATCAGCATCCGCCGCACATCCGGCTGATGGATGATGGTCACGGCGCCTGCCGAGCCGGCCAGGTCGCGCGACTGCACTCGGTCCTTGGCGTATCCCACGGCTTTTTGATAAGCCCGCTCTGCCACGCTGATGCCTTGCAGGCCGACAGCAAAACGCGCCGCGTTCATCATGATGAACATGTATTCGAGGCCGCGGTTTTCCTGGCCGACCAGGGTGCCGACCGCGCCGCCATGGTCGCCGAACTGCAGCACCGCGGTCGGGCTGGCCTTGATGCCGAGCTTGTGTTCCAGCGAGACGCAATGGACGTCGTTGCGCGCGCCCGGCGTACCGTCGGCGTTGACCATGAATTTCGGCACGATGAACAGCGAGATGCCCTTCACGCCTTCCGGTGCGTTCGGAGTGCGCGCCAGCACTAGGTGCACGATATTTTCCGCCATATCGTGTTCACCGTAGGTGATGAAAATCTTGGTGCCGGAAATCTTGTAAGTACCGTCGCCCTGCGGCACGGCACGGGTACGCACCAGCGCCAGGTCGGAACCAGCTTGCGGCTCGGTCAGGTTCATGGTGCCGGTCCATTTGCCGGACACCAGGTTTTCCAGATAGATGCGCTTTTGCTCGTCGCTGCCGGCGGTCAGCAGCGCTTCGATCGCGCCGTCGCTCAACAGCGGGCACAGAGCGAAGGAAAGATTGGCTGCATTCAGCATCTCGATGCAAGGCGTCGCCACCAGCTTCGGCAAGCCCTGGCCGCCGAACTCGACCGGATGCTGCACGCCCTGCCAGCCGGCTTCGGCAAACGCCTTGAAGGCTTCCTTGAAACCCTTGCTGGTAGTGACTTCGCCATCGTGCCAATAGCTTGGCTCCTGATCGCCGCTACGGTTCAGGGGCGCCACTACCTCACTGCAAAACTTGGCATTCTCTTGCAACACTGCTTCCACGGTTTCCGGGGTCGCGTCTTCGCAACCGGGCAGCGTGCTGACCTGCTCCAGACCGGCCAGTTCGTTCAATACGAACAGCATGTCTTTCAACGGGGCGACATAACTCATGAGCTACTCCTAAAAATCGGGGTGGTACGAGAACCTGGCGCTGCCAGCATTCACATTACCACCCCTTATGCATTCGATTTTCGACAGGCGCCGGCTGGCGGCGCCCGTCTAAGGCCCGTCGGCTTAACCCAGCTCAGCCACCAGTTGCGGCACGATCTCGAACAGGTCGCCGACAATGCCGTAATCCGCCACCGAGAAAATCGGCGCTTCTTCATCCTTGTTGATGGCGACGATGACCTTGGAATCCTTCATCCCGGCCAGATGCTGGATCGCGCCGGAAATGCCGACGGCGATGTACAGCTGCGGGGCGACGATCTTGCCGGTCTGGCCGACCTGCCAGTCGTTCGGCACAAAGCCGGCATCGACCGCGGCGCGCGAGGCGCCCATCGCTGCGTTGAGCTTGTCGGCCAGCGGTTCCAGGATCTTGAAGTTTTCCGCCGAGCCCATGCCGCGGCCGCCGGAAACGATGATCTTGGCGGCGGTCAGCTCAGGACGGTCCGACTTCGCCAGTTCGCGCGAAACGAAGGCCGATTTGCCGAAGTCGGCTGCTGCAGCAATGTTTTCCACGGCAGCGGAACCACCGCCGGCAGCCGCGTCGAAACCGGTGGTGCGGACGGTGATGACTTTCACCGCGTCGCTCGATTGCACGGTGGCGATCGCATTGCCGGCATAGATCGGACGCTCGAAAGTGTCTGGGCTGTCGACCTTGGTGATTTCGGAAATCTGGCCGACGTCCAGCTTGGCGGCTACGCGCGGCAGGATGTTCTTGCCGTAGGCGGTAGCCGGCGCCAGGATGTGGCTGTAGGCCGCAGCCAGGGCCAATACTTGCTCGGCGACGTTCTCCGCCAGGCCGTCGGCGAAATAAGCCGCATCGGCGACCAGTACTTTGCTGACGCCGGCCAGCTGGGCGGCGGCTTGCGCGGCGGCGCCGCAGTTGCTGCCGGCGACCAGCACGTGGACGTCGCCGCCGCATTGGCTGGCGGCGGTAACGGTATTGAGAGTGCTGCCTTTTAACGAGGCATTATCGTGTTCAGCGATGACTAAGGCTGTCATGTGGGCTCCTGATTTTGTTGACGCGCGCCTGCATTCTTGCAGCGCTGCGCCTGGTTCTTGATGAGTGTCCGGTAAGTGCGCTTGCTGCGCTTACAGGACCTTGGCTTCGTTCTTCAGCTTGGCGACCAGCGTTGCTACGTCAGGCACCTTGATGCCGGCGCTGCGCTTGGCAGGCTCCACCACTTTCAGTGTCTTCAGGCGCGGCGTCACGTCCACACCCAGATCGGCCGGTTTGAACACGTCCAGGGTTTTCTTCTTGGCTTTCATGATGTTCGGCAGCGTCACGTAGCGCGGTTCGTTCAGGCGCAAGTCGGTGGTGATGATCGCCGGCAGCGTCAGGGCGATGGTTTCCAGGCCGCCGTCGACTTCGCGCGTCACAATCACCTTGCCGTCTTCCAGCATCACCTTGGATGCGAAAGTCGCTTGCGGCCAGCCCAGCAGCGCGGCCAGCATCTGGCCAGTCTGGTTGCAATCGTCGTCGATCGCCTGCTTGCCGAGGATGATCAATTGCGGCTGTTCCTTGTCGGCCACGGCCTTCAGCAGTTTCGCCACTGCCAGCGGCTGCAGGTCGGTGTCTGCGGTATCGACCAGGATGCCGCGGTCGGCGCCGATCGCCATCGCGGTGCGCAGGGTTTCCTGGCATTGCGCGACGCCACAGGAAATCGCGATCACTTCAGTGACCTTGCCGCCTTCTTTCAGGCGCGTGGCTTCTTCCACCGCGATTTCGTCAAACGGATTCATCGACATCTTGACGTTGGCAATATCTACACCGCTGCCGTCGGACTTGACCCGCACCTTGACGTTGTAGTCGACGACACGCTTGACTGGTACTAATACTTTCATCGTTATGCCTTTTTATTGAAATAAAAAAATCTGGAACCTGAATTGACGCGGATAGTCGCGGTGACGCAAGGTTAACGTTTACGTAAATCTCAATTGGGAATTATAAGAGAGAATTCGGTTCGACGCTGAAATTTAGCACGATCGTTCTATTAAATCTTAGAGCAAATCACCTAATCGCACCCAGATCTTGTAAAACAAGACACTTTCAAGGCAATGTTCAGCTTGGGAATATGGCTGCCGGCCTGGGATGCAGGCGACGAAAAGGAAAGACAGAGGAGGGAAAAGCAGGCTGCAGTTCAAGCAAGGTACGGCCTACAGAACGCAGGCCGTGCGGTAATCGTTCACAACAATGACACGATGATCAAGGAAAAGACAAGCGCCGGTTCAAGCAGCTGGCTGCTTACTTGCGCTTCATGAAGAAAATGAATTCTCGGTTTTCTTCACTCTGTTCCAGCAAATCATTGCCGGTCTGCTTTGCGAATGCCTGGAAATCGCGCACTGAACCGGAGTCGGTAGCCAGCACACGCAGTACTTCTCCACTCAGCATGTCCGCCAACGCCTTCTTGGTTTTCAAAATCGGCAGTGGGCAGTGCAAACCGCGGGCGTCGAGTTCTTTATTAAATTCCATAACCACTTCGTAATGTAAAGATTTTTAACATTTGCTGCTATTTACTGATTCTACTCCAAACGATGCTGCGTTTGACGCATCGCAACATACCATCAATCATTTTTACAACAGCATGGCGAATAGCAAATATGTCTTTAATACAATCTTTCTGCGCATCTACATGCTAATATCCAACTGACAAGTATCGCACTGCAATAAACATAATAACAAGCACAGTCGCCGGGCTTCCCAGCTCCCGTCTAGTGACAAATTCCGAGGAAACGAGCATGCGGGACAGCCATGGCGAAAAGCCCTTCAGCAACATCACACCGTTCTGGCAGCGCTTGCCTCAATTTTTCCTCTACCCTCTACAGGGCCAGCTGATCTGGCACCCGGCAGTCTACGCCCTGATCGGCACCGGCCTCTGGCTGCTCGGCAGCAACGACGAAGATGGCGGCTTCTCCCCTTTTATTCTCACCATTGCGATCCTGGTCGGCATCGGCTTTGCCATCGACCTGACGCGCCTGGCGTTTCGCATCCTGGAACAAACCTCGCTCGGCAATTTACGCTGCGCCGATTTTGACGAGGCTGACGACGCCCACAAGATGTCGCCGTACAAGCTGCTGCTGATCATGATGGTGCAAGGCTTTTTCGTTGGCGTCCTGACCTCGTTCCATCCCATGCTGGGACTGCTGGCAGCCGCCATCGCCAACCTGATGCTGCCGGCCAGCGTCATGGTGCTCGGCTACACCCATAGCTTCAGCGACGCCATCAATCCACTCAGGGTCTTCAAGATGATCAAGGCCTGCGGCTGGCCCTATCTGGCGCTATGGGTCTTTAGTTTCATACTAGGCCAATGCGCGCCGATTGTCATCATGCTGTTTGTCGGTAAATTACCACTCGCCGTGCTGATCGCACTGGCTATTTTCGCGTGCGCTTATTTCACTCTGGTCGGCTTCAATCTGATGGGTTATACGATGTACCAATACCATCAAGAGATCGGCTATTCGCCGGACCGCAATTTTGAAATCAATGCGCTTGCCAGCAGCCGCAATAACCGCCCCTTGAGCGACGACGACATCCTGGCGCAGCAGGTCGGCGCGCTGATTCGCGACGGCAATATCGATATGGCGATGGAAATGATCTGGGAAGAACTGCGCTACGATCAGTTCAATCCGCAACTGTCGGCGCATTATGCCAAGCTGCTTCTGTTGAAAGGCGACAAGAGCAAGCAACTGGAATATGCGCCGCGCCATCTGTTCACGCTGGCGCATGCAGGCAAAGCCGGCCGCATCGGCGAAGCATGGCAGCAGGCGCGCCGGCTCAATCCGGAATTCAAAATCGACAATCCCGATCACGTGCTGGAGATTGCCGCCGCTGCCGCCGGCGTGCGCGACCACCAGGTCGCGCTGGAAATCGTCTCAGGTTTCCACAAGCGCGCGCCGCGCCACAAGGATGTAGCGGCGGTGCTGGTGCTGGCCGGCAAACTGCTGTCCGACCATCTGCGCCAGGATGCGCGCGCCCTGACACTGTTCAACCATGTGATTGCACAATGGCCGGGCAGCCCGGCCGCCGCCGAAGCACTGCAATACAAAACAGTGATCGAGGGCTTGACCCAGACTTCGGAACCTGCCTCAGGCACGGTTTAATAACGGTTGCCGGGACTGGAAACCCAGCGGCTTTCTTCGCTCAAGGGAAATTGCCGCTGCAACAGCTGCTGATAGTGCTGCGCCTTGTCCTTCCTGCCCGCTGTCATGAAGCCGCGGGCGACAAACTGTATCAACTGCGGCAGCTGCTGGTGCTGGCGCGCAGTCACCAGCAGGATCTGCAGGATGGCGGCGGCGGTTTGCGGCTGGCCGTTCATGGCGAAACGCCGGGCCACCGCCAGCGACTGGTCGTTGCTAAGCAGCGGCCGCGGTTCCGCGCTGGCGACATAGTCGAGATAAACCTGATGGATTTTTTCTTCGTCGAAGCGTCCTTTCGGCAGGCACAGCAGCATCTCAGCGCTTTTGTGGAAAGCCGCCGAGGACGGCGCGCCCTTCGATAGATTGAACAGCTGCAGCAGCCAGTCCGGCTGCGGCGTCTTGTGCTGCGCCAGCGTCTTGCTGACCAGGCTGCTGAAGTCGCGCCGGGCGCGTTCGAAATCGAGCCGGGCCAGGGCCGCATAGGCGCTCTGCTGCAAGCTCCGCAGCAGCTTGTCGTCGTCGCCATTGGAGACGTAGCTGGCGTGCGCCTGCGCCAGCTTGCCGCGCGCCAGCAGCCGATAGATCAAGGCCAGCAGGGCGCCGCCCAGCAGGCCGCCGATATGGGCGTAGTAATTGGTGTTCGTGGGTCCGCCAAACAGCAGGTCGAAGGCTTCCTTGCCGACCCAGATCGGCAGCATGATCAGCGCCGGCGCCTTGAAGAAATCGAAATAAAACAGAAACCAGTAAAAGAAGCGGATCTTGCGCAAGCCGTACAGCACCGTGTACATGCCCATGACGCCGGAAATGGCGCCGGAAGCACCCAGCGAGAGCACCATGCTGTCGCCTTCGAACAGCAGGTAGAACGCCGCTGAAAGCAGGCCGGAAAGCAGGTAGAACAGCAGGAACCAGCCGCCTCCAAGCAATATTTCCACCGCATAGCCGACCATCGCCAGGAACACCATGTTGCCCAGCACATGCTCGACACTGGCGTGCAGGAACATATGGGTGAGCAAGGTGAGCGGCCGCTCGCCGGCTTGCGCCGGGATCAGCGAATAGCGCTCGGTGAAGCTGCGGCTGCGTATGGTCAAATAGTGTTCGCGCTGCTCTTTCCACTCCGCCAGGTCGTCGGCATCGACGGTGCCCAGCAGCGGTGGCTTGGGCTGCAGCATCAAGGCGCCGAATTTACCGTCGGCGTCGAGCACATACCAGCGCTCGATCAGCGACTGGTAGTCTTTCAGGGAAGCCTGCCTGCCGTCTCGTGCAGTGGCCAGCTCGGCGCGCGTCCGTATCTGGCGCCAGCGCTCCAGCCCCTTGCGCATGGCGGCGCCTGCCTCCGGCTTGTTCTGGTTTTCCAGGAAACGGGCATAGGCCAGGAATTCGAATTCCGGTAGGCGCGACTCGACCAGGTAATACTCGGCAGCCGGCTCCATATGGCTGCGTTCACCCCACTGGATACCGAAATAGATCAACAGGTTGACCAGCACCAGCAGGATCGTGACCAGCGGCGGACGCCTCCAGTCTGGTTTACGGTCTACCGGGATGATCAGCATGGCGGCTCAGGAGCAGGTCAGAATTTTCGATAGCGTGATTTTACCCAGTCATTGCCACCCGGCACCGTTATTTTTTACGCATCGGCTTTCTTCCGGCCTGGCCGGACGTCCTGCCTCACGCTTTCAAGGCCGGTTCAGGCTGCGCCGGCTGCAACAGTGGCCGCTCGACGTACTCCACCGCCAAACCCTGGGCCTGCATCCAGTCGGCCACGGCATGGCCGGTACCGGCGCGCCACGGCCGCAATGCGGCTGGTTCCAGCAGGCGGTATTCCAGCAACTCTGGTGATAGCCGGACCGTGCCGGTGGCCTTGACGTGATAGGCGATGATCAGTTCGTTCTTGCGGATGAACTCATACACGCCGACCAGGCTGATCTGCTGGGCGTCGAGGTTGGTTTCTTCCTTGAGCTCGCGCGCAATCCCCTGCTCCGGCGTTTCATCGCGTTCCATGAATCCGGTGATCAGCGCAAACATGCCCTCCGTCCATGCCGCATTGCGCGCCAGCAGGATCTTGCCGTCGATCTCGACGATCGCGGCCAGCACCGGCAGCGGATTGTCCCAATGCGTCCAGTGCCCCTCGGGACAAGCCAGGCGCAATTTGCCGCCTTCGTCTTCATCAGCACGTTGTACCAGCGACGCGGCGCAGACCGGACAGTATTTGAATTCACTCATGATGGTTGTTATTGGTTGGAGACGGAATGAAAAAAGCGGGAAGAACCAATCCGCGATACTACTGCGATTTGATGCCTCCCGCTTTGTCGGTCCCGCTTTCAGGACCGCTGGCTCAGAGCCGCTTTAGGCCCGTTCGCCGACCCAGGCCGCAACGCCCTGCAAGGCCGCCGCCAGGCCGCTCGGATCGGTGCCGCCGGCCTGCGCCATGTCAGGACGGCCGCCGCCCTTGCCGCCCACTTGCTGGGCGACGAAGTTGACCAGCTCGCCGGCCTTGACCTTGGCGGTGGCGTCGGCAGTGACGCCGGCGATCAGGCTGACCTTGCCATCCTTGACCGCAGCCAGCACGATGGCCGCGGTTTTCAGCTTGTCTTTCAGCTTGTCCATGGTTTCGCGCAGAGTGGCGCTGTCGGCGCCTTCCAGCGTCGCCGCCAGCACCTTGATGCCGTTGACGTCGACCGCCTGCAGCACCAGCTCGTCGCCCTGGTTGGCCGCCAGCTTCGACTTCAGGCTGCTCAGTTCTTTTTCCAGCGCCTTGACGTGATCCTGCACCTGCGCGATGCGCTGGGTCAGTTCTTCCGGCTGCGCTTTCAATGCAGCGGCAGCTTCGCTGACGCGGTTGCTCAAGCTTTGCACCAGCGCCAGGCCGGCTTCGCCGGTGACCGCTTCGATACGGCGGATACCGGCGGCAACGCCGCCTTCGCCGACGATCTTGAACAAGCCGATATCGCCGGTGCGGCTGACGTGGGTGCCGCCGCATAATTCACGCGAAGTGCCGATCGACAGCACCCGCACTTCATCGCCGTATTTTTCGCCGAACAAGGCCATGGCGCCGGCGCCGACGGCATCGTCGAACGACATCAATTTAGCTTCGGTGGCGACGTTGGCGAGGATTTCGCGGTTGACGATTTCTTCGATGCGGCGGATTTCATCGGCGCTGACCGGCGCGTTGTGGCTGAAATCGAAACGGGTCTTGTCGGCGTCGACCAGCGAACCCTTTTGCGCCACATGCGCGCCCAGCACTTCACGCAATGCCTTGTGCATCAGGTGGGTGGCCGAGTGATTGCGGATGGTGCGGCCGCGCACCGCGATATCGACTTTGGCGTTGAGCTTGTCGCCGACCGCCAGCGAACCGCTGCGCAGATTGCCGTGATGACCGAATACTTCGGCCTGGATTTTCAGCGTATCGGTCACTGCGAACAGCGCTCCGGCGGCTTCCAGCACGCCGCAGTCGCCGACCTGGCCGCCAGATTCAGCATAGAACGGCGTGGTGTCGAGCACCACAATGGCGTCCTGGCCGGCTTCGATTTTCTGCACCGCGCTGCCATCCACGTACAAGGCCAGCACTTTGGCTTCATGCGCCAGCTCGTCATAACCGACGAAACGGGTCTTGTCGCCGCTGTATTCCACAGCCGCTGTCATTTTGAATTTACCGCCCTCGCGCGCTGCCGTTTTCTGGCGTTCCATGGCTGCCGCAAACCCGGCTTCGTCCAGTTCGATTTCGCGTTCGCGGCAGATATCCGCCGTCAAATCCAGCGGGAAGCCAAACGTGTCATACAAGGTAAACGCTGTGGCGCCGCTCAGTTTCTTCGGATTCTTGAGCAGCTCGGCCTCCAGAATCTTCATGCCGTGTTCCAGCGTTTCGCCGAAGCGCTCTTCTTCCTGCTTCAGGATCTGCTCGACGCGCTCGGCAGCCGCCGGCAACTCGGGATAGGCAGCGCCCATTTCCAGCGCCAGGTCCTTGACCAGCTTGTAGAAGAACGGCTTGGTCTGGCCCAGCTTGTGGCCATGGCGCAGCGCGCGGCGGATGATGCGGCGCAGCACGTAGCCGCGGCCTTCATTGCCGGGGATCACGCCGTCGACCACCAGGAAGGAACAGGCGCGGATGTGATCGGCGATCACTTTCAGCGAATTGTTTGCCAGGTCGGTGATATTGGTTTCACGCGCGGCGGCCTTGATCAGGCGCTGGAACAGGTCGATTTCATAGTTGCTGTGCACATGCTGCAACACCGCGGCCAGGCGCTCCAGGCCCATGCCGGTGTCGACGCATTGCTTAGGCAGCGGCGTCAGGGTGGCGGCGCCGGTTTTCGGGTCGATCTGGCGATCGAACTGCATGAACACGTTGTTCCAGATTTCGATGTAGCGGTCGCCGTCCTGCTCCGGGCTGCCCGGAGGACCGCCCCAGACGTCAGGACCGTGGTCGTAGAAAATCTCGGAACAAGGGCCGCACGGACCGGTGTCGGCCATCTGCCAGAAATTGTCCGAAGCGTAAGGCGCGCCCTTGTTGTCGCCGATGCGCACGATGCGTTCTTTCGGCAGACCGATGACCTTGTGCCAGATATCGTAGGCTTCGTCGTCGGTTTCATACACCGTGGCCCACAGTTTATCGGCCGGCAGGCCGTACACCTTGGTCAGCAGCTCCCAGGCCCAGACCAGCGAATCGTGCTTGAAGTAGTCGCCGAACGACCAGTTGCCCAGCATTTCGAAAAAAGTATGGTGGCGCGCGGTATAGCCGACGTTTTCCAGGTCGTTGTGCTTGCCGCCGGCGCGCAGGCAGCGCTGCACCGAGGTGGCGCGCACGTAGTTGCGCTTTTCGGTGCCCAGGAACACGTCCTTGAACTGCACCATACCGGAGTTGGTAAACAGCAGGGTCGGATCGTTGCCGGGGACCAGGCTCGACGAGCGCACGATGGTGTGCCCTTTGGATTCAAAGAATTTGAGAAACTTTTCGCGGATTTCGGCTGAGTTCATGTTCTTGGGCAAAAAATGAAACGGAATAAAGGCAATCGACATTCGACAGCGCGACGAAACCGGAGGCCGGTCCATACGGCGTTGCCAAATAAGTACTTTTGCAAACCTTCGATTATACGTGATACCTGCCGGGCGATTCAGCAGGAAGTGCATGAAAAAAGCCCGGCGGGATCACTCCCGGCGGGCTTTCAATGATATCAGGTAAGGAATTCAGATAAATCCGGCCTGAATCCGCCCCGGTATCCGCTGCACTGCGCAGCCGTACTGCGCGCTATTAAGCGCCTTTGTTCACTGGTGTGGCTGTGATCTTGTGGCTCTTGTGGTGATGCTTTTTGTGCTTTTTCGCGGCTGCGGCTGGAGCTGCATCCGGAGCAGCGGCAGCAGGAGCGGCCATCGGTGCTGCAGGCGCTGGAGCCGGGGCTGGAGCAGCGGTTTGCGCCATGACTGGCAGAGCGAAAGCAGCGACAACTACGGCAGCCAGCAATTTATTGATCTTCATTTTGAAATCCTTTTCAGTTAAATAAAAACAAGTGAATTTATTGCACTAAAGATAACACAGGATCAGCCATTCGTCTTGTCACGATGAATACGACCTGAAACTCGGTTCTGCACTCGATTAACGCGGGCCTGTTCATTTGCGTTGACATGACCGTTGCGGGCAACGCGGGCTTCGGTGCGGTCGACATGCGCTTCGCCGCGCTGCAGATTGCCGACCTGGCGCTTGTCCAGGCTGCCGGACTTGATGCCGTTTTCGATCCGCTGCTCCTGATTGGCGTTGCGCTGCACATCGGCCTGCATGCGCTGGCTGGAGACCGAGTTCGGATTGCCGACCGCGCCGTTATGCTTGTCTGCATTGATATTCTGGCTGACCTTGTTCTGCATGCCCTGGATCCGGGCTTTTTCCGCGGGGCTCAGGTTGCCGTTCTTGAGGGCATTGGCTTCGGTGCGGTCGACCCGGGCTTCCTGATGCTCCAGCTGGCCGGCTTCGCGCGTGGTCAGCTGGCCGGACTTGAGGCCGCTTTCGATCCGGTTCTGCTGGTTGACGTTGCGCTGGGTTTCGCTGGCGGCGGTCTGGGCGAAGACCGGCGCTGCCAACAAGGTGGTCACGAGCGCGGTCAGCAGGAAGGAGATCGATTTTGTGGTTTTCATGGTAATCCTTTCGGTTAGGCTGGTTGGGCTGATGAGCAGCTTGCTCATGTGACCTTAAACGCCAGCCATGACGGTACGCCGACCAAGGATTTGTAAGCCATGTAACGAATCGTAAAACCAAATATTAGGCAAAGTCGGCCGCAATCAGATCGATCCGGTCGGTGCACAAACCGTCCACGCCCCAGCCCAGTATCTCGGTCGCCCGCGTCGGCGTATTCACGGTATAGCAAAACAGGCCGTAGCCGGCCTGCTTGACCGCCTGGGCCTGCATCGGCGACAGGTATTTGTGATTGGTATGCAGGGCCACCGCATCCAGCTCCACCAGCCGTTGCTGCCAGTCGTCCTCGATGGCGTCGCTCAGGAAACCGCGCGGGATGTCCGGCGCCGCGACTTGGGCGGCGCGCAGCGCATCAAAGGAAAACGAAGAAAACAAGGGCAAGGCCGGATCCGGCCAGGTGCCCTGGCCTGCTGCTGCGTGAGCCGCCAGTTCGGCCTCGAAGACTTCCTCGGTCAGCTGCGCCACTACGCGTCCGGTCTCTATCTCAAAACCCTCGGCCGGCTTGATTTCGACATTCATCCAGATCGCGTTCTGGCGGCAGAAGTCCAGCACCTGGCGATAAGTGCAGATGCGCTCGCCGGCAAACTGCGGCCCCAGCCAGCTGCCGGCATCCATGGCTGTCAGCTGGTCAGCGTTGAAATCGGCGACTTTGCCGACGCCGCGCACGGTGCGGCCGAACACAGCATCGTGCATCAGGATCGGCACGCCGTCACGCGACAGCATGACGTCGAACTCGACCGCGTGGAAACCGTGCTCCAGGCCGCAGCGCATGGCCGCAATGGTATTTTCCGGAGCCAGCGTACCGCCGCCGCGATGCGCGACTATTTTGGGATAAGGCCACATGAATCTTCTCTTTCTATCGAATAAACAAGAATGACAGGCGTATTTTGCAAGCATGTGCTGCTGTCGTTAACCTCATTCTTAATGGATTTAAGTATTTTGGCAATCGGCGACTGCCGGCGGCGATTCGCGCCATGCAATCCCGCTTTCGTCGCATACCGCTTTTTGGCGATAGCGAGCCGGCCCAGAATAGCCTCATTCCCACTCCAGCAAGGACTGCCATGAACGACGCCAACCAGAATTTGCAGGACGCCCGCCGCCAGGTCGAACGGAAAATCGGCTTTTATCTGCACCTGGCGGTCTATTTGATTGTAAACAGCGGCCTGTTGCTGTTGAATTTCTTGCATAATCCCGGTCAGCCTTGGGTGCTGGGACCGCTCCTGGGCTGGGGCATCGGCTTGCTGTTTCACGGCCTGGCGGTGTTCCTCAGAGACCCGGGTGCGCAGTGGAAGCAGCGCATGATAGAACGAGAATTACAAAAACATCACCCTACTCCGCCAACATGAAGCCAAGCACTACAACACCGCCAAGCGCATTGCCGCCCACCGCCGAACCGCTGGCGCGGCGTCTGCTGCGCACCCTGTACATCAATCTCGGCATCGACGTCATGTGCGCCGTGATTGTGACTTACGTGATGCGCCTCAGCGACCAGTTCCTGCCTAACCTGGTGTTTTCGCTGTGCATAGGCCTGACGGCGATGGTGCTGATTGAAGCCGGCCGCTCGCTGGTCTGGCGCAACGCTTCGCCGCCCAAAGTGCATTTCCTCGCTTACATACTGGTGGCGGCAGGCATCGCCCAATTTATCGGCATCCGCCTGGCCGACCTGCTGCTCGGACTGCCCACAGATAATTTTTCTTCTATGTATATGAATGTAAGCGGCCTCGGCCTGGTTATCCTGACAGTTTCGGTCTGCGTCGGCGCCACCCTGTTTTTCTGGAACCTCAGCACGCTGGCCGAACTGCGCAACCAGGCCGCCACCGAAAGAGCGCGCGCCGTCGCCGTCGAAAAACAAGCCTTGCAGGCGCAGCTGCAGATGCTGCAGGCGCAGATCGAACCGCATATGCTGTTCAATACGCTGGCCACCTTGCAAAGCCTGATCGCGCTGGATGCGCCACGGGCGCAGCAGATGCTGGACCAGCTGATCCAATTCCTGCGCGCTTCGCTGTCTTCCTCGCGCATCGAGCAAACCACGCTGGCGCAGGAATTCAGCCTGATGGAAGCCTATCTGGAACTGATGTCGCTGCGCATGGGCAGCCGCCTCAGCTTCGAACTGCAACTGCCGGCGGCGCTGCGCGATACCGTGATTGCGCCGATGCTGCTGCAGCCGCTGGTGGAAAACGCCATCAAGCATGGCCTGGAACCGAAGATCGAAGGCGGCCGCATCGAAGTCAGCGCCAGCCGCCAGGGCCAGTTGCTGCTGCTCGACGTCAGCGATACCGGCCTCGGGCTGGCGGCCGAACCGCTACAGACGCCTGCCAGCCACGGCAGCCACATCGGCCTCAGCAATATCCACGAACGTCTGCAGGCGCTGTACGGTTCGCAGGCCAGCCTGAGCGTCAAGCCCAATCTGCCGCATGGCGTCACCGCCCAACTCCAACTACCTGTCCTGTCATGACTACACCATCCAATCTGCGCGCCCTGATAGCCGAAGACGAACCGATCCTGGCGGCGGCGCTGCTGCAAGCCTTGCAGCGCCTGTGGCCGGAACTGCAGATCGTCGCCAGCGTCGACAACGGCCTGGCGGTGGTCGAACAAACCTTGAAGCAGCGTCCCGACATCCTGTTCCTGGATATCAAGATGCCCGGCAAAAGCGGCCTGGAAGCGGCCCAGGAACTGGCTGAGGAATGGCCGGAGAATGAAGCGTTCCCGCTGATCGTGTTTGTCACCGCCTACGACGAATATGCGATCTCCGCCTTCGAACATGCCGCCGCCGATTACGTGCTGAAGCCGATCAGCGATGCCCGCCTGGGCAAGACCATCGCCCGCCTGCAGCAGCGCCTGCAACAAAACGGCGACGGCAATGCCGCGCTCGACCGCCTGATCGGCCAGTTGCACAATATGCAACCCCGCACCAATACCGAACCGCTGACCATGATACGCGCCGCAGTCGGCAACCAGATCCGCATGATCCCGATCAACGAGGTGATCTATTTCGAAGCCAGCGACAAATACATCAACGTCGTCACCGCCGACAGCGAATCGCTGATACGCACCAGCCTCAAGGAATTGCTGCCGCAGATCGACAGCCGCCAGTTCTGGCAGGTGCACCGCGGCACCATCGTCAACCACCAGTGCATCCAGATGGCGATACGCGACGAAAGCGGCAAGCTGTCCCTGAAACTGCGCGGCCGTGGCGAAAGCCTGGCGGTCAGCCGGGTATTCGCGTATCTTTTCAAGCAAATGTAGGGGACAGCGCTTTGCACGGGACTGATGGCGGCCGGGATATCGTTTTGACAACAAATTCGCGCGCCCCATCAGCCTTTTTGCGATTGCTAAACCGCAGTGCAACAAAATCCCTAGTGGGCTGCCTGCAAAGCGCCACGCTACGGTAAAATGAGTCATCACCTCATTCTGCAAAGCGTATAAATAAATCCTCCATGAGCACAGATCACACCAACGGCCACACCCCACCTGCCCCTGCCTCGTCCAATTTCCTGCGCGGCATCATCGAAACCGATTTGACGGCTGGCGCCTATGCCGGCCGCCAGGACAGCCAGGGTCAGCCATTGCCGCAAGTGGTCACGCGCTTTCCGCCGGAACCTAACGGCTACCTGCATATCGGTCACGCCAAGTCGATCTGCGTCAACTTCGGCCTGGCGCGCGATTACGCCGGCCGTTGCCATCTGCGCTTCGACGACACCAATCCGGAAAAAGAAGAACAGGAATACGTCGACACCATCATCGACAGCGTGCGCTGGCTCGGCTTCGACTGGAAAGACAGCACGGGCGAGCATCTTTATTTCGCCAGCAACTATTTCGACAAGCTGTATGAAATGGCGGAGTACCTGATCACCGCCGGCCTGGCCTATGTCGACAGTCAGAGCGCCGACGAAATGACCGCCAACCGCGGCAATTTCGGCGAAGTCGGCAAGGACTCACCGTTCCGCAACCGCTCTGCTGCCGAGTCGCTGGACTTGTTCCGCCGCATGAAAGCCGGCGAGTTCAAGGATGGCGAACACATCGTGCGCGCCAAGATCGACATGGCCTCGCCCAATATGAACCTGCGCGACCCGGCCATCTACCGGATCCGCCATGCCCACCATCACCGTACCGGCGACAAGTGGTGCATCTACCCGATGTACGACTACACGCATCCGATTTCCGATGCGCTGGAAAACATTTCGCACTCGGTCTGCACCCTGGAATTCCAGGATCACCGGCCGTTCTACGACTGGATCCTGGAACACCTGAGCAGCGCCGGCTTCCTGCAAAAACCAGTGCCGCACCAGTACGAATTCTCGCGCCTCAACGTCACCTATGTGATCACCAGCAAGCGCAAGCTGCGCCAGCTGGTGGACGAACGCATCGTCGACGGCTGGGACGATCCGCGCATGCCCACCCTGGTCGGCATCCGCCGCCGCGGCTTTACGCCTGAGTCGGTGCAACTGTTTTGCGACCGCACCGGCGTCACCAAGTCGGACGGCTGGATCGACATGAGTTCGCTGGAAGGCGCGCTGCGCGAAGACCTCGACCCGAAGGCGCCGCGCGCGTCGGCGGTGCTGCGGCCGCTGAAACTGATCATCGACAATTTCCCTGAAGGCGAGACAGTGGCCTGCCATGCACCGGTCTATCCGCCGGCGCATCCGGAACACGCTACCGCACTGCGTCATTTTCCGATAAGCAACACGCTATGGATAGAGCAGGAAGATTTCATGGAAACGCCGGTCAAAGGCTATTTCCGCCTGTTTCCGCCGACAGCCGACAAGCCTGGCAGCCGGGTCCGCCTGCGTCACGGTTTCGTGGTCGAGTGCACCGGCTTCGATAAAGACGCCGACGGCAAGGTCAGTGCCGTCCATTGCACATACTTTCCTGACAGCAAGAGCGGCACGGAAGGCAGCGCCAACTACAAGGTCAAGGGCAATATCCACTGGATCAGCGTGGCCCATGCGCTGGAAGCCGAAGTGCGGCTGTACGACCGCCTGTTCACCGATCCGCATCCGGATGCCGGCGGCAAGGACTTCAAGGCGACCCTGAATCCGAACGCCAAGGAAGTGATCACCGCCTATCTCGAACCGGGCCTAAAGGATGCCAAGCCGGAACAGCGCTATCAGTTTGAACGGCATGGCTATTTCATCGCCGACCGCGTTGACTCGGTGCCTGGCAAGCCAGTGTTCAACCGGACTGTCACCTTGAAGGATAGCTGGAGCAAGTAACAGCCTGCCTCAGTTTTTCCATGCAGCAATAAAGAAAGACGCCAGACCGTAAATTCGGTCTGGCGTCTTTATTCATTTTGCAGCCGGTGTTACATTAACTGACTATAAGCATCAACGTTATGCGCTGATATAACGCCAAATAGACAGTAAAAGTAAATACAAGGTAAGCAGACGTGGGGCTAGCGGTTATACAGGTAGAGATGCAAGTACGGGGCGTTAACGGCCAGGTAACGCTACTCAGTGACCGGATTCAGATCAAGCGCGCGGGCGCCATGGCCCGCCTGACACAGGCCCGCAATAGCGACAAGGATATCTTGCTGACTGAGCTGAACGGGGTCCGCATCCAGTTGCCCAACCTCCTCAGCAACGGCTATATCCGCTTTTTCCTGGTCGATGACGAAGCAGTGGACGCCAGCCTGATCCGCGCCGCCAGCGATGGCAACACCGTATTATTTAGCGGCCGGCAACTGTCCCGCTTCACGTTGCTGAAAACCGCTGTTGAAAAAAAGATCGCGGCTAACCAGCCAGCGCCGATGCTGCTGTTGCCGGCGCCAGAGATAACAGCAGCCGAAGCAACTGCACCTGAAATAACGGCATCCGAGACAACCACGCCCGAAATGACCGCTCCTGCAATCATTACACCTGCAATTGCTGCCCTGATAATCCCTGCAGAACGCCTGCCGGTCGATTTCGATGAGCTGGACCGGGTGGCGGAACAGTACAAGCAGGGATTGATTTCACGCGCCGACTGGGTCGCCGCCAAGCGCAAATTGCTGGGTCTTTAGCAGTTTGAGCCGCGCTCAGCGGACTCGCCACGCAAGCACTATAATCATGCACCTTTCCTCCCGCATCACGCGACCACCAACCAAGGAATACTCATGACCATCTCCATGTACAGCACTTCCATTCCCGTCTTCAAGCAAATGCTGAACGCCCTCAGCGACGTCCTGGCAAAAGCCGAAGCGCACGTCGCTGAAAAGAAGATCGATCCGAACGCGCTGCTGCAGGCACGCCTGTTCCCGGACATGTTCCCACTGGTGCGCCAGGTGCAGATCGCCGCCGACTTCGCCAAGAGCGTGCCGGCACGCCTGGCCGGCGCCGAAGTTCCTTCCTATGAAGATAGCGAACAAAGCTTTGCCGACCTGCATGCCCGCATCCAGAAGACGCTGGCATTTATCGACGGCTTGCCGGCGGAAAAAATCGATGGCAGCGAAACGCTGGAAATCGTCTTGCGTCCTGGCACGCCGAAAGAAAAGAAACTGAACGGCCAAACTTACCTGCTGGGCTACGGCTTGCCGCAATTCTTTTTCCACGTCACCACCGCCTACGACATCCTGCGCCACAACGGCGTGGAAATCGGCAAGCGCGACTTCATGGGCGCTTACTAAGCCCGACAGGATTTTTCTGTTGATTTGAAAAAGCGGCCACGGGCCTAATGCCGTTCAGTTAAGACTGAACGGCATTTTTATTTGCGGAACTCGTAGGGTGGACACTCCGTGCCCACGCGGACGGGCCGGGGGGCGTAGCCGGGGCACGAATGGCAGGGACACGAATATCCATGATACTGCGTGGGCACGGAGTACCCACCCTACGCCATGTCGTTCTGCCCTAACTGAACAGCATTACGGCCGCGGGCCGCTTTTTTATGGTTCTTCACGGATTACCGGGATAGGCGGCTTTAATCTTCAGGAAGAAGAAGGCGCTATCCCGGTATCCGTATGCCATGCGCTTCATCACTTTGATGCGATTGTTAATTCCTTCGAGCTGCCCTGTGTGCATCGGCCAGCGTACCCTGGCTATGATTCCACGCCAGTAGATTTTGAGCTTTTTGGCAAATTTCTGTAGTGGCTCGATGCTACTGTCATGGGCCATCTTTAGCCAGGCGCGCCAGGCGTTGCGCCAATGCCAAGCGCTAGTGGCCTGCCATAGTTCCTTCAGACTGGCCTTCATAATGTAGACCGTCATCAATGCTTTGTTTGCAGCTAGCAGTTCGTCCAATTTCGGCTGCTGCTCGGACGGCACGTTGCTGCGATTGCGCAACAACAGCCATCGGGCGCGCTTGACGACACGCCTCATAGGGAGATCGCCTTTAAGGCGATTGGCCTCGTCCACGCGCACCCTGTCGATCACCTCCCGACCGTATTTGGCAATCACATGAAACAGGTCGTAGACCACTCTGGCTTGCGGGCAATGCAGCTGGACTTCGAGGTCGAAAGCCGTATTCATGTCCATGGCCACTGCCTTTATATCGGCGCAACGCGCCGGCCCTAGCCATTCACAGAACACGCGAATTGCCTCTCTGCTACGACCCTCGCCAACCCAGAGAACGCGGCGCGTGTCGGCATCGAGGACAACCGTGGCATAGCGATGTCCTTTGAACAGCGCGAATTCATCCATCACTAGCCTGGTTGGCTGGGCGTCAGGCAGCTCAGCCAATTTACCCTCCAGGCGTTGTCGGTCGATCTTGCGCACCGTTTCCCAGTGCAGCCCGGACAGCTTGCAGACGTGAGCCGCAGGTAGCTTCTCGCACCATAGACCAACGAATTGGGCCAGACGCTGAGTAATGCGTGCGTGCCGATCCAGCCACTTCACACGCTCGGTGCGTGTGCCACAGGAATCGCAGCGCAGCCGCCGAAGATTCACCTGCAGCCACACAGAATCGCCGAGCATCGGCATGTCACGTATGAGGTCTCGTGAACTTGGGAACAAGATTGCTCACAGCCGGAGCAAATCATTGGCGCGCCGTCAGTGGGCACAAGGCTGATCCAAGTGTCGTCGTCGCGTCGGTCAAAATTCCAGACGCGAAAGCCTTCCCAGAATGGGAGGTCAAGATTATTATCCGTCATTGAAAGCGGTGGGGTTGGGTAGAAACTGTTGGTCGCACAACAAGTTTAAACTTACTTCACCGCTTTCCCATTTCTAGATTACTTCCCGATAATCCGTGAAGAACCTTTTTTATTGCTGTCCGCTGTCACGGCATTTCACCATTCAAGACAGCAGATGCAGCTCTTCCTCCAGCATCGCACTCATGTCCAGCCGCAAGCGTTCGATCGGCGCCGCCAGCCGGCCGGGAGTCCTGGCATGCATCAGCCAGGTGTTCACGCCGCCCTTGAACTCAGGCACCTCCAGCACTTTCAGCTGATCGCGGAAAGCGCTGCGCGCCCATGCCCCCGGCATGATCATGCCGATGCCGATGCCGCGCGCCACCAGCGACAGCTGCAACTCGGTGCCGAAGGTTTCGACCGCAACATCGACCGGCAAACGCGCCGCATCCAGCGTGTGCCGGATGGAGCGGCGTATGCCGCAGCCATCCTGGTTCAGCACCCAGGCATGAGTTGCCAGTTGCGCCAAAGATACGCTGCCATTGCTGCACAACGACGATGCCTGGCTGGCGACGATCAAGGGCATTTGATGCCCAAGCAGATGGGCCGTGAGGGTATTAGGCGGCATGACATCGTCCGGCAAGACCACCGCCGCCGCATCGATCGCATTGCTTTCCAGCAGAGTCAGCAAGGCTGGCGACCAGCCGGTGGTAATGCGCAAGGTCAGCTTGGTGAACTCGCTGCGCAGGCAATCAATCGGATGGGTCAGCGCCAGTTCCGCCAGGAACGGCGCCACCCCCAGGCGGAATTCGCCGCTCGCTTGCGAACCCGGTTCTACCCCGGCCAGCAGATCGGCTACCGAACCCAACACGCGGCGGCCGCGCTCGTAGACTTCCCTGCCTGCCGCGGTAGGCTTGAGCGGCTTCGACTGCCGCTCAAGCAGCGCCACTCCCAGCCTGTCTTCCAGGCTCTGGACGCGCCGGCTGATGCCGGGCTGGGTCAGATGCAGGCGGGTAGCGGCTGCAATGATCGAACCGGTTTCGACCACGGCGACAAAGGCTTCGATATCATGGGTATTCATAACAAACTCGCATAATAGTTATGATAATAATTCACTTGTAGCATAAAGATCGCAGATGCACAATCACTGCAATGAAAAACCGTTTGCCAGGGAACGGACTCCGCCGCTCCCGCTGTCAGCCTTGCCATGTGAAAAATGCCATGAATGCACCCTTGCCTCCCAACGCCGCCTACCCGGCGACACGCTCCAGCAGCGTCCCCGCCGCCAGCGACGGCATCACAGTCACGCTGCAGCTACTGTTTGCCGCCGCGGTCGGCGTCACCGTAATCAACCTGTTCGCCACCCAGACCCTGATCGCCACTATCGCAGCGGCGTTGGGCCTCAATGCCCGCCTGAGCGGCATGGTCGCCATGCTGCCGCAACTGGGCTATGCCGCCGGCCTGATCCTGCTGGTGCCGCTGGCCGACCTGCTGGAAAACCGCCGGCTGATCGTGCACCTGCTGGCCTGCTGCGCACTGGCCCTGGCGACTGCCGCGGTGTCGACTTCCGGCTGGCTGTTCCTGCTGGCGATCTTCCTGGCCGGCAGCGCTTCCAGCGCAATCCAGATCATGGTGCCGCTGGCCGCCCTGATGGCGCCCGAAGCGCAGCGTGGCGGCGTGGTCGGCAATGTGATGAGCGGCCTGATGCTGGGGATCCTGCTGTCGCGGCCGCTGGCCAGCCTGCTGGTGGATCTCGGTGGCTGGCGCTTGCTGTACCTGGTGCTGACGCTATCGGTGGCGCTGGTGGCGGCCACCCTGAGCCGCACGTTGCCGAGGCGGCAACCGTTCGCCGGCTTGTCTTACCTGGCCTTGATCAAATCACTGTGGCAGTTGCTGCTGAGCCAGCCGGTGCTGCGCCGGCGCGCCCTGACCGCGGCGCTGGCGATGGCCACCTTCAGCCTGTTCTGGACCGCCGTCGCCCTGCTGCTGACGCAAGCGCCCTTCCATCTGGACCAGCGTCATATCGCCCTGTTTGCGCTGGCCGGCGCCGCCGGCGCCATCGCCGCGCCGCTCGCCGGCCGTATCGGCGACCGCGGCTGGACCCGTCCCGCCAGCCATGCGGCGCATCTGCTGATGATCGGAGCCCTGCTGCTGGCAGGCGTCGCCGGCGCCGGCTGGGGCGGATTTGCGGTGGCGGCGCATCCCTTGCCGGCGATCGCCATGCTGGTGCTGGCTGCCATCGGCCTGGATGCCGGCGTCACCACCGACCAGACGCTAGGCCGGCGCGCCATCAACCTGCTGCAGCCAGAAGCGCGTGGCCGATTGAATGGTTTATTTGTCGGGATCTTTTTCGTCGGCGGCGCGCTCGGAGCGGCCAGCGCGGCGTTAGCCTGGGTCAATGGTGGCTGGGGTTCGGTTTGCTTGCTGGGTATTGCTTACGCCATGGCGACGTTGGTGATTGGCGCGCTGCAGAAACATTGAATCGTAGGCACACAGCGCAGCAAGTTACTGAGAGTTTCATGATCCATGGCATCGCCACAAAATGGACAGAGGCATGTGCTCCGTGATCCGCTAAGTGGGGTCAGAGTGAAGTTTCTGCAAAAACCGCGCAGAAAGTTCACTCTGACCCCAGTTAGCTTCGTGTGTTAGCGCGACGAAAACCAGGTTGCAGTTTTATCACCTTGCGTCGGCAAGGTGTCGCGCCGGAGAAAAAACCGAGCGCGCCGCTTATTTCCTGGCCGGATTGCTGCCGGCGACGTAATACGGCACTTCCACCCGCGGCAAGGGACTGCGGCCGCGGATCTGATCGGCGATTTTTTCGGCGATCATGATGGTCGGCGCATTCAGGTTGCCGGTGGTGATCAGCGGCATAATGGAAGCATCCACCACCCGTAAGCCATCCAGGCCATGTACCCGTCCCTGGTTGTCCACTACCGCCATCTCGTCGTAGCCCATGGCGTTGGAGCAGGACGGATGGAAAGCGGTTTCCGCATGCTGGCGCACGAAGGCGTCCAGTTCGGCATCTGTCTGTACCTGCACGCCCGGGGAGATTTCACGGCCGGCGTAGGCGGACAAGGCTTGCTGGGCGATGATCTCGCGCGTGATGCGGATGCCGTTGCGGAATTCCTGCCAATCCTGCTCGGTCGACATGTAGTTGAACAGGATGCTCGGATGCTGGCGCGGATCCTTGGAACGCAGATGGATGCGGCCGCGGCTGGGCGAACGCATCGATCCCATGTGCGCCTGGAAGCTGTGCACCTTGATCGGATTGCTGCCGTTGTAATTGATCGCCACCGGCAGGAAGTGATACTGGATATTCGGCCACTCGAAGCTGTCGTCGCTGCGGATGAAGCCGCCAGCTTCGAACTGGTTGCTGGCGCCGATGCCTTTGCCCATCAATAGCCATTCAGCGCCGATCTGCGGCTGGTTCCATGGCTTGAGCGCAGGCGCCAGCGATACCGGCTGCTTGCATTCGTATTGCTGATAGATTTCCAGGTGGTCCTGCAGGTTGGCACCAACCCCGGGCAGGTCCAGCACCACGGGAATGTCATGCTGGCGCAGCAGCGCCGCCGGGCCGACGCCGGAACGCTGCAGGATCTGCGGCGAAGCAATCGCACCCGAGCACAGCAACACTTCGCGCCGGGCCTGCGCCGTTTGCGGCTGCTCGTTGTGCAGCCAGGCGACGCCGACGGCGCGCTTGCCGGAGAACAGAATGCGGTCGGTCAAGGCATGGGTGACGATGGTCAGGTTCGGCCGTGCCCGCGCCTGGTCGAGGTAGCCACGCGCGGTGCTGGCGCGCCGTCCATGCGGCGTGGTGGTGCGGTCCATCGGGCCGAAGCCTTCCTGCTGGTAGCCGTTGAGATCGTCGGTGCGCGGATAGCCTGCCTGCACGCCGGCTTCCACCATCGCATGGTAGAGCACATTGTTGCCGCTCTTCGGCGTGGTGACGCTGACCGGACCGTCGCCGCCGTGGTAATCGTTGCCGCCGATGTCGCGCGTCTCGGCCTTCTTGAAGTAAGGCAGGCAATCCAGGTAAGACCAGTTTTCCAGGCCTTCGCGCCTGGCCCAGTGATCGTAGTCCAGCGCATTGCCGCGGATATAGCACATGCCGTTGATCAGCGAGGAACCGCCCAGGCCCTTGCCGCGGCCGCACTCCATGCGGCGGCCGTTCATGTGCGGTTCCGGATCGGTTTCATAGGCCCAGTTATAGCGCCGCCCTTGCAGCGGAAACGCCAGCGCCGCCGGCATCTGGGTGCGGAAATCGAAACGGTAGTCGGGACCGCCGGCTTCCAGCAGCAGCACGGTGGTGCCGGCGTCTTCCGTCAGGCGGGTCGCCAGTACATTGCCGGCCGAGCCGGCGCCGATGATGATGTAGTCGTATTCTTTTGCTTGTTGCATGATGCTCCTTGCTGGCCGCTGCCGCTCGCGCGGCAGGGTGATGAAACGCGACGGTTTATTCTAAAACACCGAGGTATAGGCGCCCAGTTCCACCTGGATCGATTTGATGCGGGTGTAATGCTCCAGCGTGGTCAGGCCGTTTTCACGGCCGACGCCGGATTGCTTGTAGCCGCCCACCGGCATTTCCGCCGCCGATTCGCCCCAGGTGTTGATCCAGCAGATACCGGCCTCCAGCTGATGGATCACGCGGTGGGCACGGCTCAGGTTTTCAGTCATCAGGCCGGCCGCCAGGCCATATTCCGTATCGTTGGCGCGGCGTACCACTTCATCTTCTTCCTCGAAGCCGAGGATGCACATGACCGGGCCGAAGATTTCTTCGCGCACGATCTTCATGTCGTCGCGGCAGTCGGTGAAGACAGTCGGCTGCACGAACGCGCCCCGGGCAAAGGCGCCGCTGACTTCGCGCTTGCCGCCGCTCAGCAGGCGCGCGCCTTGGGCGATGCCGGATTCGATGTAGGACAGCACGCTGTCCATGTGCGGGAAGCTGACCAGCGGACCGAAGTTGGTACTGGCGTCGAGCGGCATGCCGAGACGGATGCGCGCCACCCGTTCCAGCACCTTGGCTTCGAACGCCTGCTTGATCGAGCTGTGCACGAAGACCCGCGTGCCGTTGGTACAGACCTGGCCGGAGCTGTAGAAATTGGCCATGACGGCGACGTCAGCGGCACGCTCCAGGTCGGCATCGGCAAACACGATCAGCGGCGACTTGCCGCCCAGTTCCATCGTCACTTCCTTCAGGGTCGAGCTGGAAGCGCTGGCCATCACCTTCTTGCCGGTGGCGGTGCCGCCGGTGAAGGAAATTTTTTCGATGCCGGCATGCTCGGTCAGCCAGGTGCCAACTTCGCGGCCGCTGCCGGTCAGGACATTGAAGACGCCGTCCGGCAGGCCCGCTTCGGTGTAGATTTCAGCCAGCTTGAGCGTGCTCAACGGCGTCACTTCGCTCGGCTTGAAAATCATGGCATTGCCTGCCGCTAGCGCTGGCGCCGATTTCCACAGGGCGATCTGGATCGGATAATTCCAGGCGCCGATGCCGGCCACCACGCCCAGCGGTTCACGGCGGGTATAGACAAACGAACTTTCGCGCAGCGGGATTTGCGTACCTTCGATAGACGGCGCCAGGCCGGCGTAGTATTCGAGCACGTCGGCGCCGGTGACGATATCGACCGCGCGGGTTTCCGACAGCGCCTTGCCGGTATCCAGGGTTTCCAGCTCAGCCAGTTCGTCATTGCGTTCACGCAGGATGGCTACTGCACGGCGCAGCACGCGCGAACGCTGCATCGCGGTTTGCGCGGCCCAGATGCGCTGGCCTTGCTTTGCGCTGGCGACAGCGCGGTCGACGTCTTCCTTGGTGGCGCGCTGGACTTCCGCCAGCACTTCGCCGTTGGCAGGATTGATAGTCTGGAAGGTAGCGCTGCCGCTGGCGTCGACACGGCGGCCGCCGATGTAAAGTTGTTGTTGCTTGAAAACAGGCATGCAGATTCTCCTCAATGGGTTGCTGTCAGATAGGTCAAAGATCAGGCCGCAGCTTTAGCGCCGGTGCTCTTTGCCAGTTGGTAATCCAGATATTCGTAGGCCAGCTGCCGGGCCGCATCAGCATCGAAAGCCGCGCCGGACAAGGAGCCGCGCAGCCATAGTCCGTCGATCATGGCGGCCAGCCCGCGCGCAGCCTGGCGTGCCTCTGTCAGCGGCAGTTCGCGCTGAAACTGGCAGCACAGGTTGGAACGCAGGCGCTGGTCGTTCACATGCTGCAGCCGGCGCAGCGATTCCTGGTGCATGCTGGAAGACCAGAACGCCAGCCAGGTTTTCATCACCGGCCCGCTCACCTGGCTGTCGTTGAAATTGGCGTCGACGATGGCGCGCAGATGGGCGGCGGCGCTGTCTGTCGTCAGCTCGTTGCGGCGGCGCCGGGTATCCGCGCTCAGGTCGTGCAGGATCTGGCGCATGGTGGCTTCCAGCAAACCGCTTTTGTCGCCGAAATAATGACTGATGATGCCGGTCGACAAGCCCGCCTGCCTGGCGATCAAGGCAATCGTGGCGTCCGCCAGACCGACCCGGTCGATCACTTCCAGCGTCGCCTGGATCAGCTGCTTGCGGCGCAGCGGCAGCATCTCGTTTCTTTTTCTCAACTCACTCTCCCATTGCGTTCGCGGAAAGCGGCCCTATCCGCTGCGTGAAATCAGTATAATTTAAATTGATTGGACGTTCAATCAATTTAAGTTTAGGCTCTCATTGTGATGTCAGTGACAACACAATATTTCTTTTGGAAACAATATCCATGCCCGGCAACAGAATCGGAATGAGGTTTATTCAAATGCAACGACAAGCAAACATGGATGCAGCGAGACGCCAACCAGCCATGCCAACAAGCCGCGGGCAATGCCTATGAGCGCGGCGACTACCATCGCCGGCAGCCCGCCGGCCAAGATCGGGCTCAACCGCCCGGTATTCTTTTCCTCGGCGCTGCTGATCATCGCCTTCACCATCGTCATCATCGCTTTCCCGCAAGCGTCGACCAGCTGGCTGTCGCAAGCCCAGGTGGTGCTGGCCAACAGTTTCGGCTGGTATTACATGCTGGTGGTCGCCGCCTACCTCGGCTTCATCGTCTGGCTGGCGGCCTCGCCCTACGGCAAGATAAAGCTGGGGGCGGATGACGAACAACCGGCCTTCAGCTACGGCGCCTGGACCGGCATGCTGTTCTCCTCCGGGATCGGGATTTCGCTGCTCTACTTCGGCGCTTCGGAACCGATAACGCATTACCTGTATCCGCCTCAGGGCGCGGCCGCGACGCCGGCAGCCGCCAGCCAGGCGATGACCCTGACCTTCCTGCACTGGGGCCTGCACGGCTGGGCCATCTACGCTTTGATCGCGGTGGCGCTGGGATATTTTGCGTATCGCCACAAGCAGCCGCTGGCTTTGCGCACTGCTCTGTATCCCTTGCTGGGCGAACGGGTGCATGGCGCCGCCGGCCATGCGGTGGATTGCTTCGGCATCGTGGTGACGGTGCTGGGGCTGGTCAGCAACCTCGGCATCGGCTCGCTGCAGATCAGCGCCGGCCTGGAACATCTGTTCGGCTTGCCAAACAGTCATAGCACGCTGCTGGCAGTAATCATCGTGATGACCATCGTCGCCACGCTGGCGGCCATTTCAGGGATCGAGACAGGGATACGCCGCCTGTCGAACCTGAATGTAGTGCTGTTTGCCAGCCTGCTGATCTTTGCCCTGACGATGGGCCCAACCCTGCACCTGCTGAACGCCCTGATCCAGAACCTGGGCGACTACGTCAGCAATTTCGTCGGCAAGACTTTCGATTTGTATGCCTATGACCGCCCCAGCGACTGGCTCGGCAAATGGACCCTGTTCTACTGGGCTTGGTGGATTTCCTGGGCGCCGTTCGTCGGCCTGTTCATCGCCCGCATCTCGCGCGGCCGCACCATCCGCGAAGTAGTGACCGGCGTACTGCTGCTGCCGCTGGCCTTCACCCTGGTATGGCTGTCGGTGTTCGGCAACAGTGCGCTCGACCTGCTGATCAACCACGGCGCCGCCGAGCTGAGCCAGAGCGCGCTGCAGCAGCCGGCCATGACCATGTACAAACTGCTGGCGCACTATCCGTTTGGCACGGCCATGTCGGGCGTGGCGATTTTCGTCGGCTTCGTGCTGTTCCTGACGCCGGCCGACTCCGGCGCCGTGATGCTGGCCAACCTGTCGATCCGCGACAGCAGCAATGGCAACGAAGGCGACGCGCCGCACTGGCTGCGCATTTTCTGGTCGGCGCTGATCATGGCGGTGACGGTGGGCCTGATGTTCGCGGACAACATCAGTTCCATCCAGACCACCATCGTGCTGGCTTCCCTGCCGTTTTCGCTGGTGCTGGTGCTGTATATGGTGTGCCTGCTGAAGAGTCTGCGGATGGAATTCAAACCCGCGGTTGCTCCTGCGGCCACGGCAAAGATAGTCAGGCAAGCATAGCCACATGCTTAGCCGTAAAAAAAGCTGCGCAATGCGCAGCTTTTTTTACAAGCAAATGAAATCGAACTTTCGCCTCAAGACTTCTTCCGTAGCAGAGCGTGCAAGATGATCGCCCCAAAAGTCGCGGTGCCGATACCGCCCAGCGAGAACTGCCCAAGCTTCAGGGTAAAGTCGCCGGCGCCCAGCACCAGCGTCACTGCCGCCACGATCAGGTTGCGGTTATCGGAAAAATCCACCTTGTTCTCCACCCAGATCCGTGCACCCGACACCGCGATCAGGCCAAACACCACGATCGAGACGCCTCCCAGCACCGCACCGGGAATGGTCTGGATCACGGCGCCGAATTTCGGCGAGAAGCCCAGGATGATCGCCAGGCAGGCCGCCACCACGAACACCAGCGTCGAATAGATCTTGGTGACCGCCATCACGCCGATGTTTTCCGCATAAGTGGTAACACCGGTGCCGCCGACGCTACCCGAGACGATGGTCGCCAGGCCGTCGCCGACGAAGGCGCGGCCCATGTATTTGTCCAGGTTCTGCCCGGTCATGGCGGCCACCGCCTTGATATGACCGAGGTTTTCCGCCACCAGGATGATCGCGATAGGCGCCAGCAAGGCCATGGCGTCGGCCTTGAATACCGGCGCCGAGAAATGCGGAATGCCGAACCAGGCGGCGTTGGCGACCACCGCAAAGTCAATCGGCTTGCCAAGGCCGGCGCCGTTGGTCAGCGCGGCATAGATAACATAAGCCAGCATGAGGCCGACCAGGATCAGCAGGCGCTGCAGCATGCCGCGTGCAAATACGGCGACCATGCCGACGCACAGTACCGTGCCGAGGGCCATCCAGGCATCGAAATTGTTGCCGCTGACGCCCTTGACCGCGATCGGCGCCAGGTTCAGCCCGATCACCGCCACCACCGCGCCGGTGACTACCGGCGGCATCAGGGTTTCGATCCAGCGCGTGCCGATCGCCATCACCAGCAAGCCGATCAGCGCATACAGCACGCCACAGGCAATGATGCCGCCCAGCGCCACGCCGAGATTGGCGTTCAAGCCATGTCCGCCATACGCGCTGACGGCGATCACCAGGCCGATGAAGGAAAAACTGGAGCCGAGGTAGCTCGGCACCCGGCCGCCCACCAGTACGAAGAACAGCAAGGTGCCGATGCCCGACATGAAAATCGCCAGGTTGGGATCGAAACCCATCAGCAGCGGCGCCAGCACGGTCGAACCGAACATCGCCACCACGTGCTGCACGCCCATGGCAAAAGTCTGCGCCCAAGGCAAGCGTTCATCGGCGGCGATGACCTGCCCTTTTTCATCCGCCGTGCTGGCGCGCAAACGCCACGTGGGAAAATAAGATCCTGCCATGAGTTCCTCCCTGAGTTCCGATCAGTCAAATGCCGCCGCCTGCGGACTGGCGCAGCACGACTGTATCGTGTGATTGATTTTGTTTTTAACCGGAAGCTAGTGTACGAAGGCGGCCATAAAATAACAATCGCGATCAGGGGAAATTAGGCAGAAAGCAGGACTATATTGAGGTAGCCGACATAAAAAAAGCACCGGCCAGCGGCACGGTGCCTTTGCATCGCCAGTTCAGCTAAGTTATGGAAAAACCGGAATATGTTTTTCGACGCCGGCAAAGGATGCTTCCGGATGGCGTTTTTCAAGCAGTTCCTCGATTTCCGGCACGCGCTTGAACGGGACGTCGACCAGCAGCAGGATCTTGCCTTCTTCGATGCCGGCATGGAAGGCTTTCAGGCGCGAGTTCGGCAAGGCGGCCGCCGCCATGCCTGACATCCAGCTGCCCAGCACCGCGCCGGCCAGGGTCAGCGCAACCAGCGCCAGCCAGTTCAGATGCACCCACTCGGGCGGGAAATACACCAGCCACATACCCAACAGCAGACCGATCACGCCGCCGGCCAGCAAGCCAACTTCCGCGCCGTTGGCCAGGTCGGTTTTATGCAACACGTTGGCTTCCGGCATATCGGCCGGCAATTTGCCGTCGGCCGCCCAGAAGTGGATATGCCGGATCCCTACCCGCGCCAGCAACAATTCGTCCAGCATACCGCGCGCACTGGGAACATCCGGCAACATGAAGTAAAGCCTTTGTCTGCCCAACATGATGGTCTCCTATGACTGGTTATGCCTTCAGCATAGTCAATCGGGATGGAATCCACAAAGTCTGATTGACGGCCGCGGCCCTGGCCTGCCCCAAACAGGGAAAAATGCGACAATCGCCACTCAGCCAACCAATCACGATAGAAACCCCATGATCCTCGAATTAGCCGATATCCGCATCCAGCCGGGCAAGCAACAGGAATTCGACGCCGCGATCCAGCGCGGAGTCGAGCAAATCATCAGTAAGGCCAAGGGCTTTGCCGGTTACAAGGTGCACAAGGGAATTGAATCGCCGGAGCGCTATGTCCTGACCATTCTCTGGCAAACCCTGGAAAACCACACCGTGGATTTCCGCGAATCGCCGGCATTTACCGACTGGCGGGCGCTGGTAGGGCCGTTTTTTGCCGTGGCGCCGACCGTCGAGCACTTTACGCTCTTGACAGAATCGCATTAATTGCAAGTCGGGGAAAGTAAGAAGACGTGCACTGTGTGAGCAGCAGGGCAACCCGATCTGACGGCTAATGCCGACGGGATGCCCGACTGCTACGCAGCGACGATGTACTACGAGATGTTGAAACTACTGCTAAAGCTATACTACTCAGTGCAAACGACTGCAGCTGCCTATCAATTGCCGGCAATTCCGGCAATAACGCCCAAGCTTGACTTCACACTGCCATGCGGCCTTAGAAACCCTTGATCCATGCTGCAGTCTGGGCGCTTTCACGGTCCAGGCGTTGCATGCGGTATTCCAGGTCGTACAGATCGACGGCTTCTGCCAGGTAGGCTTCCTTGCGCGCAGCTTCCGAACGCTCGTAGGCGGTACCGAGACGCTTGAAGAATGCGGCGACCTTGCTCAGCGAGCTGGCGCTTTGCACGGCTGGCGCTGCAGGACGGGTAACTGCGGCCGCACGTGGTGCTGGACGGGCAATACTAGAATTGTTGCTGATTGTCATTGTAGACATGATGAATTCCTCTTTCGTTTTGCGTTCACCGCAAGCCAATTGTTGCGTCGCACAATCAGAATAGCGTTTCCCCATTAATTATCCAATTTCGATTGCCAATAGCAGTTATCAGTTTTGTGAATTTAAGGGGCTACACGCGGTTTTCTGGCGGCTACTAGGATTTGTCTTAATGTGTTGTAAAACTGCTATACAGGCATGGAAAGATGCCTGTAAACTGCAGCACCTTCCTTACCTGCTTAGCCCGATGTCTACCCACACCTTCCTCTGGCACGACTACGAAACCTTCGGCGTGCAGCCGCGCCGCGATCGCCCGGCCCAGTTTGCGGCGATCCGCACCGACGCCGAGCTGAATGAAATCGGCGAACCGATCATGCTGTATTGCCAACCGGCAAACGACTTCCTGCCGGATCCGCAGTCTTGCCTGATCACTGGCATCACGCCGCAGCACTGCCTGCAGCATGGCATTCCAGAGCACCAGTTCGCCGCCCGGATTGAGAAAGCGTTTTCCGAACCCGGCACCATCGGCGTCGGCTACAACACCATCCGCTTCGACGATGAAGTCACGCGCTTCCTGTTCTGGCGCAACCTGATCGATCCCTATGCGCGCGAATGGCAAAACCAATGCGGCCGCTGGGACATCCTGGATGTGGTGCGCACCGCCTATGCGCTGCGGCCGGACGGCATCCAGTGGCCCATCAATGACGAAGGACGACCCAGTTTCCGCCTCGAACTGCTGACCAAGGCCAACGGCCTTAGCCACGAAGCGGCGCATGACGCGCTGTCCGACGTGCGGGCGACGATCGCCCTGGCGCGCCTGATCCGGCAGCACCAGCCGAAGCTGTTCGACTTCTGCCTGGCGCTGCACAAGAAAGACCGCGCCGGCGCTGAAATCGGCCTGCCGACGCCGCGCCCCTTCCTGCATATTTCCGGCATGTTCCCGGCCGAGCACGGCTGCCTCGCCGTCATGTGGCCGCTCGGCGTGCATCCGACCAACAAGAATGAAATACTGGCCTGGGACCTGGCCTACGATCCGAGCGAACTGTTTGCTCTCGACGCCGACACCGTGCGCACCCGCCTGTTCAGTAAATCGGCCGACCTGCCGGAAGGCGTCACGCGGCTGCCCTTGAAATCGGTGCACCTGAATAAATCGCCAATGGTGATCAACAAGCTGCAAACCCTGTCGGCCGACATGGCGGCGCACTGGGGCATCGATATTCCTCAGGCTCTGAAACACGCGGAAATCGCGGCGCAGGCGCCCGACCTGAGCGGCTTGTGGCGCCAGGTGTTTCAGCGTTCGGACGAAGGCGCGAGCGATGTCGACGAGGACTTGTACGGCGGCTTTGTCGGCAATAACGACAGGCGCAAGCTGAACGAGCTGCGCGCCATGACGCCGCAAAAGCTGGCGGCGGCGCACATCAGTTTCGACGACCAGCGGCTGGAAGAACTGACCTTCCGCTACCGCGCCCGCAACTTTCCCGACACCCTGGCCCCGGCCGATCAGGAGCGCTGGGAAGAGCATCGCGCGGCGCGCCTGTTCGACGGCGAAGGCAAGGCGCGTACGGTCGACATGCTGTTTGAAGAAATCGACAATCTGTCGGAGAGCGCCGACGAGCGCGGCGAAGAAATCCTCGGAACGCTCTACGAATATGCCGAGATGATTGCGCCGGCGCGCGCATAGCAGCACTACCGGCAGTGTGCCGCCGGCGCGATGAAAACGACGCACAACAAAGCGGGGCCAGGATAATTTTCGCCTGTTCAGACGAAAATTATCCTGGCCCCGCTCCTTGTACATTACCCGGACGGCGTCCCGCCGGGGCAATCCCTGCTTTAATTCTAGGTTTCCGACGCTGGCGCCGTTTCAGGTTCTCCTGCCTGCGGCCGCGCTTTCAATTTCTGGATGAAATCGCGCATCGGCTGCTGAATCTCGGTGAACAGCGGATCGCTGCGGTTTTTCAGCATGACTTCGGTAAACAATTTCAAACCCAGCGCCAGCGACGCGGCGGTATCCTCGTCAAACTGGTCTCTGGTGCGCACCTTGCCGATAATCGCAAACAGATCGTCGTGGTTGCCGCTTTCAAAATGGATGGCAGCATGGGCCGGCTCGCCCTGCTTCGGCGTGGCCAGGTGTTCCAGGGTAATGCGGTAGCGGTGTTCACGCATGGCGACTCCTTCTTGCCAATCTCAGGCGCGCTCAATCTTCACCGCAGCCAGGTCGATGGCATCGACGATGGCGTGGATCTGTTCTTGCGTGAGTTCGCCTTTTTCCAGCCGGGTGTGTATCGCCATCCTGAAGTTCTGGATAGCGCGCTTCAATTCAGGCGCCGAACTGCCGGATGCGCGTTGCGCGGCTTCCAGCCGTTGCAGCGCCAAGTTCAAGGCTTCGCTGTTGGCTGCCAGGAAGGCCGCACCTTCAGGCGTCAGGCGATACAATTTCTTGCCGCCCGCTTCTGCTTCGATAGCTGCATAGCCCAGCTCTTCCAGCAGGGTCAGGGTGGGATAGATCACGCCGGGGCTCGGGCTGTAATCGCCACCGACCAGTTCTTCGATCGCCTTGATGACTTCGTAGCCGTGGCGTGGCTTTTCCTGCAACAGATTGAGTATCACCAGCCGCAGGCTGCCTTGCTCGAACATGCGGCCGCCACGGCCGCCTTCACGCCGGCCGCCGCGCTCAAACAAGCCGCCGCCCCGATGTTGCCTTTCATGACCTTGATGCATACGGCTGTGGTCGCAGCCTCTTCGATGACCAAACATGGTTCTTCCTTATCTCGTTGAATGAGATAATAAGATATATCTTAGAAACTACTAAGTCAAGATTGAGTTATGTTTTTTTGCGAATCCGATCAAGCCCAAGCCGGCAAACCAGAAAAACAGCATCAGCGCTGGCGCTTGGCCAGGTATTCCGGCTGGAACATGCACATGCGGATCGCATCGCGATACACGCCATTGATGAAAAACTCGCTCTTCAATTCGCTTTCCAGCTCAAATCCGCACTTCTGGTAAATATGGATCGCCTTGTGGTTTTCCTTGTCCACATATAGATACAGCTTGTACAGGTTGAGCACGCAAAACGCGTACTCGATCGCCAGCCGTGTGGCGCGTTCGGCATAGCCCCGGCCCTGGGCGCTCGGCGCCACGATGATCTGGAATTCGGCGCGGCGGTGGATGTGGGTGATCTCGACCAGTTCGACCAGTCCCACCATCTCGCCGTTATCGCTTTCAAGGATAAAGCGGCGCTCGCTCTGGTCGTGTACGTGCTGGTCATATAGTTGCGTCAGTTCAACATAAGCTTCGTATGGCTCTTCGAACCAGTAGCGCATGATGTGGCTGTTATTGTCGAGCTGATGCACAAAGTGCAGATCGTTGCGTTCCAAGGGGCGCAATTTAAGGCCCGGTTGCACGAGGGTAGTCATAAAACGTCTTTCTTGTTTGTTGCCAAAATTATCGATTATCGTTATTGACGGTTTGAATTATTGCGGCCTGCCTGCATCGACTCAAGCCGGTTGAAGTCTTGCGGAAAGTCGTCCACCTGCACACTGATGTCGCCATAACGGGCGAAATCCTGCAGCACCTGCTGTTCTTCTTCGGTGATCGCGCCAGTGGCCGCCACCGTGATGATCCAGCCTTGCATCTCGATCAGGCTTTGCGGCATCGGCGCCAGGGTGCCGGCCTTGAACGAGGGCTTGAGCCGCGCTTCGATCGCATTCACTTGTGGAATCAGCTGGAACGCCAGTTCGCCAAAAGCTTGCGGCGACTGCTCGGCGCTGGGCATGAAGATTCCTCCGACCAGGCGGTCGCGGCTGGCGCCATTGGTTTGCATGGCTTTCGCCACTGCGCTGTCGAGCGCATCGGAGGGCTTGTCGTAAGGCCGGCCGAAAGGGAACACGATGGCCCGCAGCAAAACCGCCAGCAGCCGGTTCGGAAAATTATCGAGCACGCCCAGATAAGCTTCCTGCGCCTGGTGCAGGGCGTCCTGGATCGCCCAATGCACAAAGGGCAGATCTTCCTGCGGACGGCCATCGTCCTCATAACGCTTGAGCACGCTGGAGATCAGGTAGAGCTGCGACAGGATATCGCCCAGGCGTCCGGAAATCCGTTCGCGGAACTTGAGCGAACCACCGAAAACGAACATCGACTTGTCGCTCAGCAGGGCGAACGCGGCCGACATGCGGTTGACCGCGCGGTAAAAATGGCGCAGCTCGGACGGCGCCGCGCTCGGCGCCGCCGGGAAACTGCCGCCCGACAGGCCGGCCACCAGAGTCCGCGAAAAATTGGCGAAGACGAAACTGATATGGCCGAAGAATGCCTGGTCGAAATCGGCCAGCGCCTTTTGCTGGTCGGCCTCGCCCGCCGCCGCCATTTCCTTCAGCACATAAGGATGGCAGCGGATCGCGCCTTGGCCGAAGATGATCAGGCAACGCGTCAGGATGTTGGCGCCTTCGACCGTGATGGCGATCGGCATCTGCTGGTAGCTGCGCGCCAGGAAATTGTTCGGTCCCATGCAGACGCCCTTGCCGCCCAATACATCCATGCCGGCATTGACCAGGATGCGGCCGCGTTCGGTGACATGGTATTTCGAGATCGCGGAAATCACCGATGGCTTTTCACCGGCATCCACCGCCAGCGCCGACAGCCGCCGCACCGCATCCATCAGGTACAGGTTGCCGCCCATGCGCGCCAGCATTTCGTGGATGCCTTCGAACTTGCCGATCGGGATCCTGAACTGATTGCGTATCGCCGCATAAGCGCTGGTGCCACGCACCGCCAGCTTGGAAAAGCCGACAGTGGAGGACGGCAAGGAAATGGCGCGGCCTGCCGCCAGGCATTCCATCAGCATGCGCCAGCCTTTGCCGATCTGTTCGCGGCCGCCGATCACCCAGTCCAGCGGAATGAACACGTCCTTGCCAGAAGTCGGACCGTTCTGGAACACCGCGTTCAGCGGCCAATGGCGGCGGCCGGTGACCACGCCGGGATGACTGGTGGGAATCAAGGCGCAGGTGATGCCAAGATCCACTGCCGCACTACTGTCTCCCGCGGCCAGCAGATGATCCGGATCCTGCACCTGGAACGCCAGCCCCAGCACGGTCGCCACCGGACCCAGGGTGATGTAGCGCTTGTCCCAGGTGAGACGGAAGCCCAGCATTTCCTGGCCGTCGTATTCGCCCACGCACACCACGCCGACGTCCGGAATCGAGGCCGCATCGGAACCGGCGTAAGGACTGGTCAGCGCAAAGCACGGGATTTCCTCACCGGCAGCGAGACGCGGCAGGAAATAGTCCTTCTGCACTTCGGTGCCGTAATGCAGAAGCAGCTCGGCCGGTCCCAGCGAATTTGGCACCATCACTGAAATCGCCGCCGCGGAACAATGCGAGGATAGCTTCATGATCACCTGCGAATGCATGTAGGCGGAGAATTCCTTGCCGCCGTATTGCTTCGGAATGATCATGCCGAGAAAGCCTTTGTCCTTGACGAATTGCCAGGCCTGCGGCGACAGGTCTTGCCAGATTTCGGTGCTGTCCCAGTCGCTGACCAAGCCGCACAGCTGCTCGACTTCATTATCGAGAAAATCCTGCTCCTCCAACGTCAGCCTGGGCGGCGCCAGCTGCAGCAATTTATCCCATGTCGGCTTGCCGGAAAACAGTTCGGCATCCCACCAGGTGGTGCCGGCCTCGATGGCGTCGCGTTCGGTCTGCGACATGCGCGGCAGGATGCGCTGGAACATCTGCAGCAGCGGCCCGCTCAGCAGGCGGTAACGCAGCGGCCGGATGGCTACGATCAAGGTTGGGATCACCAACAGCAGCAACAGCAATATGGCCGCCAGCGCGCCGATGCCGGCCAGCCGGAAACCGCCCGCTATCCACAGCAGCATGGCGCCCAGCCAAACCCAGGCGCTGACGCGCAACTGCATCAATGCCAAAGCGCCGATAAGCAGCGCTGCGATCCAATAGAACATGCTTGCTCCCAATTTGACTGTTGTTCGTGCGGCGAATCTTGCGCATGACCGCCGCCAAGCGGAACGCGGTCAGGAAGACAGGACGTGACTGAATGTAGATGGGCGCATAATGAGTACACAAAGGCATTGCCCGGAAAAACCATGGCCCAGTTAAAGAAATAAGGTAATTCTTTATCCTTTGGTCACTTTTTGGACACGAAAAGTTCACGAACAGCAAATTTAAATGTTAAACAACAACAAGTTAGCTTATTCTATGCAGCGCTTGAGGGAACAATTGAAAAGATATGGAATCAACAACATGCAACCCTTTGTAAATCTTTGTATCCATTTGTCAACCATACTATACAATCGCGCGTTAGACCTCCGTATAGTTACGCATTGTTATGGGAAAACCTAGTAAAACCAATTCCTAGCCTGAGCGCTCGGCCCATATTGCAATGCGTACCCCGTAGCCAGCCCGCCCGCAGGCGAGTCACCAACCCGTATCAGACCAGTTACAAGAGCACACGCCGTTAATGAATAATTTAATTTTGATGACCGGCGCGACCGGCTTTCTAGGTGGCGCAAACGCTGTCGAGGCAATCCACCGAGGGCTGGGCAAAAATCTGTTGTTGCTGGCTCGCGCGGACACCCCTGAGGCAGCGCACGCCCGGGTAATCAAGAACCTGCAATTGCTGGGCGCCAGCGCAGCCGACATCGCACAGATCGGCGTCGAACAAATCCTCTGCTCGGACTTGTCGGAGCTCGACAGCGTCGCCGGCGATCCGCGCTTGGACCAGGTATCGGTGGTCGTCCATTCGGCGGCACTGGCGACTTTCTCGAATCATCCTTCGCTGGAAAAGATCAACGTCGATGGCACCCTGGCGCTGGGCAAGCTGATGCACCGCCGCCCTGCCCTGAAACGCTTCATGTACATCGGCACCGCCATGGCCTGCGGCGAAGGCGCCGGCATCAATGCCGTGGTCAAGGAAAGAATCGACCTGCCGCTGGGCGACGAACACCTGGTGGCGTATACCCGCTCCAAGGCCATGGGTGAAAAGAAACTGCGCGACACCTATCCCGACCTGCCGGTGATCTACGTGCGGCCATCGATCATCGTTGGCCACACCCGGCTCGGCTGCGCGCCGTCGCAAAGCATTTTCTGGGTCTTCATGGTGTGGCAGCTGCTGGGCGCGCTGACCACCGCCCTCGATGAAAAAGTGGACGTGGTGCCGGTGGACTGGTGCGCGCAAGCGATCATCGACCTGGCGCAAAAGGAAACCCTGACGCACAATGTATTCCATATCTCGGCTGGCCAGGGTTCCTGCGTATCGTTCCGCGAAATCGACCTGGCATTGGCGGCGGCACGCGGCATCGAACCTATCGGCGCCACCTACAAGCAGATCACGCCGGACGCCATCGCCACCCTGCTGCCGCGCATGCGCGAATGCGTGCCGGAATGCAATGACCGCCTGTTGCTGCGCGCGCTCAAATTGTATGGCGCATTCGCCGGCCTGAATTATGTGTTCGACAACAGCAACCTGCTGGCAGAAGGCATCCGCCCTGCACCGCTGTTTACCGACTACATCCCGCTGTGCGTCGAGTCGGCAAAGCACATCCCGATAGCAGAACAAATGAAATGGGACTTTAAATAGTCTTCGCCATCGGGCCCCACATATCTTTTGCATTCATCGCTTGCCCCTAATTAGCACTGCTTTCCGTTAGAATTGGCTCCTCGCGGACAACAAAATCAACAGGGGTAACGACCATGAAATGGGAAGGCAATCGGGAAAGTGACAACGTCGAAGACCGCCGCGGCGATGACGGCGGCGGCGGTGGCGGTGGATTTGGCGGCCGCTCGATAGGCCTCGGGACCATTGCGATTGCCCTGGTCGCCTCATACTTCTTCGGCATCAGCCCGACCACCGTCATCAGCCTGCTGAGCGGCGGCGGTCCGGTCAGCCAGCCGCAATCCCAGCAAGCGCCTGCGCCTAAGCGCGCCAACCAGCCGGAAGACCGTCAGACCAAGTTCGTCAAGACCGTGCTGGCAGACACCGAAGATGTCTGGACCCAGATTTTCCGCGCCAACGGCAAAACTTATCCGCCGCCAAAGCTGGTCTTGTTTTCGGGCGCCACCCAGACTGCGTGCGGCACCGGCCAGACCGCCTCCGGACCGTTCTACTGCCCGGGCGACCGCAAGGTCTACATCGACCTCAGCTTCTACCAGCTGATGCAGCAGCGCTTCCATGTCTCCGGCGAATTCGCCCAAGCTTACGTGATCGCCCATGAAGTCGGCCACCATGTACAGAACCTGATGGGCATCATGGACAAGGTCAACGGCGCCGAACGGCAAATGTCGAAGGCCCAGGCCAACGCCATGTCGGTACGGTTGGAGCTGCAAGCCGATTGCCTGGCCGGGGTCTGGGCCTTCCATGCCAACCAGGCGCGCAGCATCCTGGAACAAGGCGATGTCGAAGGCGCGCTGAACGCGGCCACCGCCATCGGCGACGACGCCCTACAAAAACAGGAACAGGGTTATGTCGTGCCGGACTCGTTCACCCACGGCACCTCGGCGCAACGGGTGCGCTGGTTCAAGCAGGGCGTCAGCAGCGGCGAAGTCAAATCCTGCAATACCTTTGAAGTGAAGACGCTTTAATTGACGACACATGGCAAGCCGGCATGCCCGGCTTGCGCAAGCGCTCCGCAACGCAACCGTGTCAAGACAGGGCGGCAAGCTGTCAAAACCAGATGGGCTGGCCGGGACCAGCCGCTAAGCCCTGAGGCCAAGCGCGCCCCCTCAAACATTCATCGCGACTCATCAAGCATGTCACATCAAGAAACCATTCAATTACTGCGCACCGCCCTCGCTACGATGCCAGGCGCTCCCTCGGGAATCGCCTCCCTGGCCCGAACCTGGCGCGCGCAGACCGCCCTGCTGTCGGCGCTGCCGCCGCGTTTTGCCGAGGTGGCGGAAAATTTCCTCGGCCGGCTGGAAGCCGCAAGCCTGTTCTCGGAAGAAAGCTGTTCGTACAGCCGGCAAGACCTGCTCGATCATCTGGGCGCCTGGCTCGATCAGGCGCAGCTGGCGCTGCAAAAGAGCGCCAGTCTTTAATTTTTTCATCACTACCATCATCGGAATACTATGCAACAACTGGAATTACGCCTCAACAGCGATTATGTCGAACTCAATCAATTGCTCAAGCTGACCGGCGTCTGCGACAGCGGTGGCGCCGGCAAGGCACTGGTCGCCAGCGGCGTGGTGTCGGTCGACGGCAAGGTCGAGCTGCGCAAGACCTGCAAGATCGTGGCCGGCCAAAAGGTCACCATCGGCGATCTTCTGATCTACGTGCTGCCGCGGCGCGGGACAAACTGATCGGCATTTCCCGGCATCGCAACGATGCAGGGAAAACCCGGCAAGATAAGCAAGCGCAAGTATCGAGGGGAAGACAAAATGGCAGAAGATGTTCTGACGATCAGGCAATTCTGGTTTGGCGACAATCCGGATGACGCCGCCACTTCCAGCCAGCAATCGGCCCTGTGGTGGAGCAAGAACCCGGCCATCGACCAGCAGATCAGAGAACGCTTTGAAAGCGTACTGCTGGCAGTTGAAAACAAGCAGTTGTCCGACTGGGAAACAACACCGCACGGCGTACTCGCGCTGGTGCTGCTGAGCGATCAGTTCCCGCGCAATATGTATCGCGAGACGCCGCGCTCGTTTGCTTTCGATGAGCAGGCGCGCGGTTTTTGCCGGCTTGGCCTGCAGCCCGGCTTCTATAACGCCTTGCGCCCGATCGAACGCAGTTTCCTGCATTTGCCGCTGACCCATTCAGAACTGCTGGCCGACCAGGAGCAGGCGGTGGCGCTTGCCGCCGCGCTGGTCGAGCAAGTCCCCGCCAGTCACAAGGAATGCTTTGCCGGCTACCTCTCGTTTGCGGTCCGGCACCGCGACATCATCGCCCGCTTCGGCCGCTTCCCGCATCGCAACCGCATCCTGCAGCGGCCCTCGACGGCGCAGGAACTGGCATTCCTGCAACAGCCTGGATCCTCTTTCTAAGAGCCTTACAAGGCGACATTCAAGGGAATCTTCAGATAGCTGACACCGTTCTCTTCCGGCGCCGGCAATACCCCGGCGCAGATATTCAGCTGGATCGACGGCAGCATCAGGGTCGGCAAACCCAGGCAGGCATCGCGCCTGGTACGCATGGCGATGAATTCGCTTTCGCTGATGCCATCGCCGACGTGGATATTCTTTGCACGCTGCTCGGCGACCGTGGCCTCACAGGCCGGCGCCCGCCCCTCCGGCGGATAGTCGTGGCAGACGAACAGCCGGGTCGCCGGCGGTAGCTGCAATAGCTTGCTGACCGAGCGATACAGGCTGCTGGCGCTGCCGCCAGGAAAATCGCAGCGCGCCGAACCGAGGTCCGGCATGAACAAGGTATCGCCGACAAACGCCACTTCCTGCTCCACCAGATAAGCCATGTCGGCCGGCGTATGGCCGGGCACATGCAGCGCCTGTGCGCGCAAATTGCCGATATGGAAAATCTCGTCGGCCGCAAACAGATGGTCAAACTGGGCGCCGTCCAGCAGGAATTCCGACTGCAGGTTGAAGACCTTCTTGAATACCCCCTGCACCACTCGGATCTGGTCACCGATCGCGATGGCGCCGCCCAATTGCCGGCGCAGATAGGGGGCCGCGGAAATGTGGTCGGCGTGGGCATGGGTTTCCAGCAGCCATTGCACTTTCAGATTCTTGGCGCGCACGAATTCAATCACGCGGTCGGCAGCCGCGGTCGAGGTATGGCCTGCCACCGGATCGTAATCGAGCACTGAATCGACGATCGCGCATTCGCTGCCCGCCTTCTCGTACACAACATAAGTAAACGTGGCAGTACCCTGATCAAAAATCACTTCTACCTGAGGACTAGGCATCAAATCACATCCTTAAACTTAACAATAGGTAACTATATATAAAAATATATAACATTGACAAATACTTAATCCACCTCTATATTATTAACAATTAAATAAGTAACAATCTAGCAATTAGCACAATACTTCACTGGAACAGTCGATATAACGCGGCCAGTCGCAAAATGATCGCAAATTGTTAAACGCATTGGTAAACCGCAGAGCATGCCTGGCCCCGGTCATTCCATCTGTGCGCATTTGTCTCGCCATCTTAAACATTTGCGACCTGTGGCGATACTGGTGCATATCGATATCTGAGCCGCTGGCCACGCGAGTAAAGAAACCAGCCAGTCAAATAATGAGCAGAGAAGCAGCGCCATTCACCCGTCACGATGGAAGCAGCACCTATGAATCTTAATATCATCAAGCATAGCGAGTTATTTTCAACTACCGGTCAAATCGGCAAGGAAGACTTGAGCGAGATCGCAGCGGCCGGCTACCGGTCCGTGATCTGCAATCGGCCCGATGCCGAAGACGGCGGCCGTCATGTCCCCAGCGGCGAACTGGCGGCCGCCTCTGAAAAACTCGGACTGGCCTTCAGCTATTTGCCGGCAGACGCCACCCATCTCAGCAAAGAACATGGCGCCGCCTTGCGCCGGCTGCTGGTCAGCATGCCGCCCCCTATCCTGGCTTATTGCCGCACCGGCAACCGCTCCACCAACATCTTCCGCCTGGCGAATGCGGCCGAGATAGTCACTCCCGCACTTCAGGCCGGAACAGCGGACGACAGGCCCAGGCAATTTGAAGTCGTGATCGTAGGCGCCGGCGCTGCCGGCATTGCCGTCGCCGCCAGCTTGCTGCGGCGCGCACCGAATATGCAGATCGCCATGATCGACCCCGCCAGCCAGCACTACTACCAGCCGGCCTGGACCCTGGTTGGCGGCGGCGCCTACGCGCAGAAAAAGACGGTACGGCCGATGGCCTCGGTGATGCCGGAGCGCGTGCAATGGCTGCAGCGGTCGGTGGCGGAATTCCTGCCGGACCATAATCGCGTCCGGCTCGACGACGGCAGCCTGATCGCCTATCAGCAATTGATTGTCTGCCCCGGCCTGCGCCTGGCCTGGGAAAAGATAGAGGGCCTGGAGCAGACCCTCGGCCGCAACGGCGTCACTTCCAACTACCGCTACGAGCTGGCGCCGTATACATGGCAGCTGGTGTCGCAGTTAAAACAAGGCAAGGCACTGTTCTGCCAGCCAGCCATGCCGATCAAGTGCGCCGGCGCCCCGCAAAAAGCCATGTACCTGTCATGCGACCACTGGCTGCGCAAAGGCGTGCTCAACAAGATTGCGGTTGAATTCAATATCGCCGGCGTCGCCTTGTTCGGGGTTCCTGCGTTTGTGCCGCCGCTGATGTCCTACGTCAAAAAATACCAGGCGCAGCTGGCATTCGAGTCGAATCTGGTCAAGGTCGATGGCGACCGCAAGCTGGCCTGGTTCGATGTCAAGGACCGCGCCGGCAATATCGTGCGCCAGGAAAAATCCTTCGACATGCTGCATGTGGTGCCGCCGCAGGTGGCGCCCGACGCCGTCCGCAACAGCCCGCTGGCCAATCTCGACGGCTGGTGCGAAGTCGATCCGGCAACGCTGCGCCATGTCCGTTACCGTAATGTCTTTGCGCTCGGCGACATCAGCTCCACCGGCAATGCAAAAACGGTCGCCGCCATCCGCAAGCAAGCCGTGGTAGTGGCCGCCAACCTGCTGGCGGCTTGCGCAGGCCAGCCTCTGAGCGCACGCTATGACGGCTATGGCGCCTGTCCGCTTACGGTGGAAAAAGGCAAAGTGATACTGGCCGAATTCGGCTATGGCGGCAAACTGCTGCCGACCTTCCCGCTCGATCCGACCATTGCCCGCCGCAGCAACTGGTTCCTGAAAACCACGGTGCTGCCCTGGGTCTACTGGACCCTGATGCTGAAAGGCCGGGAGTGGCTCACCAAATCCTCGGTTGCCAAAGAATATCCGTAGCGCCGGTATTCTTCCGCCACTACGCATGCCAACGTAATCTTAGCGCAGCGCCCGCAGCAGCCGCAAGCCGTTGAACACCACCAACAGGCTGGCGCCCATGTCGGCGAACACCGCCATCCATAGCGTCGCTTCGCCGCTCAGCGCCAGCACCAGGAAAATGGCCTTGATGCCGAGCGCCAGCGTGATGTTTTGCATCAGCACTGCGTAAGTCTTTTTGCTCAGGCGGATGAAGTCCGGGATTTTGCGCAGATCGTCGTCCATCAGCGCCACGTCGGCGGTTTCCAGCGCCGTGTCGCTGCCGGCCGCGCCCATGGCAAAGCCGATATTGGCTTGCGCTAGCGCCGGCGCATCGTTGATGCCGTCGCCCACCATGCCGACACAGGCGTAGCGGGCGCGCAAATCATTGATCGCTTCCAGCTTGTCCTGCGGTAGCTGGTCGCCGCGAGCATCGCCGATGCCGACCTGGGCCGCGATGGCTTGCGCGGTGTGTGCATTGTCGCCGGTCAGCATCACCGCTTCCACGCCGATCGCGCGCAGTGCGGCCACGGCTTGCGGCGCAGTATCACGCACTGTATCGGCCACCGCCAGTATCAGCAGAGGCTGCGAGGCCGAGCACAGCACCACCGTGGTCTTGCCTTCGCTCTCCAGCGCCGACAAGCGCGCCTCCAGCGCCGGGCTGCAGATGTTCATCTCATGCACCAGCCGGTGATTACCCAGGTAAAGCTGTTCGCCGCCGATCTTGCCCTGCACACCACGGCCGGTCAGCGCTTCAAAGGCGCTGACCTCAAGCAGGCTCTCGGCCGCTTGCCAATGCGCCACCACCGCCGTCGATACCGGATGGTCGGAGCGGCCCGCCAGACTTGCCGCCTGATGCTGCAACTGGCGCAGCAGGCGGCCGTCGGCGTCAGCTACAGGCTGCACCAGCTGCACATCCGTGACGCGCGGCTTGCCCAGGGTCAGGGTGCCGGTCTTGTCCAGCGCCAGCGCCTTGATCTTGCGTCCCATTTCCAGGTAGACCCCGCCCTTGATCAGTATCCCGTGCTTGGCCGCAGCCGCCAGCCCGCTGACCACCGTCACCGGCGTCGAAATCACCAGCGCGCAGGGACAGGCAATCACCAGCAGCACCAGCGCCTTGTAAAGCCATGGATAGAAAGCCGCGCCCATCAGCAGCGGCGGCAAGGTCGCCACCAGGATCGCCGCCAGCACCACGACCGGAATGTAATAGCGGGCGAACTGGTCGACGAAGCGCTGGGTCGGGGCGCGTTCGCCTTGCGCCTGCTGCACGCTCTTGATGATGCGCGCAAGCGTCGAATTGGCCTGCAGCGCGGTGACCCGGTAGACGAACGAGCCGCGCTCGTTGATGGTGCCGGCAAACACCTGGTCGCCGGCCTGCTTGGCGACCGGCATGCTTTCGCCGGTGATGGCCGCCTGGTTGATGGTGGTCTGCCCTTCCGTCACCAGGCCATCGAGCGGCACGCGCGCGCCCGGCTTGACGCGGATCAGGGCCGCCAGCTTCACCTCGCCGGTAACCGTTTCGCGCCATTCGCCGTCGGCGCCTTGCACCGTCGCCAAGTCCGGCGCCATCGCCATCAAACCCTTGATGGCGTTGCGGGCGCGGTCCAGCGACAGCGCTTCGATCATTTCCGCCAGCGCGAACAGGAAAATCACCACCGCCGCTTCCGGCCACTGGCCGATGATGGCCGCGCCGATCACCGCCAGCGACATCAGGAAATTCATGTTGAGCGAGAAATTGCGCAACGCGATCCAGCCCTTCTTCAGGGTATCCAGGCCGCCAGTCAGGATGGCGGCCAGCGCCAGGCCGATCACCAGCCACGAGCTGTCCTGGCCGCCGCTCCAGACCACTACTTCGGCGCCGACCGCAGTGATCCCGGAGATCGCCATCAGCAGCCATTTCTTGCGCGATATCTTGAACGCGCCGTCGCCCAGGCCTTCGGTGAGGCCGACGGCGCCGGTCAGCGTATCCGATTTAAGCGCCGGTTCCATATCCAGCGCCTTAAGGGTGGCGACGATCGTATCGACAGAGGACAGGCGATGCTGGACTGTCAGCTCGCGCTGGATCAGGTTGAACTGCATGGCCTCAATGCCGGCCATCTGCCTGAAGCGGTCGCGGATCAGCTTTTCCTCCGTCGGGCAATCCATCTTCTGGATCAGGAACACCGCCTCGTGCGCGCCGGCTGCCAGGACCGGGCGGCTGGCAGCCGGGCCAGCATCCGCCTGTGCATGTTCATGGCTGCGCGCGTGGTCATGCTGGTGACCGTGATGGTCATGATGATCGTGGGGACGATCGCTATGTTCATGCTGGCAACTGGCCATGATGCTCTCCTTGTCGCTGGTTCTATTGATGCAAATCGCATACTCCTTGCATATTTAAAACCCTGTAGCTACTATAAGGTCAAGGATTTACGTGAAATAATCAGGAAAGGAGCAGATCCATGACTGCTACTGCACTCAAGATCGGCGAACTGGCCACGCATGCCGGTTGCCCAGTGGAAACTATCCGCTATTACGAACGCGAAGGCCTGCTGCCGCTGGCGGCCCGCTCGCAAAGCAATTACCGCTTGTACGGACAGGCGCATATCGAGCGCCTGCAGTTCATCCGCCATTGCCGCTCGCTCGACATGACGCTGGATGAAGTACGCCGTTTGTTGCAATTTCGCGACTTACCAGAAGACAACTGCGCAGAAGTTAACACCCTGCTCGATCACCATATCGACCACGTGGCCGCCCGCATCACGGAATTGAAGGCGCTGCAGACGCAGCTGAAGCAATTGCGCAAGCAATGCCAGAAAACCCAGGCGGCCAAGGATTGCGGCATCCTGCAGGGTCTGGCCAGCATGGACGATGAAGCGCCTGCCAATCTGGGCAGCCATGGCGGCGGCGTGCACTGAGCCGGATGAATATTCACTCCGACGATCTGCGGATTTTCATCGCCGTGGTTGACTGCGGCACGCTCAGCGCCGCCGCCGAACAGCTGGGCCAAACCACCTCGGGCCTGAGCCGCGCTCTGTCGCGGCTGGAACAGAAGCTGGCCACTTCGCTGCTGACGCGCACCACGCGCCGCATGGAACTGACCGAAGAAGGCCATCTGTTCCTGGAAAAGGCGCGCACCATCATCACGGCGATGGAAGAGGCGGAAGAAACGATCCAGGTGCGTCACCAGCGGCCGTCGGGACGCTTGCGGGTAGATGCCTCGCCGCCCTTCATGCTGCATTGCATAGTGCCGCACATTGCCGAATTCCGCAGCAGCTACCCCGACATCACGCTGGAACTCACCAGCAACGACCAGAATATCGACCTGCTGGAGCAGCGCACCGATATCGCCATCCGCCACGGCGCCTTGCAAGACTCGATGCTGCATGCACGCAGGCTGGGAGCGAGCCAGCTGTACATTGTCGCCAGCCCCGCCTACCTGCGCCTGCACGGCACACCGGCTGACGCCACGCAGCTCAGGCAGCATCAGCTGCTCGGCTTTACCCAGCCTGATTCCTTGAATACCTGGCCCTTGCGTCATCAGCAGGATGAAAACCTCAGCATCAGTCCGACGCTGCTGGCGTCCGGCGGCGAAACCATACGCCAGCTGGCGCTGCACGGACTGGGGATCGCCTGCCTGTCGGCCTTCATGGTGCGCGAAGATATCGCCCACGGCGCCCTGGTCGACATCCTGGCGCCTTTTAACAATGGCTACCGCCAGCAGATTCATGCGGTGTATTACCGCAACACCCAGCTGGCGCGGCGCATCAGCTGCTTCCTCGATTTCCTGCAATTGAAACTGTGAGTTCATGGCCGGCCCAGCTCTTCAAGGCTGGCCGGCAAATACTCACTTCGAGTGCGACTGCTCGCTATCCAGGTGCGCCATCATCACCGGCGCATAGCGTTCGCCGGCGATGGCTTCGGCCGGCAGCGCGGTTTCTATGCGCACCAGATCGTCGGCGCTCAACTGAACATTCGCTGCCCCCAGCGATTCGGCCAGGCGATCGCGCCGGCGGGCGCCGACCAGCGGCACGATGTCGCTGCCGCGCGACATCACCCAGGCGATGGCAATCTGCGCCACGGTGGCCTGCTTGCTGTCGGCGATGGCGCGCAAGGCATCCAGCAGAGACAGGTTGTGCGCCAGGTTGTCGCCGCTGAAGCGTGGACTGCGGCTGCGGAAATCGCCGGGCGTCAGCGTCTTGTCCTGGTTCCAGTGGCCGCTGATCAAGCCGCGCGACAGCACGCCGTAAGCGGTGATACCGATCCCGAGTTCACGGCACACAGGCAGGATCTCGGCTTCGATGCCGCGCGAGATCAGCGAATATTCAATCTGCAGATCGGAAATCGGATGCACCGCCTGCGCCCGCCGTATGGTTTGCGCACTCACCTCGGACAAGCCGATATGGCGCACATAGCCAGCCTTCACCAGATCGGCGATGGCGCCTACGGTTTCTTCGATCGGCACGTTCGGATCGAGGCGCGCCGGACGGTAGATATCGATATGGTCGGTGCCCAGCCGACGCAAAGTGTAGGACAGGAAATTCTTCACAGCTTCAGGACGGCCGTCGATGCCGCTCCAGGCGCCGGCGGGATCGCGCATGGCGCCGAATTTCACGCTCAGCAGGACCTGCTCGCGCTTGCGGCTGCGCAGCGCTTCCCGGATCAGCATTTCGTTGTGGCCCATGCCGTAGAAGTCGCCGGTGTCCAGCAGCGTGATGCCGGCATCGATAGCGGCGTGCAGGGTGGCGATGCTTTCGTTTTCGTCGGCCGGGCCGTACAGATCGGACATGCCCATGCAGCCCAGGCCGATGATCGAGGATTGCGGACCGGTACTGCCTAGTTGTCGGGTTTTCATATTGAATCCTTGGTTGGTTTATCCAGATGCAGCGAACAGGCAAGACCGGGTTCGGCTGCCTTGAAACCATTATTGTCCATCCCCGCCAGCGAATAAATGGGCATAAAATGATTTCTTTATTCGAAAATCGCCAATAATCCCTTGATATCCCTTGATATGTGAGAGAGCACAATGGACCGCATCCAGACCATGGAAGTCTTTGCAAGAGTGGCGGAACTGGGCAGCTTCAGCCGCGCGGCGGAACAGCTTAACCTGCCAGCCGCGACCGTCACCAATGCGGTGCAGGCGCTGGAGAAGCATCTGGGCGTGCGGCTGCTGCACCGGACCACGCGCAAGGTGACGCTGACCGACGAGGGCATCACCTACCTCGATCGTTGCACGCAATTATTAACGGAATTCGAAGATGTCGACGCCTTGTTCCAGCATGACCAGCTGCAGCCGCGCGGCGTGATCCGGGTCGACCTGCCGGAGCGCCTGGCGCACATGGTTGTGATCCCGGCGCTGCCGGAATTTTTCGCGCTCTATCCACAGCTGCGCTTGAAGCTGAGCGCCACCGACCGCTTTGTCGACCTGATCGGCGAAGCGGTCGATTGCGTGGTGCGGGTCGGCGCGCTCAGCGATTCCAGCCTGATCGCCAGGCGCATCGGCAGCATGGAACAGATCAACTGTGGCGCCAGGTCGTATCTGGAGCGCCACGGCAGGCCGCAAACCCTGAACGATCTGCAGCATCACATGGTGGTGAATTATTTTTCCAGCCGCACCGGGCGCGACCTGGGCTGGGAATACATGGTGGATGGCGAAGTGCGTTTCCTGAAACTGCCGGGCTTGATCTCGGTGGCCAGTTCCGATGCATACCTGGCCAGCTGCAGCGCCGGCTTGGGATTGATACAGGCGCCGCGGTTCGGCCTGGAAGCATTGCTGGCGAGCGGCGAGATTGAAGAAGTGCTGCCGGATTTCAAGCCGGCGCCGCTACCGGTATCGGTGGTGTACGCCCACAACCGGCATCTGTCGCCGCGGGTACGGGTGTTTGTCGACTGGATCGCCAGGCTGCTGGCGGCCCGTTACGCATAAAGCGGCGCCGGCGGGACGCTTCCCGGCCGGCGCCGCCCGAAAAATTATCCGGCTTTGGCTTGCTGTGCAATCCAGCCGTCGATCTGCGTCTCCAGCATCTCCAGCGGCAAGGCGCCGTTGTCGATCACAGCATTGTTGAAGCGCCGCAAATCGAACTTGTCGCCCAGCGCCGCTTGCGCCTTTTCGCGCAGCGCCTTGATCTTCAGCTGGCCAATCTTGTAGCCCAGGGCCTGGCCCGGATCGACGATGTAGCGGTCGATTTCAACCTGGTTGTCGTGCGGCGGATTGGCGGTGTTCACGTTCATGTAGTCGATCGCCTGCTGGCGCGTCCAGCCCAGCGCATGCATGCCGGTATCCACCACCAGCCGCGCAGCGCGGAACAGCTCGTCGTTGAGGTGGCCGAATTTCGAGTAGGGATCGGTATAGAAGCCCATTTCGCCGCCCAGGCTTTCCGCGTACAAGGCCCAGCCTTCGCCGAAAGCGACATACCAGCCGAAGCGGCGGAATTCAGGCATGCCTTTGATTTCCTGGGCGCGCGCGGTCTGCAGATGATGGCCCGGCACCGATTCGTGCAGGGTCAGGGTTTCCATTTCCCATTTCGGCCGCGTTTCCAGTTTCGACAGATTGGCGACGAAATAGCCGGGGCGTGAACCGTCTGGTGTGCCGGGTTCGTAATAGGCGCCGGCCTGGTTTTCCGCGCCGACGTCAGGCACAGGCTTGACATCGACCGGCGCTTTGGGAATATCGGCAAAAAAGCGCGGCAGCTGCGCCGACGATTTCTTGATGATGTCCTTGTAGCCGTTCAGCAAGTCTTCCCGTTTAGTGTAATAAAAACGCGAATCGGTATTCAGGAAAGTGATGAATTCCGCGAACGTGCCGGTAAAGCCGGTCTGCTGCATCACCAGTTTCATTTCGGCCTGAATCCGCGCCACTTCCTGCAGGCCGACCTGGTGGATTTCCTGCGGCGTCATGTCGGTGGTGGTGTTTTCCTTGACCTTATAGGCATAGTAAGCGGCGCCGCCGGGGAGGCTCGAAGCTGCAATGCTGTCGCGGCAGGCCGGCAGATAGGTGTTGCTGATATAGGCATCGAGCTTGCGGAAAGCCGGCGCCACACCCTGCTGCAACAGCAGCTGCCCCTGGCGCGCCAGCTGCGTGCGCTGCGCCGCCGGGATCGACGCCGGCATGTCCTTGAACGGTGCTGCCAGCGGACTGCTATCCAGCTTGGCGACGAATTCCTGCAACTGCCCAGGTACCACTCCCATGGTCGCCTTGGGAGCTACCCAGCCGGATTTGACGCCTTGCTGCAATTGCGCGATCACGCCGTCGACGTACTTGGGCAGCGCCCGCAGACGCGCCAGGTAGTTGCGGTAATCCTTGGCGTTGTTGAACGGCGTCTGCGCCACCAGCTGCGGGAAAGCGAACTGGACGCCGCTCAGCTGCGTCAGCGGCGACGGGTCGTAGGGATAGAATCCGGCGGCCCGGATATTCTTTTGCTTCTCGTAGACAAACAAATCATAGGAGAGCAGGTCCTGGCCGCTCAGCTTGCTGCGGTCGATGCGCCTGGCTTTCGCCAGCATCTGTTCCTGATGGGTGTTGGCGGCCAGGCTGGCGGCCAGCGACGCGTCCGACAAGCGGTCGTTATAGCGGTTGTCGCCGACTGCTGTCGCCATCTCCGGTGCATTGCGCAGACTCCATTGCCAGTCGCTGTCGAACAGTGTGTCGAGCTGTTGCCGAGGGGTCGCCGCGTTGCTGAACGGCGCCAGTAAAAGAGCAAGGACAAAAACGATTTTATGCATGCATGTCTCCGGAGATTAGTCCGTTATTCTAGCCGGATTCATTTCTCAATGGAAATCGCCAACTCCTTTCCTTTACGCGCTGGCGCGGCCCCGGTCATGGCCATCCTGAGCGCTGCCGCGAGCGCCCTGCCCTGGCTCGCGCGGCATGGCCGTGACCATGTTGCGGCCGCCATCCTTGGCTTTGTACAAAGCCTGGTCGGCCCGCACGATCAGGTTTTCCAGCGTGTCGTCATGATCAAAAGCGACCACGCCAAAACTGGCGGTGATCTTGATAGACACACCCTCCTCCAGTTGGAAATGGCAGGCTTCAATCTCGCCGCGCAGTTTCTCTGCAACGGCGCGCCCCTGCTCCAGGTCGATTTCAGGCAGCATCAGCAAGAACTCTTCGCCGCCGTAACGCGCCAGCAGGTCAACCTTGCGCCGGCAACGCCCGCTCAGCTCCGCCACCTTGCACAGCACCTGATCGCCAGCCTGATGGCCATGCTGGTCGTTGACGGCCTTGAAGTGATCGACATCCATCAGGATCAGGCTCAGCTGTCGCCGGTAACGCTGGGCGATGCCGAACTGCTGCTCCCCTTGCGCAAAAAATGCACGCCGGTTCAACAGGCCGGTCAGGAAATCCGTATCGGAAGTGGCCTGCAGTTGAGCGATCATCTCTTCGCGTTCTTTTTCCAGGCAAATTCTTTCCTGGCTATGCGCTTTCAATACATGGATCGCGCGCATCATGTCGCCGATTTCATCGTCGTAGCGTGGCGTCGGGATGGCAGTAATCAGGCGTTCGTTGGCCAGGGAAACGAATAAATCGGTGGCGTCGATGATCGGCCTCAGGACGCGCCGCCGTATCACGCGCAGCAGCAGCACGAAAGTGCCCAGGGCCAGAAGCGCCAGGCTGACTGTCGCCAGCAAGAAATTACGCGCCCGCAGGTTGCGCTGCTCGGCTTCACGAATCATGTCGGTGACGATCAGATCGCGCAGGTGGGGAATCGCCGCCATCCGCGGTACGTAGCTGGCGACCATTTCATCCGGACTCAGGTCGTAGTTTCCCGAGCTGCGTCCAGTGACAAACAGGTTCGTCAGGAGATCCAAGCCCTCGCCCAGGGAATGATCGCGAATGGTCTGCAGCGCAGCCTTGAAATCCGGCTTGTGGCTGTAGCCGCGCAGCTGCAGTTCAATCACGGCATACAGCTGGTCGGCCTGCCCAGAGAGTTTGGCGAAGGTATACCTTTCCTGCTCCGTCAGCGGCCGGCGGGCGACAATCGGCGCGGTCAGGGTCGAGACCATCTGGCCGGCGACATCGCGCAGGCTCGAAGCCAGTTGCGCGCTGTCCACACCGTCATGGAATTGCTGATCCGACTGAATGGCGACACTGGAAAGAGCGGCAACGGCCGGCGCAAAAACATCCATGGTGTTCATGATCATGCCAGTGGCGACAACGACCGTTCCCGGATCGCGCTGCGCTTTTGGCTGGGCCGCCAGCAAATCCACATCCTGGCGCGTAGCGGCCAGCGCCTGCTCTGTCAGCAGCACGTTCCTCATCACCAGCGCCAGCCAAGGACTGGCCTGGTCCCGCAAAGCCTGCTGCAGGTTGCGTAAAGCCTCATCACTGGCGACACGCACCGGCGCCAACCTGGCGCGTACTGCTTCTCCGTCCTGCAAGTCTTGCTGGAGCAGCAAATTGGTGACCCCGCGCTCGACGACCAGCTTTTCCTCCACCTGCAGCGCAAGATGCAGTTTTCTGATTACCGGAATGCTTTCCGTACTGCGCTCATACACAGTCCACTCGCTATCGACAATTTTGCCGGCGAGAGCCAGGAACAGCAACATCAGCAGCAGGGAAATGATCCCGAATAAGCGATTTAGCGACATACGACCTACGAAATGACATCCGCACGCACCGAAATCGAGTGCGAATGTAATTTATAGTTTTTAATAGTTAAACACTATTTGAAAAATATAATCAATAGCTTATCTATTAAATGATCGTATCACAAAACGCTAATATGCCAAGACGAGATCCGGCCGTGAGCTCAGGCGCCCAGGCTGGCGGGCTGCTCCGTCACTCCGCGTATTGCCAGCACATCGCGATATAGCGAGGCATAACTTTCGCCCATCACCCGCGCGGTAAACAATTTCTGGTAGCGTGCCTGCGCACGCGTCCCCATCGCCTGCGCCTGGTCCGGGTTATCCCATAAGCGTTGCATGGCCGCCCTGAAAGCGTCGGGATCGCTGGGTGGAACCACGATGCCGGTTTCGCCGTGGTTGTTGATATAACTGGTACCGGTGCCGATCTCGCTGGAAATCATCGGCTTGCCATACATAGCGCCTTCCAGCAGGGAGATGCCGAAGGCTTCCGAACGCAGGTGCGATGGAAAGACCAGTGCATAGCATTGCCGCAGCAACGCGACCTTGTCCTCATCGCTGACGATGCCCAGGAATATCACATTGCTCAAGCCCTGCTCGGCGACGCGCTGCTTGAGCTCCTGCTCGATCGGACCGGCGCCGACGATCACGATCGGATAATCGGTGCCGCGCGCCGCATCCAGCAGGATGTGCAAGCCTTTGTAGTAACGGATGGCGCCGACGAACAGGAAGAAACGGCCGCCTATGCGCTGTTGCCATTGCTCCGTCACGGCTTCCGATGGCGTCGGATAGCTGCTTTTATCGAGACCGATAGGGATAACCTGGGTTTTTTCTCTGTAACCTGCCAGCACCGAACTGGTTTGCAGGTAGTTAGGCGAAGTCGCCACGACAGCGTCGACGCTGCTCAGGAAGCGATGCATCAAGGGCCGGTAGAGCTGCAGCAGCACTTTGTAGCGCACGATGTCGGAATGATAGGTGACCACGCTCGGCTTGTTCATGCGTGTGACGAAATGGGCCAGGTCCATGAACGGCCAGGGGAAATGATAGTGCACCAGATCGACATCCTCTGCCAGCTGCGCGAAGCGTCTGATGGCGGACAGGGAAAAACCGGTGGAGGCAACCTGCAAGTCCAGCTTGACCCGATGCACCGTGTGTCCGTGAAATTGCAATTCGGCCGGATCCGGCGCTTCGCTCAGAGTCAGCACTTCGCTTTCAACGCCGCTGGCAGGCGAGCATTTACACAACTGAAATATGGTCTGCTCGATGCCGCCGTACGATTCAGATTGATAAGTCTTGTAAAAATGAAGAACTCGCATTGCATCCTCTTATAATTCTGCCGCATCGCTGTCGCGACGAGAAGGGCTATTTTCTGTTGACGTCGACTGCGGTCTCTGCACCAGTCTATATCTTTTAATGTTATTTAATATCTACAAATGTTATTTAACTGTTTGCTGCTTGCCGATAAACCTCAGCGGTGATCGTTGCGCATCTTGTCCAGGAAAACTCCTGCGAGCGCAGCAGGCCAGCGCCGCGCCGTTCTGCCCAGAGTACGTCATCCTCCATCAAGCGCCGCATCTGTTCAGTCAGGGCGATGTCATCCTGGGGATGGACATAAGTAGCGGCCGCGGCGGCAACTTCAGGCAAACTGGCGCAATCCGATGCGATCACCGGCGTGCCGCTAGCCATCGCTTCCAGCAAGGGCAGGCCAAAGCCCTCGTATAGTGAAGGGAACACCATGATCCTGGCGGCTGCCGTGACGCAAGCCAGATCGGCCTGGTCCAGATAACCCGCAAAGCGTACATGGCCGGCACTCACCGCCTGCGCGAGCGCCCCCTTCAGCTCATCCGCCTGCCAGCCCGCCATGCCGACTACCAACAGAGGAAAACGCGCGCGCAGCGACGGCGGCAGGCCCGCATGCGCCTTGAGCGTCAGCAGCAGGTTCTTGCGCGGCTCCAGCGTCCCGACAGAAAGAATGAAGCGGCGATAAGCCAGGCCCATTGCTTGCAGGCGCGGCAGCAGTTCGCGTTCGTCGCGCGGCTGGAAAATGTCAGAACAGGCCAGCGGCGCCAGCACCACCTTCTCTGGCGGCAGGCCGAACTGCTGCCTGAGCTCTGCGCCGATATAGGCTGAATCAACCAGTATCCGGCTGGCGCGCGCCACGGCGGCCGGCAGGCGCCTTTCAATTTCCTTCAAGCGGTCTTGCGGCTGGGTTTGCGGATAATGAATATGCGTCAGATCGTGCACAGTCATCACGGTCGGTCCGGCAAAATCCAGCGGCCACAGGGTCGGTTCATGATAGACATGTGGACAGATCCTGCGCGCGCCGCGGTCGAAGCAGCGCTGCTCAAGCAGCCGCCGCATCCGGTAGGCAGCCGGCAGCAGCCGCTTGGCGGCGCCGGCCCAGCGCGCATATCCAGGCATGGCCGCGGCGGCCAGCGCAGGTCGCCAGCCGGCGCCGTAAAAATACTGCATTTCCAGTTCAGGATGCCGCTGCAAGGCCTGCGCCAGCTCGGCAACATAGTTGCCGATGCCGGTGCGAGGCGCCAGCAGCACCTTGCTATTCAGTGCAATGGTCAGTTTCATCGCAGACACTTTGCACATGCTTTTGGGGTTTCACCTGCTGCAGAACGCGCTGCACCAGCTGCCGCGCCGAATCTTCCCAGCTGAGCCAGGACCAGTCTTTCATTTCCTGCAATGCGGGAAAGATGCCGCTGTCTTCAAATTGTGCGACTTGCCGGCCCAGCGATTGCGGCTGGTTCAAATCGAAATAACTGATGAAGTCGCCGCCGATCTCGTGGAAAACGGGAATGTCGCTGGCCATCACCGGCAAGCCGCGCTGCATGGCTTCCACCAGGGGCAAACCGAAACCTTCCACGAACGATGGAAAGACCAGCGCTTTCGCATGGCTATAGGCATACTCCAGCTCGGCGTCGCCAAGATCATTGAACATGTACAACCGCCGCTTCAATTCCGGATGCTTCCTTACGCGTTCGATCAGGCGTTCATTTTTCCAGCCGATGCGTCCGATAAAGCACAGGACCGCGTCGCTGCCCTCTTCCCACAGCCGCTCAAAGGCATCCAGCAAATAGGCGTGGTTCTTCCGCGGTTCAATGGTGCTGACCATCAGGTAGACAGAGCGGCCGGACGAGAACAGTTTTTGTAGCGCGGGACGCACCGCTCTGCCGGCGTCAATCTGGTCGAGTTCGGAACCCAGGTGAAAAAAATCGAACCAGCGGCCGCGGGCCTGCTCGCTTCCCAGCCGCCGCCGCACCTCGGCATGCACTTCGTCGCGAATGGTGCCGGATATTGCGATGAAGCCGTTAGCGGTATTGGCGATCCATTCAAACCAGCGATCGAATACCTGCACCAGCGGACCATCGCAAAATTGCGGGTGGGTCAAGGGAATCAGATCGTAGATGACCGATACGATGGAGACGCCCTGCCGCTGCAGTTTTTCCGCCACCGGAAAGAAATCGGCATGCCAGGAGGAATCGAGCAGCACCAGGATATCGTCGGCGCGGCACTCCATTTCAACGGCGCGCGGCTGCAGCTCGATGTTTTCCAGGATCTTCTCGGTCAGATACAGCGGCAGCATGAATGAGAAACTCAGCAGACGGCATAGCACGTATGTCACCCGCCTTACGTTATGCGATGCCCGCCATGGCCAGAAGCGCAACAGGCGCGAGTGGATCAGCCAGTAACGGTTACGCACCTGCACCAGCTTCTGCGCCACCTTCTCCAGTTTCTTCTGCACGCGGCTGCGCCACTCATCGGAATGCCTGGGCGTCAGCTGCGTGACTTCGAGTATTTTCCCCTGCTTGAAGATGACGGGAATGCAAACCGCTTCATCTTGCACTGCCGGCAGATGATTGATGATATTGCGCACCACGCGCTGTATCCCGGAATTCATTTCAGGATGATGGAACACATAGGTACATTCGATCAGCAGTCTGCTCATGCCGCCACTCCATCCGGGCGCATGCTTGCAGACGACCGTTCAACCGCAATCTCCGCGTCCAGGAATGCGCAGCCGACAAAATCGGGATGGCGGGTATTGATCACATGAAAAATCACGCTGTAGTCGCGCCACTCATAGTTGGTGTCGAGATGGGAGTCCAGCCGCGACAGGGAAATGGCGATCGAATAACTGCCCTTGCCAAGGTTCATCGGGAAACGGCAGCGGTATGTGACGTTTTCGCCGGGCTGCAAGTCGGTCTGCGGCATCTCGAGCCGGTGCGTGTTGATGCCGAAGATCGACTGCCCGAGCTTGTCCTTGATCATGTAACCCATCACCAGGCGCGGCACTTCGGCATTGATCGCAACCCGTACTTCCAGCGTGGCGTAGGCGCCGACTTCCACCACATCCAGCCGCTTGCCTGCGTCATCCAGCAAATTCACCGACACGATGCTGGCTTCGCCGGTGCCGGAAATCGTTCTCAAGCGGCCGTCGTCAAGACGTTCCTGGCGCACGGTCTGCTGTTCGCGCTCCGCCAGCATGGCATTATAAAAATCCATGACATCCACCGGATCGCCCTGCATTTCCAGGCGGCCGCGATTGAGCAGGATAGCGCGGTCGCAAATGGTCTGGATCGCATAACGGTCATGCGAGACAATCAGCAAGGTAGTGCCGGCGCGCCGGAACTCGCGAATCCGCTCAAAACTCTTGTGCTGGAAATAGGCGTCGCCGACGGACAAGGCTTCATCGACAATCAGCACGTCCGGCCGGCTGGCCGTGGCGACGCTGAACGCCAGCCGCATCTGCATGCCGCTCGAATAGGTGCGCACCGGCTGGTCGATGTATTCGCCAATCTCGGCGAATGCCTCTATCGCGGGCATCAAGGCCGTTATTTCGTCGTTCCGCAAGCCTTGCAGCTGGCCGGCCATGATCGCATTCTGCCTGCCGGTAAAATCGGGATGGAAGCCCATGCCGAGTTCCAGCAGCGCCGCCACCCGCCCCTGGATATCGATAGTGCCCGCGCTAGCCTGGGTAGTACCGGCAATCAGTTTCAGCAAAGTGCTTTTGCCGGCGCCGTTGATGCCGACGATGCCGACCGCTTCGCCGGCCGCCAGCTGGAAATCGATATCCTGCAAGACCCAGTGCAATTGGTGCCGCGCCCTGGAAAACGGCGAGATCCATTCGGCCAGGCGGGCCCAGCGGCCTTCATATGTCTTATAGGCCTTGCCGAGCCCTTTAACCGTAACTTTACCCATCAGAGTTCATCCACCATTTCACCGGCGTGCCTGCGAAACAGCAACATCCCGAAAATGCACAAGGCGACGCTCAGCAAGGCAACCGCCCACAGGTCGCTCCAATGCGGCCATGCAGCGCTGATGAAAATACCCTGGTAAGCGACGATCAGTGCGCTCATCGGATTAAATTTGAGCAAGGTCTGCACGCCGGCAGGCAGGGTCGACACCGTATAGACAATCGGCGTAAACCAGAACCAGAACTGCAGCACGATGCCGAACAGCTGGCCGATATCGCGGAAGAAGACGTTCAACACGCCGAGCACAATGCCGAGGCCAACCGAAAACAGCACTTGTATCAGCAGCAGCGGCAGCATCGCGAAGAAGACCCAGCCAGGGAAATTGCCAGAAACCAGCAAGAAACCAAGGAACAAGGCGAAGATGATGGAGAAATTCAAGCCCGCGTTCAGCACCGTAATGATGGGTAGGCAGATGCGCGGAAAATTGAGCTTCTTGATCATGTTGCCATTTTCCAGGAACACGTTCTGCATGCGCGATACCGTCTCGGTAAAAAAACCCCAGGTCAGCAAGCCTGCGCAAAGATAAATCCCGTAGGCGAACTGGCTGCCGGCATTCGGCAGACGCGCATGCATGAGCTGCGAAAAAATCACCGTATAGACCACGATCATGGCCAGCGGATTCAGCACCATCCAGGCGGCGCCCAGCATCGAATTGCGATAGCGCGACTGGAACTCGCGCCTGACGCTGCCGCCAATGAAGCCGCGATAGTGCCAGATCGAACGCAACAACGTTTGCGCCTTGCTCTTCTGCATAATGGTCAGCACTTTCAGCACTATTTGCACCTGCCGTATTTGTCGTCAAAGCGCACGATATCGTCTTCGCCCAGATAGGCGCCGCTCTGCACTTCGATCATGACCAGCTCCAGCAAGCCAGGGTTTTCAAGGCGATGCCGGGTGCCGGCGGGGATGTAGGTCGACTCGTTGGTGTTGACGTAGATTTCGCGGTCGCCGTTGACCACCTTGGCCATGCCGTGCACCACGACCCAGTGCTCGCTGCGGTGATGATGCATCTGCAGCGACAGCGATGCGCCCTGCTTGACCACGATGCGCTTGATCTTGAAGTTGGGGCCTTGCTCCAGCAAGGTATAGCTGCCCCACGGGCGGAACACCGTGCGATGCAGTTTATAGGTATCGTGCTCGCTGCTCTTGAGCTGCTGCACCACCTTCTTCACGTTCTGCACATGATCCGGATGGGCGATCAGCAAAGCGTCGGGCGTGTCCACCACGATCAGGTTGTTGACGCCGACAGTCGCCACCAGGCGCTGTTCCGAATAGATGTAATTGTTTTTGCTGTCGATCAGCACCGCCTCGCCCAGCACCCGGTTTTCCTGTTCGTCAGGCTCCACCAGCTGCCGCAAGGCGCCCCAGGAACCGATATCGTTCCAGTCGAAGCCGGCCGGTATCACCGCCACCTTGTCGGAGCGTTCCAGCACCGCATAATCGATCGAGATGTCTTGCATCGCCATGAAGCTTGCGCTGTCCAGTTCCTGCAGCAGGACGCCCGCTGAAGGACCGGCCGGGCTGGCTTCGATGCAAGCGGTAGCCGCCGCCAGGATCTCGGGAGCATGCTTTCCCAGTTCGGCTAGAAAGGCTGACACCGAGAAACAGAAAATGCCGGCATTCCACAGATGCTTGCCGCTGCTGACAAAGGCGGCGGCGCGCTCGGCATCCGGCTTTTCGATGAAACGCTTTACCTGTGCAGCGCCAGCGCTGTCGATCTCGGCGCCGCACTCGATATAGCCAAAACCGGTTTCAGGCGTCAGCGGCCGCACGCCGAAGGTCACCAGATGGCCCTGCTTGGCGACTTCCACTGCATGCCGCACCGCTTCGGCGAAGCACTCAACGTCCTTGATCAAGTGATCCGCCGGCATCACCACCATGATGGTGTTATCGCCATGCAAGGCGCGCAGTGACACTGCCGCCGCCGCGATCGCCGGCGCCGTATTGCGGCCGGCGGGTTCCAGCATGAAATGCGGGCGATGATGGATTCCCAGGTCAGCCGAGATGAATTCGTCCTTGCTCTGGAAATAATAATCGCGATTCGTCACGCTCAGGATATCGCCGCGGATGCCTAACTGAGCCACCCTCTGATAGGTTTTCTGCAACAGGCTTTTGCCATCCGGGAGCTTGATGAATGGCTTCGGATGCCCTTCCCGCGAAACCGGCCACAAGCGCGTGCCGGCGCCGCCGGAAAGGACTACCGGCACGATCACTGCCGTCGCTGTCAATGGAATACCGGGTTCTGGCGTACGCATCTTGGTCTCCCTCTACTCTTTAGCTAAGGTTAGGCGGCGCATATCGGCGTCAACCATTTGCTGCATCAATTGTTCCAGTCCGGTCTTCGGCTTCCAGCCCAGCTTGCGCAGCGCCTTGGCCGGATTGCCAAGCAAGACGTCTACTTCAGCCGGGCGGAACAGTTGCGGGTCGATCACCAGGTGCTCTTCATAATCCAGACCGAGATGGGAAAACGCAATCCGGCACATCTCGCGCACGCTGGTAGTGACGCCAGTGGCGATCACGTAGTCCTCTGCCTGCTCTTGCTGCAGCATCAGCCACATCGCTTCCACGTAATCGCCGGCAAATCCCCAATCGCGCTTGGCGTCGATATTCCCCAGCCGCAGCTCGCGCTGCTTGCCGAGCTTGATGCGCGCCGCGGCGTCGGTCACCTTGCGGGTAACGAATTCGATGCCGCGCAAAGGCGATTCATGATTGAACAGGATGCCGCTGGAGGCGTGCAGGCCGAAACTTTCACGATAATTGACGGTGATCCAGTGGCCGTAAAGCTTGGCGACGCCATACGGGCTGCGTGGATAGAACGGCGTGTTTTCGTCCTGGTGCTGTGCCTGGATCAGGCCGAACATTTCGCTGGTGGAGGCCTGATAGAAGCGCGCCGCCGGGCAGAACTGGCGAATCGCTTCCAGCATGTGGGTGACGCCCAGGCCATCCACCATCCCGGTCACCACCGGCTGGTTCCAGGAGGTGCCGACAAAGCTTTGCGCACCCAGGTTATAGATTTCGTCGGGACGCGACTGGCACACGGCGCGTATGGCGGAAGTGGCGTCCGCCAGATCGCCTTCTATGAATTGCAGCCGCTCCAGGATCCCCAGTTCGCGCAAGCGCCATAAAGTGTCGCTGCTGCGCCTTGCCAGCAGGCCGTACACCTTGTAATCCTTGTCAAGCAGCAGCTTGGCCAGGTAAGCGCCGTCTTGCCCGGTGACGCCGGTAATCAATGCTGTCTTTGTCATAGCCTGTATCTCCAAATATCTGTTTTTATCTGTTCTTGAGTCACGACCGCGTTTGCGCTGCGCTCTCCGCGGCTACCCTGGCATCCCAGTCCGCCAGGACGCTCAATAAAGTCTGCTGCATGGGAATGGCTGGCTGCCACGCCGTGGCCTGCGTGATTTTCTGGTTGCTGCCCTTTACCCGGCGCAAGTCCGAAGGCCGCAAACGCGCCGGATCCTGCTCGATTGCTGCATCGGTCTCGGTCAGGTACAGCATGCTGGCGATCATGTCGCGGACCAGATATTCCTTGCCCGAGCAGACGTTGTAGGTTTCGCCATTCTGGCCGCTTGCCAGCAAGGCCAGATAGGCAGCAATAACATCTTCCACATCCAGGAAATCGCGGCTGACGTCGACGTCGCCGACCAGTATCCGTGGCTCTTGCAGTCCCAGCCTGATACGCGCCAGCTGGCGGGCGACGCTAGAGATCACGAAATCTTCGCGCTGCCCAGGGCCGATATGATTGAACGGCCGGGCCACCAGGATGCGCCACGGCAGATTACAGCTCCATTGATAGCAAAGCAGTTCCGCCGCCGCCTTGCTGACCGCGTAAGGATTCTGCGGACGCGCCGGCTGCTGCTCGCTGACCGGCAACAGTGCAGGATCGACCTTGCCGTAGACGTCGCCCGAACTGACATACAGAAAAGTGCCGCCGAAGCCGTTGCGCTGCAATGCCTGCAGCAGGTTCAGCGTGCCCTTCAGGTTGACGTCCAGGGTGTGCGCCGGATCGCGGAAAGCTTCCGGGATAAAGGTCTGCCCCGCCAGATGGATCACGGCATCGGGGCGCGCCTGCTGCAGCACCTGGTCCAGCGTTGCCCGATCCAGCAAATCGTAGGCATGGTCGGCGGCTACCAGCTGCCAGCCGTGCGCGGCGACAGCATGGTCGCGCAAGCGCTCAAAGGCAAGGCCGACAAACCCCGATTGCCCGGTGATAAATAGTCGTTTCATTGCAGTCGTTCCTTCCCTGCAGTTGTGCGTTTAAAAACCTGCGCCGCAGCCATCATGGCTTACGCGCAATGATGACCTGGCTCTTCGGCATGAAGTCATTCAAGGTATTCCTGACCTGTTCGCCATTCGGGCTGTCCATCAAGGTTTCCCAGGTCCTGGCCCAGCTTTCCAGCAAGGGATGGCGGGCGTCGCTCAGGTCAACCTTGCAGACCCAGAAAAACAGCCACCAGACCGACCAGTAAAAGCCGTAATACTCGTGCCGCTCGACCAGCAAGCCGGCGTCGGTTACCATTTTTTCAAATTCGTCGCGCTGGATGATGCGGATGTGGTTGGGTTTCTCGAAATGCGAAGCCGGCGCCACTTTCTTTTGCAAATGCTCCTGCACCGGATCGGGCACCGACAACAGGTAGTGCGCGCCGGACTTACCGACCCGCACCAGCTCGCTCAGGAACTGCGCCGTATCGTCGACGTGCTCCAGTACTTCCATGCAGATCACCTTGGATGCAATGCCGCTTTCCAGCGCCAGCGGATTAGCATCGCCCACCACGCCTTGCACCAGCCGCGCCGGCGTCCCTGCCAGCCGTTGCCGGGTAGCCTCTACCTTGCCGGCATCGATATCCGCCACGATCACGTGGGCGCCGCGATGCGCGCAAAACAGCGAATTGCCGCCGTCGCCGCAGCCGATATCCAGCACCACGTCATCGGCGTGAATCACAAAACCGCGATACAGCTCGTCGCTCTCCTGCAGATACCAGCCGCTGGCGAGCGCGTCGCGCAAGCCGATATGAAAGGAATCGACGGGCGCCGCCGGCGCTGCCTGGCTTGCCGGCGCAGGCGCAGGGATCGCCAGCTCGCTCTTGCCGATGCCGAACAGCTTGCTGAAAAATTTCTTCATGCTATGTTTTCTCGCTGTCGGCGGTGAGCGCGGACCGGTTGCCGAACCTTGACAGCCAGCCCTGGAACCAGTCCTGGCGCAGGCTGACACGCTGGGCAAGCTTCTTGCCGTAGGCGCGGAACGGTGTTTCGACGAAACGATAATTCAGTTCACTGAAGGCCAGCAGCAATAGCAGCGCCGTCAGCCCCAGGCGCAGGTTGTAGGTGCGGTCGAATATGGTGTCAGGCGGCGCAATCCGGTACCAGATCTCACGGCTGGCCAGATACGCAGGCATATGGGTCAGATACAGGGCGTAGGAACGGCTTCCGCACCACAGGAAAACCCTCTTCAGAGGGTTGTCCGGCATCAGGTAGTCTTTGTCATAAGAGGCGATGAATACCAGTGCAATCGAGATCAGCGCCACGCAGCCGACCCAGAAGCGGAAATTTTCGAAATGCGAGGATCCCATCGCCGCCAGGCCGATTGCCAGCACCGCCAGCACGACCCAGCGCAGCCATAGCCGGTTTTGCAGGAAGGTCGGCTCGCAGCGGCGATAGCTGTCCTTCACGCTCCACATCGCCAGCAGCACGCCAAGCAGCAAGGCGTCGGAACGGGTTGTCATCAGCGGCAGGCTGATGTGGCGATTCGCCAGCAGCTGGTAGATGGCCGGCGCCAGCAGCACCCATGGCAGCCAGCGGCGGCGGATGATGATCGCCACCAATGGCAGCAGCAAATAGAACTGTTCTTCCAGCGACAGGCTCCAGTAAGGAAAACTGGAGCCGTACTCGGAATGGCCAAACACTGCCTGCAGACGGAAATTGCCGTAGTTGAAAACCCCGGCCAGCGTTGCATCCAGATTGGTTTGCAACAAGCCGAAGACGCCGGAATGATTGAAGCCGACAGTCGCCACCAGAATCAGCAGCAGCCATAGCCAGGCCGACGGCCACAGGCGGGTTGCACGCCGCACCCAGAAGCTCAGCATGACAGAAAACGGCTGGTCGGCGTGGCGGTCCAGGCGCGGAATCAGGTCGCGCGCAATCACGAATCCGGAAATTGCAAAGAACAGGTCGACGCCGGTCCAGCCGCCGAAATAGGCGTACAGGAGCTCCTGCTTGTGAAACGGCTGGCTGAACAGATTGAAACGGGAATGTTCGAACAGCACAAACAGCACCGCGATCCCGCGCAACAGTTCGATGTCTTTTATCCGATGGTTCATCTGCACTCCAAATGTTAGCTGCGGCCAGGTTTGCGGGCGATGATGGCCTGGCTCTTGGGCATGGCGCTATCCAGCACTTGTTTGATCCTGGCGCCTTCCGGCAGCGAAATCAGCTGGTGCCAGGTGTTCGCCCACTGGTTGAGCAAGGGCGGGTAAGGCGGCTTGATATTGTCCCGCGTAGCGGCGTCGGCGCCGCTGGCGCCTGCATCGCTGGCCCAGTACAGGCACATCCAGAGCGACCAGAAGAAGCCCGACGCGTGGCGCCGTTCGATCTCCAGGCCGGCAGCGCTCACCATCGCGGCGAACTGGTCGCGCTCGAACACATGGATATGGTTAGGTTTCTGGAAATGCGACGGCGGCGCCAGCTGCTTTTGCAAGCCTTCGCCCACCGGATCAGGCACGGTCAGCAGGTACAGCGCGCCTGGCTTGCCGACACGCACCAGTTCGGCCAGCACCTGCGCCGGATCGTCCACGTGCTCCAGCATTTCCATGGCGATGATGCGGCTGGCGCAGGCATCCGGCAAGAGCAAGGGATCGGTATCGCAGACCAGCGCCTGCGCGCCGCGCGCCGGGCTGGCCGCCACTTTGGCCGCCAGCCGCGCGACTTGCGCCGCATCGGTGTCTGAAAAAATCACATGGGCGCCGCAGCGGGCGGCAAACATGGTGGCGCCGCCTTCGCCGCAGCCGACATCCAGCACCACGTCTGCCGGCGTGATCGCAAAACCTTCCAGCAGCTCGCCGCTTTCCTGGCGGAACCAGCCGCTCTGGACATTATCGACCAGGCCGCAGATACGCGAATCAACCACGCCCTCAGCCGACACCAGCTGCGGCAGCTCGACCGTCGGCGCAGCCGGGACGGGCCGCAACCAGCCAGCCAGGGCTCTGATCATGTTTCTCATGGGACGGCCTGTTCTGCCGCCGGCACAGGCCGATGCGCGTCCGCCTGCCCGCGCGCCGACAGAAAGGCAAGCAAGCGTTCTTTCACGACCGCGCGCGAACAATGCTGCTGCAAGCGCTCCACCGCATGGTCCGCCATTTGCCAGTACCTTTGCGGATCCTGTTTAGCTACCCGATAACTATCCTTGTAGGCGGCCAGCAAAGTACCCCAGTCGATGCGGTAGCGCAAGGTGCGATAAGCCTGGCGCGGGTCGTGCGGCCAGTGGCTCGGCTCCGTGCTGGAGTCCAGCACGAAAGCGTTGTCGCGATCGATATAGTCAGCCATCGCGGTATTCACCGGTGCGATCGCCGGTTTGCCGCAAGACATGAACTCCATCAGCGGCAGGCACTGGCCTTCGCCGTGCGAGGTATTCAGTACATAGGTAGTGGCGGACACTAGTTTTTCGTAGTCGGCGTCGCTCAGATAGCCGTGGATCAACAGCACACGGCACTTGAACGGCGTCAGCTTGTAGACGTTCTCCAGCAGATTGTCGACGCCGATGCGGACGTCGTGGTGGGTCAGTTTCAACACCAGCGTAGCATCTTCGGTATCGCGGAAGGCCCAGCAAAAGGCGCTGATCATGTCGTACCAGTTCTTGCGGCCGTCATACGGATTGAAGACCGAGGTATATACCACGCCGTCGATATGCACCCTGGCCGGTTCGCGCTGCGCCAGCACCGGCGGCCGCACCAGGTTCGGCTTGGGGAAGCGCCGCAGCGGCACGCTGTAAGGAGAAAGATCCACCGTACGGCTATCGACCACGGTGCCTGCAACATGCAGGTCGACGCCGTCGGGATGATTGGCGATCGACAGTTTTTCGCGCAATGCGGAAAAACGGTCCCATACCGGAGCCGGTATCGAGGTCACCGGAAACTCCGGCGTCATCGCGCGCCGCACCGAATCCGCGGTGAATACCGAATGCGTGATGGCGCTGCCGACCTTGTCGAAGACATAGCGCCAGTCATGCCGCGGCTCGCCTAACCAGACCTCGTTCGGCAGCGTGCTGAACTCCCATGCGAACACAGGAATGGTCGGACAAGCCAGGCCGACCACCGTTTTATGCGGCGGCGAGAACGACAGGAATACGCAGGATTCACCGTGCGCGGCGGCGCTGCGGTAGATGTCGTCGACTTCACGCGCGGGATCGCTGACAGTCACCACGATGCCGAGCTGCTCCAGCACCGGGCGAAATTCCTTCAGCACGAAGTAGTAGCTATACTCAGGCAAGCCGAGGTTCGAGGCAATCGAACCGGAGTTGGTTTCGGAATAAATAATGATAATCATCTGGCGCCGGATTTCAGGTAAGAGCGAGGATGAACGGCGCCGCTGACGCAGCGTGAAGAGGACAGCGTCATGCCTGTTCCTCCACAGCTTCTTGCTGGAAAAAGTCGCGCAGCTGTTCCTTGACGACCGCGCCCGCGCTGTACGCTTGCATGCGCGCGATAGCGTGCCGGCCCATCGCCAGGTATTTTTCAGGATGCTGTTTCGCTATTTGATAGCTCTCCGCATAGCCATTGCAGATCGATTCCCAATCCAGGCGGTAACGCAGGGTGCGGAACAGGTCGCGCGGATCATGCGGCCAGACATTGTGCTCGAGGCTGGATTTGACGATGAAGGCGGCGCCGTCGTCGATGTAATCTTCCATCGCCGTATGCCGCGGCGCGATGACCGGCCTGCCGCAGCTCATGAATTCCATCAGCGGCAGGCACAGGCCTTCGCACAAAGAGGTATTGACGTAAAAACTGGTGGCGCCTATCAGTTCTTCATAGGTGGCGTCATCGAGATAGGCATGCAAGGTCAGGACCCGGCACTTGAACGGCGCCAGTTGCGACAGCAAAGTCAGCAGGGTGTTGTGATACAGCGACAGATCGCGCTCATTCATCTTCAGCACCAGCGTCACATCCTCGACATCGCGGAAAGTCCAGCAGAATGCGGTCACCATGTCGAACCAGTTCTTGCGGCCATCCTTGGGACTGAGGATAGAGGTATAGACCACCCCTTCCAGATTGACGCTCACCGCGGGCTCTTGCGGCGGCTCCGGCGCAACGGCTGCTGCCGCTGGCGGCGCGGCCGGCGCCGCTTGCTGCTGCGCCTGCGGCTCTGCCGCCAAGGGCTGCACTGGCGCAAGCGTACGGCTTTCGTAGCCCATGACGGCGCGCGCAACGGTATTACCGCTGCGTCCGCTGAGCGCCACCGCGCGGGCCAGCCATAAAGGCAGCAGGTCGCGTACCGCTTCCCGGTACCAGGTCAGCAGATGGCGCTTGGTCACTGCCAGCCGATAGCGCAGGTTCTTGGGCGCCACCACGGGTTCAGGCTGGGGCGGTGGCGCAACCGGTTCCGGCGCAGGTTCCGGCTGGACTGGCAGCGGCAGCGGCGCCTCATCGGGCTCATCCAGCTCGTCCGACGCTTGCGGGAGCTTGACATGTGCGATCAGGCCATCGGCAGACAAACCCAGAACATGGCTATCGATCACGATGCCACGCACCTGCAGCTGGCTTTGAGCGGGCGGCAGGCTGGATCCGAAGCGCGCCCGCGGAGCGGCAAACTGTTCCCACAATGGCGCCGGCACCGCCAACACCGGGAATGTCGGCCCCATCGCTTCCCGGACGACGCGCGCGGTATAGCTAGACAAGGTGATTGCCCTGCCGTGGCGGCCAAACACTATCCGCCAGTCGTTGCGCACATCCTCATCCCACAGCTCGTCGGGAATGTTGCTGTATTCCCAGGCGAACACCGATACAGTCGGGCAGCGCAAGTCGATCAAGGTTTTGTTGGGCGGGGAAAAGGAGAGGAAAACGCATTCTTCGCCGCGCTCGCGGCAGGCGTCGAACAGTGGATCGACTTCGGTCTCCGGCTGCCGCACCACGGTCACCGTGCCAAGCTCCTGCAAGACAGTGCGAAAAGCTTTCAAGACAAAGTAGTAGCTGTACTCTGGCAAACCAAGGCTTTTGTTGATTGTACTTTCGCCAATATCCGAATACAGAATGAAATTCATCAAAATCGTACTTTTAATCGAATGTTAATCGTCCGCATCATTGCTTTGGCCACTTACCGCCTGCCATCGCGCCGCTTCAGACCTGTCTCAGCCTCCTCGTCGAGGCCATTCTTTTTTATCGTGGGGAAAACGCAGGAGCTGCCATACGCCAAGAAGTTTCCTGCCACACATTCCCCTTGGGCGATGATACCTGATACCGCACGGGGGTAGTCAAATGAGGAAGGGCTTTAGAGAGTAGCCCCTATTATGGAAGGGCTTGCCGATACGTTAATTTCTTGCCGGATTCATAGGCAAAAAACACGCTGGAATTGCTGGCGGAAGGAAAATGGCGCGGCGCAACCAACAATGTCATTTGTCGATATGCGCAGGCCGCCGCTGGCGCATGGGAGATACCACTTGGCGCCGGCAGCCTTAGGGGCTGTTGTTGTCTGCTGCGCGATCAGCTGGTCTGGACGTCGTCACTCACCAGCCATACCCACGATGACGACAGCTCATCGCCGCGTGCCGGCTTGGCGCCGGCGCCGCTGGCTGAAGCCAGGGCGCGGCCATAGGTTTTCACATTGGCCCGCCTGATCGATCTTTCCGTATTCAGGCGGGTGTGCTCGTCGCCCAGCACGATGATGGCTTGCAAGATCACCTGTAATTCATGGTGGTCGGCCAGGCTCTCGGCCACGCGCCGCCAGACATCGGCCTTGGTCCAGCGCCGGAAGCGCATGTAGCTGGTCCTCCAGCGGCCGAATTCCGGCGCCAGGTTGCTCCATGTGCCGGTTTTCAGCGCCACCCACAGCACCGCTTCCATGAACAGGCGATTGTCGCGGCCGCACATGCCGGAATCCCCTGGCCGCCCTACCAGCAAAGGCTCCAGTTTCTCCCATTGATCATCTCGAAGAACGCGGTTAATTTTCTGCATCTATCTACTCTTTGATTGTTGAACTTGAATCAGGCAGCTCGATTTTCCTTTCGGCAAATCTTTTTCTTTTGGAAATCGCCGGATCATATTCAATCGGTTAACCCTGTCGCTATGCGTCCGCCGGTTTGTTAAGTTTGGCGGCTGCATACATGCAAAGAGTAAAAGCAAGAGCCTTATGAAACCACTGAAAAATTGGATTTTTAACTATAGTTCACATAAATTAACGATATTTAACCCTAAAATGGGGTTAGATGCACATTCATTATTTCCACAAGAAAACTAAATGATTTAACTATTTCTTTTGGATAACATTTTTTGGTCATCGGTTTTTCAAAAAAAACAATAACGATGTTTCACAATCCGGAAATTCAAAGTTAACAATTCACCTTATCATAGCCACCCTCGCCAGCCGGAAAAATGACACCCTGCGCCGTAATGCTGTTCAGTTAGGGCAGAACGGCATGGCGTAGGGTGGGCGCTCCGTGCCCACGCAGTATCATGGATATTCGCGTCCCTGACATTCGTGCCCCGGCTACGCGCCCGGCCCATCCGCGTGGGCACGGAGTGCCCGCCCTACGAGTTCCGCAAATAAAAATGCCTTCAGTCTTAACTGAACGGCATTACACCCTACGCCGCCATTACCGCCGCCGATGCTTCAGCCGCGTCGCAAAGAAGCCAGAATCAGGCTAATGTTATAACGCATCATGCGCAGGTAAGTTGGCGCCGGCCCGTCCGGCGCCGATAGCGCATCGGCATACAGCTTGCCGCCCGGCGTGACGCCGGCATCGCGGCTAAGCTGCCGCAGCAGTTGCGGATTGCTCATGTTCTCAAAAAAAACCGCCTTGATATCCAGCTGCCTGATTTGCCGGATCAACGCAGCGATATCGCGCGCGCTGGCTTCGCTTTCAGTCGAGATGCCTTGGGCCGCCAGGAAGCGCACGCCATAATGCGCGCCGAAATATTCAAAGGCGTCGTGCGAAGTGATCGCCATGCGCCGCTGCTCTGGAATCGCGGCAAATTGCAGCAGCGCCCAGCGATCCAGGTCGGCCAGGGCGCGCAGGTAACGTTCGCCGTTGAGCTTGTATTCAGCGCTGCCGGCCGGATCGAGTTTACTCAAGGCGGCAACGATATTGCGGGTGTAGATCATCACGTTGGCCGGATCCTGCCAGACGTGCGGATCGGGCCGCGCGGCGGCATCTGCGCCTGGCCCCGGCCGCTGCCGCGCCGCCACGCCGGTGCTGGCGACCAGCAGGCTGCCGCGGTAGCCGGCAGCGCCGGCCAGACGCTCCATCCAGCCTTCGAAACCGAGGCCGTTGACGACCACCAGCCGCGCCCTGGCAATCGCCTTGACATCGGCCGGCGTTGGCTCGAACACATGAGCGTCCTGGTCGGGACCGATCAGCGTCAACACCGTCACCCGCTCGCCACCGATGGTACTGACAATGTCGCCCAGGATGCTGAAGCTGGCGACTACCGGGATTCTTGCCGCCGCCACGGTGTTGCTGCTGATCGCCAGCAACGCCGTCATTAACAATTGGATGAACCTTTTCACGATAACTCCTGAGGTTGAGAAACAGGCAGGCGGCGCCACAGGCGCGGCAGACAGCCGCGCGGCGCGATCAGCAGCGAAACCAGGTAGCAGACCGCAGCGCAAATGATGATGGTCGGGCCGGATGGGGCCGCAGTGTAATAGGACAGCAGCAAGCCGGCGTAAGCCGCCAGCGCCGCCTGCATGGCGCTGTTGAGCAGCTGCGCCGGCAAGGTGTCGTGCCACAGGCGCGCGGAAACCGCCGGCAGCATCATCAGGCCGACCGCCATCAAGGTGCCCAGGGTCTGGAACGAAGCAACCAGGTTCATCACCACCAGCATCAGAAACAGATGCTGGAACAGGCCGCCACGCGCCCCGCTTGCAGCCAGATAGGAGGGATCGAAACTTTCCAGCAGCAAGCCGCGGTAAGCCAACGCGCCCAGCATCAGGCTGAAGGTGCTGACGCCTGCCACCAGCAACAAGCCGCTGCGGTCGACCCCAAGCACGTTGCCAAACAGGATATGCAGCAGATCCAGCTTGGAGCCATTCATCGATATCAGCATCACGCCGAGCGCCAGCGCAATCAGGTAGACCGAAGCCAGGCTAGCGTCTTCCTTCAGGCCGGTAGTGCGGCTGATGCGGGTCGCCACGGCGACCACGGTCACGCCCGCCAGAAAGCCGCCTATGCTCAGCGCCGGCAGCGACAGGCCGAACAGGATGAAGCCGATCGCCACGCCCGGCAGCACCGCGTGGCTGAGCGCATCGCCGAACAGACTCATGCGGCGCAAGGTCAGCAGCACGCCCAGCGGCGCACTGCTGAGCGCCAGCGCCAGGGCGCCGGCCAAGGCGCGCCGCATGAAGGCAAATTCGGCAAACGGCGCCCAGGCCAGCTGCTGCAGCGCATGCAGCCATGAAAGCAGCGTCACGCGGCCTCCGGCAGGCAGGATCCGGCGCCCGTCTCAGGCATATATCTGGCACGCTGCAGATTGGCTGCGCTCAGCACCTGTCCGGTCTCGCCCCAGGCCACCAGCTGGCGCGCCAGCAAGAGCGCTTGCGGGAAATGCCGGCGCACCTGCTCCTGGTCATGCAGCACCGCGACGACGGTGCGCTGCTGCGCGTGCCAGCCGTGGATCAGCGCCAGCAGGTCCTCGCTGGTCCTGGCATCAACCGCACTAAAGGGTTCATCCAGCAGTATCACATCGGCGTCCTGCACCAGGATGCGCGCAAACAGCACCCGCTGCAGCTGCCCGGCCGACAAACTGCCGAGGGGACGCTGCCCGAAGCCCTGCAGACCCACTGCCCGCAGAGCGTCTTGCGCACCTTCCGCCAGCGCCGAGCTGAGGCCGCCAAGGCCGCCGAGGCGTTGCCAATAGCCGAGGCAGACGCAATCCAGCACCGAGATCGGGAAACTGCGGTCGATCTCCGCCTGCTGCGGCAGATAGGCGATCAGCTTGCGCGCGACATGCATTTCTACCCAGCCGCTGGCAACAGGCGACAGGCCCAGCATGGCCTTCAGCAAAGTACTCTTGCCGGCGCCGTTAGGTCCGACCACCGCCGTCAACGATGCGCGCGTAAAAACGCCGCTGACATGCTGCAGCGCCGCTTGCCGGCGATAAGCGACGCTCACATCGTGCAGCGCGATCACCGGCTTCATCGGAATTCTCCCGCCAGCGCCCAGCACACGCCCAGCCACAGCAGCAGGCAAGCCGGCAGCACCAGCAACAACCGCCGCCATGCCGAACGCGCCAGGATGCTGGCGCGGGCCGCCGGCGCCGCTTCCTGTTGCGCCTGCGATTGATCGATGCGCGGCATGATCATTGACTTCCCTCGGCGCTTCTGTGCCAACCTGGAAACGGATCGTCGAAGCTGTGCCAGGCCGCCGCCAGCGGCCGCGCTGCCGCCGCGCACCAGCCCGGCATCGATGCTGACTTCGCTCATGTCATTGACGATCACCGCCACGCGCTTGCCCTCGCGATTGCGCAATATGTGATTCAGCAAGATGGCTTTGCCGGCGCCAAGGAAACCCGACAACACGATGACAGGAAGGTTTTTTAGTTGACTCATAACGGTCTCTGGAATTGAACAGCGGTCGGACTGCTTGCCTGGCGAGCCCGGGGCCAGCTGGCTTGGACATGAAAATTTCCAGCGCTGACGCGGCACTCCGCATAAATGCAACTCAGTTGCATATCGAGATTGTAATGCAACTATGTTGCATTTGCACGGATTACCTCATGTCAGAGGAATTTGACGGCGTTGCCGATAGCAGGGAGACAGAGAATGGAAGGCGCCGTCCAGAGCTGGACGGCCGGAATGCAAGCAAGTGCCTTGCTGCGCGCCGAGATCAGCTACTCAGGCGGACAGCAAGGCAAGGTTATATATCAGTGCAGGAACCTGCCCGATTTCGCCACCATGGTCAGGTCAACGAACTCCGAACCGTTGTGGCTGCTTGGACTGAAGGTAATGAAATAGCCGCCGGCATCGTAATGGCTGACGGTTTCCAGCGCCCGGATCAGGCTATCGCGCGACAGGTTGCTGCCGGCGCGGCGCAAGCCTTCGACAAACACCTTGGCGGCGATAAAGCCTTCCATGCTGACGTAGTCCCATTGCTTCTTGCCGTCCTGCAGATAGTATTTGCGGTATTCCTTGACGATGGCATGGGTCTCGTCCCACGGCGCTGGCATCACTTGGGCGATCTGCACGCCGCTGGCATCCTTGCCGAGCGCGGTCACCAGCTGCTGGCTGCCGACGAACGAGATGTTCCAGAACGAGGGCGGACTGCCGGCGGCGATCATGGCCTTGATGAAGGCGGCGCTGGAATTATAGGCCGACACCATGATCACCGTCTGCGGCTTGCTGGCGCGGATCTTGGCGACGGCATCGCTGACCTCGACGCTGTTGCGTTCCACCGTGCCGAGCGCGGCCACTTCGATGCCGCGCTTCTTCAAGGCCCGCGTGACGCCTTCCAGGCCAGCCTTGCCGTAGGCGTCATTCTGGTAAAACACTGCGATCCGCTTCAGCGACAAGGTGGTGATCTGCTGCACGATCTTCTCGGTCTCGGCGAAGTAGCTGGCGCGGATATTGAAGACGTTGCGGTTGAACGGTTCGCGCAGCGATTGCGCGCCGGTAAACGGTGCGAAGAACGGCACCTTGGCCTTGCTGACTGCCGGAATCGAAGCATTTGAAGTCGGTGTGCCGACATAGCCGAACAAGGCCAGCACCTCATCCTGCTCGATGAATTGCTTGGTGTTCGCGGCGGCGCGGTCCGGCTCGTAGCCGTCGTCCAGGGTCTTCAAGATGATCTTGCGGCCAAACACGCCGCCGCTGGCGTTGACCTGATCGAAATAAGCCTGGGCGCCGTCATGCATGCCCTTGCCCAGTTCCTTCGCCGGACCGGAAAACGCTGCTGACTGTCCCAGGGTAATGGTGCTGGCGGTGACGCCGGTTTCGGCTTGGCAGATGGCGGCCGTCAGCAACAGCGATGAGAGGACAAGTATTTTTTTGAAGCGCATGGGAATCCGATCCTTCACAGGAATTGAGTTGATAGAGACTGCAAGGCCAGCCGATGTTAGCGCTACCTGAAAACCGCGTAAAACGACGCCCGAAATTGTGCGGCCCAATGTTTACTTCGTAATGCGAAATGAGCGCGAGATCAGGCGATGGCAAAGCCGATTTGCCTGCACGCTGCAACCTGAATCAGCACGCAGGCAATAGCAAAAACGAGCGCATGGTTTGTTGCAGTGCAGAAAATTTCGCTAAGTAAAACGCAAAGCAGGTAATGCTGTCAAGCAAGCGACGCATATTCGTCGCTAAAAAACAGAGAAACAGTTATCGCTATATTTCACGGGGAATAGCGTAGGCAAGCCTCACTATTCGAGCGAAATTGCCACCTAACAACATTACCAATATGATGTGGGCACGTTGCGCAAACCGCACCGATAGTCGCCAAGGGCCAGGGCATCAATGCCAGCGACTACCGCGATGTCGTGAATGCACTCAAAAAGCAGCAGCTAGACAAGCAGTCTATTAGGGCTTGCTGTCGTCCGAGGAACTGGCGCACGAAGTGCAAAAATATTTCTTGCAACCGACATGACTGGCGAAGCAAAAATCATAAAACTGGCGGCGGGAGCGCAACGTCGGATAACTCTTTGAGCAGCAGCGCTTGGCAAAAAACACGAGCAATTCAATTTATTTCCTGTTGGTATTTTTATGCCAGTCACCGGCCGCAATCCCTTTGTTTTGTAACCGAAGCGCATGCGGGCGACCTTCAATGGTTATAATGAGAATCATTATTAGTAATGGTGTTTTTGTATGAGACTTTGCGACTTGACCCCGTTTACACCTGCAGTCATCGAACAGGTAGAAGATGTATTGGCTGCGGACCCTATCGCCAAACGTTTGCGCGAGCTGGGATTCGTCAACGGCGAAGCGGTCAGCGTGGTAGCGCGCGGCCCGGTGGGCGCCGATCCGCTGATGATACAAATCGGCTTCACCCGTTTCGCCCTGCGTCGCGCCGAAGCGCACCGGGTGCATGTCAACCTGGCTTCCTGAATCAAGCACCATGTCCAGCACTAGCTCCCTGCGCATCGCCCTGGTCGGCAATCCCAATTGCGGCAAGACCGCCCTCTTCAACCAGTTGACCGGCAGCCGCCAGAAAGTTGCGAACTATGCCGGCGTCACGGTCGAACGCAAGGAGGGCCGTTTCAGCGCACCGTCCGGCCGCGTGTTCCAGTTGCTCGACCTGCCCGGCGCCTACAGCCTGGAAGCGACCAGCCCGGATGAAATGATCACGCGCAAGGTCTGCCTCGGCCAGATGCCGGGCGAGGCGCTGCCCGATCTGGTGGTGTGCGTGGCGGATGCCACCAATCTGCGCCTACACCTGCGTTTCGTGCTGGAAGTGAAACGGCTGGGCCGGCCGATGGTGCTGGCGCTGAACATGATGGACGCCGCCCGCAAGCGCGGCATCGGCATCGACCGTGAAGAATTGGAACGCCGCCTTGGCATTCCGGTAATCGAGACGGTGGCGGTGCGCAGTGGTGGCGCCCGCGCGCTGATCCAGCACCTGGACCAGGCCGGCGCGCCGGCCTTGGCAGCCACGGCGGCCGGAACAAGCGACGATGACTTGCACGCACAGGTACGTGCGATGCTGGCCGCGGCTGTCACCATGCCGCGCAATACTTCGATAATCGACGACGCCATCGACCGCTGGGTGCTGCATCCGGTGATGGGACTGGCGCTGCTGGCCGCTATCATGTTCTTTATTTTCCAGGCGGTGTTCTCCTGGGCGCAGCCGCTGATGGCGGCGATCCAGGCCGGCGTCAGCGCCGTCGGCGCCTGGGTCACGGCGGCGATGCCGGAAAGCCTGTTGCGCAGCCTGATCAGCGACGGCATCTTCGGCGGCCTCGGCACCGTGCTGGTGTTCCTGCCGCAGATCCTGATCCTGTTTTTCTTCATCCTGGTGCTGGAAGAATCCGGCTACCTGCCGCGCGCCGCCTTCCTGCTGGACCGCATGATGTTCAAGGCCGGCCTCACCGGCCGCTCCTTCATCCCGCTGCTGTCGAGCTTTGCCTGCGCGATTCCCGGCATCATGGCCACGCGCAGCATCCAGGATCCGCGCGACCGCCTGACCACCATCCTGGTGGCGCCGCTGATGACCTGCTCGGCGCGCCTGCCGGTGTATACGCTGCTGATCGCCGCCTTCATTCCCAACACCAGCGTGTGGGGTCTGTTCAACATGCAAGGCATGGTGCTGTTCGTGCTGTATGTGGCCGGTATCGTCAGCGCGCTGGCGGTCTCCTGGGTCATCAAGCGCGTACGCAAGGACAAGAGCGAGCATGCCTTGCTGATGGAGCTGCCCTCCTACCGCCTGCCCGGCGCCCGCAATATCGCCATCGGCCTGTGGGAGCGGGCGCTGATCTTCCTGCGCCGCGTCACCACCATCATCCTCGCCCTCACCGTCTTGCTGTGGTTCCTGTCGACCTTCCCCGGCCCACCCGCAGGCGCCACCCTGCCGGCCATCGACTACAGCCTGGCCGGCCGCATCGGCCACCTGCTGGAATACGTGTTTGCACCGATCGGCTTCAACTGGCAGATCTGCATCGCGCTGGTGCCCGGCATGGCGGCGCGTGAAGTGGCCGTATCTGCGCTCGGCACGGTGTACGCCATGTCCGGCAGCGAAGAGGCGATCACGTCGCAGCTGGGCCCGATGATCGCCCGCCAATATGGTCGCTGGCGACCGCGTTGGCGCTGCTGGCCTGGTACGTGTTCGCTCCGCAGTGCATGTCGACGCTGGCGGTGATGCGGCGCGAAACCAACTCCTGGAAAGTGGTCGCAGCCGCCACTGCCTACCTGTTCGGCCTGGCCTACCTGGCCGCGTTCCTGACTTATCAAATCACAAGGCTGCTGACATGACCCCGTTCCTGATCATCCAAGCCATCGTCATCAGCCTGGCGGTAATCGCCAGCCTGATCTACGCCTGCCGCCGCCTGATGCCAGCCACCAGCCAGCGTGTGCAGACAAGGCTCGCAGCATCACTAAGCCAACCGGCAAGCCCATTCCTGTTGCGCAAGCTAGGCGAACAGCTACAGCCAACAGCCATGGCAGGCGGCTGCGGCAGCGGATGTGGCTCATGCTCCACCGGCTGCAGCACAAGCTCCCCAACAACAGAAGAACAACCCGTTAAATTTCACTAACGACCTAGCGAATAAAGTAAAAACTGCAGCAGCTGCGGAAACCCATAGAGGCTGTGGTGTCTGGGGTTGCTTTTGACGCTGCCGTTGCTTTTGATTTTGAAGTTGGGGTTGCTTTTGAAGTACCCCGCATTGAGACGTTGCCAAATCCGGCGCGTGTCAGCCGGGAATTGTGGGGGACATGTCTGAGCCGAAGGCGAGTTTTGTCCCCCACCCGGCTGATACGCGCCGGATTTGGGGACCTCCTGCGGAGGTGACGGCTTCGGCAGGAGCGGTGCTCCAGCCCTTCTTTTTGGTTACTTTTCTTGCGCCCGGCGAGGGGGCGAAGCAAGAAAAAGTGACTGGCTGCCGGCCCCCCCGGCAAACATCCACGGAGCAGCAAACGTTTTAGCAACCCTCAGGCCGTTCTTAGCATGCCACCGCACTCACTCCGTAGAACGTCAAATGGGGTCAGAGTAATTTTCGCAAAAACCGCGAAAAAAAACTCTGACCCCATTTGACTGCTTTTGCGTTCAGTTACGGTTGGCTAGTCATCCTGCAGGGCAAACCGCGCACAATACTCGTCGGTGATCAAGCCCGACCACCACCCACCCCGCAACACCGCCCGGATCGCCTCCGCCTTCTTCGCCCCACCCGCCATTCCGATCACCGGCTTCGACGGCGGCGATCTTAACGGCAAACTGGTGACCCGCTCCTCGATAGGCGAAGCAATCAGCCGCCCATCCCCCGCAATCGCATGCCCGATCATCTCCCCCACCGCCCCATGCGCCTGCAACTGCGCCACCTCCGCCGCGGTAAGAAAGCCATCCTCATGCATAGGACAGCCAGGCGCAATCGTACCGACCCCGATAAACGTCACATCCGCCTGCTGCGCCAGATCCGCTACGATACGGTACACCCGGTGATGACACCACTGCCGCATATCCTCGGCGCTGTCCGCCACCAGCGGCGCCGGCAGCAAAAAGAAACGCCCCTGCGTTTTATCCGCAACCGTCAGCGCCACGTCATAGCGGTTCGACGAACCGTCCGCCGCAATCGCCCCCACCATCGACACAATCCGGTGCTGCGGCCTGTCCATTTCACTCACCGCCTCCAGCACCGCCTTCAGGGTGCGGCCGGAACCGACATTCACCACCAGCGGATTTTCCTGCTGCAGGTAGCGCTCGACAACCTCGGCGCCCACCACCGCCAGCATCTGCTGCACGCCGGCATCGTCCACCATCTTATTGGCCACCTTATCGGCCGCACCCATGCTCGGCACCACATGGCACTGCTCCAGGCCATAGCGCTGCTGCAAGGCTGCCGCCAGCTCCAGGCATTCCGATACCGGATGCTCGACCCGCACCTTGACCAGCCCCGATTCGCGCGCATAAGCCACCAGCCGCTGCGCCATCTGCCGCGAAATACCCAGGTGGTCGGCGATCTCATTCTGGGTATCGCCAACCACGTAATACATCCACGCAGCCCGGGCTGCGAGATCCAGTTTTTCATTTCTTGATGCCATTTGATGTCCCTTTTTCGTCGGCGTGCGGCAACGCTGAGCTCTTGTTGCAGTGCACTGCAGCCGCCGCCTGCGTACGGCATGCGATCACGAATTGTCCCAGATAGCGCACCGCAACATAAGCATTCGGCAGGGATTTATTCGGCAAAAAAAATCTTGACATGACTTGGATCATGAATGATTATTTGCTCAACGAGAAGTCTTTTGCTCAATATTTTCACTGAAGCGCACGAAAATGCAGAACAAGGGACAGCGTTACAACAGCTTTCAGGCGGCCGGCGCAAGCGCGGCGTGCCGAAGAAAGTGACAAAGCGAAGCCGCGCAAGTCGGCATGGCTAATTGATGATTCCTACCACGGAGACAAACATGAAACGTCGCAGCATCGGCAACAGCCCGTTCGCAGCCATCTTGGCCCCTCTTTCCATGGCAATGCTCTGCAGCAGCGCCTGGGCCGCCCCGGTTACCGTCAACATCGCAACGATCAACAATCCGGACATGATCGAACTGCAAAAGCTTTCCACCAATTTCGAAACCGCCAATCCCGACATCAAGCTGCGCTGGGTGGTGCTGGAAGAAAACGTCCTGCGCCAGCGCGTCACTACCGACATCGCCACCGGCAGCGGCCAGTTCGACCTGATGACCATCGGCGCGTATGAAGCGCCGATCTGGGCCAAGAAAGGCTGGCTGGCGCCGATGGAAGGCCTGCCTGCCAGCTACGATGAAGGCGACCTGATCAAGACCGTGCGCGACGGCCTGACCGAAGGCGGCAAGCTGTACGCGCTGCCGTTCTACGCCGAAAGCTCGATGACCTACTACCGCAAGGACTTGTTTGCAGAAAAGGGCTTGAAAATGCCTGAGCATCCGACCTACACGGACATCGCCGGCTTCGCTGAAAAACTCACCGACAAGCAGAACGGCATCGCCGGCATCTGCCTGCGCGGCCGCGCCGGCTGGGGCGAGAACATGGCGCTGGTCGGCACCATGGTGAATACCTTCGGCGCCCGCTGGTTCGATGAAAAATGGCAGCCGCAGTTGAATACGCCGGAATGGAAAAACGCCGTCACCACCTATGTCGACCTGCTGCGCAAATACGGTCCGCAAGGCGCCACTTCCAACGGCTTCAACGAAAACCTGGTGCTGTTCTCCAGCGGCAAATGCGGTATGTGGATAGACGCCACCGTCGCCGCCGGCATGATCTACAGCAGCAAGGAATCGAAGGTCGTAGGCAAGGTCGCGTTTGCGCCGGCGCCGGTGGCCGTCACGCCGAAGGGCGCGCACTGGCTGTGGATCTGGTCGCTGGCGATTCCGAAGTCGTCGAAATCGCAAGACGCCGCCAAGAAATTCGCCGCCTGGGCCACTTCCAAGGAATACATCCAGCTGGTAGCCAAGGAAAAAGGCTGGGGCCTGGTTCCTCCCGGCACCCGCATGTCGACCTACGCTTCGCCTGACTACAAGAAGGCCGCGCCGTATTCCGACTTCGTCCTGAGCGCGATCCAGACTGCCGACACCAAGGACGCCACCTTGCAGAAAGTGCCTTACACCGGCATCCAGTTTGCGACGATTCCCGAGTTCCAGTCGCTCGGCACGGTAGTCGGCCAGGCGATTGCCGGAGCGCTGGCGGGCAAGTCGACCGTCGACGTCGCGTTGCAGACCTCGCAGAGCCAAGCGGACCGGGTAATGCGTCAAGGGCGTTATATTAAATAAATGCGCAAGTAATCCGTAGGGTGGGCACTCCGTGCCCACGCGTGACCGTGATAGCCGGAGTACAGACTCACACGGCAGCAAAGCAGGCAAAGACGCGGAGTACATCCACGCGTGGGCACGGAGTGCCCACCCTACCCCTTCTCGCCAATCGGCGCGACAAAAATGTAAGAGGTAAATCATGTCAACTCCTTTCGCCCAGGCTGCCAGCGCGGCCGTGCTGGCGCGGCCCAGCGCCAGCAAGTTCAAGCCGGTACGGCTGCTGCAAACGCCTTCCGTGCTGTTGCTGCTGCTGTGGATGATCGTGCCGCTGGCGATGACGTTGTACTTCTCGGTCATCCGCTACAACCTGATGATGCCGGATGCTACCGGTTTCGTCGGCCTGGACAACTATGCCTTCCTGCTCAGCGATCCGGCATTCTGGCCGTCGATCCTCAATACGCTGGTGCTGATCGGTTCGGTGCTGGTCATCAGCGTGGTCGGCGGCACCTTGCTGGCGGTGCTATTCGACCAGCCCTTCTTCGGCCGCGGCATTGCTCGCCTGCTGGTGATCGGTCCCTTCTTCGTAATGCCCACCGTAGCCGCCCTGATCTGGAAAAACATGATCCTGCATCCGGTCTACGGCCTGCTGGCATGGGCTATGCGCCTGGTCGGCCTGGAACCGGTCGACTGGCTGGCTGAATACCCGATGCTGTCGGTGATCATGATCGTCGCCTGGCAATGGATTCCGTTTGCCTTCCTGATCCTGCTGACCGCACTGCAGTCGCTGGACATGGAACAGAAGGAAGCGGCGCAGCTGGACGGCGCCGGGCCGGTGCGGGTGTTCTGGTATGTGGTGCTGCCGCATCTCAAGCGCGCCATCACGGTCGTCATCATGATCGAAACCATTTTCCTGCTGTCGATCTTCGCCGAAATCTTCACCACTACCGCTGGCGGCCCCGGCACGGCGACCACCAACCTGGCTTATCTGGTGTATTCGATCGGCCTGCAGCAATTCGACATCGGCATCGCCTCGGCCGGCGGCATCATCGCCGTGGTGCTGGCTAACATAGTGTCGTTCTTCCTGGTACGGATGATGGCCAAGAACCTGAAAGGAGCGAACGAAAAATGAAAGCTAAAAACACCAATCGCCTGTGGCTGGGCGTGCTGGCCTGGGCCTGCGCCATTGTCCTGTTCTTCCCCATCTTCTGGGTGGCGATCACCGCCTTCAAGACCGAGCACCAGGCTTATGTGCCTAGCCTGATTTTCTGGCCGACGCTGGAAAGCTTCCACGAAGTGCTGGCGCGCAGCAGCTACATGAACTTCGTCAGCAACTCGCTGATCGTCTCGCTCGGCTCCACCGTGCTGGCGCTGCTGATCGCGGTGCCGGCAGCCTACTCGATGGCCTTCTTCCCGACCGCCAAGACCCAGAAACTGCTGCTGTGGATGCTGTCGACCAAGATGATGCCTGCGGTCGGCGTGCTGATCCCGATCTACCTGCTGGCCAAGAACAGCGGCCTGCTCGACACCGTGACCGGCCTGACCATCATCTATACCCTGATCAACCTGCCGATCGCGGTGTGGATGGCGTTCACCTATTTCAACGACGTGCCCAAGGAAATCCTGGAAGCGGCACGCATAGACGGCGCCAACGCCTGGCAGGAAATGCTGTACCTGCTGCTGCCGACGTCCATGCCGGGACTGGTCTCGACCGCCCTGCTGCTGATCATCCTGTCCTGGAACGAAGCATTCTGGAGCATCAACCTGACCAGCGTCAGCGGCGCCCCGCTGACCGTCTTCATCGCTTCCTATTCGAATCCGGAAGGCTTGTTCTGGGCTAAGCTGTCGGCGGCATCCTTGTTGGCGATCGCGCCGATCATGGTGCTCGGCTGGCTGGCGCAAAAGCAGCTGGTGCGCGGCCTCACCTTTGGCGCGGTGAAATGACGCTGATGACGAATCCCGCAATGAACCAACATATCACTCACCTGATCTGCGACTGCGACGGCGTCCTGCTGGACAGTGAAAGCATCGCCCTCGCTGTCCTGCATCGGCAGCTGAGCAGCTACCTGCCGCGTGGCGTAGTGCAAAGCAACGGCCAGAACGAACTGGCGCTCGAGTTGGCGCTGCATGGCGCGATTGCGGAACGGCTGGGCATGATGACCGACCAACTGCTGGATGAACTCAACGCCCAGTTCAGCCTCGGCTTGCTGGCGCCCGACTACTCCACCATCAACATGGCTGTCAGCCGCGCCTGCAGCGAAGAAGTCACGGCGGTGCCGGGCGTGATCGAAGTGCTGGCGGCGATCCCCTTGCCCAAGGCCGTCGCCAGCAACAGCAGCCTGTTGCGCATAGACGCCGGCTTGCGGCGCTGCGGCTTGCTGGAACTGTTCGACGGCCATATCCACAGCGGCCACGACATGGGCACGCCCAAGCCGGCGCCGGATGTCTACCTGGCGGCCGCCGCCGGCTTCCAGGTCGCGCCACGGCATTGCATCGCCATCGACGACAGCGTCACCGGCGTCCGTTCCGCGGTCGCCGCCGGCATCCGCGTGTTCGGCTTTACCGGCGTTGCGCACGACCGCGGCCAGGCTGCCGCGCGCCTGCTGGCGGCGGGCGCCGAGCAGGTATTCGAGGACATGCAACAGCTGCCCGGCCTGCTGGCGGCTTAGTTGCACAATTTTTACACGATTTCAGTCATCGCCCTGGCGCTGAGCGGCAAGGTGATTCGAGAATAAAACAGAAGGAGACCATCATGGCAGGCGTAAAAATCAGGAACCTCATCAAGAGCTACGACGACAATGAAGTCATGCGCGACATCAACCTGGATATCGACGATGGCGAATTCGTGGTCTTCGTCGGCCCCAGCGGCTGCGGCAAATCCACCCTGCTGCGCATGATCGCCGGCCTGGAAGACATCAGCAGCGGCGACCTGTTCATCGGCGACACCCGCATGAACGACGTGCCGCCGGCCAAGCGCGGCATCGCCATGGTGTTCCAGTCCTATGCGCTGTACCCGCACATGACGCTGTACGACAACATGGCTTTCGGCCTGAAAATCGCCGGCAAGTCGAAAGCCGAGATCGACGCCGCCGTGCAGAAGGCGGCCAAGACCCTGCATATCGACCATCTGCTGGACCGCAAACCCAAGGCCCTGTCCGGCGGACAGCGCCAGCGCGTCGCCATCGGCCGCGCCATCACGCGCGAACCCAGCGTATTCCTGTTCGACGAACCGCTGTCCAACCTGGATTCGGCGCTGCGGGTCAAGATGCGCCTGGAATTTTCACGACTGCACGACCAGCTCAAGACCACCATGATCTATGTCACCCACGACCAGATCGAAGCCATGACCCTGGCCGACAAGATCGTGGTGCTGTCGGCCGGCCGCATCGAGCAGATCGGCTCGCCGCAGCAGCTTTACCATCATCCGGCCAACCGTTTCGTGGCCGGCTTCATCGGCTCGCCGAAGATGAATTTCATCGACGGCAAGGTAGTTGCCATCGGCGGCAACGGCGTGCTGGTGGAACTAGCCAGCGGCGGCCGCCAGTCGGTCGCGGTGGATGGCAGCAGCTTGCAGATCGGCGCCGCGGTCAGCATCGGCGTGCGCGCCGAACATTTGATGCTGGATGCGCAGACGCCGATGCTCAAGGCCAGATTCACGGTGCTGGAAGCGCTTGGCGATTTCTCCTATCTGTACGCCGATTCGACAGCATCCGAGGAACCGCTGGTGCTGCGCGTGGCCGATACCGTCAGCATGCAGCGCGGCAGCGAGATCGGCGTCTCGGCCGATCCGCTGCGCTGCCATCTGTTCGACCAGAGCGGCCGTGCCTTGCCCCGGCTGGATGCCGCTGGAGGCGCCGCAGCGGCGGACCAGGGCCGCGCAGCTGCCCAGGTGGCGTAAAACCACCGCCAGCCAGCCGACTATCGAGAACAGCGCTTTTGTCATTCGCGTTTATCAATATTTATCAGGACTCATCATGCAAGTCACTTCCTCCGCTGCCAATGGATCCGAGCAGATCTGGCTGCACATAGGCGCAGGCTCTTTCCACCGCGCCCACCAGGCGGTCTATCTTCATCATCTGATGGAGAGCGGCGACCGCAGCTGGTCGCTGGCGCTGGCCAACATCCGCGACGACATGACGCCGCTATTGGATGCGCTGGAACAGCAGGACGGCGCCTATACGCTGGAAACCGTCACGCCCGGCGGCGTCCGCAGCTATGAAGTGATCCGCTCGATCAAGACCATCGTGCCGTGGGACGCCGCGCTGCTGGAACTGACCGCCATCGGCGCCCGCAGCAGCACCAAGGTGATTTCCTTCACCGTCACCGAAGGCGGCTACTATCTCGATCACCAGCATCGCCTCGACACCGCCAATCCCGATCTGGCCGCCGACCTGCAAGGCGAACTGAACACCATCTACGGCGCCATGACCGCCATCCTGCGCGCCCGCGCCGCGGCCAACGGCGGCCCGGTGACTCTGCTCAACTGCGACAACCTGCGCCATAACGGCGAACGCTTCCATGACGGCTTGCTGCAGTTTCTTGCACTGCGCGGCGAGACCGCCTTGCAGCAATGGGTAAAGGAACATACTCGCAGCCCCAATTCCATGGTCGACCGCATTACGCCGCGCCCTACCGACGAAGTGCGGGCGCGCGTGGCGCAGGCATGCGGCGAGCCCGATCCATGCGCGATCATGGCCGAATCGTTCATCCAGTGGGTGATCGAGGATGACTTTGCCGCCGGCCGTCCGGCGCTGGAAAAAGTCGGCGTCGAAATGGTGAAATCGGTGCTGCCCTATGAAGAAGCCAAGATCCGCATACTCAACGCCACCCACAGCTGCGTCGCCTGGGCCGGCACGCTGGTGGGGCTTACCTATATCGACCAGGATTGCGCGCGCCCGGATATCCGCAAAATGGCCTTCGACTATGTGACGCAAGACGTCATCCCCTGCCTGACGCCCAGTCCGCTCAATCTGGAAAGCTACCGCGATACCGTGCTGGAACGCTTCAGCAATCCGAATATCCAGGACAGCAACCAGCGCGTCGCCGCCGACGGCTTCTCCAAGATCCCTGGCTTCATCGTACCGACCTTGCAGGAATGCCTGGCGCGCGGCGCCGTACCGCATGCCACGCTGCTGCTGCCGGCGCTGTTCTTCCTGTTCCTGCAACGCTGGGCCAGCGGCGAGCTGCCCTACGCCTACCAGGACGGCGTGTTCGACGCCACCGCCACCCGCGCCATGCTGGCCAGCGCCGACCCTCTGCGCGCCTATTGCGCCGATACCGCCTTATGGGGCAAACTAGCTGGCAGCGCGCAGCTGGAATTACCGCTGCGCGAGGCAGTCATCCGGGTCCAGGATTGGCTGGCGCAACAAAGCTGATCCGGCTGGATACCGCAACTACTGCCGTCGACCGGGTTCGCCCGGCCAGCGCCTGCGTGCGCTGAAAACTAATCTAGTTGTTTAATCTATCTGTTGTTTATGTTGTTTGCGAGCGCGTGCGCCGGATAGTCCAAGCCGGCCCAGCCGCTCGCAACAAAGCGCCCTACGCGTAGAGGAATTGGAAAATGTATCTGGGCATAGACCTGGGCACCTCGGAAGTCAAGGTAGTCCTGATGGACCAGGCCGGCAATCTGCTGGCCGACGCCGGCTCCGCACTCACTGTCTCGCGGCCGCAGCCGCGCTGGTCGGAGCAGGATCCGGAGCAGTGGTGGCAAGCCACCGGCGACACCATCGCCAAGCTGCGCGCCAAGGCGCCGCAGCAGTTCAGCGAGGTGCGCGCCATCGGCCTGTCCGGCCAGATGCATGGCGCGGTCGTGCTCGATGCCAAAGACAAGGTATTGCGTCCCGCGATACTCTGGAACGACCTGCGCAGCATCAGCGAATGCGCCGAACTTACCGCCCGCGCGCCGCAGCTGCACCAGATCGCCGGCAACCTCGCCATGCCCGGCTTCACCGCCCCCAAGCTGCTCTGGCTGGCGCGCCATGAACCGCAGATATTCGCCGCCATGGCCACCGTGCTGCTGCCCAAGGACTGGCTGCGCCTGAAACTCACCGGCAACAAAGTCTCCGAACCCTCCGACGCCGCCGGCACGTTATGGCTGGATGTCGCCAAGCGCGACTGGTCCGACCAACTGCTGGCCGCCACCGGCATGCGGCGCGCGCATATGCCGCGCCTGGTGGAAGGCGGCGAATCTTCCGGCACGCTGCTGCCTGAAGTAGCCAAGGCCTGGGGCTTGTCGCCTGCAGTCATTGTCGCCGGCGGCGGCGGCGACGGCGCCGCCAGCGCGGTCGGCATCGGCGCGGTCAATCCCGGCGACGGCTTCATATCGCTAGGCACCTCCGGCGTGCTGTTCGTCGTCAACGACCGCTTCCGCCCCAATCCCGCCCAGGCGGTACACGCCTTCTGCCACGCCCTGCCCGGCCGCTGGCACCAGATGAGCGTGATGCTCTCCGCCGCCAGCTGCCTGCGCTGGTTCTGCCGCCTGGTCAGCGTCGACGAAGCCACCCTGCTCAACGAAATCGCGGCGCTAGGCCCGGCCGAACTGGAAAACGCCCCACTGTTCCTGCCCTACCTGTCCGGCGAACGCACGCCCCACAACGACCCCTACGCCCAAGGCGTCTTCCATGGTTTGTCGCACGCCCACGGCCGCGCCGCCCTGGGCTACGCCGTGATCGAAGGCGTCAGCTTCGGCATGGCCGACGGCCTGCATGCCTTGCATACGGCAGGTACCGAAGTGACCGAATTATCGCTGGTAGGCGGCGGCTCGCGCAGCCCCTACTGGGCGCAACTGATCGCCGATACGCTGAACGTGCGGATGGTGACCCACATCGGCAGCGAAACCGGCGGCGCGCTTGGCGCTGCACGGCTGGCCTGGCTGGCGGCCAATGATCAATCCGACAAGGAAGCCACCATTTGCGCCAAACCGCCGCAGCGCGAGGCATTCACGCCCAACCCACAGCGCCATGCGGCTTTGCTGCCGCGGCTGGAGGCTTATCGGGAGATTTACCGCTGCCGGCCGCAACGCGTTGCGGACCCTGATCTGAGCCTGCATTGACTGGGCTTCACTTTTGATTGATTGCTGATAAAATCATTGTCAGCTTTTGCGGTATCTATTGCGGAAGCAGTGCCGGTGTAGCTCAGTTGGTAGAGCAATTCATTCGTAATGAAGAGGTCGGGGGTTCGACTCCTCTCTCCGGCACCACAAGGAATTTCAGGAAATCATCATAAAACGCCGAAAACCAGGTAAAAACATGGTTTTCGGCTTTTTTTCATCTGCGATCGGCGCCAGTCGCGACAAGCCATAGTATTTTTCAAAACCTGAGATAAAAGCATATGAACCCTGACGTTTCTTGCATCATTCCCTCTTTCAATGGCATGGAGCGGCTAGACGCCGCCGTGCAGTCGGCATTGAACCAGCAAGGAGTAAATGTAGAAGTCGTCATAGTAGACGACTGCAGCAATAACGAAACACGCAACTTCATATTGGAACTGGCTCGCCGCGATGAGCGCATCAGGCCGTTTCTTCTGCCGGAAAATGGCGGGCAAAGTGCGGCGCGGAATATAGGGGCAATGATTGCGCGCGCTCCCTTTATCACGTTTCTGGATCAGGACGATGAGCACTGCGAAGGATGGTACGAAGCCGCAGTGGAGGTCTTTCGGTTGCAGCCGCAGCTGGGCGCGTTATCCGGACATGCGCGCGTGATGGATATCCCGGCGCGGTTCGGCATAGATGAGACCGACTTGAGGATCAGGGGCCTGAGCCTGGTGTTCATGACAAACGTCGTCTGTCGCCGCAGCGTGTTTCTGGCCTCTAGCGGCTTCCCCACGGCAGCGATCTGGCGCTCGCCCATTGCAGGTGAGGATGGCGTGTACCGCACTGCCTTGATGCGCCACTGGAATGGCGCGCGCTGCGACTTCCCTGCCCTCAGGCATTGGGCCAAGGAAGGCGGCACAACCGTGGGTTTTCTGGAACGCAGCAAGGTAGTCGACGATACAGTTCACATCGAAGCAACTGAACTCGAACGCAGTGGTGAATTACAGGCTGCTCTGGATGTATTCCTGGCCGACATCGCACGCATCGCGCGGGAATGTCAGTCATGTGCGGTTCGCCAAGAATGACTGATTCCCTTTGTTTCATGCATCTGCCTCATTCTGCCTGGGCTGGCGCCGACGCTATCCATCGCGATCTGCTGGCCAGCAGGGATCTGGTGTATGACACTTGCCAGTTCACCAGTACAGAACCGCGGATGGAAGCGGAAAGCGCCGAGTACGGCGCCTATGCCTTCGAACTGAATGGCTTGGCCATGCGCTTTCGCACGGCCAAAATCACGCCCACCAAAACCGGACAATTCGTGACTCTGTGGAAGCGCGTCGGCAAAGGTCCGATCCAGCCTTACGACATGGCGGATGCAGTCGATTTTTTTATCGTATGCACGCGCACGGAGGAGTTTTTCGGACAATTCGTTTTTCCAAAATCGGTATTGCGCGCGCAGGATGTGGTTTCTGAAAACGGCGCCGGCGGCAAGCGCGCTATGCGCGTCTATCCGCCTTGGGACCTGGCCACCAACCGGCAGGCGCAAAAAACCCAGGCCTGGCAGCTAGCCTATTTCCTGGAGCTGCCGCACAGCGGCGCCATAGACTACGAACGGGCACGCTTGCTGTATCGTCAAGAGCGATAATAATTTCAAGCAGCAATCATCAGGAGCACGGGCGCAAACAAGCGTCCTCCGTTACCGCTGCCGACCACGGCGGCTGCGGCTTTAAAACCACATACTGCATGATGGCATCGCACCGTGGCACTAGGGAACTGCCGATTTCTGTATCATTCCCCCATGCCAATGTTCCAAAGCATCAAGTTCCGCCTGATTGGCCTCGGTATCCTGATTATCGCGGCCGGCATCGGCTTGCGCCTGTTTTTTGCGCTGCCTTTTGCCCAAGGCTTGCTGCGCGACGAGGTGGCGGCCCAGCAATTGTCGGTGGCGTCGTATGTCGCGCGCGACATCGGCCATAGCATCCAGGCGCGCCGCGCGCTGCTCGCCGAACTGAGTTCGGTGCTGCCGCCGGCGCTGCTGTCGAAGCCGGAACAGCTGACGGCCTGGCTGCGTGAACGGCAGCGCATCAATCCCTTGTTCAACAGCGGCTTGCTGGTGGTGCGGCCGGACGGCAACGGGCTGCTGGCGGAATATCCGACAGTGGCCGGACGCGGCAGCCTGGTGTTTTCCGATGCCGACTGGTTCGGCGCGGCGCTGCAGGCCGATGCGCCGGTGATGGGGCGGCCGCGGCGCGGACGCGCCAACGGCGAGCCGATCATGATCATGGCGGCGCCGGTGCGCAACAGCGCGCGCCAGGTAGTGGCGGTGCTGGCCGGCGTGGTGGTGCTGAACACACCCGGCTTTCTCGACCGTCTGCAGGAAACCCGGCTCGGCGCCGGCGGCGGCTTCCTGCTGGTGTCGCCGGCCGACAAACTGTTCGTCGGCGCCAGCGATCCGGCGATGGTGCTGACGCCGACCCCGCCACCCGGCGTCAACCTGCTGCACGACCGTGCCATGGCCGGTTACCGTGGCACCGGCATCACCATCAACGCCAAGGGCGTGGAAGAACTGTCGGCGATGGTGACGGTGCCCGGCACCGGCTGGTTCGTGGTGGCGCGCATCCCGACCGCCGAGGTATTCCATCCAATTAACGCCATGCTCGGCTTCTATCTGCGCAACACGCTGGCGATCGTCGCCGGCATGATCATCATCATGCTGCTGCTGTTGCCGCGCACTTTGCGGCCGCTGACCGATGCCGCCCATGCGATGCGCGAGATGGCGGACGGCAAGCGCCAGCTGGCGCCGCTGCCGGTACAGCGGCACGACGAGGTCGGCAGCCTGGTGCTCGGTTTCAATTACCTGGTGGAGCGGCTGCGCGACAAGGAAGCGGCGCTCAAGGCGAGCGAGGCGCGCATGGCGTTCATGGCGCACCACGATGCGCTGACCGGCCTGTGCAACCGGGCCATGCTGGAAGACCGTCTGCAGCAGGCGATGGCGCGGGCGCAGCGCGACGGTTCTCATTTTGCCTTGCTGTTTTGCGATCTCGATGATTTCAAGCCGATCAACGACGTCTTCGGCCACGAGGCCGGCGACGCCATCCTGCGCCAGGTGGCGGCGCGCCTGCTGGACGAACGCCGCAGCACAGATACCGTGGCGCGCCTGGGCGGCGATGAATTTGTCGTCTTGCTGAGCGATCTCAGCGATGCGCGCGAGGGCGCGATCAGCGTCGCCCGGCAATTGCTGGATGCGATCGGCATCCCGTTCAATATCGACGGCCAGCTGTTCGAACTGAGCGCTTCGATCGGTATTGCCTTGCATGCGCAGGCTGGGATTTCCACTTCGCAGCTGATGTCACAGGCCGATATCGCCATGTATCAGGCCAAGCGGGCGGGAAAGAATGAGTATTGTGTGTTCGAGGAGTCGCTGGAGCCCTTTCGCGTTTAGCGCAAGGGCTGGCATGCTGCAGAGTGGGCAAATTTTGCCCATGCGCTATCGCGATGCGCACGCGTGGGCACAGATGCCCACGCTACGGTTTATTTCTTGGCAGGAGCCGGTTTGTCATCCAGCTGGAAGCCGCAGACGAATTTCATCATCACTTCGGCGACCGATCCGGCAGCCGGTTTGACATAGGTGGAGTTTTTCAGGGCGTCGCTGTGATCGACCTTGGCGCCGCCGCCGTCGAGTTCAGCAAACAAGATTTCCTTGCTCAGGCGCAGGGTCTTGGCCTTGCAATCGTACTGGGTGAAATCCTGGTAAGACTGGAAAGTCGCCAGCGCCTTGGGGTCGCCGTCGTTCTTGCGTGGTTCCTTGAAGTTCCACATGGACCATGCTTCACGAATGCCCTTGGTTTCCTTGATCGATGCCTGGTCCAGCTTCAGTTCGGAAGTATCGCTGGAACCGACGGATTGCCAGTCGGCGGCGTTGGCCGCTACACAAGCGAGGCCGAGAGTCAGGGTGAGCGCTAATTTCTTCATGTGGTTTTCCTTATAAGGTGCGTGCAAGGTTCGACTTCGCATAGTAAACATTAATTCCCGCCGTGAGGCGGCGAATTGGTAACAAAATGAAAATCAAAAAACCCCGCACGCGGCGGTAATGCCGTTCAGTTAAGACTGAACGGCATTTTTATTTGCGGAGCTCGTAGGGTGGGCACTCCGTGCCCACGCGGACGGGCCGGGGCGCGTAGCCGGGGCACGAATGCCAGGGACACGAATATCCATGATACTGCGTGGGCATGGAGCGCCCACCCTACGGCAGCGATTTTCAGTAAGGAATGATTAGTTGTGTAGCAATTTTGTATCCGGCCAGTTGCTGTGCCCCTGCTTATGTGGTCGAACTGATGGCGCTGCTGTTCGCATTCGGCGCGATAAGCGCTGCGGGCTTCCTGAGTTCGCGACAAAGCACCGGTAGGGTGGGTACTCCGTGCCCACGCGGATAGGACGGGGGCGCGCAACCCGGGTGCGAATGCCCAGGGACGTAAATCTCCACGGCACTGCGTGGGCACGGAGTGCCCACCCTACGCCATGTCGTTCTGCCCTTACTGAACAGCATTACGCACGCGGCCGGGCTTTTTGTCAGCAGCGCTGATTTGCTGCTGGGAATCGGCTTAGCCCTTAGGTTTCGACAGGCATTGCTTCATGAATGCCTTGCGGTCGTCGCCCTTTTTACCGCTGGCGTCGACATTGCATGACTTCATTTTTTCCTGCTGTGTCATGGGAGCGGCGGCTGCCGGCTTTGTGCTCAGGCAATCTTTCATGAAAGCCTTGCGGTCATCGCCCGCTTTGCCGGCGGCGTCCTTGTTGCAGGTTGCCATCTTGCTTTGCTGCGTATTTGCGGCAAATGCTGGATTAAAGATAAAGCAGCAAGCGAGCAGTGCCAGAGCTGACATTTTTTTCATGGTTTTCTCCGTTTCCAACAGTTGGGTTAGACCGCCCGACCGAATGCAGTAAGGCTTGCTGCATTACAGCACGAAAATTGTCGGCTGCCAATATGTTAGCTATATGCATATGCGACGCCGGCATAAGAGCCTGTTTGCATCGTTATCGCATAATGATATTCACAAATTGCATGACTCGTATGTGAAACCGAAATTGGATTAGTCATTTCAACATCTCTATACTGCAATGCAACATAGAAGACGAAATGAAAGGGCAAATTATGATCTCTCCTCCACTGCCGATGTCGGCACGCTCCATCGCACACACAATGCAGGCGCAAGCGCGTCTGGAAGCACGCAAATTCAGCCACAAAAGCGCAGTTCAGCAAGAACCGGGTCTGCTCGACAAAATCCTGACGGTCTGGAGCGCGCCTTACAAAAGAATGAGCGGTTCCTTCCTGCGCTTCTGATACAGAACGCCTGCTGTACCGACCAGCCCCGCCGCCTGCGGGGCTTTTTTATTGCCCGCAATAAAGCCAGCGATGCCGAGTTACCCACAGAAATTGTGCGCAAGCCTGTTGATAACCTTGCTGCTAACAATCCAAGCGCTTGATTTATATCGATTTTTAATGCCTGCATGCGGCCGGGTCAGAGAGCACGGCTGATACCTCGCTAACGCTTCGGTTGGCCCATGCCTGGCCTCCATATTTGCCACAGGCAAAAAAAAGCCCGCTCACCTTGCGGTTGCGGGCTGAATCCAAACCTTAGGAGGTGTTGGAGGAGACAGGTGTAACTATATGGCAACGCAGCATGCGTGTCTGCTTTATTTACCTGATAACAGATATTCGATATTTATATATCTCTCGTCATTTGCGCGATTCGTTATGCCCGCGACAGGCATCCGCGCGCGCCTTGCGCATGGCGCCGTCCTTGCAACGCATGACGCTGTGCGTATTCATGCGGTGATTGCCGTCGTAAAAAGATTCCTGGCGGCGGTCGTTCCTGGCGTCCGGATGGCCTTCCAGTCCCACGCCCGGCTGCGGCCGCATCGGCGCATCCTGCGCATGCGCCACGGGGGCAATCGCCAGCAACAGCGCCAGCATGCTCAATAGCTTCTTCATATATCGAACCTTTCGCAATGAATTCATCAACAAAGGAATTTCTGCTACCGCATCACACCGATTCAACGACCTGGATTCGAGTCTTGTCCAAGCCGATACGTTCCGTTCTCCAATGACTTCTTATGGAGATTGAGTGCATAAGGCCCGATACAGCGCATCACCACGCCAGGACTGCAAGGTAGCCCCCTCGGCGGCATGGATCAGCGCCGTGATGCGGCGATTGGCCGGGGCATCCTTGCCCAGCGACCGCGCCAGGCCGACAATCGCCCCATTCAGGTAATCGACTTCGGTCAGGCACCCTGCCCGCAAGTCTTCCCACATCGAGGAACGCGCTTGCGGATCGATTTTCAGCATGGCTGCGGCGACCCGCTTGAACAGCGCATCGGGCAAGCGCAGCAGCAGCGGCAGCAGTTGCGGCGCGACCCGGGCGATTTTTGCCGGACGGATGCCGGCCGCGCGCAGCAGCCGCAGCGCTTCCTCGATCAGCAAGGCCAGGCAGCGCCGGTAGGCGCTTTGCGACAACTCGGTTTTGAGCGGCAGATCGGACAGCGCATTCACGGCATTGTTCAGGTTCAGCAGCAGCTTGCCCCATTGGACGGCGTCAAAGTCGGCGCACAGCTGGATCGGCAGATGGGCCTGGCTGAAGACGGCTTGCCATGGCTCCAGCGCGGCGCTGGCTTCGACCATCAGCTGGCCGCCGCTGCCGCGATGGAAGCGGCTGCCCTCCATCTGCACCACGTTGAACGGCACCATGCCCGCCAATACCTGCCAGCCCGGCAAGGCGCTGCGCAACACAGCAGCATTGCCGACGCCGTTCTGCAGGCTGACGACCAGCGCCGACGGCCTGGCGTGCTGCGCGATGATGGCAGCGGCAGCGGCGCTGTCGGCGCTCTTGACTGTGACCAGGATCAGTTGCGCATCAGTCAGCGCAAACGGATTCTCTTGGTAGGGAAAGCCGGCCGCGGCCAGCTGTTGCCGGCGGCCGTCGAGATCGCTCAGCAGCACGCCCTGGCTGGCGATCTGCTGGCGCGTGCGGGCGCGGCCTATCATGACCACATCGGCGCCGGCGGCATGCAGCGAGGCGCCGATATAGACGCCGACCGAGCCGGCGCCAAACACTGCGATCCTGGCCATCAATAAGCGATGTGCAGGCGGCGATACAGGAAGCCCAGCACGAACAAGGGACCGATCAGCAGGAAGCGCAGGTCATCGAAGAAGGACGGCTTCTTGCCCTCGATCTTGTGGCCGATGAACTGCCCGATCCAGGCCAGCACGAACACCGTGATCGACAGCGGCAGCACCCATTGAGGCGGCAACAGGTAGAGCAGCGCCAGCATCGCTGCCGACATCAGCAGCATGCCAACGGCGAACGGCACCGACAGCGAAAAATAGTACAGCATGGCAGCCAGCGCCCCGGCCAGCGCTACCCAGGGATGGATCGCCCACAGCAAACCCAGCAGCGTGAAGACGATCACCGGCACGCAGATGAAGTGGATCACTTCATTCACCGGGTTCAGGTGGCTTTCGGAATATTTGGCGAGCAGGTTGTCGATAGCCCGGTCGGTTAACGGCTGTGTGTTCTGGTTCATAAAGGTCTCCGTTCTTGGTATACGACCATCTTAGACCATCATTTTTCCTCGCGCTTGAACGCAATCGCCATCTTTTGCAGCTCCGAGGGGACTACTCCGAAGGTATTGCGGAAGGTGCGGCTCATGTGCGCCAGGTCGGCAAACCCGGCGGCGTGCGCGGCGTGCGTCATATTATCGCCGCGCGCCACCGCCTCCACCGCAGCCAACAGGCGCGACCACAGCAGATAGCGCGACAGCGACAGGCCAGTCTGCTGGCGGAACAGGTGGGTAAAGCGGCTGGCCGACAAATGCACGGCGGCGGCCAGTGCGGCGCCGTTGAGCGTATCGCGCGGATGGGCGGCGATGGCGGCCAGCGCCTGGCTGATGCGCTGGTCGAAACCCGGCTGTGCGCGCTCAAGCAAAGCGCTGCATGCCAGCCAGTCCTGGGTCAGCTGTTCAGCGCCCTGCAAATCGAGGCCGCCAGTGCGCGCCACGGCCAAGCCGGCGCGCACTGGCGCGAAACCCTCGGCATTTCGATAGTCGGCCAGCAGCACGCTTTGCGCCGCCGGCGAGCGTTGCGGCAATTCGATGAACAGGTGCGCCAGCAGCGTAGACTCGCAATGGATCTGGTGCGGCTGGTTGGAAAAGAAAATGGCGGCGCGCGTGGTGGTCCACGGCAGCTCGGGCGACAGGCGGGCCTGGAACGGCGCATCCAGGCCCCAGGTCAGTTGGGTGGCGAAATGCGCGTGGAACTTCGAGTCGATGCCGGGCCCGATCACCAGGGAACGGCCGCGCCAGAGAAACAGATGCGAGTGTTGCTGATTCATCAGTGTTGCCGTCCTCGCAGGAAAACACGTCGGTGGACTGTAACAGCCGATCAGAATTTGTGGCAGGTGCAATTGCCCCAGCGGTACAGATGCATTTTGTGGAAGATGTGCTTGATCTCGTTCGGCACGCCGCCGAACAAGACTTCCGGCGCTGTCAGGCCGAACACGCCGAGGCTGATCGACGGCTCCAGCGCCACCACGGCATGCCAGGTGCGCTTGGGAATGAACAAGGCGTCGCCCGCTTCCACCCTGGCATACAAACCCTGAGTCTTTTCAAATTCCTTGAGCTGTTCCGGCTGCTGGTCCAGGCGCGAGATATTGATGTCGCTCAGGATCGCGCCCCAATCGAATTTCTGGGAGATGCACATGTGCGGCGTATTCTCGGGCGGGAACAGGATGAACTCCTTGCTGCCGCGCACCTGGCAAAACCAGTTGTGCGGGAAGTCGTAGTGCAGGCCGGTGACGGTGTTGGCCGGCCCCATGAATACGTATTCCCAGGTCCAGCGCCAGCCCGGCCACAGATCCTTGATCGAGAAATCGTGGCGCAGCGCCGGAAATTCGTCGAGGATGTTCCACTGCGCCAGATACATGCGGTCCGGCTGGAACGATTGCATATGCGACCAGTCGAGAAAGAATTTCTCTCCCGCCGACAGCAGATGGCGACGGCGGTCCGACAGCAAGCCGACATCGTCCGCCAGCGGCTGCCTGGCCAGCTGCGCCAGCTCCTGCAGATAGGGGCCGACCGGCATCACCGGCCGGTGCCGGGTCTGACCCTGTTCCACCAGGCCGTTCTGGAATTTTACCTGCGTCTCGCCGCCGTCCTTGTAGCGCAGCGCCGCCATCTGTTCGAACGACCAGTTGTGCTGCGCCGGCCAGTTGCGCAATGCGCCTTTCACCAGCAACGGCCGGGTGCGGGCGCCGAAGCCGCCGTCGCGCTGAAGCTGTTCGGCGTCGATCTGGTCGACTAGCTGGAAGGATGGACCGCGGATCGGAGTCATAGAAAAATAAGCAGAAAGTAGAGCAGGCTCAATCCTTTAGTTTAGCAGGATGCGTCGGGGAATTTTTGCCTGCGGCGTTTCCCCGGCACATGACCGTGCCGCGCTCAGAAATTGCGGATATCGTCCTGGATCATGCGGATCCGGTTGTCGCTGTTGAGGCGGTTGATCAGCTGGGCTTGCGCGGCCTGCCACAGCTGGTCGCGGTCCATCAGGTAACCTTCGGTGCGATAGCCGTACCTGCCGTTGCCGGGCACGTCGCCGTAATAGCTGATGGTGGTACGGCGGCTTTCCGCCACTTCGTTATAGCGCAGGTCCAGGTTAGGCACCCTGGTGACCGAGAGGTCGAGGCTGATCTGCATCGAGTTTTCTTCCACCACCACCCGACGGTTGAAACGATAGGTGCGCACCGCTGTCGTGCCGTCCTGATTCTTGACGTCGACATTCTCGCTGACGGCTTCCACGTATTGCCGCACCTTGGGCGGATAGTAGAGGTAGGACGTATTCAGGTACATGCCAAGGTCGGCCGCGCCGCCGCTCTGGTACTGGAAACGGGTGAAGCCGAGATCGAACAGCGCCAGCACGCTGCGGGTGATGTCGCTGCCGGGCTCGTTGCTGCTGACCTGCAGCACCACCGTGCCCATGGTGCGGTATTTGTCGGCCAGCGTTTGCGCATCCTTGTAAGCGCCGTGGTCGCGGTAGACCGTGTAGGCATTGTAGAAAGCCTGGCCGGCGTCGCGGTACATGGCGCGGCTGCGCTGCTGGTTGCGCGCCACCAGGTCCTGGCCCTGCTTGTAGAATTCGCCTGCGTCCTGGTTATCGGCGGCGAATTTGTATTTTTCGGCCAGCTTGGCGGCGTCCTTGTAAGGGCCATACACTTGAAACGTGTCGGCGGCGGCGGCGAAGCCGATGGCGGCCTGGCGGTTATCCTTGACGGCCGCTGCTGCGGTAGCTTTCAAGTAGTACTGGCCGGCCAGGTTTTCACGCAGCACGCGTTCCGGATAGCGCTCCGGCAGATCGGTGTATTTGGCGTAATAGCTGCGGCTCGCCAGTAAGGTGCGGATCTGCAGCAAGGCCGAATAGGCGGCGATTTTCTTGTCGTACTCGCGATCGGCGGCATGCAGGAGGGTGGATTCGTAGCTGGATTCAATGATGCGGAAACGTTCGCGGATGCCGTTGCGCTCATCGCTGTCGTCGTAGCCGGCTTTCTTGTATTTCTCATCGAGATAAGAAATTGTCGATTTGACACTGGCGACGTAGTCGCCTTTTTCAAACTGCGAAATCGAAGTCGACAAGGAGGCGCAACCGGCCAGCAGCAGCACGCAGCCGAAAAACAACAAGGCAGATAAGGCGGTCCTGATTTTTTGCATGCATTTTCCTGTTAATGGCTCGCGTTGCATCAATGGCATGGAGCAATGGCAGATCTTAAGCGGAAGCAAAAGCGCGCGCAATCTTTACAGGTACGTATAAAGAGGCTGGAAAAGCTGCAGATAAAAAAAGCCCGCCACCTTGCGGCAACGGGCTAAATATCAACATAGGAGAGGATAGGCTCCGATAGACAACTCATTCTAGTAAGAATCAAGCCTCGCCACACCTGTCATATTTAACAGGTTTACAAATCGGGAATCCTGTCATTCATTTACTAATCGACAATTCGTTTCCGATAGTATTAAAGTAGTCATGCCAGCGCTGCAATGGCGTCGCGCAGCCATAGCAGGGCAGGATCGTTCTGATTGCGCGGGTGCCAGCAAGCGAACAAGGAAAAACCGCGTGCGGGGAACGGCAAGGCAAAACCATCCAGGCGGTCGCGATGACGCTGTAAAAAGCGGCTGGGCAAGGTCGCCACATAGTCGCTGTTGCACAACAAGTCCGGCACCAGCGTGAAATTCTGCACGGACAACATGACCTCGCGCTGCCGTCCCAGCAATTCCAGATGCTCGTCCATGAAACCGTGAAAGCTGCCGCCGCTGGTGGACACCAGCACGTGCTGCAGCGCGCAGTACTGATCCAGGTCGAGCGCGCCGGCGCCGCGGTGATGGCCCTTGCGCTGCGCCATGACAAAGTGCTCGTCATAGATTTTGCGGACCTTCATGGACGCCGGCACCATGCGCTCCGAACCCAGCAGCAGATCGATCTCGGAGCGCTCCAGCTGGCTCGCCACCTGGCGCTGGTCGGCGCTGACGAAAGCGAGCCTGACGCCGCTGCCGGCCAGTTGCGGCAATTGCTCCATCAGGCGCAGGCCGAGCACAGCGGTGGCGTTGTCATTGGCGGCAATCACGAAGCGGCGGCTGTCCTGCCAGGGATCGAAGGCAGGACGCCGCCTGATCACCATCTGCAGATCGCTGAGCGCGGCGTGCAGCGGCGCAATCAGTCCCAGCGCGCGTGCACTCGGGGTCATGCCGCGGCCACTGTCGGCCGGTATCAGCAAGGGATCATCGAACACCTTGCGCAAGCGCGCCAGCTGGGTCGACACCGCCGGCTGCGTCAGGTGCAGGCGCGCCGCCGCCTTGGTGACGTTGCACTCCTCCAGCAAGGCGTCGAGCGACACCAGCAAATTCAAGTCTATCCCACGAAGATCAATCACCTTGATAGGTCCTATGTCATTAATTGATTTCAAATATACGTCGGCGCGCCTTAGAGTTCAATCATCGTCATCACAATTACACAGGAGAGCGGCATGAAAGCATGGATGTTCAACCGTAACGAACTGACACTGGCGCTGCAGGATACGGCGCAACCCGAACTGCGCGCCGGCGCCGCGCTGGTGCGCATGGAGGCGGTGCCACTGCTGAGCTATACGCGCAATTATGTGCAAGGCAAGCTGCCCTACGCTTACCCGCCCAGCCCGTTTACCCCGGGCACCAACGGCATCGGCCGCATCGTCGCGGTCGGCGCCGGCGTGCGGTCGCTGCGACCGGGACAGCGAGTCGCCGTCAACCCTTACTGGATCGCCGACGAGGCGATGGCGGAACCGCCGCAAGTATTGATCGGACTGACCGGCATCAGTGCCGACAGCGCCCCCATGCTGGCGGAATACCCGCACGGCAGCTGGCGCGAAGTTGCGGATTTTCCTGCCTCCACCCTGCTGCCGTTGGACGGGCTCGATCACGTGGCGGCGGAACGGCTGGCGCTGCTGGCGAAATTCATTATCCCCTTCGGCGGCTTGCGCCGCGGCCGCCTCAGCGCCGGCGAAACGGTGGCGATCAACGGCGCCGGCGGCTACTTCGGCTCCGCCGCCGTGCTGGCCGCGCTGGCGCTGGGCGCCGCCCGGGTGATCGCCCTCGGCCGCAATGCGCAAGCCTTGCAGCAACTGGTAGAACTGGGCAAAGGACGGGTGCTGGCGGTGCTGCTGACTGGCGAGGTTGCAGGCGATGCGGCGGCCATCCGCGCCGCTGCCGGCGGCGGCGTCGCGCTGGGATTGGACATGGTCGGCCAGGCCGCCGATGCCGACAGCACCCTGGCACTGCTGCACAGTCTGCAGCGCGGCGGCCGGCTGGTGCTGATGGGCAGCATGCAGGTGAACCTGCCGCTGCCGTATGGCGAGATGCTGCTGAATAACTGGGAATTGATAGGCCACTTCATGTACAGCTCGGCCGATTATCTGGCGTTGCTGTCGCTGGTGCGGGCTGGCTTGCTGCCGCTGGATGCCGTGGAGCTGAAAACCTTTGCGTTTTCCGCGCTGGAAGCGGCGATCGACCATGCCGCGCAGATGAAGGGCCTGCAGGCGACGGTGGCGCTGTTTTGAGCGACGGCGGGAGATGCGCTAGCGCGTGGCCGACCATTCATTGGCCAGGAACTCGCGCCAGGGTTCGAAATACTTTTCGCGCCAGCCTTTCTTGACCTCCTCGTAATCCTGCTCGGGCACGTCCAAGTGGACCAGGTCGATGCGGCCGTGCTCGCCCTGCGGATGGAAGGACAGGAACAGGATGGAGTCCGGATCGTCGGCGGCAAACGCCGGCGAGCGCCAGGTATGCACGATCAGCCGCGGCTTTACCACCTGCAGCATGACGCCGCTGAGGGCGCCGTCGAAGGCCTGGAACTGGTCGCCGGCTTCGGCGCCTATGGCTGCCGGCAAGCCGGTGATGGCCTGGTGCAGCTGCGGATCGAGATACATATCGAACAGTGCTTCCGCCGACGCCTTCAGGACCACGGTTTTATAAATCACATTGCGCATGCTGGTTCTTCCTTCAGGCGATAGGCGAAGCATCAGATCAACAAGCGCCATGGACTATCCGGATTTCCTGCAAATGGCGCAACAAGCAATTCCTTGCCGCCGACGATGAAGGCAGCTGCGACAAAACTTTACCCTATTTTCAGGAAGTTCATTTCATTGCCCGCCGCATGCCGACGTACAAGGCTTCCACCTTCTCGCGCGCCCATACCGTCTTGCGCAGGAATGTCAGGCTGGACTTGATGCTGGGGTCGCTCTTGAAACAACGGATGTCGATGCGCTGGCCCAGGCCTTCCCAGCCGTAATGCTCGACCAGTTCAGTCAGCATCGCTTCCAGCGTGACGCCGTGCAGGTGGTTATGTGTATTTTGTGTCATGTGCTTCTCGATCGGGATTCAGACTGGCATTTTACTTCTGCGCCTGCCGTTTGCGGCGCATTGCCGCTTTCCTTGCCGATGCACACAGTATTAAAGAAGTCGTGGAATTTGTCGTTAGCTGAATGACACTTATCCGAAAAGGTCTGGCGCCGGCGGCAATCTGGACCGGCATGTCTGAAACAGCGCAGCATGCATCGCTCTTCTGAACAGCCTGTCGAAAACCGGGTGGGCAAAAAAACTTGCCAACCCGGCCACTGAAACAGAACACGATCCGGCGCTAAGCGCTCAAGGCTGCAGATTGGCCCTGTAGAAGGCCGTCACCGCATCGGCCAGCAATTTGTGCGTATGCGTGGTCGGATGCAGGGTGTCCCAGAACACGAAACTATCCGGATTGCTGCACTGTGAGCGCGCGCTCTGCTTGCTCAGATAGTTCGTGCTGGAATCGGTATTGATGTTGAGGCAGGACTGGGTGGTGTTGCTGACCTGGTATTTGGCCGGATTGGCTAGCAGGTCGTTGAACAAGGCATAGGTATCGTACAGCTGGATATGCAGGGTGCTGCCGTATTGCGCCTGCAGCGAGCTGACCAGCACGCTCAGGCGGTTGTTGAGGTCGATCACCTGCGCCGCCACCGTCGGCCCGGTGGTCTTGATGCCGAACACCGGCGCCTTGGAAACGTCCGGCAGCTTCAGCAGCAGGATATTGCGGGCGCCGGACTGGATCAAGCTTTGCAGGGCCTGGGTTTCGCCGCTGATCACCTGGTCCACCGTGCTGTTGTAATTGACCAGGTCGTTGCCGCCGATCAGCAAGGTGAACAAAGTATTTTGCGGCTGGTAGTTCTGCGCCTTCTGCATATAGCTGACATACGACTGCACCTGCTGGATCACGCCTGGAATCACCAATTTTTGCGTGTCGACGCCGGCGCCGCCGATGGCCCAGTTATACAAGGGCAGCTGCAGGTTGTTGGCGAAATACTCCACCCAGTTGTTGCCGTTGCTGAAGCGGCCGAGGAACCAGCTGCTTGAATTCGGCAAGGTCCATTGCGAGGCGTTGAAGATGTTCTGGGTGTCGGACAGGCTGTCGCCAAAGGCGACGATCTTGTTGATGCCGTTCTGCGCCACGCTGTCGTTGGTCCAGACCGTGTAGTTGAATGACAGCGCATTGTCGGCGGCGGCCACCATCGCCACCGGCTGGCTGATGCCCTTGGCGCTGAGCGTGCTCTGGCATACCGATTGCAGCGTACTTTGCGCCACATCGCTGTAGAACATGTTTTCCCAGTTCAGCAAGCCGCCTGCCCACCAGTAGCCGTTGATGCGGTAGTAGTCGCCGCTGGAAGGATCCAGGCCCCAGGCATAAGTCGTGGTCGGCTTGCTTGCATCGTTGCCGGTGCGGTACCAGCAGCGCAGGTAAGTGTAAGTGCTGGTGCTGGTGGCATTGGCCACCGCGGCGCCGGTAGTCAGGCTGCGCGCAGCCGGCTTGCGGGCCGGCTTCTGCTTCAGCAGCTGTTCCTTGGAAAGCGGTCCGGAGGACGACAGATGATGGGTGTAGGCGGGATCGGGTTTCACATCGGCGGCGACTTGCGCCATCGCCATATTCGAACACAAAGCACAAAATACAAACAGAGTTTTCATTGCTGGATTCCTTGTTTTGTCTTGCTATCTTTGGATCACTGGAAGGTCCGGCGCAGGCTGCAATGCCAGCGCCGGCAACGAAACGGCACACTGTCGCCGGTCACGAGCGCAATTGGCGGTCGCAAGACGGCAGCAAAGGCATGCCCGGGCGAATATTGGCACGTAGCAACAATTAAAAATTGACAATATCGGCCATTAGATTTTTGCTTCTAATTCCCGTTTTACCGAATACTTACCCACAGATTTTGTGGACAGGATTGTTGATAACCTTGCTGCAATTTAGCTATATGCTTGATTTTTATAAGATTTTTCTCACTGCTCAGCTTCTGCCTCCGGACTTACCCACAGATTTTGTGGACAGCATTGTTGATAACTACCGGGTAATTTAATTAAGCCATTGATTTATAAGGAATTTTTATCGTTGCTCAGTTTCACTCTGTATACTTACCCACAGATTTTGTGGACAGTCCTGTTGATAACTACCAAGTGATTTAGCTAAGTGACTGATCTGTATAGGATTTTTAGCCATGCTCAGATTACGGCGCAAGCCGCTTCCGGCGGCGCCGGCATTTGTTTAAGAATCATTTAATTCAATCCGGCTAAACTGCTGCAATTGGCGGCGCCATGATTTGATTTCGTGGAAATCAGCGCCCGCGGTTTTTTTCTAGGGAGCTGGAGCTATGCGTTTGCTGTTGGTGGAAGACGACCTGATGGTGGGCGAAGCCGTGCGCAAGGGATTGCGCCAGGATGGCTTTGCGCTCGACTGGGTGCAGGACGGCGTCGCCGCACTGAGCGCGCTGGCGCAGGAAGATTATCAGCTGCTGCTGCTGGATCTCGGCCTGCCGCGCAAGAATGGCCTGGAAGTGCTGAAGTCGCTGCGCGCCGGCGGCAACCAGCTTCCGGTGCTGATCCTGACCGCGCGCGACGCGGTGTCGGACCGGGTAGCCGGCCTCGACGCCGGCGCCGACGATTACCTGGTCAAACCGTTCGACCTGGAAGAACTGGCGGCACGCATCCGCGCCCTGCTGCGGCGGCAGTCGGGACGCGCCGAACCGCTGGTGGAACTGGGAGGACTGATCCTCAATCCGGCCACCCACGAAGTCACGCTGGACGGCCAGCAGGTCAATCTGTCGGCGCGCGAGTTCGCCCTGCTGCGGGCTTTCCTCGACCGCCCCGGCGTGGTGCTGTCGCGCGCCCAGCTGGAAGAAAAAATGTACGGCTGGGACGACAGCATAGAAAGCAACGCGGTCGAGGTTTACATCCACGCCTTGCGCAAAAAGCTGGGCAGCAATTTCATCAAGAATGTGCGCGGCATCGGCTACATGGTGGCTAAATGAGAGCAACATGAGGACAACAACGTCGCTACCATCGATCCGCAAGAGCCTGTTGCGCTGGCTGGCGGTCGGCCTCGGCGGCGGCATCCTGCTGGCCGGGCTGGCCCTGTACTTCCAGGCGCGCGGCGAAGCCAATGAACTGTTCGATTACCAGATGCGGCAGATTGTCGCCTCGCTGCCGCGCCAGGCGTTTCCACCGATCATCGACGGCAGCGTCAACGGCCCGCGGCTGGATGACCAGATCATGATCCAGATCTGGGACAACACCGGCGTCGTCATCTATCACTCGCACGCCCAGGATTTCCTGCCGCTGCAGGCGGAACTGGGGTTCACCAACGTACGCCTGAACAGCGGCCTGTGGCGGGTCTACAGCGCGCAGATCGGCAACACCGTGGTGCAGATCGCGCAGCCGCAAAGCGCCCGTAACCAGATCGCCGCGCAGATGGCGGTCAAGACCGTGACGCCGCTGCTGCTGCTGTTTCCCTTGCTCGGCATCCTGATCTGGATCGCGGTCAGCCGCGGCCTGGCGCCGATCAAGCGCGCCGCCGCGGAAGTGCAGGCGCGCGACATGCACGCGCTGTCAGCAATCCCCGACGCTACGCTGCCGCAGGAAATCCAGCCGCTGACGCAGGCCTTGAACGACTTGCTGGCACGCCTGGGACAATCGATCAATGCCCAGCGCGCCTTCGTCGCCGACGCCGCGCACGAGCTGCGCACGCCACTGACCGCCCTGCGGCTGCAGGTGCAGCTGGCGGAACGCGCCAGCGACGATAGCGAACGGCAGGCTGCTTTCGGCGACCTCAAGCATGGCTTGGAGCGCGCCACCCATCTGTTGCAACAGTTGCTGACGCTGGCGCGGCAGGAGCCCGGCGCCTTCGAACAAACCCATGTCGAGGTCGACCTGGGGGCGCTGATGCACAGCGTGGTCAGCGATTTTGCGCTGGCCGCCAATGACCGCCAGGTCGACCTCGGCATCAGCGCCGAGACGCCGGCCAGCGTCAACGGCAATGGCGACGCCCTGCGCATCCTGCTCAACAACCTGATCGACAATGCGTTGCGCTACAGCCCGGCCGGCAGCAGCATCGATGTCTCGCTAGCCAGCGGCGCCGACGGCGTGACGCTGGCGGTGGAAGACCATGGCCCCGGCATCCCGGAGGCGGATTTGGGACGCGTGTTCGACCGCTTCTACCGCGCCGCCGGCAGCCAGTCGCAAACGGTCGGCAGCGGCCTCGGCCTGGCGATCGTCAAGCAGATCGCCGATGCCCACCGGGCCAGCGTCAGCCTGCGCAATACCGGCCACGGCTTGCTCGCCAGCGTACGCTTCCCGGCTTGAAACGCCTGCCGCCGCCTGCCAGGCATGGCGTCAGGCGCCAGCAAAATACTTTGGATTTTTTAAGTTTGCTTTAATTCTGGCTCTCTATGCTGTGTGTCATGCCATCAGCAAAGGAGCAATACATGAGCCGTCTGAACCTTACCCGCAGCACTATTGCCGTCGCCGTTCTGGTAGTGGCCGGCGGTGCATATCTGCATTCCAGAAATAACGACATCGGCGTCGACAACGCCAACGCCGCAGTGCCGGCTGCCGTGGCGGCGCCAGTCAACAATCCAGCGCCGCTCAGCAATGCAGCGCCGGCGGTCGCCGTAGCCACCGATTTTTCCAGCATCGTCGAACGCGCCGGACCGGCAGTGGTGAACATCAGCGTCACCGGCAAGGCCAAGCAAAGCGCCGTATCCGACCAGGATGACGATTCCGGGCTGGATCCGAACGATCCGTTCTCACAATTCTTCAAGCGCTTCGGCCCGCAGCTGCAAATCCCGCGCCATCCGCAGATCATGCGCGGCGAAGGCTCGGGTTTCATCATCAGCGCCGACGGCCTGATCCTGACCAATGCCCACGTGGTCGAGGGTGCCTCGGAAGTGACCGTCAAGCTGACCGACCGCCGCGAGTTCAAAGCCAAGGTACTAGGCTCCGACAAGCAAAGCGATATCGCCGTGATACGCATAGACGCCAAGAACCTGCCGACGGTACAGATCGGCAATCCGGCCCTGACCCGTGTCGGCGAACCGGTGCTAGCGATAGGCTCGCCCTACGGCTTTGAAAACACCGCCACCGCCGGCATCGTCAGCGCTAAGTCGCGCTCGCTGCCGGACGATACCTATGTGCCGTTCATCCAGACCGACGTCGCCGTCAATCCCGGCAACTCGGGCGGCCCGCTGTTCAACATCAAGGGCGAAGTGATCGGCATCAATTCGCAGATCTATAGCCAGACCGGCGGCTACCAGGGCCTGTCGTTTGCGATTCCTATCGACGTCGCCACCAAGGTCGAGCAGCAGCTGGTGGCGCACGGCAAGGTCACTCGCAGCCATCTCGGCGTCAGCGTGCAGGAAGTGAACCAGGCTTTGGCGGAATCGTTCGGCCTGAAGAGCGCCGCCGGCGCCCTGGTCAGCTCGGTCGACAAAGGCAGCCCGGCCGACCAAGGCGGCATGCAGCCCGGCGATGTGATTCTGCGTTTCAACGGCCAGGCCATCAATCATTCCTCGGACCTGCCGAGCCTGGTGGCGGATACCGCCCCCGGCACTTCCAGCAGCGTCGAAGTGATGCGCGGCGGCCAGAGCAAGACGCTGACCGTCAAGCTGACCGAAGCCACGCCGTTGAAGGTCGCCGGCAAGGACAATGGCGGCGATTCGCAGGGACGGCTGGGCCTGGCGTTGCGCGAACTCAGCCCGGACGAGCAGCAGCAGGTCGGCATCCGCGGCGGACTGGTGGTGCTGGACGCCAGCGGGCCGTCGGCGCTGGCCGGTATCCAGCGCGGCGACGTGATACTGTCGCTCAACGGCAAGCCGGTCAGCAGCGTCGAGCAGTTGCGCCAGCTGGTCGGCAAGGCGGGCAAGAACGTCGCGCTGCTGGTGCAGCGTGACAAGGACAAGATCTTCGTTCCTTTGAACCTGGGCTAAGACCCGGACAGCGGGGCAGCGATGATCAAGCCGATAACGGGTAATAATTTATCGCAGCACATCCTGCCCTCTTCCGCCACCATGATCGGCGTCTGCATCACCGCGCTATCGATTATCAAACTCGCAAGATTCAGCGGCCTGGCGATGTGGCTCAGCCACCTGCTGGCGCTGAACAGCCTGGTGTTCCTCACCAGCGGCGTGCTCTCCTATGCATCGATGCGCTCGCGCCAGAGCACACGGCTCGAACAATACGCCGACATCGCCTTCATCTTCGGCCTCACCCTGCTCAGTCTCTCCACCGTCTTCATGGCGGTCGTGATTGACTGAACATTCCGGATTGAATTCTCATTCATCTAAAGTTATTCACAGAATCTGTGGATAGTCCTGTTGATAACCTCCATCAACATCTTCTATGTAGTTGATCTATATGGATTTTTCTCTCGTGCTTAATGTTGTGCGCGATGTTGGGCAAAGTGCTGAAAAAAACAGCAATGGCGCTGTTGCAATTCGCCTCTTCAGGCAACGCTTGAAATTTGAGCGATCGATCAGTTTGATTGGCCGGACAGACTTGACTAAGCTGTGAGTGAGCGCCTGCACAAGCGCTCACCATCAACTTGCACAGCACTACCCTGCATCGCCATCAAGGCAAAAAAATTTAATTATTTAACAAGCATTGCATCGTCAGCAAATATAATTAAAAAAATATTCGCCTGCTGTCGATTCAAGCTTGCGCCCTTCGACTAGTTAGCAGATTCAGGATTTAATCGGCCAGACCGGCAACCACTACCCAATGGAGATATCAAGATGCGATTCATGATCATACGCAAGGCTGACAAAGCTACCGAAGCTGGCGAAATGCCCAGCGAAGAACTGCTGACGGCAATGATTAAGTACAACGAAGAAATGATACAGGCTGGCGTCATGCTGGCCGGCGAAGGCTTGCAGCCGAGCGCCAAGGGCGCGCGCATCAAGTTCGCCGGCGGCAAGCCGACTGTGCTCGACGGCCCCTTCGCTGAAACCAAGGAACTGATCGCCGGCTTCACCATGATCCAGGTCAAGTCGAAACAGGAAGCGCTCGAATGGGTCAAGCGCTGGCCGCCGCTGGATGCCAACGGCGGCGTCGAGCTGGAATTACGGCAGGTGTTCGAAGCGGAAGATTTCGGCGACGAGCTGACGCCGGAACTGCGCGAAACCGAAGAGCGCCTGCGCCGCCAGAGCATCGATAACGCCAAGTCTTGATCACCCGACCACTGACCATCGAGGAAGCCCATGTTCAAGACCATCGCCATCGTTATCGTCGTCGTGCTCGCCCTGATACTAGGCTACGCCGCCGTCAGGCCGGACAATTTCCGCGTCCAGCGCTCAGCCACGATCAAGGCGCCGCCGGAAAAGATCTTCGCCTTGATCGACGATTTCCACGCATGGGGAAGCTGGTCGCCGTTCGAAAAACTCGACCCGGGCATGAAGCGCACTTTCAGCGGCGCCGCCAGCGGCAAGGGCGCGGCCTATGCCTGGGACAGCTCAGGCAAGGCCGGCGCCGGCAGCATGGAGATCCAAGAGTCCACGCCGTCTTCCAGGATCCTCATCAAGCTGGATTTCACGAAACCGCTGGAAGGCCACAACACGGCCGAATTCACCATCGACACCCAGGGCGACAGCAGCAAGGTCACCTGGGCCATGTATGGACCATCGCCCTATGTCGCCAAGGTGATGGGCATCTTTTTCAGCATGGATAGCATGATAGGCAAGGATTTTGAAAGCGGCCTTGCCAACCTGAAAAACGCTGCAGAAAAATAAGCGACGATTATCCCTTTCCGCATTTCCATCATTCAATACAGGAGCATGTCATGCAATTGCACCCCTACCTCAATTTCAACGGCACCTGCGACGCCGCGTTCAAGTTCTATGAAAAAGTCCTGGGCGGGAAAATCACCCTGAAGCTGCGCTTCGGCGAAACCCCGATGGCCGAGCAATGCGCCCCGGGTTCACAAGACCAGATCGCCCACGTGCGGCTGGAATCCGGCAGCATGGTGCTGCTGGGCTCCGATTGCCCGCCTGATTTTTTCGAAAAAGCCCAGGGCACGGTGCTCTCGCTCAACGTCGACAACATCGCCGAGGCTGAGCGCGTGTTCAATGCCCTGAAAGAAAACGGCACCGTCAAGATGCCCCTGGAAAAAACCTTCTGGGCGATCCGCTTCGCCATGCTGACCGACCAGTTCGGCACGCCCTGGATGATCAACTGCGAGAAAGACAACTGATAGCCGCGCAACGATACGTACTCCGTGGTCCGTCAATTGACTATTGCACTGCGGTTTTGACGTTGGGGTTGTTTTTGAAGTTGCCGTTGTTTTTGACGTTGTCGTTGTTTTTGACTTGCCCCGCATTGAGACGTTGCCAAATCCGGCGCGTGTCAGCCGGGAATTGTGAGGGGCATGTTTGAGCCGAAGGCGAGTTTTGCCCCTCACCCGGCTGGTGCGCGCAGGATTTGGGGACCCTCCCGAAGGGAGGGCAACGGCTTTGCGGTCGCCTTCTTTTTGGTTACTTTTTCTTGGCGAAGCAAGAAAAAGTGACTGGCTGCCGGGCCACCCCCGGCAAGCTTCCACGGAGTAGCAACAGTTTTAGCAACGCACCAACCTTTCGTAGCATGCCACTAGCCGTACTCCGTAGACCGTCAAATGGGGTCAGAGTAATTTTCGCAAAGAACGCGAAAAAAAACTCCGACCCCAATTGACTACAGCAGTGGTGTTTTGGTGACGGTTACGCGGTCGATGAAGAATTCGCCGTCTATGCATTTCCGGTGCGGCACGCCGGCCACCTTGAATCCCGGGCCACCTTCAGCCACCCAAATCCGCGCAACGGTGTCGAACTCCTCGACCTCCAGCCCCAGCATCGCCGCAGACAGCACGAACTGCGCACCGTCCTTTTGCCTATCGCGAATTTCGTCAATCGTCTTTGCCATGGTTTCAATCTACTTTTACAGTGCCAGTTAAATCATCAAGCATCGCGCAATAACTCACGCGGCAATTCATAGGTTTCCTTGATCGCCTGCAGCACGATATTCGAACGGATATCCTGCACGCCAGGAATCTTGTACAGCTTCTCCAGCACGAACGCCGAATAATGCTTCAGGTTGCGCGCCTTCACCCGCAACAGATAATTAGCGTCGCCCGTGATGATATAAGATCCCACCACTTCCGGATAATTCTGCAGCGCCTGCATGAAATTCTCATGCCAGCTCTCCACATCCCGCCGCATCGTCACCTGCACGAACACATCCAGCTCTAGGCCCAGCTTCTCAGGACTCAGCAAGGCGCTATAGCGGCTGATGATGCCCTCCTCCTCCAGGATCCGCACCCGCCGCAGGCACGACGAAGGCGACAGGAACACCTGCTCCGCCAGATCCTGATTGCTGATGCGGCCATTCTGCTGCAACAGCGTCAGGATGTTCAAATCGATGGCATCGAGCTGCATTGAAATTATCTTTCAATATTTATTGTTAATATCCAGATTAATTCTAAAATTAATTGAAATTGTATAGCAATTTCGTATAAAAATTCCAATAAGCTCGCCTAAAATAATTCCACCGATTCAGTCCGGCAACAGGAGAAAGCCATCGCTACCGCACAACAAATCTGGGACATCAGCCCGTTGCTCGCCGCCAGCATCCCAGTATGGCCCGGCGACACCCCCTTCAGCGCCCAGGCCACCTGGGAAATCGCCGACGGCTGCCCGGTGCACGTCAGCCGCATCACGCTCTCCACCCACACCGGCGCCCACTGCGATGCCCCCAGCCACTACGACGCCCAAGGCGTGGCGATAGACCAAGTGCCGCTGGATGCCTATATCGGTCCCTGCCGCGTGATCCATTGCATCGGCGCCGCGCCGGTCAGGCCGGAGGATATCGCGCACGCATTGGCCGATGCGCCGCCGCGCGTGCTGTTGCGCACCTACGCCCAGGCCCCGCAGCAAGAATGGGATCCGGCATTTGCCGCCGTCGCGCCGGAAACCATCGCCCTGCTGGCGCAGCACGGCGTACGCCTGGTCGGTATCGACACGCCCTCGCTCGATCCGCAGGAATCCAAAACCATGCTCGCCCATCACGCCGTCCGGCGGCACGGCATGGCCATCCTCGAAGGCATCGTACTCGATGCGGTTGCCGCCGGCGACTACGAACTGATCGCCCTGCCCTTGCGCCTGGCCGGCATGGACGCCAGCCCCGTACGTGCCATCTTGCGCCATCCTGCGCCCTCTTCATCATCAGGAATCCATCCATGACAAACACCATCGACAACCGCGCCGCCTGCCAGGCGCTGGACGCCAACGACCCGCTGGCGCCGCTGCGCGCACAGTTCGACTTGCCGCCCGGCGTGATCTACCTCGACGGCAATTCGCTCGGCGCCCGCCCGCGCGCCTCGTTGCAACGGGCGCAGCAAGTGATCGAGCAGGAATGGGGCGTCGACCTGATCCGCAGCTGGAACAAGGCTGGCTGGTTCGATCTGCCAGGCCGCCTCGGCAACCAGCTGGCGCCGCTGATCGGCGCCCGGGACAACGAAGTGGTGATCACCGATTCCACCTCGATCAACCTGTTCAAGCTGCTGGCCGGCGCCCTGCAGCTGCAAGCCGCCAAGCCGGACGCGGCGACGCGCAAGGTGATCGTCACCGAACGCGACAATTTCCCGACCGACATCTACATGGCGCAAGGCCTCACGGAATGGCTGGAGCGCGGCTACCGCATCCATCTGATCGACTCGCCGCAGGAGCTGGCCAGCGCGGTCAACGCCGAAACCGCGGTGCTGATGCTGACCCATGTCAATTACCGCAGCGGCCACCTGCATGACATGCAGGCGGTCACCGCAGCCGCGCAAGAACAAGGCGCACTGGTGCTGTGGGACCTGGCGCATTCGGCCGGCGCCTTGCCGATCGACCTGCATGCGGCGAACGCCGATTTTGCCGTCGGCTGCACCTACAAGTACATCAACGGCGGCCCGGGCGCGCCGGCCTTTGCCTGGATCGCGCCGCGCCACCATGCGCAGTTCCGGCAGCCGCTATCGGGCTGGTGGAGCCATCGCGCACCGTTCACAATGCAGCCCGGATTCGCCCCGGTGGACGGCATCCGGCGCGCGCTGTGCGGCACCCAGCCTATCGTTTCGCTGGCGCTGGTGGAATGCGGCCTGGACGTCTTTGCGCAAACCGACATGCAAGCGCTGCGCAAGAAATCGCTGGCGCTGACCGATCTGTTCATCGGCCTGGTGGAGAGCCGCTGCGCCGGCCTCGACCTGACGCTGGCGACGCCGCGCGCGCATGCCGAGCGCGGCAGCCATGTCAGCTTCGCCCACGCGCACGGCTACGGCATCATGCGCGAGCTGATCGCGCGCGGCGTCATCGGCGACTATCGCGAACCGCAAGTGATGCGCTTCGGTTTCACGCCACTCTATATTGGCTTCAGCGATGTCTGGGACGCTGTCGAGACCTTGCGCCAGATACTGGTGAACAAAGAATATCAAATCGACGCGCAACAAGAAGCCGTCACTTAGTGCCCTGAGTCAGAAGTTCGTTGAAGAAAAGCGATGCAATTGGCGCCATGCGTCGTTGCAAATACTCGCAAGGGGGCCACCCTTGCTCCGTTTTGTGCGGGGCGGCCATCCGCCTAGCCTGGCGCCAATTGCATCACTTTTCTCATTCAACGAACTTCTGACTCAGGACACTAGGAGACACAAAATGGAATGCCCCTACAAACCGAACGACAGCTGGCATGGCGCGCAGATGGAGTTCAAGGAAGACATGAGCTATGGCGACTACCTGGCGCTGGACCAGGTATTGTCGGCGCAGCGGCCGCTCTCGCCCAACCATAATGAAATGCTGTTCATCATCCAGCACCAGACCAGCGAACTGTGGATGAAGCTGATGCTGCATGAGCTGCACGCGGTGCGCCAGCAGCTGCGCGCCAACGAACTGGCGCCGGCATTCAAGATGATGGCGCGGGTAGCGCGCATCATGGACCAGCTGGTGCACGCCTGGGATGTGCTGGCGACCATGACGCCGCCGGAATACACCGCGATCCGCCCCTACCTCGGTCAATCATCCGGCTTCCAGTCCTACCAGTACCGGGAAATCGAATTCCTGCTGGGGAACAAGAATGCCGCCCTGCTGCAGGTGCACCAGCAGTCGCCGGAATCCTATGCGCGCCTGCAAGACGCGCTGCTGCAGCCGTCGATCTACGATGAAGCGGTGATGCTGATGGCGCGTGCCGGCCTGGCGCTGGATCCGGCGCGCCTGAACGCCGACTGGAGCAAGGCGACTGCCGCCGATGCATCGGTGGAGGCCGCCTGGCTGACGGTGTACAAGGCGCCGGACACGCATTGGGAACTGTATGAACTGGCGGAAAAGCTGGTCGACCTGGAAACCTCGTTCCGCTACTGGCGCTTCCGCCATCTGACCACGGTGGAACGCATCATCGGCTTCAAGAAAGGCACCGGCGGCACGGAAGGCGCCAGCTATCTGAAGATGATGCTGGACGTGGTGCTGTTTCCGGAATTGTTCTCCCTGCGCACCTCTCTATGAGACAGCCGGCTTGCGGCTGGCGGCGCGTTCGCGCGCTTGCTTGACGTCGGCCGGATCGCAGCGCAGTTCCAGCAGCTGGTTGACGGCGATTTCGTCGGCCAGCGAGGTGGCGGTTACTGTGGCGCCGAAGAAGCTTGCATCCAGGCTGAGCGCATTGCAAATGCGCTTGCGGCCTGCTTCATCGGCCGGCAGCTGCAACACCACCGTGAGGAAATTTGGCGCCGCGCCGCCGTCAGCGTTCTGCAGCGGCAAAGCTGGCGTCAACAGCGCTGCGGTTTGCGGCTGCACATGGACGATCGCCACGGGCGCGCTGGCCAGTTCCAGCTCAGCCTGGGTCACCACTACGGCGCTGTGCGGCCCGGGCCACTTCTTGACGCCGCCGACCAGCGCCGGCACACCGCCGCTGACCTCGTACTCCGTCTCGGAAATCTTCTCGTAATGAAAAGGCTCCCAGCCGTCGACGCCGTGCTTGCGCATGGCCACCTGCTCCAGCACCTGGCTCTGCGGCGCGCCATTGCCAAGCATGCCGACATCGCTTAAGCCGGTATCGCTGCCTGCTGCTTCGTCCATCTCTCTGCCTCTTGTTTTCAACCTTGCATTCAAAACGGATTGCTGACCTTGACTACCGGCGCTGTCGCCACCTTGTCCGGCAAGGTTCTCGATTCGAGCGTTTCCACCACGCTGTTGACCAGCGACTGCAGGGTCTTTGCCTGCTCCAGTCCAACCTGATCCAAGGTCAGATCAAGATCGCCGAACAGGCTGACCCGGTCCAGCCGGTTTTCCACATTCATCTTGCCGATGGCGAGGGTTGCGCTTTCATCTGCAAACGGTACAAATTTAGACATGCGACCATCCTTTGTTTATCAGGTTCGTAACGAAATTGACCAGCATCTTGAGCACATCATCCATCAATTTGGACAGCAAGTCCTTCTCTATTTTCTTGATCTGGGCAGCCGGCTCGGCGCTTCTTTCCGGCGTGCCGCGCTCGGCCGCGCTCTTGTCTGCCGCGTAGCGCTCGCTGCCGCTGCCGCGCCCGCCGGCAGCGGGCAGAGCCATCGCCACATCCTTGACGCGCTTCGACACACCCGGCAAGAGGTCGATGCGCAAGGTGTTTTCCAGCTGCGACAGCGACAAGGTCTGGTAGTGCGAGGTATCCGCGTTCTGGATGAAATAGGCGGCGGCCTGCTGTCTCCTGGGACTATAAACGACTTTATAGATATAGGTAGGCACCAGCACATTGCCGATTTTTTGCAGGTCCTGGCCGAGGAAGGCCGGCCCGGTGATCACGTACAGCTCACCCTCCTTCACGGCCAGGCGCCGCACCGCGCTCTCGATTTCGGCCCAGATATGGCGGTTGTTCTGCGGATTCTGCGGAACCATGTTGGCCAGGCTGAAACTTTCATATTGCGAGGTGCGGTTGGCCATGTCGCCGTTCGGACTCATGTGCCCGCGGTCGAAGCCGGAACGGGAATAGTCTTTCAGCTCGGCGCGGCCGTTGATCAGCAGGGCCGGCTCGGGATGAAAGGAGTTTTCGCGCGACAGCGTGCGCGCGGCGTCGATATTATCGCGCGTCAGGTGTTCGGCCGACCACAAAGGCGTGCGCGTGACGCCGGAATGCATGACGGCAAAAGCCTGGAAGCACAGCTCTTGCGTCTGGCGCGCCAGTTTGTCATTGAGAATCCTGGGGGCCTGTCCGGCGGCGTAATGGGAGGGGCAATCTGTAGCAAAGGCAGAAGATGTCAGCAATAAGCCAACAACTAGAAAACGACGAAACTTGTGCGGCATTGTTCACCAAAACTGTATAAATACCCAGTATAAGGTTTAACTTAAATCGCACCAAGCATTATCCGGATTTCCAGTGATTTTTAAAAGCGCTTGCATGCCTGTACAAACCCTCGCATGCAAGCGGATTATTTCATCAAGCTTGCCTGATTTCCTAGTCGGCGACGACCGGCCTTGCCGATTGCATGTCGCGCGTATTCTTTTGCACGGCGATGGCGCCAAACAAGGCCAGGGCAAAAGACATGCCGTAGAAACCCTTTTCGCTGAGCGCCAGGTTGGCGTTGAACAAGCCGATAGCGAGCAGCAGCACGGCCAGCAGCACCGACAGCCAGCACAAGCCGTAGTAAATGCCGGTCACCGGAATTCCCTCGACCTTGTCGCGCACGCTTTTTTGCACGGAAATGGCGGCGAACAGGCCGTACACCAGCAAGGTGAAATAATAGCCGCGCTCGTTCAGCTGCATATTGGCGTTGAACAGGCCGACCAGGAAAGCGATGAAACCTGCCAGCAATGCCGTCCAGGAAGCGGCAACGAAGGCGAACGACGGTTGTTGAGACGGATGCTGCATGGATGGACCTCCCTTTGTAATTTAATAATCAGAAAATTATTCCTGCATCAGATACGCAGCTCGCCGCCTCTTAATTGGGCAAGGCATTCAGCTTCGGCTCCGGCACCACCGTCAGCGTGGTGGCAGGGTCGATTTTCTTGAGGAACTGCGTCATCGACACCACGGTCACGGTATCGATCTTGTCGGCAAAACGCCGCTCGTTGGGATGATCGTCGAAGGCGATATTGGCGCGGAACATGCGCCCGCCCAGCCGCGTCATCGGTCCCAGCGCAAGCGTGGTCGGCTCGTAACCCATCAGCTTCAGCCACTGCTGCGATTTGTCGCGGCTGTCGATCTGGATATTATTGTCGGCATAGGCCTTGGTGAGCAGCTCCAGCACCCATTGATTAGAGTTTTCGTAACGGGTGGAGAAGGGATAGGCCAGCATATTGTAGTGCGGCGTGAACAGCGCCAGATACTGAGAACGGTCGGACAGCCGGGCCAGGATCTTATGCTGCGCCGCCGGCGAAGGGATGATCAGCAGCGATTCGTAGCTGAACAGATCGTCGAGGAAAAAATTCGCCAGGCCTTCTTGCCAGATCGCTGAATCCGCCGTGCCGCAGGCGTTCAGCAGATGCATGGTGCGCCACTGCCCTGCTGCCGGGTCTTTCAGCACAAAGGCGATATGCGAATAGCGCAAGCCGTACTTCGAAAGATCCTGGCCTACCCGCGCCACCAGCGCAACCTCAGGCTGGGCTTGATCCAGCGCCGCGGAAAGCGCGCTGGCGCTGCTGAACGCCATGCGCACGGAATCCGGACGCGGTGGCGTCTCGGAACAGGTTTGCCCGGCGATCGCCGCGCCATGCAGGGCCAGGCCGAGCGTCATGGCGCACGCAATGGCGCAAGTAATACGGCGCAGCCCCATCATTGCGACAGCTTGGACTGGTACAGCAATTCCTTGCCGACCGCGTTGGGCACGAAGGCCAGGATCTTGCCCGAGGCGACCAGCGTATACCCGGTCGATTCGGCCACCACCTTGATGCCGTTGCCGACCGACAGTCCGACCTGATGCGCCACCGCGGCCGAGCCCCGCACCACGGCCTTGCTGCCGTCCACCGTGTTCTGGATGATGACTTCCATCGCATCGCCGACTATCGTGCCGATGCCGATCACCACGAAGGAGGCGCCGACCGCGAAATAGGCGCTGGCGGCAATTGGTCCGCCGTCGATCGAGCCCAGCGGCGATGCCGCCATGCTGACCGCGCCCTGGCTGACTTCCTTGCTGCCGTCGGCAGCCTGGGCTGGCGCGTGCAGCGCGGCGCAGGCAGCCAGCGCAAGCAGAGTGTTACGCAGAGTTTTCAGATGCATGATGTCCTCGGTGTAGTTAAAACGTAGTTTTGTTGGCGTTGTTTTGCCAAAGTTTTAATTGCGCCGGCAATCATACCTGTCATTTTTTACAATAGGCAATGATATGGATTATTTACTCTAACCGGCTATGTCTTGCATCCTGGGGCGCGGAAAAAACCTCAGCCAGACCGCCATGCGGGACTAATCCGAGCGCGTGACTTTATCCCGGCCATGCCGCGCCGGCGATAAAAATCAGCGGGAAGATGCTGTCAGTTGGGCTTGCGGAATCCGCTGTCCACCCAGGCGCTGGCGCTGCTTGGACTCAACTTGAAGCTGGCGGCGACGCGCACCTGCGCCAGCTGCTCGCGGTCTTCATCATGGGCAGTCAGCAGCGCGTAGGGAAAATCATCGTCGGGAACGATGTCGAGCGTAACGTTGATGGTTGCGGCGCCGTCGCTGACAGCGACGGTCTTGTGCAGCATCGCATGCAGCTGCTGCTCATGGCGGCGCACGAATTCGGAGGCGGTCTTGACCAGGGTAATGAAGGCCGAGGGATCCAGCGGTTTCGGATTCTTCTTGTCGCGGCCCATGGTCCAGGGACCGATCAGGGCCGGTTCCGGCTCGCCATCCTTGATCATCGCCACCGCCCAGCCGTCATCGTCGTCGTTCTTGATGATGCGCGCGGTCCAGCCGTCGTCTTGCCACAGGCGCGGTTCCTGGGTCTTGTGATCGGCGTCGGCGAATTCTTCGGGGGATGCTGCGGAGTGGTCTGTCATTGCGTCGGAAAGTCAGGAAGCGGCAAAAAATGCGGGAAGACGCATTGTATAGCACCGGCCGCAAACGCTCATGCGCGCCGGTATTGCTTGCGGTAGGCGGCGGGCGATATGGCAAAGGCAGCGGTGAAATGCTGGCGCAGCGACACCGTGGAGCCAAAGCCGGCCAGCTCGGCAATCCGGTCTATCGCCTTGTCGGAAGTTTCCAGCAGCCGCTGCGCCGACGCCAGGCGGTGGTTGAGCAGCCATTGCGAGACGGTGGCGCCGGTCTTCTGCTTGAAGCGGCGGGTGAAATTGCGCCGGCTCATGGCCGCCCTGGCCGCCAGCACATCCAGGCACAGCGGCTGCTCCAGGTGTTCGATGGCCCAGTCCAGCGTCACGGTCAGCGCATCGCTGCCGCCGCTTGGCGGCAACGGCTGCTCGATGTATTGCGCCTGGCCGCCATGGCGGTGCGGCGCCACCACCATGCGGCGGGCGATGCGGTTGGCGACATCGGCGCCATGGTCGCGCCGCAGCAGGTGCAGGCAGCAGTCGATGGCGGCGGCTGTGCCAGCCGAGGTCAGGATGTCGCCGTCGTCCATGTACAAGACTTTCTGGTCCAGCTTGACCTTGGGATATTTGCGGGCGAAGTCCTCGCTCCAGACCCAGTGGGTGGAGGCGGCGCGGCCATTCAGCAAACCGGCCTCGGCCAGCACGAAGGCTCCCAGGCACAGGCCGACGATGCGGGCGCCGCGCTCATGTGCAGCCCGCAAGGCTTGCAGCAGCAGCTCCGGCGGCCGTTCGTCCGGATCGCGCCAAGCCGGCACGATCACGGTATCGGCTAGTTCCAGTGCCGACAAATCATGCTCCACCTCGATATTGAATCCCGACATGGTCGGCACCAGGCCAGTCCGTGTGCCGCAGATCAGCAAGCGATAGCGTGGTACGCCTAGCCGCGCCAGGTCGTCGCCAAACACCATGCAGGGCACGGACAAGTGGAACGGGCTGATACCATCAAAGGCGACCACCGCAACGGTGTGCGCTTGCTTTGGATTGGGGGCGGAAATCGACATGGCCCGATCCTATCACATTATGTCTATCGGGACACTTTCGCCCTTGCCGCCAGCCGCCGATACTTCGTCCTGTTCCGCCGCCCACGCAGCAAGCAAGGGCGACGGCAAGGCAGCGATGAACGATGGGCGTTCATCGCGCCTGAAACCGACCGGGAGTATCGCAATGAACCATCCAACCATCCGCACCATGGCAGGCGCAGCAGCGCCAGGCAAGTTCGAAGCCGCCAGCACCGCCCTGCTGGTGATCGATTTCCAGAACGAATACTTCAACGGCAAGATGCCGATTCCTGACGGCATGCGCGCATTGCGCAACGCCCGCCGCCTGGTCGCCCTGGCGGACCAGGCCGGCATGCCGGTGTTCCATGTCCAGCATCTGAGCCCGGCCGGCGCGCCGGTGTTTGCCTCAGACAGCGCTAACGTGCAGTTCCACGACCAGCTGCAGCCTGCGGCGCATCACAGCGTGCTGCAAAAAACTTCCGTCAGCGTGTTTCCGACTACCGATATCGACCAGCGCCTCAAGGCGGCCGGCATCAAGACACTGATCGTCAGCGGCCTGATGACGCATGCCTGTGTAGCCGGAGCGGCGCGCGACGCCGTGCCGCTCGGCTATCAAGTAGTGGTGGCGGACGACGCCTGCGCCACCCGCGATCTCGACAGCGCCGACGGCAGCGTACTGCCGCATACCGTGCTGCATCGCGCAGCGCTAGCCTCTATCGCCGACACCTTCGGCGCGCTGATGAGCACCGAACAGATCCTGCAACTGCCACTGGCTTAACAAAAAAACGAAAGCATCTTATGAAAAATTTATCAAAAATCTTGCTGGCCCTGGGCTCGCTCCTGCTCTCCAGCCAGCTGCTTGCAGCAGAAGGCGGCAGCCATGCAAAACATGCCGGCGCACTGATATCCCTGCCGGCAGCGGATTTGCAGTGGACCGACATCCCCGGCAGCGGCGGCATCAAGTACGCCAACGTCCACGGCAATCTGAGCGGCAAGGGGCCTTACGAAGCGTTCGTGATTTTCCCGGCGGGCAAAGACAATCCCTTCCACACACATTCGCAGAATTTGCCGACGGTGGTGCTGAAAGGGACCTTCTATGCGGTGATCGACGGCCAGCGCGTGGAATATCCGGCCGGTTCTTTCTATAACCTGCCGGCCAGGCTCCCGCATTACAGCGGCTGCAATAAAGGCGAAGACTGCCTGTTGTTCCAGTACCAGGCTGACCATTTCGACTTGCTGCCGCAGACGCCGAAAAGCTAGCCGTAGCGCGTTGCTGGCGGGCCCTTACGCCGGCTTGTAATCGGCACGGTTGAGGGCAAAGACGATGCTGCCGGCGCCGCCCAGCGGTTCGGCAACCTTGTCCACCTGCCTCAAGCCGACTTTTTCCAGCACGCGGCGCGAGGCTTGATGCGGTTCTCTGACCATGGCCCAGATCTCCTCCAGGTCCAGGGGCCCGAAGCCGAACTCCAGCGCTTTTGCGGATAATTCCGTGGCAAGCCCCTGCCCCCAGACCTGCGTGGAAAAACGGTAGCCCAGGTTGACCTTTTCCTGCTGTCCGAACAGCGCATGAGTCAGGCCGTCAAAACCGATGACCTGCCCGGGATCTTCCCTCAAACTCAACGCCCATTGCCCGTAGCCGTACTGCTGCCACTGGGCCAGCCAGCGGCCCATGGTGGCCTCAGCTACCGCCACCGTTTGATAAGGTCCGGCTGGATTGAAAGTATTGGTGGCCGGATCGCCATAGATGCTGAACAAAGCAGAAATATCCTGGCTGCTGGGACGGCGCAAGGCCAGCCGCGCGGAGTAAAGAATGGCCGGTGAATTTGGTGGCATACTGTGCGGATCCGGGAGCAAATATGCGCCATGATATAGCTTTAATACAGCTTTAATACGGCTTTAATACGGCTTCAAAGAGATTGGGAGCGCCATGCAAACGGGCTCCCGGGGAATGCGTCAGCAATCACTCAAAGGCGGAATGAAAATGAAAAACTGGATCCGGCTCAACAAGGGATTTATCTTGTTCCTTTTGCTTTTCGGGATTTTCCGTACCGCGGTGGCTGACTGGAATCCGATCCCGTCCGGCTCCATGCGTCCCAATCTGCTGGAAGGCGATGTGGTGTTCGTCAACCGCCTGGCGTTCAACCTGAAAGTCCCGCTGACCAATATCGTGCTGGGCCATCTGGGCGAGCCCAAGCGCGGCGATATCGTCACCTTCTTTTCGCCGCTGGACGACACCCGGCTGATCAAGCGCGTCATCGCCCTGCCCGGCGACACTGTGGAAATGCGCGATGAAAAGATGATCATCAACGGCAAGCAAGCCAGCTATGCGGTATTGGACAGCGCGCCTGAGCCGATGGACCACGGCAGCATCGTCGCCCTGCGCCTCAACGAAAAAATGGGCCGCGAGCAGCACCGCATCCAGGTCCTGCCAGAGGTCAACGCCAACCGCAGTTTCGGCCCGATCACGGTGCCGCAGGACCACTACCTGATGCTGGGCGATAACCGCGACAATAGCGGCGACTACCGCCACTTCGGCTTCGTGCCGCGCGAGCTGCTGATCGGGCGCGCCGAACGGATCCTGGTGTCGGCCGACATCAAGGGCAACTGGATGCCGCGCACGGAACGCTTCGGCATGGCCCTGCAATGACGCTAGTTCGGCGCGCCTGACTCGGCGCCCGTCCCATCTTCCCTACCCCGCCAGCACTGCGCGGCTGCTCGTCGTTTGCAGCCGCTTTTCAATCAGTTCCGACATCCCTTGCGCCGCAATCGAGAGCGCGCGCTCTTTCTTTTTCACGATCAAGATAGGCCGCACCACGTCGCCGGCCTGCATCGGAATGCTCAGCAGATTCATCTTGCGGAACTGGAAAAGGGTCAGCTCCGGCACGATGCTGACTCCCAGTCCCGCTTCAATCAGGCCGGCCACCGTCGCCAGGTGCTCCACTTCCAGTCCCGAATTCTTGACCGCTATACCGCGCAACAACAGCTCGACATGCTGGCGCACGCTGGTGGAGCGCGCCAGGTGAATCAATTCGCAACCGCTCAGATCGGCCGGCCGGATGCGGCGCTTGCCCGCTAGCGGGTGATCCTGGCGGCACACCAGGTAAAAGGGATCGCTGCACAAGGTCTTGGTGTCGAATTCCGTCAGGCCGGAAGCGGGCGCGGTCAAAGCCAGATCCACCTTGCCCTGGCGCAGCAGGGCCAGGCACTGGTCCGACAAGGCGTCGAACAGCTGCACGGTGATGCCAGGATAAGCCTGCCTGTATTCGGCGATCACCGCCGGCAAGCCATGCGCCGCCAGCGACGGCAAGGCGGCAATCGCCACCCTGCCCTTGCGGCGCGCGACGTAATCGCTCATGTCGGCGAACGCCGATTCGATGTCGCCGACCAAGGCGCGCGCCACTTCCGCGAACAGCTCGCCTTCCGCCGTCAGCATGACATTGCGGGTATCGCGCTCAAACAGCCTGGCGCCGACGCTTTCTTCCAGCTTCTGGATCATCACGCTGAATGCCGATTGCGACATGCAACAGCGCTCGGCGGCATGGGTGAAGTGCTTGCACTCTTGCAGCGCCAGGAAGGCGTGCAGCGAACGGGTGGAAATATTCAGGTTCATGGCAGATTGCCTATTCATCTGTTTTTCCGATCAATCTATCGGAAAAAACCATTTTACAGCACAAAGCCGGGCCGCCAGAATCCAGGTAAATACAAAGCAATAACAAAAATATCCATAAAAATATCCACAGGATAGGAGACAGACAACATGCTGGCACTGCTCGGCTTCATCACCATCTTCACACTGCTGACGGCGATCCTGACGAAACGGATGTCGCCGCTGGTGGCGCTGATCGCGATCCCCGTGGCCGCCGCCCTGATCGGCGGCTTCGGCCTCGAAACTTCGACGTTTATCGTTTCCGGCATTACCAAGATTGCGCCGGTGGCCGGCATGTTCGTGTTCGCGATCCTGTTTTTCGGCATCTTGACCGACGCCGGCATGCTCGATCCGATCATCGCCGGCATCCTGCGCATCGTCGGCAGCCGCCCCAGCCGCATCGTCCCCGGCACCGCCTTGCTGGCCTTGCTGATCCATCTGGACGGCTCCGGCGCCGTCACTTTCCTGGTGACCATTCCCGCCATGCTGCCGCTGTATCAGCGGCTGGGAATCGACAAGCGCATCCTGGCCTGCGTGGCCTCGCTCGCCGCCGGCGTCAATTTCCTGCCCTGGACCGGCCCCATGATCCGCGCCTCGGCTGCCTTGCATATCCCGATCAGCGAGATTTTCATGCCCTTGATTCCGGTGCAGCTGGTCGGCCTGGTGTTCGTCTTTTCGGTCGCCTTCTATCTCGGCATCAAGGAAGAGCGCCGGCTAGGCCTGGCCAAAGGCGCTGCAAGCAGCTTCGTGCAAGCACGCGAATTATCGGAAGAAGAGAAAAAAATCCGCCGTCCGCAGAATTTCTGGATCAACATCATCCTGACCGTGCTGGTACTCGGAGTGATGATCAGCGGCAAGATCGATCCGGTAGTGATGTTCATGCTCGGCGTAGTGCTGGCGCTGATGATCAATTACCGCGACGTCGACATGCAGCGGGCCCGCATCGACGCCCATGCCAAAGCGGCCCTGCTGATGGCCAGCATCCTGTTCGCGGCCGGCGTGTTCACCGGCATCATGAGCAAATCCGGCATGCTGTCGGCCATGGCCAAAATGGCGGTCGGCTTTGTGCCGCCGTCCATGGCCTCGCATATTCCGGTGGTGCTGGGGCTGTTGTCGATGCCGCTGTCGATGCTGTTCGATCCCGATTCCTTTTATTTCGGCGTACTGCCGGTGATCGCCGAGGTCGGCCACATGCTGGGCGTGCAACCCTTGCATGTGGCGCAAGCAGCGTTGCTCGGGCAGATGACCACCGGCTTTCCGGTCAGCCCGCTGACCCCGGCCACTTTCCTGGTGGCCGGACTGGCTGGAATCGATCTCGCCGATCACCAGAAATACACTTTCAAATACCTGTTCGCAGCATCCGTCATCATGACCATCACCTGTGTCGTGATCGGCGTCTTTCCCTTGTAAGAGCAGGACATAAGAGCAGGACATAAAAGCAGGACCAGCCCAGGAGATTATCGTGAGACCCATCAGAATCGGCGCCGGCGCCGGCTATTCCGGCGACCGCATCGAACCCGCTGTCGAACTGGCTGAAAAAGGCCAGCTCGACTACTTGGTGTTCGAGTGCCTGGCCGAACGCACCATCGCCATCGCCCAGCAAGCGAAAATGAAAAACCCAGCGCTAGGTTACGACCCGCTGCTGGAACAGCGCATGCAAGCAGTGCTGCGCACCTGCAGTGAAAAAAAGATCCGCATCATCACCAACATGGGCGCCGCCAATCCCCTCGCCGCCGCCGCCAAGGTCAGGCAGATTGCCGCCGCCATGCAGCTCGACCTCAAGGTGGCGGCGGTCACCGGCGACGACGTGCTGGACATAATCAAGGCGGGCGCCTATGCCAGCGACCAGGGCAAGCCGCTGAATGCGCTGGCAGGCAAGCTGCTGTCGGCCAATGCCTATATCGGCGCGGCGCCGCTGGTCGCCGCACTGGCCGAGGGCGCCGACGTCATCATCTGCGGCCGCGTAGCCGATCCCTCATTGTTCCTGGCGCCGCTGATCCATGAATTCGGCTGGGCCATGGACGACTGGCAGCGCCTGGGACAAGGCACGCTGGTCGGCCACCTGCTTGAATGCGCCGGCCAGATCAGCGGCGGCTACTTTGCCGATCCCGGCTACAAGGATGTGCCAGGACTGGGCCGCCTGGGCTTCCCGATCGGCGAGGTGGCGGCAGACGGCGCGGTCGTCATCACCAAGGTGGCGGGATCGGGCGGACAGATAACGGCAGCCACCTGCAAGGAACAGCTGCTGTATGAAATCCATGATCCCGGCGCTTACTTCACGCCGGACGTGGTGGCGGATTTTTCCGCCGTGAGCGTAACCGAAATCGGCCAGGACCGCGTGCTGGTGCAAGGCGCGAGCGGGCGCGCAAAGAGCGATACGCTCAAGGTATCGATAGGCTATGTCGACGGCTACATAGGGGAAGGCCAGATTTCCTATGCCGGGCCGGGCGCGCTGGCGCGCGGGCGGCTGGCGTTGGATATCGTTGCGGAAAGGCTGCAGCTGAGCGGCGCCAGGTTTGATGAAATCCGCTACGACCTGCTCGGCGTCGACGCCATCCACGGCGCCGCATTGTCGGCACAGGCGGCGGCGCCCTACGAAGTACGGCTGCGGGTGACCGCCCGCAGCGATAGCATGCACGGCGCGGCGAGCATCGGCAACGAAGTCGAAACCTTGTACACCTGCGGTCCGGCGGCCGGCGGCGGCGTCACCAAAACGGCCAGGGAAGTAATCGCCGTGCAGTCCACCCTGCTGCCGCGGCAACTGGTGCAGACCGCCATTCATTTTGCAGAGGATTGACATGAAACTACGCGAACTTGCTCATTCCCGCGCCGGCGACAAAGGCGACATCTCGAATATTTCCGTGATTGCCTATCGGGAAAGCGATTATGCTTTTCTGGAAAGCTATCTCACGCCGGAGCGCGTGAAGCAGCATTTCTCGGAGATTGTCGATGGCGACGTCACGCGCTACGCATTGCCTCAGCTGGGCGCCCTGAATTTCGTCATGCAGCGCGCCCTGGGCGGCGGCGTGACGCGTTCGCTGGCCTTGGACGCGCATGGAAAATGCCTGAGTTCAGCGATTATGAACCTGGAGATCCCCGATGCTCTGTACCAGGCCGCCTGACAATCCGGCGTAATAACTCAACCAGACAAGTCAGCGAAACAAACCCTCGCAATCCTGAATTCCACCGCAAGAACCAGAGTTCCCTGGTGCGGGACAAGCAGTATCTTTCAAGTTCGCGGCGCCTGCCGCTCGACTTGAAAGATACACGCCATGAACCTGATTGAACTGTGCCTGCTGGCGGCGATCTGGGGCGCCTCCTTCCTGTTCCTGCGCATCGCCGCGCCGGAATTCGGCCCGCTGGCCCTGATCGCCCTGCGCGTCGGCATTGCCGCCCTGGTGCTAACGCCGGTGCTGCGCTCCGCGCCGGCGCGCCGCCAGTTGCGCGCCAAGGCATGGCCGCTGCTGGTGGTCGGCATCAGCAATTCGGCGATTCCGTTCGGCCTGTTTGCCTATTCCACCCTGTATGTCAACGCCGGCCTGGACGCCATCCTGAACGCCACCACGCCGATCTGGACCGCCCTTATCGCGGCAGCCTGGTTCCAGGCCGGCCTCGGCCGCCGGCAGATCGCCGGCTTGCTGCTGGGATTGGCCGGGGTGGTGCTGCTGGTGTGGGATACCTTGGGCGCCGGCATTGCCGGCGTGCCGCTGGCGATCGCCGCCGCGCTGCTGGCCACCGTCTGCTACGGCTTTGCAGTGAATTATTCCAAACGCCACCTGGCCGGCATACAGCCGCTGGTGGTCGCTTTCGGCAGCCAGTTCTTTGCCGCCATCGTGCTGTTGCCGGTCGCCCTGCCGTTTTGGCCGCGGCAGGCTATCGCCGCCTCAACCTGGATGTGCGTGGCGGCGCTCGGCGTGGTCTGCACCGGCCTTGCCTATATCCTGTATTTCCGCCTGATCGAGCGCGTGGGTGCGGCGTATGCGGCATCGGTAACGTTCCTGATCCCGGTTTTCGGGCTTATATGGGGTGCGCTGTTTCTCGGCGAAAAGGTGACACCGTCCATGCTGGCCGGCTGCGCCGTCGTGCTGCTGGGGACTGCGCTGGCCAGCGGCAAGCTGGAAAATCTGCTCGGAGGAAGGCGCAAAGGCGGCCTGAGGGTTGAGCAAGGACTGTCCTCGGAAATAAAAATCAATAATAAATTACCATAAAATCACAATTTATTATTGTTTTACGATAATTTTAGACTAGAATACGGCAATCCTATCAACAAGGAAGCGCCGTGAAGCCGGATTTCATTACTCTCGCTCGCTGTTACCTGGCGACACTTTGCTCGTGGCTGGCCATCGCCATCATGGCGCTATACCTCGGCTGCAAGGTCATGCCGCACCTTGGCGTCCACGGTTCCGTGAAAATGGGTTTCCATGCCGCCGCGGCCGACCGCGCCATGGCAAGCCTTGGCAACGCTTTCAATTTCCATATTTTCATTCATCTGAATTATCCACAATGACAGCGCCTAAAAGACCGAACCTGCAACAGGATCGTATTGCCCAGACCAGCCAGCGCATGGCAAGCGTCACCATGCTGCTGCTGATCGCCATGCTGGTTTTCAGCATTGGCGGCTGGCTGTTTCCGCATGAATTTATCCGCTTCAGCGATTACTCCAACGCCGCCACCCAGCTCGGCATCGATCCGGCCAGCCTGCCTGCATGGCAGCTTGCGGGCGCTATCGTTATCACCAATATCCCTTTGCTGGCGCTCGGCTATGGCTTGTATCAGCTGCGCGCTCTGTTCCAGCGCTATGCACGCGGTGAATATTTTTCGGCGGCGGCAGCCATCCACCTGGGCAGGGTCGGCCAAAGCCTGGCCTGGTGGGTGGTGCTGGGCGTTCTCTGCCAGCCGCTGTCCAGCATCTGGCTGACCATCATGCGGCCGGTAGGCCATCGCCTGGTCAACGTCGGCTTTGGCAGCAGCGAAGTGGTTTCCCTGTTCATGGCCGCCTCCATCACCGTGATTGCCCGCATCCTGCAGCGCGCCAGCGAAGTCGACGCTGAAAACCGGCAGTTCGTCTGAGGAAGTAAATGGGTATCGTGATCACGCTGGACGTCATGCTGGCAAAACGCAAGGCGAAATCGAAAGACCTGGCGGCCGCCATCGGCATTACCGAACAGAATTTGTCGCTCTTAAAACAAGGCAAGGTGAAAGGCGTGCGGCTGGAAACCCTGGAAGCGATCTGCCGCTACCTTGACTGCCAGCCGGGCGACCTGCTGAGCTACCAGCCGGACCACGCCGTGCCTGACGCCGGCGCAGAGTAAGCCTGCCGGGCTGGCTACCGCAACCGGTCAATCATTGTGTGAAGATAATATGCCTGACGCAAGCCGCTGGCCTTCAGCTCCCTATTCGCGTGCAATGCGTTGGGGCATCCTCGCCTCCCTGCTGTTGCACGCCGTGCTGCTGCAAATGTTTTTGCATCGTCAACCGGCGCCGCCCGCAGCGGCCCGCAGCGCATTCGCGGACATGACGCTGTTCCTGCTGCCGACGCCGCAGCCAAGGCTGCCGCCAGCACAGGTGCAGCGCCTGGAGTCCGCTGCGGCGCAGCCAGCGCAGCGCAATTCCCGTCGGCCCGGTTCCGATAGCAGCAAGAAAAACGTGACGCAGCCCTTGGCTGCATCGCCGATCGTCAATGAGGCAATCCACGCTGAGGCAAAAGAGCAGCCGGCGCTGCCCGAACCGCGGCCTCGCCTGGATCTGGATGCTGCAGTGAGAATGGCCGGGAAGATCGCCAGGGATCCAGACAGCATGCACGACGACAGAGCAGTCGCTCAATTGAAAAGCCATCCGCTGGAAGCGGTCAATCCCGACAGCCGCCTGGCGCAAGACATACAGCGCGGCGCACGCGCCGATTGCCTGCAAAGTCAAAGCTCAAAGGGGTTGCTGGCGCCGCTGTTCCTGATTGCCGATGCAGTGACGTCAAAAAAAGACGGGGGCTGCAAATGGTAGGCAGCTGCAGATTGATGTGCCGGGATGGAATGTTCACACCCGGCAGGGACGCTCCTACCGAAAGGTAAGAGATGGCCCGTTGGGATCACACGCCGATAACGCGGCGCGCCTCGCGCTCGGCCAGTTCCAGCGCTGCCTGTTCGGTTTTTACCGGCCGCCCGCAGCCTTTACCTATGGTTTGCACGAAAACCTGATCGCCGCGCTGCGTCGATACCTGGATCACGCCCTTGAACATGCCTCCCGGTGCTGGAGCAACCCGCGCTTCGACCGTCTTGTTTCCCTTGGTTTCTTTAAAGGCCATTTTGCTCTCCATTGTGATCGTGGCCTGATATTAGCATGCATGCATACCAGGCCAATCGATCTTGCCGGCAAGTCGGCTGCAACCAGCCGCGCCCCTTGAAATTTCCATGCCTGATTAATTTTTCTTCAGAAAAATGCAGGCTCATGGTAAGTTTGCCATCAAGCATTCCGCCCACTCAAAGCTACCATCATGAAGATAAACGTCGCCATCACCCTGAACATCAGTGACGATCCGCAGCAATCGATCTGGTATAACGGCGCCAACCAGAACTGTTTTTTCCTGTACCAGCTGCTGCGGAAGTCGCCGTTGGTCGACCATGTCTGGCTAGTGCACAGCGACGGCATCAAGAATTACCCTGCCGGCCTGCTGATGGGAGACCTGCAGCGCGCGCTGCGGCCCATTTCGAGCGTGCTGGACAAGACCGACCTGCTGGTCGAGATGAACGGCTTCGTGTCGCCGGAACAAGTTGAACGGGTGCGCCGGCGCAAGGGCAAGGCCGTGTCGTTCCGCTTTGGCAACGACTACGTGATCGCCGTCGAGACCATGACCTTCGGACGCGACCAGTGGCAGCCCAACCCCCATCGGGTCACGTTTGACGAGCTGTGGACCAATCCCCAGCATGTCCACACCTGCAAGAGCTATTGGGAAAGCGTCTACAAGGCGCCGGTGCATGTGTTGCCGCACATCTGGGCGCCCTATTTCATCGAAGCTGCGCTGACGGCAAATCCTGAACTGCGGCAAAAATGGGGCTACCGCAACCACGGAACAGCCAAGCGGGTGGCGATTTTCGAACCGAACATCAATGTCGTCAAGAGCACCCTGATACCGATGCTGGCAACCAATCAGTTTTATATCGAACACCCCGGGCTGCTGGCGCATGTGTTCATGACGAATACTTTCCAGCTCAAGGAAAACAGCGCATTCAAGCACCTCGCCCTGGGTCTGGAGATAGTCAAGGACGGCAAGGCCACCGCCGATCACCGCTTTCCGTTCTGCGCCTTCGCCGCCGAGCACACCGATATCGTGATTTCCCATCAATGGGAAAACGGCCTCAACTATCTGTTCTATGACGCGCTGTATGGCGGCTATCCGCTGGTGCACAATTCGCCGTACCTGAGCGAGGTCGGCTATTACTACCGCGATTTCGACGTCGCCGATGGCGCCAGGGCTTTAGCCGAGGCAGCTTTGTCGCACGATGAAAACAGCGCCGCTTACACGGCAAAAGCGCAGGCATTCCTGCACAGCGTCGACGCCACAGCGGAGGCAAATGTCGCCGCGTATACGCAGCGCATCGGCGCCCTGTTCGGCCCGCGCTGACCTGATCCGGCGCGGCATTCAGCGCCGCGAGAAAAAATTGTTCCAGGGGAAATAAAGCAATGAATAGCGACGACAACCAAAAATCGCTCGGGATACTGATGTATATCGACGACCATCCCAACATGCTGGAGGATTTCAGCTGGATCTACAAAAGCTGGATCTATAGCGGCAACTGGCGCAACTCCGACCTGGTCGCGGTGTGCAATCCGAAAGTCCTGGACAAACTGCCCGGCGACGATCCCGGCGTCATCAAGATTCCATTTGAACCGGTCGCGGTCGAAGGCAGCATCTGGCAGGGCTATCCGTTCATCAATTCCATCGCTTGCCTGAGCGGCCCGCACACCGACGATCTGCAGCAGCGCTACAAATGGCTGCTGAGGACCGATGCCGACGTCTTCCTGACCGAGCATCTCTGCGGATTGCGGCCCAACACGCCGGTCCACGGCAACGGCCAGTACCTGTATACGACGCAGGAAGCATGGGACAAGATGCTGGATTTCTGCCAGCGCCACGGCTTTGAGCACCATCGCGTATTCGGCTGCGGCCATTCGCTGCTGGCGCCCAGCGGTCACGTCTTGTTCTTCGTCAGGGAACAGACCCGGGTGTCCGAACTGGTCTTGCGGGATTTCGGCAGCAACACTGGCCAGTGGCCGGGCTGGTTCCGCGGCGTGACGACCATGTACGCGGCCGAGATCGTGGCGAACCATCACTATGGCGCGTTTCTTGAACACGGCAAGACACAGATCCTGGATGTGCCCAGCTACAGCGTCGGCGCCATCGACCAGATGACTTTTCATATCCACGGGATCCATACCGACGATTATTTTTCCAAGCACCACTATCGTGCCGGAAAATACGCGCACATCGATCCGCAGACGCTGGACCGGAGCAAAATCAACCAGTACTGCCATTGGATCGTGACTACGCCGCTCGATGAAATCAAGCGGCTGGCCGACTATCCCTTCTAGCGGCGCCATGGCGGCAGAGCACCGGACCAGGTGGAAACTCCCGCCGCCCGGCCGCAGCGATCAGACCGGCAAGGAATTGCGTTCGGTGAATCCGCGCTGGTGCCAGTACGGATAGGCCGGCGTCACCTTGCTGGCGAGATCGAGTCTGGCGACCTGCTCGGCGCTCAGGCTCCAGCCGACAGCACCGAGGTTTTGCAACAACTGTTCTTCGCTGCGCGCGCCTATCACCACGGTGGCAACGGTGGGCCGCTGCAATAGCCAGTTGAGAGCGATCTGCGGGATGCTCTTGCCGGTTTCATCGGCGATTTCCTGCAAGGCGTCCACCACTTTGTATAACAACTCGTCCGCCACCGGCGGTCCCATGTCTGCCGTCTTGTGCAAGCGGCTATTCGCCGGCAAAGGCTGGCCGCGCCGGATCTTGCCGGTCAGCCGGCCCCAGCCCAAAGGACTCCAGACCACCGCGCCTACGCCCTGATCGAGGCCCAGCGGCATCAATTCCGATTCATAGTCGCGGCCAATCAGCGAGTAATACGTCTGGTTGGCGACATACCTTGGATAGCCATAGCGGTCGGCGACGGCCAGCGATTTCATCAAGTGCCAGCCGGAGAAATTCGACACGCCTACATAGCGGATTTTCCCCGCGCGCACCAGGTCGTCCAGGGTCGACAATACTTCTTCAACCGGCGTCAATGCGTCGAATCCATGCAGCTGAAACAGGTCGATATAGTCGGTGCCAAGGCGCTTGAGCGCGGCATCGCAAGCCTGGATCAAGTGAAAGCGCGAAGATCCCACCTCATTCGCCCCATCGCCGGAACGGAAGGTGGCTTTGGTCGACAGCAGCACGCGCTCGCGCCGGCCTTTGATCGCCTCGCCCAGCACCGCCTCCGCGGCGCCATCGGAGTAGACATCAGCGCTGTCGAACATGGTCAGGCCGGCATCGAGGCAAATATCCACCATCCGCTTCGCCTCGGCGACATCGGTATTGCCCCAGGCGCCGAAAAATTCGCCTTTGCCGCCAAACGTGCCTGTACCAAAACTGAGAACCGGCACCTTGAATCCGGAGGCGCCTAAACGTCGGTGTTCCATAGCTGTCCTTTAAAAAAAACGGCTTCGAAGCGCCGCTCGTAACTCCCCTGGACAATCATACCCCACAACAAAAATGGATGGCGGCGGACGGCATATCAGCAAGCAGCGCGGCAAAACCATCATCACGACCGCATCAAGCTGAAACTAAAAGGGCTGGGTCCTGTGCAATATAGAACCCAGCCCTTGGCCACTTGGCAAACCAAACCGTCCAACTCATCGGAGTCAGTTCATATCGGCGGCAGCTTCGTCGAATTCACAGACAATTTGCATTCAAGCGATGGACAGACAAGCCCTCATTGGATGCGAATTCATATCCGTAGCAGCATTAATAACCGTAATTTTTAGCCACTGTATTACCCAGGTATCCGCCGCCAACCACGCCCGCTACCGTCGCCAGGGTACGGCCGCTGCCGCCACCCACCTGATGTCCCAGCAAGCCGCCGATTACCGCACCGGTAGCTATCCCCAGCGGACTTACCGACGCTGCCGGGCGGGCTTGCTCGACCGGAGCCTGGTATTGCGGCGCAGCCTGGTTTTGCGCATAGCTTGCGCCCTGGTTGCGATAGACATGATGCACTATCGTTTTTTGCCTGGGCGCCGGACGAGCAGCCGGTTCAACCTGGTAGCCGGCGACTGGCTGCGTTGCCAGCGGCTGCATGTATTGATAGCCGTTCGCGGTCTGCACCAGTACCGGCGCGGCGCCTGCCGGCGTCATCGGCGCGGCGGCATTTGCCGTCGGCTGCTGCATGGCAGGGCTTGCCTCCGGGGCCTGCGCGCCAACCGCATTGCCGTGAGAGCTAGGCAGAAAGCCGGTCATCGCTGCGACGCCAAGCAAGCTCACCAGGATAAGGGATGCGGCAGCGCCCGCTACCAAGGGATGCAGACGGCTGGTTGTTTGGCTGGCTTCCATTTGATTCTCCTTCGACGTTGACAGTGACTTGATTCTACAAACGTATCGGCCGCCAACCCAGCTTGATTGTGTATCAAGTGTTTCGAATTGAAACACAGTGTTGTTTCATCTGACGACGGCAAGGGGTAATCAAATATGGCTTGTCTACAGCTATTAAGACGCTTCCGCCGCGAGGTCCTGAATTTTCCCAGACGGTGCGCACGCAGGGATATGCCTTGTCATCGCAATGGTGCCCTGATGACACAAGGGGCCGTCATTTTATTTGGCAAAGCGTTCGTTTAATAATTGCAGGACGAGGGGCTTGAGGATAACGCTGCCAGCCGATTTGGCGCTCGGGCCAGGAATCTGCTTGTCGGTCAGGTTGCTGACGAATATGTATTGCTGCCCATCCTTTTCTACGAAACCGACGAACCAGCCGTCGCGCAACTTGCTGGGACCGGGATCGGCGGCACGCATCTTGTGCCGGCCGGCGCCAGTCTTGCCGTAGTAATCGGCCCCGCCATCAAGCTTGCCCAGGTACATATTGAGTTTGGTGTCAGCCACCGCGGCCTGGGAGACCGGCAGCTTGTTGGCCAGCATGGCCTGCAGGAAGGCCAGTTGCTCCATCGCTGAAATTCTCAGGCTGCCGCTTAGCCAGGCATGGGTCAAGCCGTTGTTGGCGCCTGGATCGCCGCTGAAATCCTGGTTACCGTAATGGAAGCCGTCCAGATAATGCTTGATGCGGGCCTCCCCCAGTTGGGGTGCGATTTCCTGCGACACCCATAGCGCCGAGTCTTGCAACCAGCTGCGCGGCGTCTGATCACGATTGATCTCGGGGCGGTCATATTTTTCCCCATTCCATTTGAAAACCGTCTTCTGGTCGATGAGGCTCTGGTCAAACGCCATCAGCGACAATGGCACTTTAAAGGTGGAATTGGGAGCAAGGCGCTCGCTGCAGCGGTCGTGCGGATTGTATTCGCTCATCATCTTATGTGCGCCGACGTTATAGAGCATGAAGCAGGCGTCGTAGCCATCGAACAGCTTTGCGTATTTTTCATCGCCTGCATCGACAGGCACCGCCAGGCACAGCGTGCTGCCTGCGGCCAGCAAGCCGCAAACTAATAATCTAGTCCATCGTTTCATATTGTGTCCTGTTGGGTTGATGACGTGAGCGCCGCCTGGCTGCAGCGCCAGGAAAGCAGGTGGCTGACGATCAGTTTTCCAATACCGGCTGGCTACCCTGCAGCTGCTTCAATATCTGATAGGCGGCAGTCACTCGCGGATCGGCGGGGGAAGATTTATTGGCCAGCATCACAATGCCTATCTTGCGGGCCGGAATAAAGGCAACGTATGCCGCGAAGCCGCCGGTCGAACCGGTTTTGTTGATCAGCACGTCAGCCTGGGGCGGCGCCGGCGGGCTCAACCTGGTGACTTTATTGGTCTGATATATCATCGCATCGGAATTCCCTGCCAGCACCTGGCCAAGGCTGGCCGAATCAGGATACATTTCCCATATCAAACCCTGCGTCATTTCGCCTGTCTTGAAATATCCTGTGTGCGTGTCGCTTATCGCGCGCTGCAATTTTTCATCCAGCTTGAGCACCTGCATGTTGGCGTCAATGAAACGTATCAAATCGGTGGTATTGGTTTTCACGCCGTAGGCTTCGGCCGCCAGCACACCGGGATTCAACCTGACCGGCGCATCCGTCTTGTTGTAGCCCTGCGCGTAATTTTTCATCTGGCTGGCCGGCACCTTGATGTAGCTGTGCTTCATGCCTAATTCAGGAAATAATTTCTTTTCAATCGCATCCTCGTAAGATTCATTCATGCTCTTGGCGACAATCACGCCGAGCAGGCCGATGCTTGGATTTGCGTAAGTCCTGGCGGTGCCGGCGGCATACGCAGGCTGCCAGTGCTTGAAATAATCCATGAGTTGATCGTTGTCATGGATATTATCCGGAACTTGCAGCGGGAAACCGCCGGCCGTATGCGTACCCAGATTGAGCAGGCTGACATGGTCGAAGCTGCTGCCGCGCAAGGCCGGCAAATATTTACTGACGTTGCCGCTCAATGAAAGCTGGCCATTGACCTGGGCGTAAGAAGCCAATGTCGCCGTAAATGTCTTACTCACGGAACCGATCTCAAACAGCGTCTCATTGGTCACCGGCTGCCCGGTTTCCTTGGACGCCACGCCATAGTTGTAGAAATAATTCTTGCCGTCGACGGCGACGGCGATCGCCATGCCCGGGATCGCGTATTTCTGCAGCAGCGGCTGCACGGCACTATCGACGATTTCCTTGACCCTGGACTGATCGATATCGCCGGCAGCGTGACTGCTGGCGGCGATAAAACAACTTGAAACGGCTATTGCCTTCAACATGCCCGTAACTTTTCTATGCATGATTAGATGCCTCTCTGAACGTGATTTAAGAGATTTTCCGCAAGCGGATCTGTGGTGTGGCGCATGGCCTGGACCGTGCAATGCACAATCACTTCGGAACCAGGATATTAAATGGCTTGCCGGGCGCCAGCACCCAGCTCGCAATAACTTTCGCGCCTGCCGGCCCGGCTTTGGTGACATGCACCACGTTGGCCGCCATCTGATAGCTGCCGCCTGCATGCAGCACCTGGTCTGGTTTGCCGTCTATCTGGACGATCAACTCACCTTCAAGGACGTAGGCGAGCTCGGGGCCGGTGGCCATGTGCCGCGGCTTTGCGGCATTGGGAGGGAATACGGCAATCCCCATGCCCATCTGGCGATCGCTGCCCTCCAGGCCGATTCTTTGCAAGACTTGCGTCTGTTTTGCATCAGGCGCCTTGTCGGCAGCCCCCACGGAATGCGCGGCCAGGATGGCCGCCAGCAGGACAGGGATAGAGCGGTGGGTTTTCACGAAGGCTCCTCATGGCGACTCGATTAATCAAAATTTCTAATACTTCGCAGTTTTACCGCCAAATCTGAGCATAACCTTCCAGAAGTCATTTTCAGAAAATCGGGATAGGTCCTATCGGTCTCAACGCGGCAAGCCAAGGCTATCGGAAGCCGCCGCGACAGGCAGCGAGAAATTCCGAAACATTGCGAAGGCGTCAATATCGCATCTCGGCGAATAAGCAACAAGCGAGAATAATTTTGACTAGACAAAAGAAAATCTTATGTGTCGGCGTGAATGTGACGTGACTGTCTTGCGGCGCTTCCGGGGCTGGCTAACAATGTGCCGAGAGTGCCAACACGGGCAGGCGTTACAGGCCCAGGCCTGCGACGCCCTTCAAGCCCGTTTCATGTATTTTTTCTGGTACCGCATGGATCATTCAGAACGCATCGCCAGGCACGCGCACCCATCCTTCCATCAGCACCCGGGCGCTGCGGCTCATGATGGCTTTGGTCACGCTCCATTCGCCATTGACCTGGCTGGCTTCCGCGCCCACCCGTAACGTGCCTGAGGGGTGTCCGAAGCGCACCGCATTGCGCGCGCCACCGCCGGCAGCGAGGTTGACCAAGGTGCCTGGTATCGCCGCGGCGGCGCCGATGGCGACAGCTGCGGTACCCATCATGGCGTGATGCAGCTTGCCCATGGACAGCGCCCGCACCAGCAAGTCGATATCGCCGGCGGCGACCTGCTTGCCACTGGAGGAAACGTAGCCGGCCGGCTTGGCGACGAAAGCCACTTTCGGGGTGTGCTGGCGGTTGGCGGCTTCATCCAGCTGCTTGATGAGGCCCATGCGCAGCGCTCCATGCGCGCGTATCGTCTCGAATTTTTTCAGCGCCGCGGCATCGCCGTTGATGGCGTCCTGCAGCTCGGCGCCGCTGTAGCCGAGCGCTTCGGCATTGACGAAGATGGTCGGGATGCCGGCATTGATCATGGTGACCTTGAGCGTGCCGACTCCCGGAACTTCGAGCTCGTCAACCAGATTCCCGGTGGGGAACATGGATCCGCCTGCGCCGTCTTCGTCGGCGGCCGGGTCCATGAACTCAAGCTGCACTTCCGCTGCGGCAAAGGTGACGCCGTCGAGCTCGAAGTCGCCGGTTTCCTGCACCGCCCCATTAGTGATGGGCACATGCGCGATGATGGTCTTGCCGATATTGGCCTGCCAGATGCGTATGGTTGCCATGCCGTCTTGCGGAATGCGGCTGGCGTCCACCAGGCCGCTGGCGATGGCGAAGGAGCCGACCGCGGCGGACAGGTTGCCGCAGTTGCCGCTCCAGTCGACAAATGCCTTGTCGATGGCGACCTGGCCGAACAGGTAATCGACATCGTGATCCGGTTTGCTGCTCTTGGACAGGATGACCGTCTTGCTGGTGCTTGAGGTGGCGCCACCCATGCCGTCAATCTGCTTGCCGTAAGGGTCGGGGCTGCCGATGACGCGCAACAGCAGCGCATCGCGCGCGGGGCCGGGCGTCTGCGCTGCTGCGGGCAGGTCCTGCAGGCGGAAGAACACGCCTTTGCTGGTGCCGCCACGCATGTAGGTGGCGGCGATCCTGATCTGGGGTGCGTGGGTCATTTCATGCTTTCCTGTTGAGAGTTTCATCATTCATGACATAGTCGCAGAAAATGGGCAGAGTCATTTGGGATCCGAGTCATCTGGGGTCAGGAGTCATCTGGGGTCAGAGTCGACTTTCGCGGCGCTTTATCGCGAAACTCGACTCTGACCCCACATGACGGATTCGGAGAAAGAAAAAGCGCATTCATGGTTTTTCTTTCTAACGACGCGGCATGTACTCCGTGGCCCGCTAAGTGGGGTCAGAGTGAAGTTTCTGCAAAAAACGCGCAGAACTACACCCTGACCCCAGTTAGCTGCGTGTGCAAGACGCAACGAAAAACCGGGTTACGGTTTTGATCGGCAGCCGCCTTGTCAGGCCGCCGTCGACGATTCCAGGAAGTCCTGGGCGAAACGCTGCAGCACACCGCCGGCTTCGTAGATCGACACTTCTTCCGCCGTATCGAGACGGCAAGTCACGGGCACTTCCACGCGCTCACCGTTCTTGCGGTTGATGACCAGCGTCAACGTGGTGCGCGGCGTACGCTCGCCCAGCACGTCAAAGGTTTCACTGCCGTCGATCTGCAAGCTGATGCGGTTGACGCCGGGCTTGAACTCCAGCGGCAGCACGCCCATGCCGACCAGGTTGGTGCGGTGGATGCGCTCGAAGCCTTCCGCCGCGATGGCTTCCACGCCGGCCAGGCGCACGCCCTTGGCGGCCCAGTCACGGGACGATCCCTGGCCGTAGTCGGCGCCGGCAATCACGATCAGCGGCTGCTTGCGCTCCATGTAGGTTTCGATGGCTTCCCACATGCGGGTGACCTTCCCTTCCGGCTCGACGCGGGTCAGCGAACCTGCTTTCACCTTGCCGTTTTCCAGTACCATTTCGTTTTTCAGGGTCGGGTTGGCGAAGGTGGCGCGCTGGGCGGTCAGGTGATCGCCGCGGTGGGTGGCGTAGGAATTGAAGTCCTCTTCCGGCAAGCCCATCTTGGCCAGGTACTCTCCCGCTGCGCTATCGAGCATGATGGCGTTCGACGGCGACAAATGGTCGGTGGTGATGTTGTCGCCCAACACCGCCAGCGGCCGCATGCCCGTCATGGTGCGGGCGCCGGCCAGCGCGCCTTCCCAGTAAGGCGGACGGCGAATGTAGGTGGTCTGCGGGCGCCAGTCGTACAGCGGGCTGACCTTCTCGCCGTCATCGGCGACCACCGCGAACATCGGTTCGTAGACCTTGCGGAACAGTTCCGGCTTGACGCTGGCAGCGACGATGGCGTCGATTTCTTCATCGGACGGCCAGATATCTTTCAAGGTCACCGCATGACCGGCAGCGTCGATGCCGAGGATGTCTTTTTCGATGTCGAAACGGATGGTGCCGGCAATCGCGTAAGCTACCACCAGAGGCGGCGAAGCCAGGAAGGCTTGCTTGGCGTAAGGATGGATGCGGCCGTCGAAATTGCGGTTGCCGGACAGGACGGCGGTGGCGTACAGATCGCGCTCCACCACTTCCTTCTGGATGACCGGATCGAGCGCGCCGCTCATGCCGTTGCAGGTGGTGCAGGCAAATGCGACGACGCCGAAGCCCAGGGTTTCCAGTTCCGGCAGCAGGCCGGCGGCTTCCAGGTACAGCGCGACAGTCTTCGAACCTGGCGCCAGCGAGCTCTTTACCCATGGCTTACGCAGCAGGCCGCGGGCATTCGCATTGCGCGCCAGCAGGCCGGCGGCGATCATGTTGCGCGGGTTGTTGGTGTTGGTGCAGCTGGTGATGGCGGCGATGATCACGGCGCCGTCCGGCATCAGTCCCGGTTCGTTCTCTACCTTGCCGCTGATGCCGCGCGCCGCCAGTTCGGAGGTCGGCACGCGGTTGTGCGGATTGGACGGTCCGGCGATGTTGCGCACCACGGAAGACAGGTCGAAGCTGAGGATGCGTTCATACTCGGCGTTCCGCAGGCTGTCGGCCCACAGGCCGGCTTGCTTGGCGTAGTTTTCCACCAGCAAGACCTGCGCCTCGTCGCGGCCAGTGAGCCTGAGGTATTTGATGGTCTGCTCATCGATGTAGAACATGGCTGCGGTCGAGCCGAACTCCGGCGCCATGTTGGAAATGGTGGCGCGGTCGCCCAGCGTCAGGTGCGAGGCGCCCTCGCCGTAGAATTCGAGATAGGAAGACACCACCTTTTGTGCACGCAGGAACTCGGTCAGCGCCAACACTATGTCGGTTGCCGTGATGCCCGGCCGCGGCTTGCCGCTCAGCTCGACGCCGATGATGTCCGGCAGCCGCATCCAGGAGGCGCGGCCCAACATCACGCTTTCGGCTTCAAGGCCGCCGACGCCGATGGCGAGCACGCCCAGCGCATCCACCATCGGCGTGTGGCTGTCGGTGCCGACCAGGGTATCCGGGAAGGCCACGCCGTCTTTCACCTGGATCACCGGCGACATGCGCTCAAGGTTGATCTGGTGCAGGATGCCGTTGCCTGGCGGGATGACGTCGACGTTCTTGAACGCCTTCTTGGTCCAGTTGATGAAATCGAAACGGTCTTCGTTACGGCGGTCTTCGATGGCGCGGTTCTTGTCGAAGGCGTCGGCGTCGAAGCCGCCACATTCGACTGCCAGCGAATGGTCCACCACCAGCTGGGTCGGCACCACCGGGTTGACCAGCGCCGGGTCGCCGCCTTGCAAAGCAATGGCGTCGCGCAGGCCGGCGAGGTCGACCAGCGCAGTCTGGCCGAGGATGTCATGGCACACCACGCGCGCCGGGAACCACGGGAAATCGAGATCGCGTTTGCGCTCGATGAATTGCTTGAGCGAAGCGCTCAGGGTCGCCGGTTCGCAGCGGCGCACCAGGTTCTCGGCCAGCACGCGCGAGGTGTACGGCAGTTTGTCGTAAGCGCCAGGCTGGATCGCATCGACCGCGGCCCGCGTGTCGAAGAAATCCAGCTGGGTGCCGGGTAGAGGTTTGCGGTTTGCTGTGTTCATGGCTCAGTCGGGAAAGGAAGCATCATCTGGTTACATCTAGGCGACCCCAGGCTACGCGCCCCGGCCTCGTCGGCCACGTCTGGGCGACCCCGTCATTCCCGCGAACGCGGGAATCCAAATTGCTGGCGATGGCAGGAAAATGGATCCCCCGCGTTCGCGGGGATGACCGGGGCGCGTAGCCGGAGTCGCCTAAACGGGTTTTTAGCGCTAGCGCTTGGCGATCGGCACAAACGCCAGGTTGTCCGGGCCGACATAATTGGCCGACGGCCGGATGATCTTGTTGTCGATGCGCTGCTCGATCACGTGCGCGGCCCAGCCGGAGGTGCGGGAAATCACGAACAGCGGCGTAAACATCGCCGTCGGCACACCCATCATGTGGTACGACACGGCGGAGAACCAGTCCAGGTTGGGGAACATTTTCTTGACTTCCCACATCACGCTTTCCAGCCGTTCGGCGATATCGAACATCGCGGTCGAACCGGCTTCCACCGACAATTTCCGCGCCACTTCCTTGATCACCTTGTTGCGCGGATCGGAGACGGTATACACCGGATGGCCGAAACCGATCACCACCTCCTTGTTCGCGACCCGGTTGCGGATATCGGCTTCCGCTTCATCCGGATTGTCGTAGCGCTTCTGGATTTCAAACGCGGCTTCATTAGCGCCGCCATGTTTCGGACCGCGCAAGGCGCCGATGGCGCCGGTGATGGCGGAGTGGAAATCGGAGCCGGTGCCGGCAATCACCCGGCTGGTAAAGGTCGAGGCATTGAATTCGTGCTCGGCGTACAGGATCAGCGAGACGTGCATCGCTTTTTCCCACGAGGCAGACGGCTTGACGCCATGCAGCAAGTGCAGGAAATGACCGCCGATGGAATCGTCGTCGGTTTCGACTTCGATGCGCTTGCCGTTATGGCTGAAGTGATACCAGTACAGCAGCATGGAGCCGAACGACGCCATCAGGCGGTCGGCGATGTCGCGCGCGCCGGGCGCGTTGTGGTCGTCTTTCTCTGGCAAGGCGCAGCCGAGCACCGAGACGCCGGTGCGCATCACGTCCATCGGGTGCGACGCGGCAGGCAGCGCTTCCAGCGCGGCCTTGACGTTGGCCGGCAAGCCGCGCTGGGCTTTCAGCTTGGTCTTGTAACCCTTCAGTTCGGCGCTGTTCGGCAGCTTGCCGTGCACCAGCAGGTAAGCGATTTCCTCGAACTCGCAAGTATCGGCGATATCCAGGATATCGTAGCCGCGGTAATGCAGGTCGTTGCCGGTTTTACCGACGGAACACAGGGCGGTGTTGCCGGCGGCGACGCCGGACAGGGCGACGGATTTCTTTGGTTTGAAAGCGCTGGTTTGTTCGTTTGCTGAAGCGTCGCTCATTGCGTAATCTCCTGACGGAAAAGAATCGATGTAATGGATTATTTTATTTCTTCTGGGCCGCAAACAGCGCATCCAGGTGTTGCTCGAATTCGTGGTAGTTGATCCGCTCATATAATTCCATGCGGGTCTGCATGGTGTCGAGCACGTTTTTTTGCGTGCCGTCGCGGCGAATCGCGGCATACACGTTTTCCGCCGCCTTGTTCATGGCGCGGAAGGCCGACAGCGGATACAGCACCAGGCCGACATCGGCCGCTTTCAATTCGTCCACCGTGAACAGCGGCGTGGCGCCAAATTCGGTGATGTTGGCCAGGACGGGCACCTTGACGGCGGCGGCAAATTGCTTATACATCGCCAGCTCCGTGATGGCTTCCGGGAAGATCATGTCGGCGCCTGCCTCAACGCAGGCGATTGCGCGTTCCAGCGCCGATTCCAGCCCTTCGACCGCAAGCGCGTCGGTGCGCGCCATGATCACGAAATTGTCGTCGGTGCGGGCATCGACCGCGGCCTTGATGCGGTCGACCATTTCCTGCTTGCTGACGATTTCCTTGTTGGGGCGATGGCCGCAGCGCTTGGCGCCGACCTGGTCTTCGATGTGGATCGCCGCGGCGCCGAACTTGATCATGGACTTGACGGTGCGCGCCACATTGAAGGCGCTGGCGCCAAAACCGGTGTCGACATCGACCAGCAAAGGCAGGTCGCAGACATCGGTGATGCGGCGCACATCGGTCAGCACGTCGTCCAGGTTGGAGATGCCGAGGTCGGGCAGGCCGAGCGAACCGGCGGCGACGCCGCCGCCGGACAGGTAGATCGCCTTGAAGCCGGCGCGCTTGGCCAGCAAGGCGTGGTTGGCGTTGATCGCGCCGATCACCTGCAGCGGCGACTCTTCCTGCACCGCCTTGCGAAAGGCCGCGCCTGCGGAATATGAACTCATGTCTTCTCCTGATAAAAATTGCACACTACGGGCACACCGTTGGCGTGCTGTTTCATGCAGCTTGCTGCACGGGGACTTTTCTACTATAGAGCAATCAGCGTGCCAAACCAGGCCGGAACCAGGGGCGGACCATGAGGAAAATAGAAATAACAAAATGAAATCAATAACTTAGAAAATTAAATAGTAATAAATCAAATTCACTTTACGCTTTATAAAACAATAGAAATGTTTCATCCTGTGTTACATTTATCCAAATTGAAACACATGCGTTAAACGCATTTGAAACATGCCACCCTCTTCCCCTGCCCGCCGCGATGGCGGCAACGCCAGCGACCCTGGCCAGAAACCGGTGATCTGGACCGTCTCGGTGTCGCGCCTGTCCGACCTGTTCCGCGACATCACGCTGGAATACGACGACCGCGCGACGATAGAACCGATCGAGCTGGGCTTCGACGAAGCCGCGCGCCATATCCGCGAACGGATGGAAAGCGAGCGCTGCGACGCGGTGATCGCAGCCGGCTCCAACGGCGCCTACCTGAAAAGCCGGCTATCGGTGCCGGTGGTGATCGCCAAGGCCAGCGGTTTCGACGTGCTGCAGGCCCTGGCGCGCGCGCGCAAGATCACGCCCGACATCGGCATCATCACCTATCAATCGACCATGCCGGCGCTCAAGGAATTCCGGGATGCATTCGGCTTCAATATCCTGCAGCGCGACTACGCCACCGAAGAAGATGCACGGGCGCAAATCAATGAACTCAAGGCCAGCGGCGTCAAGGCGATTGTCGGCGCCGGCCTGATCACCGACCTGGCCGAGGAAGCCGGGCTGGCGGCGGTCTTCGTCTATTCCGCTGCATCGATCCGCCAGGCCTTCGACGATGCCCTGGAAATCGCCCGCCTGACCCAGCTGGAAGCCAACCGCGGCCGCGCCAGCGCGCCGCTGGCCGATACCCTGCGCGCCAAGCACGGCATCAACGATTTGCGCGGCGACTCGCCAGCGATGGAAACCCTGCGCCAGTCCATCGTGCTGTACGCAAAATCGCAGGCAACCGTGCTGATCCGGGGTGAAACCGGCACTGGCAAGGAGCTGGTGGCGCAAGCGATCCACCGCGAAAATCCGCGCGCCCTCAGCGGCAACAAACCGTTCGTCGCGGTCAACTGCGGCGCGATCGCGGAATCGCTGCTGGAGTCGGAGCTGTTCGGTTACGAAGAAGGTGCATTCACCGGCTCGCGCCGTGGCGGCCATGCCGGCCTGTTTGAAGCAGCGCACCGCGGTACGCTGTTCCTGGATGAAATCGGCGAAATGCCGCTGGCGCTGCAAACCCGTTTGCTGCGGGTGCTGGAAGAACGCGAAGTGGTGCGGGTTGGCGGCACGCGGCCGATTGCGGTCGAGGTGCGCATCATCAGCGCCACCCATTGCGACCTCGAGCAGCGCATCCGTGAAGGCCGTTTCCGCGCCGACCTGTTTTATCGCCTGGCCGTGCTGCGCCTGACGCTGGCGCCGCTGCGCCAACGCCCGCAAGACCTGATCGCGCTGGCCGAGTGGTACCTGAAAAAGGCGCTGGCCGCGCTGGGCGCCCGCCCACATCCGAACCTGCATGCCGAAATCATGGCCTGCGCGCCCCTGCTTAGCGCCTACGCCTGGCCCGGCAACGCGCGCGAAGTACGCAACATGATGGACAGGCTGGCGCTGTTCCTGGCGGCCGAACCGCTGCAGGCGCTGTCGCCCGCCTTCATCGCCAGCATCGCGCCGGAATTCGCCCAGGCGGCAGCAACGCCGGCCGTAGCAACAACAGCAACAGACGCCGCAGCGCAAGCCGCGGAAAACATCGCCCAAGTGCTGGCCCGTTTCGACGGCAACCGGGCAGCTGCCGCCAGGCACCTCGGCATCAGCCGCACCACGTTGTGGCGTAAAATCAAGGATCAATGAAAACCATCCATCGAGACGCCCATGCCCACGCGAACAGCCTCTTGCACTTGTGGTCAGCTAAGCATTGAAGTCCAAGGTGCGCCTAGCGGCGTCGGGCTCTGCCACTGCCTTGCTTGTCAACAAAGAACCGGCAGCGTCTTCGCCGCCCTGGCCGGCTTTGCCGCTCCCTACAAGGTCACCGGTTCAGCTACCGAGTATGTCCGTAGCGGCGACCAAGGGGCCAGGTTCATTTTCCGATTCTGTCCGGTCTGCGGCACCAACCTGTTCCACACAGAAGAAGGGGTAGCCGGGCGCGTAAGCGTCGCCGTCGGCGCGTTTGCCGACCCTGGCTTTCCGGCGCCTCGGCTGTCCATCTACGATTGCCGCAGACATCCGTGGGTTCAGCTGCCGCCTGGCGTAGTCGCTTTCAAGAAGGATCCTCCGTAATATCCAGCCCTGGCATGCGGCGGCCAGCCTATTCAGAATTTCATGAAACAGGACAAGCCGTCATCTTAAAAATCGATGTCGTAGGGTGGGCACTCCGTGCCCACGCATTGCTGCGGATATTTGCGACCCGAGTTGCGCGTCCGCGTGGGTACGGAGTGCCCACGCGGACCTGGCGGGGCGCGGAGCCCGAGGCGCGTGTGTCCGGAACGCGAATGTTTGCAGTACTTAAATTACGATAAATCACCGGTAGGGTGGGCACTCCGTGCCCACGCGGACGTGGCGGGGCGCGGAGCCCGGGACGTGCAGTCCGGGAAGTGAATATTCGCAGTACTGCGTGGGCACGGAGTGCCCACCCTACGGATGATTTGTCGTAGTTTAAGAAAATATCAATAATACGAAAGCGATTCAAGCCGCACCAGCTCGACGTGCAACTCGCGTCTCAATATGAATCTGTGGGACGCAGAATGGATCTCATTGAATTGCTCGATGTTCCATATTGTCATGGTGGAGGCGGCGGACGTCGAAGCCGCCGCCATTTATCCCTTTGGCCACTTCGGGTCTTATTTGGGCTTGCCCAGATCCATAAGCATGCGGGTCAGCAAATAAAAGCGCGGCACAATGCTGTCGATCTCGGCATATTCGTCCGGCGTATGGATGCCGCCGCCGACAATCCCGAAGCCATCCAGCGTCGGGATCCCGACGCCAGCCGAGAGGCTAGAATCCGCAGCGCCGCCGCTGCCCTCAAGCGTCAGCTTTTTACCCAACTCGCCATAAATGGCCTGTGCCTTGGCGGCCAGCGCCTCCGATTGCGGATTGGCCGGCATCGGTGGAAAACCGCGGGTCAAATGCGTGCTTACCTGCGTATCAGGAATCAGTTTTTTCTGCGACACCTTGATCATGTCTTTTTCGACGCGGTCGAATTCTTCGGGCACCGCGACGCGCACATCGCCGAAGGCGGTCGCATGATCCGGGATGACGTTGGTCGAGCCCCCAGCGTTTATCACTGTGAAGTTGACGGTAGTCTGTTTTTCGCGATCGCCGAGCTGGCCGAGCTGCAATATCTGGTGTGCGGCTTCCATCGCCGCATTACGGCCGCTGTCGGGCGCCACGCCGGCGTGCGCAGCCTTGCCGATGACCTCGACCTGCGCCGTGCCGCTGCCTTTTCGCCATACCACCAAACCGTCGGCCGGCCGCCCCGGTTCAAGGTTCAGCACAACATCGTGCTGCTTGGCGATTTTTTCGATCAGTGCGCGTGAGCCGGTCGAGCCGGTCTCTTCGTTAGAGTTGAGTAATAAGGTAATCTGGGCATAGTCTTTAAAATCCAGTTCCTGCAGGATTTTTAACGCATACAGGCCAGCGACCACGCCGCCTTTGTCATCCATGACGCCTGGGCCATAGGCCCTGTTGCCCTTGACATAAAACGGTTTGGCTACGGCGGCACCGCGTTTGAAAACAGTGTCCATATGCGCCATCAGCAAAATTTTTCCTTTGCCGCTGCCACTGAATGTCGCTACGACGTTATTGCCAAGCGCCGGTGCAGCCGGATAGGTTTCAACGCGCGCCCCGATCTTTTTTAGTTCCTCGATCACTATCCCGCCGACCTGGCTCAATCCCTGCTCGTCGCCGGTGCCCGAGTCAATATTTACTAAACGTTCCAGCAACTTCAAGGCTTCGCCCTTATATTTCTCGGCTGTTTCATAAACCTGCTTGTCTGGCGCAGCAATAGAGGATGGCGTGGTGAAACCAAGAACAATACCTAAACCCAGGCTCGATATGAATGCGGATCGTGCAAGAAAAAACATTATTGTGATCTCCCGTTTAAATTAAGATTAAATTCCAGAGGAATACAGGATATCGCCCCGAGCTGCTGCATTTAGTTAAATAAATCTTGTTTTGACTAATACCAGGACTCTGCAAGCGCATCCCGATTGCCGGCACACATCACACAGAATACGATAACTTGGCGGTCCTTGATCAAAACAGCGTTCTCTCTGTGCTTTTGGAGCGACTTGTTAAGTAATTTCATCCAATAACTGAATCGAACGCCAACCCAAATCAGCAGATATCATGCCAGCCAAAGAGGCTATTTTGATTGGTGATGATTGAGCTTTCCCTGAAATTTCGTCTTCCACAGGTGACGTAAAATTGACGTTACTTTGGGAAGGCAAGAAATGAAGATTTCAAGAAGTTCATACACGGCGGAATTCAAGGAATTGGCAGTCAGACGGGTCAATGCCTGCGAGTCCTTCGCGGCGACAGCCAAGGAACTTGGTCTAAGCGAACAAACGCTGCGCAACTGGGTCAAGGCCGCTAAGGCTGGCAAGTTGAACGGCGCTGGTAGCAAGGTTGTGACACCGGAAGAGATGGAATTGTCGCGCTTACGTGCCGAGAATGCCAAGCTCAAGCGGGAGAACGAAATCATAAAAAAGGCAGCGGCGTACTTCGCGAAGGATGTTCTGTGAAGTACGCCTGGATCGATGCGCAGACTAATCGATTCGCGCTGAGGGAAATGTGCGATACGCTCGACGTGAGCATCAGCGGTTACCGAGCCTGGAAGAGTGGCGGCACGCCCGATCGCAAGCGCCTGACGGCCGGCCAGACGCTGGCCATGATCCGCGCCATCCACGCCGAGGTAAAAGGTGCTTATGGCAGTCCTCGGATGATCCGCGAGTTGCGGTGGCGGGGCTACACGGCGAGCAAGGGACGCGTAGAGCGGTTGATGCGCACGCACGGAATTCATGCGCGCCACAAGCGGCGCTACCGGGTTACGACCGAATCGAAGCACGGTTTGCCAGTGGCGAGAAACCTGCTTGACCGCGATTTCGCGCCGGCGGCGCCGAATCAGGTTTGGACGGCCGACATCACCTACTTGTGGACCGATGAAGGCTGGCTGTACCTCGCCATCGTTCTGGATCTGTTCAATCGGGAAGTGATCGGCTGGTCGCTCAAGCCGCGTATGACGACTGAGTTGGTGGCAGACGCGCTGACGATGGCCTGGTTCCGCCGACGTCCTGCGCCCGGCGTCCTGCATCATTCGGACCGCGGCAGCCAGTACGCCAGTCAGGCCTACCAGGACAAGTTGCGTGAGTTCGGTATGACGTGTTCGATGAGCCGCAAGGGAAATTGCTGGGACAATTCGCCGACTGAGAGCTGGTTCAACAGTTTCAAGAACGAACGTTACCATGGCCTGCGCTACACCACCCAGACTGAAATGAGGGCGGCCAGTTTCGAATACATCGAGGTGTTTTACAATCGCAAGCGGCAGCATTCGACCCTCGGTTATAAATCGCCGCTCCAGTTTCTACAGCGCTGGATCAGTGAACAGAATCAGGAAAAACGAGCTGCATAGAAGTCGTCTGTTGGAAGACGAAAAACAGAGGGAACCTCACATCACGCCCCAGCAGGCGGCTGCGCGAGACGCGTTTTGTGCCATCAATCATTACAATCCATGATAATCCAGGTTCTCAATTATTGAGAACTTGATCAAACAGGATTAGCCATCCTCCCAAAAAAATATGTCGTAGGGTGGGCACTCCGTGCCCACGCAGTGCTGCGGACATTTGCGTCCCAGGTTGCGCGTCCGCGTGGGCACGGAGTGCCCACCCTACGGATGGTTTGTCGTAATTTAAGAAAATATCAATAAGTGGAAATTTTTCATTTTTATCCCCACAAAGAATAAGCAAAGCAACAGCCAATTCTGTAATGCTGTTCAGTTAGGGCAGAACGACATGGCGTAGGGTGGGCACTCCGTGCCCACGCAGTGCTGCGGACATTTGCGTCCCAGGTTGCGCGTCCGCGTGGGCACGGAGTGCCCACCCTACGGATGGTTTGTCGTAATTTAAGAAAATATCAATAAGTGGAAATTTTTCATTTTTATCCCCGCAAAGAATAAGCAAAGCAACAGCCAATTCTGTAATGCTGTTCAGTTAGGGCAGAACGACATGGCGTAGGGTGGGCACTCCGTGCCCACGCAGTATCGTGGATATTCGTGTCCCTGACATTCGTGCCCCGGCTACGCCTCCCGGCCCGTCCGCGTGGGCACGGAGTGCCCACCCTACGAGTTCCGCAAATAAAAATGCCGTTCAGTCTTAACTGAACGGCATTACCGCCAATCCTGCTAGTTTTTACCAAAGGGATAAAATAGGTGCCGTCCAACGTTTTTGAAAACAACAAAAATCATGCGCCGCTTTGATTTTTACCACTTGTTCAAGCACGTTCAAAAAAACATCAAGACCGTTACTGCATTTGCCGCCCTGCCCTTGACTATGTTTGCCTGGGTATGCTATTCGCTGCCTGACGCATGCGCGCAAGACAGGTCGCAATGGACCCCGGCCCAGATCATGCAGTACATAGAGGAACAGAAAACAAAAGCGACGGCTGCGAATAACACTTCCTCAGCCAGTACCAAAACCTCCAAAGCTGCACCTGCTCCATTCATGCTCGAACCCAGCGGCAGGCCATGGGTTCTGCGCTTTGCTCCCAGTACCCGCATTGAGGATCTGAAAGAACCTTTCAAAGGAAACCTGCAGCGCTTCTACGCTGCGATGGTCCAGGCGGGCATGCGCATTGTGATTACGACGACCTACCGGCCCGAAGAACGTTCTTACCTGATGCACTATTCAACGCAGATCGTACGCAACAAGGAAGCGCCGGCCACCGTGCCGCCGTGGCGAGGGGTCAACATCGATTGGGTACACCGGGACCACAGCGGTTCCAAAGCCGATCTTGCCAAAGCAAAATCTGCAGCGCGCGAGATGGTGCTTGGCTATGGCATAGGCTCGACCCCGGTCAGCAAACCCGGCCACTCAGCGCACAATTTTTCTCAAGCCATCGACATGATGATTTCGGGTTTCGCCGGGAAAACCATCGTCGATGCAAAGGGAAAATCCAGGGAAGTCAAAAGCTTCATCGACCTGAAGTCGGTCGGCGCCACGTACGGCGTGCTCTGGTACGGCCCCGAAGATAGCGTGCACTGGTCTGCCGATGGAAATTAGATATCAAGCCAGCCGGCGTGAACCGGTATTGTCAACAGCGGATTTTCGCATCCACCGGAGCCCAGCCTCATGAAACCGATCATTGCTTTGCTGTTCCTCTCAGCGCCGATGACAGCCTGTGCTGCTGCGCCGGCGGTAGGATTATGGGAAGACGTAGTGGCCATCGACGACGACACATTGCAACTGATATCCCACCAGCATTTCATTTTTACCGATCAAAAACTGGCGACCCCCGCGGTATTTACCGCATTAAAGGATTTTGGCGGTGAAATCGATACGTTTTGCTGCCTTGAAGTACAGAACACGACGCCACTGTCGATGCGGGAGATCGAGAAGAAACTCAGCCACGATCACGATTTCGTGCAGCGCGTGTCTCACATTCACGGCTTGCCTTACATGTACGAGGCGAAACTGGCCAACCGCACGATCTGGAACAACAAGATGCTGCTGCTGAAGGGCAGCAAAAATGACGGGAACGATATACCGTTTTCAGCTCCGGTGATCGCCACACGGCTTGCCTTTTCCGAAATCGCAGGCAATCGTTTCACCGACTCTGACGGCGACGAGATTCTGCTGAAAACCGAAGTGCCGAAAAGAGGTCAGGGACAGCCGTTGGTTCACCGCTTTACGGTGAACCACAAGAAAATCATATTCACGGTACCAATGTTAGGGGATTGAAGCGAAGATCCATGTCGCCGCATCCTATGAGGCAAAGCCCTTCCGTTCGGGTTGCTTTGAACTGCACTAGATAAGTCGAGAACCGGCGGCCAGTAAGCTGAGTAAGGAGCTGCAAGATGGAGTATGCGGACAAGCAACCTGGTGAGCCAATCTTGACCGATGCGGATATTGAAGCACGTCTAGATGTGACTCGTTCATACTGGTTCCCCCTAACGATACTTAAGAGCGGAAATCAGGCGTTCGAAAACGGCCACATTCTCGATTTGATGCTCAAGAACACCAGTCGTGATGTCCTGGGTCCTGCCGTCGGGCATCTGAAGGAGAGCTTTCACTCCTCCCGACCTAAACAGCTCAGTCTGACGGCGGGCCTCCATCTGCCCCTGCCGGCACCACTCGATCAGATCGATATCTTCAGAACTCACGGGCTATCCCCTTGCAAAACCATCTGAGTATTGTCCCTGCAAATAAATTGCTTTTCCAGAGCCTTACAACTGCAAGGAAATTTGAAGGGAAAGTGTCTGATATTTACTAGATAGCAAAACTCTATGCCCTGAAAACAAATCGACATATTCCGCATAGATATTCGACAAATTCCTCGTAGGTCCAATATCCATGCGGGTTACAGCCATATCTTATCCTGACGCCATATCAGGTTACTCATCCCGCTTCTGATGAAGAAAACATGGCGTTGCCACTAACAGTGGATGACGCTGGAACCTCCTCTTGCATAACATCCCAATGCTCAACCACCTTGCCGTCCTTCAAGCGGAACATGTCGACGGCGACCATTGGCTTCGGCCCCCAACCAACGTAACGGCCGTGAACCATTACCAGATCGCCTTCGGCGACCGCCATACCTGGCTGGTAAGAAAAGTCTTTAGGCAATTTTGGGATCAAATCCTTTATCGCAGCCGGACCACTCGGGATAGAGGGGTTATGCTGGATATAGTCCGCCGCGAAGTATTTGTCGACGACAGTTGGATCCCGGTCAATGAATGCTCCGGTCAATGCACGAAGGGCAATTTGCTTGTTGGTTTCGATGAGGGTTTCCTAGATTAGCGTCGATGGTACTTCTGGTGAATTCTTCGTCGCCATTGACTCATCGGCTTCGAGAAATCAATCTGAAATAGATATAGTAGATCATTGAAATGCAGAAATAATTTAAGTCCATTTCACTACATCGTCAAGAAATATATTTACCAAATTGACAACGAATGTTACCTGCTATCGTAGCTGCAAATTAAAGAAAATGGTTATTAAGACCGAGAGCTTGTTCTGGTTCGAAGGAGCGACCTAATGCTTTAACGGCTCCCCAATCACCCTAGATAAAGTGTTAAATGGATATCTGGTAGCGAGGTCTCCTTTGCGCTGAGGCTGATGTTGTTGCGCAGAAACATCAGAGGATTTGGTCCTCGTCAGAGTTTATGCAAAGATATAACAACCTGAACTCTGATGAATTGCTGCCATGATTACTCAGAAAAATATTAACACTTTCATTGCATTAGCCCTATCCGCAATCTTGGTAACGGCGTGCGCATCTCCGGGAGAAATTGCGGCTGCTGACAGAGGAAAATGTGCTGGCTACGGTTTTGCCGAAGGCTCCGACGCATTTGCCAACTGCATGATGGAAGCAGATATGCATCGTAAGGACCAGCAGGCCGCTTTTCAGCGCCAGCAGCAAATGAACTGGGCCATGGAACGGGAAAACCGGTCTTCTGACTCGATGAAATGGTCTGAAGGAACGTGCCGTTCCTCGGGGGGCTCCATATCGTTGTGGGGGATTACCGGCGGCTCGTCGTCATCGACTTGTTCAACTGGTCATTAGTGCGCCGATACGACCGGCACCGGCAGGTGTTGGTTAATGGCCATGTCTTGGGCTTCAACCATCGGCCCCTGTGTGTTTGTGTTCCGAGCATCAGTCAAATGAGGCAGATATGCAAATCGTAAAACTTCGCACCGCTATCTTCATGGCTTGGCTATCTGTCTCAAGCGCTCCAGCATGGGCGCAAGAAGAACCCAGTTTCGATTGCAGCCGCGCACGCACTGCGGTGGAGCATACGCTCTGTGATTTCGGCAATTCTGGAATGGGATGGCTCGACCAAACGATGAGCGCGCTTTACAAAGATGCATTAATCGCAGCAGGATCACAAGCGGATACGGTGCGCGCAAGCCAGCGAGCTTGGCTCGCACGCAGGAATCAATGCAGCGGATCAGAAGAAAAAATTAAGAGTTGCCTGGACAAAAGCTATCGCGCACGCTTCATGGAAATCGCAAAGCCTTACGACAGCACACATATAACGGGACGATACTCAAACGAGGCCGGCGTTCTTGAGGCCGTACTTTTTCCTGGACAGAACCTTGCTGTCAGCATCAATGCCAGCCGGGGCGCGCCCTCGTACAATCAATGCAATCTCACATTTCGGGCGCCACTCCAGAGCGGCACCCTGAAATACATATTCCCAGTCGATTCCAACGATAGCAGTCTGCCGCGCTGCAGCGTGGAGACGAAGCGAGTGGGGCAAGATTTTGTTGTAACGGCCACCAATTGCTCTGATATGTGTGGATATGGAGTGGAAGTTTCTGGAACCTACAAACATTAGGATGAGCCCGCTGCGCCGAATGTTTTTTTGCGGGGGCTCAATAAAAGGCGTGGCGGGATGAGGGTGTGCTGGATTTTCCGCCACCTCAGCTTTCAATCTACGATTGCCGCAGGCATCCATGGGTTCAACTGCCGCCTGGCACGGTCGCTTTCAAGAAGGATCCCACGTAATATTCGACTCTACAGAGCTTGACCCGAGCTTGGCCCAAGCTTGACAAAATCGTACGTCTTCTGTCTGACGAAGCCCGAATCGGCGCAAATGAAAAAGCCCCCGCTCTGGGGATCGAGCTACGTGGACGCACCCTCGACATCGTACATGGCAAGCAGCTGCACCGCAGTGTCGGAGTAGTTACGGAAAAGTAAAACACTCCAAACTCCGCCTCAACTCTCTGTCTCGTCAACCGCACGATCAAGATTGGCATTTACGCGTAGTAGCAATGCCATCAACTGATCCCGCTCCTCCTTGGTAAACCCCGTCAAGGCTTGCCGGCTGGCGGCTTCCATGACAGCTTTTCCCTTCGGCATCCGCTCAGAAGCATCGCTAGTCAGCGAAACCAGCTGGCTGCGCTTGTCCTCAGGATTGGGAACCCGCTGCACCAGCCCGTCGCGTTCCATGCGATTCAGCAGTTGCGCCATGCTGGGCTGCTCGACCTGCGCAATGCGCGCCAGCTCGGCTTGCGACAAGGCGCCGCTGGTCTTGAGCGCCACCAGCACCGGCAGCTGTCCCATGCTGAACCCCAGCGCGCGCAACGGGCCGTCGACCAGCCGCATGGAAGTGCGATAAACCTGGCCGACGAGTTTCATGGGGTTGTTCGACAGATCAATTTTCATGGCGTTGACATTTCATAGGTAGCTATGTTTATATATAGGTACCTATCATAACTGAAGCTATCCATCTTGTGAATACGCAATTACACATCGCCATAGTCGGCGCGGGCCCGGGAGGCCTGACCCTTGCCCGTATCCTCCATCTGCACGGCATCGCCGTGACGGTGTTCGAGCAGGAATCCCATCCGCTGGAGCGGCCGCAGGGCGGTACCCTCGATCTGCATGAGGAGTCGGGCTTGCAGGCGCTCAGGCAGGCTGGGCTGACGGATGCGTTCTTGGCCATCGCCCGCTACGAAGACCAGGGCTCGCGCTTGCTGGATAAGTCAGGCAAGGTGCTGTTTGAGGATCAGGACGCCGCCGGCGGCGACCGTCCCGAGGTGGATCGCACGGAATTGCGCACCATGTTGCTGCAGGCATTGCCCGCCGCTTGCATGCGCTGGGCTTGCGCCATGCGCGAGGTGCAGGTGCGGGATGACGGCCGCTGGAGCCTGGCCTTCGATCATGGCAGCGAGGGGCCGTTCGACCTGGTGGTCGGCGCCGACGGCGCGTGGTCGCGGATACGGCCGCTACTGTCGCCTTACCGGCCGCAATACAGCGGCCTCACCTTCATCGAATTCGGCATCGACGACGTCGACCGCCGCCATCCCGCGCTGTCGCAACTGGTTGGCCGTGGCAAGATGGGGGTTGAAGCCGATGGCAAGGAAATCATCGCCCAGCGCAATGGCAATGCGCACATCCGCGCCTATGCCATCTTCCGCGTGCCGGCCGACTGGGCGGCGCGGCGGTTTGACCTTGTCTCCCCTGCTTCCATGCGCGCGGAGCTGATCAAGGAGTTCGACGGTTTCGCTCCCGAGATACTCGATCTGTTCCGGGCCAGCAACGACAACTTCGCTATACGTTCGATCTGTGCGCTGCCGGTCGGGCACTGCTGGCCCAGCCGGCGCGGTCTCACGCTGCTCGGCGATGCTGCGCATGTCATGTCGCCTTTTGGCGGCGACGGCGTGAACAACGCCATGTTCGATGCCGCCGAGCTGGCGCGCTTGCTGATCGAGCGCGCCGACTGGGTTGAGGCTGTAGCCGAATACGAGGCGCTGATGTTTGCACGTGTTGTCGAGTCTGCCGAAGGAGCGGCCGCAGGCGCCGCAACCCAGCTGTCGCATGTCGGCCCGGAGCTGACACTGGCAATGCATCGGAGCCACGCCGGCTGACGCAGCACAACGCAGATAGAAAATTCGGCAACACGCGCAGGATTTGCAAAGCCGCCGCCGGATGCAAAAATCTGGATTTCCCACCACGAAATGTGACTTATCGCACACTGGATCCGCCGGCGCCCCCGCTGGACTTTCATCTACGCAGCCGTCACTTATCCCAAGTGTGCAGACATGAATGAGGAAGCTTGGGACCTTACCGGCGGTTGAGGTATGCCACGATTCCTAACGTGGTCAGACTCTTTCAGCGAAGCCTTGGCCGTGCTCGAGTTGAGGGCTATCACTTTTTCCGCACCGGTTGATAGCGTGATAGTCAAATCTGGAACAGCACCAGATCCGTTTCCAGAAGTGTTAGCACGCGCCGTCACGATCCGTCATGTTTTGTTGCCAAGTTAATTTCATCGGCAACAAAAGTTCGGCTTGAATGTAGTGCAAACATATCCTATTGTAATTTAGAAATAGTTGCCTCATGGAACTATGAAATTACAAAAAAAACAGGACAACATGTCAATCGAAATTGACCAGTGCATTTCCCAGTTCAGCGCCGCTATTTCCGCTCCTTGCGGCGGTATGCAATTGGCATGAATCCGATGATGATCAGCGAATAGCTTGATCGCATCAACGTTCTCCTGGGTCTAAAGCAAAATTGTTCTTGCAATGTCGGGTAGTCAATTGGGGGACCAGCATGAATAGGCTGTTGGCACATTATTTCCCCGCATTTCGACATGCAAATTTTCCTGTCCATAAGGAAAACCATGCCCAGCGCCGAGCCAGAGCGCCGCTGGCTCGGCAGCCCCCTCAGCAATACATTTCCAAAACGGAATCGGCTGGCAGTTTGCCAACAACCGCCAGCAGCAGCCTCGAACCAGGCGTTCGCGGCCAACAACGCCAAGTCGTAACAGAAATCAGGAAATATCTCGCACGGCTTCAGCTTATTGCTTAGACCAACGACAGGAGAACACGATGCCAGATACCACCGTAGATACTTCAGCGGTTAATTATGATACCGACATGCAGACCATCCGCGACTACGTTCAAGCCGTGGTCGAAGCGAAGGCCAAGATCGCTACCGTCCACCTGTCGGCTATCGACAATTTCCAGACTACGGTCCAGTCCGCCTCGCCAGCGGATGCCAAGCCGGATTTTCTCACTGTAGTTTTAAAGGCAGGCCTGAAGATGGCTGAGAAAACCGCTGTCTCCGCTGTGAAGGATGCCACCGGCGCAGACCTTGGACCGCTGGTCGATCTGCTGCATGGAATTTCGGATGAAATCGACCGTGCCGCAAAAGCCGCCCAGAACCTCGCGGTGGCCGACTGGATCAAGACTGTCCGCACCGCGGTAACCAACGCCTATGCCCAGGATCAGACAGGAAGCGCGCTGCGCAAGACTATCGAAGACGCCTATAACCAGAATGACGAAGGTGGACGCGGAGGTTATATCGGCGGTATTCAGAATGAACTGACGGCCATGCAAACCGTACGGCCGCCCAAAACGGAACTGCTGGAAACCACGATGTACACAAGCTGGATCAGCCAGAATTTCAACAGCGATTGCATAGATGGCACCGGCATCATCTATATACAGTTTGCTGACGACAGCACGTTTAGCTCAGCGACGGTAACGGCGCCGCTCGGCGACAAAATCGCCGGAGCCTTGAATAATGTGATGAGTGGCGCAGGCAAGAATGGCTTGATGGACCTGGACGTCGTAAAAAAAGTATGCAAAGGCAGCGACTGCATGTGCTTTGAAGGCAACAACGTGGTGCGCAAGGCGGCGTCCAGCGACGACACGCAAACGTTTCTGTCGGCCGCCGACACCTGGAAACAGGCAACGCTTTTTTCGACATCTCCTTGAGGGATATTCTCCGCCAACGCATTGGAGGCAGCGATCATGATCGACAACAGCATTCACGCACTGGGTCCCTTGTTCGGGCCGGATTTCATCACGATCGAAATCAATGATCAGACCAATACCACCTATGCGCTGGAAATTTTTCCAGATGCCGCCAATCCGCAGCTGAAACAGAGCGGTTTGGCGACCCAGTTCTACTATATGCCCAAGCAGATTTACCTGGCCAAGCGGCCCGATTCGCCTACCGATTTCGATTTCAGCGTCACCCTGTTCAAAGGCTTGATGACGGCGGAGGATTCTTTGATGCCAGGTGGTGCGCCGAGCGTGAATGGCGAAGTCGACGCCGGCGGCGCATTCATGTCGTTCTCGACCACGATGGCGGTTCCGGATAGCGTCGTCGCGGGAGCCTTGGCAAAACTCAAGGCGCAGGATCACGAACCGCCGCCAGCCAGGATCGCCGGCTTTTTCCAGCGCGACGCGGCCAGCCCGGCGCCATTGCTGGGCATCGTGCCGATCGTCGACAACAATGTCACGGTCGAGGTTCCGCAGCTGCCGGGCGCCGGCGACAACAAGTCGCCCTGGTTCATCAGTGCACAGGGCGCCGGGCACGGCAGCATCGAGGCGTCCGGCATCAGCAGCTTCCTGGTGTCGTGTAATCAGATGGCGGCAGGGGCAATCGTAGGCGCGCTCAAAGACGGGCGTAGCCCGTTCATCGTGCACTACAACATGAAGCTGCTGTTCTACATTAACGCTTGCGATATCCAGATGCACGTGGATGTAGACAAGACCTTCGAGCAGTTTTCAGGCGCGTTCGCGGCGAACTATATGGGCCTGGTGCAGGCCGACCTGTCCGCCAACTATCAATCCTGCATCACCAACGGCGCCATCACGACGATCATTCAACAGAATGGCACTGACGTCGACGCCGACATGAAAAAGGTGATCGACAAACAAGTATCGGACATGCAGGACAAGGCATGGAATCTGGTCAAGACAGAGATTTTCGACTGGCAGCCGAAACCCGACGATCCAGCCAAGGCGAGCACCGGCGCTTGCGGCGGAGCGGCGATCTCTCTCAAAATGAATTACCAGAAACACGGCGTCAAGTTTGATAACCAGTTTGTACTCAATCAGACCATCTCGAAAGAAGACACTGTCTCCGGCACGCTGAACTCGCTTGAACCGGCAATCAAGGCGAATCTGGATAAATACCTTTCGATCGTCGACATCGGCGAGTTCTTCAAGAAAATCCAGGTTGTCGCGTCGCCGAATATCGACTTCGGCGATGGCGTAAGCGCCGATCCGATCAGTGAAGCCTTGGTGCAGGTGAGCTTTGTCGACTTCGATAATCCGGTCGGCAGCGACGGCAAGGTGAAACTGGTGCCGGTTGCCGAGGGATTCCATTACACCCCGGGAAAAATCGATGCTACCGCGCCGGTAACCCTGGGGCGATGGAGTCGAGACAATCCAGATGACTTGATCAACTTCTCTCGTTTACGGCTGGATAAGCCCAGTCCGCCCGATTGGGACAAGGACAAGGTCAAGATCACCAAGACGCTGGTCTACAAGTCCGACGATGCCCGCGTGGATCTCTCCAATAATTCAACCAAGCTGGTGATTGAAACCAATACGCTCGAACACAACCCGGTGATCGGTCCCGAGGAAGTCGGCTACGTCTACATCAAATTCTTCCTGGATCGGCCGATCAAGGCGCCCAACATCACGGTCACGCTGACCATCCAGATTGGCAGCAGAAGCGACGTCATCGTCCTCAGCAACGACGATCCCAAGGCCAATCCGGTGGGCATCTGGCAGCTGTGGTCCGACAAATATTTCAACGAGACGATTGCCAAGGTGAAGATTGACGTCGAGGTCGCTCCTCCGGCCTCCAATTTCGCAGGTACGGCGGTGACATGGAGCGGCAACCAGGCGATTCCGCTCAACCTCGGACGGATCAAGCGGATCGTGCCTTGCAAGATCGTGGTGCCGGCATTGACCGACCCTGAGCAGAGCGCTCTGGTCAGTCAATACATTCTGCAGGCGCTCAAGGAAGCTGCTGCCAAGTGATGGCCGATTTTCTCCGCCGGAGGCTTTCAGATGAATCAGTTCATGGCAAGCAGCGCTGTTCGTTTTGCTGGCGCTTCAGCTATTCGGAGCGAAGCAGTCGCCGCATCGAATAGCATGCCGCCAGCCGCAGAAAACACGGCGGCGAAACGCATCGATGTTGTCGCGAACACGAGCAATCGCGCCGCTCTGCTGCAGATGACTGTTGCACCCAGCGAGCCGCCACCGGTGAGTTTGCCGCTGCTCAGCTCGAGAACCGGCAATCTGTTTGCGGACCGGGTCGACCCCACGCTGCATTGGTATCTTGCCGGATTCCAGTTGCGCGACGACATCGATCCCGGTTTCGCCTTTGCCGCCAGCCAATCGGGCCAGGATGAGGGTGGCAATCCTTTCTATACCGCGCAGCTCCGCCTGACGATGCACAAGTTGCAGCCAAGCGACGTCGGCGATTTTTCCAAGGCTAATCCGGCGGCGACGCTACGCGAAATTCCGCTGGCCGAAATGACGGCAATCTTGACCAGTTTCTATACTGACGAGGAAGGCCAGGCGAAGCAACGAGATGTGATCGGCACGGTCAAAGACAATGGCGATGGCAACCTGCTGCTGACGTTTACGCCAATTATGGGCTTATCCGTGCTCGGCCTGTACCAGGACCTCACCGTGTTTGGAAAGACGCAAATCAAGCTCTCCGCGTCTTATCAGGCCTGGGCGCCGCAAAATCAAATGACCTTTGTACGGCCGCAACTTGCTCTGTTATCCGCCACGGTGCAGCAGCCTATGCGTGCTGCGCCGGATACGCGCATGCGCTTGTTTTCTCCGCTGGCACTGCAGACGACAAGACCCGTCGATCCACAGCCAGGTGTGCCGCTGATACAAACGCGTCAGTTGTGCGAGAACCTGTTGCCGCTGGCGCTGAAGTATCGCCAGGACGGCTATCAATTGAAATACACTGTGTCGACCGATCAAATTCCGAACCGCGTGATTCGCGACGCCAATGACTTGCGCGACTTCACGCGCGGGGGTTCTGAGTTTCGCGAACTCAAGGCTTTGGGAGACATCGGTCAAAGGTACCCGACCTTGAGCCGAGCCTATGTCGGTTCTTTCAGCCGCACGATTGTGGTAATTCCCGACCACTATTCCATCGTACGCAGCCGTATCGGCTGCGCAGCAGTGTGCATGGCCCTGGTGGACAGCGCAGCGTCGAATGGCAGCAAGTGCAAATTCGAGTTCGATTTCACCGTCGCCCCCGAGGTCAGCCGGATCGAGTTCCTCCAATTTGCACAGGAGATTTCGAATAATCCGGATCTCAAGGATTACAAACTCAAGTTTCCTGATTTCTTGCAGGACGGCCTGCCCTCCAACCTGCAGACGGCATTCAAGAGCAGCGCGCAATTCTCGGCCGGGTCAGATGCGCATACCTTCATAGTCAGTGTTTCCATCCAGGACGAAGGAGCGCAAACACCGTCGGTTGCGAATGCCAATCTATTCATCATGCAACTGTGCTCGAATATCGGTGCTGGGCTGATCGGTACGCTGAATCTGAAACTCGACGATGGCTACTCTATGCCGGTTCCATCCATCCTGGTCTTGAATTTTGCACATACGACCGGCTCGGACGAGCTGAATTTTCAAATCGACGAGGCCTCGGCGCAAATTAAATTAAGCAACCAATCGCCCTTGGATCTGCAGCTTGCGCGCTATGCATTTGTTTCAGCGTCCTCAATAACGGTGGCTTCCGTGCCGCTCCATCTGCCGGCAGGGGCGGCGGTGTCGATTCCTTTGCCGGCCGAGCATGCCGATTTATCGCTTGCCGAGGATGCGCAATTGATACTGCCGGCGCCGATGATGAAAGCGGACGTCGCAAGATTCCTGAATTTCCAGACTGCCGACGTGCAAGAAACGCAATACGTTATCGCCATCGATGCCGGCAGCGTCACTTTCAATAAATACGATTCCATCGTGGCAAGCATCACGTTCGCCACCTTGCCGGCCGTCGCGCCGCAGGTGCTGACCCTGAGCAAGCACATTCATGCCGACAGTACGCATATCGTGATCCCGCTGGAAAACGCCGTGTTCTCCCTGCCAGGGGAAGTCGATTTGACGATCAAATTTTCGGATGGAACCACGCCAGATCTGAAGTTCACTCTGCAAAATGATTTTACTGCCCAGCCGGTGCTGGTTCTTCTGCAAAGCGACATCGATCAAAACATGGCGGGCCACGTCTAAACCGCCATGAGCAAAACAGTTCAAGCGTTTCAGAACAAAGAGGATATGACATGGAATCGACGAAACGATATGCATCCGTAGGCAGCGCGATAGCCGTGGCAAGCCTGATCGCTGCTATCGCCGCAGCGGAACTGGTCCCGGATCCGTCCTGGGCCTGGCTCTGGACGGCTGCTGCGCTGTTGGCTTTTTGCGCAGGTATCGGTTATGGCGTCAGCGGCCATTTCAATGGTCTCGTCATCGACAACCGGAACCGGGTCAGCCTTTCAAAACTACAGGCAAGCGCTTGGTCGGTGCTGGTGCTATCAGCGTTTCTGGCGGCCGCGATTGCGCGTATCAAGCTCAATCTCCCCAATCCGATTGCCGTCAACATTCCCCAGGAACTACTGGCCGTGATGGGAATTTCGGCCACCTCGCTGGTAGCTACGCCGATCGTGTTGAGCCTCAAAAGCAACGAAGCAGCGCCCCCGGGACAGGCGCAACGAACCGCGCTGATGCTGGGGGATGATCCGAACAACGTGGTACCGGCGGGCAAAGTCTATGCGCGCAACAGCTCCGGCGACGCCCAATGGCTGGATATTTTTCGCGGCGAAGAAGTCAGCAACGCCGCCACGCCCGATCTCGGCAAGCTTCAGCAGTTCTTGATTACCGTGGTGACCCTGAGCATCTACTCTATCCAGCTCTGGCATCTGTTTGGCGCGAACCAGCCCACGCAAGCCGGCACCACCTTCATGGAAACTCTGCCCGCATTCAGCGCGAACATGGCGTGGCTGATAGGGATCAGTCACGCCGGTTACCTCGCCTACAAGGCGGCGCCCCATGACAGCGGCACAGCGCCGGCGGGTAGTTCTCAAACGCCCGCCTTGCAAGACAACAGTGTTGGATAGTTAGCAAAGACAAGCCGACGAGGAGCAGGAATCTATCATGAGCGATACCATCGAAATTCCTATTTCGGGAACCGTCCAGAACAATGTGCGCGTCAATGTCCGGCAAGGCTCGCCAAGTACGGCTGCCCCCGTCCTTAGAAAATTTGACCCCGGTACGACAATTCAGGTGGCCGCCTTGGCGGTTGGCGAATCTGTCAACGGTAACGCCCATTGGTACCGCATCTCGGCCGACACCTACATCTGGGCCGGGGCTTGCAGCGATTTGCAACAGAACCCCACGACAACTCCGGCACAGCCGCTTGCCGGTCCGCCGGACAGATCTGCCCGCTTGAACCAGGTGCCCCTGGTCATAGACATTAGTCATGGCGACGGCGTGATAAGTTTTCAGGACGCCAAAAACGCAGGCCTGGTCGGAGTGATACATAAGGCAACCACAGGAGCCACAGGCAAAGACGACGCCCATGCGGCGCGCCGTGACGAAGCCCGGAAGGCCGGACTTCTTTGGGGTGCATATCATTGGGGAACGGCAGCCGCGGTGGGGGATCAGGTTGAAAATTTCATCTCATGGACGAAAGCAGACCAAGATAAAAACATGCTGGTCGCGCTGGATTTCGAACCCACGCCAGGGAACCAGATGACGATCGATGGTGCGCGCGCGTTTTGCGAACAGATCTACACGAGACTGGGGAGACGCCCGGTGATTTATAGCGGCGACACGATGAAAGCGGCATTGGGTTCGGCAAAGGATCCATTTTTCAGTGATCATCGCCTCTGGCTAGCGCAATATGGCGCAAGCCCCACCGTTCAGAGCAGTTGGGACACCTTCTGGCTGTGGCAATATACCGATGGCGACAGCGGTCCGCCCGGCTGCCGCGCCGTGACCGGGATTGCAGGGGATTCAAAAGGACGCCTGGATTGCGACTACTTCGATGGCGATGCCGCGACACTAGCTTCACAATGGGCGTCCTGAATGCGCATGCGCCTGACTGCGCCGCTTGCAGTTCTCGTACAGACTTGTATTGCACTGGATTTGTATGGGAACCCCCATAGACCCGAGCCGCCGCCCCCAAAAAAACGCTTGATAATCAAACTAATCATTTGATGATCGAGCGCCTTTTCTTGCTACCCCAGATAGCTATCTGAGCAGCGGACCGTTTGCGATCAGAAATCAAGGCACACCGATTTTTGGCGGACGACGCGGTTTCAAGTCCATATCTTAAACCGATCGACAGTTAAACCACTGGCGCCGAAGTCAGCTGCGTATTGCTACGGCGATGTTACGGTAACGCGGCCGTATCGTTACCTGAAGATACTTATGTTGCAGGCACAGCGGGCATATCTTGCGACTGTGGGGTGTCGGCTATCGATGCTATAGCGCTGCCTCACGCAGCAAACGGCATACGCCGCCATTCCTCTTTTGCAGTTGCCCGACAGGAGAATCAACATGAGTGCATACGAAAAGCAGTATCTGCTAGCCCCCCAGGAAAGCTTGACCGAGACCAGCCAGCTGGTCTTCCAGGACCTGGCCATGGATTTCACGACCCAGTTTGTGCAAACCTGGAACGATCAGGGATCCGGCGCCCACGAAGATGCGTCGACCTGGCGGCCGCTAGCGTCCGACGCCCAGGTGGGCTTCTATTCCGTTGGCGACGTGTTGTTTGGAAATTACGACGATCCGAACGGGAAGCACGTCGGCTTGCTGGTGAAATCACTGTCCGACCCGGGCGTTGGGCAGCCTGCGCTGATGCCGCCAACTGGCTTTCAATACGTATGGAGCAGCCAGGTGTATATGCTGATGGCGCCAGACGGCTATGTTGCCTTGGGCGGTGTAGCGGCATGGGACAGCGGCAGCCTGTCGCCGGATAACTATCGCTGCGTCAGAGCGGATCTGGTGATCCCGGCCCTGGTTGGCGACCAGGTTTATAACGACAGTGGCAGCGGCAAGAACGATGACCTGAGTTGCTGGAACATCCTTCCACCTAGCGCTCCGGCAGGCAACGTCGCCTTTTCCCCGGGAACTTTCATTGCGATCCCAAGCTACGACACTCCCGGTCCGATAGGATTCAATGCACTACAGATTCCGTTTACCGATGTGCCGCCGAGCGAATATGCGAAACCGCCGGTACTTAGCAGCAAAAATCCGCCGCAGGATGGCGAGACCGTGTCCTACATCGTCAAGATGCCTTGGTTTGCGGTCAGCGATCCTTCGATGTCGGATCCGGAGCGGATTTTGAAATCACCGGTCTACACCATGGTGCGCTCAGATAAGTACAAGCTTTCCATGTTCAAGAACAACACCACCGGCACTTTGCAAACGCAAAGCTACACCTGGCTTGAGGGCGTCAGCAAGGAATCGGTTGAATCGTTTGCGCATTCGGTCGGCATCGAATTGGGTATGGAATATGGTTCTGACGCAATCGGCTTCAAGGTATCGGCGAAGTTAAGCTACAATTTCACCTATACCACCAGTTCAAGCTCGGGCATGCAGGAACAGAAGAGCATGAACGATATGCTCAACGTGCTTCCGCACTGCGCCGCCGCCGCTTACTATCTCGACAGCACCTATGATATTTACCGGCAAGACGGCAAGCGCATTCAGACCGTCACCCCGGACTTTGGCGTGCCTTCGAGCACTTACGATACGCAGTTCCCGGATAGCCTGTCCAAGGTAAAGCGCCGCTAAGGTTCTGCGCCAGGAGGAGATGCAGGTCCAATGCAAGGCGTGCATTGGACCCGCAAATCAAGCTTGGCAAAAATGGCTGATCAAGGCAGTCCGGATTGCCTGGGCAAGTTCTTCCTGAAGCGCGATATCAAGAGCAGTACTGCGGTCGAATTGTTCTGACCATGCAATACAGCGTGCCGCTGCATCAAGCAAGCGTATCGATATCCTGAGGCGTTCGCCTTCGACCCGGACGCTGCCTTCAAGGATATAGCTGGCACCGGCTTCCTGCGCATTCTTCGGCGCTGCCATTTCATGGATACTGTCAAACGAGGCGAACGACACCACCGTATCGCCTAACTCCTTGAACAACTGATACGCCAATTCTTCACTCAAGCCCTGTGTAAAAGCATCGCCGCCAGCCTGGGTCGTGATGTTTTTAAGCGGCAGGATAGCGAGCATGGGCTTGCGTTTCACCGCGCTGCGACGATGCCTCGAACGATGGATGGCCGGCATGTAGCTGCCGACAGGAATGACAATCCTCAGATCGTCCTGCTCTCCCGAGGTGGCGTAGTAGATCTTGAGTTTTTCCCGCAAGCGGCCGACCTGGACCCGGACGATCGGATCGTCGCAGGTATTGTAGCTGGCCGGATCGCGGCCAAAGACCTCGATCCCGATGGCGTATTCATTGGTGTCCCTGATCGTGCCTGCCAGCGCTTGCTCCACCAGGAAGCGCAACAGGTGGCGCATCCGTTGCGCTTTCGAAAAGATGCCGCTCGCCAGGATCAGTGTCAGCGTCGACTGGATCTGTTGCACCGGAATGGCAGCGGCGTCGTGCTGTTCATCTTCAATCACGGCGGCCGGGCGCATGCGTCCGCTTGAGACGGCGCCGGCATCGATCGCACTTGGCGGCGCGAGTGCCGGCGCATCGGCGAAGTAAGCCGCAACCGGCCCTGCGCTGTTTTTCCATAGCAGGTCGAAGCCCTGGATCAGGACCGGGATGGTTTTACTATCCTGCGGCCATGCATTGAGACTGGTTTTGTTCACCTTGCGACCCCGGCATGTTCTTGCGAATCGATTTAAGTATGTCTGAGCGGTCGAAACACCGTTCAGCGTTGGCTGCCAAGATCCTTTCAGGAATCAGGTGCCGCTCCCTCTTCTACTCAAATTCCATGCCATGACAAAACGGCAAGCTTAGTGCGTACAATGCCCCGAAACCTGCACGTTGCGTCTGTTTTGACATGTCAACGGCATGTCTTTTTACATGTCAGCAACTGTTGCCTTTGATCTATAATCAATTTCAATTCGTTCCCGCTCAGATAATCCCGGCAATCCCGACCAGCTCGGGGGCCGTTCGATCATCGCTTAATCGCTTAATTAAGTACTCATCCCAACCAGTGAATGATTCCGAACAGACATTGACCACACCCATGTCGGCCTTGGAGTCGGATCAGAGCCCACTGCTGGGCCTGACAATTCTGTGGCATCCGGAGCCGGAGCGTATCGGCCAGCAATTCATCGGCCCTGGCGGCGAGGGCGTGCTCGAACTCAATCGTTTTTCCCCCTTGTTTCGCGCTCCCGGCAAGGATGGCCTGGCGCTCGGCCATCGCTGCATCGCCCGTACCCCGCTCAGGATCTGCCGCGATGGCGGCGACGGCGTCGCCATCACCTTGCCGGACAGCCGCATGGCGGTGGAGGTGAACGGCAAAAGCGTCACCGACGCGGCGTACTTGCCGCGCGCACAAATCGAACGGGGGGTTGTGCTTGGCCTGGGAGGCCTGGTGCTGGTTTGCCTGCACTGGATACGCTGTTTGCCCAAGTCGAATGATTTGCCAGGCCTGCTGGGAGTCAGCAGCGCCATGATCATCGTACGTGACCTGATCCGCCAGGTTGCGCATACTAGTTTGCCGGTACTGCTATTGGGTGAAACCGGCAGCGGCAAGGATGTTGCCGCGCGGGCGATTCACGGCCTCAGCAAACGCGCCGGGCACCCATTCGTGGCGGTCAACATGGCCACGCTGAATGAATCGCTGGCCGCGGCCGACCTGTTTGGCGCAGCCAAGGGCGCTTATACGGGCGCCCATGCGCAGCGTCCGGGCTTGTTTGCCGAAGCCGAAGGCGGCACCCTGTTCCTCGATGAAATCGGCGATATGCCGGGGCTGATACAGCCGATGTTGTTGCGGGTGCTGGAAAGCGGCGAATACCGGCCGCTAGGCGCCAGCCGCAACCAGCAATCCGGCGCGCGCCTGATTACCGCAACCGACCGCGCCTTGGAAGGCGGCGCCTTCAATCAAGCCTTGCTGCGCCGCCTGGAAGCTTTCGTGATTCGCTTGCCGGCTTTGCGCGACAGGCGTGAAGATATCGGCGTCCTGCTGCTGCATTTTTTGCAAACACGGCCGGATCTATCCAATCAAGCGATCGCATTGCCGATGACCTTTATCAGCGACATCTGCAACCACGACTGGCCCGGCAACGTGCGTCAGCTTGCCCACGTATTGCGGCGCGCGACCATGGCGGCCAGCGCCGGCGAAGCACTAACTCTGGCATCGTTTATCCGCATGCAAAACCTGCCGCAGACCAGCGCCAGCGAAGCCGGCATTGCGCCTGTCATCGGCCTGGCCGGCGCGCCGGCGTCGCATCAGACAGCGGTAAAACCGCCCAGGAAAAAATTATCCGGACTGACGCCGCACGACATCATGAGCGCGATGGAAGACAATGCCTGGCAAATTCGCGGCGCTGCGCAGCAACTGGGCATCTCTCGTCCATCGCTATACAAATTGCTGGCGGCGCATCCGGCAATTCGTCCCGCGGCGTCGATCCCGCTGGAAGAAATCCGGCGCGTGTTGCAAGAACACGCCGGCGACCTGAGCCGTTGTGCAGCCAGCCTGAAAACGCCCAGCGAAGCACTGCGGCGACATGTGCTCGGACTGGGCCTGGAACATTCAGACAGTTGAAAATCCAGGCCGTCCAGGCGGCCGATGATTCTCTAATCCGGCATCATCAATCCAGTGCCGACTTCACCCTCCGGGTCGAAATAGAACACGCGATGGAACGGGGTAGCGACTCCTTCCCTGTATATTTTCACGGTGATATACATGGAGACTTCCCAGCGGCCGTTCTGCTTGCCGATAGTCAGCGGAGGAAAAGGGGGTGCAGGCGGCGCAGGAGGAGTCCAGGTTTGAGTGATTTCCCGATAGTGATGCTTGTCGCTTGTCTTTTCATCGAAAGACAGCGGTAATCGCAAGCACGCAGTCAAGCAATCCGAGAACAACGAAGGCGGAGCATACGTGGTCAACAAACCCTGGCCGCACTGGACTATCTGCGGCCGCGTGATAATCGTGAAATCCGTGATTTCGAACGATTTCAGGGGAGGACGGTATTCGGGGTTTTGTATCAGACTGCCGCCGCCGGTGACGACTATGCCGACTTGATCGCCTTGATTGAAGAATACCGAGCCTGAATGCGGGCCGGTCGGCGGCTTGCTGCCGCCGCTAGTGCTCCAGTCCAATTTGGCGCTGATTTGATCGACATCGAAGTTGACGTAAAAAATAACGGTTTTTACCGGCTCTGTCATTTTGCACTTTCATTCAGGGTGGGTGGAGAATTGTGGAGAGCGATGTAATAGCCGGAGTCACGCCGGAGGGCCATCAGATCTGGTTCGGCACGGATCAGATTGGCCGGGTAGCCGAGGGTTTCGGCCTGTCTTAGTTCTGCCAGGGAGGCAGCGCGGTCGCCGTTGATTTCATAGGCCACGGCCGCGCGAAAATGGACGTCTGCATTGGACGGCGCCGCCGCCACCGCCTGCCGGCTCAGCCTGGCCGCAGCTTCGCGCTCGCCCAGCTTGGCTGAGTACAGGCCCATCCTCGATATATCGGTAGGATCTGCCGGAGCGTGTTCGAGCAGCGGCTTGAGTAATTCAGCTGCTTTGGCGTAAGCCGCGCGCGAGGTAGCGGCGCGCCCGGGTATCCAACGCAAGGTGTCGGCCAGATTGGCCCATTTCAGATAATCGCCGGGGCTCCCTTTATCTGCGGACACCGCATGTTCGAAGGCTTGCGCGGCGCCGACATAGTCACCCCGGCTAAACAAGGTTGTTCCCAGATTGCTATACAGTCTGCCGTTGGGCCGGATTTGCAAACCTTGCTGTAAAACGCGTAGCGCTTGGTCGCCCCGGTTTTGCCGCAACAGTGCCTGACTCAGATTGGCATACGCCTGTATCGCATCCGGCTGCAATTCTATGCTATGCCTGAATGCTTGCTCGGCGGCGGGGTAATTGCCCTGGCGGTAGCGCAGGATGCCGAGCAGATCGGCGAACAGGCGTTCTTGCGGATAGGCCGCGATCGCAGCCTGGATGCCGCGTTCGGCCTCATCGAAGCGATGCATGCGTAGCAGCAGTTCGCTTTTGACATTCAACGCATACAGGTCCAGCGGATCCAGCTTCAGCGCCTGGTCGACCAGCGGCACGGCTTGCTCCAGGTGTCCTTGCTGCACCCTGACCCAGGCTTGCGCCACATAGGCTAAGGCCAGCTGGTCGTCTTGTTTCAGCGCTAGCTGCGCGCTAGCGTCGGCGCGCTGCAGCCAGACCTCATCCCGCTGGTCGCTCGCATAACGCAAACTGTAGGCCAGCGACAGGCCAGCCGCCGCCGCCGCATGGCCGGGGCGATGCTCCAGCACGCTGGTGAAATCGCGTATCGCCAGCTCCGAACTGTCGGGACGATCAAACTGGCGCAAGGCCGTCAAGCCGGATTGCATCGTCGCCGTTTCCGAATAAGGCGGGAGCGGCGGCTTGCCATGCTGATCGGAGTCATGCAACTGCCACAGGCCGACGATGGTTGCCAAGAGCAGGATCAACAGGGTCAAACGGCCGCTAGCCCGGTAGCTTGCCGGCGTCAGCCTGCCGATTTTGCCGATTGCCGTGCGTAGCCTGGCAAAGCGCCGCCAAGGCGCTGCAGATGCGATGCCGGCGCTTTGTATCGGCTGAACGGTGCGCCCGCTGATTGCCAGAATAGCTTCCCGCACGGCGCGCATCGAAGGTGGACGTCGCGCCGTCTCGCGCGCGGTCATCATGCGCACCAGCGCTACGACGGCAGCATCGATCTGAGGCGGGAACGGCCACAGTGCGGACGAGGACTGGACATGTGCGGCGGCCAGCGCGAGGCCGTTCAGCTGGGCAAAGGGGCGTTCGCCGGTGAGCAGTTCATAGAGCACCACGCCAAGAGAATAAATGTCGCTCGGCGCTCCCGGCCGTTCACCCTGCAAGCGTTCGGGCGCGAGATAGGCAATCGTGCCTTGTGTATCTTCATGCGCCAGGGATTCGGTCGCCAGCGGATCGATCTGGCGCGCCAGGCCGAAGTCCAGGATACGTACCTTGCCTGAGGCTTCGACCATCAAGTTCGATGGTTTGATATCGCCATGGATCAGATGCGCAGCGTGCGCCTCTTCCATCGCCTCCGCAATTTGAGCAACGATGTCCAACGCTGCTGACACGCTCAGCGGGCGTTCCTGCGACAACTGGCGCAGGGTGTCTCCCTGCACCAGCTCCATGATGATCGATTGCTGCGCGCCGTCGCCGTCGATCGAAAACACCGTGACGAAAGCCTGGTGCTTGAGCGAGGCCGCCAGCCGCGCTTCCTGCAGCAAGCTGTCAGGACGCAATGGCGCCGATGCTGACTTCAATCTTTTAACCGCTATGCTGCGGCACAACTTGGCGTCCCACGCCTCGTACACTTGTCCAAAGCCACCCTCTCCCAGCAATCGCAGAAATTGATAGTGTTCCGTTGCGGGAAGTGTGACTCGAGCATGCATTGGGATGGCGTCCATGATTTATCTGACGGTATCGTCGTAGCGCTATGCAGTCCAGCCAGAAGGCGTATCCCGGATCACGAGGGCGTTCTGAAAAGAAGATGATTGCCAAAATTTTCCATGCGGCAATCGAATTTCATTCTAATGCATACTGCAGCGCAAAGCATGGCTTGCGTGGACTTTTAACATCTATTTCCATGGGGATTCGCAGATTCCCGGCCGCAGCCTGCGGATGTTCTTTGATGTCTATGCGAACTGGATCACAAGCGATGACGACAACCGCGAGATGGACAAAATTGCGGTCTCGCTGAACGAAATTAACCCTGAGCTAACCCAGAAGCGCAAAAGAATGGTAGCCGGCACTTGGAATTCAAGGGAAATAGGCGTAAAAAAGCCCTTGATTTCAAGGGCTTAGTAATTCTGGCGGGAGACGGGGATTCGAACCCCGGATAGGCTATGAAGCTATTACGCTAAAATCAGTTTCTATTTTTAATTCAATGAGTTAGATCAAGATAAGCGTACTATTGTTGGGCAGGATGGCATTAGGTAAGTACTTGATTTGAAAGAGAGCGGCTTTTCTGAATAGTGCGATTCTGATAGAACAGTAATCGAAAGCAGAGCAGATTTGCCTGCTCAAAACTCTCCCCCATTACACTACACGTCCATTAGGATGTCGGTTTTGGGCACCATCGGCCATAACCGAAGATTCAGGAAAATGGATTTCGATGGTGTTATGCGCGTATCCGGCATCTTTAAAGCTTGCTTGTAGCAACGGTCCGGGTATAAAACGAATTCCGATATTACTCAAAGACAGCAGACGCCTGGCAAGATACATGCCGATACCTTTTCCGTGCATTTTTATACGTATCGCGACACGGCCAGAGTAGTTTTCGGTGAATATTTCCTCCTTCTCCAACTCATCAACTTGCAAGCTAGTCATTTCAAGAAGTAGTTTTAATCCTCCGACATTCTCAAATCTGATGTTCAACAATGAGCTATGCGCACAATATTTAGACGCATTATCAAGAATGTAGTACAACGCGACGCTGAAAGTCTCGTAATCGAAACGAGCTCGCGTTTCGCTAGCAGACAATCGCACCGTGATACTTTTATTCTGAAGATCCTGATAAAACGAAGCTACTATGTTTCTCACCACTTTGTGCAAAGTGTGGGTCATGGGCTGAATGTCTGCAACACGGCTAGCATCCAGCCGTTCAAAAACAGAAAATTCGTGCGCCATTGCTTGAGTGTTTTTTAACACTCGCAATAGTACAGCGGCAGATTCGTCAGGGTCTTTCAGCAGAGCGCCTTTGAAGACTCCCCTTTGAGATAGGGCATCAGACTCGCTAACCAGTTGCTCTTGGCTCGCGATATTGAACAGTTCCAAGGAAGTTTTGCTGCATAGGGTACGCAAATTGTGAGTGAGCCTATTTGCCTCCTTTCGTCCCTCAGCTCTCGCAGCCTCTCTAGTATCCAGAAGCATTTGGATAGCACCACCCATGATTTCAATTCTGGTTCTAAAGTGTTTATTGCTGTTCACGTCATCGCGGTCATCCGTGCACAGATAAACAGTGCCCAATGGAGACTGGTGCATCCCTCGACGTCGGCGCTCAGCCTTTCCACATGTTGTAACCACCTCTGTAGGCTTCGAACATTGCCTCAAGCATGGTTCGCAGCCCGGGTCCATCTTGACGAACAGTCGGTCACCTTGAGGGTCCAGAATCAGTACGTGGTCAGTCATCACTCACACCCAGTAACGTATCCAGCATTTGCATGTACTGGTAGGGGTCCGCTGTCTTCGACAAGCGGTGATCGCAAAGTGACCATGCATCGTGAAACTGAAGCCCCACTGGCTCCGCAGAATAGATGACGATTTTCTTCTTATTTCCGAATTGTGTTTTGAGGGCTTTGGCAAGCCCAAGGCCCTCGTCCTTGAAACCCAAAGCACGGCCAACGCCTTGAATATCAACAAAAATCACATCCGCATATAGAATATCTGGAGAGTTAAAAGTCGGAACGTCGGAAACGAGTTTCACGTTTTGCCAACCAGCCTTTATTAGGATGCTAATAAGCTGAAAATCGGTCTGGTCATCGATGAATAGGATGTGCGCCGAATGCATCGCGGCAGGTCGATCGACGAATGTACGCGCTTTGTCTGACTTGACCGGATTGTATTCTTGGTCATGCTGGAGAGACGAATTTCCTTGATTTACGGCCTGATGCACATTCACGTTGGTTGTATGTCCCCCCGCCGCCAAGGGGAGCGACACTGCTTTTCCGCTCTTAGTCAACAACTTCCATATGAGAGTGATCACAGCAAGTCCTACGCCGCTGAAAACCCACTCTACGTTAGTCGATAGCCACTGGAATCCTCCCATCACCCACTGCATAAAGCCCCCGTTTTCTTATTAAATGATAATTAGGTGTTTTCGCAGCATTCTACATGGCAATAATTGAAAGCTCATCCTTACTGAACGTCAGAACGTCACGTGCTCCCTCCTTGTTCGTGTTACATGGTCGCCATCCACGGACGTCGCCTCGAAAACACATACGCGGTTGTCCCCTGCCAGTAAGAAGTCTACGCTACGTTAGCAACTCAATTCAGTGATGGCTGAAGGCTGAGGGCCTCAACATCTATGGAAATTCGCATACTCGCAACATTCCCCGTGAGAAATCTTAGCAAATATCCATTACCGTGGCAGAATTGGGTTTTTGATACACATCAGAAAGCAGGCGTGACATGGTAATGAGAAATTGGCTGTGTGAGCCGGATAAGCCAGAAACTGGTGGTTACATCCTCCCGAACCCTGCGATCACAGTGACCGTTGGAAACAACATTCGCGCCGCACTAATCGGCAGCAAAGCATACTGCGAGGCCTGCAAAAGCATTGGTATGATCGCCAAAGCAGGTAGTCCACGAAGGATGAATTTTATGGGCGAAATCGCGCTGGATCACGATATTTTGCTCTGTAAATGTCCGAAGCCGCCGCGAATGATCGCCACATCCACGAGCACCCATCAATATGACGATATGGCTCAAGGAGCAGGAATAGCGCCAAGCGCGACCGCCGCAGTTAGTACTTTGCTGACTAGTGCAGGATCCGCGTCTCCCCCCTAGAACACCACATCTTTGACGAGATGGTCGCACCAAAGCATTCCGCTAGCGGTGCCGCTGTCAGTGACTATCCCTATTTCATTGAAGTTTCAGATGGTCGAACATTTTCGGGTTGTACTGATGAAAGTGGAAATCTTCCTCGCATTGCCACCAATGGTGCTGACACCTACACCGTGTACTGGGGTGACGAAGCCCTAGTAAAACAGGACGGAATCTAAAATATGCCGAACAAGAAAACGGTAGTGCAAACAAATTCGACGAAGAATTCCGTTAAAGAAGTCCCGCTGAAAGTAGTCACTTTTGCAGAGCTATGGACAGGATTTCCGCACGACGCACCTTGCAAAGATCCGGCTATCGTTGCAGCTTTGGTTGGTCTGTACGCAGCGCTTCCGCCATCAACGGTTGAATGTGGCGACGAATGCGGCGGGAAAGCCTTAGAGTTTGCGCTGGGGAGCGGCCTGACAGGCGGTATCTTTTTTGCGGTGTTATGTGGGCTATTGTTAACCCGAAGACAAAAAATAAAACACAAAACTGGATCCGAAAAATAGAAAAAGCCGCATCAGCGGCCTAGTTCCGGCAGGCGGCCTCTAAATTTTTGCTGACGACTTCAAGTCGTTACTACTCAAGCAGTACAGCGGATCCCATTTTAAATGTTCTCAGAAAGAGATGAATGCCAGATCAAAGCGCTTCCGACAAAGATATTTGGCAAGACGATGTCCTTGAGCGGAAAGAGGACGCATTCTATCTACAGAAATATTTGGTCAAGCGCTACGGAGCAAAAAAGAAAGAACCTGGATTTGTGCTTGCGGTCAACGCCGAATGGGGATACGGAAAATCGTTCATGCTCGAACGGTGGAAGGACCAGGCCTTATTTGAGATGCATCCAACAGTGTTCTTCAACGCTTGGCAAAACGATTTTACCGAAGATCCACTTTTAGCTTTTATTGCTGAATTTGATACAGGTCTCAAAGAATATTTCAAACATATTTCCGTCGGCGATAAAGTAAAAACGGCTGCAATCAAAAAAATAAAAAATGTCTATAAGCCAGTATTGACCGTACTTGCCAGTGCTGCAGCCAAGCATTTGGTCGGCATGTCAGCGACCCATATTCAGGCTCTGATTTCTGCCGCCGATAGCGATGGTCAGATGGAGAATATTGAGCTTTCCCTGAAATTTCGTCTTCCACAGGTGACGTAAAATTGACGTTACTTTGGGAAGGCAAGAAATGAAGATTTCAAGAAGTTCATACACGGCGGAATTCAAGGAATTGGCAGTCAGACGGGTCAATGCCTGCGAGTCCTTCGCGGCGACAGCCAAGGAACTTGGTCTAAGCGAACAAACGCTGCGCAACTGGGTCAAGGCCGCTAAGGCTGGCAAGTTGAACGGCGCTGGTAGCAAGGTTGTGACACCGGAAGAGATGGAATTGTCGCGCTTACGTGCCGAGAATGCCAAGCTCAAGCGGGAGAACGAAATCATAAAAAAGGCAGCGGCGTACTTCGCGAAGGATGTTCTGTGAAGTACGCCTGGATCGATGCGCAGACTAATCGATTCGCGCTGAGGGAAATGTGCGATACGCTCGACGTGAGCATCAGCGGTTACCGAGCCTGGAAGAGTGGCGGCACGCCCGATCGCAAGCGCCTGACGGCCGGCCAGACGCTGGCCATGATCCGCGCCATCCACGCCGAGGTAAAAGGTGCTTATGGCAGTCCTCGGATGATCCGCGAGTTGCGGTGGCGGGGCTACACGGCGAGCAAGGGACGCGTAGAGCGGTTGATGCGCACGCACGGAATTCATGCGCGCCACAAGCGGCGCTACCGGGTTACGACCGAATCGAAGCACGGTTTGCCAGTGGCGAGAAACCTGCTTGACCGCGATTTCGCGCCGGCGGCGCCGAATCAGGTTTGGACGGCCGACATCACCTACTTGTGGACCGATGAAGGCTGGCTGTACCTCGCCATCGTTCTGGATCTGTTCAATCGGGAAGTGATCGGCTGGTCGCTCAAGCCGCGTATGACGACTGAGTTGGTGGCAGACGCGCTGACGATGGCCTGGTTCCGCCGACGTCCTGCGCCCGGCGTCCTGCATCATTCGGACCGCGGCAGCCAGTACGCCAGTCAGGCCTACCAGGACAAGTTGCGTGAGTTCGGTATGACGTGTTCGATGAGCTGCAAGGGAAATTGCTGGGACAATTCGCCGACTGAGAGCTGGTTCAACAGTTTCAAGAACGAACGTTACCATGGCCTGCGCTACACCACCCAGACTGAAATGAGGGCGGCCAGTTTCGAATACATCGAGGTGTTTTACAATCGCAAGCGGCAGCATTCGACCCTCGGTTATAAATCGCCGCTCCAGTTTCTACAGCGCTGGATCAGTGAACAGAATCAGGAAAAACGAGCTGCATAGAAGTCGTCTGTTGGAAGACGAAAAACAGAGGGAACCTCATATTGAAGGCGCGGCAAGTGAATTTAAGGACGTTCAACAAAAATTAAAGAAGGCTATCGACAAAGCGCTCGAGGGACACAACACAATAAAAAGATCAATCGTAGAGTTCAAAGAGAAATTATCAAAGCTAATTGAAGCGTTGGAAAAAGTTAGCGGCGTCCAATTGCCGCTACTAATTTTTGTCGACGAATTGGATCGTTGCAGACCCGATTACGCCATTGAGTTACTCGAAGGGATTAAACATCTTTTCGGTGTACCTGGAGTTTTTTTCATCATTGCCACAAATATCCAACAACTCGGCGAATCTGTGAAAGCAGTTTATGGCACAGGCTTTGACGGCCAGCGATATTTGAAAAGGTTCTTTGATTTACAATATTCTTTGCGAGAGCCGAGCAATATTCAATTTGCGAATTTACTGTTCAACAGGATGGCACTTCCAGAGATCCAGAACATTGTTCATGGTTTGAGCTACAGTCATGCGCCCAACGGCCAAGTTCCAATCGGGCAAACTCCAGTCGAAATATTAAGCTTAGTTCTCGAAATGCACGCGGATTCTTTTGCATTGGGCCTACGCGACCAACTTCAGATTGCGACTATTTTGGAAGCTGCTTTTTTGAGTCTGGAAGGAAAACCAGTTCACATATTTTTCTTGATATTTTTAACCGTCATATATCAAAAAAATCCAGCGGTTTTTGAAAAAATAGCGAAGACACGAAATCTGTCGGATGAAACCGGATTCAAAACTCTTGATAGAGTTGCTGGATTTGGATCCATAGCATTAATGAGCGATGACGGATCCACAGTTAATATAACTTCGTTGAATCAGATAGCGAAAATTTATTTCGATGATCTTAACCTGAGCTATAGCGCTCGCAATTCGAAGCAGCTCAACGTTCGAACTTTTCCGCAGAATTTAGTCTACGATATAAAGGGTGCACAAAGCGGGGGCACATTTACGCCAGATTACTCCATCTATTTTCACCTAGTCCAACATGCCGGTGGATTTATTAAGCAATAGTTACCGGCATCCGTCTTCAAGACAGGTCATCAAGGAAGGGGAGCATTGATTACTGCTTCGATATGATGGCCGTCTGGATCGATCAGAAAGCACGCGTAATAATTGGGGCCATAATCGGGTCGCAAGCCAGCCGCACCGTTATCACGACCGCCCGCTTGCAGCGCGGCTGCGTGGCAAGCAGCCACTGATGACCTGGAAGGCGCGGCGAACGCGAGATGAAATCCCGGACCGGGCGCTGCCGCATCCGGACGTAGTTTCAGACACAGCAGATCCTTGTCCTCTTCGACTCCGTAGCCAATTGCCGTGTCGTGCTCAAACACACGCTTAAACCCGAGAGCGCCAAGCGCTGCATCGTAGAACTTTGCGGCAAGTGCCAAGTCGCGTACGCCAATTGAAAGATGGTGGAGCATGTCTATCCTAATTTGTTAGTGAATTTTTATTGCATCTTAAGCGAATCAATGAACCCTGTGAAATGCGTCGTAGATCATTGAAAACGCGCAGGCAATCGCACTTGATTCGCCAAAGTCGACCGGGTCGTCATTCAGCGGATAGTTGAAAACCCCGGAATGCCTAATCAAGTTGATGTAGGCCGGCTGGAGGTCGTCGGCGCGGTTCAATTCGGCCAGTACCTCGCCTTCAATCGAATGAATTAACCGCCAAGTAAGGGGCTGCCCCTCGGTGCGGTGGCGGGTAACTATTGTGGCAATAATGGGTTCTGCTCGGGCAATTACTGCATCAAATTCGTTCATGTTGGTAAGGCGCATCATATTCTCCAAAGTACAACTACTGTATATATGTACAGTATAAACGCTTATCGAGTTTTTGCAAAAAACCGGCGCAAATGGAGTGAACCCCTGCGACTGGACCAGGTAGGGGGAAGAATTTGATACGCTTGCTGTGCCTTTACCAAAAGGAGCAGCATCATGTCAAAGAGAGCATCCAATCGGCGCCTCGCGCACGATGTGCGTAGAGTGTTCCTCCACGATATCGCATCGCGTGCAGAGGTTAGACGGAAGAAATTCACGTGCGTCGCGAGCCTTGAGAACCAGCCCACTCCATGCCTGCAAACGGGTCAACGGAATTTCACCTCTCGGGTTCACCGGAACGGTGGTGGTCGAGTAGATCATGATGATGTTCCTTGGCCTGATGTTCAGCCGTTAGGCTGAAGTCGCAATCTCGGAAGCGAAGTCGCGATAGGAACGAAGAGGACGTCCCAGGAGCGCGGTCAAACGTTCCACATCGCCGGCTTCTGGAATCATCCCCTCAGTGAGAAAACGCTCGCTCATCAGGCGCATATCGAAGGCCATCCAGCTCGGCATGAACTGTCGAAGGTTTTTCTCGAACCCGGCGGGGTCATCGCCCGGATAGGCGATCGGACGACCCAGGACGTCTGTCCAGATCGCAGCGACGTCTGCGCCGGTCAAGGTGTCAGGGCCAACGAGATTAATCCGGTCCAGAGGAAGTGGGACGGAGGTTCGTTCTCGGCGGATAAGTTCGATGGCCGCGATCTCAGCAATGTCACTTGTATCGACCATTGCCAGACCCTTGCTACCGATCGGCATCGGATAAATGCCGTAGCCGGTTACCACATCCTTGATCGTGAGGTCGTTGCCCATGAAATAGGCGGGACGCAGAATGGTTGCGTTGAGTCCCATTCGCTCGATCATGCGTTCAACGCCGAATTTGCCTGCGAAATGCGGTACGTTCACGTAGAGGTCGCTATGAATCACCGAGAGATAGACGATTCGCTCGATGCCGGCCTCGCGTGCAACGTTAAGCGCAATCAGCGCCTGAGTGTATTCGTCAGGCACCACCGCGTTGAGCAGGAACAGCGTTGAGACGCCGGAGAAGGCGCTGCGCAGCGAGTCGACGTCGAGCAGATCGCCTTGGACGACGTCGACGCCTGTTGGGAAGTTTGCCTTCGACGGGTCGCGAACGAGAGCGCGAACATCGGCGCCACGCTTCACGAGTTGCTCGACAACTTGGCGACCGACAGTGCCGGTAGCGCCGGTAACGATAATAGTCATGATGATTACTCCTTGGTTTGGTTGGTAAATTCAAAGATGAATAGAGGTCCTCGATCAACGAGACACAGCTCTATCCACAGAAAGCCATGCTGGTGCTCGTAGCGTTAAAGGAGATTGGCAAAATGCTTGGCGACATTCTTCAAGCAGACGTCCATATACCCTCTCCATTGGGTCCCGACAAATAGCCTCAACGGAATCTTGGTAAAGCTGTTTCTGGCACGGAACATATATATCCACTTCACCTGAGTGCCGCCTTCAGTGGGTGTGAACCAAAATTGTCCGCGTGCATAAGACATCAGATGTTTCAGCGAAAAGCTCGGATTGCTGACGCGGTATGCAAAATAGGAGGGACGGTCGTAGTGTGTAATACCTTCGCTCACAGTGCTGCCATCCAGTAGATGCACGGTACGGGTTGAACCGGGCTGATCCCACGGACCAGAGACGTTCGACGTTGACGCGACGCCAGGTACAAGCCCGTAACCCGTCAGGATCTTCGGCAGAACGTCTTGCGCGGCAACGAAGTCGAAAACGTCGCTGATGTCGCCAGGAATGAACATCTCCCGCGTGACAGCAACCTCCAACCGCGCCGTGCGAACGACGGTAGGATGGCCACCGTCTTTGCCCAAATGTCTGCCGCTCGATTCAGGATCGGCGTGCATGGTGTTCGCAGTGCTCATGTCCTTCTCCTTTTAGGGAAGTTGATTAAAGGGAGAAATTCACTACGGTCTTGCCGATTTGCGGCTGAGTCCGATTACGCTCGATCGCTTCAGGCAGTTCGTCGAAGCGCACGACGGCGTTGACCTTCGACTGTAAGCGTCCGTGTGCCACGTCCTCTGCGATCGATTGCAGCCGTGCTGCATCCGGTGTGTTCATGAACCACAGGCCACGGCGCCCTGCGGGGGTGCTCGCCAGTATGGCCGGCGATGCGGTGCTGACGATGACGCCATCTTCCGCAAGGACTGACCATGAGCGGTTCAACACCTCGCCGCCGACGTAGTCGAGTACCAGGTCGATATCGCGTGCCGAGGCTTCGAACTGCTCTTTGTCGTAGGCGATGACGTGGTCAGCGCCTAGGCCGCGAACGTAGTCGGCATGCGCCTCTAAGGTAGCGGCAAACACTACAGCGCCTGCCTGATGCGCGTACTGCACCGCGAATCCCCCAAGACCGCCAGCAGCGCCGTGGATAAGAATGCGCTGGCCAGCCTGTACCGGACCGGCAAAGTTCAGGCTTTGCCATGCCGCCACGGACGCCACAGGCAAGGCCGCCGCGTTCACGAAGCTCAGCGAGTCAGGCATCAGGGTAAGATTGGCCTCGTCTATCGCTACCAGATCGGCATAGGCGCCCAATCCACCGCGAGGCCCCATGACGCGATCGCCTTTACGCAATTGGGTGATGCCCGCACCCACCGCTTCGACGACTCCGGCCAGTTCGATGCCCAAGACAGTCGGCAATTGCAGCGGGAAAGCGTCCCGGACATAACCTTCTCGGACCTTCCAGTCCAGTCCATTGACACCTGCGGCCTGGACGCGGACCAGCACTTGGCCTTTTCCTGCCATCGGTGCCTTGATGGACGAAATCTTGATGGCGGATGGGCCGCCGTATTCGGTAAGAATCAATGCACGGATATTGTTCATGACTAAACTCCTTTGAGATGTGGGTTGCGTACGAACAAATAATAGGTGGCTCCACATACAAAACAAAGACTGTAAAATATAGACACTTCGTTTCAAAAGTGAGACATCATGGATTTCAATGCCCTCGAAGACTTCCAGTTAGTGGCCGCTCATGGCGGCTTTGGAAAAGCCAGCCGCGCCAGCGGGCGATCTAAAGCGACCCTGTCGCGTCGTGTTGCTGACCTCGAAGAAGCATTGGGTATACGGCTCATCGAGCGGGGCGCTCGTAGCCTGGAGTTGACCGAAGCAGGCCAACTGCTACGCGCCAGAACGGAGGGACCAATGCACGAGGTCGCCGACGCGGTCGCTGCAGCACGAGACGGCCTTGCGACGGCGCGGGGGCGTCTGCGTATCGCAGCGCCGCTCCTGTTTTCGCAGTTGGCCCTGGGGCGAATTGCCGCCCGTTTCTTGGCGAGCTACCCTGAAGTGCAGATCGAAGCCGTGGCTGAGGACCGTCTCGTCAATCTAGTAGACGAGCATTTCGATGTCGCCATACGGATCAATCCGAGCAAAGACAGTACATTGGTCGGCAGATGCTTTGCCAAAGACCGGCTGGTCCTTGCGGCCGCACCATCCATTCAGATGCCGAAGGGAGATCGTGACAAGCCGTTTCCCGTTCCAGCGGTGGTCACGCCGAGCTATCGCGACGGGGACATCTGGTCCGTTCGTAATGGTCAGTTCACCATCGAGCCGCGACCTGTTCTGCGTCTGTCTTCGCTCCTGATGGTTCGGGATGCTATTGTCGACGGCGCAGGAGCAGCGATGCTGCCGCAGTCCATCATCGGAGGCTTGTTGGAAAAAGGCGAGCTGGTATCGTGGGGAATTGCCGGGGACGAAGTTGAGCTTTGGGTCCTGCACACCTCTCGCCGTTTGCAGAGTCCTAAAGTCCGGGCCTTCGTGGATTTCATGTGCAAGCAATATCCCAATGGGTCGTTCACCATTCCAATCCGATGAATTGAATTAGACTGTGACGCGATTAGGCTGAGGACTTCGCCGCCGTTCGGTTACCGGTCCTCGAAACAGGTCTGGATACAGCCATGAATGCGCTAGACGTGATGCTGGGCACACCGCCCTGTACACACAGGAAGGAGCTGGCAAATGCTAGCGTTATTCCGGTCGCTCCTTCGTTTTCGCTCCCTTGCTGCTTAGCGCGCTGTCGATAATCATGCCGCCATCAGGAGTCAGGCTGTATCCCGTCAGGAACTGTGCATCCTTGCTGGCGAGGAACAAGACGACCGGCGCGATGTCCTCCTCCGGCGATCCATAGCGGACGAGAGCGTTGGCTGGCGGCGGAGTGTCGGCAGCGCCCCAGGTGTCTGGATAGGAGAATCACTGTCCGGCTTGCGATGCCAGCAGGTGTCCGACTTCAAGTGCTATTGGCTGTCCGGATTGAGATGAGAATGAGTGTCCGGTTTGATGAGAATACTCGGTTAAATGCACTGGTTTTAACGCAATTCGGAAAACCAGCAACTTCCCCCGTTTATTAGGAGCCTTCGAAGGAAATTGGTTGCAACGGCGTGACGCAAAAAAAGCGTTATTTTATATCACACCGTTGCCGGTAATTTCCCCGCGTAGCTTACGGGGTACTGCAAACAGCTGTAATTTGAATAGACGATGAATGCCTGGAAAATTGGCGGCGATTCAGTTTTAAGTTGACAATGCTGACGCCTCTTTCAACATTTCATAGAGGTTCTGCGCACCTGGCGAGAACACGCGGCCGGACCGGCGAATAATGCCCAATGTACGCGTGATAGCCGGCTCCTTGAGCGGGATTGCGCGCAGTACGCTTGAGCGATCCGACGGCATCGCGAGTTGCGGCACCACGGCAATACCGAGCCCGGCCTTCACCATCTCAAGCAACGTTGAAACATGGCGCACTTCAATGAACGAAGCGGGCTGCTTTTCTGACGGTGCCATCGCCATATCCAGCATCATCCGATTACCACTCGATTTGGCCACCGTCATGTAGGGATACTTGCCGATATCCTGCCAATTGACAGCACGCCGGCGCGCCAACGGGTGGTCGGGTAAGCAGGCCAACACAAAACTCTCCTGCATGATAGGTTCGAAGTCGATGCCCTGTTCCTGCGCACCGAGAAAATTGATGCCAAAATCGGAATCTCCGCGCGCAACATTGTTCAGCACTTCATGTGCGCCTTCATCCACGATACGTATGCGAATCGTAGGAAATTGCGCATTGAAGCGCTGCAGGATCGGTGCTAGAAAATTGTGCGCTATCGAAGGCACGCAGGCCACGGTGATTTGCCCAAAATGCGTATAGGAAATGTCGCTGATGTTGTGCAAAGACGTTTCGACGCCATCGAGGATCTCGACTGCCTTGGCAAAAAATTCACGCCCTACCAGAGTTAGCGCCACACGCCGGGTGGTACGTTCAAACAGTTTGACGTTGAGTGCGTCTTCCAGTTTGCCGATGCGGCGTGACAGCGCCGGCTGCGAGATGTTCAGCGCCAACGCCGCCGCCCGGAAACCGCCCTGCTCTACAACCGCCACCATGGCTTGCAGGTCGCTTAAATCAAAACGTAGTTGATACATTTTTATTGATACCTTTAACGCATCAAAAGTAAGTATTTATGCATTTTACTTTATCAATCGGGTTCGTGATAATTGCCCGATAAAACCTCAATTGCAGCGTAGTTGCATAAAAAACAGGAGACAAAGAAAGTGCGAATCAAACAAGCAATTTACCGACTGTTCGCTCTCGGCGCAGTCAGTCTAGTCCTGTTGTCTGGCACGACTCAGGCTGAAGAGATTAACGTGATGATTTCGGGTGGCTTCACCGCAGCCTACAAAGCATTGGCGCCTAAATTCGAGGCGGCTACCGGCAACACCTTGTCTACCGCCTTCGGCCCCTCAATGGGCAAGGCGCCGGAGGCGATTCCCAACCGCCTCGAACATGGCGAACCGGCCGATGTCGTGATCATGGTCGGTTATGCACTGAGCGACCTGATCAAGCAAGGTAAAGTCGACGCCGACAGTCGCGTCGACTTGGCCGATTCCCGCATCGGCATGGCGGTCAAGGCCGGCGCTGCGAAGCCAGACATCAGCACGGTGGAGGGCTTGAAATCAGCCATGCTCAACGCTAAATCGATCGCCTATTCTGACAGCGCAAGTGGCGTCTATATCGAGCGCGAGCTGTTCAAGAAGCTGGGTATTGAAGAACAAGTCAAACCAAAAGCACGCATGATCCAGAAAACCCCCGTCGGGTCGTTGGTTGCCAGCGGCGAATACGAGTTGGGCTTCCAGCAGGTAAGCGAAATTCTGCCCGTGCAAGGTGTCGACTTTGTCGCGAAAATTCCGGAACAGGTCCAAAGTGTCACCATCTTCTCGGCCGGGATACCGGTCGGCGCCAAACATCCGAACGCTGCTCGTGCACTGATCCGTTACCTAGCCTCGCCCGGAGCGCGCGATGAAGTGATCAAAAGCGGACTGGATCCGAAGCAATAACTCCGTCCGCGCTATTAGCCAAGGTATTCGTAGAAGTCTGCGCCATGTCCTTCCGTGAGGCGCAGGGCCCCAATCGCTTATGAGATCAAAATGACAGCCATCGCAGCAGCAACTCCGTCGAAGTTCGGCACGGTCCTCCGTGTCACCAGCGGCAATTTCATGGAAATGTTTGACTTTTTCCTGTTCGGATTTTACGCCACTTACATTTCCAAAACCTTCTTCCCCTCGGGCGATGAATTCGCCTCACTGATGCTGACTTTCATGACCTTCGGCGCTGGCTTTTTGATGCGTCCGCTCGGCGCCATCCTGCTCGGCGCCTACGTAGACCGCGTCGGCCGCCGCCAAGGCTTGATCGTGACCCTGGCCCTGATGGCGCTTGGTACCGTTCTGATTGCTTTCGTACCGGGTTTTGCGACCATCGGCTATCTGGCGCCATTCCTGGTGCTGATCGGCCGTTTACTACAAGGCTTTTCCGCCGGTGTCGAATTGGGCGGTGTCTCGGTCTATCTGGCTGAGATGGCAACGCCAGGCAACAAGGGCTTCTATGTCAGCTGGCAATCGGCCAGCCAGCAGGTGGCCATCATCGTCGCGGCGGCATTGGGTTACGCACTCAATATCTGGCTGAGCCCGCTGCAAATCGGTTCCTGGGGCTGGCGTGTTCCGTTCTTCATCGGTTGCATGATCGTGCCCGTACTGTTCATGATCCGCCGTTCCTTGCAGGAAACGGAAGAGTTCATGAAGCGCAAGCAGCGTCCCGACGCGCGCGCCATTTTCCGTTCGATGCTCGATAACTGGGGCCTGGTGATCACCGGGATGATGCTGGTGGCGATGACCACCGTCTCGTTCTACCTGATCACGATTTACACACCTACTTTCGGCAAGAACGTACTCAAACTCAGTACTACCGACAGCCTGATCGTGACCCTGTGCGTTGGTATTTCCAACTTTATTTGGCTGCCGATCATGGGTGCGTTGTCGGACCGGCTCGGTCGCCGCCCTATCCTGATTTTTTTCACCGCGCTGACCATTCTGAGCGCCTATCCGGCCATGACATGGCTAACCTGTGCCCCCAGCTTCGAGAAGATGCTGGTCGTCGAGCTGTGGTTGTCATTCCTGTATGCCAGCTACAACGGGGCTATGGTCGTTGCGCTGACCGAGGTGATGCCGGTCGAGGTGCGCACGGCTGGCTTTTCCCTGGCTTACAGTCTGGCGACAGCGATTTTTGGCGGCTTCACGCCGGCCATCGCCACCGCGTTGATCGAAGCGACAGGCGATAAGGCCGCACCGGGCTTATGGATGACATTTGCTGCTGTGTGCGGCCTGATCGCAACGTTGGTACTGTACCGCAAAGGTAGCGTTAAATATCGGGCAGATTCTGAGGAGCGATGTTCCATCCAAAACGCTTCTTAAAGAAGGACGGAGGCCGATTGCTGCAATATAGGTATCTTTGGCAGATTCAAATTTTCGGAGGCGGTAAAGGAAGTTCAGGCCGTCAATTTACCCTTCCCTGTATTGCTTGCCGCAGCAACCATTGCAACGCAACTGGGAGACTCCCTGTTGATCATCACCAACTTTTCCAATGTGGCTGGCAGGAGTCGGCCTCGCCGTGTTCATACTGCTGACCATCCCATTCGGTCAACACTCGCGACCGCCCGCCGTTGTCCCAATTGCTGCACGGTGCCTAGACACGCGTGTGGAGCGATTTGGCGTACATCGGCCAGAAAGAAACGTTCAGCAAGGTAACGCCAAACGCCCGCGATTTCACCAACCGTCGCGGTACACGCAGCCACGCGTTGACCGAAGACGAGCCCATGACGAACAAGCGCAAGGCGAGCGTGCGCGCCAGGGCAGAACATGCGTTCGGGGTGATCAAACACATCTTGGGATTCGCGAAGGTACCCCTGCAACCAATAGAAGACGAACCAGCTACTAGCTTTAGCAGCTGGTCCGTTTTCATTTTGGCCCGGACTTCATCGTCCTGTAGTTCAATTTGAATTTTCCCTAAGATATCAGAATCATCGCCGTTATCGTATCGACTAACGCTGACTGCTTTCCGGCGCGAAATGCGGCAATCGCTTTCTGCATGGTTTGCTCATACATTCCTGGCGAGGGCCAACGAACTCGCTGCCGATCCTGGATCACGTTGAAGCCATTGCAAGGAGACTGGATCACATCGACGGGGCGTGCAGCAGGAATCGAATCCTGCGCGATTAAAAAAACTAAGGTGTTTTTCTGACCAACCGACTTGGTTATTAATTGATGGTAATCGGTTTGATTATATTGCCAGGCCCATTTATTGCTTTTGCACTCTACAATTTTCTTTAAGGAATGGTTTCAAGAAAATAGTACTGTGGGGAGTTTTGTTCTCGGTTGGCGGCGGTGGCTATGTGCTTGTCGGCTTGGTTATCCTTATTGTGAGCACGCCCTTTAGGGGGAACCCGAATAACGAAAAAAATAGATTTTTCTTTCTTGTAAAACAATCTCAGTTCCGTCACCTGAGCTGCTCATTAGACACAATGCAGGAGGAGTAAGGCAACTAAAGGCTAATCTGACTTCTTCTTCAAGTGCTGGAGAAATGATATCAATAGTCCACTCACAATGCGGCCTACTAATCAATTCGACGTCGATCTTTCTATCCAACTCGTTTATTTCTATTTCTCATGCCTACCCCACATTTTTTGACCAGGAACTACCTTGCTGCACTGATCGTTTCCCTTGCAGCTGCCGGCTGCGGCGGTGGCGATGGCGGTACAACGAGCGGCAAGACCAACAGTAACGCCGACACCACAACGGCGGTTGTCGATATTACCGCGGCTATCCTCGCCAATCAGAACATCGCGCTCAGCACCGACTCCGTTATCAATCTACCAGCCGGCGTCACTACTTATACTGGAGTGATCTCGGGCCAAGGAACGCTGCTCTTAAATCCTGCCGCAGGCAGTAGCCATCCGAGCACTTTTGTCCTCACTCAGGCCAGCACATTTATGCTACCCGACAGTCGTCAGATTGAGACAGTGACAAAATCCGTCTATCCTGGTATGGGATATGCTCTCAGCATTACCGGAAGTAATCCTCCTGTGTTGACTATCAATCCTGGCGTAACGCTGCAAATCGGCAGCAATACGAGCGCAGATAACTCGCCGAATATTATCGCCACCTCGGACAGTAAAAACCTGGCAAGTGTGGTTAATGGGGAGCTTAATCTCAACAATATTCTCAACAATGGCGCTATCGTGCTGAACAGTGCCCAGTTCATTTTGCTGGGTGAAATCAGCGGCAGCGGCTCTATCTCACAATTGCCGAACGCTTGGGGCGGCAATTCCATGGGTGGCGTCAACCCATTCTCTGGGGTGCTGGCGTTGAGCGCCGGACAGGATTTCGGGACGAATCACGTCAGCCCATCGATATCCAACGCCAAGGCAGTGGTCAATGAAGGGTCGTGGCTGGTTCGGAGTGCACCCAACAGCGTTGTGACTGTCACGCAGAATATCTACGAGGCGAGTTTTGGCGGGGATATCAATTTCCATCCCATCGGCAATTCGAGAATCATCATGCGTGGCGTTTATAGCCACACGGATAACAGCCCGCACGGAAGCCCTAATCTGCTCAACCCCGGTTTGAGCGACGCCAGCCTGAATCTGGCGAAAGTGATTTACCGCGGCGGCCCGAATGACGTCAATGGCAACGACGGCAGCTATAGAGGCATCAATATCGAAAGCGGCGGCACGGTCCAGTGGGGAGACGGCACGACGCACGACTTTTTCCTGCCCTCCGCGCCGTCGCCGTTCGCGGTGAGCCCGGCGCTGGGGGCAAAGAATGCATATATCAACCTGCATCGAGGCGGCACTCTGGCCTTGAACTACAATGGTCCGGTCTCGCTGAACGCGGGTATCACCGGCGGCGGCGGTGGCCCTGACCGGGACGGCAGTACAGGAGTGGGTAATGTCACCATCATGTCGACGACCGGCAACGATGTTACCTTTAGCCAGCCGCAAAATTACAATGGCATTACAACCATCGGTGCCAAGGCAATTTTACGATTGGGAGCTGGCTCGCCGCAGCCTTTGAACTACGATAAATTGGTCTACAACAGCTCGACTCAACAATACGCCAAGAGCACGACGTTGCAAGCAACTTACAGCGGCGACAGCAGTTTGCTGACGGCAGAGTCGGCAAGTGGCGCATCGACCGACAGCATCGTGAACGACGGCAGCCTGATTGTTCAAAACACGACCGATGCCATCACACTTTCCAATATCAGCGGTACCGGGACTTTTCTGCAGAACGGTACAGCCAGCACTACCTTGCGTAACAACAGCTTCAGCGGAGCTGCCATCATCAACAGCGGTGGCGTACTGGCGGCCAGCGCAAATGCTTTCGGCAGCGGCAACCTGATCAACAACGCTGGCCTCAGTCTAGGAAACGCGCAGTTTGAACTGACGTTGGCCGGCAGTTATCAACAAAACGCAAACGGTTCTTTGACATTGCCAATCAACGGTATCAGCAAAGGCGTCGACTACGGCCATCTGACGGTAGCCGGCCCGGTTGTTTTGGGTGGTGTCCTGGCGTTAAACTTCAGCGGCACTTTCACGAGCGGCCAGAAATTTACATTGATCGATGCCGGTGGCGGCATCACCGGTTCTTTCAGCAATGTTACGAGTTCTGGGCCTGCCGTCGACATCACGTTGAATGGAGGGGTTTTGTATGCGACAGTGAGGTAAAGCTGCAACTAGCACGTCGTTAGCAGACACCAAGACAAGTTGTTGCTCGATCCGGCCAGCAATGGAATGTACCTATGCGACTGGGGCAGATGACTAAGGCTATTTCTTAACGTCTTGGCGGTGCTCAATGGAAGTAGCTCGATACTGCTCGGCGGAAAGAATTTCCCCCAGTTCGATTAGTCGAGGCCCACCATGTGTTCGACATCTAGTACCGCAACACGTCGGACATCGTGTCAACCGCAATCACAGGGGACATGCACAGCTTGAACAAAGTGAATTTTGCGATCCTGCACTGGTTCGGGCCACGCTATGAGCCACGTTTCACCGATCTCAATGTGCAACTTGGCGAAATTTACTGCGCAGCCGATTCGGCGCTGCACGTGCATTGCCTCATCCAGCCGTCAGGGCGAATCGACCTGCCGACGATCCTCGATGGAAAAGAGAACATCGACTACGTCGTCGCCACGCTGGGGTTAAAGGAGACAACTCAGGGCTCACAGATCCGCTAGCTAAGCACCTACACCGATGCGAACCCGACGCGTCGGGCGATCTTTGAATACGACCGGCTGGTGCGCAGTATCCACACGCTGCGGTAGCTGCAACGAAAGGCATTGGCGCTGCTCAAGTCGATTTCGCCGGTCGCATGGCGGCATGTGCACTTGAATCGGCGCTACGGCTTCACTGCGGCTTGGCTGCGAACAGCCCAATTTCGGCGAGATCCGTAAAGGTGCTATCGCCATTATTGGCTGTGATGTTAAGCCGGTAGTAGCGATAGGAGCCCGGACTCGCGATCGTGTAGGTCTTCAGCTTTAAGCGTGTGGCAAACACCTGGTTGCTTTGCGTGTCGAGCGTGGTCCAGGTAGAGCCGTCGGTGGAGCCCTGGAACTGCCAGTCTTTCGGATCGCGTGGGACCCTGTCATTGGAGCTGGTGACCGTATAGCGCTGGACGCGCTCCGTGTGGCCGAGGTCGTACTGCAGCCAACCGGTCACGCCTGAGTAGAACCATTCCGTCGCCGAGTTTTGGTCGAAGGCGCTTCTGGCATTGGCCGCGTTGCTTGCGCTGTCGTTTGCGGTGCCACCGGTGGCGACGTTCACCATCGGATGCATCGGCGTAGCGCTGTCCGCGGCAGAATTATCGCTCGTGCCAGCGGCGTTGGTCGCCGTGACGGTGTAGTAGTAGGTCGTGCCGTTGATCACCGACTTGTCCGTGTAGCTGCTGCCCGTGACACCCGACGCGATGGTTGAGGATGGGCCGCCGCTGAAGGCGGAGCGCTTGACCGTGTAGCTGGTGGTGCCGAAGGACGCCTGCCAGCGCAGCGGGACGGCGCCATCGCCCGGCGAGGCGAGCAGCATGGCGGGCGCCGCGGGGATGACGCTCGGCGCGCCACCGTCGCCGCCGGTGATCTGCACGTTGCTGAAGGTGGAGCTGTTCAGGGTGCCATTGGCGACTGAGGAGACCACCAGGCCGACATAGATTGTGTCGGGAACGGGGGCGTCGATGCGGCCGACGTCGGTGGCAGCCCAATTGGTGCCATCGGGAGAAACGTAGCCGGTGATGATGTTCCCGATGCGCTCGAGCTTCACCCAGTACGAGGCCGTGGCGCTGGCGATGCCCAGGGCTTTGGTGCCATAGTTCGCGCCACCATACACGGCGAGTTTCTGCATGTTCTGTTCGGCGTTGCCTCTGCTGGCGATGGCCATCCAGGCGCGCGGAGCCCCTGGTTCCAGACTTGTGCGGATCATCACGCCCGCCACTGCGGCCGGACTGGTGTTCTGGACGGACTCGACTTTCGCGATGATGGCGCCGTTGCCGGTGATGGCCTTGTAGGTGAAGTGGCAAGCGTCTTGCGCGCCCCAGAAGATATCGTTACCCGCTCCCTGCACTATCCATTTGCCGTTGGCGTATGTGGCCCCGCCCGCCGGGGCGGCGCCCCCGATGTCAGCATTGCTGAATCCCGAGGTGATCGAGGTGGTCGACGGAATCGGCAGCGCCGGCGGCGGCGTCGCCTTTGAGGTGTCGGAATCCTTGAGGAACATGAAGCTGTCGCCGTCCACCGGCATCCAGAGGCGTCTCTGCGCGATGAAGGGTGCCTGGAGGCCCTTGCGGAGGGCGTAGGCGCCATAGATCTGGGTCAGCGCCACGCTCCCGCCATTGGCGCCGTTCCAGCCGTGCCCGGTGATGTCGGTGAGGTAGTAGCGATCGGTGGTGCCGAAAGGAAGCGCTGCCGTGGGCACGAGCTCGTTCACTCTCGCGAAATACTCACCCGCCGCCAGCAGGCGGTTGTCAAGATCGGAATAGATGTCGATGCCTTGGCTCCAGAGCGCCTCGGCGAGCATAGTCAGCGACTTGATCTGCCCATAGGCGTGCCCTTGGTCGCGAAGGTAGTCGCCGAGCATGCCAATGTCGTTGGAATTGCGCAATCCGACATGGGCGAGCGTACGAGTCTGATAGACGACCTTGTCCAATGTCTCGAGGTCGTCGTTGTAGATCGCCATCAGTCCAAGAGCGGCGAGGGCCAGTGCGCCCTTGTTGGCGGCCCCGTAGGAGCTATCGCCATAGGGATTCGCTCCCGGCATCAGGACGTCCTTGAAGTACTTCTTGACGATCGCCGTGTCGGCCTCCGTCCAGCCCGGCCATGTGCCGCGCAGGATGTCCGCGCCGCCCACGAACAGGTAAGCGTAGTCGCCCAGATCGAGCATCGACTCGCGACCCGAGAATTCAGTCTGGGTGCTGGCCCACGCGATAAGGATCTCGCGCGCCTTCTTCGCGTATCGGTCGTCCTGGGTGAAATACCACATCCGCGAAAGATTCCAGATCGCGACCATGTCGTTGCGCCAAGCCTGGAGATTCTCGTTGGGGGCGCGGCTCACTTTCGCGAACGGGCCTGCCATGCCATAGGTGAGGTGGGCCTTGCCGTCATTCGCCAACAGGTCGTAGGCGGACTTCCACGGCTCCTTGCCCTGATCGACGTACGCCTTGAGAGTTTGGAGATCCGAGAGGGTGAGCGGAGCGCCTGGATGCTTGATAACGCGGACCACTGGAGCACTTCCCACTGGAGTATTTCCCACCGGAATACTTCCCACCGGAGTACTTCCCACTGGAGTACTTCCCACTGGAGTACTTCCCACTGGAGCACCTCCCACTGGAGCACCTTCCGCTGGCGCACCTCCCGCGGGGCCGCCTTCCACAGAGGTAATTCCCATCTGTTCGCCACCGCAAGCGCTAAGTATCAGGCAGATAGTGAGCGTTGTAAAAATTTGTTTTTTCAAAAAAAAATTCATTTTATTCAAAAGAAAAAGGTGTCCGTAAGAATAATTTTTCCATCTTGTCAAAAGGGGAAAAGTTATTTTTCCAGAAGGAATTTCGAATGGTAATAGGTGCGGAGTCGATACGTGCACAGTCATCTTCGGGCGACACCTTCAGCACAATCCGTGCCATATCGAATTCCCAATACGAAGCCGGATGAATCAGAAGAACATGCGGAAACCGTGAAGTAACTTTGACTGAAGGACGAAAAAGCCGACAAATTTTGGTTTGGGCAAAATCCGTGACCTCGGCTTTGAGCCGCAGTGCTGCCGGGCCAGCGGCCTCAACCTGGTGACGGCGGCCGTCATGCTGTGGAACACGATCTATCTGGAGCGGACCGCGAGTGCCTTGGGGATGTCCAGAAACACCGTTCGGCGCTATCTCCGCTCGGAAATCACCAGTCCATCAGAATCTGCGGGATGTGAGTTTCGACGGATATTACGATAGAGAGGCAGCCTTTGCCGGGGTATGGCGGGCGGTTCAAACTGACCGAGTCAATTCAGCGAGCAAAAGAACAAACTGGATTTTCGTTGTTTCGAATTTTGAGTGCAGTTATTGGGGCCTGTTCAAGTTAAACGAGACTGCCCAGTCGGTGTTAGCGCTAACAAAATTTGTCAGTTTTTTTATTTTGAGGTCAATTTTCTGTCCATATTCTGGTGGCACAACTTCGAATCACCTTCGGCCTTTTCGCCTGAATTCGTTCTACTGCGCGTTCGGTATTCGATGTGGCACGGATAGTGCTCATAACGTTTCCGCACGATAACTATCGCATGCTAAAAATATGACATCTCTTTTTAAAAAACAATTCTTTATCACGATCTCTGCCTGCCTGATACTCAGCGCGTGTGGTGGCGGCACGAGTGATGCCGGAACAGGCTCTTCCTCAACCGGCACGGGGGCCACTCCAGCTGGCACGGGGTCTACGCCAACCGGCACGGGGTCCACGCCAACCGGCACGGGCTCTACGCCAAATGTCACTTTCATGGGCAAGAGCACGGTGTTGATCGGAAGAACGTCGATTGATGCTCTTTCGGTTGCCGCACCATTCGACGCTCAGTACCAATACGTCGTCAGTCCGCCGGCACCGTCGAGCGACCTGTACACGGCGACGTCCTGCCCTAATGGGACGAACTGGTGGGGATGCGCGGGCGGTAGCATCGGGAGGCTCATCCCCAACGTCGAAGCCCGCGCTGCGCAGGCCACCTACTTGGGTAAATCGTATCCGCAGACAGTGATGTGGACATGGTTTGAACTCGGCCTCCTGGCGCCCGTGAACAAGTGGCAGGACGAGGTGACGGCGGTCAACCAGGTCGACCTCCTCACCAAATACCTGAACGACTACCGTTTCTTCCTCCAGAAGATCGGCACCTCGCACGACATGATTGATCTCGAACCCGATTTTTTTGGTTTCGCGCGAGGGTACGGCCCTCTGGACCAGGACCCGGCGCAGGTGACGGCTGCGAATCCGACCGACTGCGGAGACCAGGCGAACACTGTGGCGGGTCTGGCTCACTGCCTGATCGCAATGACCCGCAAGTACGCTCCCAACACGGCCGTCGGCCTGCACCTCACCTGCTGGGACTGGCCCGGCAACGTGGATAAATGTGCCAAAGATTACGTGACCCTCGGGGGAAAGGGTGCAGACTTCCTCGTCGGGGAGGTTGAATCCACGGACGCCGGACTCAACGCCAAGCTGGGGAATGGCAACTCATTCTGGAGCGACCAGAAGTGGGCCACGCAACTCGCCTATTGGAAACAGATGGCCGAGGCGGTCGGCCACCCGATCGTCGTCTGGCAGATCCCGATCGGTAACATGGCACAGAACAACACCGACTACCACTACCAGGACGACAAGGTGGACTGGCTGTTCTCGCACATGGGCCAGGTCGCGAGCGCCCATGTCGGGGCTCTGATGTTCGGCCAAGGATCGGACCTATCGACCACGGCTGAAACCGACGGCGGCAACCTGTTCGCGAAGACGATCGCCTATCGCAATGCAGGGGGCACGCCGCTCAAATAGCGTGTCCCTGCGTGCTGTCGCATAGCCACCCTGGTGCAGCAATTATTGCCAGAACGTGAAAAGCGTCGACAGCAAAGGGTTCACTGTGGCTAATGTCGGCAATCAAGCTCTGATGAAAAATTTGCCTGCGGAATGCGTTTGCGGTGATGCCGCGCTAATTGTTGGGAGTTATGGTTCAGATATCAATATTAAAAAAGATCGCGACGTATTTATTGACGCTTCTATTGTTTTCGTACGCAACAGCAGCCTTTTGTGAAGACCGGTTTTATGTCATTTGGCGAGATATCGGATTGCCGGATGCAACACGTCTTGTCAGTCAGTATTCAGGCCGTTCGATTCGTTTGGCGCCAGACGTGGGTGGAACAATTAATCTTGCCTCAAGCGAGCCGCTCTCGCCGGACGAGATTTTTGTCCTGTTCCAAAAATCACTTCGGGAACAAAGGCTGAGATTGCTGCTTGTTGATGGCAATGAGTATCAGATAGAGAAGGCAAATTCAAATACGTTCAGCGATCAGGCCGCGGCTCCGCATGCCCCAGAAATTGTCACGTCAGAACCGGCGACGACACTTTCTTCATCTGCAAAATTCATCCATAGCCAACAAGAAGCAGTCGCCAAGCGTCGACATGTGGGCGTTATATTTGCCTTTGAACAGCGCGCGCAGGCAATTGCTTCGCAACTCTGTGCGGCTGGAGCCGAAGCTATCGTCCTGGCGTCGAACGATCCGGCGGATAAGGAATTTTCTGTTGTATTGCTGTACCGGGATGATAAAGAAAGTTATCAAGCAATGATTACTGCGGTAGAACGGGCAGGATTGAATAATCTGATTTCCTTGCCGACGTTACCTGTTGAATTTTCTATGCAGGGAACCTCAGGTCGACGCAGTCAGTGAGTCCGTAGGCTAGCCAGGGAGCATGCATCTTATCTGTGACTGTTCAAGACAAGAAGGACGCTTTGCGTCACTTTTTCTGACGAAGCGAGAGATCTGACTTTATTGCAAAAACAGGCATGGTTCGTGCCTATGCGTGAGGGCGATGAGGAACATGCCAGGCAATGCAACGACGCGTCTTTAGACACAAATGCCCGCAGCGAACCTCCTGGCAAAACTTTACATAGGCTGCGGTTCGGGATGTGCTTCAAGTTGAAGCTTGATCCGGATCGCCGGTCAATATCCGGAACCAGTGCCGGCGACGCGTGCGGCGACTGGTATTCCTTCAATTTCACGGAGTTTTAGATGACTATGTTTACCCTGCGACGTACTGCTGCGCTACTGCTTGCATTCCTCCTTTTCGGTTGCGGTGGCGGTGGCGGAAGCGACGGCACTTCAGGCGGTGGTACTTCAGGTGTTGGTACTTCAGGCAGTGGTACTTCAGGTGGCGGTACCTCAGGTACCGCGGCTTCTGTCGCTTTGGTGGCCAAGCTCGGCAAACCTTCTCGGGTGCTGGTCGGACTTGGTGCTGGCAATTCCTTGCCGCAAATGCAAAGCCAAAGCATTCACCCGGATATCGTCGACACCTATCTGGTGGGCGTCGGCGCGGGCGCGTGGCCTACCTGGAACAGTCCCGACGGCGCCTACATCACCTACACCGCGCAGGCCATCCAGGCCTATGGTGCGACCCCGATGTTCACGTTTTATCAGATGGCGCAGAACGGCGGCGGCAACTTGAGCGGAATCAACGATGCGACGTTCATGAATAACTACTGGGGGCAGGCCCGGCTGATGTATCAACGCATTGCCGCGCTCAATGCACCCGTTCTGATCAATCTGGAGCCGGATTTCTGGGGTTTCGTATGGGCGCAGGCGCCCGGGCATGATCCAGCGCAGATACCAGCCGTCGTCAGCAGCCAGGCCGAATGTAGCGGATTGCCGAATACCGCTGCCGGCATCGGCCAGTGCCTGGTGCAGATGGGCAGGAAGATCGCACCTAATGCGTTGCTCGGATTCCCGCCCTCGTTCTGGTCTGGCTCCCCGGCTGAGATTGGCGCCGAAATGAAAGCGGTTGGAGCACATCAGGCGGATTTCATCGTTTCCCAGACGAGCGATCGGGACGCCGGCTGCCTGGAAGTCGCATCGCCTCCAGCGGAATGCGCAGGACGAACCGGGTCGTTCTATTGGGACGAAAACAATATCGCTACACCGAATTTCCACCAATCGCAGAGCGCGATCTCGGACTATCGTACTGCGCTGAGCAATGGACTCCCGATCCTGTGGTGGCAGACGCCGATGGGCGTACCGTCCTCTACGCCAGGCGGTACCAATCAGCACTATCGCGACAACCATGTTGACTACATGTTGCGCAACACACAGGAATACGGCGATATCCATACCTTCGCAATCGTCTTCAGCGCAGGGGGATCCTTCCAAACCACGATCAACACTGACGGTGGACAATTTTTCCGTCTCCTGAGTCAGTATCTCGCGCAAGGCGGCGCCACCCTACGATAGCGATGACAGTGCGCTATCGGCGGCGACCTGGTTGCCCAAGCGTCACAACTTGGGGCACCGGCTTGAACTAAGGATGCGACGTTCCGAAGTATGGTTGTCGCGCGCCGTCAGCCCGGCAATCAAGTTATGACAAAAAGATCGGCCATGCCGGATGGTAGGCCGTTCTGTCGCCATCCAATTGACGCGGCGTAATGAATTCCTGACGGCGGTTTCTCGCGCGCTCACTTGAAAATCATGATTTCCTAACGCCCTCCGCTCCTCGGAACGATTAGCATTTCTGCTAAGGGAATATAAAAATAAAATAGCATTTTTTCAAATGTATCTAATTTCATCTTAACAACCGAAGGCAAGTAATGAAAAATGCAGACGGCGTGGATGAGTACATTAAAAATGCCAACAAGATGCTGGACGCCATCATCGCCAAGCTGGGACTAAAAAACGACGTCGCACTTTCACGTTGCCTCGAAGTGGCTCCGCCTGTCATCAGCAAAATCCGCCATGGCCGGCTGTGGGTCGGCGCATCCATGCTGATCAGCCTCCATGAAACCAGCGATCTTTCCATTGCCGAACTGAAGAGTTTTTTTGAGGCGCAATCGTATGTTCCATGGGGAAACTGGATATCTCCGCTCGGAAATCACCGGTCCATCCTGTGCGGATGGCTATACACCTAGTGCAAGCGCCAAATGCGTGTTTCAACTTTTGGCGTTGCTCAAAACCGAGGCGATAAAGTCATGCAAACAACGACGCGCCTTGAAACAGATCCATCAGGATCTGCGGGATGTGAGTTTCGACGGATATTCCGACAGGGCGGCAGCCTTCGCCGGGGTATGGCGGGCGGTTCAAACTGACCGAGTCAATTCAGCAAGCAAAAGAACAAACTGGATTTTCGTTGTTTCGAATTTTGAGTGCAGTTATTTGGGCTTGTTCAAGTTAAACGAGACTGCCCAGTCGGTGTTAGCGCTAACAAAATTTGTCAGTTTTTTTATTTTGAGGTCAATTTTCTGTCCATATTCTGGTGGCACAACTTCGAATCACCTTCGGCCTTTTCGCCTGAATTCGTTCTACTGCGCGTTCGGTATTCGATGTGGCACGGATAGTGCTCATAACGTTTCCGCACGACAACTATCGCATGCGAAAAATATGACATCTCTTTTTAAAAAACAATTCTTTATCACGATCTCTGCCTGCCTGATACTCAGCGCGTGTGGTGGCGGCACGAGTGATGCCGGAACAGGCTCTTCCTCAACCGGCACGGAGGCCACTCCAGCTAGTACGGGCTCTACACCAACCGGCACAGATTCCACGCCAACCGGCACGGGCTCTATGCCAACCGGCACGGGTTCCACGCCAACCGGTACGGGGTCTACGCCAACCGGTACGGGGTCTACGCCAACCGGCACGGGCTCTACGCCAGCCAGCACGGGTTCCACGCCAACCGGCACGGGGTCTACGCCAAATAATGGATCCGGTGGTACCTCGACTGGCAGCGCGGCGGCCACCTGGACCAGCGTCAAGTGGGGCGGCGGCGGCTATGTCGACGGCCTGATCTATCATCCGACGTCGCCTAACGTCTTGTACGCCCGGACGGACGTTGGCGGCGCCTACCGCTGGAACCAGACCACGTCGCAATGGGTGCCCATTACCGATGGCCTGGGTTTCAGCCAGGCCGACTCCGCCTTCCACGACGTCGAAAGCATCGCCCTCGACCCCACCAACGACCAGCTCGTCTACTTGGTCGGGGGCAATGGCGGCAACGGTCGGCTGTATGCTTCCAGCGACCGGGGCAACAGCTGGACGTGGGTCAGCCTGCCATTCATGGTGAACGGCAACGCTGAGGGCCGGGCGATCGGCGAGCGCCTGATGCTCGATCCGACCAATCCGTCGACGATGTTCTACGGTTCACGCAATGCCGGCCTGTGGAAGAGCGCGGACTCGGGCCATACCTGGGCGCAGGTCACGGGCTTGTCTTCCCTCAATATGAACACCGCCGCGGTCGGCGTCGAGCAGATCATCTTCGACAATGGGAACGTGGGCGGCGGCCAGACGACCTGGAACATGTGGGCTGCGGTCGCCCCCGACTACGCCAACGCGGCGAGCCTGACCTCGACCTTCTACAGGTCCAGCAACGGCGGTTTTTCATGGACGCCGGTCGCGGTGCCGGCCGCGGTCGTCGGGTATTACATCCCGCACTTCGCGCGCGCCGCCGATGGCATGTACTACGTAGTATTCAACAAGAACGCGGGCCCGGGCGGCGATGGTCCCGGCTACCTCTATAAGTTTAGCGGTAACAATGGCGGTATCTGGACCTTGATTAGCAGCACCACCGCGGGCGGCTACGGCGGCGTGTCCGTCTATGGCAGCGGCCCGACCACCCGCGTCGCGCTGGCTGTGACCAATACCTGGACCGATTTCCCCGGGCAGAAGATCACCCAGTTGTCCGACAACGCCGGCAGCACCTGGCGCGAAATCGAGTCCCAGATGCCCCACACGCAGACCACCTCCGGGTACTGGGGCTGGAATGATGACGTCGAGATCGATCCGAACAACCGCGACCACATCATGCACCTTGACGGCCCCGGCATCTGGGAGACGATGAACGCCTCGTCGGCGACACCGAGCTGGACCTTGAAGGTGAACGGCATCGAGGAGACTGTCACCCTGGCCGTCATCACCCCGCCAGCCGGTGCGACGTACAAGCTCATCAACAGCGGGGGCGACATCGGCACCTGGGTCCAGACGGACCTCGCGACGATGCCGACCAAAGGCCCCACCACGGGCTGGACCAATGGCAATTCGGCCGACATGAGCTGGTCCGATCCGCAATACATTGCCGCTGTCGCCACCACGAACGGGTCCGGTGGCGCAGGATACGGATACTGGTCGGGCGACGGCGGCGCCACGTGGACGAACTTCGCCACCCTGCCTGCCGGCGCCGCGGCCGATGGGCGCGAAGCGTCCAACATCGTTGTCACCGCACGCAACAAGGCGATCTGGGCGCCGTCCAATGCGGTGCCGTCCTACACCACCGACAACGGCGCCAGCTGGACGGCGACGAATCTCCCCGCGCTGACGATGTTCGGCGGCTGGACGCGCGCCTACCGGCTCGCGGCGGACCGCAAGAACCCGAACAAGGTCTATGCCTACGATTCGGGCGGTGTATGGTGGTCGGGAACGCCAGGCAGGGTCTATGTCTCGACGGATGGCGGCCATACCTTCACGCTGAGCCAGGGCTCGGTGTCGGCGGGGCTGCGCGCCAATCCGTGGCACGCCACCTCGATGGCCGTCAATCCGAACGTCGAGGGCGATGTCTGGCTGACTGACGGCGATACCGTGTATCACTCGGTTGACTCGGGCGCCACCTGGACCAAGCTCAACAACTTCGCGTCTATCTTCAGCAACGGCAACGGGTCGCCCGACGCGCAGGGTGCCAGCGTGGTGGCCCTGGGCAAGGCAGCCGTTGGCGCGCCGTACTCGGCCGCAATCTACGTGGTGGGCGTGATCAACGGCCAGTGGGGCGTGTGGGCTTCCGACAATGCAGGCAGCACCTGGACCCGCTTTAACGACGATGCCCACCAGTTCGGCGGCATCGGCGCGATGGCGGCTGACTGGAACATCTACGGCCGGATCTACGTCAATGGCACGGGCCGCGGCTTGCTGTATTCCAATTAAGATCGCTTGATCGCGGGTGGACAAGGGCGGCTGCGGTCGCCCTTGTTATTTTGGGTCGCTGGATAGCGACGCTGGCGCGGTTGACGCCCTGGCGCAATCTGCCCGGCATCTTGGCCCAGATGGCGTGCTACGGCAAGACGGTCAAAGCTGTTGGAACGGTGAGAAAAACGGGATTCTGAAATTTCCGCCGGTTTGAGCGTAGAACCTCAGTTAATGAGCCAAACTAGAGGATTGAACCGACACCATGAGCCTGCGCGCGCAGTCATCCCCCCGCCACGCCTGCCCGCTAAATTGGTCGCTTTCGACTCAAATTTTTTGAAGTGACGCACATAGGAGAAACCTAGCGTCGAAGGGCGCAAATACGTCGCAAAAAAGTGACGCAAAACGACGCACGCAGAGGGGGAAAAATGGGGTTGTGGTGTGAGCGATGAAAAGCCGATTTCAGGTTTGACCTCGGGGAAAGCATAACCTTTATAACCAAGCGATTTTATACGCTGTAAGTCGTTGATTTATATAGCTTTATGTAGTTATAGTTGAACTATAACTTTTGATAACTTAAAACATAACCAGATTCCAAGTCATTGATTTATATAGTTATTTATTTTTAAAGAAGTTATCTTTAATTTTATAACCTAGTTATGCCAAGGTTATGCCGAGGTTATAGTTGGCCGAGTCTTGCAAAGCCTTATGCAACAAGGGTTTTCAGCCGATTTCTGCAAAAGGTTATAAAGGTTATGGTTTTCCCGAGGGGTACTTTATTTTAGCGATAGTCAGTAAAAACCACCAATTTATTGCCTTATGGTAATTTTAAATTGCTCGTTAGTGTTGCTGCTGGCATTAGTTGCAAACTGATCGCTGCGCCGGTTCCGGCTGACCTGATCTATCCTGATAGGTGCGTTGAACTTACAGTCCGTGCATGACTGATTGCTACGACTTGCAACGGGCAGTAAGCGACCTACAGCCTCCCGTCGACGTACTTCAAAACGGACATTTAACGCTTCAATCAGGCGGTGCTTTAGCGGCCTGCGGCATTGATTTGTTAAGTGGTTTTTCCACCTGGTGGGTAAGCGTCCTCTCTGAGCCGTCTTGACGGGGTTATTTGTGGCGGACGTTAAAATGGCGGTTTTGTACAAGTTATTCAGCCATGGACGACTATCCTCGCTTCACAATCAATCGCGGCATGATCATTCTCGTGCCGAAGCAGCCCGTTCTCGACTGGATCATACGGGTCGATCCTATCCCATCGAATTTGACGCTTGAGGAAATTCGTCGGGAACAGGACGGTTTTCTGGTGTCGCAAGAGAGCATTGAGACTACCGAGGATGCCAAGAGTTGGGTCTACCGCCGCTGGAAGATGTTTTTCGAGCTGCAGTTAAACGATTGGTACACCGAAGAATCGTGGTGGCCACAGAAACGCAGCCTGAAGATGTTCAAGGAGTGGTTTGATATCCATTACCATCCGATGCTGTGGGATATGATGCAGGAAGCGATCGAGCACGAAGACTGGGATTGATCAGGCAAGCTGCCCGACGATATTCCAGGGCAGGAAGTCATCAACCTTGTTGACGGGATGATCGGCAATATGAGTAAGGACGTAGCGTAGCCATACTTCGGGATCAATGCCGTTGAGTTTGGCCGTTCCGATAAGGGTGTAGATTGCTGCAGCACGTTCGCCACCGCTGTCGGCGCCTGCGAAGAGATAGTTGCGACGACCAATGGCAACGCCGCGCAGCGCTCGCTCTGCCGCTGAATTGTCGATTTCAATCGCGCCATCCTCGCAAAAACGGATCAGCGCCGGCCAGCGATTGAGCGCGTACAGAATCGCCGCCGTTGTATCGGATTTGCGCGACAGCGTTGCCATGGTGGTGTGTAACCATGTTTCAAGTTCATCGAGTAAGGGGCGTGATCGGGTACGCCGTGCCAGCAATCGTTCATCCGGCGGCTTGCCCCGGATCTCTGCCTCGATAACGTAGAGTTCGCCGATACGGCGCAGTGCTTCGGTCGTCACCGCCGAGGGGCGCGCATCATGCAAGTCGTAGAACTTGCGTCGAGCGTGCGCCCAGCATGCGGCCTCTTGTACCTTGCCGCTGTCATAGATGGCATTGAAACCGGCGTAGGCATCGGCTTGCAGCGTGCCGGAGAAGTCGGCCAGATGCGTTTGCGGGTGGATGCCTTTGCTATCCGGTGTGTAAGCAAACCATACCGCAGCAGGAGTTAGCGACCCGGACGGTCTGTCATCGCGCACATACGTCCACAGCCGCCCGGTCTTGGTCTTACCGTTGCCAGGAGCGAGCACAGGAACCGGCGTGTCATCAGCGTGGATCTTGTCGGCCTCCATCACATGGCGCCGAATTGCTTCAACCAAGGGGCGTAGCAAAGCACTGGTAGCACCAACCCAATCAGCCAGCAGCCCGCGACGCAGTTCCACGCCTTCACGGGCATAGATGACCGATTGTCGATACAGTGGCAAGTGATCGGCATATTTCGATACCAGCACATGAGCCAGCAAGCCAGGACCGGCCAGACCGCGCTCGATCGGACGGCTCGGCGCCGGTACCTGCACGATACCATCGCAGCAAGCGCAAGCCATCTTCGGGCGGATGTGGCGGATTACTTTGAAGCTGCCCGGAATGAATTCGAGCTGTTCTGAGACATCTTCGCCTAGGTAACGCAAGCCACCGCCACAGGACGGGCATGCTTGAGCTGCTGGCGGATACACCCGCTCTTCGCGGGGCAGATGCTCTGGCAACGGTTTGCGCTGCGCTGACGTGCGAGGTGTGAGATCCCGCTGCGTCTGAGCCGCGGATTCACCGGCATCCGCTTGCAAGTCTTCCAGCCGCAACTCAAGCTGCTCGATTTGAAGATCAAGTTTCTCTGATTTGCGCCCGAACTGCATGCGTTTGAGTTTAGTAATGAGCAGTTTGAGCTGCTCGATCTCCGTGGTATGCGTGGCGATGATCGCGTCACGCTCCCTGATCATGGCCTTCAGGGCATCGATGTCATCAGGGAGGTCGGCGTGCGTTGGCATGCTATGGAGTTTACGCAAATGCAGGGATGTTTACAACCCCGACTGTGGACGTTGCGTGCGTTCCGGACGTCGCCAATCGATGCCTTCGAGCAGCATGGAGAGCTGCGCTTGGGACAGCGAGACAGTGCCGCTGCTGGCCTGTGGCCAAATGAACCGTCCGCGTTCGAGGCGTTTGGAGAGCAGGCATAACCCGTCGCCGCTCCACCACAGAATCTTGAGGATGTCGCCGCGTCGACCTCTGAAGACGAACACATGACCGCTGAAGGGATCTTCGGCCAGCGCCGTTTGCACTTTGGCAGCTAAACCATTGAAACCGCTTCGCATATCGGTCACGCCCGCCGCAATCCAAATACGAGTACCCGCCGGCAGGCCGATCATGGCCGCAAGTGTTCCAGCACGAGAGACAAGACAGCCGTATCAACATGACCTTCAAGACGGAGCTTCGCTGCGCCGACCACCAATTCAATCACCCCAGTACCTGGTGCTGCCGGACCATCGCTACCGGTTGGTGGTACGGCACTCACCGGAGAGGGAGCTAGTAGCACCGGCAGCAGCTGGCAGCCAGTGTCGGCGGCCTCCCCGAGCCGTCCCTCTTTGAACAGCTTGCGCCATGCAAAAACTTGATTGGCATTGACATCATGCTGGCGAGCGATGCGCGCTACGGAAACGCCAGAGGTCAATGATTGTTCAACAACGGCGCGTTTGAATGCGACCGGGTGTTGTCGATAAGTGCCGCGCTTTGGAGTGACCGACTGAATAATTGTGCCCATGATTGAATTTGTGGGCACAATCGATTCGTGCCTTCAGTCTCAATCATCCTCAACTCAGCATGCCTTGTCCAGACGGTACTGGGATGACGCTTACCCAAAATCCGAACGGTCTATCTTCTTTTTTTTCTATATTTTTCCAAAGACCCGGCTGTCCATATTTATATTCGCCGGTAAAAATGGCTCGAATACAGCCCGCCAGTATCAATAAGCCGGTGCCCGCGGAAAATACTCCCAGACACGATTTCGTGATACTTGGCGGTCCAATAAAAGCGCCTGCGACAGCCCCAAGAATAAGAATTAAAAATGCAAGAAAAGTATAGTCCAGTAACTTCCTATTTTTTGTCGACAGTGGTGATGGCATTTCTTATCCTAATAATTATAAATTTCAGTCACGTTGCCGATGAGACTTGAAGTTTTTCATCACCTATTGGTCACATGCAGATATCCGCTCATGGCCGTTTTGAGCCGGCCGCAATAGGTCGATTTCGACCCGTTGCCGTCATTCGCGCTTCCCCAAAGCGGACTTTTTACTCCTATTTTAATTCTACGATAAATGACTGCAAGCGCTGTTCCAAGATAGCTTGAATTTCTTTCCAGTCTTTGAGGTAAATTCGCCGGTAGGTGATAGAAACCCTTGCGTTTAGCGGCTTGAAGATAAATTCATGCGTGCAATGCGGGATGAAATATTGCGAATCCTTTGCTTCTTCGGCTGGACATGTGATTAGTGTACGCATTTCGTTGCCGAGTCCCGGAGCATAAAAGATGTCTTCGTTCGAGATGCTTCCATAATCCGTGACAGGAGCATCTGGATGCTTTTTGAAATCCACGCCGAGTCGCCTCAGCCCGAACTTTGGTGGTTTTTCATCTGGCCAATCGCGGTCATGGCATATAGCTTGGCCTGTGGTGGCATGCGCGTTAGAAAGGTCATATGGCGCAATGCAAACATGCTTTGCACCATTAAGCGAGATACTGAACTTGTGTTGTAGGGGGTCATAATACTTTCCATCGACAGTTCTGATAGCGCCAGAATCGACTGTGGCATGAATCACCCTACCGTTGGCGATTTTCCGGAACTCTGCATCATTCGCTCTTGTGTGCAATGCCATTTCCGGCCAGAGTGCATCAAGCGATAGATATTCGTAAACAAAGGTGCGGCTCTTGCCTTCGCCACTAGGATTGAGAAGCACTTGTGGAGGCGAATAGACGTAACCAGGAGGAATACGCAGCTTGACCCATTGCGCCCCGTGCTCATCCATCGGCCAGTTCAGCATATGCGCCTTCGTGCCATCCTCAATTTTCAATACAAAAGTCGTCCCATGGTATGCCAGCAAAGCAGCGAAGCCGACACTTGCAATATGCAGAAACATACGTCGTCTCTTGATTGGCTCTGGCGAAGCACGTCTCCGTGAGGCGTACAAAAAGGCACAATAAATAAGCCACGCCGCCTCGATGACGATGGTGTCGGGCGGCCCTTTGTACGAAATTGAGAGGGCAATGATAGAGGGGGCAGCGGCAATTCCTGCCCAAATCCACCTCAAAAGACCAACCTTCTTGGAGGTAAGCAGGATTAGAATCGGTGGGAGAAACATCAGCAAAAATATTGCTGCATACCCTATTTCAAACGCAATGATTGCCCCTGTTGGCATGGTCTTTCCCTTGATTTTGCTTTAGCGAAGTCTTTGAAGACTTCTATGTCCCCTTGTCTGAACCGCAGATAAAAATCTCTGCTGCTAGCGCAAGGATTGCAAATTAGTGTGATTATGCTGCCACCAAAGATTTGCCAAAAAAAATCAAATTGAGAAGGTCGTTGACCGGCAGCTTCTGACCGTTTTGAGCCAATCGCGACAGACTCAATTCGGCCCAAAGGCAACTTTCGCTATCTTCGAAATTATAAAGATTCGGTGTTGGCTGTTTTTTGAACTTCCCAAACTCGCTCAACTTTGCCACCTGAAACAGCAAGGAAGTGCATAATTGTCGAACGATATGGATTTACATATATCCATGTCTCGTCTGCAATCGGTTCGTGAACTTCAAATAGCGATTGAATTGCGTTGACATTTTTCTGCGCATTGGCGGGCAAGTAACCTAGCAGTCCGGGCGTTCTGTTATCCGGTTCCCCAAGGACATCCAATACGACATCGACGGCAGCGCCTATCGGAATTCCTTTCACGACAGCCCGAACCCGATTAATCATCTGCCCGACAGGTTCGCTCTGTTGGCTATTGAAATTTTTCATATTCCTTTTTCCGAAAACACATATTCTGTCTGAATCGCCATCAGTTTGACAGACACTTTCGACCGTCTGCAATTGGCCGATATCGGCCAACTTATAGGGTTTCTCTTTTGGTTTTGCGTTTTTACAGGCTGCGTCTGTCAGTGCCATCATTTCATTGGATCAGGGTTGATATGAGTACCCCCATGGGGTGCTTTTGATACCCCCGAAAGTACCCCCGATTTTTTGGGATGTCAATGAACCAACTGAGACGCCATGAAACGAAAAACCCGCATTCTCATAGTGAGATATGCGGGTTCTGGGACTTCTTAGACCTACTTGAAACCAATACTTGGCGGAGAGACGGGGATTCGAACCCCGGATAGGCTATGAACCTATACACGCTTTCCAGGCGTGCGACTTCAACCACTCATCCATCTCTCCTGCATTACAACATTTCGTCAAATTTGAATTTCACGAAGCCGCGTATTATAGCAACAAATCGGGCAGAAGTAGAGGTTTCTGTTTCAAGCCGCCCACTTTCATGGATTTGCCGGCAAAGCCGCAGCATCCTCCTGCAACTTCGCCCAACTTGACAAACCCGCGAACTATTGGGTTTCCTTGAGCTGCTCCAGGATCGCTGGATTTTCCAAAGTGGAAATATCCTGGGTGATTTCCTCCCCTTTCGCCAATACCCGCAGCAAACGCCGCATGATCTTGCCGGAACGGGTTTTCGGCAGGTTGTCGCCGAAGCGGATTTCCCTGGGCTTGGCGATCGGGCCGATTTCCTTGGCGACCCAGTCGCGCAACTCCTTGGCGATCTGCTTGGCTTCGTCGCCGGTGGGGCGGCTGCGCTTGAGGACGACGAAGGCGCAGATGGCTTCGCCGGTGGTTTCGTCCGGCTTGCCGACTACCGCGGCTTCGGCCACCATCGGGTTGGCGACCAGCGCCGATTCGATTTCCATGGTGCCCATGCGGTGGCCGGAGACGTTCAGCACGTCGTCGATGCGGCCGGTGATGGTGAAGTAGCCGGTGTCCTTGTTGCGGATGGCGCCGTCGCCGGCAAGATACAGCTTGCCGCCGAATTCAGGCGGGAAGTAGGCGCTCTTGTAGCGTTCCGGATTGTTCCAGATGGCGCGGATCATGGAAGGCCATGGACGTTTGACCACCAGGATGCCGCCGACGCCGTCCGGCAGTTCATGCCCTGCTTCATCGACGATCACCGCCTGGATGCCTGGCAGCGGCAAAGTGCAGGAGCCCGGCACCAGCGGCGTCGCGCCCGGCAGCGGCGAGATCATGTGGCCGCCGGTTTCGGTTTGCCAGAAGGTGTCGACGATGGGGCAACGCTCGCGGCCTATGTTCTTGTGGTACCACATCCAGGCTTCCGGATTGATCGGCTCGCCGACCGTGCCCAGCAAGCGCAGCGACGACAGGTCGTATTTGGAAGGATGGATGTTCTGGTCGGCGTCGGCGGCCTTGATCAGGGAACGGATCGCGGTCGGCGCGGTGTAGAAAATGGTGGCCTTGTGCTTTTGCACCATGTCCCAGAAACGGCCGGCGTTGGGGAAAGTCGGCACGCCTTCAAAGATGATCTGGGTGGCGCCGACCGCGGTCGGGCCGTAGGCGATATAAGTATGGCCAGTGATCCAGCCGATATCGGCGGTGCACCAGTAGACATCGTCGGGCTTGATGTCGAACACCCATTTCATGGTCAGCGCCGCCCACAGCAGATAGCCGCCGGAGGAATGCTGCACGCCCTTCGGCGTGCCGGTCGAGCCGGAGGTGTACAGGATGAACAGCGGATGTTCGGCGTCGACCCATTCCGGTTCGCACACATCGGCTTGCGCTGCCACCAGCTCGTGCAGCCAGAGGTCGCGCCCGGCGACGAAATTGATGTCGCCGCCGGTGCGCTTATAGACCACTACGTTCCTGATGGTGTCGCAGCCACCCAGCGCCAGCGCATCGTCGACAATGGATTTGAGCGGCAGGCGCTTGCCGCCGCGCGCCTGTTCGTCGGCGGTCAGCACTGCGACCGCGCCGGCGTCGATGATGCGTTCCTGCAGAGACTTGGCGGAGAAGCCGCCGAACACCACCGAATGGGTGGCGCCAATGCGGGCGCAGGCTTGCATCGCCACTACCCCTTCAACCGACATCGGCATGTAGATGACGACGCGGTCGCCCTTCTTGATGCCCAGCGATTTCAAGCCGTTGGCGAACTGGCAGACTTTCTGGTGCAGTTCGCGATAGGTGACCTTGCTGACATCGCCGCCGTCGGTTTCAAAGATGACCGCGACCTTGTCGGCGTTGCCGTTAGTCAGATGGACGTCGAGGCAGTTGTAGGAGACGTTCAGCTGGCCGTCGTCGAACCATTTGTAGAACGGCGCATTGGATTCATCCAGCACCTTGGTGAAGGGCTTGTGCCATTGCAGGTTTTCACGGGCCAGGCGGCCCCAGAAGCCCTGCTCATCCTGCTCGGCTTCGGCGGCCAGGGCGCGATAGGCGTCCATGCCGGAAATCGCCGCAGTCTTGGAAAATTCTGCCGGGGCCGGAAAAATGCGGGTTTCCTGGCCAAAGGTTTCGATGTTCGCCATGCTGTCTCCTGCTTTAATAGTTGAAGCTAAACATAAACTTTTACACTTACTCAAGCCTTACGTGCTCTCACGCACAGCAATGCTAGCGCTACCAGAGCGCCACAATCGGATATCATCGCACATTCAGCTTATTCCTACAGCCCATGCATCACACAAAATCCTACGTTTACCTGGCATTGGCCATGATGCTGGTGGGCGCCAATATCGGTTTCGGCAAGGCTGTCATCGCCGTCGTGCCGGTGCTGGTGTTCGCCCTGCTGCGCTTCGTGATTGCCGTGATCGTGATGGCGCCGCAGTTCTTCAAAGCGGCGCCGCGCCTGGCGCGCCATGAATGGCTGACCTTGTTCGGCCAGGCTTTCTTCGGTACCTTCCTGTTTACGCTATGCATGCTGTACGGCGTGCAGCACACCACCGCTACCGCAGCGGGCGTGATCACCAGCACCTTGCCGGCGGCGGTGGCGATCTTGTCGCGCCTGATCCTCAAGGAGAAGCTGCAAGCGCGCACGCTGGCCTCGATCGTGCTGGCGATCGCCGGCATCGCCGTGCTCAACCTGAGCAAGAGCGATAGCGGCGACAGCGGCGGCACTCCGCTGGTGGGCAACCTGTTCATCATCGCCGCGGTGCTGTGCGAAGCCACCTATGTGGTGCTGTCCAAGCGCCTGGCGCAAACCCTGTCGCCGCTGCGCATCACTGCCTACAGCCATCTGTTCGGCTTGCTGCTGATGCTGCCCATCGGCCTGACGGCCGCCCTGTCTTTCGATTTCAGCGTGGTCACTGCCAGCATGTGGCTGCTGATTATCTGGTATGCGGTAGCGGCCAGCGTGATCGTGTTCTGGTTTTGGCTGACCGGCACCAAGCATGTGCAAGCCAACGTCGCCGGCATCTTCACCGCCCTGATGCCGCTGGCGGCGGCCTTCATCGGCGTGGTGTTCCTGCATGAGAGCCTGGGCTGGGCGCATTTCGTGGCGCTGGCGCTGGTATTGACCGGAATCGCGGTGGCCAGCTGGCCGCGGTCCGTGAAAGCGGTGCAAGAAGTGTAAAATAGCGCGCTTCGGCTATTGCGCCGCTATCGCATCGTAATGGCAGCGCGTTATTGCAGCTCGTTGTTGCAACAACGGTTACAAAATTAATATCACCATCGCCACACCAAACAATACCAATGAGCAATACTCCAACTTCCCCGGTCAAAAAAGCCATAGGCGTCCTGCCGAACCTGATTTTCATGAGCCGCTGGCTGCAATTGCCGCTGTATCTCGGCCTGATCCTGGCGCAGTGCGTGTATGTGTTTCATTTCTGGGTCGAACTGACCGACCTGATCGGCGCGGTGTTCGGCAATGCGGCCTCGCTGGACCATATCCTCGATGTGGTCACTATCGAGGGCGCAGTGCGTCCGACCAAGCTGACCGAAGCCACCATCATGCTGGTGGTGCTGGGGCTGATCGACGTCGTCATGATCTCCAACCTGCTGATCATGGTGATCGTCGGCGGCTATGAAACCTTCGTCTCGCGCATGAACCTGGAGAGCCATCCCGACCAGCCGGAATGGCTGTCGCACGTGAATGCTTCCGTGCTGAAGGTCAAGCTGGCGATGGCGATCATCGGTATTTCCTCTATCCATCTGCTGAAGACCTTCATCAACGCCAACGCCTATGACGTCAAGACGCTGATCGCCCAGACCGGCATCCACATCACTTTCCTGCTGTCGGCGCTGGCGATCGCCTGGTGCGACCGCATCATGACGGCGACCCAGGCCCAGGCCAGCCAGGACCACTGACATTAACCGCATTACCCTTTTGTATTTTTCTGACAGAGCATCTTAAAGAGATACGCCATGACCACTCTAGCCACCCTGACCACGATCAAGCAAGAAGATCTCATCGAGTCGGTAGCCGCTGCGCTCCAGTACATCAGCTACTACCATCCCGTCGACTACATCCAGCACCTGGCGCGCGCCTACGAGCAGGAACAGAATCCTGCCGCCAAGGACGCGATCGCGCAGATCCTGACCAACTCGCGCATGTGCGCCGAAGGCAAGCGGCCGATCTGCCAGGACACCGGCATCGTCAACGTCTTCCTGAAGATCGGCATGGACGTGCGCTTTGAAGGCTTCAAGGGCTCGATCACCGATGCGGTCAACGAAGGCGTGCGGCGCGGTTACCTGAACCCGGACAACATGCTGCGCGCCTCGATCGTGGCCGATCCGCAGTTCGAGCGCAAGAACACCAAGGACAACACGCCAGCCGTGGTGCACATGGAACTGGTGCCGGGCAATACGGTAGATGTGCAGATCGCCGCCAAAGGCGGCGGTTCGGAAAACAAGACCAAGTTCGTGATGTTGAACCCTTCCGATTCGCTGGTCGACTGGGTCATGAAGACGGTGCCGACCATGGGCGCCGGCTGGTGCCCGCCGGGCATGCTCGGCATCGGCATCGGCGGCACCGCCGAACGGGCGATGCTGATGGCCAAGCAAGTGTTGATGGAAGATATCGACATGTACGACCTGCTCAAGCGCGGCCCGCAAAACAAGACCGAAGAACTGCGCATCGAGCTGTTCCAGAAGGTCAATGCGCTCGGCATCGGCGCTCAGGGACTAGGCGGCCTGACCACCGTGCTCGACGTCAAGATCATGATGCACCCGACCCACGCGGCGTCCAAGCCGGTGGCGATGATCCCGAACTGCGCGGCGACCCGCCACGGCCACTTCGTGCTGGACGGCTCCGGCCCGGCCTATATGGAACCGCCATCGCTGTCGGAATGGCCGGAAGTGCACTGGGTGCCGGACACCGAGAAATCGAAACGCGTCGATTTGAATACGCTGACGAAGGAAGAAGTGGCCTCGTGGAAGCCAGGCCAGACTCTGCTGTTGAACGGCAAGATGCTGACCGGCCGCGACGCCGCCCACAAGCGTATCCAGGAGATGCTGGCCAAGGGCGAAAAGCTGCCGGTCGATTTCACCAACCGCGTGATCTATTACGTCGGCCCGGTCGATCCGGTGCGCGACGAAGTGGTTGGCCCGGCCGGCCCGACTACTGCAACCCGCATGGACAAGTTCACCGACATGATGCTGGAACAGACCGGCCTGATCTCGATGATCGGCAAGTCGGAACGCGGCCCTGTTGCAATCGAATCGATCAAGCAGCACAAATCGGCTTATCTGATGGCAGTCGGCGGCGCCGCTTACCTGGTATCGAAGGCGATCAAGTCGGCGCAAGTGCTGGGCTTTGCCGACCTCGGCATGGAAGCGATCTACGAGTTCGACGTCAAGGACATGCCGGTGACGGTAGCGGTCGATTCCAACGGTATCTCGGTGCACAACACCGGACCGAAGGAATGGCAGGAAAAGATCGCGCATGCAGCGCTGTCGAAAATCCCCGTGACCACCATCTGATCCGTCAAATCCATGACAGCCAGCAGTAACTCCATGCCGATGGCGCCCAGCGCGCCCATCGGCATTTTCGATTCCGGCATCGGCGGCTTGTCAGTGCTGCGCCACATCCACCAGAACCTGCCGCACGAAAACCTTTTATATTTCGCCGATTCCGCCTACGCGCCTTATGGCGACAAATCGGAAGCGGCGATTTCTGCGCGCACACTGGCAGTGACAGAATTCCTGTTGCAAAGCGGCGCCAAGGCGCTGGTGGTGGCCTGCAACACCGCGACCACCGCCGCCATCAAGGCAGTGCGCGCGGCCTACCCGGCGCTGCCGGTGATCGGCATCGAGCCCGGCCTCAAGCCGGCCGCGGCGCAAACCCGAAGCAAGATCGTCGGCGTGCTGGCGACCAAGGCCACCGTGTCTAGCGCCCGCCTGCTGGCGCTGCAGGAACAGATAGTCGCCGCCAGCGGCGTCCGCTTTATCCTGCAGCCCTGCGTCGGCCTGGTCGACCAGATCGAAAAAGGCGAACTGCGCTCGCCCCAGACCGCCCTGCTGGTGCGGCGCTATGTGGCACCGCTGCTGGAACAGGGTGCGGATACGCTGGTGCTGGGCTGCACCCACTATCCTTTCATCCGTCCGCTGATCGAAAACGTGGTGCAGGAATTGGGCAGCGGTCCGGTAGCCATCATCGATACCGGCGACGCCGTCTGCCGCCAGCTGGCCAGGGTCTTGGATGAAAACGGTCTGCTGCAAACGCAGGCAGGTCCCGGCAGCGTTGCCGCCTTTGCCACCGGCAGCCCGTCGATGATAAAAACGACATTTGCCAGCCTGTTGCAGCTGCATCCACCGGTGTCGCAAGTGGCAACGATCGCCCTGCCGGAAGGAATATCGTAATTCTGCATTATTTGATTTGCCAGGCAGCAGGTTAGTTTGTATAATAGCCAGCTGCCTTACTGCTGAACAAGTAGTGAGGTGTTGCAGAAGTAATGCAATGGTGGCTGTAGCTCAGTTGGTAGAGTCCAGGATTGTGATTCCTGTTGTCGCGGGTTCGAGTCCCGTCAGCCACCCCAAAGAATTGAATGAAATCAAATAGTTAGCTAGATGTTTGATTTTCACATCGTGAAATTGGCAACAAAATCACGATTTCACAACGAAGCCCGTCGCCATGACGGGCTTTTTTGTTTTGCCCTCGCTTCATATATCTATTTCCCAGCCCGGAGAGCCTGATTTAGGCCAAACCTTGCTGACGGCTTTACTTCAACGCCGCGTCAATCGCCGCATCGCAATGCAACTGCGTAGTATCAAAAATCGGCAGTGAGACGTCGCTGGATTTGATGAGAAGCATGATTTCGGTGCATCCGAGAACCACCCCTTCCGCGCCGTCGGCCTGAAACGAGGCGATGATGCGTTGATACTCTCTCCGGTCGCTCTCATTTATCCGGCCATGACAAAGTTCGTCGTAGATGATCGTGTGGACGCGCAGCCGGTCCGCCTCGTCCGGAGTGATGACATCGAGGCCGAATTTTTCTCGCAGGCGTCCCTTGTAAAAATCCTGCTCCATGGTGAAACGTGTCCCCAGCAAGCCCACACGCTTGATCCCGGCGCGTTGGATAGCAGTTCCGGTAGCATCGGCAATATGCAGCAATGGAATCGTGACCGCGCTGTCAATCGCGGCGGCCAGTTTATGCATTGTATTGGTACACAGCACAATGAAGTCAGCGCCGCCTGATGCAAGTTGGCGCGCGGCTGATGCCAGCAGATTTCCCGCGGCGTGCCAATGGCCTGCACGTTGCATCTCTTCTATTTCCTGGAAATTCACTGTCACCATCAAACTCTTGGCATTGTTGTGCGCGCCGAGCCGGGCTTTCACTCCTTGGTTGATCAGGCGGTAATATTCCGCCGACGATTCCCAACTCATTCCGCCGATAAGACCGATCGTTTTCATCTGCGTTTTCCCTTCACTAAAGAACTGCTAGTATGTATGCATTCTTTTAGCGATTGTCTGCATGACAAACTGGCTGCCTGATCTCTCGAAATCCACCGCTCCGGCATACCTGGCGATTGCCGAGGCGATTGCAGTTGCCATTCGTTCCGGGCGCCTACGTACCGGCGATGCCCTGCCCACACAACGATTGCTGGCGGATTTTCTGGGCGTCAATCTGAGTACGGTGACCCGCGCCTATCGCGAGGCAGAAAAGCGCGGTCTGATTGGCGGCAACACGCGCCGCGGGACGGTGGTGCTGGCGCGTGCTGAAGTGGTGACCTTGTTTGGATTGCCGTATCGCGACGACGACAGCTTGATCGATCTGTCGACCAATACGCCGGCACATGACCCGCACGATCGCTCGGTGCAAGACATCATCGGCGAATTGCAGCGCGATGGCGGTCTCGGTCATTTGATGCGTTATCAAAAAGCCAGCGACTGGGAACTGTTGCGCGAATCCGCGGCGAAATGGCTACAGATCAGCGGCCTGCCGACAGCGTCTGAAAACATTGTCTTGTGTGCGGGTGCGCAGCATGCCTTGGCGGTGGCGCTGTCTGCATCGGTAGACCGGATGGACATCGGCGTCGAATGTTTTACCTATCCGGGAATGAAGGCGCTAGCGCGAGAACGCGGCTATCAGCTGCATCCTTTAGACATGGATAACGAGGGCGTAACACCGGCGGCAATATTAAAAGCCAGCAAGAAAGGCTTACGTGTCCTGGTCATTTCACCTACCCTGCAAAATCCGACCGGCGCCACCATGTCGCTAGCGCGCCGCCAGACAATTGCCGATATCGCTATGTCCCGGGATCTGACCATCATTGAAGAAGATGTCTACGGACTGCTGTTGCCGGATGCCCCGCCGCCGCTGGCAACGCTGGCTCCGCTTCATACTTATTACATTACGTCGCTATCCAAAACCGTGATCCCGGGATTGCGGTTTGGAATACTGGCGCCGCCGCCCGGGCATGCGGCACGCTTTACGGATTCGCTGCATACCACGAGCTGGTATTTAAGCCCCTTGACGGCCGAGATCGCCAATCGTTTGATCCGCTCTGGCGCGGCGGCAAAACGCTTGGCCTGGCAGCGGCGCGAACTGCGGCTGCGCAATCAGCTGTTTGATGCCGTGCTGGATGGCACAGCAGATGACGCCGGGAATACGCAGGCATGGGCGCCCCATCGCTGGCTGGCGTTGCCGCCGCCGCTGAACGCCATGGAAATCGTTGCATCGCTTAACGCCAGCGGTATCCGTGTCGTTGCCGGCGAGGGCTTTGCGATTGGCATGGCAGCGCAACGCCATCAGCATATCCGCATTGCAGTCGGCGCCGCCGCCAATCGCAAGACGCTCAAACAGGTCGCGGCAGTAATGCGCCATGTCTTGGCGGGAGCCTGACTTGCCAAAGGTTGTAAGGGCCCGGCTGCTGCTGGAGGAGCGAAAATCGCCATCGTCCATCAAGACGATTGGGTGGCCCGTTTTCATTCATTGGAACAGCCGCGCCTACCGCATGTCCAGCGGAGCGCCGCGCAGCGGCGGCGGAAAGGCCTGGTCAAGCGCAACAAGGTCCTGCGCCGTGAGCAGGATATCCAGGGCGGCGCGGTTCTCGCGCACATGCGCCGGATTGACCGCCTTGGGAATGACGATCACCTGTTCCTGCTGCAGCAGCCAGGCCAGGGCGATCTGCGCCGGACTGGCGTCGTGGCGCCTGGCGACCGCCTGTAGCTGCGGGTTACCGAGCATGCGCCGCTGCTCGTCGGCGGAGGATTCGAGCGGCGAATACGCCATCACAGGCACGGCGTGTTCGCGGCACCAGGGCAGCAGATCCCATTCGACGCCGCGCCGCTTCAGGTTGTAGAGTACCTGGTTGACCGCTACCTGCCCGCCGCCAGGCATTTCGCTCATTTCCTGCATGCCGGTGCTGTCGAAATTGCTGACGCCGAAGTCGCGTATCTTCCCTGCCTGCTTGAGCGATTCGAATGCTGCCAGCGTTTCCGCCAACGGCACCGAGCCGGGCCAGTGCAGCAGGTAGAGGTCGATATGGTCGCTGCCGAGCCGCCGCAGGCTGCGCTCGCAAGCGGCTTGCATGCCGCGCCTGTCGGCGTTGTGCGGATAGACCTTGCTGACCAGGAAAACCTCGTCGCGCCGTCCCGCAATGGCCTCGCCCACGACCTTCTCGGCGCCACCGTCGGCATACATCTCGGCGGTGTCAATCAGGGTCATGCCAAGATCGAGGCCCAGCCGCAGCGCCTCGATTTCGCGCTTTTTCTGCGCCCGGTCTTCTCCCATGTACCAGGTTCCCTGTCCCAGTACGGGGATGGCGGCGCCTGACGGCAAAAGCAAAGTTTTCATTAGCTGGCCCCTCTATCTTCCATCCGCTGCGATGGTCTGTTCATTGCACACGTGCTAAAAATCGGTTTTGCCGAAACGGGCGACCCCCTTGTTCATGCCTGGAGGATCGAGCGGCGCCAGATCGAGTTCGATCGGCTCTCCTATCCAGCGCGCCAGGCTGGTATGGTCGGCGACGTCGTCATCGGTGAGCGGATGCACCAGCGCCGTCAGCCCCGAGGATTCGATGATGGGAACAATTGCTTCCAGATTGGCTTTTATAAAATGAATTTCAAACTGGGGAATCGGATGCGGGCCGACCTTGCGGTCCCGCAGCTGCCCGACATAAAGAATCGGCGCAGCGCCTGCAGCTTCTTTCAATCCGCTCAGGCGCAGATGCAAAGCTTCGGCGGCTACGCGATCAGCGAGCTGATAGTAGATATGTGCGTGGTAAGGAGCGTTTTTATCATCCATGTTGTTTTCAGTTTGAAGGTTATATGATGAAGCTGCCGTGACTAGCCTGAGACGCAAATCATTTTACAGCGCATTTTGAATCACCTATCCTGTACTTCCCTTCCCCTCAACCAGCCGACGAGGAAATACCATGACTGACAAATCGATTCCCCCATTCCACCTCGCCTTCCCGGTCAACGATCTCGCTGCAGCGCGTGAATTCTACGCCGGCCTGCTGGGTTGTCCGGAAGGCCGCAGCTCTGATGCCTGGATCGACTTCGACTTGTACGGACATCAGATTGTCGCCCATCTTGCTCCCGGCGAAACCGCAATCGCCGCCACCGGCGCGGTGGATGGCAAGAATGTCCCGGTGCGCCATTTCGGCGTGGTGCTGAGCATGACGCAGTGGGAAGCGCTGGCGGAGACGTTGAAGGCTGCGCAAATAAAATTCGTCATCGAACCCTACATCCGCTTCAAGGGCGAGCCTGGCGAACAAGCCACCATGTTCTTTTACGACCCTTCCGGGAATGCACTGGAATTCAAGGCGTTCAAGGATCTGCAGCAGTTGTTCGCCAAATAACCCCCTCCCCGGGCAGCCTCCGTCTGCCGGCATTTAAATCTCCGGCAGATACAATATTTCCGCCTGTGATACGTCTTCACAGTATGGCAACGACGCTGACCCCTGACCTGATGGCTGCATCCGACAAGCAAATCACCGATACCGTCTTGCGCGAAACGGCGCGGCTGCGCAGCTTCATCCGCCAGCGCATGCCGGACGCTAACGAGGCGGAAGACGTGCTGCAGGACGTATTCCACGAACTGGTCGAAGCCAGCCGGCTGCCGCAGCCAATAGAACAGGTCGGCGCCTGGCTGTTCCGGGTGGCGCGCAACCGTATCGTCGACCGCTTCCGCAAGAAAAGGGAACAGCAGCTGCCGGACACGGAACAGCTCGACGACGAGGATAGCGGCATAGCCGAGTTGCTGCCTATGGACAATGCAGGTCCGGAAACTACCTATGCGCGCAGCGTGCTGCTAGCGGCGCTATCCGACGCACTCGATGAACTGCCGCCCAAGCAGCGCGATGTATTCATTGCCCACGAACTGGAACGGCGCAGCTTCAAGGAGCTGGCGGCGGACAGCGGCGAGAGCGTCAACACGCTGCTGGCGCGCAAGCGCTACGCGGTATTGCATCTGCGCCAGCGCCTGCAGGAAATCTATGACGAATTCGATTTGTAATATGAAGGAGAAATGAAAATGGGCGGAAAAAGGAAGTTTCTGAAAATCGCGTTGCTGGTCTTGCTCGGCGTCGCCGTCCTCGGCTGGATCGTGATGTCGCTGTGGAACTGGCTGCTGCCGTCGCTGTTCGCCGGCGTGCAGCAGATCGACTACCTGCGCGCCATCGGCCTGCTGGTGCTGTGCCGCATCCTGTTCGGCGGCTTCCGCGGCCGCGGCGGCTGGCATGGCGGACATCACCGCCAGCGCTGGGAACAGATGACGGAAGAAGAAAGAGAAAAATTCAAGGATGGCATGCGCATGTTCCGCGGCCGCGGTAAGTGGCATGAGTAAGCCGACTGCGGCAAACTGCAAGCAGCTGCCCGGCGTCATCGTGCCGTTGGTGGATTTCAAGCGCTGCGAAGGCAAGGCCGATTGCGTGGCGGTGTGCCCGGAAAACGTGTTTGAAATCCGCCGCATCGACGCCGCCGATTACGAGCCGCTGGGAGCGCTGAATAAATTCAAGCTGCGGGTGCACGGCATGCAGGTGGCTTATACGCCGAACGCCGATGCCTGCCGGGCCTGCGGCCTGTGCGTGGCAGCCTGCCCGGAGAAGGCGATCAGCCTGACGCGCGTGGCTTGATAAGTGCCTCTCAGCAATATTTTGGCAGGCGCGCTAAAATCGCGGCTACATTCCGTTACATGTCATCCGAAACTTTGGAGCCCGATTCATGCTGCGTTCTGCCGTGCTGTCTGCCTTGCTTACTCTCACCGTCACTCCCCTCGTCAACGCCGCCAGCGATCCCTTGAGCACGATCGCCGAGCGCTCCGGTTTCCAGAAGACCGGACGCTACGAAGAAGTCATAGCGCTGTGCGCCGCCTTCCAGAAAACTTATCCGAAACAAGTACGCTGCACTGAATTCGGCCGCACGCCGGAGGGCCGGCCGATGCTGGCGCTGATCGTCTCGCGCAGCGGTGCGCTCAGTGCTGCAGAGGCCCACAAACGCGGCCTGCCGGTACTGCTGGTGCAGGGCGGCATCCATGCCGGCGAAATCGACGGCAAGGATGCCGGCTTCCTGGCTTTGCGCGAAGCCTTGCAGGATACATCCGCCGACAGCCCGCTCAGCAAGCAGGTGCTGGTCTTCGTGCCGGTCTTCAATATTGACGGCCATGAGCGCTTCGGCCGCTGGAACCGTCCCAACCAGCGCGGTCCGGAAGAAATGGGCTGGCGCACCACCGGCCAGAACTTCAACCTCAATCGCGATTATGCGAAAGCCGATGCGCCAGAAATGCAGGCCATGCTGAAGCTGGTCAACCAGTGGGATCCGCTGGCCTATATCGACCTGCATGTCACGGACGGCGCCAAGTTCGAACACGATGTCTCGATCCAGGTCGAGCCGGTGCATGCCAGCGACCTCGCTCAGCGCAAGGATGGCGAGGCGCTGCGCGACGCCGTGATCAGCGACCTGACCAAACAGGGCTCGCTGCCGCTGCCGTTCTACATGTCGTTCAAGGTCGACGACGACCCTAGTTCCGGCTTTGTCGACGGCGTCACGCCGCCGCGCTTTTCCACTGGCTATTTCCATCTGCGCAACCGCTTCGGGATGCTGGTCGAGACCCATTCCTGGAAAGATTATCCGACTCGCGTGCGCATCACCCACAACACCATCGTCTCGATCATGGCGCAGATCGCCGCGCACGGCGACGCTTGGCTAAAGACGGCGCAGCAGGCTGACCTGCGGGCTGCCAAGCTGGCTGGCCAGCCGGTTGCACTGAGCTATGAGGCAAGCGAAAAGACTCGCCCGGTGGCGTTCCGCGGTTATGAATATACGCGCACCCAGTCGGACATCTCGGGTGCGCTGATGACGCGCTACGATGAGAGCAAGCCGCAGATCTGGAATGTCACGGTGCGCGACGACCTGCAGCCGGAGCTGAGCGTCAACGCGCCGCTGGCCGGTTATCTGGTGCCGGCGGCGCACGCCGCCTGGGTCGGGGAAAAACTGCAGCAGCACGGGATCGCTTTCCGCGTGTTACCCGCGGCGCTGAACCGGGTCGAGCTGGAAACCTTCCGCGCCACCAAAACCACGTTTGATGCGCAGTCGATGGAAAGCCATCAGGTGCTCAAGCTGCAGGGCGCGTGGCATAACGAAACGCGCGACCTCGGCGCCGGCGCCCTGTTCGTGCCGATCGCCCAGGCCAAGGCGCGGCTGGTGATGGCTTTGCTGGAACCGCAGGCGCCGGATTCGCTGGCAGCCTGGGGCCGATTCAACAATGCCTTCGAAAAGAAGGAATATATGGAAGCGTATGTAGCGGAAGACGTCGCGCGCGCGCAACTGGCGGCGGATCCTGCGCTGGCGGCGGAGTTCAAGAAGAAGCTGGCCGACGATCCTGAGTTCGCCAAGGATCCGGCAGCGCGGCTGGAGTTCTTCGCGCGCAGGCACTCTTCCTGGGACGAACGGTTCAATCTGTACCCGGTGCTGCGCACCGATGTAGTACCGGGGTGAAAACGGCGCTGAACGCTGGTTTTGTTGTTGCGCCCGGGATTACTGCCGGCGCAGCAACGATTTACTCTTGCGTACCGCCGGCTTTGCGGGACAGGTAGAAACGCAGGGCGAAAGCAGCGACAACGGCCAGCAGCGGCAAAGTTTGAAGAAAGGTCATGGCAGGGCTCCGAAAGAATAGAATCAGTGTTGATGCATTGCAGCATATAAAAACGCTGCACATATGGCCAATTCTTATTTCTGATGCCTACTATCAGTTTCGTGAATAACACCGCTCCAACAAACCTGTTTTCCCATATAAAAAGCCCGCTATCTTTAACGATGCGGGCTTTCCCTGTCTCCTCACCTCTAGAGAGATGGACTCTTTTTTGCGTGAAAGTGATACTGAGCTAAAAAACTTTAACAGTCATCATGCGCCGCAACATAGCGTTGTTTTGCACCCACACAGACAGATACAACTTGTTGCTCAGGTAGATTTCGCGTAGCGATAGCGGTACTCGTCGCTATTGGCATTTTTGAAATAATCGGCGTTTGGCAGCACGGCTTCGCGCTGGAAGCCCATGCGCTCTACCAGCGCAATGGAAGCCCGGTTGCGCGTATCGATCAGTGCGCAGACCGAACTGGCGGCAAAGGCGCTGAACAGATAGTCCCGCACTTTGGTGCACATTTCCACCGCATAACCCTGACGTTGATATGGCGCAAACACAAAATACGCCAGCATTGCCTGGCCGTCAGCTTCGACGCTAGCCTGGACATAGCCTACATATTCCTCGCCGCCGGCAAGCCGCACCGCCCAGTTCAACCATATCGCCGAGCCGTCGGCAGAGCGGCGGCTTTCAAGGCGCTGATAGCGCTCGGCCAGGCTGGCCGCCGATGCCGGCGGCTGATGCGGCATATAGGTATACAGCGCGGCGTCGCTAAGATGCGCAAACAATATCTCCGCATGCCGGGCCAGCAGCGGCTCCAGGATCAGGCGCGAAGTCGACAAGATCGTTTCGGCCGGCTTCAAATCAGGTTCTGTCACGGGTAATCCTGCTGGTGAGCGTCCGCCATCATCGCCCCTGCCGGATAAAATCCACGGCCTTTTCGGCAATCATGATGGTCGGCGCATTGGTATTGCCGCCGATCAGGGTCGGCATGATCGATGCGTCGACCACCCGCAAACCTTGTATGCCATGCACTTTCAAGGTGGGATCGACCACCGCGGCCTGGTCGGTGCCCATCTTGCAGCTGCCGACCGGATGGTAGACCGTATCCGTATAAGTCCTCAGCACGTCCCTGATCTGCTGGTCCGACTCCACTCCCGCGGTACGTATATCGCGTTTGCTATAGGCCGCCAGCGCCGGCGCATCCAGCAGTTTGCGCGTCATCTTGAAGCCGGCCACCATATCTTCCAGGTCTTGCGGATCGCCGAAAAAATTCGGGTCGATCAGCGGCGCATCCTGCGGATTGGTATTGCGCAGCCTGACCTCGCCTCTGCTGCGAGGGCGCAGCAGGCAGACGTGGCAGGAAAAGCCGTGTCCCAGATGCAGTTTGCGGGCGTGGTTTTCGACGCAGGCGATAACAAAGTGCAGCTGCAGATCCGGCGCCGCCAGCTCCGGACGCGTCTTCAAAAAGCCGCCGCATTCGGAGAAATTACTGGTCAGCATGCCGCGCCGCTCATGGCGAAAGCGCTGCAGTTCCTTGAACATGCGCAGCGAGCCGCTGGCGGAAATGCCAAAGGTGTCCAGACTGTCCGATTTATGGCAAAACACGAAGTCGGGATGGTCCTGCAGATTCTTGCCGACGCCGGGTAAATGATGCTGCACCTGGATGCCCAGCTTGCGCAGCTCGGTGCCGTCGCCTATGCCCGACAGCATCAGGATCTGCGGCGACTGGAAAGCGCCGGCCGACAAGATCACTTCGCGCCGCGCGCGCACGGTGCGCAGCTTGCCGCCCTGACGCACTTCGACGCCGACGACCCGCCCTTGCTGCATGATCAGGCGCTCGGTATAGGCGCCGGTTTGCACGCTCAGGTTGCTGCGCTGCCCCAGGTGCGGCAGCAGATAGGCGCGCGCCGCGCTCCAGCGCTCGCCATTCTTTTGCGTCACCTGATATATGCCCAGCCCTTCTTGCTGCTCGGCGTTGAAATCCGTGCTGAGCGGATAACCGGCCTGGCGCGCGGCTTCCAGATAGTGCTGGTGGATGGGATTGTCGGTGCGCAGGTCGCTGACCCACAAAGGACCGTCCTGCCCGTGCCAGGCATTGGAAAACTGTTCGTTATGTTCTGATTTCTTGAAGTACGGCAGCACATCGTCGAAAGACCAGCCGCTGTTGCCCAGCTGCGCCCAGTGATCGTAGTCCGAACGATGGCCGCGGATATAGACCATGGCGTTGATCGCGGAAGAACCGCCCAGCGTCCTGCCGCGCGGCTGATAACCGCGGCGGCCGTTGAAGCCGGCTTGCGGCACGGTCTCGAAGGCCCAGTTGTTGAGTCTGGTGGGCACCATGCTGACCGCGCCGACCGGCATTTTCACTGCCCAGCTGTCGCCGCTGCCGCCAGCCTCCAGCAGGCATACCGACACTGCTGGATCTTCCGTCAGACGGCCCGCCATAACGCAGCCGCCAGAACCGCCGCCTACCACCACAAAGTCGAACTCTTCATCCACGTCGCGTCTCCCCGTCTTGTTATAGGTATTGCGTGCAGCTGGCTTAGCCGGCCGATGCAACAAATTTAACAGCTACGGGAAAATCACGCTACGTGGTGAGCTAGAGCAATTGTTTCAATTACGTAAAACGATTACATGAACGATCGGGACTATATTTACTGGATTCAGTGCGCTTTTGACATGACTACCAGCCATTTGCGGAACAGCAGGATTTCCAGATGTCCGGCCTGGATGCCGGCATTGCACTCGACTACAGGATTGCTTCGGTACAGGCGTTTGTAGAAATCGCGGCAGATGAACAGCTCGCGCTTGCCGAAGCGCATCATGATTGAGGAAGGGGTAGACTCCATACCAAAGCGGGAGCCGGAGGTAATATCCAAGTTCGTCATGGCAGCAATTCCAATCTCGTTGAAGGAGATTGAACTGTACCATAACTACTGTACATGCATACAGTAAAATGCGGCGTGTCTGTTTTTAGTCACGCCGCGCTAAATTACCACATTCTCGTGCCAGCCAGCGCGGCAAGATCAACGGCGCCAGCCGCCTCGGTCATGCCAGTGATCGTGCCAGCCGCGTCCGCGCCAGTAGGCCGGACGGCCATAGCCATAGTAGCCGGGAGGATAGTAGCCCGGAGCGCCGTAGACCACGACTGGCGCCGGCCGCACATAGACTGGCGGCGGCGGTGCATAGTAGACCGGCGGCGGTGCTAAATAGACCGGTGGCGGTGGGTAATAAGCCGGCACGCCGACATTCACCGACCAGTTGACGCCGGCAAAGGCAGGCGCGGCCGAGAACATCAGGCCGGCAGCGGCAAACAATCCAAGCAAGGTAACGCGCATGGTCTCGCGTGTAGTCTTTTTCATGGCAGCTCTCGATGTATCTGGGTTAAACATGACTATATTTAACCTAAATTCCAGACATATCGCCATGCAGAAGTCGTAAGGCCTGTAACAACATGTATCGCCATTGCCAAACCGTGGCATTTTAGGCACAGCCGGAAGCTAATCGACCGCCAGCTCGCTACGTTTGAACCGGGCAACAAAGACCATCCCCAGCGCGATCAGGAAAAGCCCCGCCAGCAGCATGACGGCATTGCCCATCACCCGGGGGTAGCCCAGATTGGCGACATTCAGGAAAGGATAAGGATAGAAGCCGGACGAACCGCCGCGCAGCATCGCCATCACGAAATACGCCAGCGGATAGATCAGCCATAGCAAGCTGTCCTTCGCCTGCAAACCCTGCTTTGGCACATACAGCGACCAGTACAGCACGCACAGCAGCGGCACGACCGTGTGCAAGCCCTCGTCGGACAAGCGGTGCAGGCCGGTGAATGGCGCATGGTTGCGCAGCAGCAGGTTGTAGCCGAGGCCGACGAAGATGATGTACAGGGTCACCGCCGTCTGCACCCCGGGCCGGGAAAAATACTGGCCGGGCAGCGAGTCCGGTTTCAGCAGCAGCACGCTGCAGGCCACCGCTACCAGTATATTGGTGAGGATGGTCAGGTAGCCGAACATGCGCCACACCGCTTCGCCATAAGTCATGCCTTGAGACAGCAGCAAGGGAATCGAAATCGAGAATTGCGCGATGATGGCAAACCACGCAATCAGCGCGATCAGGAGCAGCAGCAAACGCGGCGCAAGAGCAGTATTTTTATTCATCATAGTCAGGCCTGGATTCAGGCGACGCCCTGATCGAGGCTCAGCATGCGTTCCACATAGCGGGCAATCAGGTCCACCTCCAGGTTGACTTGCTTGCCGACCTGCAGATGCTTGAGCGCGGTCACTTCGATCGTATGCGGAATCAGGTTGATCGAAAACAGGCAGCCGTCGGCGACGTCGTCGACCCGGTTGACCGTCAGCGAGACGCCGTTGACCACCACCGAACCCTTGTAGGCGAAATACTTGGCCAGCTCGCGCGCGGACTTGATCACCAGTTCCCAGGACTCGCCCACCGGCTCGAATTTTTCGACACGGCCGAGGCCGTCGACGTGGCCCGACACCAGATGGCCGCCGAGGTGGTCGGCCAGGGTCAGCGCCTTTTCCAGGTTGATCTCGCCGCTGGCGTCGAGGCCGACAGTGCGGTTCAGGCTTTCGCGCGAGACATCGACTTCAAAGGTGTCGGCAGTCTTGGCGACCACGGTCATGCAGGCGCCGTTGAGCGAAATCGAATCGCCCAGGGCGACGTCGGCCAGCGCCAGGCCGCCGGCGTCAACCGCCAGCCGGACGCCGTCTTCGGCGCTGCTGCCCAGTGGTTTAACGGAAGTGATTTTGCCGACGGCGGCGACGATACCAGTGAACATGATAGCAATCAAAAAATTAATGGAATCGTGCAAGGATACGCAAATCCTCGCCGATTTGCTCGATTTGGTGGAATTTCAGGGCAATTTTATCCTGCAGGTTTTCCAGCGCGGGCAGGCCGAACATGCCGCGGCCGTCGCCCAGGATGGCCGGCGCCAGGTAGACCAGCAGCTCGTCCACGCAATGCTCGCGGATCAGGGAAGCATTCAGCTTGGAGCCGGCTTCCACGTGCAGTTCATTGACCTCGCGCTTGCCCAGCTCCAGGATAACTTGCGGCAAATCCACTTTGCCGCTTGGATTCGGCAGCACCACCACCTCGGCGCCCTGCTGCTCCAGCATGGCTTGCTTGGCGGCATCGACAGTCGCGGTAAAGATCAGGTTGCCGCCGCCGATCAGGATCTTGGCGTCCGGGCTGATGCTTAGCTTGCTGTCAACAATCACCCGCAGCGGCTGTCGCGCCAGCTTGACGGTGCGCACCGTGAGCTGGGGATTGTCTTCCTTGACGGTGCCGATGCCGGTCAGGATGGCGCCGGCGCGGGCGCGCCACATATGGCCGTCGTCGCGCGCCGCCTGGGAAGTAATCCACTGGCTCTGGCCGTTATGCAGCGCGGTCTTGCCATCCAGGCTGGCGGCCACCTTGAGGCGGACCCAGGGCTTGCCGGTCTGCATGCGGGTGAAGAAACCGATATTCAGTTCGCGCGCCGGCGCCGCCAGCACGCCAGACTCGACGGCGATGCCGGCCGCCTGCAGGCGCGCCATGCCCTGCCCGGCCACCAGCGGATTAGGATCTTCCAGCGCCGCCACCACCTTGCCGACGCCGGCGCGCACCAGCGCATCGGCACAAGGCGGGGTGCGGCCGAAATGGCTGCACGGCTCCAGCGTCACGTACACCGTGGCGCCGTGCACATCGTGGCCCCTGGCGGCGGCATCCTGCAAGGCCTGGATTTCGGCATGGTTGCCACCCGGCGGCTGGGTAAAGCCGCTGCCGATCACCTGGCCATCCTTGACGATCACGCAGCCGATCGCGGGATTGGGCGAACTGGAGAGCCGGCCGTTCTCAGCAAGCAGCAAGGCTTGCGACATGAAGATTTCAGCCTGGGTCATGGGGTGAGCACGAAAATCATAGGTAAGCGATCGGAAAGAAAATATGTATTGATTGTACAAAATATGCCGTATCCACCGTTAATTAAAATCTGATATAGAGGATAAGGGCCCGTTAGGGAATAAGTTGGGCATTTGGGCGGACATAGCTGGATGCGATGCAAGGCGCCCAACGCGCCGCAGTGCGAGCACTGCAAGCGGTGGGGCGCGCCAGCTACGGCCAGCACAAATGTTCAACTTATTTCCTAACGGGGCCTTGGCTCTTATGGCGCCGGCAGCAGCACCAGGCTGGCGGCGGCCTGGTTGCGCAGCGTGACGGTGCGGATGAATACCTGGCGCAGGCTGCGATCGCCCGCTACCCGGGCAGTTCCGTCGCAATCGACATAGCGCTGCGGCGCGGCGCCGACCAACTGCTCGCCGCGGATCTGCAAACACAGCCGGACGCTGACCACTCTTTTCCAGTTGGCCTGCTGGTCCTCCGACAGCGCCGCGACCTGGCTGGCGTCCAGCAGCTGGCCCGGCGTCGCCTCTCCCGCCGCCGCCACGCCGTACGTCAGCTGCAATTGTTCGACGTTATTGAGCAGCGGCTGCGCGCTGTTGTTGCCGTTGCCCTGGCAATACAAGGCGCTGGCCGAACTGCCGGGACGGCTGGCGACAAAGAAAAGATTGCGCGCGATGCTGACCTGCGGCCCCAGGCGGTAGGCCGGATGATCGCCAGGCACCGCCATCGGCTTCACCTTGCTGCCATTGCAATCCACCCCGGCGCCGCTGGCCGAATCCGCGTAATCGTCAGTCCGGTAAGCGACTTCAAAAGCCGCCATTCCTGGCCCCTTGCTGCAGGAAAAATCCTTGCCAGGACCAAGCGGCCTGGTAAAGCCATGCGCGCAGCCCCGCAAGCCTTGCGCCGGCTGGCCGTCCGCTTCGATGAAATCGGTCACGGCCACACTGCCCGCCGACACCAGGTTGCCGAAGCCGGCCTGTCGCAAATTCTGTTCCATCAAACCCATGGCATGGCTGCCATCCTGCTGCAGCCGCAGTTTTTCATCGTTCAGGCGGAAGCCGGCTTTGCTGCTGAGATAAAGGGTGGTGCTCAACAATATCAGCGCCGCACCCAGCACCATCGCCACCAGCAGTTCCACCAGTGAAAAACCGCGGCAGAAAGCAAGTTTCAGCATTGGTCGCTATCGCTCTTCAGGCTGATGCGGCCGGAACTGGCGACGCATACCGTGCGCGCAAACTCGCCCTTGTGGCTGAATTTCACATTGGTGTAGCTGGAGCTGGCATTGCCGCTGGCGTGATAGGTAATCGTGGCGCGGCCGGCAGGGGCCTGGGTATCGGCGCCGAGCGCGCCTTGCCGCAGCAGTATCCGGCGGCTGTCGGCCTCAAGCACCAGCCAGCCGGCGGCCCAGTCGGCGCCGTCGCGATCGTCGCTGGCGGCGCCACTGCAGCGCGCGCCAGCCGCATCGGCAGTGCTGCTGCGGCAGACCTGCACCGCGCGGCCGCGCTTGACGGCTTCGCTGCGCGCCAGGGTAAGCGCGGCGATCAGCAGGCGGCTTTCCGCCGCCAGCCGGTTCTGGATCACGAATGCGCGCATGGACGGCAGCGCCATGGCCAGCAGGATGCCCATGATCGCCAGCGTGACCAAGGCCTCAGTCAACGTTATGCCGCCCTGTCGCGGCAAGACCTGCTCAGGCGATAGTGGAAAGGACATCGGCCGCCTCCTGCTTATCCGGAAATTTCATTTCAGACAAGCATTCTGGCAAAAAAATAGCGCCGCTAGTCGCGGCGCTGGCTTATTTAAGCAATTACTTCCTTCGGCTCGGCGGTCCGGAGAATTCTTCGATCATGTTCTGGAATTCGGCGACGTCTTCAAAACTCTTGTAGACCGAGGCGAAACGGATGTAGGCGATCTTGTCCAGCCGCTTCAACTCGCGCATGACCAGCTCGCCGACATGGCCGGACAGCACTTCGCGCTCGCCGCTGGAGAGCAGCTTGTCCTTGATGCGCTGCAAAGCCTCATCCAGCGCCTCCACCGAGACCGGGCGCTTGCGCAGCGCCAGCATCAGGCTGGCGCGCAATTTGACCGGATCAAAATCGGTACGGCTGCCGTTCTTCTTGACGATCACCGGCATCGCCAGCTCGATCCGTTCAAAGGTGGTGAAGCGCTTGTCGCAATGCATGCAGCGGCGCCGGCGGCGAATCGAATCGCCCTCTTCCGACACGCGGGTGTCGAGCACCTGGGTTTCTTCATGCTGGCAGAATGGACATTTCATGATGGCAGTAATCCGAAGGTGATTGCGGCTGACTGGGTCGACATCTCTACATTATTCCTATTCGGGGCCACGCGCCGGTCGCTGAGAACCGGTATTTCATAGAGGCTTACTTGGTACTAGGGCCCGTGCAGAGTTGAAGCTGCAACGGGCCCAGGATTTCCCTGACTGCCAGCCAGCCCAAAGGCTTGCCGGCAATCAGTACATCAGACTACGGTATTAAGCTGCGTACACCGGAAACGCGTCAGTCAGTTTCTTGACTTCGGCTTTGACTCTTTCGATGGTCGCGGCATCGTGCGGATTGTCCAGCACGTCGGCGATCAGGTTGCCGACCTTGACGGCTTCCGCTTCCTTGAAGCCACGGGTGGTGAACGCCGGGCTGCCGACACGGATGCCGGAAGTGACGAACGGCTTTTCCGGATCGTTAGGAATGGCGTTCTTATTGCAAGTCATGTGGGCAGAACCCAGGATCGCTTCGGCTTCCTTGCCGGTGATCTTCTTGGCGCGCAGGTCGACCAGCATGACGTGCGATTCGGTGCGGCCGGAAACGATGCGCAAGCCGCGCGCGATCAATGTCTTCGCCAGGGCGTCGGCATTCTTCACCACTTGCTGCTGGTAAGCCTTGAATTCCGGCGTCAGCGCTTCCTTGAACGCCACTGCCTTGCCGGCGATGACATGCATCAGCGGGCCGCCCTGGATGCCTGGGAAGATCGCCGAATTGATGGCTTTCTCGAACTCGGCCTTCATCAGGATGATGCCGCCGCGCGGACCGCGCAGGGATTTGTGGGTAGTCGAAGTGACGAAGTCGGCGTGCGGCACCGGATTCGGATATTCACCGGCGGCGATCAGGCCGGCGTAGTGCGCCATGTCGACCATGAAGTAGGCGCCGACGGCCTTGGCTACCTTAGACATGCGCTCGAAGTCGATGCGCAGGGCATAGGCGGAAGCGCCGGCGATGATCAGCTTCGGCTTCTTTTCGTGCGCCAGGCGCTCGAATGCTTCGTAGTCGATTTCCTCTTTTTCGTTCAAGCCGTAGGACACCACGTTGAACCATTTGCCGGACATGTTCAATGCCATGCCGTGGGTCAGGTGGCCGCCTTCCGCCAGCGACATGCCCATGATGGTGTCGCCTGGTTTCAGCATGGCGAAGAACACGCCCTGGTTGGCTTGTGAACCGGAATTCGGCTGCACGTTGGCGGCTTCAGCGCCGAACAACTGCTTGACGCGGTCGATCGCCAGCTGCTCGGCGATGTCGACGAATTCGCAGCCGCCGTAGTAGCGCTTGCCTGGATAGCCTTCAGCGTACTTGTTGGTCAGCTGCGTGCCTTGCGCTTCCATGACGGCTGGCGAGGTGTAGTTTTCCGACGCGATCAGCTCGATGTGCTCTTGCTGGCGATGGTTTTCTTTCTGGATGGCGCTCCACAATTCTGGATCGACATTGGCGATGGTATGGTTTTTCTCGAACATGTAATACTCCAATCGATAAGGGTGAGCCTAAATCGAATGAGGGCCAGAAAATTAGGGGAATGCGGCAGCCTCAGTCGTACTTTCCATTCGGGCTGCCCAGGCGCACGGCGGATGAAATCTCACGCTTCCCGGTGGATGCCCACCTTTTACCAATGCCTGCCGCGATTTTTTGAACCTGCGGCGGTATGGTTTTTTCGCCAGTCACGTGAGACGAAATGGTGCGCTTATTGTAAGCGAAGCACTCAATTTGAGCAAGAATGTCGGCGCCGTGGACGCGGGCCTGGCGGGTGCTGGCGCAGAGCCTGGATGTATTGACAAATAAATACCGTTGCCAATAAAAAAGGCGGATATGGCGGAGCAGATTGCTCTGCTCCACCCTATCCGCCCGCTCCGTAAAACAATTCTTAATTGTTATATCTTGCCAGCCAGGCTGATCCCTATGGTGCGCGGCTCAAGCCGATAGCCTTCCGATACCGACTGCACGTTAGGACGCTGGATCACCTTGTCGTTATTGAAAGCATTCTTGACGAACAGCGTCAGCTCCCAGCGGTCGAAGGTGGCGCCGACGCTGGCGTCGAAGGTGCTGTAGGCCGGCCGCTGATAATCCGGGTCGGTCGCCACCAAGGTACCGTGGCTGCTGCCGGTCCAGTGCGCGGCGGCGCGCGCGAAACCGTAGTAGTCACCGGGTAGGTTGAAATTGTACTGGCCGGTCAGGGTGGCGTTGTATTTAGGCACGCCCTGGATCTGGTCGCCTGCATGGGCATGCAGGGATGGCACATCCGATGACAAAGTGGCATTGGTATAGCCACCCGACAGGCCGAGCACGATATTCGAAGTCGGCTTGGCCTTGATCTCGAACTCGGCGCCATAGCTGCTGGCGTTGCCGACATTGGTTTCATAGTCGAAACCGCAGCCCGGCAGCTGGATATCCTGCTGCAAGCCATTCCATTTGATATAGAACAAGGCGGCATTGACCTGCAGACGATTGCCCAGCAGGCGCGACTTGTTGCCCAGCTCGTAGCTCCACAGCTTGTCCGACTTGAACGAGGTCGGTGCCGCGGTGATGCCGAGATTGTTGAAATCCGCCGCGCACAGCGAAGCCGGGATCGGACGGTCGTTGCCGCCCAGGCGGAAACCCTCGGTGGCCGAGGTGTACACGGTGTTGTTGGGATCGACTTCCCAGCTCAGCGAGAATTTCGGCGTAAACGCCGACGACTTGTTGGTAACAGAGGAACTGGTCGGGCCGCCGTTCCAGTAAAAATCGCCGTTGCGGCTCAGGCTGTCGGTGGCTTGCAGGTAGCGCATGCCGACCGTGGCGTGCAAGCTAGGCATGAAATAGTAGTTCAGCTCGCCGAATACCGCCTCTTGCTCGGTACGGTAGTGGCGTTCGCTGAAATACGAATTATCGTTGGGAAAGGCGATGCCGAGCTGGCCCGGATCGGCCGGATTGGCGCCGAACGCCGCATAGGTCGCATTGAGGCCGAAAATCGGCTCGTTGTCGGTGACGTTGGTATGCAGGTTGGCGTAGTAAACCCCGCCCAGCCAGGTGAACGGCGACACCTTCTGGTCATACGGCTTGGAAGTGACGCGCAACTCTTGCGAGAATTGCCGCACCTGGTTTTGCAGGTAGACCGCGGACGGCAAGGCGCCGATCGCCGCCGCCAGGCCTGGCGGCGTAGCCGGCACTGCAAATCCCAGGTTGTTGACGGTGGTGCCGTCCTGGGTGCGATTGAAGGTGCGCTGGTAAAAACTGGAGACCGAAATCAGGTCGGCCATGCCCATGTCGTAATTGACAGTCAGGCTGGGCACCAGCAGGCGGTCGTTGCCCGGCTCGCGCACCAGCTTGCTGGTCTGGTTCTTCGGCAGTGCCAGGTAGGAGGCGTCGATATCCTTGGAATTGACTTCCTGGTAGAACACCGAAGGCGTCAGGCTGAGCTGCGGCGTCGGCGCCCACTTCATGGCCAGCTTGACCACGCTCGAATCCTGCGAGTTGATGCCGCTTGCAATCACATTGCCAGTAGTCGGCGAGACCTGGTCGATATAACCGCTCTGGTGCCCAGTCTGGACGCCGACGCGCAGCGCCAGTTCGCCCGGGATCAGCGGCTGGTTGACGACGCCGTTGACGGTGTAGTTGGTGCCGCCGCCGGCGGTCCCCGACACTTCCGAATAGACGCTGGCTTCGCGCTCCTTCAGGTTGGGCTGGTTGCTGATGAACTTGATGGTGCCGCCCATCGAGCTGGCGCCGTACAAGGTGCCCTGCGGACCGCGCAGCACTTCGATGCGGTCGATGTCGAAGAACTTCGGTTCGGAACTGCCGAGGCTGTACAGATTGCGCGTCGTCATGGAGACATCGTCCAGGTAGACGCCGACCGTGGCCGAGCCGGCCGCCGAGCTGATGCCGCGGATTTCGATATTGCTGAGGCCGGCGCCGGAGCCGCTGGCGCCGGAGAAGGAAATATTCGGCATGGCCCGCGTCAGGTCGGAAAAATCGTTGATGTGCGAAGCCTGCAGGTCTTCGCCGCTGATCACCGAAATGCTCAGCGGTACCTTGCTCGCATCTTCCTTGCGCTTTTGCGCGGTGACCAGCACCGATTCGATCTGCTCGCTGGAGCGCGCCGATTTTTTTGCGCCAGGCGCGTCAGCCGTATCGGCGGCGCCGTCTGCCGCCTGCTGCGCGGCGGCGCCGGCCACCCACAAGGTCGACGAGGCGACGGCCATGGCAAGCGAGGTTAAACTTCTGGAATAGCGTTTCTTTATCATCGTTCTGGTCTCCCCTATAACATTCAGCAATGCCCAGCGCTGGAAACCTCATTTCAGCAATATTTATGCCACGCAAGTTTTCACCAGATCCGTCCGAATCGATAGCGCCGCCGCCATCTGCTGTCATGTTCTGGTGCAACTTGCACCAAAGCAAACATCGTTGGACCTCTAATGAAAGCGCAGGATCGGCCGTTCCAGCCTGGGCCTGCCCAGTTTGTCAACGGCGCGCTCGCCGAATTGGGCTACAATTTCCCGCTTCAGGCCCGTTAGGCAATAAGTTGGGCATTTGGGCGGCCGTAGCCGGATGCGATGCAAGGCGCCCGCCGCGCCGCAGTGCGAGCACTGCAAGCGGTGGGCAACGCAGCAGCGCGCCAGCTACGGCCAGCACAAATGCCCAACTTATTGCCTAACGGGGCCTCAGTATTGCAACAATAGGAGCATGGATCATGATTGTCTTGATAACTGGCGCAACGGCTGGCTTCGGTGCCGAAATGGCACGTAAATTCACTAAAAACGGTCATCAGGTGATCGCTACCGGCCGCCGCAAGGACCGGCTGGATCAGCTGGCCGCCGAGCTCGGCGCGGCAGTCCTGCCTATCGTCATGGATGTCACCGACAAGGCTTCGATCAGCAGCGCGCTGGCCGCCCTGCCGGCGGCTTGGCAAGATATCGATGTCCTGATCAACAATGCCGGCCTGGCGCTGGGCGTTGAATCGGCGCAGCAGGCTTCGCTGGAAGAATGGGAAACCATGATCGAGACCAACTGCAAGGGGCTGGTGACCATGACTCGCCTGGTGCTGCCAGGCATGGTGGCGCGCGGCCGCGGCACGGTCATCAATCTCGGTTCGATCGCCGGTGAATATCCGTATCCGGGCGGCAATGTGTACGGCGCCACCAAGGCTTTCGTCAAACAGTTCACGCTGAACCTGCGCGCCGACCTGGTCGGCACCGGCGTGCGCGCCACCGATATCGCTCCCGGCCTGTGCGGCGGCACCGAATTCTCCAACGTGCGCTACCGCGGCAACGATGAAGCCGCAGCCAAGGTCTATGAAGGCACGCAGCCGCTGACGCCAGGCGACATCGCCGATACCGCGTTCTGGGTCGCCACCTTGCCGCCGCATATCAACATCAACCGGATTGAAATGATGCCGACCTGCCAGGGCTTTGCCGGCATGAGCATCAAACGCAATTAAGTAACGCAATTAAGTAAAGCAACTAAGCAAAACCAACCCGAAGCGGCTGCAGCGCAATTCCAGGCTGCAGCCAGCCCTTCCTGATTCCTCCCTACGACAGAAGCACGACAGACGATGAGCCAGACAACTTCTCACCCGGACTTTCACTGGCGCATCCGTGTCTATTACGAAGACACCGATACCGGCGGCGTGGTGTTTTACGCCAATTACTTGAAATTTTTCGAGCGCGCGCGCACTGAATGGCTGCGCGCGGCTGGCGTTGGCCAGCGCACCCTGGAACAGACTGACGGCGTCATGTTCATCGTCAAAAGCACCAGCATTGACTATCACGCGCCGGCCAAACTGGATGATGAGCTGGAATTGACGGTCGTGGTCGAGCGCCTTGGCCGCGCCAGCGTCGACTTCATCCAGCAGGCTTGGCGCCTGGGGGAGGACAAGCCGACCTTGCTGGCGACCGGCCGCATCAGCGTGGCCTGCGTCAATGCCGCCACCTTCCGGCCGCAAGGCATTCCGAAGCAGGTACTGCACCAGATCAAGCCCACCAGCCATAAGACACCGGCAGCGGCATGAAGCTTGCTTTAATGTACTCGACAAGATAGTTCACCGCAGCAATTCTTGAACCTTCCTACCCCATGTATGGTCTGAGCAACATTGCAAGAAATCCAGGGTAAGCGATAACGTCCGGTAACAATTCCTTCAGCAATTGCTAATTTTGCGGTAAGCACTTTACGTTTACAATTCACTGTTTAAGTCTTTTACTTAAACCTAAGACCATTCCTCAAGACCGCTATCCATGACTGTCACCCAAGATCTTTCGTTTATCACCCTCATTACCAATGCCTCCGTACTAGTACAACTGGTCATGGCGCTGCTGCTGGCAGTCTCCGTGATGAGCTGGACTTACATTTTCCGCAAGATGTTCGCCATCCGCAGCGCGCGCCGCCAGACGGAAGAGTTCGAACGCGCATTCTGGTCGGGCGGCAACCTGGCCACCCTGTACCAGGACGCTACCTCGAACCGCCGCAAAGGCGCCAGCCAGACCGGCGCGCTGGAACGCATCTTCGAAGCAGGCATGGACGAGTTCAACAAGGTCAAGGCTTCGCTCGGCCACAAAGGCGGCAACGACTCGGCCGCACTGCTGGACGGCGCCCGGCGCGCGATGCGCGCGGCTTACCAGCGCGAAATGGATGCACTGGAATCGCACCTGGCGTTCCTGGCTTCGGTCGGTTCGGTGTCGCCGTACGTCGGCCTGTTCGGCACCGTGTGGGGCATCATGAATGCATTCCGCGGCCTCGCCAACGTGCAACAGGCTACCCTGGCAGCGGTCGCGCCGGGTATCGCCGAAGCCCTGATCGCCACGGCAATCGGCCTGTTTGCCGCGATTCCTGCGGTGGTTGCCTACAACCGCTTCTCGCATGACGTCGACCGTCTGGCGATCCGCTTCGAAAGCTTCATCGAAGAATTCTCCAACATCTTGCAGCGTCAGGCCCGCTGATGTCCGGCTCCTCCATGCGCGGTGGCCGCCCCCGCAAATTCAAGGCGGAAATCAACGTCGTGCCGTATATCGACGTGATGATGGTGCTGCTGGTGATTTTCATGGTCTCGGCGCCGCTCACCAATCCGAGCGTCATCAATCTGCCGAATGCGGCGAAATCGGCGACGCCGCCGACCGAATATATCGAGATCACCCTGAAGCCTGAGCAGCAGACCAGCCTGCGCATCAACGGCCAGAAGAGCGGCACCAGCGTCGCTGAAACGGTGCCGCGCAACGGTCTGAAACGCAAGCTGCAAGCCCTGCACGCCGACAAACCCGACATGCCGGTGATGATTTCGGCCGACAAGGACATCAAGTACGATGAAGTGATCCAGGTCATTTCCGAGGCCAAGATGCTGGGCATTAACCGCGTCGGACTGGCGACAAAGTGACGATCTGGTTATGACAGGCAACTCCCCGTATTCCGTACCAAAAGAACCCGGCAGCATCCGCGCCATCATCCTTGCAGCGGCAGTGCATGCCGCCCTGTTTGCATTCCTGTGGTTCGGCATTCACTGGCAGAGCCAGCAGCCGATCGCCGTGGAAGCTGAAGTCTGGAGCCCGGACATCAAGGAAGCCGCGCCGCCAGCCCCGGAGCCGACCCCTGTGCCGCAGCCTACGCCCGAGCCGAAACCGGAGCCGGTGGTGCAGGAAACCGCGCCGCCGAAGGTGGTGACGCCGCCGCAGCCGGATCCTGAAATCGCCCTGGAAAGGGAAAAGAAGCGCAAAGAACAGGAGCGCAAGGACCAGCAACGTCAGGAAGACCTGGAAAAACAACAGAAATTGCAAAAAGAGCAAGCTGAAGAAGAGCGCAAGGACAAGCTGAAAGCGGAGACCGAGCAAAAAGCCGCCAAGGACAAGGCCGCTGCCCAGGAAAAACAGAAGCAGGACGCTGCCAGGAAACTGGAAGCCGACGCCGCCAAGAAGAAACAGGCTGCCGATGCCGCTGCTGAAACCAAGCGCCGCAGCGATGAAATGAAGCGCATGCTGGGCCAGGCGGTCGGCAACGGCGGCGCCAACAGCAGCGGCACCGCTGCCCAGTCGCAAGGGCCGCGCGGCGATCCTGGCTATGGACAAAAGGTAGGCGCCAAGATCAAGTCGAACATTATCTTTAATGTGCCTGAAAGCCTGGCCGGAAACCCTGACGTGCAATTCGATGTCCAATTGCTTCCCGACGGTTCGGTGGCAAGCATTCGACTGAAGAAATCCTCCGGGGTATCCGGCTTTGACGAAGCGGTGAAACGCGCGATTGAGAAAGCGGCGCCTTATCCGAAAGACAAGACCGGTACTGTACCATCCAGCTTTATCGGAACTCATAGACCGAAAGATCAGTAAGCCATGAAAAACAAATTGCATCAAATATTCGCAGTCCTCGGACTTGCGGTGAGCGCGCTGGTTGCCAGCGTCCCGGCCAGCGCCCAGCTGCGCATCGAAACTTCCGGCGTCGGCGCCAGCCAGATCCCGATCGCCATCGCCGGCTTCAGCGATGAAAACCTGGCGCCGCAACAGGTCACCGCCATCATCAAGGCCGACCTGGCGCGCAGCGGCTTCTTCAAGATCATCGATACCGGTGACGTCATCTCCGAAGCCAGCCAGGTCAACCTGCCCGACTGGAAAGCGCGCGGCGCCGACGCCCTGGTGGTGGGCAGCGTGCAGCGCCTGGCCGACGGCCGTTTCGATGTGCGCTACCGTTTGCTCGATACCGTCAAATCGTCCCAGCTATCGGCCCTGGCGATGGCTGCCGCGCCACAGTACACGCGGGTTACCGCTCACAAGATCGCCGATGACATCTACGAAAAACTGATCGGCGCGCGCGGCGCCTTCGCTACCCGCATCGCCTACATCATCAAGGCCGGCAAGGAATACCGGCTGGAAGTAGCCGACTCCGACGGCGAAGGCACACAAGTGGCCTTGCGCTCGAATGAACCGATCATCTCGCCGGCCTGGTCGCCGGACGGCACCAAGGTGGCCTACGTCTCGTTTGAAGCGAAGAAGCCGGTGGTGTATGTGCAGAACCTGATTACCAAGCAGCGCATCGTGGTGGCCAACTACAAGGGCAGCAACTCGGCGCCGTCCTGGTCGCCGGACGGCAGCAAGCTGGCGATTGCGCTAGCGCGCGACGGCCTGACCCAGGTCTACGTGGTAAACAGCGACGGCGGCAACCTGCGCCGCCTGACCCAGACCAACGGCATCGACACCGAACCGCAGTTTTCGGCTGACGGCCAGAGCATCTACTTCACCAGCGACCGCAGCGGCGGCCCGCAAATCTACAAGATGAGCGCCAACGGCGGCGACGCCCAGCGCGTGACCTTCGGCGGCAGCTACAACATCAGCCCGCGGATTTCACCGGACGGCAAGACATTAGCGTATATTTCGCAGCGCGGCGGCCGCTTCCAGCTGTACGCGCTGGACCTGACCAACAACCAGGAGCAGCGTTTGTCAGATACGGTCAAGGATGAATCCCCAAGTTTTTCACCCAACGGCAAATACATCATGTACGCCACTGAATCAGGGCGCCGCGGTTCGTTGGCAGTGGTCTCAGTTGACGGCCGCGTGAAACAGCGTTTAACTATGCAGGCAGGCGATATACGGGAGCCTACTTGGGGTCCTTTCATGAAATAATCAGGTTTTACTTTGAATCGACGTTCGTTTCCCACTCTGGAGAATTAAAAAATGCTAAATATCAGAAACTTTGCCCTTATCGTTGCTAGCGCCATTTTGCTGGCTGCCTGCTCATCCCCTGTCAAGCTGGACGACAAGGCAGTTCCGGTAGTCGATAGCGGCGCCACCGGCGCAGACGCACGTTCGGTCAATACGGTTGACGCCGGCTCCAGCGATCCGCTGAACCAGCCAGGCGGCATCCTCTCCAAGCGCAGCATCTACTTCGACTTCGACAGCTATATCGTCAAGGATGAATTCAAGGCCGTGGTCGAAGCGCACGCCCAGTACCTGAACAGCCACAAGAGCCGCAAGATCATCATCCAAGGCAATACCGATGACCGCGGCGGCCGCGAGTACAACCTGGCGCTGGGACAAAAACGTGCTGAAGCGGTTCGCAAGGCATTGGTATTGTTAGGCGTATCCGACACCCAGGTCGAAGCAGTTTCGCTGGGCAAGGAAAAGCCTAAGGCAACCGGCAGCGACGAAGCTTCCTACGCTGAAAACCGCCGTTCAGATATCGTTTATCAATAATGATGCGGACGTTCTTCAAAGCTACGATGACCGCGGCCATGCTGGCCGCGGTTTTTTCCGCGCCGACCGCCCACGCCGGGCTGTTTGACGACGATGAAGCACGTCGGGCGATATTGGACATACGCGCCAAGATTGACGCGGTCAATGCACGGGTCGACGCCAAGGCGGACAAAACCAGTTCGCTCAGCCTGTCGGACCAGAACGAGCGCCTGAATCAGGAACTGGCCAAGCTGCGCGGACAAATCGAAGTGCTGACCAATGAGCTGGCCAATACGCAGCAGCGCCAGAAAGATTTCTACGTCGACCTGGATACCCGCCTGCGCAAGCTGGAACCGCAAAAGGTCAGCGTCGACGGCCAGGAAGTCAACATCGGCGCCAACGATCAGAAAGCTTATGACGCAGCGCTGGCGCCCCTCAAGTCCGGCGACTACAAGACGGCAATCACAGGTCTCTCCAACTTTGTGCGCAGCAGCCCGGACTCAGGTCTGGCGCCGTCAGCACAATACTTTCTGGGTAGCGCCTACTATGCCTTGCGCGACTACAAGAATGCAATCGCAGCCCTGCAGGTGGTCGTGACGAAGTATCCCGACAACCCAAAGGCCGCGGATGCACTGCTGAGCATCTCCAGCAACTACACCGAGCTGAAGAACAAGCCGCAGGCGAAGCGCGCATTGGAACAACTGCTGTCGCAGTATCCGAACACGCAGGCAGCACAGACGGGCAAAGAGCGTCTGGCCGCGCTGAAGTAGGCGCCGAATATTATTTTGCGGATTTCGCAAATAAAAGCGCATATGGGTTTGACACCTGATATGCACTTTGTCTATAATAGCGGTCTTTCGGGTCGTTAGCTCAGCTGGTAGAGCAGCGGACTTTTAATCCGTTGGTCGCAGGTTCGAATCCCGCACGGCCTACCACGAATAAGCAGTACAGATAAGGCCCCCAGCAATGGGGGCCTTTTTCTTTGTCCTCTACTCAGTTCCGCAATTTTTAAACAGTTCCGCAAAATTTGAATTGGCTAGTCATTTCTGCTCTATTCGATTTGCTCAACCTGACTGTTTCGAGCAATGTTTGTCGTTAGCATGCAACAACGCATGCGCAGAAATTAAAAACAAAAAAGGCCCGCATTTCTGTGAGCCTCATCAAATCAATATAGCGATCTTCGCCGAATGAATTCTGGCGTCATTTTGTTGGTTTCACCAATTTTCCTCGGTGATGCCCACCCTCATTGTTTGCGTAGCGTGGCCAAGTTGATTTGGCGCCGCTTCAATGCAATTGCTCTCTTCCTTGTCGGTGCCAGCTTTCGCACGCAAATCATGGAATTGAAACACCCGGATTTGATCAAATAATTCTGGATGCGCTAAGCAAGCAGCATCGCGTACTCGGTCGAACGCACCACGAAACGACATGTTGGTGAGCCGATTCTGTAACGTTCGCACGACTCGGTAGCATGTGAAGAATCAGCTCCTTGCCCAGGGCAATTTACGGACTACGGAGCTGATTTTATTTATAGGCAAAAAACAGGTCAGCGACGAACAGCATCGGTGTCATTGCAAGACCCGGCTTCGCCTATTGTCGATGAGCGCGTGGAATTTGATTTGTTTCGCGCTTCATTGGCACAAAACTAGCCGGTGTAAGCACCCTTGTACCAACCTTCACCATCCCAGCACCACTCGGTCGTTTGGCTACCCGTGGTTGCATAGACGCGGATATGGATAGCGCTTCCGTTCAACCAGCTGGTTGCAGAGGCATTTTCACCTGGTTGCTTAAAGGCGCCCGTGTACCAACCCTTCGATCCGTCGTAGCAACGTTCAGTGATTGTAGAGCCATTGGAAGTATAAACACGGATCGACGGCGAGCTGGTTCCCCACGAAACGGCGGCAGTTTGAGTTGACATTTTTAAACTCCTAGGATGAGTTGAGTAAAGTGACGAACTAAAACACTTCAGTGATCACGACATACGCGTCACTGTGATGATGCTCATTCAGAGTAGCAAGCGACTGGCGAAATAAATACCTGTCAAAAATACCTATCAATTTTCGCAGCTAGCGGATGCAGGCATAAGCTTGCGAACGCTGGATCCGGGGTCAATACAGTTTGGCTGGGTGAGAAATGATGAGCCATCAAATTTCCATGGTGAACGCTTCGGCGGAAAAACATGCCATATGAAGCGCTCAACCAGATCTACTCAAACAATATGAATTTTGAAAAAGCCACTTGGCCGGTGGTTTTTTTCGCGCGTCATCTAGCGGCCCGGAAAAATAGAAATAGAGTCGAATGAAATGTAATGCCAGTTTATAGAACAGAAAATTTCTGGCTCGAGGTTAGGCAATGACAAACCAGGTCCCCTCTGTAAATTCCGGTCGTCCCAGCCCCCCCCACCCTGCAGACAATTGCATACTGCACGTCGCCACGGCCAGGGAAAATTTACAAATACACTTTATTTCCTCATTGCAACAATGTAATCTGGCCTACAAGGATCATGCAGCACCGATCCCTCCTGGCTGCTGAAAACGCATTTTGAGTCAAACGAGGCGCAGATCTTGCGCATCGTTATGGGGGAGCATGACGAAGCAATCGTAGTACATCCCCCCAATGACATGTCGCTTCAGACGGCCTAATTTCTACTCATACGATTGTGTATTGCGCTGTGCCGGCAATCCAATGATCAGGGGAGATTCACAATGAACAATATGTACACGTTCCTGAAACGCGTTGCAATTACGTTGTGGCTGCTTATTCCTTTGGGATTAATCTCTAACGCTGACGCCATTCCTCTATATGCGCGGCAAACTGCCTTAAAGTGCGCTTCCTGCCACACCATCTTTCCCGAGCTAACGCCGTTTGGACGAAAATTCAAGCTGGGCGGATATACCTTGGGCGAACGCGAGAAAATTCCGCTGGCCCTGATGACGGTCATTTCCGCCAATTCGATCCGGAACAATACGGACAAATCAACCGGCGAACAACTTTACGGCAAGAACCGCGAAGCTGTCGTAGAGGTTGTCAGCCTTTTCTCAGGTGGTAAATTCACCGAGAATGCGGGCGGCTTTGTCCAATGGACCTACGAAAATCTCGCAACGAATGACGATCATACATTTCATCACCACGGTGCGGTCGACAACGTTGATCTGCGCCTGGTGAAAATGTTCGGCCCCGAAGAAAAGCCATCGTTTATTGGCCTGACATTGCACAATAACCCTACCGTTCAAGACGTCTTCAATTCGGTGCCGGCCTGGAGTTATCCATACTATGCCCCGAGCGTCGCATCTCCAGGCTTAGGCCCATCGACATTCCTCGAATCGGGTTCCCGGGTAGCCGGCCTTGGCGCATACGCGTACGTGCTCGACTCGCTGTATCTAGAAGCGACTTCCTACCAGACCGCCAAGGGCGCGCTCTCGGTCTTGCGCTCCGGTACAGCCATTGCTGACAGGGTCACGCTTTCAGGCAGCAATCCTTACTGGCGCATCGCCTACACTTTCGGCAACGACCAGCAGAATTTCTCGGTCGGCCATTTCGGCGCCATCGCCTCGGTCAACACCCCGGACCAACTGACTCCGGGAGATCGTTTCCGCGACCTGGGATTCGATATGCAGTACCAGTACTTCAGCAAAGACGATCACCATATCATTACGGCCCAGGCTTCCACCATCAGCGAGAGAGCCGAGTGGCGGACTGGCTTCCCTAACGCCAGCAACGATAATCCCTCCTCGCATCTGCGCTCGACCAGGGCCAAGGTGACTTATCTGCGTGACCGCACTTACGGCATTACAGGCGCCGTATTCAATGTCAGCGGCGACGCCGACTTCACGAGATTCGGGACCAACAACGGCAAACCGGATACCTCGGGTTATATCGTCGAACTGAATTATTGGCCGAGCTTCAGGCTCGACTGGGATCCCCAGATGACTGTCCGATTCGGACTGCAATACACCGGCTATACCAAGTTCAACGGCAGCAAAACAAACTACGACGGGACGCTCAGAGACGCCAAGGATAACAACACTCTTTATGCGTACGCGTGGTTTATGTTCTGACGGCAGTCAGGCGTTTACCGATTCTCAACGCGAGCGCAATGGATTGATGTGGGCTGTCCAAGTCGCATTATTTCACTTGGGGAGGAAACGTCATGAATCAGAACAAAAAATACTCGCGCCGGAATATGCTGTGCCGTAGCGGCGTCGTGCTGGGCGCGATCATATTGACTCCTCTCGCGACTCACTCGCCGCCGGCCAAGGCCGGCTCCATGAACAAGGGGATGCTCCATTACCAAGACGTCCCCAAGGATGGAAAAATGTGCTCCGACTGTGCGGCATACACTCCCCCAGCATCGCCAGGGGCGGATACTGGCACTTGTAAAGTCGTGACAGGACCGGTCAATCCTAATGGCTGGTGCATGGCATATTCGCACCGCTAAAGGATAGCGCCGCAAGCTGCGGCGAGAGCATCAAGATTTTCTGCGAACGGTAATGACGGCCGGATTGCCCGCGGCAAGTTGCCGCGGAGCTGAAGCAGTACTTAGTAACCGCCGCCGGACGGTCATTCCGGCGGAGTCGCTGTGCTGTCAGGCTTTTTCTTAGAAGAGATATCTGACGACAAAGCCGGGCCGCCGGCCGCTCCGTTGATGCCGTGCGAGGAATGGCTGACATGCTCGATCAACCCCATGTCCAGCGCCATCAGGATCAGTTCAGCCGAATTGTGCAGACCGAGCTTGTGCATCAGATTGGCGCGATGCTTTTCGACGGTCTTGGCGCTGATATTGAGAAATTCGCCGGTCATGCGATTGGTGCGTCCCTCTGCGACCAGCTTGAGAATGCTGCGCTCACGCGCGGTCAGTTTGTTCCAGGGCGTCACCGCCTTCGGCGTATCGCATCGATGCAGGAAATCGTTGATCAAGTGCATGGAGACGTCGGGGCAAATATATTTCTTGCCGCTGATGACCGTCTGGATCGCAATCACGAACTCATCGTACGAGGCATCTTTCAAGACATAGCCGTCCGCCCCCACCCGCAGCGCTTCCGTCACATATTCGTCGGTCTTGTAGACCGTCAGCACAAGCACGCGGATATCCGGCATGCGCCTTTTTATCTGCGCCGTGGCCTCGATGCCGTTCATGCCAGGCAGCGACAGATCCATGAGGATCATATCCGGATGCAATGACAGCGCCTCGCGGATGGCCTCTTTTCCTTCGCGCGCTTCGCCCACCACCTCATAACTGGGCAACGCCGTGATCATTGAGCGCAGCCCGTGCCGTAGCAGATTGTGGTCCTCGACTATCAGAATTCGGTAGGTCATGGCTTTCCTCCGCTGGCTACGGGTGGATGCGACAATGGCGACGGCAATTTACGGCTGCTTTTCCCCGCTACAGGTGGACTAAACAGGAATCTCCATTGATTGTAGGTCTCAAATCCCTCAAATGCACTATCGGCGCGAGAAAAGCCACTGCGCTTGATGGTCGTCTTGGTCGAACCGCTGACCACGCCGCTGATCTGCTCCCCGTTGCGCAGCAATTCAAATGCCTGGCCGCTGACCGGATCCGCATAGGCGCGCCGCAAATGCCGCACTGGCACCGGAAAACGCTGATCTTCAACCAGGTCGTCAAGACTCGCCGGCAGCGTCTTGCCGGCCCCGGGCGTGGCGTAATAGTAGTGTTCGATCGCCAACCGGTACTGGTCGCCGACATACAGCAACTCCGCCTCGGTTTCGCGTTGCCGCTCGAACGACCAGACTTCGACCGCTCCCATCAGCGCCACCGCCATCAGCGCCAGGGTCAACAGCAGCGCCAGCAAGACGATGCCGCGCGCGGTGCGCTTAATTTGTGGTTGCGCTAACATTCTCACTCTCCGCTGCCTTTGCCGCGCTCCGCACGTCATAAACGCCGCTCAAGGCGGGATCGACGGGAGCAATGGCGATCCAGTTCGGGCTCTCCGTAACCGGGTCTACCGGGACGCTACGCAAATAGTGCTTCTGCACCAGTTCCTCGAGTGTTTCCGGATAGCGGCCCTGATCGCCGAAGAATTTATCGAGCGCGTCGCGCATGGTTGCCAGGTTTTGCTGCTGCACCTTGACCTTGCCGTTATCAAGTGCGACGAAATAGCGCGGCACGGCGAGCGTCAACAGCAGACCGATCACCGCCATGACGATCACCATTTCGATCAGCGTAAAGCCATGCCGGTTGCCGCCGGATTGCCAGCCGGGAGGCTTGCTGCGAGAGAGTGGCGATGGTCGTAACATGGCTACCACTCCTTGTAGGCGATGCCGTTCAAGCCCTTGCCGGCAGAGAGCGATGCGACGTCGTACACATCGTTCCCCGGCACCGGGTCGGTAGGCGGACTGCCATAACTGCGCAAGGCCCAGGTTTGTTCCGCCGGCTGGGCCGGATCGGGGTAGAACGGGTCGCGCGGAACATGGCGCAGGAATACCAGGCGCGAATGATTCACATCCTTGGCATTTTCGACGCCGTTCACCAATACCTCCAGCGAAGGCGGATAGCCGGAGTCGCCGGATTCTTTCGTAATCTGGCCGGTATCGGCTGCGGTTTTATAGTTATCCAGGGCGATACGGATCTGGCGCAAGGCCAGTTTCAGCTCGGTTTCCTTCAGGCGCGTTGCCGAAATTTCATAGAGCGGCAAGGCGACCAGCGCCACCAGGCCAACCAGGGCCAGCGTGATGACCAGCTCTATGAGCGTAAATCCGCGCGTTTTCATGGCTCGATCTTCAGCATCAGCGGTTGTGGCCGGGATATATTCCGCAAAGCGCTGCCGCCGGCGATGCCGAGCTGCGCCAGCTGCATATCCACTTGCGTCTGCTTGCTCGATGTCTTGGCGGCAAATGTCAGGCTCATCAGCGCGCCCGAGCCGGCAAAGAATTTGCCGGCGGAGGCGTCCAGCGTCATGTTGATGCGGCCGGCGGCATCGTTGATGACGGGATCGATGTTACTGACGCCGACCCGGCTGCTGACCTCTCCCGGGCTGGCGCTGACGAAGGACAGCACCCGCGGATCGTAGCGGATGTAGACCGGCAGCGAATGAACGCCATCGAAGCTTGCGGCGTTAAGCGTGACCTTGAATTGATCCCCCGCCCTGACGTTTTCAAGCTTGCCCCAAGTGATCTGCGGCCTGCCATTGGAAATGTTAGCGCTACCGTTGCTCGTATTCGCACTGGCGCCCGCCATCGGCGCCAGGCTTACTGCCGGACTGGCCGATTGAGCGTTCTTGTTTGCGGTATCTGCCGCTACTGCCGGGATGGCAGCTGCAACCACGACCGGTGCGGCGCTTGCAGGCGCGGCGGCGATGGCTGCCGCAGGCATCTCGGCGACCGGCGCAGCCGCAGGCATCGCCGCCGTGGCGGCGACGGGCGCTGCGGCCGGTGCATTATCGGGCGACAGGAGCGCCGACTCATCCATCGGCGGCTTGGCGGATTCCGGCACTGGCGCAGGCGGTGCAGACATGGGCGCAGACGGATAGGCGCCATCGGACGGGGCTGGATTGACGACTGTCCCGACTCCTTGCGGCTGCGTCGCCGATGGCGCCGGCGCACTCGGCGCCACACCGTTCAGGATGGCTGGAGTAACCGGCGGCACCGTAGGTGCGGATACCGCGACCGGCGCCGCCGGCGGCATTATCGCAGCTGCCGGCACAGGCGCCGGCGCAGCGTCGGCGCGCGGCATGTTACTGCTTACGCCGCTACTGGTGCCTGACACGCTGGAAATCGGATCAAGGCGGAACTGGCCAGAGTGAATCGTGGTTTCGGTACCGGACCAGACATCGCGCATGGTGTCTTCGGCAATACCTTGGGCGCGCACGATACGGGGCGTGATCGACAGCACGATCTCGGTCTTGGTATGGTCGCCGTTATGCTCGGAGAACAAGCGTCCGATGATAGGCAATTGGCCGAGGCCGGGAACCTTGGCGGCGGCATTGCGATCGGAATCGCTGATCAAGCCGCCCAGCACCTGGGTTTCGCCGTCGCGCAGGCGCAGGCTGGTCGATGCGCTGCGGGTGCCGATCTGATAGGCGAGCGAGCCGGAAGGCCCAGAGATTTCCTTGACGATATTGCTGACCTCCAGGTTCAGCTTGATACCGACCTCCCCTTCCGGATAGACATGCGGTTCGGCTTCAAGCTTGATGCCGACGTCGATATACTGGATCGAACCGGTGACCACCGAGGCGCCGGTCTGCACCGGCGTCACGGTATTGGTGATGATAGGCACCTTGTCGCCGATCAGGATCTTCGCCTTTTCGTGGTCGCGCACGCGGATGCGCGGGCTGGCCAGCAGATTGGCATCGGTATCCTGCAGCTTGAAACCTATGCCCAGCGAGAATGGCGTGACCTGCAGCTGGCCGCGCGTCAGATCGCCGAGGGCGCCAAGCGTCAGCGCGCCGGCGGCCCCGGTCGGGGTCGATATGGTGGCGCTGTTGGGCCAGCTTATGCCGAGGTCGGTCAGGCGATCTCGGGAAATTTCCAGCACTTCGACTTCCAGCATCACTTCTGCATCCGCCAGATCGTGAGCCGCGATGACCTTGGCGGCGACATCCAGCGCCTCCGGCGTATCGCGCAAGACCAGCGTGTTGGTGCGTTCGTCGACCAGGGCATCCTTGATCTTCAGCACCGACTTGAGCACTGTCAGGATGTATTTCGCATCGCCGTTCGAAATATGGAAGGTGCGTACTTTCAGCTCTTGATATTCTTTTTGCTTGGCCGCGGTAGCCGGATAAATGAACATCGTATTGACGTTGAGTACCTTCTTTTCGAGCTGGTTCTGCAGCAGGATCAGATTGACGGTGTCTTCGACCGAGCCTTCATGTACAAAGATGGTGGTTTTCAGATCGGGGCGCACGTCGCGGTCGAAGATCACGTTGAGGCCGGTAGTGCGAGACAAAGCCTCGAACACCATGCGCAGATTAGCGTCGCGGAACTGCAGCGTGACCGGCTTTTTCATCACCGATTGCGAGGCAGTCAATGCCTCTTTGGCGCGATGCTGGGAATCGATCTCGGTATTCACCTTGCGCAGCAACAGCTGCGCATTGGGGTTGGATGGATTTTCCAGTATCACCACCATGGTGCGTTCGCGCGCCATATCCAGTTTGCCGGCGGCGTACATTTTCTCGGCTTCGGCCAGGATGTCCCTATGGCGCACGTCCATGTCTATGTCAGACACTCCACGGCGGGCGCGCTCGTTGGAACCATCAAGCTGCAGCGCCTCCAGATAAGAATTACGCGCTTCCTTGGTGTCGCCGGCCGAACGCTGCTCATCACCTTGCCGTATCAATTTTTTTGTTTCTTCGTCGAGACGGTTGATGTAGTCAAGCTTGTACGGCAGGTTGCCGGGATCCTGCCGCATCGCTTCGCGCATATTGGCGAGTCCCTCGGCGACATGGCCTTCCTTGATTTGACGCTGGCCGTCCGAGTGCAGCTGCTGGGTCGCGCAACCGGCCAGCGCGCCCATGATCAGCAGCAGCGCAGCCGGACGATGCCAGCTTTTTGACATGGTTTGGATAAGGCGCATTACAGCCCCCCGGAAATCAAAATGGATTGCCGCTGGTTGAGCGGAAGATAGGTCAGGACAATTTCCTTGGCGCTGACGGAATCGATGCGATAGGTGCCCTCCACGGTGTCTCCCGTGGTCACCAGCAATAACTGGTCGTCCTTCGCCAAAAACGCGGTAGGCTTGGCTTGATCCTGCAGCAGTCCGACAAAATTGAAAGGCATGGGCGGCGCGGTCGGCGGCGGCGGCGGTGGCGGCGGCAACTCCTTGGGCGGCGGCGGTGGCGGCGGCAGCCAGCTGTTGGCGGCGAATAAATTGTTTGCTGCGGTCTGATCCAGGCTGCTCCGTACCGGCGGCGCTATCGTTTTTGGCAGAGTGGCCTCTGCCGCGCCCGGCTTGCCGGTCCCCGCTTGATGATTGCCTGCGCTTCGCGTCACCGGCTCAATCACTCCGGATTCGGCAGAGCCGCCCGAAAACACCATGGCGCCATAGGAAACCAGCGCGCCCGCAACCAGCACCAGTCCTATTTGCCGCCGTGAGAATCGGTTGCGCATGTCAGGCTCCGCGGTAGACAAAAGTGAAATGGATACGCGCATCCTGGATCGTGCTGTTCACCGCCGCGCGTTCGATATGCAGTTCGGCCAGCGAAGCATTGGGTATGGCGTTGAGCACGCCGGCAATAAAGCCGCGCAAGGTGTCGTAGCTGGCTTTCACCGGCAGCACCACTTCATAGCTGACGAAGGCCGCGCCCTGCGCATCCGAAATGTGATATTCGCCCTTGACCAGATCTAGCTTGGCCAGCTCAGCTTGCTCCATCAAGCGCCGCAGATCGCCTGCGTTGCGGTCAATCGTCGGAAACCAGGCGGTAAAGCGCAGCAACTGCTCGCTGGTTTTTGGCTGGATCCGATGTTCGAGCCGGGCCCGGTTCAGATCGACCAGCGCGGCGCCGGTCTGCAGCTTGATCTCGCCGGCATTTTTTTCCCAGCGCGGCGCCACTGCCAGAGCAACGATCAAGGTCAGGGCTAGCATCAGGATGCCCACTGCGCCTGGCCAGCCGATGCGGCGCGCAAGCGCATAACGCAGCACCAGCGCGATTGAGCTTATGCGGTTCATTGCTCCTCCCAATGCGCCTGGATTTGAAAGCGGACCGGCGAGCCGGGCTGCGTCTGTATCTGGTGCGAAGTCAGGACGACGCGCTGCAAGCCTGGCTGGCCCTGGAGATAGGACAAGTAATCCAGCATGGTGGCGAGATCTTTCGCCTCGCCGACCAGGTGCAATTGCCGGCGTGAAGCGACCGGCTCCACCGACAACAAGGCCACATGCTCCATCGGCGCCGATTCGAGTACTTTGAGCAGGCGATCCCACGGTGTGTTCAACTGGCCCGCGATCTGTGCCGCGTTCTTAAAATTCTGCAGCTCGGCCGGCGTGACCTTGGCGCCAACCTGGTCGGCATTCTTGACCGAATGGAGGCGCAGCACCATGGCGTCATACACCGTCTGCTGGGCCTTGCGCGCGCTATAAGCCGATGACAGCTGCACACCCGCATAGATGCTTGCCACGGCGCCCGCCATCAGGAGCGCCACGCCGATCGACGGCAATTTGCGACGCTCGGTGGAAAAATCCAGATCCAGTTTTTGGAGAGAGGCCATGATATTTGGCTCCTAGGCGAAATTCGAGGCCAAATCGGATGTTGTGTCGGCTGCGGCAGCCACCTCCGGCCGCGGCGACAGGCGTTGCCAGCGGCTGCGCGCCGCGGCCGGGATATCGCCTATGTCGGCGTCGAAATATATCGGCAATCCAGCGTAGTCCGGCACGCACAGGCGGCGGCAAAATGCCTCGCAGCTGTCGCTCAAGGCGGGCCAGTCATTTTCCGATAAGCGTTCAGCGGCAAGCGCCTGCCATTTGCCGTCCTGCAGCCAGCCGAGCATTAAAGCGCTGCCGCGCAAACGCGCCAATAGTGCGCTGTGGTTCTTGTTGCGTGCAAAGTAACCGTTCCAGAATGCCGCGAAGCCCGGCTCCAGCCGGTTCAGGCGGCATCCGGCATCGTCGCAGGCCAGCCTGATCGCATCCGTCAGGGCCGCCGGCATGCCGCACACGACCGCGCTCAAACCATCCAGCTGGACCGAACAACGCATCACCAGCGAACTGGAATCGATGCCCAAGGTATCCGCCATGCCAAGCGCAGCCAGGCGATCCAGCTCGTCCGCCGGCAGGCGGCGTGCATCAATATTCAGGACATCGTAGTGAACCAGGGTATCGGCCACTTCGACATTCAGCCTGGCTCCATACACGGCGCGCTCTGATCTGCTGCCCAGCTGCGGCAAGATGTCGCGAATCGCCTTGCCGATGCCATCGTATGTAGCTGGCGCAGCTTCGGGCTTGGCGACCGGCACGACGATGTCGTCCTGCCGCAGGCCGGTTTTTGACATCGACGCCGTCACTTGATGCGGCTCGATCACGATTTGCAGCGGCTTATTCCACAGGCGTAACACGATTGATCTCCTCAAGAGTGGTCATACCTGCCGCCACCAGGGCAACCGCCGCTTCGCGCAGCGTTTTCAGGCCGTTTTGCCGGGCCGCATGCTTGATCTTGGAAATGGCGGCGCGCTCCACCATCAAATCGCGCAAAGTGTCGTTCAGCGAAAGCGTCTCCGCGATCGCGCGCCGGCCCTTGAACCCGCTGCCGCGGCAATGCGCGCACCCTACTCCGTGCTTGAAATCAAAACTGGACAGGGCCATGGGGGAAGTACCCAGGCCCGAGCGCACTATCAGTTCCTTGTCAGGGTGATCGCCGGTGACGCACATCGGACAATTGATGCGCACCAGCCGTTGCGCCAGGATGCCGTTGAGGGCAGAGACGAAACTATAGGAATCGACTCCCATGTTGGTGAAACGTCCGATGACGTCGAACACGTTATTGGCGTGCACTGTGGTAAATACCTGGTGACCGGTAAGCGCCGCCTGCACCGCGATTTGCGCGGTTTCCGGATCGCGTATTTCACCCACCATGATTTTGTCCGGATCGTGGCGCAGTATCGAACGCAGTCCGCGCGCAAAGGTCAGCCCCTTTTTTTCGTTGACCGGGATTTGCAGCACGCCGGACAACTGGTATTCGACCGGATCCTCGATTGTCACGATCTTGTCGAGGCCAGTATTGATTTCCGTAATTGCCGCATAGATGGTGGTGGTCTTGCCGCTGCCGGTAGGTCCGGTCACCAGCAGCAAGCCGTAGGGAAGTTGCGACAGCCGGCGTACGAATTCCTTGGCCGGCTCGGCGAAGCCCAGGGTTTCCAGGCTCAAGGTTTGCAGTTCGCCCGACAAATGATAGCGGTCGAGCACACGCAGCACTGCATCCTCGCCGAACAGATTGGGCATGATCGAGACACGCAGATCGATTTCGCGCCCTTCGGCCAGCACTTTGAAGCGGCCGTCCTGAGGAATCCTGCGCTCCGCAATGTCGAGTTCGGAAATCACCTTGATGCGCGACAGCACCTGGTTCGCCAGATCGCTGCCGTCCAGGCGCTTGATCATGCTCAGGACGCCATCCAGCCGGTATTTGATGTTCAGGCCTTGCGGCTGGGTTTCGAGGTGGATATCGCTGGCGCCGGCGCGCAATGCGTCATAGATGGTCGAATTGACCAGGCGCACGATAGTACTCTCGGTGCTGCTGATGTCTTCGATCGAGATCGACAAGGCGCTGTGGTCAATCGTGTTGACGGTGTCGGCAATACCAACCGAATCCATTGCCCGCACCGTTTTCTCGATGACTGCCAGGTAAGAGCGCACATCGCCGGTAGTGGCGATACCCCAGTTGACCGGCTGTTCGGGGCGATTGCGTAAGCGCGCATTGATCCAGGCGCGGGTGCGCACATCCAAAGGATCCGTCGTCACCAGCAGCAATTCCCCCGCGGGTTCGATGAACGCAACGCACAGGCGCTTGCCGGCCTCGATGAACGACAGCAGTTCAAAATCCGGCTTAAGCTGCCGCATCATCACCATCGTCACCGGCCGCATCCTGAAGTAAGCCGCGGCCGCCACAAGATAAGCGGCGGCATCGTCGCCGAAGCCCTCCGCAATCTGTTCGATTGTCTGCTGCGTGGAGCCGGTCTGTTCCTGTATCTCGCGGATGGATTCTGCATCCAAGGCGCTTCTGGCGGGACGGAAAGCGGGAGTGTAGACGTTGTCCATGGCGGTCACTGAATACTGGATGCAAGGTCGAAAATCGGCAAATACATGAGCACCACGATGGCGCCGATAACGAGGCCGATGCACAGCATCAACACCGGCTCGAACAAGCGTGTCGCCACATCGATGGCGCGGCTCAGGGTTGCCTCCTGAAAAGCGGCAATGCGCGCCAGGATCTCGGCCAGCTTGCCGGTGCGTTGCGCCACCATCAGCATGCGCAAGGCCACCGGATCGGCCAGGCCGACCTGCTGCAAGGCCGGGCCGATGGCGCCCCCTTCCCGAATCGACGCCACCGCGCGGACCAGCTTGCGGTTGTCTTCCGGCGTCAGCAGCGAGCCGCACATGTCGAACGCACGAACCACGGGAATGCCGCCTTCGATCAGCATGCCGCTGGTGCGATAAAACTGGGCGTGGCGGAACATCCTGATCAGCGGCCCGACGATGGGCAGGCGCTGCAGCACAGGCAGGTTCCAGCCCGCACGCGAAGCATGGCGGATCGCCCAGATCAGCGCCAGGAAGACGCCGATAAACAAAGCGGCGACCAATTGCGGGTGGGCATGGATGGTTTTACCGAGCTGTATCAGGACCTGCGAAGCAAACGGGATCTCGCCCCGGGTAGACTCAATCAAGGTGGAGAATTTCGGCACCACCACCGCCAGCAGGAACAACACCACCAGCGACCCTACCCCCAGCAGCATCAATGGGTATACTGCCGCCCCCAGCGCCTTGGAGCGGATCGTGCGCAGGGTTTCGAAATTGGCGGAGTAGCGGCGCAGCGCTGCCGCCATGTCGCCGGTCTGCTCGCTGGCGGAGATGCTGGCGACCAGCAGTTGCGGGAAGACATCTGGCCGTTCGCCCATCACTGCGGAGAAATTGCGTCCTTCCTTCAGCGCCTGCACCATTTTTTCGAATACGCGCCTGGTTTCCAGCAGGCGCTCTTTTTCGGCCAGGGTTTCGAGGGCGTCGATGATTCCCAGTCCCGCGTCCAGCAACGACGCCAGTTCGTGTGCGAACAGAGCGATATCCAGGCGTGTGCGGGTGACGCCGGCAACGCCCCGGCCGCCCCAGGAAAAACTGTTGCGGTGCGGCGTGCAGGACAGGACACGCAAGCCCTCTCTTTCGGCGAGCCGGGTCGCCGCCGCCGCATCGATGGCGGCTAATCGCAGCGAGCGCATCGCACCAGCCTTGGCTTTAGCTACAATGTCGAATTCGGCGACGCGGGTGACGGGCGGATTGTTCATGGCGGCCGCCTAGTTAGACATCCAATTGCCGACATCGGCATTCTCGCCGCTGCCGCCAGGCTGTCCATCCGCGCCCAGCGTGCTCAGGTCCAGTTCGCCATGGTCGCCAGGCGATTTGTAGATATAAGGACGGCCCCATGGATCCATGGGCACAGCCTTCTTCAGATACGGCCCCTGCCATTTTTCTTCGTTGTTGGGTTTCACGAAAAGGCTGTCGAGGCCTTCGTCGGTACTGGGGTAATGCCCCATGTCAAGCCGGTATTGATCGAGCGCTTTCTCCAGAGACACAATCTGGGCACGCGCGATTTTGGTATTGGATTTGCCGATCTGGTCGAAATAACGGGGAGCGACCATCCCGGCGAGAAGGCCGATGATGACGATGACGACGAGCAGTTCAAGCAGCGTGAAACCTGCGCGCCGTTGGTTAGGGGCCGGCGCAGGATGCTCCAAACAGGCGGCAGCGAGACGCGTCATTATTATTCTCCCTAGGCCGGCGTATGGTATTTTTTTCGACGGTTCTTCTATGCTTTATTTTTTAGAAGACCCTGCGAGACCGACCCCTATGATCTGTAGATTACTACGGCTTGTCTTAAAAGCTACTGGGTATATTCCCTCCATTTAGGGGGTGTATGGGTAGTTATCCTCAGCCTGGTAAATCGACCTGCTTTCCGCAATGAAGCACGCCCGATAAAGCCCTCGGAAACGCCTCGCGTTTACTCCCGCCGCGCTTTGCAAGGTAGGGCAAGCAAGTAGCTAAAGACCAGCTACCAGCAACTGCGAAATATTCTCCTCAAGCAACCAATAAAAATCGATGGCCGATTTGCTGTTGAAGTTACTGTTGAAGTTGAAGTTGAAGTTGAAGTTGAAGTTGAAGTTGAAGTTGAAGTTGAAGTTGACGCTGCTTTTGAAGTTGGTTTTGAATTCCGCATTGAGACGTTGCCAAATCCGGCGCGTGGCAGCCGGGAATTGTGGGGGACATGTTTGAGCCGAAGGCGAGTTTGTCCCCCACCCGGCTGGCACGCGCCGGATTTGGGGACCTCCTGCGGAGGTGACGGCTTCGGCAGGAGCGGTGCTCCAGCCCTTCTTTTTGGTTACTTTTCTTGCGCCCGGCGAGGGGGCGAAGCAAGAAAAAGTGACTAGCTGCCGGGCTACCCCCGGCAAGCATCCACGGAGTAGCAACCGTTTTAGTTACGCACGAACCTAACGTCGATTGCAACCGCGCGTACTCCGTAGCCCGTTAAATGGGGTCGGAGTAATTTTCGCAAAAGACCGCGAAAAAAAACTCCGACCCCATTTAACTACCGCCTTATTTAATTGGAGAGTACCATTCCCTCACTTCGACGCTACCAATTCATGGTAGGCGCCCAGCAGCTCAGCCACCGTAGCAAAACCATCGATCCGCAACCAAGGCTTGCCAGGCGCCGCACGCAGCAACGTCACCGGGTTATGGTTCATCTTGTCGCCGCGATAGACATCGAAGGCACGCTGCGTTGCAATACTCGCCGCCACCGTCCCGGTGTAATGCTGCCATTCAGGTCCCGCTCCGTATTTCCTTGCGTACTCTTTCAGACGCGCAGGCGTATCCTGCTCCGGATCGATCGAAATCGACATCATGTGCACCTTGTCCCGATCGCTGCCGAGGTCAGTCTGCAACTGCGATAAAGTCTGGCTGATCATCGGACAGATCGAAGTACAGGTGGTATAGATAAAAGTCAGGATGACCGGCCGGCCGTCATTGAGTTCATTGATAAACGACACGGCTTTACCGTCCTCCCTCGTCAGCGAGACCGGCGGCGGCGTATAGTCCACCGTCGAACGCATGATCTCCGACATCATATGATGATGGTGAGCGTGCGGATCAGGCGCGTTTACAGCGGACACGCTAGCGGCCAGGGCCAGCGGCGCAATGCTCCCCAGCACCGCCAGCGCGACGCTAGCAGCCAAGGATTTGATGACTGTATTCATGGCAATTACTCCTAAAATTCAACCAACTTCATCGATCTCGCGCCATCTCGCCGCTACGGCACAATCCAGTCGCCGTCAGCCACCAGCCGCACGCCGTCAGGTTCGGCGAAACGGACGATAAATCCTCCCTTGGAGGCAAAGCGCTGACCCGATGCAAGCGTCAGGCGCGGATAATAGCCAGTCAGGATCCGGCGTTCCAGCATGTCGTCAATGCGCTCGACCAGGTAGTCGCGGACAAACGTGTCGACCATATGGCTCAGCGTTTCTGCAAGCAGGCCGCATGCAAGATAGGTATCTGCCTGCACCTGGATAGAGACAACCGGGATGCGCCGGATCGAGAACCAGCCGAGCGCATAGTCGACGCGGACGCGCCGGCGGTCCGGCAGGTCGAAGGGATAGGCCAGGCGCGTGACGCCGCGCCAGCTCGGCGGCAACGGCGAGCGTTCGAGTCCGCCCATCAGTCCAGACATGAATACAACGGCCGGCGCTGCCGTGTTGGCGAGCGCAGCAATATCGGCTGGACGCAGCCACAGAACAAGCGCATCCACGTTTGCTGACCCGCGCACCGCTTTGGCCACGCTCTCGCCAGGCGCCAGCACGCGGCTTGAGACAGCAATGCCATGAAGTTTCAATGCCGCGGCAAGTTCCCGGGCGCCAGCCTCGCCGTTGTCGTCGGCGCGATAGATCTGACGCACGCTCTTTGCTACAGCGCCATTGCCCGCGTCGAGAATCTTCTTTGCGATCAGATCCGCTTCCAGCATGACCCCCTTGGAAAAATACAGGGAATAAGAGCCGCTGCCGGCGTCGACTGGCGTCTCGACGTTCGGAAAGAGACAGGGTATTTCCTCATGTTCGCAGAAGGCGTGCACCGGCGCCCAGGTCTTGCCGCCTAATCCCGACACCACCGCAAACACCGGCTCCGCTTCCAGATGCTGTTTCAGCTGCTGCTCCCAGCCTGCCGCAGGGCCGGTCAGGTCCCAGACATGCAGCTGCCAGCGGCGATTCACCATGAACATCATTTTGCGCGAGCTGCGCAGGCGCGGAGTTGCACCGAGCGGCGATGCGTTCTTGTCGGCGAAGTAGTGCTCGAGCACATCCAGCATGCCGCGCCGTTTCACCGGATCGGCATCTGGCGTGATGATGGTGGCAAAGTGCAATACCGTATCCGTGACTCCAGGCGGCCTGCGTTTGTCGAGACGCTTCAGATAGGCGATCAAGGCCGTCATGTCGGTGTCGTTCAGCGCGAACTGCGGCATCAGATAGCTAAGCGGCTGGCCTTCGGAATTGAGGCCGGCGCGGATGGCCCTGGCGATGGTCTCATCGGTATACGGATCGCGATCGACGCGTATGCCGTCGACGTAGGGCAGATCCATGTCCTCCATATTTTTGCTGCGCGGATGCAACAGATAGCGGCCGGTGATCGGCGGAATGGTGTTGCGGCCGGCTTTGGCGCCAAGACCGCTGGAGCGATGGCAATTGATGCAGGCCGCATCCGCCCCCTGCAGCCGTACGCCAGCCTCGCGGGTGGCCTCGAGCGGCTCGCCCGAACCCTGTATGCCGCGCCGGAAGATCGCTTCGCCGACGTCTGCCGCCGGATTGCCACCGCTGCTCACGCTGGCGCTTGCAAGTGTTGCCGGCGCGGCAGATAAGGTGCCGGCATCAAGCGCCAATACAAAAAAAAGCACAAGCGCAAGCGATGCGGGTCGCTGCACTCGTGCAAAAACAATTCCACGAAAAATTTTTTTTATCCTGACACAAGCGCGCTCCCCGTCGCCCATCCGCGGAGCCGGCCAGATCGGCTCCACATTCAGCCGCGACAGTTGCGCAGCCATGGCTAGCGGGCCGGCCGACCGGTTTCCCGGGTTGCCTGCGAAGCGCCGCCTATCGAAACCGCTTCGTTACGTCCCTGCGTGCCCGGTTTGGCGAATCTCCAGTCTTCCAGCGGCGGATTGAGCGCAATTTTTTCGATCACAAGCCTATTCTTGGGTTGGCCTGTACCTAGGCCGGTTTCAATAGTGGCCGGAATCTGCAAACCTTCGACATTCTGGTAATTGCGGTAAAACACCGATATCGTCGCTGTCTGGCCGATCACGCTGCGGGTTTCACGGTCGTATTTGATATCCAGAAAAGTCCGGGCGTCGATCCACACGTGATGACTGGCGCCAGACGGCAATTTGACGCGCAACCGATAGGCCTTGTTGCCTTCCACTTCATCAAGACCGTCCAGGCTGACGGCTATCCCCTTGGCCTGGTAATCGATCAAGGGACCATCGATGACCTGCTCCTCATGCGCGAATTTTTGCTCATCCGGCGTGTAGGCTTGCAAGTCCGGCTTGCCGCCGCGGGTCGGACGTAATTTCCATCCATTGGTGCCGTCATAGACGCGCACGGCCACTTGGTTGAGCGCTGTGATTTCAAAGCGCGTCTTGTTTGGACGTTTCAACTCGAGCACAAACGGCAGAGTCGACACAGCAACATTCGCGCTCTCCACATGCCCGACCCAGACCATGGTCTGGATCTTGCGCCAGGCATCCACCCCTCCTCTCGCCGCTTCGTTCTTTTCGACAATCTGGGCCGCGCTCAAACCATGCTCGCTGCCTTGCCCCGCCGCCGATTCTTGTGCCGTCCCTTGCGCCAAGACAGGCGCTGAAGGGCCTGCCGCCATGCAAGCGGCAAACGCCAGCACCGCGATCTGATTTGAAGGCAGTTTCATAGTCGACCATCCTCTATTGGCTGGATACCTTGGCCACCGTCAACTGCGGTTTCGCAAACATGGCGTCGTCCGCCGGCGGATTCAGCGTCACACGCTGAATGCTTATCTTGTGGCTCGCTTTGGCGCCCTCGACCACAGTCTCCATCAGATATGGCACAGTAAGGCCGTTTTCGGTCTTGTAGTCGCGGTAGTAAATGGCGACGTTGTGCATCCTGCCGTCGAGTTTGCGTGGTTCGCCGTCGATTTTCAGCTCCAGGAAACTTTTGGCGTCTATCCACATGCGCCGCTGGACGTGGTCTTTCATCGTCAGCTTCAGCTTGTAGGCGCTATGTCCCTCCACCGGCTCCATGCCCAGCAACTCAACCGTCGTGCCCTTGGCAGCATAGTCAATCAGCGGACCGTCCAAATCCGCCAAGGTAGCGGCCGATCTGGCTTCGGCAGGCGTGTAGGGTTCGACTTCATCGCGTCCCAGAAAAGGTCTGACCTTCCAGCCTTGCGTACCGTCGTATACCTGCACTGCCGTTTGTTCCTGGAAGCGCAGCTCAAAGCGACTCTTGTGCGGCCGCTTCATGGTCATCACGAACGGCAGCGCGGTTTCCTTCTTGCCGCCGGCATCGATTTTCCCCGTCATGCTGACGCTGCCGATCGCACGCCAGGCTTGCAGTCCGCCGCGCGCCGCCACATTCCTGTCGACGATCTGCGCCGCACTCAGGCGGCTGGCCGGGGCCTTATCTATTGCTGCGGCTTTGACGGCTTTGCCAGCCGTGGCATTGGCAGCCGCGGTAACTGCCATGGCGGGCGTGGCCGCCAGTGAGGCCAGGCCAAAGGCCAGCCAGAGAAATCGGTTCATGAGTGCATCCTCCTCAGCTTGTTTATCTCAACTCATCCATCACAGATTGCCCACAGGCGCTTATTCGACCAGCAGTCCGTCAAAATGAAAGGAACCGATCACTACATTGACCCGCTCCCCCGCTTTGATCAGATTGCCTTTATTAGAAAACACCATCCAGTACTCCTGTCCGATTTCCGGCGTACCGGTTTGCCGCAGCTGGCCGATTTTGTCCATGACCGGGATTTGCAGCAAGGCGTGGCTCTTTTGCCCGATCATGTAAGGTTCCGCATTCTTTTCACCCAATGTTTTTGCTCTGGCGGGGTCGGTAACGCGGTAGCTGAAGCGGATCAGGTTGCCTGATGCGGTTTGACGCACGCTCAGGTTGTCGACGCCGCCATAAGCCTGGTAGAAAGCCTTGGCGTGCTTCGGTATCTTCACCGGCTGATAGGGAGAAGACTTGGGCGTCGACCCGCGCGCGGCGCCAGGAATAGCTGATGGCGCCTGCTGTCCCTGGGCAGCTTGCGCCAGGGCGACAGCGCTCCACAGGCTGCACGCCAGCAGCGTCGCCATGGTCGCTAATTTCACTGTCTCTCTGGACGTGTTCATGTTTTTCCCTGTTGGCCACACTGGTTGCGTGGCTTACCCTGCCCATTCTTGCACTAGTTATTTGACTCCAGGGCGCCGGCACATGCCTCAATCACTTCCTCTTTTTTCGCCACCGCCAATTGTCCGGCGATAGATTCATAGCCACGCTGATACTCCTTGGTCTTGCGCACAGCCGCGAGGTCTTCAGCAGATACATCGACGGTCAGGGGCGCCAGCAATTCCCGGTACCTGGCGCTGTCCGCCGGCTTGATCTGGCTGCAATGGGCAACCACGGCTTCCATCTGCCCAAGCGTTATGCCATCCACCGCTTGCGCAGCAGTTACCGTCAGCGAAAAGCCGGCTGCCGCGCACCAGGAAACCAGTAAAGAAAGTTTCATGTTATCCCTGCCTCCCAACAGATTGCCGCTGGAGACAGCCAGGAGAATAGCTCTCTCTCAGCCCGCCAACGGCAGATTGCCGGCTGCCCACGGCAACTTCCCGCGAGCAGCGCCGTCTTGCGCCGGATGTCATCTGCCCGTTCCCGTCAAAGTCGACGTCTGCTTGCCTGCCGCATCATTTACAGACACCGTTGCGCTCTTGGCGCCGATCGAGCCCGGCTGGAATCGCACGGAAACTACGCAAGTCGCACCCGGATTCAACGTTGTAATCGTCGTCAGCTGACCCAGGACGAGAGGACCGCAAGTCGACCCCAACGCGTTGACGGCAAAGTCAGCCGGGTTGGTGCCTGCCAACGTTCCGTTGGTGATGCCGGTGAGCGGTACGTTGCCGGTATTGGTCAGCGTAAAACTCTGAAGCGGCCCTAATACCGAGCTCAGCAATACCGCGGTGCTGGGCGCAGCCCACGTGGTCGGAGTCAAGCTTGCGCTGACCACGCTTGCGGCGCCTGTACCGGTGAGCGGCACCGGCGAGCCCGAGACCGGGACGTTGGCGCCGATGGCTAGCGTCCCGCTCGCAGCACCCGTCGCTGTCGGCACGAACACCACGTTGATGGTGCAAGTGCCGGCTGCAGCCAGGGTCGTGGTGCAGTTGCCGCCTGATGCCGCCCGGGCGAACCTGCCGGTGAACGTCAGGGTAATGCCTGTCAGCGTGGCGCTGCCGGTATTATGCAGCGTCAGGGTTTGCGAGGCGCTGGTGCCACCGACTATCGTACTGCCGAATGTCAACGAAGTCGGCGTGACGTTCGCGGCGGCCGTCGGCACCGACACAAACTCGACCGCACCGATATCGAAGCTGCCGCCCTGCGGCCTGGTGGTGCCGAAGAAGTCTTTGGTAGGCGCATTGGCTGAAGTCCCGGTATTGATCGCCGGCGAACCCGATGCAATGGCGTAGTTACCAAGCGGCAAACCATAGCCTGCACTGCCCGACACAATCGCTGAATTGGTCAAGGACAGCGGCCCGTAGTACATATTGATCCACTGGTTGCCCTCATCCGGCGTTGCCGCAGGCATCAAGGTGAACAAGGGGTTAGGCAGTACCGCATCGGCAATGCCCGGAGGCACTGCGAAGCCGTTGCCGCCACCTTCCGGCGGCACCCGCGAACCATTGCAGTACTGGCTTACCACCGCTGGATTGGTGCCCAGGTTGCTTGCACCAGGATAGTCGGCGGCGTCAGTCAGGATCGAGAATTTCGGACTGAGCGTCAATCCCGAGGCATGGTTGTTCGGTGCAGTGTCGCCAAAGGTGCCTATGTCCCAGTAGATCGCGTTAGGGTCGCAATAGCCCGTTGCGTGGCCGGCCTGGTTCAAGGTCGGATTCAGCGTCACCACATTCTGCATGCCCGGAATCGCTGGATTGAGGCCGCCCACCGTGATATAGAACGAGCGGTTCTGCCAGAACAGGTTATTGCTCAGCACCGGGTTGGAGAATGTCGTGCAGTTTGGCAGACCGGCAGGGCAAGCCACGCTCGGCACGGTGAACGCCGTGATCAGGTTGGTGGTATGACGTGCAGTTTCCAGGCCTGCCGGTTCATATTGCGAGGTGGTCACCGGGCTGCAGGTTGTAGTGGAGCCGACCGTGGTGCAGTTAGGCGGCCCGACATTGGCTTTGGTGGCGGCGTCGGTGTTGAACAACACGCCGGCCGAAGCGGTACTGTCGTTGGATACGATGGTGTTGTTGACCAGGTTGACCCGCACCGCATCCTGTATCGAGACACCGCCTCCGGCCCAGCCGGCGACGTTATTCGCGATGATGTTGTTGGTGACGGAGACTTGATACCACGCATTCGCATTGTTAGGGCTGCGCTGCACGTCGGTGCCGTTGATGTTCTGCAAGCGCAGGCCGCCGCCCTTGCCGCTTTCAGCGGTGTTGCCGACGATCAGGTTGGCGTCAACTTTCATGCCGGGACCAACGCCGTCGCTAAGCTGAGGCGCACAATCCTGGTCGACCGTGGCGTTCTCGCAGAAAGTACCGTCCGGTTGAGCGCCCTGGACGATGATGCCGCCGCCGTAGGTCGGCAGCGTCGGGTTATTGCTCTGGTTGAAGAGCACCCAGTTGTGCGAGATGTCGCCGTTATAGCTGAAGCCCCAGTGCGAAATGCCGCCGCCATCGCCGCTGCTCATGTTGCCGCACACCCAGTTGTAGTTGAAGTGGTAGTTGTCGGCACCTGTGCAGAAGGTGACGCCACCGGCCGCCGACGGCGTGGTGGAGTTCATTTCGTCACCATAGGAAGCGTTCAATGTGATCGAATTGTGATGCACATTGATAGCTTTGTTGTAGCCGAACGGTGGCTGGGTCACGCCATCCGCAGCGATGATCGCGTCCGGAACCTCGGGCTGGCCAACGACAATCCCGCCGCTCAGGGTGCCGGCATTGCCGTAGATCCGGTTGTTGGCAATTTCCAGATTGTGGTTCCAGCCATGCACGAAGATGCCGCCGCCGCCTTGAGAGCTGTTGTTAAAGCTGATGCCATCGATACGTGACGGGTTGCACAGGAAATTGCTTGGGTAGGTAGTGCAATCCGAATTGCTGTTCGTCAGTGGGGTGCAGGTGGCGCCGTCAACTGAGACGCAGTTGGGATCGGCTTGCAACACCCCGCCCACCAACACGTCTGGCACGCCTTTTGCAAAGACCGTGATGGCCGCACCTTCGTAGGCGCCCATCAGTGATGGCTCCACCAGCAGCTCGCTCAAATTGCCGTTGAGACTGCTGTCCCAACCGAGAGCAGGTTCAAGCGGAATCACATCCACCTTGCGCTGCATCGTCGATGGACAAGTGTAGGTGCCGGTCGGGTCAAACGGGTTGGCCGATGAGATCAGGCCACCGTTGATTGCCACGCCGAACAGGCAGTCAACCTGGCGCCGCCACGGATCCATCTTGCCCGACGGATGGGTGTTGGCGTTGACAGTCACTGACGAAGCGCCGACGCCTTGCAACCGGATCGGCTTCCACATGAGCAGCATTTCGTTATACATGCCGGGGCCAACCATGAGCATGTCGCCCGGGGTGGCGCTGTCGATCGCGCTCTGGATGGCATTGCCCGCGGCATTCTCGCCATTGATGTATTTCGGCGTATTGCCGCCGATGGTGACGGTCACCGTGTCGATCGATTTCTTGCCGGCGCCGGTCGTGATCACCAGTTCGCCGCAAGTGGCAGGGAGCAGTGTGCCGCGTTGCTGGACCGGGCAACTCGACTGCGCCGAGGTCAGCAAAGGCGCCAGCACCTTGATCTGCGTATCGCTCCATGAAGTCACCGCCGCATTGACGCCGCCGATAGTTACCGTGCCGCTGCCCTGGGTAGCGCCGAAACCATAGTGGCGCGTGATGAACTTCTGGTTATACGGCGCAGTGGTGGCTGCCGGTCCGGAATAGGCATGGTTCAGCACCGTCGCGTCACCGGTGTTATTGATCGCGGTGATCGTCAGTACGCTACCGGCCACATTGACCCAGGGGCCGGCGCCGCCGGCGACGGCAGTGCCGGTCACCTTGGCGATGGCAGGGGTGGCGTCCGGATAGGCGCAGTCAGGCGGGTTGTAGCCTTCGGCGAAGGCCGAGACCGGCACCACCGGCGTATCCATATACTGGGTCTGTCCAGGCATGAACGGAATCTCGTAGCAGAACTGGCTGTAGGCCGGATTGAACAAGGGGTCGGTCATGGTCTGGCCAGGGTGCGCCGGATCAGGGATCGGACCGGGGTCGTTCATGCAGGTGACCATCATGGTCGGTGCATACCCGGTCGGATTTGGCGGGTTGACTTCCCAGGTCGAATAAGTCAGGCCATTGTAGATACCCCACTGATCGGAATACACACGGGAAATTTCAACGCCGGTGAAATCCTTGAAGGATATCGGCACGTTGGGGACGGCGAACTTCTCGCCGAATTGCGGCGAATACGGGTCGAATTCAGAAGAGAAATCGTCCAGCATGAAGCCGGTGTAGTGCGCCGCAACGTGGGTTGAGCTGAACACCCAGAATTTTGCCAGCACCGACATTTGAGGATCGAGCCGCACTTCCTTGCGATCGCACAGATGCCGCGAAGCACCCGCGAACGGCGCCACTTCTTGCGAGCCGGGGAACAGGCTGATGTAGTCAGGCACGATACGCAGCGCGCCGGCGCAGGGCCAGAAGGTTTCGACGCTGCCGGTGTCGCCTTCATGACGGGGTGAAGAGCCGAGATCCGTGGTCGGGTTCTGCGGATTGTTCGCGTTATACGCGCTATTGACCGCAGCCTGGTCGGGCAGGATGAAGATACTACCCAGGCCGGCGAACTGCTGCGTCACCGGTGCGATATAGTTGTCGCCGATGAGGATGTTCTTGTCTTCCTCTTTCACCAGTTCATAGCCCGGCGGCAAGACCATTTCCACTACGTACTTGCCGGCCGGAAGCATGACGGTGCCGTCGCCGGTTGGATTCGGTACGCAGATCGTGCAGTTGCTGGCCGTCGGTTTGCCGGTGGTCGGACTGGTGGCCGTCACGCTCGGGAATTTGTACATGCCGTCATAGGGCGCCGGCTGCAGATGGTTGAAGGCGTGCATGCCGTCGTAGCATTTGAACTGTGCGTGCGCAGACAGCGCCCTTTTCAGCGGGTCGAGCCACTGGGTGCTGTCCTTCAGCGTAAAGAAGTAGGGATCGGTGGTTTCCTGGCCGGGGCAGTTCATGTTAGGAACGCCGTCAGAGCGGAAGCCTTGCGCCCAATCGTCCCAGCTGCTGGTCTGGGTGGTGTCGACCAGCGTCAGGCTGGAGCTGCCATCCGCGGCCGTGCCTTTTTGATACAGATTGATGGTGACGTTCGGCACGTTCGGCGTCCAGCTGGTATGGATCAGCAGCGCCGGGTCATCGAATGGCCGGGTCGAAGCGTAAATCACCTCGCCCTTGATGCCGCCATTCTCAGTTGCGGCGAACGGCGTCTTGCCGAATTCGATGAACGAACTCTGGCCGGAGAAGCCTTGCCAGCCTACTGTAGTTACCCACGGCGGATCGATGCGGCCGGTGGAAGGATTGGCGGCACTGCTGCCCGGACCGTTCTGGATCGAAAAGCCGGTGCAATCCGCATTGTCGCAATACACCGCTCCCGGCACCCGCTGAGCGACAGGGAGGTGGGCCGTAGCCGATTCCAGCGTGTTGGCATAGTTCGCGGCAATCGACGAGTTTCCACCGCCTGGCGTGCCGTCCGGCGGGCCGCCGGCATCATAGACCACGTGCACGCCAGTCTGTTTGAAGCGGGTTGTATCAGCCTCAACCACATACCAGTTGAACAGCGGGAATATTTCGTTGAATCCAGCGAAGCCGTTGAGGTCCGTATTGTTGAAAGTGGAATAGCTGCCGTCGCGGAAACGGATATTGGTCGGCACCAGCGTCAGCCCCGGTTCGGTGCCTTGGGAGACGCCGTCGCCGTTGAGGTCGATGTAGGTCCGGGTATAGAGATTGGTATGCCATTGCAGCACCGGCAGGTCGCCGACGTTCTTATTCTGGTTTCCGGTCAGTTGCACCGCCGTCGCAAGACCGTCGACGATCTGGTCGTTCCACTGGTCGAGCACGGTCAATCTGAACGTGCCGTTGGGAATGCCGCTAAAGGTGAAGTTGCCGTTGGCGTCGCACTTGGTGAATGCAATGTCTTCGCTGTCCGGATCGCCCAGGCTCACATAGCATTGGGTGAAACCCAGAGAAGTGCGCGAACCGCTGCCGTACAGATTCTGGTTCGGCGGACGGCTGTAATGCAGGTTGGTGATCCTGCCGGTGACCGAATTGGTGCACGAGATGCCGCTGCCGGCTGGAGTCGGGTCGCACAGCCCGTTGGCCATCGTATTGGTGCGGCGGTCATTGATTATTTTCGGATTGGCGAAGCCAACGGAGACGTGGAAACCGGCCGGCCCGAATTCCTGGAAGTAAGCCGCCCCGGCTATCTTGATGAAAGCGTCATGAGCTTTTTGTCCGTCCAAGGTGTTGGTCTGCAGCCATTCTTCTCCCCTGCCGATGCGATCGGCTGCCGGTGTGGCGACCACACCGTATCTGCCGGGCATCAGATTGGCAATCACGGCCTGGCCGACCAGGGGCGAGGGGGTGACGCCATCCGACTCGTATCTCGGACAAGTCGGAATCATGCCGACCAGGCCATCGGTCGACTTTGAAATCGGGCAGGCATTGGCGCCGGTGGTCGGATCGATCATCCCTTGCAAAGAATTGGACAGCGGCATGTTGAACATGTCATAGGTCATCTGCCCGGTAGCATCGCCGGTGCCGCCGGCATCGTCGAAGAGCTTGATCTCAAATCCACCCAGTCCCGGCTCGCGGGCTGTAGAGAAAGTGCCGTCGCCGCCGCTGACGTCGACTTCGCCATTCAGCGGGGCGTCATCCTCGAACACAAACACCGAGACCTTCGCCGTCTGGAATGGTGTTTGTTGCAGGAGCACGTTGACAGCCGTCATGGCTGGCGCAATCGGGGCGCCGCCCATGCCATGGCCGCAAGTTCCGGTTCCCGGGGCGAAATCCGCACCGCCTGGGCCCGACGGGCAATCCAGGGCAATGCTGAATTGTCGCTGCGGTCCGCTGGGATTGTTTGGATCGACCGGCGAAGGACCACCTGCGCCTGCGGAGAAGGTGTTGCCGGCATCGCCCGGCAAAATCGAAATGTAATAGCGCTTGGTCGGGTCCAGCGCAACCTGGCTGGGGTCGACCGCAACCTGTTGCGCGGCAGTCGTCCGGCACACGCCGTTGCCGATGTCGCACACGGCCGGCGTACCTTGGACTTTCTGTCCGGCTTCGCAAGCGATGGCGCCGACGCAGCCGGCCGCCACCACTGGCATGTAGCTGGTATGGAAACTGGTGCCGATGGTTGGAACCGGCAGCGGTGGGCAATTGGCCGGCCGCGTGCTTGAATTGACCTGACAGGCAGGATCGATATTGAAGCTGCGGTCTTCCTCGATGATCCAGCGGTAGTCGTTGACACGCACCGGCGTGGCGGTCTTCATGCTGGGCCCGTCAAACACTTTGACAGCCAGGCCGCTAGCGCCCTTGAAAGTCACGGTGACGGTGGCCAGCGCCGAGGACGTATTTTGCGTATTCACGGCAGCGTATTTGAATGTCACCGTGGCGGTAGCCGCACCAACCGGAGCGGTGGCCGGCATCGCCGTGAAAGAACCGTCCGTGTTCAATGTTACGGTTCCGCCGGTGATGCTGCTAGGCGCAGAAGCTTTCAGCGGGTGTCCGGCAGGATCCTTATCGTTCGTCAGCACTCCTGGCGCGCCGATCTGCAGGCGCGATGCTATGGTGCTGGTGTAGCTGTCGTTGTTGGCAATCGGAGCGCCGCCCAGGCAACCCGAACCCGCGGTACAGGCGGCCAGCGTCACCGTCGCCGTAAGGGCCGGATTGCCGTTCGCCATATAGGTAAAGCTGTCGGTGGTGGCGCCGGCGGCCGGCACATAGGAGAACGTACCGTCAGGATTCAAGGTAAGCGTGCCGTGCAATGGCGCTGTCGCCACCTTCACGCCATAGACCCGAACGTCGTTGGCGATCACGCCCTTGGCTGGATCTGTAATGGTCAGGGTGTTGCCTGGCACCAGGAAATAATTGTCCGGATTGGCAATTGCATTTTGCGTGCCGGCCGCCACGGGCAAGGCGCCGCCATTGACGCTGATATAGGCCAGCATGCCGCCGTCGCGCTGATTGTTGGTGGACAGGCTGAGCTGGCGGTCGAACACGGGCAGCGCCAAGGCTCCCGTCGCCGGCGCATTCATCAGCACGTCGTAGGTCTTGCCTGCGGCCATGAATGCTTCGCTCTGGACCCGCCGCGTGCCTGGCAAGAGATTGCCGTCTTCCGCAACCAGCCCGAAACCGGAAGCCGCCGGGCTGCCGGTTTGCGCGCCAACCACGCTGGGAACGTGCATGCGCAGGCCGGCGTTCACGAAGCGCACGAGAATCCTGCCAGTGGCGGCAGGTGCGGCAATAGAGAATTGAGACTTGGTTTCGTTGGTGCGGTCAAAGGAGACGCCATTGATCAGGTAGTAGCGCGGATCGTAGTTGACTGCCGGCGGATAACAAGTGTGGAGAACCGTCGACGGTGAAGCGGGATTGCCGCAACCGCCGGGCTGGCCGGACCATACCTTGGTTTCGCTGAAGCCGGCAGTCGCCACTGCCGTTGCCACGGCGGCGTTTTGCGCAGGATCGATTTCGCTGAGCACCAGCGGCAGGCTGGCGTCATAGCTGACGCCCGGGTAGGCCTGAGCCGGGGTGGCGCCGCTGGCGGCAGTCGTCACGATCAGCACGCCATACAAGCCCATGGGGCCCTGGATCGAGGGATGCGTTCCCGATTCGATCAGGTAGGTGCCTGGCTTCAGGTTGGTCCAACTCAACACCGCAGTTGCACCGGTCGCAACTTCGGTGGCGAACGACTGCACGCGAGGCGCCTGGGCGGGTGGTGTGAATTGCGGACCTGTCGAACTTCCGGCGATAGGCCAGGTCGCGCTCTGGGTCGCATGCACAGGACTCGCAGTGGTTGTCGCTGTAGTGCCTAAACCACCTCCAAGCTGACCCACGATCACCAGCGAGGTCGGCACACCTGTCGTGGCGCTCGGCGGCACCGGCAGATTGTTGGTCAGGTTGATGATCAGGTTACCCGGCGGTACAGTAATCACCAGTGGCGACCAGCCCGTCCCAGCGTTCGGATTGGCAGCGGCGCAAGTGGCCGGAGCGACCGCGGCGGCGCTGCAGGCGTAGCCCCACATCGGCACCACCTGGCCATCCGGCAGCGTGGTGTTCACGGCCTTCGCGGTCAGGCTGACGCTTTGCGCAATGGCCGCGCCGCTCGCCATGAAGAGAATCGACGCCGCTAATCCGGCCTTGACCAAGTCGAAGAACCTGGTGTTGAACTGATTGGTTCTCATCGCGTTTCTCCCGCTTTATTTTATTTAGTTGGCTTCGTTAATCAGGTACGCCTGTGGATCAACGAGCATCATCATCATCATTCCGCCGGGGAAGATATTGTTGGTAGTGATCTCGCGCTCATTGTGCGAGTGCCACATGAAGGCGAAGCCCGCTTCGCCCGTTGGCGAGTTCGCGATCGTGCCGGACGGCGGAGTGGAACCGGTGGGGCCGACCGCGCGGGTGGTCGCATCCGGCCCGAGATAAGGACTGCCGCCATACCAGGAACCGTTGGTCAGGATGTTCGCATCGGGCAGCGTCACCGGGCCGCCGCTGCCGACAGCGCCGAACGGATGCGCTTCCAGCGGCTTGTTATGATCCTGGCACCACTCGTAATAGTTGGGCGCGAGCGGATCTGCCGTGTAATAGCCATTGGCATCCGGAATGCAGACGACCGGTTTTCCGAGGTAAGCGGGGAAAGCCGCATCGGTGTACAAGCCTCCGGCGCTGTGGCCGTAGACGTCCCAGTTCAAGCCCTTGCCGGTCCAGTAGAAGATACCGTCCATCGCCAGGCCCGGCGTGGTGGTCGTGGTGAACAGCAGCGGTCCGGCCAGCTTGGTCGCATCGGTCTGGCTCAGGATCAGGTTGCCGTCGCGGCCGAGGATGCGGACGTGATTGCCGTGTTCATGGAACGGATGCTGCCAGCGGCCGGCGCCGATGATGCGCAACAGCACCAGTTCGCCCGGATGCATGTGCGGATTGCCGTTGTATGGCTGGTGCGGATACTGCACTGCGTAGTTCGGATCCATGTCGTCCGGCATGGAGCGGCCGTTGATCATGAAATAGGCCGGATGGTAGGGTTCGGTATCGACCGCCATGCAACCGCCGGGCTGGGTGCATGCCGCGCCAGCCTGGTCTTCCGCCTGCGAATGGATGCGTGGATCCATCTCCGAGAACTGGAACAGGTACTCGCGGTCATAGCAGCTGGCTGCGTGGTTGTAAGCCGCGGCAGCGTTGCGGTAGTCGGTCTGGCCGTCCGGCAGCGTCGAAGCGACGGCGCGGCAACCGGCCGGCACCGCTGTCGGCAACACAATGATTGCGCCATACAGCCCCATCTCGATCTGCAAGTCGCCCTGGGTGCCGCTGTAGTAGTTATGGGTGCCCGCGGTACTGGCGATGAAGCTGTAGGTGACCGAACCGCCGTGAGCGGCTTCACGCGTCAGCAGGCCAGGGACGCCGGTTGGCGCGGCGGGACAACTGCCATCCGGGTTCATCACGGCCGCGCAAACCTGGAATCCGGGAAACAGGATCGAGGTGTTGCCTGCCGCCGCCGGCAGGTTGTTGGTAAGCGTCACCGTCACTTGGTCCCCCTGGTGGACGATCAGCGTCGGCCCCGGGATCTGCATGCTAGGGCAAGTTGCGCCGGCGATCGCCGCCGGCGCAAAACCGGCCGGCGCGGTGCGGCAGCCGTAGCCCCAGGAGTAGACGCTAGCGCCGTCCGGCTGGCTGATGCGGTTGGCTTCCGCACTGAAATTGAAACTGGTCCCGGTAATACCGGGGGCGGCGGCTCGCACCGGCGCTACGTAAAACATCGAGAGCATTGCGGCGAGCGCAGCCGTGGCGAGCCAAGCAGACTTCGCATTCCAGTTGTTATTAATGATGTGGCTCACGGCTCTTCTCCTAGGCGCAAGACTTGGTGTTCGGGTTCACGCTATTGCAGATGTGAACCTCGGTCATCAAGCCGCCAAAGTTCTCGGCATCATTCGAAAGGTGGTCGAGGTTCGGTGTATACAGGTAGTACACGCGCCCCGCCGGGTACCTGGTAGTGTCGCTGGCATCCAGGATCACGTCGATAGACTCGCCGCCGCCAAGCGTGATCGAGTTGGTGTTATAGGTCAGGTCGTTGCCGGACAAGTCACGCAGCAACCTGGCGTTGACGCCAATCACGTGCATCGGGATACCGAGCGAGGCCAGGGTCTGGAACTCGGAGACGTCGAGATCCGAGATCCTGAGCAGCGCCTTGCCGCCGACAGGAATGTTGATGATGGTTGGTAGCGGCTGAGAGAAATGCTCGGTGCCGTCTGCTGCCGGCGTGTGCATGGCGTTCGGATTCACCGTGTCCGGATAGCTCCTGCCGTTCAGCAGAAAGTGTTTATCCTTCATGTCGGTAAAGGGCTCTGGATTGAAGGTCATGCCGACGAAGTGAAAGTTCGGATCGAAGCCGTGGATCTGCACCGGATACTCGACGTCGTAGGCAGTAGATCCATCGCCGTCGTTATAGGCGTATAGCGTCGGGGTGCCAGCCTTGTTGTTGACGTGCGTGGTTGAATTGACCGGCGGCAGCGGCGAAGAACACAAGATGTCGCCACCGCACTTGGTCCGCAAATCGGTTTGCTGCGCCACCAGGCCGGCGTACAGCGTGCCGCTGGCGACCCGGTTCTGGCGCGGCCGCACATAGATCTGGCCAACCATGCCCATCTGCAGGTGTTCCGGCGGCGTGATGTGGCAATGCCAGAAATAGGTTCCTGCGTCCGGCGCCAGGTAGTAGTAAGTGAAGCTGCCGCCGATGTTGATCGCGACCGACGCATCCGGCACGCCGTCATAGAATGCCGAGGCGTTCGGATAGCCGTGGAAGTGCACGGTGTGCTGCTCGAACAGGTCGGGGCGCATGATCATGCCGACATTGGTCAGGGTGAGGAAGAATTCGTCGTCCTCGTCGATCGCCATGGTTGGCGCCGGCATGTTGCCGTTCATGACGCCGACATCCATGATCGGTCGCGGATCAACATGGCCCGTCAACTGGTTAGGCGGTACGGAATCCGGATCCGGGGTGAGCCCGACCGCGCCGTTGAAGGTCGTGCTCGGAGACGGATCGCCGATGCCGACGCCGGTGGAAACCTGGTTGAACACCGACGCCGGCTCCGTCCCCGGCAGGCCATGCACAATATCCACCAGCCCCGACAGCGGGCCGAAGGCGAACAGGTAGGTCTGGGTGCCGTCGCCCATCGTCGCGTAGCCATCGCCGCCGCCGATTTGCTGGCACTTGACCGAACCGCCGGCAGGATTAGGATTAGTAGCTGGCGGCGTCGGGTGCAACGTCGTAACCGGCGGGCATTGGACCCGGAACGACTGGGCAAATACAGGCGCTGCGAAAGCAAGCAATAGCAGCGCAAGCATGCCGCGGCTAAATAACTGTGTGCTGAACATATGACCTCCATCATGCTCCGCCAACGCGATGCGCTCGGAGCGCTGCCATCTACTTCATCTGCCACCGTGGCCGCCGATTGCCGTTGTTCTGGCTAACCCTGCGCCATGCCCTCATCAATTCGACTGCATGCCGTTGGCCGTTCCACGCATCACCACTGAGTGGAGCTTCCAGCGCACCTCTACCGTCGTGCCGCTGCCGGGAGAGGATTTGATTGCAAAAAATCCGCCGGTGGACTCCGCCCGCTCGCGCATGCTGCGCAAGCCGATGCCCTGCTGGCTGACGTGACCCCCTGTAAATTGCTTGGTATCGAAGCCGACGCCGTTGTCCTGGACGCCCAGGATCAGGTTGCCATGGTCGCTCAGCATCGAGACCGCGACGGTCGAGGCGCAAGCGTGCTTGGCGGCATTGTTCATCGCCTCCTGGATGATGCGGAATATCTCCGACTTGAGATGCGCAGGAATCTCCGCTTCTGCGACGTTCAGATGGCGCTCCAGCTTGATGTTGTCGTAGGCATCCTCGTATTTGCGGCAGTGCCCTTCCACGGTCGGCAGCAAGCCCAGGTCATCGAGCGTACTGGGCCGCAGCTCGCTGGAAAGGCGTCTTACGTCATCCATCGCATCGCGCAGGCGCTGTACGGTTTCGTCGAGAATGTGCGCGCCCTCCTGCACCTTGCCCTGCTTCAGCCGGCGCGAAGCATCTTCGACCATGAATTTGATCATCGCCAGCACCTGCCCGATGCCGTCGTGCAGCTCCGACGAAACGCGTTTCAGCTCAACCTCATGTGCGACAATCAGGCGATTGGCAAAATGCTGAAGTTCGAGTTCTGAGTGCTGCAGCGTATGCGACGAAGCCTGGCGCTTGGCCTTTTCCGTCAGCATCAACATGATCGAACAGGCGACGCCGTCGACCTGGTCGATGGGTACCGGCACCACAAACACTGCGCTCTTGCGGCCGCTACGGCCATGCAGGACCAGGTCGAACGGCTCAAAGCTGCTGCTCTTGGAACCCTGATGGAGCAGATGGCTAAGCGCTCTGTCGCCATCCACAACCAGGCGCATCAGCAAGGTGCCCAGCAATTCCTGCACTTTAAAGCCGAGCATATCGGCGGCAGTATCGTTGATGCTCGAAATAGCGCCCTCGTTATCGATAACGAGGGACGATATCCCGAACAGGTCGGTAAGCTCGCCGAACTGCGGCTCCGACAATTCGATCTCGCTGCGCATTTTTCGCATGACACCCAGCACCTGCTGCAATTTCAACATAGCCGTACTCCCTGTAGGCTTTTCTTATCTGACCGCTCCGTCTGCCGACGACCGGGCGTCTACCATCGAAGCCGCGGCGCCAGGAAACGGGGAAGGGATACTGATCGATGACTGCGATGAAGAATGTGGTAAAGAATGCGGAGAGAGGCGGCGGCCCGGATGCCTGCCGGTGAGGCAGCGTTGCCTGGAATTGCGGCGATGCAGATCAGGACGTCAGCGCACGGCTGGCCGCGGCGCAGTTCGGCCACAGGTAACCAAGACGCATTTACACGACGATAGCTCAGCATGCCAGCTCTCCCTGTGGAATGCCTTTTCCGTTTGGACTTTTTATGGCATTCGCTCATACCTACCACTTTGCTTCATCCGGCGCCATCCGTCAGTGGATGAACACCCCCAGAATCCGGTAGGGTATGCCCGCCTAAAATTTAGTTTAGGCGAACAATCGTCAGCTCGATATGAACTTATGAAAAATATATCGAATACTGCAATATCCTGTATCTGCAAGCCCAGCTAAAAGCCATGGCGCATCCGTTCTACCCTGCCGCTGCTTGCCAGCGTTGCCCTTATTTGTAATGCGCCATCACCTTCGGAACATATTTCTGCGTCTCGCCATAGTTGGGAATCCGGTAGCCGGCCCGGATGACGGCTTGCTCGCCGGCGTTATAGCCGGCCAGTGCGAGCTCTACATCGCCTTGGAACAATTTGAGCAGCCACTGGACGTATTCGGCGCCGGCGCGAATGTTTTCTTTCGGATTGAAGGCGTCCGAAACGCCAAACCGGCGGGCGGTGTCGGGCATCAGCTGCATTAGTCCGCGCGCACCCTTGGCAGATAAAGCCTGCGGGTTATAGCCCGATTCGACTTTGATCATCGCATGCAGCAGGTTAGGATCGAGGTCATGCTGGCGGGCTGCGTCCTCTATCATCTCTTTGAAAGCGCTTGGAATCGCGGAAATGCTTTTTGAGGCGACAGCGGTTGAAGCAGGGGCTTCATAGCCTCCGCGCGATGGCGCGATCAATAGCACCCTTGCCTCAGGGCTACTGAAATTGGAAAGAACGACGGTCCCCGCCGCGCTCGTGCCGCTATATATCTGGGCGTACGCAATACCGGGTGCGATTGATGCCGCCACCCAGCACGACAGAATAAAGAATGGCGGTATTTTAATTTTCATCACTGCTCCCATTGCGCCAATAGCTCAGATATAGGCAAATTTTCGGAGCAAAGCACCTGATGCAATCCCTTTATTCAATATGGGTACTATTACTACTTCTCAAACAAGAATGAAAATCGTCCGCTGAATTGCGCGATATTCGAATTTTACGTTGCTGTCCCGTGTCATTTCTCGCAAAAGGGCCCGAAAACACCTTTCCAGCAGACTGATTCTCCCTACAATCAAGGCCCGTCTTCAATCATCGATAATTTCGAATATATACCGGCATTTTTTCCGTTTTTCTTTTGATTTGGCAACGCGCATACTGCATTCCAGTTCATTCAACACCGCAGCTGCCCTGCCAGGCCGATACCCGGCCTAGGCGGCAACTGCGGCAACCGACGGAGAAAAACCATGCTTCAAATTCGCAAAGGCACAGAACGCGGCGTCGCCGATCACGGCTGGCTGAATTCGCATCACACATTTTCGTTCGGCCATTATCACGATCCACTGCACACCGGCTTCGGCCCCCTGCTGGTGATCAATGAAGACCGCGTAAAGGCCGGCCAGGGCTTCGGCACGCACGGCCACAGCGACATGGAAATCATTTCCTATGTGCTGGAGGGCGCGCTGGAACACAAGGACAGCATGGGTACCGGTTCGGTGCTGCATTATGGCGATGTGCAAAGAATGAGCGCAGGCACCGGCGTGCGCCACAGCGAGTTCAACCACTCGCAGACAGCGCCTGTGCATTTCCTGCAGATCTGGATCCAGCCGAACGTCAAGGGGATTGCGCCCAGCTATGAGGAAAAGCATTTCACGGCTGCGCAAAAACAAGGGCAGCTGCGCCTGATCGCCTCATCCGACGGCCGTGAAAATTCGGTGCTGATACATCAGGATGCAGCCATCTACGCAGCGATCCTGAATGGCGATCCGGCTCTGCAGCACACGCTGGCTACCGGACGTACTGCCTACGTGCACCTGATCCGCGGACAGCTGAACGTCAACGGCACGACACTGAAAGGCGGCGATGCCATGAAAGTGACAGCCGAAAGCCTGGTCACGCTGTCTCATGCGGAAGACGCAGAAGTACTGCTGTTCGACCTGCCCTTCTGATTTTCAGGCCTGCGGCACGGGACGGCAAAGCGATCACTTTGTCGCAATGCCGTTCAGTTAATATTCAAATGACATTGCGCAGGCCCCACACGACAGCTCCGCCATTCCTGCGAACGCTGCCACCAAGGTGGGGAATCCAAGTTGCCGAATAGAGTAATCAAAATGGATTCCCACATCCATGGGAATGTCGGGGCCGCCTAGACGTCTCAAGGGAGATTCAGGGATATTAACTGAACGGCATTAATGGCTTTGCCGGTTTTTAATTACCGATCGATTTATGTTGGTCTTCTTACCCTGATTTAACATAAGCAGCGTGCATCCACCATTCTGGGCATACTCATGCAATGTCCAAGCCAACGTAAGTAATAAAGTTGCATGACTCAGTCAGATCAAAAAATATCTCTTCATATAAAAATATTGCTATAGTTAGCGAATTTTCGATTCTCGCTGATTCGACTGCACCAATGCACCCAGAAACCGGAAACACACCATCTGCCTTACGCTTACAACGCACCAATAATTTCAATTTGTGCCGCCTGGTGCTGGCGATTCTAGTCATCGTTTCTCATGGACCCGAATTAATCGACGGAAATAGGCACAGAGAATTGCTGACCCAGCTATTCCACACCATATCGTTTGGCGAGTTCGCCGTAGATGGCTTCTTTTTGATAAGCGGCTACCTAATTGTTCAAAGTTGGCACGAAACTCCACAGGCATTTTCTTTTTTAAAGAAAAGAGTATTGCGGATATTTCCTGCCTTCGTTGCCTGGTCGTTGATTTCCGCTGTAATCGTCGGCCCCTTAGCCGCAGGTCCCAGATATTTCATTCAATTTGATATTCCGATGTTCGTTTGGAACATGCTGACGCTCCAGGTGCCTCGGACACCCCTCGTTTTCATGGGCAGCCACTATGCCCTGCTCAATGGTTCGATGTGGACGATCAGCTTTGAATTTAAGTGTTATCTGGCAGTCCTGGCATTTGGGGTTTCCGGGCTCCTGCGACACAGGATTACATGGCTCTCAACTGCATTGATTCTTTTGGCGCTCAATGCGATCCATAATTTTGGCGTACAAACCACCTGCGCCGGTTTCTGTGACCTGGCGAACCCGATATATCGCCTAAGTATGTTTTTTTTCGCTGGCGGCAGTTTTTATCTCTATCGCGACTCTCTGCGATATGACAAGAAATTTTTGGTGGTGCTGGTTCCACTACTGCTGACTGCCCTTTTCAGGATTGCAACGGCAGAGATCGCACTGGCAACGCTTGGTGGATACTTGTTGTTTTATTTTGCTCTCACCCCCATATCGGCTTTGTCGTGGTTCAACAAACTACCGGATGTCTCGTATGGCCTATATTTATCCGCATGGCCTGTGACAAAATTACTGATCATGTATTACCCGGGGATATCTGCTCACACATTAGTGCCTCTCACCACTTTGATCTGCATCATACTTGGCACCGCAAGCTGGTATGTGATTGAGAAACCCTTTCTCAAACTGAAAAACTGGCAAGCTAATCAAGCTCATGCGATAAGCGCCACATAAACCCTGCCACTACACGTCACGTGTCGCAAGCACGCCGGAGCTACTTACAGAAATGCGAGTAGCTCTTTGTTCTTTATGATGAGTTTTTACTGGCCAGCATTGCGCTATTCGACCTGCCCTTCTGATCTTCAGGCCTGCGGCACGTGACGGCAAACGCTTGCTTGCCGGCCTGTTTTCAAGACTGTCCGGGCACGTGCTGGACCAGGCGCGCCATGGCATCGGTATAGCGCACGCGGTCCATCCACCAAGCTAACGCTGCGCCTTCTTCGCCGGTGCGCCATGCCATCGAAAACGTTTCATCGGGTTTCGGCTCCTCCACCTGCTTGACGATCAAGGCCCCCGAGGCGATCGCCGCGCGCGCGCATGGCTCGGGCAGGAAGCCGAAGCCGATGCCGGCCAGCTGCAAGGCATATTTGCTGCGCATGTCAGGCACCGTCAGCGTATCCTGCCCGAACAGCAAACCCACCGTGCGCGATGGCATCTTGCGCGCCGAATCGGCGACGCTGATGGCGCGATAAGGATGCAGCTCGGCCTTGCCCAATACCTTCTTCACCTTGGCCAGTGGATGATTCGGCGCCACCGCGAACACGAACGATATCGTGCCCATCTGTTCGGCGACGTAGCCGCCGCCGGCCGGCCCCTGCCCCGGCGCGCCGATCAGCAAGTCGACGCGGCGCTCCAGCAGGGCTTCCCAGGTGCCGGCCAGCGATTCGCGGGCGATGCGCAAGCGGGTCTTGTCGGCGACGCTGCAGAAGGCATGGATATCGGATTCCAGCGCGCTGACGGAAAACAAGGAATCGATGCAGATGGTAAATTCGGTTTCCCAGCCGGAGGCCACCCGGCGCACACGGTGTTCCAGGTCTTCCGCCGCCTTCAGCAGATAGCGGCCTTCCTTCAGCAGTTCCGCGCCGGCGCGCGTCAGCGCCACCTTCGGCCCCTGCCGCTCGAACACTTGCACGCCAAGGTCCTGCTCCAGCTTGGAGACGGTATAGGAAATCGTCGAAGGCACCCGGTGCAGCTCGCTGCCGGCGGCGGAAAACGATCCGCGGCGGTCGATGGCGTCGAGGATCAGCAGTGCATCGAGACTGATTCGGAACATGGAACTCCCGCTAAAGAGATGCGTTGTATCGCAGATGACTAGGAATCGATCGCGTGGCCGGCGGCGATCCAGGCATCGATGCCGCCCGACAGTGGCCGCACCTTCTTGTAGCCGCGCTGCATCAACTGTTTGGCGACCAGCGCCGCCGATGCTTCGTTGGGGCAGGCGCAATAGACGATCACTTCCTCGTCTATCGGCGCGTCAAAGACAAAGGTATTGATTTCCTTGTGCGAGATGGCAAGCGCGCCGGGAATGCGCCCGCTCTGCTGCGATGCCGGCGAGCGTATGTCGACGATGGCCGGCGTCAAGCCCTGCTTGAGCAGCTGGTCCAGCTCGGCTACCGAAATGCGCGCCATGCGCAGGGAGCGGCGGAAGCGCCAGCGCTGCCACCATTTGTTGGCGACAAAGACGGCAAAGGCGGCCGCCACCAGCATCATGCCGTACTGGCCGAGTTCGGTCAGCACGCCCAGCAGATCATCGATAGTGGTGCTGAACAGCGAGCCGAGGTAGATCGCCAGGCCGGCCCACACGGCGGCCCCCAGGCCGTCGTAGAGAATGAAGGTGGCGCGCCTGGTGTTGACCGTGCCGGCCAGCGCGCTGGCGATGGAAGCGAAACCGGGAATGAACTTGGCGACCAGCAGCGAGCGCGCGCCCCAGCGCGAATAGATCGATTCAGTCTGGCGCACGCAGGAATCCGGCGACAAGGAAATGCGGCACAGCGTCGACAGCACTTTGCGGCCGTAACGGCGGCCCGCCATGTACCAGAAGAAATCGGCGATCAGGGCCGCCGCCACCGCCGTCAGCAACAGCACCGGCGCCGAGTATTCGCCGCGATGCATCAGCGCGCCGGTGATCACCAGCGTCGGATAGGCCGGCACCGGCGCGCCCAGTTGCTCGGCCAGCACGTTGAAAAAGACGATGATCAGCCCGTATTGCTCGATCAAATGAAACAAATAGGTCATCGCTGTCGTCGCCTCATATCCATAGCCGTGATCGCCAGATTGGCAATTTCACAATAATGCGGTAAATATCTATAGATATTATAAAGTTGATGGCGTAGCGGCTCCGCTCTTTTCCGAAAGATATTCCTTGATGCTCAGCCAGAGCAATAGCGCCAGCGGCAGCAGCAGCGCCAGAAACAACAGATGCTTGTAGGCGAAGGCGCCGCCGATGGCCCCCGCGCCGAACGCCACGATAGGCCAGAAGAACTTGCTGCAGCGCTGCCGTATCTCCTCAGTCGCCGCGCCGCGCGCGATATCGACCAGGTCGATGATCACCTGCGTGACATTACCTGTCATCACGGTAGTCGGCGTCAGATGCTGCAGGAGCAGGCGGCTGCTGGCGTTCTGCACGCCCATGGCGGCGGCGCCCAGCATGCCGGCCAGCAGCGCCAGCGGCGCGCGCGAATCGGTGACCGGCTCGACCAGATAACCGGCCAGCATGAAGCCCAGCAGGAAAACCAGTTGCAGCAACAGCAGATAGAACAGCGGCGCCCGGCCGCCCCGCTCCAGCCAGATCACCACCATGCGCGTCAGCGCCACGGCGAAGATAAACGCAGGAAAGGCCAGCAACTTGATCAGCACGCCGTGCGAGGGATTGGCCAGCTCGCTGCCGATCAGCACGAAATTGCCGGTGACGTGCGCCGTGAACAAGCCGAACAAGGCAATGAAGCCGACAGTATCGACATAGCCGGCCAAAAAACTCAAGGCAATGCTTTGCCGGGTCCGCAGATTATTCATGTCAGGCATGACCTTCCTTTGCTGTAAAAAATCAAAAGGCAAAACAGCTGCAACCCAGTGTGCCCCAGAAGCCGGAATAGTCGGACACCGGCACCGCCGACTTGCGCGCCGCATCGTGTGCATGCGCGTGCACGCCGCAGGCGCCGGCGCATTGATGCGGCAGAGCCTGGCGCTGCTGCTGTTGCGTGTGCCGCAGCTGGCGATAATGGCCCGGCACGGCTTTCACCGGCGACCAATCCGGCAGCACCGGAATCGGCGGCGGCGCCAGCGGACTGAATTCTGCAGCGCCGTAGACTATTTTTCCGCCGACCACCGTCAGCACCGATTCCAGCGCCTTGATGCTGTCTTCGTCGACCGCAAAGAAGTCGGCTGACAGCACCGCCAGGTCGGCCAGCTGGCCTTGCTTGATGCGGCCTTTCTTGCCCTGCTCGCTGGAGAACCAGGCGCTGCCGGCGGTCCACAATTCCAGCGCGGTGTGGCGCGATAACTGGCCAGCCGCATCGTACAAGCGCATGCCGCCGACGGTGCGTCCCGACACCAGCCAGTAAAGCGCCGTCCACGGGTTGTAGCTGGCGACCCGGGTGGCGTCGGTGCCGGCGCCGACCGGCACGCCCATCTCCAGCATGCGCGCCACCGGCGGCGTGTGCCTGGCGGCGTCGGCGCCATAGCGCTCGACAAAATATTCACCCTGGAACGCCATGCGGTGCTGGATCGCGATGCCGCCGCCGAGCGCGCGCACTCTTTCGATATTGCGCGGCGTGATGGTCTCGGCATGGTCGAAGATCCAGTGCAAGCCGTCGAAAGGAATTTCACGGTTCACTTTTTCAAACACATCCAGCATGCGGCTGATCGACTCGTCGTAGGTCGCATGCAGGCGGAACGGCCAGCGCTGCGACACCAGGTGACGCACCACTTTTTCCAGCTCGCCTTCCATGCCGGCGGCCAGCTCCGGCCGCGGCTCCAGGAAATCTTCAAAGTCGGCGGCGGAAAACACCAGCATTTCGCCGGCGCCGTTATGGCGGTAAAAATCGTCGCCATCGCCAGGCTTGACCATGCCGGTCCATTTCTCGAAATCTTCCAGCTCCTGGCCCTTGCGCTGGGTGAACAGGTTGTAGGCGATGCGTATCGTCAGTTGCCGGTCGCGCGCCAGCTGGTCGATGATGGCGTAGTCCTCCGGGTAGTTCTGGAAACCGCCGCCGGCATCGATGGCGCTGGTGACGCCGAGGCGGTTCAGTTCGCGCATGAACTGGCGGGTCGAATTGACTTGCTGCTCACGCGGCAGCGCCGGTCCTTTCGCCAACGTCGCGTACAGGATCATGGCGTTCGGCTTGGCGATCAGCATGCCGGTCGGATTGCCGGCGGCATCGCGCTGGATTTCGCCGCCGGGCGGATTTGGCGTGTCCTTGGTATAACCGACCGCGCGCAAGGCCGCGCGGTTGAGCAAGGCGCGGTCATACAGGTGCAGGATGAATACCGGCGTATCGGTTGCGGCGGCGTTGATTTCTTCCAGCGTCGGCATGCGCTTTTCGGCGAACTGGAATTCGGTCCAGCCGCCGACCACGCGCACCCATTGCGGATGCGGCGTGCGCAGCGCCTGTTCCTTCAGCATGCGCAAGGCATCGGCCAGCGAGGGCATACCTTCCCAACGCAACTCCAGGTTGTAGTTGAGGCCGCCGCGGATCAGGTGCAGGTGGGAATCGTTCAGGCCGGGGATCACCGTACGCCCTTGCAGGTCGATCACTTGCGTGTCCTGCCCGCGCTGCCGCATGACTTCTTCGGCGTCGCCGACGACAAGGAACCTGCCATCCTGGATGGCCACCGCCGTCGCCAGCGGCTGCGACTGGTCGACCGTATGAAAACGGCCGTTCAATAAAATCATGTCTGCGTGCATGCTGTTCTCCTGAGCTGGCTGAGCTGGCTAAGCATTAACTGTTGAATAATTTGAACATAAGCCGGCGCCGCCAAACTCTATGATTCCCAGATTACATTCATGACTAGCGCGGATGCAAGGCAGTATGGCTGACAGAAAATCAAATGAAAAACGGAAAATATAAGGTTCAACAATCGAATTCCTCGATCATTAATTTATTGACATCAACCAGCCCGGCAACTGCCGGCCGGCGACTGCGAACCGCAGTGCAACGGCTCAGGCTACTTCGTCAAGCAGGGAATGTCCGTACACGGTAAAACGGCTCTTGCCCTGCCGCTTGGCCTGGTACATAGCTTCGTCGGCCTGGCGCAAGGCCGAGTCCCATTCCAGGTGTTCCGCCTGGCACAGGGCGATGCCGATGCTGCAGCCGATGCCGTCGCCAATCTCGGCGACGCGGCTGACGATGCGGCTCGCCACCGCGGTCGCAATGGCTTTGATGGACAAGGCCGGCGCCACCAGGCAGACCACGAATTCGTCGCCGCCGACACGGCCGGCGATATCGCTGTCGCGCAACGCCAGACGCAGCGCCGCCGCCACCTCGACCAGCACGGCGTCGCCGCGCTCATGGCCCAGGTTGTCGTTGATCCGTTTGAAGCCGTCGAGATCGATAAACAGCAGCGCTACCGCCTGGCGGCTGACGCTGCCGCGGCCGCGCAAGGTTTCCGCCAGTTCCAGGAACAGCGAACGGCTGGGCAGGCCGGTCAGGTCATCCAGCCGCACCTGGTCCATCTGCACTTCCAGCATGGCGTTGTTGAGCGCCAGCAAGCGCGCGTCCTGCACGGTCTTGAGATAGACCTGGTTCATTTCGCGCAAATAGATCAGCAGCAGCAGCGTGGCCGCGATCAGGGCGTTGCAGCGGCCGAGATACCAGCCTATGGAGAACTGGCTGCCGCCGGCCATGGTGATCACGTTGTCGCATTGAAGGGCGACCAGGGCCACTCCCAGCCACACATGCAGCACCGCCCTGAAGCCGGTGGCGCGCCACAGGATCAGCATGGCTAGCGCCGTCAGGGTCTGCAGCAGGAAACCGAGGCCGCTGGTGGTGACGCGATGGAAGTTGCCGTGCTCGATCAGCTTCGGCAATTCCGAATGGAATACGATCACGGGCAACAAGCTCGCCGCCAGCGCCGCCAGCACCACCGCGATCAGCCAGCCCGGCATGCGCTCGGGATGGCTGGCCAGCCAGGAAGGACTCCACCAGCGGCTGACCGCATACAGCAGGATGCTGAGCGCAAGGCCGGCATGCCACAGGAACCACAGCCAGATGGTGGTCTGGGCGCCACCCAGCAGCCCTTCCTGCGGCACGAAGGCGCCCGGCATGGCGAGGAACTGCATGATCAGGATCACCGCGGCATAGAAGCAGCCGGCGCCGATGTACAGCAGATCAACTTCCTTGGTGGCGCGATAGTGGCCGAAAATCAGGTAGGTGATGATGACGTAGGCGACTACGGTCGCGGTCTGGTAGGAAGGCAGGAAAAACGGGAACACCGGCCCCATGACGCTGGCGACTGGCAGTAGCAGCAATGTCATTAAAATAAGGCCGATACAGACCCACAGCGCGCGCCGGCGCTGGCGCGTGCTGGCCTGGCGCGTCGCTGGCGACACGCTTTTGCTGGTCCACGCCGGCTTGGAGGCGGCCTTGTTGCGTGCAATAGTTGCGCGGTCGATCATTGGCTGTTTTAACCATGCCCGGATAACTACAGCTTACCTTACGGTAAATTTTGCCCAAAAGCATCAAAATAATAACTTGAATGGCTATCCCTAGCTAATACAGAAAAGCTATCACTGCCGCTCGCAAAAGAGAAAATCGTGTTTGTCATACAATGACCGTTTTCCCCAAGAGACCATGCCATGCGCGCTATCGAAATTACCCAACCCGGCGGCCCGGAGGTTTTACAAATCTGCGAACGCCCTGTGCCGTCGTTCAAGGCCGGCGAAGTACTGATCAAAGTGCAGGCCGCTGGCATCAACCGGCCCGACGTATTCCAGCGCACCGGCAATTATTCGCCGCCGCCGGGCGCTTCCGATTTGCCGGGTCTGGAAATCGCCGGCGAAATCGTCGATGGCGATTTCAGTGGCACTTCCTTCAAAAAGGGCGACCTGGTGTGCGCCCTGGTGCAGGGCGGCGGCTATGCCGAATACTGCAGCGCGCCGGCGGCGCAATGCCTGCCGCTGCCGCAGGGCTGGAGCGCGGTGGAAGCGGCTTCGCTGCCGGAAACCTTTTTCACGGTGTGGAGCAATGTCTTCGACCGCGCCCGTCTCAGCCCCGGTGAAACCCTGCTGGTGCAAGGCGGCAGTTCCGGCATCGGTGCGGCGGCGATCCAGATCGCCACGGCGCTCGGCCACCGCGTGTTTGCGACCGCCGGTTCGGATGAAAAATGCCGCGCCTGCGAAGCGCTGGGCGCCGAACGCGGAATCAATTACCGCACGGAAGATTTCGCCGCCGTGATCAAGGCAGCGACCGACGGCAAGGGTGTCGACGTCATCCTCGACATGGTGGCAGGCGACTATGTGCCGCGCGAAATCAGCTGCCTGGCCAACGACGGCCGCCTGGTATTCATCGCCACGCTCGGCGGCAGCAGCGCCAGCATCGATTTCCGCCAGGTGCTGATGCGGCGCCTGACCATCACCGGCTCCACCCTGCGGCCGCGCCCGATCGCTTTCAAGGCTGCCATTGCGGCGCAGTTGCGCGAGCGCGTCTGGCCGCTGCTGGCGTCCAGGAAAATCAAGCCGGTGATCTTCCAGACCTTCCCGCTGGAACAGGCGGCGCAAGCCCATGCGCTGATGGAAAGCAGCTCGCATATCGGCAAGATCATGCTGGCTACCTGAATCCGCATGCAATCGACGCGCCAACTCCAGCTCGGCGCCCCCGTCATCCCCGCGAACGCGGGGATCCATGTTGCTGAGCCGGATAATCAAAATGGATTCCCGCGTTCGCGGGAATGACGGGGTCGCCGAGACGGGGTCGCCTGGACGGGGTCGCCTGGACGGGATCGCCTGGACGGGGTCGCCTAGACGTGGCCGACGAGGCGGGGTCGCCGAGACCGGGGCGCGTAGCTGGGGTCGCCAATGACCTTCATGCTGCTTTTCTTTAACCCGGGATCGCTTTAATCCAGAGGAATGGCGCGATAGCGGTTGACCTCGGCTGAATTGACTATCGGCGCCTTGTTGCCCCAGCTGTTGCGGATGTAGGAAACCACCGCCGCCACTTCACCGTCGCTCAAAGCCGGACCGTAAGGCGGCATGCCATAGGGACGCGGATTGGCTGCCGTGCTCGGCGAGAAGCCACCGTTCAGCACCACCCGGATCGCATTCACCGGCGACGCCATGGTGATGGCATGATTGCCGGCCAGCGGCGGATACGCCGGCCATGTGCCTTTGCCGGAAGCCTGGTGGCAATCGGCGCAATGGTTCTTGTAGATCTTCCCGCCCTGTTCCAGCACCCGCGCCACCTCATCCGCGCTGGCGCGTTCCTTGGCCGGCTCCGCTTCCTTCTGGCGCGGCAAGGATTTCAGGTAGACCGCCATGGCCTTGACGTCGGCGTCGCTCAAGTGCTGCAGGCTGGCGCCCACCACTTCCGCCATCGGCCCCAGCACCGTGCCGCGCGGCGAGACGCCGTTTTTCAGCAAGCCGGTGATGTGCTCGATATCCCAGTCGCCCAGGCCGATTTCATCATCCGATGTCAGCGATGGCGCATACCAGTTCACCACCGGGATAAAGCCGCCGCCCAGTTCTGCCTTGAGGTCGCTGCCGCCGAGCGCGTTGCGGGTGGTGTGGCAGGCGCTGCAGTGGCCCAGGCCCTGCACCAGGTAGGCGCCGCGATTCCACTCCACCGACTGGCCCTTCTCTTCCTGATACACGCCGGGCCGGAAATACAGCGCGCGCCAGCCGTACAGCAGGTTCCGGTTGTTATAGGGAAAACGCAAAGCGGGCGCCAGGTTCTTTTGCGCCACCGGCGCCACGCTGCGCAGATAGGCGAACATGGCGTCGGCATCTTCGCGCGTGACCTTGGTGTAATTGGTGTAGGGGAAGGCTGGATACAGCAGGCTGCCGTCCTTCGATTTGCCGTTATGCAGCGCGCGCCAGAAATCCTCGGCGCTCCAGCTGCCGATGCCGGTGTCCTTGTCCGGCGTCAGATTGGGCGAATAGATGGCGCCGAACGGGGTCTGTATGGCGCGCCCGCCGACCAGTTCCTTGCCGCCGCGCGCGGTATGGCAAGCAATGCAGTCGCCGCTGCGCACCAGATAGGCGCCCTTGACAATCTGTGCGGCAGGATCCGCCACGGCCGTCGCCGGCGGCCTTGCCGCGCCACTATCGTCATCGGCATTCAGCAGCGCCAGCACGGCGAACGCGGCGGCGATCAGCAGCAAAGCTGCGCCCACCAGCCACATCAGTAATCGTTTCATGTTCGCTCCGCTCAATTCGGGACAGGGACACTGCCGCAAGCCAGCGGCAGTTTGACGGAGCCGGGGGCAACCGCGGCGGCGCCGGCCGGCACCGGCTGCGCCGCCAGCCAGGATGCCACCGCGCCGATATCTTCAGCACTCAAGCGCTGCGCAAGCTGCGCCATGCAATCCGGCGCCACCGCATGACGCGCGCCGTTTTTCCAGGCGCCGATCTGGCTGACCAGGTAATCGCGCGGCAAACCGAGCAAACCCGGGGTGGTCGGCAGCACGCCGGTCATGGCGCTGCCATGGCAGGCGATGCAGGCCGGGATCTGCTTGCCGGCGTCGCCCTTGTTGACCAGCATTTCGCCGCGGGCACGGGCGGCCTCGGACGGATCGTAAGGCTGGGGCGGCGGATAAGGCGGGTGCTGGTCGGCAAAATAGGCGGCGATTTCCTGCAGGTAGGCGTCCGACAGATGATCGACCAGATAAGTCATCATCGGATACTGGCGCCGCCCTTCGCGGAAGTTGTGCAGCTGGTTGTAGAGATAGCCGGCCGGCTTGCCGGCGATGCGCGGGTAGTAGCCGTTGTTGGTGGCGCGGCCCTGTTCGCCGTGGCAGGCGGTGCAGGCGGTGAGGCGCTGTTTGATGGTGTCCGGAACCGCGGCGGAATCGACTTCAGCCGCCTGCGCCGCGACGCCGAACATGGCGCCGGCAAGCACAAGCAGCAAGCCGGAGCGCAACCGTCGCACAGCGCGTGTTGCCCCCGCTCCCTGCAAATGAATCGACATGATTTTCCTGTTTTTTATGCTGCTGCATTTTTCGGGAAGGTATCCAGCGTCCTTAGTCAGGACACCAGGTCCGATTATAAGCTAGCAAATTTATTAACATGGTACAACATTGAATAACATGTCGTCTGTGCTCTATTTGGAGGGCTGCGGCTGTACCAGGGGCTGGTCTTTGGTCGACCCGGGCTCATTCACATACATCTGCTCTTCCACGATATCCATCTGCTGGCTGCCATCCAGGGCGTGGCCGGTCCAGCGATCCGCCGGATTGACGGTTTGCTTCTTCTTTTCTGTGACAGGCTTGGCGGCAGCGGCAGGCAATCTGGTTTTGGACATGGCGTCTCCTTCTCGGGCGGCGACGGGCTTGTCGTCATCTTTCACTATAGGACCTAGTGTCGCCGCCTGATAGCTGAGAATCTTGCCGGCCCATGCAAAACGCCGGTCCAGATTCACATCTGGACCGGCGTCGCGGGGAGATAACTTGTTTCTGGCCTGGCAGCGCTCAGCGTTCGTAGTAGCCGCCTTGATACGGCTGCTGGTAGTAATAGTCGTCGCGGCGTTGCTCGACATAGACCGGCGCCGGACGGTAGTAGACCGGGGCTGGCTGATAGTACACCGGCGCAGGACGATAGTAGACCGGAGCTGGGCGGTAATACACGGGAGCAGGCTGATAGTAGGTTGCCGGACGATCGTAATAGCCGTCGCGCTCATAGTAGCCGCCCTGGCGATAGCCGCCGGAAGTCGCGCCCACCGCGGCGCCGAGCACGCCGCCGACAATCGCGCCGTTGCGGCCGCCGACAGCGCCGCCGATCACTGCGCCGGCAACTGCGCCGATCGCGGTATTGGCGCCGTCATCGTAAGCCATGGCCGAGGTAGACACTACGGCGGCAGAGCTAGCCAGCAGAGCAATACAGATCCATTTTTTGTGCAGCATGATTGCATCCTTCAAGGGACATACGGCCCTAATAACACCATCAAAAAACCGCTACCTCGCCAACTGCGAAGCCACGGTTGTTAAGTTGGACTATAGCCGAGCCGCCGTCAAATGCCTGCAAACGATACATACTTTTACATTTGCACAACATGGTTACACCTGACGTAACGACCAACAACTGTCCGCTGGACTGACAATCAATGCAGCTTGACCGACGGCTTGGCGTGTTTCATCAAGCCGCTGGCGGCGGCCGTGACGCCGGTGCGCACCGGCCCCAGCAAGGCGTTCAGGTGCATCAGGTGCAGGCTGGTGTACATCATGCGCGCGAAGAAGCCGTCGACGAACCAGCCCAGCTTGGTGAGCGAACCCATCAGCGTGCCGACCGATGTATTCCTGCCGAACGACACCAGCGAGCCATGGTCCTTGTAGATATAGGGCGCATCGGATGCCGCCTGGCCTTTGCTGGCGCGCACGAACATCTCGACCAGGTAGTCAGCCTGCTGATGCGCCGCCTGCGCCCGCGGCGGCACCATCTTGCCGTCGCTGCCGATGCAGGCTGCACAATCGCCCAGCGCATAGATATTGGCGGAACCGGCCACCTTCAACAAGCCATCCACTTCCAGCTGGCCGGACTTGATCACCGGCAGCCCCAGCCCCTTGAGGAAATCCGGCGCCTTGATGCCGGCCGACCAGACGCACAGGTCGGAAGCGTAGTTGTTGCCGTTGGCGTCGGTGACAAAATTCTCGGCGATGCTGGCGACGCGGCAATCTGTCACCACCTTCACCTCTCGCTCCTGCAGCAGCTTGCTGGCGGCTTTGGAAACGCGTTCTGTGAGCGGCGCCAGCAGCCGCGGCGCGCCTTCCAGGATGGTGATGCGGACATCGCGGTTCGGGTTCAGATGCGGAAAATCGTAGTCGGTATAGACGCTGCTGGCATCGCGCAATTCGGCCGCCAGCTCGACCCCGGTAGCGCCGCCGCCGACGATCACGATATCGACGCCGGCATCCGGATCTTTTTCTTTCTTCAAATCCGCCAGCGCCAGCATTTTCAGCAGGCGCACTCGGAATTGTTCGGCATCTTCGGTCGAATTCAGCGAAATGGTGTTTTGCTCGGCGCCCGGAATGCCGAAATAATTGGAGACGCTGCCGACCGCTATCACCAGCTTGCTGAATGCGATCTGGCGCGGTGGCAGCAGTTCGGTGGCCGACTCGTCGGTGACGGCGTCCACGGTGATGGTGTTGCTGGCGCTGTCGAGTGCCGTCATGTTGCCGTACACGAAGCGAAACTTATTGTCGTGTGCCAACATCTGGTAAGACAGGCCTTCCTGATGGATATCGCGGGTGCCTGCTGCGACTTCGTGCAGAGACGGTTTCCAGATGTGGTACAGCGCCCGATCGACCAGGGTCACGTGACCGCTTCCCAGTTTGCGGCCAAGCTTGCAAGCCAGCTCCAGCCCACCCGCGCCACCGCCTACAATCACGATTTCATCCGACATCCATCTTCCTTCACCTATTCATTAATCAATCGCGCTTCGGCATTCTTCGATCCGCGCGGCAGCAAAGTACGCAGTAAGTCTACTTTTATATTGGCGCAACGCGCAATAGTGACGTATTTTTGCGCTTTATTGATCACGCCACGCCAATTTGCAGTATTCGGGAAAGAACGCCACCGGATAAAACGCCCTACCCTGGCCGGCGCGGGAATCCGCTTCCGGCACACAAAATCGCCCAGCGAAATTCACTTTGGAATTAGCGCAATGGCTGCTGGTTCGCAGCTCAAGTCTGCGCTATGATGAAGACAGACACCATTGCAAATACAATTTTCAGGAGGGCATGCATATGTACCGGAAAATTCTCGTCGCCTACAATGGCACGCCTGAAAGTCGTTCTGCTTTATATTCCTGTATCCAGCTGGCGCCCGGCCCCGGAGTTGAGGTCCATCTGCTGGGCGTCATCAATCTCGCAACCTATCTGATGGCGGGCGAATTTGTCGCCGAATCCGCAATCAGGGCGGAAAAAACCCTGCTCGAACAAGAGCTGATCAAGGGTCACAAACTCCTCACCGACGCCGGCCTCAAGCCGATCGACCACTTTGAAAGCGGCGAACCTGTCAATGTTATCAGTGACCTGGTCAACAAACTGGGCATCGACCTGGTGATCGTCGGCCACTCGCGCAAGAAACCGCTGGCGACGCGCTGGTGGCGCGGCTCGGTGGACACCATGCTGGTTGAAAAGGTGCCGTGCAGCGTCCTGGTGGCGACCGATATCTGTCCGACCTGAGACACGCTTATCCTGATCTTCAGCCCGGCGGCCAGCTGCCTTGTCAGGTATCAGCCTGCTCGCCGCTGTTTTGCACTTGCACCGAAATGGGCAGTTCGATCACCACCGCGGTGCCTTTATCCTTTCCCGCGGAAAAGCGCACTTTACCGCCGAGGTAGGTCGCTCTTTCATTCAAGCCGCGCAAACCGTGGGTGCTGGTGTTTTCAAAACGCTCCTGCGACATGCCGACGCCGTTGTCGCGCACCGTCAGCGCCAGCCGGTCTTCATCGATATCCAGAATCACCTCCACCTGGCTGGCATGAGCGTGCTTGGACACGTTGTTCAGGATCTCCTGCAGCATGCGATACACCGCGATTTCGATGCGGTGGTCGATCGTAATGTCTTCATCCGGCAAGCTGGATCTACAGAGGATTTCGGTACGCGCGCCAAAATCTTCCAGCTGTTCGGCGATCGCCGCCTTCAAGCCGAACAGCTCAAGCATGTTCGGCCGCAACTCGGTCTGGATGCGCCGCGTGGTCGCCACCAGCGAGCTCAGCAAAGTCTGCATCTGGCCCTGGCGGTTCTGCCAGTGGGCATCCTGCGGCAGGATCTTGTAGACGCCTTCCAGGTGCATGCTGAGCGCCGTCAGCGAGGCCCCCATATTGTCGTGCAGCTCGCGCGCAATCGCCCGTTTCTCTTCTTCGCGGATGGTTTCCATATGGTTGGCCAGTTCGCGCAGCAAGGCGGTGCGCTGGGCGATGGTGCGCTCAAGTTCCAGCTCGCGCTGCTTGAGCGAGTCTTCGGCGCGCTTGCGCTCGCTGATGTCGGTGGCGATGCCGACCACGCCCATGACCTGTCCTTGCTGATCGAACCAGGGCGAGATGGTGGTCTGGAAGGTCACGATCCCCTCCGGCAGCTGCATGGTTTGCGCCAGTGTTTCCGAGACGCCGCCATTCATGATGCGGATATCATCCTGATCCACCTTGTCGGCATCTTCGGCCAGCGGCAGGATCTCGCGGCTGCGCCGGTATTTTGCCTGGTCCCAGCTCAGCCCCAGCCGGCGCAGGCAGGCCGGATTGGCAAAAATCAGCCGCCCCAGGCGGTCTTTGACGAAGATCGGATCGTTGGTGTTGTCGCTGACCGCGATCAGCAGCGCGGTGGCTTCGGCCAGCTCGGCTGCGCTCTGCAGGCGCGCGCCGTATTCAAGGTCGACCTTGCCGCCGGCGCGCCAGAAAATGAACAGCACCAGCACGCCGTCGACCAGCGTCAGCAAGGGCGGCAGCGAACTGCGGTCGTATAAGTCATGGCGCGCGCCCCAGTCCGCCAGCCAGTGCAAGGCGACCAGCAGGATCAGCATCTGCGGCAAGGAACGGCGCAGCATCTGGCCGCCCGGGGCATGGCGGGTGATGATCGCCATCAGCCGGTGGCGCGGGCGCGACATCATGAGCGCCAGGCCGCACAGCAGGAACGCCAGCGCCGACAGCAGCGGGATACTGGTGGCATACACCATCTGGGTCATGGCCGCAACGTTGTACAGATAGCCGAGCAGTGGAATGGCGCTAAGGAACAGCAGGAAGATCGCCAGGTACTCGGCGACGTACTGTTCTTTGCCGAGACGGAAATCGAGCAGCAGCAGCGCGCTTCCCGCAAAAATGAAGCCGATGGCTACCATCGGATGCAAGCCGCTGGCAAGGCGCACGCTCGGCTGCAGCGCCAGCTGGACGAGAACGGTATCGAGCCAGCCGGCGCTGCCCATGAAATTTTGCATCAGGGCGGCGGCGGCCAGCACCAGCAGCAAGAGCGCCAGCAACTGGCCGAAAAGGGTGATCAGCCGCCGCGGTCCGACCACCAGGCATTGCACGATCAGACTGACGGTGGCCAGCAGGAATCCGGCCGCGGTGTTGGCGCGCATGAGCGGCGGCTGCGATTCGGAAAACGGCAGCGTGATCTGATACAGGCAGGCGGCCAGCACCAGCGCCGAAACCGCCAGCACCAGCATGCTCACCGCAAGCGCGGCCGCGGTGGTGCGCCAGACATAGGTTTTGGTCGCCGCCAGACTGTCCAGCGCGCGCGTCTTCAGCAAATCATGATAATGCGGATTGCCGCTCGCGCCTGCTTCGCGCTCTATATTATCCAAATCGCCTCCAGGAACGTCGCTGCATGTGCATGCCGGCATCAAGGATCCGCGCGGCAGCGGGATGAATCCGCGGTTTCAGAAACATGAAAAGCCCGCTCAAGCCGAGCGGGCTGATATGACCAATGATATCCGGAACGACCGCGGAACAATCAATGATCCGGCAAACCGGTTCCCAAGGCCGCCAGCAAATCACGCAGCTTGGTAAATTCAGAACTCTTGTCGAAGAAAAACCGCACGCCGTATTGTTCTCCGGCGCGCCTGAAGGCGTTGCTGACGTTATTGCTGAAAATGATCTTCAGCGAATTGAGCGGTTTCGCCGATTTTGACAGCGTGCGCAGCAGGCTCATGCCATTGCCCTTCTTCAGCTCGATATCCAGGATCAGCACATCGAAAGAGTCGGCGTCGATCTTTTGCAAGGCATCGTCTTCCTCTTCGGAAAATCCAGCGAATACCACGCCTGGAATTTCGCTCAAGGTTTCAATCATCAGATCGCGCACGTCGACCGAATCTTCCACAAGAAAAATCCGCAGCGGCGCGACGCCCGATCTGATGGTATTGGAAGCTGTTGTATGGTCCATATTGGCTGACGACGGGTGAACTCATTTGTTTCATGCATTGCGCCAGAACTGGGTGCTAGGGACTGGCAAGTCCCTCGGTACGGCATCATGCGGATGATTGCAGTGCGGCTTGCTGTCCTTTGAATAAATTAAACTTCTAGTCGATCAAATTATTCTTGATTGCATAATAAATAATATCGGCGTTGCTGGCCATGCTCATTTTCTGCAGGACTCGGGTGCGATAGGTACTGATGGTTTTTACGCTCAGGCACAATTCCTCTGCGATCTTGGTCACCCCTTCGCCCTGGCTCAGTTTGTAAAAGATCTCATACTCGCGCGCTGACAGGGTTTCGTGCAAGGGCGTATTTTCATTGCTTGCAGGGTCCGCCGTCAGCAATTCGGCGACGCCATAGCTGATGTATTTATGGCCTTGCAATATCGTACTGATCGCCTTCACTAGCTCGGTCGCCAGCGCCTCCTTCTGCACATAGCCGTCAGCCCCACTGCGCAGCACCTGCACCGCATAGCGGCTTTCCGGGTGCATGCTGAGCATCAGCACCGGCAGCTTCGGCTTCTCGCGCTTGATCTGCTTCAGCACCTCCACCCCGCTCTTGTCCGGCATCGCGATGTCCAGCAGCACGATGTCATAGTCATTGGCACGGACCAGCTGTATCGCTTCTTGCGCATTGGCAGCTTCGCCTGCGATCTCGTACTCCGCAATGTCAGCGACGAAGAACTGGACGCCAGCACGCACCACAGCATGATCATCAACCACCAGGATTTTTATCATCTGTTCAACCGTCACAATCAGTTAGGTTATTCAGCGTTGTCGCAGCCTGGCGCTTGCAAGCAGCAGGCTCGGGACAAAGCGGAAGGCATTGCATGATGTTTAGTGTGCGGCCGCCCGGCATCAATGTAAACAAATTCGTAAAAATCAACTCTTCCCAGCCATGTGAGGCCGCAGCGGCGCAAAGCGCCAGCGCGGCCGCCCTCCGATTACTTGTTCAATGCGGCCTTGGCGGTCGTTACGCAATCGTCCTTGGCAGCGCCGGCCAGCGCATCGCACTTGGCAAGCGCAACCTTGTAGCGCGCGTCGGCACGCTCTTCACGCGCGTCGGCATTGGCCTTGGTGATCTCCAGCTGCTTATCGGCGTTGGCGACTGCATTGGCTTGTCCAGCCTTGGCTTGCTTGATGCAGACATCCTTGGCGTTGCCCGCCAGGCTGTCGCATTTTTCCCTGGCTACCGCGTAGTCGGCATCCGCTTCGGATTTGCGCGCACTGGCCAGTGCCTTGGGAGTGTTCTTGTATTCCGCCTTGGCGTCCTGCTTGCTGTGTTCGCGCGTTGCCTCGGCTTGCTTGACGCATACGTCCTTGCCGTTGCCGCTGAGCGAATCGCACCTGGCTCTATCGGCCTTGTATGTAGCATCTGCCGCATCTTGCGCAGCGCTGTAGCTGGCCTTGGAGCCATCTGCCGCCAATGCCAGCGAAGCGCCGCTGAAACCAGCGACGCCAATCAATACGCCCGCGATGATTTTCTTGATTTTCATGAGCTGCTCCTTTGCATAGTGTGGAAATGCCGCTGCCGCGGCATGTCACCGGCGCTAACTTGTATCCATACTAACCAAGCCCGGCCAGAAGGCATATAGGACGGCAACGGATAGGCTTGTAGGACAAACGGAAGCTGCGCCAGCCCAGAGCGAGCCATGAGTGTGTAAAATTGTCAGCTTGCCACTGCCGAAGCGCCGCTCCCATAGGCGGGTCGTCTCGCAGCAGCAATCACCAGCGATAAAAGGAAGAAATCATGAAAGTCAGTCGTTACCTAAGTTTCTGGATAGTGCTGCTGCTGACGGTGGCGCTTGCCGCCGGCGCCGCGCTTGGAAAAATTACCTGGTGGTGGGCGGTGGCGCCGGCGCTGCTGAGCGCACTTGGCATCTGGGACATGAACCAGCGCAGCCACGCCATCCTGCGCAACTATCCATTGATGGGGCATTTCCGCTTTCTGTTTGAAATGATCCGCCCTGAAATGCGGCAGTATTTTTTCGAGAGCGACAACGACGGTGCGCCGTTCACGCGCAAGGAACGCAGCCTGGTCTACCAGCGCGCCAAGGGCGATGTAGACAGCCGGCCCTTCGGCACCGAACTGGATGTCAAGATGCGCGGCTATGAATGGGTCGGCCACTCGCTGTCGCCGACCATCATCGCCAGCCACGATTTCCGCGTTACGGTGGGCGCCGAGCGGGCGCAGCCGTATTCGATGTCGGTGTTCAATGTCTCGGCGATGAGCTTCGGCGCCTTGTCCGCCAACGCCATCCGCGCCCTCAATCACGGCGCTAAAAAAGGCGGCTTTGCGCATGACACCGGCGAAGGTTCGATCTCGCCCTATCATCGCGAATTCGGCGGCGACCTGCTGTGGCAGATTGCTTCCGGCTATTTCGGCTGCCGCAACGGCGACGGCAGCTTCAACGAAGAGAAATTCGTGGCGCAGGCGACCTCGCCGCAGGTGAAGATGATCACGGTGAAACTGTCGCAGGGCGCCAAGCCAGGCCATGGCGGCGTACTGCCGGCGGCCAAGATCACGCCGGAAATTTCGGCGACGCGCGGGGTGCCGATGGGTGTGGACTGCATTTCACCGGCTACCCACTCCTCGTTTTCGAATCCTATCGGCCTGCTGGAATTCATCCAGAAATTGCGCACCCTGTCGGGCGACAAGCCGGTTGGTTTCAAGCTGTGCGTCGGTCATCCCTGGGAATTTTTCGGCATCGTCAAAGCCATGCTGCAGACCGGCATACTGCCTGACTTCATCGTGGTGGATGGCTCCGAAGGCGGCACCGGCGCGGCGCCGCTGGAATTCGTCGATCACGTCGGCATGCCCTTGCAGGAAGGCTTGCTGCTGGTGCATAACGCGTTGGTCGGAGCTGGCCTGCGCGACCGTATCAAGATCGGCGCCAGCGGCAAGGTGATCACCGCCTTCGACCTGGCGCGCACGCTGGCGATCGGCGCCGACTGGTGCAATTCGGCGCGCGGCTTCATGTTTTCGCTGGGCTGCATCCAGTCGCAAAGCTGCCATACCGACCGCTGCCCGACCGGCGTGGCGACCCAGGATGTCGGCCGCCAGAAGGCGCTGGTGGTGCCGGACAAGGCCGAACGCGTGCACCGTTTCCACGAGAGCACCCTGCATGCGCTGCAGGAACTGGTGCAAGCCGCGGGCTTGCCGCACGCTTCCGCCTTGCGCGCGCATCACATCGTGCGACGCACTTCCGACCATGAAGTGAAGCTGATGTCCGACCTGCTGCCTTACCTGAAGCCGGGTGATTTGCTAAACCAGAATTACCGCTATCCGGTGTTTGCGAAATACTGGCCGATCGCGCGCGCCGAGAGTTTTCATCCGGCCGAGCCGATTCTGGCCGAGCCGATCCAGGCCGCGGCCTGAAAAAAAAGCCAGGACTCTCGCGAATCCTGGCTTTTTTGTTCAGCCTTGCCCTAGGCTTCGGCGTCCGGCTGGCTTTGCGGCGCCGCCTGGATGAAGGCATCCAGCTCCTGGCAATTCTGGTAAATCCGCAATAACGTCGGCATCGCCTCCAGATCGCATTTGAGGCGCTGCGCATTGAATATCTGCGGCACCAGGCAGCAGTCGGCGAAAGTCGGCGTGTCGCCGAAACAGAACTTGCCGCTGCGGCCATCGCGCGCCAGCGTGGTTTCCAGCGCTGCCAAGCCGCTCTCGCACCAGTGGCGGTACCAGGTGTTCTTGGCATTCTCGTCGACCTTCAGTTCGTGCACCAGGTAACGCAGCACGCGCAGATTGTTGATGGGATGGATGTCGCAGGCGATAGCCAGCGCGATGCTGCGCACAAAAGCACGATCCAGCGCCGTCGCCGGCAACAAGGCCGGCGCCGGCTGGACTTCTTCCAGGTACTCCAGGATCGCCAGCGATTGCGTCAGCACTGCCTGGCCGCCCGCGGCATCTTCCTCGACCAGGGTCGGCACCAGGCCGTCGCTGTTCAGGGTGCGGTACATCTGGCTCAGCTGCTCGCCGCCGTGCTTCAGCAGATGCACCGGCACGATATCGTAAGGCAGCCCCTTCAGGTTCAGGGCAATCCGCACGCGATAAGCGGCGGAGCTGCGGAAATAGCTATACAGTTTCATTTATATCTACCTAGACCAGGCGCACCCGCAACTCGCCGACGCCGGCTACCGAGCCTTCCAGCAGATCGCCCTTGCCTACCGCCGCCACTCCTGCCGGCGTGCCGGTAAAAATCAGATCGCCGGCCTGCAATTCAAAGTAAGCGGACAACTGCTCGATGGTTTCAGCGATGTTCCAGATCATCTGGCTGATATCGCCTTGCTGGCGCAAAACGCCGTTCACGTTCAGGCGGATATCACCTTGTTCGATCAGGCCGCTGGGGCCGGCAGGCTGGATCGCGGAAATCGGCGCCGAATGGTCGAAGCCCTTGCCCGTGCTCCACGGCCGCCCCAGTTTCTTGGCTTCGCCTTGCAGATCTCGGCGCGTCATGTCGAGTCCGACCGCATAACCCCAGATGTGCTTGATGGCTTCCGCCGCCGGAATGTTCTTGCCGCCGGTGGACAGCGCCACCACCAGTTCGATTTCGTGATGCAGGTCTTGCGTCATCGGCGGATACGGCATCTCACCGATGCTGCCCTGCGCTACCGGCAATACCGCATCCGCCGGCTTCATGAAGAAAAACGGCGCTTCGCGGCCGCTGCTGCCCATCTCCTTGGCATGCTCGGCATAGTTGCGGCCAACGCAGTAGATTCTGTGCACCGGGAACAATTGATCGCTACCGGCTACGGGTACCGCAGCTGCCGGTTTGGGCGGAAAAACGAAGTGCATGGGAGCTCCTTTTTCAATACTGCCGAGATGCCGGCAGCGGACAATGTCTCAATTCCGTAGTTAATTCCGTAGTTAAGTCCGTTGTTGATTCTGGCTGATGTACTGGTCCAGCCGGCGCACTGCTTCCTGCAGATTTTCCATCGAGGTTGCATACGACAGGCGGATATAGCGCTGCGCGGTGTGGGCGCCAAAATCCAGGCCCGACACCATGCTGACGCCAACCTGGTTCAAGATATCCTTGACCAGCTGGTCGGCGTCGCCGCCGTCCTTGAGCAGCGCGCTGCAATCGGCATACACGTAGAAGGCGCCGTCCGGCACCACCGGCACCTTGAAGCCCAGTTCGACCAGGGCCGGCACCAGGTAGTCGCGGCGGCGCTTGAACTCAGCCTTGCGTGCTTCGTACAAGGCTAGCGAGTCCTTTTCGAAGCAGGCCAGCGCCGCATGCTGTGCAATCGAGGAAGGGCAGATGAACAGGTTCTGCGCCAGCTTTTCGATCGGCGCCACCAGTTGCGGCGGCAGCACCAGCCAGCCGAGACGCCAGCCGGTCATGTTGAAATATTTGGAGAAACTGTTGATGACGATGATGTCGTCGCCCAGCGACAGCGCGGAAAACGGCGCCTCGTCGTAGCTCAGGCCCTGATAGATTTCATCGACGATGGAAAAGCTGCCCTTGGCGCGCACGGTGGCGATGATCTTGCCCAGTTCACCGTGCAGGATCGAGGTGCCGGTCGGATTCGAGGGCGAAGCCAGCAGCACACCGCGCGTAGCGTCGCCCCAGTGCTCGCGCACCATCTGGTCGGAGAGCTGGAAGCGTTCGGCCGGACCGCTGGGTATCATCTTCGCGCGGCCGTCGAAGGCGGCGACGAAATGGCGGTTGCATGGATAGGAAGGATCAGGCATCAGCACCTCGCTACCCTTTTCCACCAGGGCCGCGCAAGCCAGCAGCAGCGCGGCCGAGGCGCCGGCGGTGACGACGATGCGGGCGGGTGCGATATCCAGTCCATACACTTGCCGATAGTGGCCGGAGATCGCTTCGCGCAGCGCCGGCAGGCCGGTGGCCGAGGTGTATTGCATTTTGCCGTCGGCCATGGCCTTGGCCGCGGCCTCGATCACCCGCGGCGCGGCAGTGAAATCCGGTTCGCCGATGCCCATGTGGATGATATGGCGGCCCTGCTGTTCCAGCGCTGCCGCCATTTTTGCCAGTTCCATCACGTGGAACGGGGCGATGTTATCGAGACGTGAAGCGAGATGCGAGAATGTCATGAACAGATTTTCCGATTGGCGAACCGCGCCCTGTGGTACGCGGCTAGATCGCCTGAAACATCAGGGACCGCCCTACATCATGCACGATGTAGGGCGGTCCCGCTTGCAAAGACGGATTCAGGATTTCTTGCCGGCGCTGATTTCATCCACACGCGCTTTGGCGGCAAACTTGTCCAGCACGCCGTTTACATATTTGTGGCCATCGATGCCGCCGAAGGACTTGGTCAGTTCGACGGCTTCGTTGATGACGACGCGATAAGGAATCTCGACGTGGTTCTGCAACTCGAAAGCACCGATCAGCAAGGCGGCGTGCTCCACCGGCGACAGTTCGGTGATCTTGCGGTCGATCAGCGGCGCCAGGCCGGCGCGCAAAGTGACGACGTCCTTGATCGCGCCGTACAGCAGCGAATTGAAATGTTCGGCATCGGCCTTGTCGAAGCCGTGCGCCTGGCGGATATGCTCGCTGATGGCAGTCACGTCTTCATTGTTCAACAGCCATTGATACAGGCCCTGCAACGCGAATTCGCGCGCGCGGTGACGCGGCGTGCGGCTCTTGCTCGGATTGGCGTGCAAAGTTTTAGTGGTGGTCATAATTTTTCCAGCTTGGGTTGCTTCTTGTTTATCTGCATTTCATCTCTCGCCGGCGGCCGGCTTGGCCGCAAGCTTGCAGATCATCTGAACGTATTGAAAATCACAGCGCGGGCAAGCGCGTCGACAGCGCCACACCCGCGCAGCCATCTTATTCTTCGCTGGTGGCTTCAGCCAGTTCTTCCAGCGCGATCGACAGATTGGCCATTTCCACCGCGACTCTGGCGGCGTCGGTGCCCTTCTCCTCCATCCGCGCTTCCGCCTGCTCGTCGTTCTCGGTGGTCAGCACGGCGTTGGCGATCGGGATGCCGGCATCGAGGCCGACGCGGGTGATGCCGGCGCCGGATTCGTTGGACACCAGCTCGAAATGGTAGGTCTCGCCGCGGATCACGGCGCCGATGGCGATCAGCGCGTCGAACTGCATGGTTTCCGCCATCTTCTGCAACGCCAGCGGAATTTCCAGGGCGCCCGGCACGGTAACGTGCAAGACATCCTCATCCGCCACGCCCAGATGCTTCAGTTCCGCCAGACAGGCCGCCAGCAGGCCGTGGCAGACATCCTCGTTGAAGCGCGCTTGCACGATGCCGATGCGCAGATCAGCACCGTCCAGGTTGGTTTCGTAAACTCCGACTGTCATGGCTTTCCTCTTATGCGCACCAGGCGCTTTTTTCATTCAAATTGATTACAAAAATGCCTTGCTACACATCGCTGCTGCTGGTTGCTGCCGGGTGCTACCATTTGCTGCTGTTGCGCGGGCACTGCTAAAAATTGTTAATGCTTGCTGCCTGCCCGATCAGGCATTCGGCTTGTTCTGGTAGCCGGTGATTTCCAGGTCATAGCCGGTCATCGACGGCATCTTGCGCGGGCTGGCCAGCAATTTCATCTTGCCGACGTCGAGATCTTTCAGGATCTGGGCGCCGATGCCGTAGGTGCGCAGGTCGACTCGCGGCGGCGGCGGCTTGACGCCGCTGCAGGCAGCTTCCAGCGCCGCAAACTTGGCGAAGATCTGGTCGGCCGATTCTTCGCAGTTGAGCAGCACCACCACGCCGCACGGCGAAGCCGCGATCGCAGCCAGGGCCGAGGCCATGTTCCAGGAGTGATTGGTAGCCTCGGTTTCCAGCAAGTCGAGGATGGAGACCGGCTGATGCACCCGCACCAGCGTTTCCACGTCCGGCGACGGCGTGCCGTGCAGCAGCGCCAGATGGGCGCCGCCGCTAGGCGTGTCGCGGTAGGCGATGGTCTTGAACGTGCCTTGCGCAGTATGCGTAGTGCGCTCGGCCAGGCGTTCGACGATGCTTTCGTGCTGGCCGCGGTAGTGGATCAGGTCGGCGATGGTGCCGACCTTCAAGCCGTGTTCCTTGGAAAACTCCAGCAAATCAGGCAAACGCGCCATGCTGCCGTCTTCCTTCAGGATTTCGCAAATCACCGCGGCCGGCGTCAAGCCCGCCATCTCGGTCAGGTCGCAACCGGCTTCGGTATGGCCGGCGCGCATCAGCACCCCGCCCTTGCGCGCCTTGATCGGAAAGATATGGCCCGGCTGCACGATATCGCCAGCCTTGGCGTCGGCCGCCACTGCTACCTGGATGGTGCGCGCGCGGTCGGCGGCGGAGATGCCGGTAGTGACGCCTTCGGCGGCTTCGATCGATACCGTGAAATTGGTGCCGTAGGCGGTGCCGTTACGGCTGGTCATCATGCTCAGGTTGAGCTGGTCGCAACGCTCTTCGGTCAGGGTCAGGCAGACCAGGCCGCGCGCATGGCGCACCATGAAATTGATCGCATCCGGCGTGACGAAATCGGCGGCCAGCACCAGGTCGCCCTCGTTTTCACGATCTTCTTCATCCACCAGAATCACCATGCGGCCAGCACGGAGTTCAGCAATGATTTCCTCTGTAGTTGCAATTGACATGTTTCGCCTTGAAGACAGCCGCTGCGGACGCCTTGTGAGCCGGTCCGCGGGGCATGGGTATGTTTAGGTTAAAACTTTAAGCTGAATTGTGGCGGCGGCAGCGTCGCCGCCCTTGGCTATCCAAGCGTAAGCCAGAGGTAGCTATTTTAAAGGATTTAGCAGACTGAAAATGTTTTACGGACACTACTTTCGGTAGTTTTACGCTAAAACCCCATGCGGCTGCCGGACAAGCTTGCTCAGGCCGCCAATGGTTGCATGTTTGCCAATGCCTCGACCAGCAGCATAGGATCGCCCAGGGCCAGCCGTTTCGAGTCGGACAGCGCCTGCCGGAACGACTTGGCGCCCGGCACGCCTGCCATCAGTCCCAGCATGTGACGGGTGATGCTGTTCAGGCGCAAACCGTGGCCGTCGCGCCCGTGCAAGGCCAGCTGGCTGCGGATATACGGCAGCATGGCCTCGATCACCTCGGCGCGCGTCTTCGGCTGCGCCTCGGCGGCGCCATAATAGCGGGCATCGAAATCCGCCATCAGGTAGGGATTGTGATAAGCCTCGCGCCCCAGCATCACGCCATCGACATGCTGCAGGTGGAAATCGATCTCGGCGGTAGTCTTGATGGCGCCGTTGATGATGATTTCCAGCTCGGGGAAATCCTGCGCCAGCCGATAGGCGTATTCGTACTTCAAAGGCGGGATTTCACGGTTTTCCTTGGGGCTGAGCCCCTTCAGGATGGCGTTGCGCGCATGCACGATGAAAGTCTGGCATCCGGCTTGCGCCACCGTGCCGACGAAATCGCGCACGAATTCATAGGATTCGGTCTGGTCGATGCCGATCCTGTGCTTGACGGTGACGTCGATAGCCACAGCATCACGCATGGCCTTGACGCAATCGGCCACCAGCGTCGATTCCGCCATCAGGCAGGCGCCGAATGCGCCCTTTTGCACGCGCTCCGAAGGGCAGCCGCAATTCAGATTGATCTCGTCGTAGCCCCACTGCTCGCCCAGCTTGGCGCTCCTGGCAAGGTCGGCCGGCTCGCTGCCGCCCAGCTGCAAGGCGACCGGATGCTCGATCTGGTCGAAATCCAGGTGGCGCGGGACGTCGCCGTGCAGCAAGGCGCCGGTGGTGACCATTTCGGTGTATAGCCATGTGTGGGCTGTGATTTGACGGTGGAAGACGCGGCAGTGGCGGTCGGTCCAGTCCATCATCGGGGCAACAGATATTTTCCTACCCTTGTAATTACTTGATTTCTCAGTGCTTACGCGGGCTTCAAGGGGATTTGATAGCATTTCAATATTCACTACAATTCACGTTTTATCATGGTGCATCATGTTTTATTGCTACAGAATTGCTACGAAAACATGGCCTCGATAATTAAAATAGGTAAGCACTGGCGGGCTCAAATTCGCCGCAAAGGATTTCCGGACGCAACACAGACGTTCGATACCAAAGCGAGGGCTCAGGAATGGGCCTCTAAGACGGAAGCCGACATGCGAGCGCTCAAATATCAGGATGAACGCATTATATCTGACATGACGCTATCAACCTTGATAGACCGGTACACGGATGAGATAGGCCCGACCAAGCCATTTGGGAAAAACAAAGCGGCAGTCCTGAAATCACTGAAATTAGCTTAGGAGCTCTGACGCTCCCCAATCTCACGGCTGACCGACTTATTGACCACATAAAAGCCAGGAGCGCTGCAACACCAACTAAAAAAGCTGCTGGCGGCGTGACCATTGCAGTCGAGCTGTCTTATTTAGGTAGCGTTCTAAAAGTTACCAAACAGCTATGGCGCCTTCCTGTAAATACCGACTTCATCTCCCAGGCACGAGCAAATATGCATTATCTGGGCCTGTCGACAAAATCAAAAGAACGAGACTGACGACCAACTCAGGAGGAAATAGAAAGACTGTGCGCATTTTTTGATGCTATCGCCCTTCTGGACATTCAGGCGCGCTTTCGCCTCCTTGTTCAGGATAAAACCTTCTGATGAACCGACAGTGGTCATTTTGAATGTCAGCATGGTGCCCCTTGAATATAATAATTATTGTATAGCGCAGCAAAATTTCCCTCAAATTTCGCCCGCCGGGCATCTGCGCTGCGGACCACAAGCAGATGCCGAATCTCTTGCTCTCCCATCCAATCGTCCCCCAATTCACTGCAATTCCCGGCCTAGCAACTGGCCGATAAACCATACGCGCCGGGCTAAGATTTCCGAGAATTTCAAGGCACTGGTCCGCACCCGGCCTGCTGTTGGAAGAAAAAGACACATTTCGCAGAAATTGCCTATTGGAATTGATAGTAATTGCTAATTGCAATCATTCTCAATACCATTCGTATCCTGACATTTCACAATGTTTCGCTTGAAAATATAACAATGAAGCACTCGGGGAGGCGAGGCCGGAGTCACATTCCTGCCGGCGCCATGCGTGTTCAAATCAACTAAAAAAACAATCCACATGTCACAAAACAATGTCGCGGCGCAGATCCGCGTCCGGAAAAAAATCGGCTTGCCGCTGGCATTTGCAATGGCTGGCCTGCTGGCGGCATGCGGTGGCGGTGGCGGCAACAGCGCCAGCACGCCGATTACGCCGGCGCCGGACAGCGGGCTCAGTCAGGTCGCCAGCCTCGGCAAGAAAATATTCAGCGACCAGAGCCTGTCGGCCTCCGGCAAACAGTCTTGCGCTACCTGCCACAATCCCGACAACGCGCACGCACAGAGCAATGACCTGGCAGTGCAGCTGGGCGGCGCCAACCTCGATGTGCCCGGCTTTCGCGCCGTGCCGTCCTTGCGCTACCTGAACCTGACCCCGGCTTTCTTTTTTGCCAGCGACGGTACCCCGACCGGCGGCTTCAACCGCGACGGCCGCGCCAATACGCTGGCCGACCAATCGCAACGGCCATTCCTGGCGCCGCATGAAATGGCGAATGGCGGCAAGGCCGATGTGATCGTCAAACTGAAGCAGGCAGCGTATGTCGAAGAATTCCGCCAGGTGTTCGGCGCCGCCATCCTGGACAATAGCGACGACGCTTTCAACCGTATCCAGCTGGCGCTGCAGCAGTACCAAAAAGAAGACGCGGAGTTCCATCCTTACGATTCCAAATACGATCAATTCCTGGCCGGTAAAGTGCCGTTGGAGGCCGCTGAGTTGCGCGGGCTGGCGCTGTTCAATAATCCGACCAAGGGCAACTGCGTCGCCTGCCACCTGAGCGCCAAAGGCAGCGACGGCTCGTCGCCGCTGTTTACCGACTTCACCTTCGACAACCTGGGCGTGCCGCGCAATCCGGCGATTGCCGCCACCGCCGATCCTGCTTACTACGATCTCGGCCTGTGCGGACCAGACCGCACCGACCTGAGCAACCGCAGCGAACTGTGCGGCAAATTCAAGGTGCCGACCCTGCGCAATGTCGCCACCCGCAAGGTGTTTTTCCATAACGGCTACTTCAAGACCCTGCGCGAGGCGGTCAGTTTTTACGTCAAGCGCGATACCAATCCGGAGCTGTGGTACCCGGCCGACGCCAGTGGCGTCGCTCAGAAATTCAACGACTTGCCCGAGCAATACCGCAAGAACGTGAATGTCACTGAAGTGCCATATAACCGGCAACCGAACATGCCGCCGGCATTGTCCGACAGCGAAGTCGACGACGTCGTGCAATTTCTCGGCACGCTAACCGATGGCTACAAAGCACAATAAAACTTAAGGGGAAATCCATATCATGAAAAAAAATATTCTGGCGCAAGCCATTGCATTGGCCTTGATGGCAAGTCCGCTGGCAGCGTCCGCCAGCGAAGCGGAATTGCTGAAGCGGCTCGACAAGCTGGCTGCTGAAGTCGAGCAGCTCAAGGCCGAGCTGGCCGCCACCAAGAAGAAAACCGACACGGTTGAACAACGTCAGGATGCGCTGGCAGCCGCGCCGGCTGCGCCAGCAGCGGTCGCGGTCGCTGCGGCACCAGCCGCCGCTGCGCCGGTCTCGATGGCAGCAGCTTCGCCTGCGACCATGCTGGGACCGAATACAGTGCTGTCAAGTTACGGCGAGGTCAATTACACCCGCCCGCGTCATGACAGCAGCAAGGCCCAGACCGACGTTGCCCGCGCCGTGATCGGCATCACTCATCGCTTCGACGAAAAGACCAAGATGGTGGCTGAGTTCGAATGGGAGCACGCCGTCACTTCGGCCAGCGACAAGGGCGAGACTGAGGTCGAGCAGCTGTATGTCGAGCGCGAATTCAACAACGGCTTGCGCGCCAAGGGCGGCTTGTTCCTGATCCCGGCTGGCCTGCTCAACACCAACCACGAACCGACCGCTTATTACGGCGTCTATCGCAACTTTGTCGAAACCGCGATCATTCCATCGACCTGGCGCGAAGCCGGGCTGGGCTTGTCGCAGACGCTGGACAACGGCTTGAGCTGGGACACCGGTCTGACCACCGGCTTCGACCTGAGCAAATGGGACGCGTCCTCGACCGACGGCCGTACTTCGCCTTTGGGCAGCATCCACCAGGAAGGCCAGATGGCCAAGTCGCACGACCTGAGCGTGTTCGGCGCCTTGAACTGGCGCGGCGTGCCAGGCTTGCTGCTGGGCGGTTCGGTGTTTACCGGCAAAGTCGGACAAAAGACGCCGGATTTCGCGGCCCAGGATGCGCGCCTGACCTTGTGGGATCTGCATGCCCGCTATACTCCGGGCAAGTGGGACTTGTCGGCGGTCTACGCGCGCGGCACCATCAGCAACACCGAAGCCTTGAACCAAACCTTCGCCGGCCAGCCGACGCCGGTGCCGTCGTCGTTCTACGGCTGGTATACGCAAGCCGCCTACCAGCTGTGGAAGAATTCCGACTACGCTCTGACGCCGTTTGTGCGCTATGAACGCTTCAACACCGCCAACGGCTACGCAGCGATGCCGGCCGGCCTGGCAGTCGCCACCGGACCGAACGAAGGCGTGTGGACTACCGGCCTCAACTTCAATGTCGGCGAAGGCGTGGTGCTGAAAGCCGATTACCAGAAATTCAAGGTCGACACAGCCCGCGACCGCTTCAACCTCGGTCTGGGTTATGCTTTCTGATTTTAAATAATGAAATCAAGCCATATAGCCACGCTGGCGGTCGCCGTCGGCGCCAGCTCCAGCGCCTTCGCCACCCAGTACCTGACGGTGGAGCAGGCGCAGCAAGCCATGTTTCCAGATGCCTCCGGCTTCAAGGACGCCAGCCTGCAGTTGTCGGGAGAGCAGATCAAGCAGGTTGAAAAGCTCTCCGGCCTGCCGGTGCGTTCGGTCGGCTGGCGGGTGTTTGCCGCCTACAAGGGCGACGCCCAGCTGGGTTACGTGATCCTGGATGACGTGGTCGGCAAGTTTGAACTGATCTCGTATGCGGTGGCGGTCAATCCCGACGCCAGCATCAAGCAGATTGAAATCCTCGCCTACCGCGAGAGCCACGGCTTTGAAATCAAGAGCCCGGCATGGCGCAAGCAGTTCGTCGGCAAGAGCGCCGGCGCCGGCGGCCTCAGCATAGGCGACGGCATCGCCAGCATCAGCGGCGCTACCCTCTCCTGCACCCATGTGACCGACGGCGTGCGGCGCATCGCTGCGATCGCCCAGGTGATCCTGAAAAAATGAGACGGCGGGCGCAACCCTGGCTGGGAACCCTGGTCGAGGTGACGCTGGCCGACAGCCTGGGCGAAGCAGAAGCGGCGCAAGCCTTCAACGCCGCTTTCGCGGCGATCGCCACGGTGCATCGCCTGATGAGCTTTCACGATGCCGCCAGCGATGTGGCCCGCATCAATCGCCTGGCGCCCGGCGGTGCTATCGCTGTCGATGCGCATACCGCGACCGTGCTGCGGATGGCGCTGGCGATGCAAGCGGCAAGCGGCGGCCTGTTCGACATCGCTTGCGCCTCCAGGCTGGTGGCATGGGGCTTGCTGCCGGCCGCCAGCCCGCCCGCCGCTGCGCACCATGGCGCCCGCTTGCACCTCGACGCACAAGGCATGGTGCACAAGCCGGCGCCGCTGCTGATCGACCTCGGCGGCATCGCCAAGGGCTATGCGGTGGACCTGGCGGTAGAGGCCCTGCGCGCGCTGCATATTGCTTCGGCCTGCGTCAATGCCGGCGGCGATTTGCGGGTGCTAGGGCAAACCCCTTATCCAGTCATGATCCGCGATCCGCGCTCGCCTACCCGAAGCGGCGCCCGCATCGACCTGAAAGACGGCGCGCTGGCTACCTCAGGCAGCTATTTTTCGCAAAAGATGGTGGATGGATGCATGCGTTCGGCGCTGGTCGACGCCGGCAGCGGCAATGCGCTGGTCGACAGCCGCAGCGCCACGGTGCAGGCGCCCGACTGCATGACCGCGGACGCCTTGACCAAGCTGGTGCTGCTCAGCGCCGACCCGCAACATCCTTTATTGCAGCAGTTTGGCGCGACTGCTTTTATAATCTGAGCGATGCGCCAAATAAAACATCCTAAAAGCAGCCTGCATCACCCCGGCCTGCGCTCGCACGTCATGCGCTTCCGGCTGGAGCGCTGGCATCGCTTCAGCCTGTACGGCATCAGCGGCCTGCTGGTCACCAGCGGCATCCTGTGGCTGCTGGCCCGCTATTTCCTGCGCAGCGCCGGCGAGTTCGGCGAAACCGTCCATCCGCTTGAGCCATGGGCCATTAAACTGCATGGCGCCGCCGCCATGGCGACGCTGTTTTTCGTCGGCAGCCTGCTGAACAACCATATCCGGCGCGCCCATCATGCACGCCGCAACCGTTATTCCGGCTGGAGCATGGCGACGCTGCTGGCCTGGCTGACGCTGAGCGGCTATGCCCTATACTACCTGGCCAGCGAAGCCAGCCGGCCGCTCTGGTCAGCCGGCCACTGGGTCCCTGGCCTGCTGCTGCCGCTGCTGCTGGTATTGCATATCGTCCTGGGGCGGCGCGCTGCCCGCCGCTAGCATCCGCGGAACCGGCGGTTCAAGACAAGACCAGCAGCATCTCGAACCGCCTTGTGTCCGACTTACTGCCACGCTGGATTATTTTCCGCGAAATACTCGTGGTTATCGGCATTGTCCAATGCTGAATCCGGATCGCTGGTGGCCAGACTGTGCGCGCCGCTTTGGCCGTAGACGTGGTCGCCGGTGCCGGCCACTACCGTGAAGTGGCTGGTTTCATGCACCAGCGTGCCGGACTTGGAGTCGGTGCCGTTAGCCGGCGCTTGCCAGTAGGCGCCGCACAGGTAGACTGTGTAAGGCTGGTCCGGATAGACATAAGCGTAAGTGCCGGAATCGGAACAGCTGCAATCGAATTTATACGACTGGCCGCCGAGCGCGCTGCTGATATTGCCGTAGTGGCTGGTCGCGGTCGCATAGCGGCCGCTGGTGACAGCGCCAAACCACCAAGTGTAGCGGCTGCCGGTCTTGTTGGCAGCCAGGTAGCTCTTGGCATTGGTGGCGATCGAGGCGGCGTCGCCGCGGGCCGTGGTCAGCGCGGTCTTCTGGCTGTTGCTGCAGCTGGCGAAGCTGGTCGAGCCGCTGGCGTTGATCGCTCCCAGCAGGTCGCCGGAAGTCTGCTTGGATGAAGGCGCCGGACCGCCGTCGACGGTCAGCGGCAACGCATTGGTTTCCAGCGTAATGCCGCCGCCAGCGCCGCCGGTCTTGGCCTGGACTGCATTGCCGGCTTCCCGCACCAAGGTCTCGGCGGTGCGCTTGTACTTGACTACGTACTGGCCGCCGCGATACATCTCGTAGTAAGCGCTGAGGTCGACCTCGACCGCCCGGCTTTCATTCGGCTTGAGCGTGATGTAGTCCTTGTCGGTGGCCGGCTTGCGTTTCACCAGCCGTCCCACATAGCGCACCGGCTGGCCGCCCAGCGCGACGCTGAACAAATCGCCGCTGACGCCGTTCAGCGGCGTTTCCCAATTCAAAATGTGCAAAGGCGCCGCGCTGGTGTTGCTGATGGTGTACAGCACCTTGCCTGCGCCCGCATCGCCTTTCGCACTCGCTTCCTGGATCGTTACCTGAATATCGGCCTTTGCTGCGTAAACCGAGCCGCTTACAACGATTGCCGCCACACACGTGACGCCTGCCAACCATCTCTGAAAACTGACCATGGATTACCCCTCTTGAAGAGTTAAATGGACCCTTGCCCTATGAACACGGGTAAATTTATGCTATAGCACAAGGGAGGTAGTTGGCATCCTGGCAAAGTTAACAGGATGTCACGGCCGTCTGCGCACGCCCGGAAGAGTCGCCGCAGGCATGCCGCTTTCCAGAATCGACGGCGCCAAGTGGCTCTACCGCAAGCAGCACAAACGGACTAACATCGTTAACAGGGATCCGCCATTGGCTCAATTGCCGGCGCCGGATCCGCCGCAGCCGACCATCAAGGAGACCCCATGCCCAGCCCGCTGAATACCGACCATTTCTGGATGCCGTTTACCGCCAACCGCCAATTCAAGAGCAAGCCGCGCATGCTGGTGTCGGCATCAGGCATGTACTACACCAGCGACGACGGCCGCCAGATCCTGGACGGTACGGCCGGCCTGTGGTGCAGCAATGCCGGCCACTGCCATCCGAAGATCGTCGAGGCGATCCAGAAGCAGGCAGCAACCATGGACTTTGCACCGGTGTTCCAGATGGGCCACCCTGTGGCTTTCGAAGCCGCCAGCGCACTGGTTGCCATCGCGCCGGAAGGCTTGAACCGGGTGTTCTTTTGCAATGACGGCTCGGAGTCGGTGGATACCGCGCTGAAGATCGCGCTGGCCTATCACCGGGTACGCGGCGACGGCATGCGCACGCGCCTGATCGGCCGCGAGCGCGGCTATCACGGCGTCGGCTTCGGCGGCATTGCAGTCGGTGGCATCGCCGGCAACCGCAAACACTTCGGGCCGACCCTGGCCGGCGTCGACCATCTGCGCCATCCGCTGGATATCGCGCGCAATGCGTTTTCGCGCGGCTTGCCGGAGCACGGCGCCGAGATCGCCGACGAGTTTGAACAGCGCCTGCTGGCGCTGCACGATCCAGCCACCGTGGCTGCTCTGATCGTCGAACCTATCCAAGGCTCGACCGGCGTCATCCTGCCGCCCAAGGGCTACCTGCAAAAGCTGCGCGCCATCTGCGACAAGTACGGCATCCTGCTGATTTTCGACGAAGTGATCACTGGCTTCGGCCGCCTCGGCGCGCCGTTTGCAGCCGACTATTTCGGCGTGGTGCCGGACATGATCTGCTGCGCCAAGGGCCTCACCAACGCCAGCGTGCCGATGGGCGCGGTGATCGTGCGCCAGGATATCCACGACGCCTTCATGAGCGCCGCCAACGAGAACGCCATCGAATTCTTCCATGGCTATACCTATACCGCCCACCCTCTGGCGGCGGCCGCAGCAGTTGCGACCATGGAGGTCTACAAGAGCGAAAACCTGTTCGACCGCGCCGCCGCCACGGCGCCGTATTTCGAGCAGGCGGCGCACAGCCTGAAAGGCCTGCCTTTCGTCAAGGATGTGCGCAATCTGGGACTGGTGTGCGGGATTGAACTGGAATCGATTGCTGGCAAGCCGGGCGCGCGCGCCTTCGATGTCTTCCTCAAGTGTTTCTGGGAAAAAGGCGTGCTGACCCGCACCACCGGCGACATCATCGCCCTGTCGCCGCCGCTGATCATCGAGCCGGGACAGATTGATCAGTTGTTCACGGCGATCGGCGACGTGCTGAAGGCGCAGTATGCGGCAAGCCCTACTGTCGCCTGAGCGTCAAAAAAATGGCTCATCACGGACTGCGGGGTAGCAATAAATAGCGCGGGCAGATTTCTGCTCACGCTGAATTCACTCCTCAAATGATCGACCTTCTGCGTGGGCACGGGTGACCACCCTACGAGTTCTCGCCAATGAGATGGTTAGGCAAATCTGACGAAGTGGTCGGTATCCATTAGCTATCTGCTCCTGTTCCAATATCCGACTTCTCATCGACACCCCTTCCCCTAGATCGCATAGGTATGAATCCCTAATTGATCCGAGTGATTTATGGTGGCACAGGGGCTTTGGTAGTTTTGCTGCAAACGAAACAGAACAATGATGTCCGGATCGCTGGCAGCCAGATTGCGCGCGTCTTCATGCTACCCCATAAAGACTGTTTGAAGGGTGCAGCCCCGGAGCGATAATAGCGTAACCTTTCTGCTCCGTCATTACCCAGTTATCGGCATTGTTTTTCCAATCCGGGCTGGTCAATCCGATTTCATTGTAAGGTTTGAAAAATTCTTCCATGGCTTGCTTATTCTGATCGGATTTACTGGGTTCAAAAATCTTCTCCGAAACATACACACCCGCGGCGCCAACCGCGGTCAACCCCAGTGCGACCAGAAAGAACGGTCCTGAAGCCATATCGACAAAGGTGGCGGCTTCCACAAAACCTGCAGCACCCCAGAACGCTCCTCCTGCGGTTTCTACCGCGCCAAAGCCAACTACGCCATAATTGTTCCCCAAGGAATTGCCATACGCATCTTTCTCGTTGAAACCTCTGTATATATCCCTGACACCCGAATAGATAGAAAGCGGTCCGGACAAAATATCCAATCCTGCAACGCCGGCCTTGAGCACCAAGCCCGTGTAGCCTAATCCTCTGGTCAATCCCGACGCGACTTTTTCAGTGGTGACATCAATCGTTCCCGTCAGCGCCACATTACCGCCAGCTTCGCTGGCTTGCACTGCCGCCTTTTGAATCGCCGGGTCTGAATAGACAGGTGCGCTTGAATAGGTATTGATCGTCAAGCGGCCATAGGTTTCCAAGGTCGTCTCAGTACGTGCACCGCCCTTGGTCACGGTGGCTGCAATCCGGTCTGACAGTAAATCAGCTTCACTAACCGAGTATTTACCATTATTGATCAAGGCAGCCTTAACTGCGGCTTGATCCGATAAATTAACGCCGGTCAAGGCTTTCGCTTGCTTGCTGATTTCCTGGGTAAGCGGTGTCTGGGCACCGCCAGCGGCGCCGGTAGCCGGGCTATCGAGCAAAAATCCCAGCCTGGCCGTGTATTTGTTCTGGACCGCTGCCAGCTCATCGGCGCTCAGCTTCTTCGCCGCCGTGCTATAGCGCTCAGCAAAGGATTTCGTGTCATATTTAATGCCTGGAAAATATTTCTGCAATTGACCATTTTTGCTAAGTACATTGTCAAGCGCGGCCTTAACCGCATCCTTGTCTGTCGGATCCACCTTATCCAAGGCCGCGGTCAACGTTTTCACATCGGGGCGCAGGTTTTCCTTAAGTTCCGGCAGAATTTCTCCGTAAGTCTGGTACAGCGCTATCTTGTTTTTCGTTTCCGGAGAAGCGAGGATCATACCGAGCCTAACGTAATGCTCGGCATAGGAACCGAAGATATCGATATAGTTGATGCAGGCGACAGTGGCATCCGGATCGCCATTTAACAGTTTAGTTTGGAAGTCAGTATCTCCCAAACGCTTGATCCCTGAAAGCACATCGATGGCACCGGCAATACTGCCCCATGCGCCAGCCTTGTTCAATGTCTCCGCCAGAGGCAATAGCTTAGTAGGTGCCGATCCGTCTTTTCGAGCCTCGTCTAAAAATTCGGTATAGCTGGAAGGATCAGCGCCTCTGGCTTGAATGCGTTGCATCATCGTGAACATGTATTTGGCAAATTGCTTCATGTCGCTGTCCGACGTCCCGGCCAAGAAGCCGCCAAGGCGTGCGGTCCAGCGCGACATATTCAATACAAAATAAGCGGCCGCGGCGCCTGCTTTGGGATCAACGGTGCCAAGCTTGACGTCATAAGTTTCGTGATACAGGTTCAGTCCCAGCTTTTCAGCTGCCGTATCGGCAATCTTAGGATTGAATGTGCGTATGGTCGCCAAAGCGTCATTTATCTGCTGTTTTTGCTGATCATCTGGCAGCGTCATAAGCCATTTTGTATACGCAGGCGAAGTAATGTAGTCGGACCAGCCCTGCGCAACATTGGTGGAGTTAAATTGCGTACTGGCACCCTGATTGATGGCAGTCTCCAGCGATGCCCGGTCCAGGTTTTTGGTGAGCGCCAGGTCGGTCGGCTGGGCTCCACTGGTATCGTCCAGCGCGGCGCGCATCTCTGCAACTTTGTGCAAAGCATCCCAAGCGGCCTTCGCCGAAGCTGGCGCATCGGCACTGAGGGCGACGCCTTGAGGTAATGTCCCAGGCACAACAGGTGCCGGGCCAGGAGTTGCCGTTGGCAATCCGTTGGACACTGCAGGGCTGGCCGGCGCTGTCAGATAAGGCGCTACTGCTTTGGCATATTCAATGGCTTGCCGGTTCGATATGCCCATCAACTCGAAAGCCTGGTTGACAGCATCGGAGCGCTGTTGCGCAGTCAATTCTGGATGCGTCTTCGCCAGATACGCTAATTGCGCATTCACGCCGTAAGGCTTAACGCTGAGCGAAATTGCCATGGCGTGAGCGTTCGCCGTGGTCTGGATATTGGCCACCACATCGAGACTGACATTGGCCAGATCGGGCTGGTCAATTATCGCTTTTGCTGCGGGCACACCTTGTAACAAACCTGGGTTGAACAGCCCGCCCGATAAATATTTTTGCGGCGCAGCGGCCAGTGCTTGCGGATTGATCATGCCATTGATGAGCCCGCTAATGGTCAAAGATTTCAGATCAATATTGCCGCGGTTTTGCGTGTCTGGCGAGACAGGGGTCAACGTCACAGGGGCAGGGGTAGTTGGACTCGCTGTTGGCGCAGGAGCAGCAGGCGAACTGCCTGACGGCGTAGGAACCGGGCCTGTCTGCGCCGGGACCGGAATGATAGCTGGCGCCTTAGGAACCGGATCACCGTTCACAGCGGCCCATAACAAGGGTTTTTGCGTGGTGCTGATCGGCGTCGGAAAATATTTCACGGTCAAGCCATCGGTGATGGCTTGATAGTCTTTACCCATCTGATCTGTAAACGCCGTATTTTTGCTGTAAGCGAGCAGACTTGCTTGAACTTTTGGCAAGTCGATAATCCCGTTGGTAACAGTAAAGCCCGGCATGGCGTCAGTTTTGTAAGCCTTCTGATCCACCGGCACACCGGTTTGCGCCATTGATTGCGCCCTGACAGCCATCGCCCATTTATACTGATCAGAATTGTGGTCGGCGTTGCTGTATTGCGTGACCAATGCGGTCATGGCGGCTTCGGGCAGCGTTTGACCGTCGATCTTGTGCGAGTTGATATCGGCCAGCGTAGGCAAGGTCGGAGGTACTGGCGGCGTAACCGCATTGACGTCTGCAGTCTGCGCCGGTGTAAGCGGTGGAATCACCGGAGCGGAAGGCACTGCTGGCGTCGACACACTGGCGGCGGCCAAATTGATTGTGTCGCCCAGGTCCAGTTTGTTAGGATCGCGCGCAGGCGCATTTGGGTTGGGTGGGCCAGGTAGACGGCTATCCACCAGCCTCATATCGAAATTTTGACCCTTGTTGAACTCGCCGAGCCGTTTGAATACCAGCAGAAATTGCTGATCATAGGTGAGCTTGGTCTGTTCATCCAGCGTCAGTAATTGATTACGATGGTTGACAAAAATCGCAAACAGATTGTTATCGCCATTTTGCCCGATGGTGACAGTCGAAGGCGGATTATCGGATGTCGTGGGGAGCTGCGTTGGAGGTGAGGCGGGCGCTGCGGCAGGAAGTATCACGGGCCGGTATCGCGGCGAAAAATCCCCATCTACAAGAATACCCATCAACATTCTCCTTGATATTTATGCAGCTTTTTCGAAGTTAGATAGAAATGTATGCCACTCCTCCGATTGTGACGTAGGTATGACAGTTGATTTATTCTATGTTCGAATGACTTGTTCACCGCCTCAAAAAACCGTAGTTTTCGGATGGTTAGCGGCTGAGAATGGGCCGGGGTTACGGTTTTCCCGCAGGGACGCAGTTAACTTGATGCGTTGGAAAGAGAAATTGATTTTTACTCTGGCGATTCCGCTACCCGATCAACAGTTCGGCATAAGTCGAGATGCCCCGACCTATTTGCCTTGACTGTCCTTTACCTGCCTGGCGGCTTGTTTTGCAGCGGTGATGCGCGCCCGACCGTTTGCTACCATGCTCGCATTACTCAACTCATCTGGCCGCAGAGGCACCCAGACCGCATAGAGCACCAACATGCTGGCCAGACACAGCAACAACGAGACAACCAAGATCAACGGATTGCGCACCAAACCGATGCTGGTTACGATGACCAGCGACATGGTCGGCAACATCGCCAAGCAGGCGCGAACAACATCGACGCCAACCTTGCAACCGCAGATTTGACAGCATGAGGAGCCCGCCGGACCAAGACAGAGCTTGCGCCACAAGGGCAAACAGGGTTCGGATCTGCAATGTGGACAGATATTCATTACTCACTTTTTCGTTTGTCAACGACGGTTATCTTCATGCTAACGCAGCATTTCGCATGTAGCGCCATTGATTACCCAAGCGGTACATGATCGTATTTCAGATATTCCTCGAATACGCTCAGTGTGTTAGCCCGCGTCACTGGTGCGGCATAGCCATCTGCGCTAGCGATATAGACAGTTTGCCGGGGACCATCGATGAAATTCTCCGGATTTCCACTGCTATCGCTGGCGGTCTGCTGCAGGCGATTGGCGACCGCATTGATCTGATCGGCAGACAGGCTGTTGACCCATTTCTGTAGTTGATCAGGCGTCATATGCTTGAGTTGTCCGTATTTCGCCAGGAATGGTATCTGACTGGCTCCCGTGGCGTCGGAGATCAAGCCTCCTTGCTTGCTCAACGCCTCTGCGGCAAAGTCATCATAACCTGCCGATTTCAAGAATCGCTTAGATGCGCTTTCATACTTGTGCGCATCTTTATCCGATTCGTAGATCACCTTGCCGATCACCCCGGCGGCAGTCACGCCCAAGCCCACTGGCCCGAGCCACGCTGCGGCGCCGAAAGCCGGCGCTACCGTCAACGCACCGCCAACGGCGGTCGTCGCCGACAGCGCCGCGCTGACATCATCTTGCTGAGTACCGAGACCGAATCCCGACCTCAGCGCGCTAACGCTGTCGAGCACACTCGACACGCCTCCAATCAGATCACCCACGGACGCCCGGCCGAACAGCTTCCACTCACCTCCAAATTGGCCCAGCAGCGAACTCTTGTCGATGCGACCCAAACCAATCAGTACTTCGGTGTTCTTTTGGGCAAAGCCCGCAGAGTCGAGCAACAGTTTGATGCCGTTCTGCGGATCCGACGGATTGGCGTTGAACTTGTTGTCCGAATTAATCAGGCTGGCGCCGGCGAAGGCCACGGCAACGCCGCGCAGCAGCTGACCAGGCACCGTCATTTTGTTAAAAGTCTTCGATAGCGTTGCGTCGGTGTTAAGTGTCTTGTTCAGATTTTGCAGTATTACATTCTCTTCTTCCGCCGTCGTGGCGTTAGTCATATCGTCAGCAGCTCCCTGCACCGCGTTGACAGCTTTGTCGAGATCGCTCGGCGTCACGCCCAGCAGCCGTGCAAAATTTTCACTATGCAAGCTGCTGATCGCCCGCTTGGCTTGTTCGACGCTAGCAGGATCGTTCAGTTTGACCCCTTGCACTTGGGCAAGTACGTTACGTCGCAAGTAGGCAGAGGCGGCCTCGCTAGAGTACTTGCGCCCGATATCACCAATCTTCGACAAGGAGAACAAGTCCGCCATATCCTTGGCGTGCGACGCATCCGTCAAATTCGGATCGGCCTGGATCGCCGTGGAAATCGCCAAACCCGCGGCTGGATCATTGACTATCTTCTGCAGCACCGGATCGATCAATGCGCGCGTCCCCGACGTCTGCGGTGTTTGGTTGACTGCGATCATTTGCGCTATCAACTTATTGCCGTCGGTGACGATCTGCTGACGCAACTTGTCGTCTTCAGCTTGCCAATCGGGCCCCTTCTTGGTGCGGTAGTCGGCGACAGCTTGGCTGAGCTGTTGCGGCGTCATGCCGGGGCCGAGGTTCTGCACCAGCCAGGATATCTCGGCATCGTGCAGCGCCAGCTTCGTCACGTCGGCCGTGACAATGCCCTTGAATTGCTGCATGCCGTCTGTCACGACTTTCATGACGCCATTGCCATCGAGCCCCGGTGCCTGCAAGCGCTTGGCTACATCGAGAGTCGGTTGCGGATCGCCACCGCCAGCGATATTTTTCTGGTCCCGCAATGCGATGCTGTCATTGATGACCTTGACCACGATATCCGGTTCTTGCCCTGCCGCCTTGATACTGCTCGCCAGCGCGATTGCGTAAGCCGGGTCTGCGCCGGCGCCAATAGCGGTTTGCACTGCGTCGCTGTTCCAGGCATCGGTAACGGCAAATCGCGCTATCGCATCGTCGCCTTGCGTACAGCCCGTGATGCGTCCGGACAAGTTCATCAAGACGGTCATGCCCTGGTTGCCGAATAGCGAAGAGCCGCCGTGCTCAGGATCCTTGTAGAAAGCTTCGTAAGCGGGCACCGCACGATCAACTACAGCGCTGGCCAATATTTTATCCAAGCCTTGCGTCGCCTGATCGAGCCGCCTGATCGCCGCCACGGTTTGCGCCTGCGGCATGGCGCCGTTGTCAGGCTTCTGCGTGAGCGGCCGGTTGGCCCACGCTGCGACAACGCCCAGCATTTCCTGCACATGCGAGTCAGTCAGCAGCGCGTCCTTTACATTCTGCGGCGCATTGCTGTAGCCGGTATTGAGCGTGCGCAGCATTTGCAGCGGATCGTTCTGCGCCTGGGCGCCGCCGAGGATCGCTTGTACCTGGCGCTCGACGTGTACCTGGGCGATGGCCTTGTCAAGCAAGCTGTAGGCAGCCGGGTCCCGGATGTAGGGCGCCGCCAGCTCTTGTCCGGCCTTGTTAAACATTGCGTCATCGGTCTTGGCGCCGACCTGCGCGCCGATCGCGTCGTTGACGGCGTCTTTGAGCTTGCTCAGCGCATCGTCAGCATTTTCTTGCGCGAAGCCGTCGCGCAGCTCGGCGTGCGCGGCGCCACTGCCTTGGGCTGCGTCGTCCTTGAGCGCCGCCAATGTCCGCTGTGTAGCATTTGCCTGCCGCAGCGCGCGGTTCATCTTTTGCGTTTCGGGAATCAAGGCGGCCGCCGTGACAGCATCGCCGTTCGTGCTCGCCGCGCCAGGCCGGGCCTGGCCGCCCATGCCAGGAATCCAGATTTTCTCGCCCGGATAGATAAGGTCCTGATTAAGCATGTTGTTGGCTAGCGCGATTTCGCCAACGCCAGCGCCGTGCGTCGCGGCGATTTGATGCAAGCTCTCGCCGCTCTGCACTGAATACAGCGCAGGCAGCAGCTCCCCTCCCTTCTGCAGCGGAATCGTGAGCGTTTCACCTGGATTGATTTGGCCGATATCCATCAGTGCGGGATTGGCGTCGATGATGTCCTGCACCGGCACGCGATAGCGCGCCGCCAACTCATTGAGGGTTTCGCCCTGCCCGACAATATGCGAGATTACCGTGTCTGCTGCCGGGTCTGGCAAAGGCGGGGCTTGCGGCGGCGTATCCAGAGACGTGTCAACAGCGGCGAAGTCATCTGAACTTGCGAGCGATTTTGGATATATATAGAGTGACATCGGATAGATGCAATCTCGGGAAGTGAGTAACGGCAGATTCTGCAAAGAGATGTCTGGGACCTTTCCGATACTCCCAGCGTCCGCGCAAACGTCAGCAAATCGCCATAGAAGATTCAGATCCCATTACACCAATTGTTTATTACCTCCGTATGAAATCCCGGCTGTAGCAGGACCGCGCGCATCGATGAGCAATAAACATTCGCGGGCCAGTATTTGAGCCGATTCCCGGTCGCGATCATCGGCTGATAAAGGTTGTCAGGAGATAAATCTGGCGGCTACCGAACGATTCGTCGAACCCGCAAAAAAGGTCCGTGTTATGATAATAGTGTTGCTCAAAGACAATAAATTAACTTAGACGCAACACTGCCGATCTGCGCCTATTTGACCAGCGGCGAACAAATACAAGGTTGGAGCCGGCCTTACCGGGCCTGAACTCCATCAGCGTCGATGCCAAACCGACATGATCGCAGCGTCGACACTAATTGCGCAAACAAACGAACTAAAGTGATTTAGCAGGCTCAAACCATGCCTTAGGGCAATGTTTAACATTGAAATTCCACACGAATTCACCGGCCGTCGTTTGCGATGATCTGAGAACGTCAACATACTTTCATGCGCAATGAAAATTCGCTTGGTGAAGGAAAATTAAATACGTCTGACAGCTAACGTAGACAAAGACAAAAATGACAAACGCCGCTGAAATTCTCGTTCCTTTCGAAGATGAATTTACACCCCAGAACTGGTGCCAAGTCAGAAGCGATGGACAACGCCCCGCAATAAGTTTTTTTGAAGAGCAGCAATTGGTCTTTGACATGAGAAAGAAAGAAGATCATGTGCCTTCGCGCATCGCCAGTGAGCTTATAGCAGCATCGACGCCAGAAGCGCGAATGGCCAATATCAGAAGCATGCTGTCGGTCCTTGGATTCAATTTCCTGCAATACGAGGCCGTGCAAAACACCAACGACGGCAATCGCGAACACTACTTTCTCAAGACCTATGTCCCCGGCGAATGGGCGAATCAATATGCACGCAAACATTATTGCGATCTGGATCCAAGAGTAAGCGCATGTCTCAACTCTCCCTTCCCTTTCGTCTGGGATTTACAGTATTTTTCGAAAGCCCGCCTGGTTCCGGCGCACGATGCGCGAGCGCGTGGATTCCTGGAAGACATGGCTCATGCGGGGATGTGCAGCGGCATCGCCTTTGGCTTCATTAATCCGGCAACCCATCGGCAAGTTGTCGTAGGATTCAATTCTGCCAATCCGTCCAAGAACTGGATCACCACAAGCGTTATCGGGCAAGCGTTGATTCTTGGCCTGTCGATTCACGAGTTCATCTCAGGCTGCGTTGAAAAATTGATGCACCACCCTGGCCTGGACGCCGTCTCCGATATACAAAAGCAAATACTCGAATGTCTGGCCAACGGATTAAGTGATAAAGAAATAGCGCGAAATCTGAAAACCACTGCTCACAATGTCGATTATCATCTGCGCTATTTGCGGAAAAAGTATGGCGCAGCGAACCGTGCGCAACTAGCCTATACAATCGGCCGGCTGGCGATTGTTTGAAGGGGAAAACGGCGCTGTCATGCGACGCACAAATGCCCGATCATCCTCCTTCTCGGAAAAATGAACTAGCCCTATTACTGAATCTGCCCCTGGATGTCGACCCGGATCGAACCTTCGACCTGCGGTGAGGCAAGTACTGTCAAATCAGGAAAATCGACGACCAGTATCGATCGCAGATGAGCACGTATTTCAATTGCATTGACCAATAACACAGGCTTGTGAAAATCATCTGCCTGCCTGGCGCTCGTGATTTGCAATATCTGAGAGTGGATAGACAGGCGCAGAGTCTCCGGTAATAGCAAAACGCTGCCGCTGCCGCTTTGTTTCAGATACTGTTTGATCTGATCCTCAAAACCAGGCGCGACGACAATTGCGGCCAGCCTGCCGTTGCGCAAAGTGTTGCGATAACTGATTGAACGAACCATGGCGTTACGCACGTATTCAGTCAGCATGACATTATCCTTTTCACGCGCGGCAGTTTCAATCAGCGCGTGAGCGATAAGACGCAGGTCGCGTATCGGTATCTGCTCTTGCACTAACCGGCGCAGCACATCCGCGAAGCGGGATAAGGGCACTTGCTGTTTCAATTCCTTTTCCAGATCCGGATAGGAGTCCTCAAGACGTTTTAGCAGCAACTGGGTTTCTTGAATTCCCATGAATTCATGCGCATGGCGGCTGATCACGCGCAGAACATACTGCGCCAGAATTTGTTCCGCATACAAGACCCGGAATTTATTTTCTGTCAAACTGCCTTGCTGATTGAATGGCACCCACAGACCGCTGCCGCCAAACATGCCTTCCGCCGTCACATAGGGAATAGCTGCAGCTGTTAAATTCGATTCTTCCTCAAGACAAAGCACGTGTCCCGGCATGAGATAGCCCTGCAGCATCGGGATTTCGTTGATATACAAGACAAATTGCCCCGCGCTTAGGCGAGCAGCGGAGCGAATCACCATCCCGGGAAAAGGAATGCCCAAGTCATGCGCGACATGCCGCCGCACATTTTCCAATCCAGAATCGAGCTTGAGTGGATTAACATCCTGTGCAATCTGCGGATATACCTCCATTACGATCGGTATCGTCATCAGATGATCGGCATCATCGATAAAAACCGGAACCCGATCACTTCCTTCTCGCGACATTGACGGCATCAACACCTCTGACGGGTTGCGCGCCTTACCGCGCCTGCCTGCCCCTAGATTCCAGCCAGTCAACGCTACCGTCAGGCCCAGTGCCAGAAACTGCCATTTCGGAAACCCAGGCACCAGCAGCATGCCAAACACTACAATGCCGGTCACCACCAGCGCTTTCGGGTGCGCCTTGATTTGCTGTGCGATCTCATTACCAAGGGGAATCGCCTCGATGCTATCGGAACGTGCAACACGGGTGATGACGATGCCGGCTGCGATTGAAACGAAGAGCGAAGGAATTTGCGAAACCAGGGCATCGCCCACTGCCAGGACAGAATAGGTTTGCAAGGCTGTATCCAGGCTCATGTCCTTGCGTAACATGCCCACCATGATGCCCGCAAAGATATTTACCAACGCAATGATGATGCCGGCAATTGCATCTCCTTTGACAAACTTCATGGCGCCATCCATAGCGCCATATAACTGACTCTCGCTCTCCAGCGTCCGCCGGCGCTGACGCGCATCATCTTTGTGGATAATGCCAGCGCGCAGATCGGCATCGATACTCATTTGCTTACCCGGCATGGCGTCAAGGCTGAAACGGGCAGCTACTTCGGCGACTCGTTCGGAACCTTTGGCAATGACGATAAATTGGACAATTGCAATGATTGCAAACACCACCATGCCAATAATGACATCGCCGCCAACCACCAATTTGCCAAAGGTGGAGATGATGTCGCCGGCATAAGCATGCAACAGTATTTGACGGGTCGATGCTATGTTCAGCGACAGCCGGAACAGCGTGGTAAACAGCAACAGGGAAGGAAAAGTCGACAGGCCGAGCGGGGAAGCAATGTAGAGTGAAACGATCAGCAAGGTAACGGAGACGGTAAGATTGAATGCAATCAATGTATCGAGCACGTACGGCGGCAAGGGCAATACCAGCAACGCGATCACCGCTACAATCAGCGCCACCAGCATCAGGTCGTAATGACGCCCCAAGCGGGAAAACCGCGTGCTCGAGCCAGTTGCCCCAGGGCTGCTCAAGCTATTCCATGCTGACTTTAAAAATGCCATGTCTGCCTCAACTTAGATTAAACGTTCATGCATCCGACTTGATGTCCCGGACCCAGCGCAATACCGCCGCGACCGGCTCAATCAAGTCGTCAGGAATATAGTGATTGACCGGGACTTGCGCCTGCAACTGCCTTGCCAACTGAATATCCCGTAATATCGGAATGCCCTCCTCTTGTGCTATCCGGCGTATTTCTTCCGCGATGAACCCTTCACCTTTGGCCAGAACAACCGGGATCGCCGTTTCGTCCTGCTGGTAGTACAGCGCGACGGCAATATGGGTTGGATTGACCACGACAACATTGGCTTTGCGGACGTTGTCGAGCATGCTCTGCATGCTTAATTCCTGCTGCAGTTGCCTGCGCTTGGCACGCAGATGAGGATCGCCTTCCATCTCTTTATATTCGCGCTTGACCTCGTCTTTTGTCATGCGGTTTTTACGGATAAAATCCCAGCGCTGGAAACTGAAATCGGCAATAGCAAACAAAATGAATGCCGCAAGCGCCATCCAGAACAGTTGGCCGACGACTCTTTCTGCCAGCAAAAGAACGCCAGCGATCGGCAGGAAACGGGCGTCAAACAGGATGCCTAGTATTTGACGCGTCAACAAAAATACAATCAGGCCCAGCAAAATTGCTTTGGACAACAGCTTGAACAGCTCGAAAATCGTGCGCAGAGAAAAAATGCGCTGCAATCCGGCAATAGGATTGAGCCGCTTCAAATCCGGCATGACGCGTGTCATCACTAGCAAGCCGCGGCTCTGGAGCAAGCCGATCGCTATCGATGTAAATATCAGGAGGGCAATCAAAGGCAAACTGAAACCAATACCTTCGACAAACATGATTTTTGTGGCGTGGAGGACTGCATCCGGATCTCTCATCGAGCGCCAATCCATATTCAAGGCCTGATTGATAAGCCCCATCATGTTTTGAATAAATGATTTTCCAGCCATCGCCAGTGTCACGCTGACGACCAGCATCGACAATGCTGAAACCAGATCCTGACTCACCGGGATATCGCCCTTCAGGCGTAAATCGCGCAGCTTCTTGGGAGTGGGCTGCTCTGTCTTGCTTTGACTGCTGCTCGAATCGCTCATCGAAGCACCCCTTCCAATGTCTTGTTCAACTCATGGAAATTGGGTAATAACTGCATTCCGTCCGACAATAGAGAGCTATAAATAAGAAGTAACACTGCAAGGATTCCCACCTTGAGAGGCAGCGACAAGAAGAACACATTCAATTGCGGAGCAAAGCGAGACAACAAGCCTAGCGCCAGTTCGACCAGCAACATGAGAATGACAAAGGGTGCGGCAATTTTGACGACCAGGACTATCATCTGCATGATTGCCGCCATCAACATGGTGATCAGCTTAAGATTGCCGACGATGGGCAGCATCTTGTTGATTGGCCAGATGACATAACTTTCAAAAAGCATGTCCACCAGCTGCCTCATACCGCCGGAAATAAAAAAGAAAACCGTCAGTAGCTGCATGAAGAGTCCGCCAATCAATGAATCTTCCTCTCCGGACAATGGGTCGATAGCGACACTCATGGTCAAACCGGCCTGATATTCGATGATGACTCCCGCCGTATGAAAGGCCCAGAATGAAAGACTGGCGAACACGCCGAGCACCATGCCTAATCCGGCTTCTTTGAGCAAGCATGGAAAAAGAATGTGCCAGTCCGCCTCGAATAGAGGCAGTTGAGATTGCAATAGCGGAAACAGGAATAAGCTCAAGCCGGCCACGAAGCTCAGCCGTACCGTGAGCGGGACTACTTTCGTAGAAAAAAACGGCATGAATGAAAATGCCAACAACATGCGTACCATTAGCAGGCCGAGACCTATCAGCGAGGATTCAAGATTCTGGTATTGGTCTACCATGGCTGCTCCGCTTACCTCACCAAAGCAATGGATGCAAACAGCCCATCTGCAAAGGTGAACAATTCGCCCCCCAGCCAGCCCGACATCAAGGCAATCACAATCACAGCGACTACCAGCTTGATGCCAAACGCCATGGTTTGATCTTGCATTTGAGTGACGGCCTGCAGGAACGCCAATAACAAGCCAGTCACTCCAACCGCCAGGACCACCGGCATTGAGAGCAAGAGTACAAGCATCAGCGCCTGCTTTACATCTGTCGCGAGTGTCGCAATATTCATGATTACGCTACAACCTACTGATAAGTAAGAATCAGGTTATGAATCAGCTTGGCCCAGCCATCCAGCATGACAAACAGCAATAATTTGAGCGGTACCGAGACCACGGTGGGAGAGAACATCATCATGCCGAGCGCTAACAGGATGTTTGCCACAACCAGATCGATAATCACAAACGCGAGATAAATCAGAAATCCGATCTTGAAAGCCGCAGTCAGTTCAGTGACGGTAAAAGCCGGCACCAGCACCAGCAAGTCATTATTTTTTAGCTTGGCAGCCTGCTCCGGCGGCCATATCTTTTGCGCTGAACGCACAAAAAATTCCCGCTCCCGCTGTTCCGCATGTTTTTCGAGGAAGGCTCTCAGTGGCTCGCGCCCTTGATTCATGATTTCAATCAGCCCGCTGATGCGTAAGCTGCCGTTGCTTATCTGCGCTTGCGAAACATCCGACATCTGATTGACAACCGGCGCCATGATATAGAACGACAATATGAGCGCGAGGCCATTGACAACCAGGTTAGGAGGTACTTGCTGCAAGCCTATTGCGTTCCTGGCCAGACTGAACACCACGACCAGCTTGGCAAATGAAGTCACCATGACCGCGATAAAAGGAGCGAGGCTAAGTAAGGCAAGGCTGATAATGAGGACGAGCGGATCTTGATTCAGCATTTTTTTCTTTATTTATCAATCCAACGGAACGCCGTCTGCATCCGGTAGATTGTCCGGCTGGCGAATCTTTGTCAGCCGGACCGCGAGTCTCCTTCCCACCAGAACCAGATTGCCTTGGGCGATCAACTTACCGTGGATCCGGACATTCACGACCGCATCGGCGGCTTCATCCGGCAACTGGAAGACGTAGTCTGGCCCGATATGCGCAATCTCAGACACCGGCAACGACAACTCGCCGAGGTCAAATGAAACAGGCAATTCAAGCTGATTCATGTCAATGTGCATGTGCGCATTCTCCGAAAAATTAGCGGCCAGATCCTGAAATCCTGGCGTTGAATCCGTGGGTGGGGAAATCACGGTCAATAATTTCTGCTTCCAATTTGCGTAAAAAAAAGTCTTGCCGCTGCCGATCTCAAAGTCGACCCGCAGCCCATGCTTGCTCAGGCTAGCCGCATCCATCCATATCACGTCGCCCAATGACAGTTCGGCGATCTGCCCGGCATGCAATCTTGTGATACCGACTTGAAGCCTCGCCCGTACCTGCAATTGACCGATAAGGACAGATTGTTCTTTTCGAGCGCCAGGTAGATGCTGCCTGAACCAAGCCAGTGTCCGCGGCGAGCAAACTGCAAATGCACCGGTCGATTTGGTCTGCTGTACCGTATTCGTCAGTTCGAATGAGAACGACTGCCATCCCTCAAATCCGTGCGGGGGATGCCACGCCACTTCGGCGGAATCCAGATCGTTAGTCACGCTTGATGGGAATTTTTCCAACAAGCCGGACAATATTTTTTGCAAAGTGAGCGTGCGCAATGTTTCCGGCATTTCTTCAAACGGTGCGCCAATCAGGCGCGCATCCAATGCGCCAAGCCGATTGAGGCTGATTGCCCATCGGTGGTCACCCAGCTTGAAAAGAATTCGCACTTGAGACGTTTCCGATTGCGGTTCAATCCATTTCAGCTCAAGCTGGCCGCTGGCAAGCTGAAAGCGAATATCGGAACGCCATAAGAGCCACTGATTGGTCTCTTCCAGCCATGCGTCAGACAAAACCGGGAGACACTGTTCAACAAGCATATTCTTGCTCTGCCATTTCAAAAATGAGAGTGTTTTCTATCAGGTCCGATGTTATATTTTGCGCGATGGCCAGCATCGCCGGTAGCCTCGCTAAACCGAGGCGCGGCCAAGACCTGAGCGTGTCAACCACGTGCAATCGCGTCCACCTTGACCACCAGATTAGTTGACGCAGCAAGGCTTGCATTGAGTTTTTCGCGTTCCCGCTGCATTACAAGCAATGTTTCTTTGTCTGACGCATACAGGCGAACCTGCAACGAGGCTCCTTGCCGTGACATTTCAATCATTGCACCAGGCAGTATCGCGCCCACGTCCAGCACCACGCTGCCGAAGCTGTTCGAACCGGATTGGTTTCCCATATACAGCGACTGGCAGAAATTTTCTAAAAGAGCATGCAACTCGGCTTCATTGACGATGGGCGCCGCGCCGTTTGCAGAAGACGCGGCCGGCGCCATGGGAGGATTTAGCGTCGGCAATGGCGCTTGGGCCACCGGAAAACCACCGGGCAAGCCTTTCAAAACATCCTCATGCGAGGCTGCCGACGGCGGCCCCATTCCCATAGGCGATTCAGGGACGGCTACATCGATCACAGTTGGTTTCGCAGCATGCTGTTCATGCTGTGGCGACGGGTTTTGACGATAACTATCCCGATAGCTTTCCCTGAACTGCTGGATCGTCAAATCTTTGGTTGCCCGTGCAAGTGCGTGGTAATCCAAGTCCGGCAAGCCAGATATTGGCGCGGCCGTAACAGGCTCCGTGTCGCTCTGCTGCATATCGTCGGGGGCTAGCTGATTGGCTAAGCCAGAGTCCTTCTGTCCATGTCCGGCTGCTTTCCACAGTTGAATCGCAGCGGCGCTTGGTTTGCCAGGCGGCAGCATGTACGACGCATGCGAAGATGCAGAATGGCTATCTGGCGCGTCGCTGCATATCGGTGTGGCATTGGGCAGGGCTGGATAGGCTGGCATGTTCAAAATCTCATTTCTACAGGTGTAAGCTGTTCAGATAGCCACTTTCTCAAACCCGTATCCTCATTCTGGTCTGAGTCATGGCGGCGTATTATTTTTGCATCCTGGTTTTGCAACTCGGCCTGTTGCTCTTCTACAAAACGGATCTTTTCCTGGTAACGCATCAAGTCGCGGTTTAACGCCGCGATCCGCAACTGTATGTCAGCGTGCCGGGCTTCCATTCCTGCCTGATGCTGCCTGAGCAGATTCTCGATTTCCTGCAGTTGCATATGATGCGCGTTATAGTTGCGGCCGTTGCCGAGAGTGCCACCTTGTTGCAACCATTTTTGCCATTGAGACTGCCATTCCTGCCGTTGATCGGAAACCAGTTTCATATCTTCGCGCAGCAGCAGGAGCAGCCTATCCGCGTTGTTCCTGTCGCTGATTCCTGCGGACCTGAGTATCTCGATTCTGTCCATGCGCAAGCGATATACGCGAATCAAATTGAGCAATCTGGATGCCACGCAATCTGTCTGCATCTCAGTCTCCAGCCAGCCGGGCGAGCTGCTCGATGCTGTCATCGAAATCGCCTATTTCCCCGACCTTTTGCCGTAAAAAATGGCGCATGGGCTCGTGAGTGCGAATCGCTTTATCGGCGAACTTGTCGTTGCCATGCTGGATCTCTCCCATTTGCAGCAGCATTTCGACAGATTCATATTTCCGCATCAATTCGCGCAGCATTCCGGCATTTTCATAATGCGCGTCCGATACCACCTGGCGCATCACGCGGCTGCGGCTCAGTGGAATATCGATGGCAGGGAATGCGTTGGCGTTGGCAAGCAGAGGTGAAAGAATAATGTGACCGTCCAGGGTGGCGCGCATCTCTTCTCCAATCGGGTCGCCGGCAATATCGTCTTCCAGCAAGACAGTAAAAAACGAGGTGATCGAGCCCCGCTCATTTTGTCCGGCGCGTTCGAATAATTTTGGCAGGGCGGTCAATGCGGAGGGAGGAAATCCCCTTCGGGTGGGTGGCTCGCCGGCGGCAAGACCGATCTCGCGCAATGCGCGCGCATAGCGCGTCACAGAATCCATCAAGAGCAGAACCGCACATCCCTGATCGCGAAAATACTCTGCAATTGCCATCGCAACACATGGCGCCTTGGCACGTTCCGCGGCAGAACGGTCAGAGGTTGTCACCACAAATATGGTTTTCCGTATCTTGTCGGTATTGGCAAAATGCTCGATGAATTCGCTGACTTCCCTACCCCGCTCGCCCACCAGCGCCACGACATTGACATCGCTATCGGCGCCTTCCGCGATCATGGACAATAAAGTGCTCTTACCCGAACCCGCCGGCGAAAATATGCCCATACGCTGTCCTCTGCCGCAGGTCAGCAAGGCATCGATGGCGCGCACCCCGGTTTGAAAAACCTCGCTAACCGGCCTGCGTTCGAATGGACTAGGCGCAGCAGCGAGTATCGGGTAGCTCACCATATCTGTCGTAATCAAATCTTTTTTTAGCGGCGCCCCAAAACCATCCAATGTTTGTCCCAGCAATTCGGGGCCGACACGGATAGACGGCACGTGCCCCAGATTTTGGACATGCGTCTGCACCGATAATCCCGTCAATTCGCCGTAGGGCATCAACAGCAAGCCATCCCGTGTAACACCGACTACTTCTGCCGACAGCTGCCAGTCGCTGCCTGGGTTATAGAGCTGGCAGACATCACCGATCCGCGCGGAAATTCCAGCTGCCTTGATCAAGGTGCCTACGGCCTGAGTCACTCTTCCCTTGATTTCCAGGGGTTGCAATCTATGCGATGCAGTATCCAATATCTCGGCGAAGTATTCCTGTTGGTTCAACATCAGTTGTCCTCCTGCAACGACTCTACGGACAGATGCCGAGAAGTTGGCGATCCACTGGACTCTGCCCGTCTGCCGGCAAACACACTAATCAGGCTTTGGCGGATGGCATTCAGCTGATGTTCCAGACCGCCATCCACCGCGCCATATTCTGTTTCGAGTACACAATCTCCGAAGCGCATATGAGGATCTTTCGCGACATCGATAAATTCAACGTATGGATAGTCGCGAAGAATTTTTTGCAGAATTTCATTGACCTCTTCAAACTGATTTGCCGCCACCCTCAAGCACAATTTTTTTTCCTGGCCTGCAGCATGAATTACCTGTCGCACCAGTTTTTCGATTAGCAGGCTTTCGTCAAGCGAACCCAGTACTGTCTTCAAGGCGTTCATTACCGTATTGACCAGGCGCGCTTCCAACCCAATATAGGTCGACTCCAAGCGCATGACACTATCGACCATGCGTGCCGCGAAGTCTTGGCTGGCTTTAGCGTATCCTTCCTGGTAGCCCGCCTCACACTCCCGCGCGATTTCAGCATCGACGCTGACGCGCCGTTGCTTTGCATAGGCGCACGCTTCTGCAAGGACAGCAGCGGCCTCAATCGAGGTAGCGTACGCTTCCGCCTTGACTACTTTGCCTTCACTGACGGCAAGCGCACGCTTATCAAGCAGAGTCAGTCCTTGCATGAAGCTCTCCAGGCAATTCAATGGCAACCTGATCATGCCAGGCGGGAAAGGTCTTGTTCAGCACATCAAAGAACAATGTGACCAGTAAATTTCTCTTGCCTTCTTGCAGCCGGAATGACTTTACTTGCTGCAATGCGGGCGAAAATTTGAGCTTCAATCTGCCGCGCACCGCGATGTCGCTTTCCGATAATGCCGACAGAATCAATCTAAACACGAACTGATGCCAGTCCTCTTCAGTACCAAGCGCTTCGATCCCGGCATCGCCCAAGCCTTGCAAAGCTGCCGCTACCTGCACTAGCGCGACATCTTGCCCGGCAACCCAACGCAATCCGAATTCACGGCATGCCGCGCCCATGACCTGTTCGATTTCTCTCACGCGTTCCCCCAGCACGACCTTGCGCAAATAGGGTTGCAGCAAAATTGCTGCGACATGCCGTCCTAGCTGGATGAGCGCCGATGCATCTAGCAGCATCAATCTTTTTTCCCGGGCTGAAAAATCAAAATCATAATGCGGTTCCAGTCGGCTCGATCGCAATAAAGCGTCTGAAAGGCAGCGCAGCCAGTATGGGTTCCAATCATTTCCGCTTGCGGTCAACAGAGTCTCATCTTGCAACATGTCATCTTGCAGTACGGCAGCTGGCAATACATCGAGTGAGCTGATCTGCTCAGGATGAGCGTATAACGCAGGGAAGAGATTGAATTTAAGAATCGAATCAAAGAATCGATCACCTACGATCGGCAATGCGTATCCCATTTCAGCCAAGCGCATCTCTTGCTCCACATGGTCCAAATGCCTGGCCTCGTTAACCTCCATCTTGTCCTCTTATTCAGCGGAATCTGGTCTTAGTGCTTGCCACCGGTCGTTCGCCTGGCTCATTGGAATCCATCCTGGACGACGATGGCTTGAGATAGCTCCAGAGCAGCTGGCGCAAGCGGGTCGCAAAAAACAATGCGAGCGCCAGCAGGGCAGCCAGCAACCAAGGCAAGCCCAGCAGCATCCACAAGGTAGAGACGCTGGAAGCGGCCACCAATGCGCCAAAGAAGCGGGTAATGGGAACATCGGCAGGTGTGGTCGAGGTTGCAGTCGCGGGAAACAAAGTCACCGCGACACGATCGACCGTCAAGCCTTCGACACTATGCACAACCATATCTTTGACGGCAGGCAGAATCACCTGCATGTTCATGTCGGCGCGATGTTTCAGAAAAACAGATGCTGAGGTTGGCTTGACCTGATTGGCTAAAGGATCATTGTCTGGCATGACGATATGCACGCGCGCAACCAGTACGCCGTCAATCTTTGACAAAGTCGCGGCAAGTCCCTGTTCAATACCATAGATGAAACGTATCCGTTCCTCGGCGGGAGTCGCGATCAACTGATTGCGCGCGAACAGATCGCCCATGGTGCGATAAGGTTCTTCCGGCTCCGCATTCATCTTCAGCAATTCGATAGCGAGCGCCATCTTGCTATCGCTGACCCAGATGCTGTATCCCTTTTCGCCATCCGCGCGCTTTTCTGCCTCAACGCCGCCTTTGAGCAGGGTCAGCAGAATATTGTTGGCTTCGCGTTCACTCAACTGGTTATAAACCGCCTCCTTGCAGCCGGATAAAAAAGCCAATGATGCAACGAGACCGGTAAGCACCAACCACCTTTTGACATCAAATGAAGAAAACGGATATTTCATGCGCGCAGCATGCTCTGCACAGAATCTTCACTGCTTTTCGAACCCTGCTTGACGGCGTCGACTTTCATCTGCATATCCAGGGAAATCATGGTTACCCTGGCCGCCGCAGCCGGTATTTCATGCGGCTTCAAATTACTCATGGCAGCAACCGCCTGCATCAATTCTTCACGATGAAAGACATCGTCCAAACCGCTTTTCCCATTGTCGGCTGTTGCTGGACTATTGGCGGCACTGCTCTGGCCAGACGCCACGCCGGCCTGCTCTGGGCGGCCATTCAGCAAAACCTGGAAACGTTCAACGGTGCCGGCAGAGACTGGCTGGTTAACCCAACTTGCCTCATGCTGCTCGGTCAATTTATTCAATGCGCTGAAATCGACCTGATTGTATATTTGTGCTCCACTCATTTTCATCCTCACGTTTCGATTCAACATGCCAGGCAACAGCACCTCATCAAATCTGATGGTTGTAGTGCCGAAAAAACTGCAAACCCTCGGTGGGAGTCTTATGCTCCCGGCTAGCTTGTTGCTGTTTGGCCAGGTCATAACAGGAACGGGCGACATTCATTGCATCTGTGTCGGTTTGGCGACTCAGGACCTGATCCAATAAAGCTAGCGCTCCCGGCTTTTCCTGCTGCACCAGACAGACTCCCAACACCGACATGACCATCTGATTATCTGGAAATTTTTTTTGCAGGAATTGCAGCAATTCGATCGCTTCATCCGCTTTGTCATAACGGGCATAGACGAGCGCCAGATTAATTCCGGAATGAGGTTGTTCGGGCCTGATTTTTGCCAGGCCGGAAAAAATCGTGACCGCTTGGTCGGATAGTCCCATTTCACTGGCAAGAAATCCCACTTCCGCTAAATGCTGCATAGCTGAGAGGGTCAAGACTTCTATGCTTTGTGTCATGGGATATCCGTCCGTGTTCATGTCTTCGGTGAAGCTTAAGCCCGGCCTGCCTGCGCTTTACTTGAATCGTCCTGTGCTTTCTTAAGCGATTCCAGTGCAGCGGAAATCACCGATACATTGGCTGCGAGCGCGGGAATTTTTGCTGGATCCGTGTTGCTGTTCAAATCCGCAATAGCACTTTGCAATGCATTTGACTGGTTAGTCAGACCGCTGGTATTTACGCCTGAAACTGACATAGTTAACTCCACAAAGAAAAAGTCCCATGACGGGATCACTCATAAAAAACAACAGTCGGGTGACTGCTGCGTAAAAATCTATTTGACGTGGCACCTGTCCCAAAAGCGGGTTATCACTTGCGCCGCTATTTCCGCTATTTCAAGCGCGGATTGATTGACCGCGCACTCTTCACCGGACATCGGCTGCCGCAGATTTGCGCTTGCCTGAATTTGCAATGCCTCAAAAACATGGCAATAGCGATCTTTGAGGATGCCTTGGTGGTCCTGCATCAGGCTTTGCGCGAGCGGGGTCATCATTGACTCTTGCACACTGTCGTTGATCTTCATCATCTAGTTGTTTCCGATCCGGACCAGAAACCGTTGCCCATTACGTTCCAGCTCGACCTGATCAATTTCGATCGCAACCAGCGCAAAGCCGTCGACCACGTCGCCTTCCGAAAATTTCAAGCCACTCGAGTCAATGACGTAGCGGCCACGTTTGCTCATCAAAATAGAAAGCTTGCGAGGGAAATTAGCGATCGTTCCAATCCCGGCAGATGCGGGAGGCGCCACGCGCGGCGTCTCTGGTACAGGAGAAATTTCAGGCGTCACAACGTCACCCGCTTGTTCCGGACGTACACGCGCCTCCAGCGCCTTCACGCCCACAACCTGCCGCGCCAGCACTTGCAAGCGCACGGCCTGCGCTTGCTCGTCTATTTCGTTATTGCAACCGAGGCGCCCTGCTCCCCGGTAATTGACAATGCAAGGCAAATTTTCAAGGTTTGCCAGGCGCGACAATGAAGACACCATCTGCTCGACGGAATACACCTCGATTTTTGGATGATAGGTTGAGTTATGCACTGCCATGGTCAGCAATTCATTTTGATAATTGCTTCCCACGTATCCGCTCAAGGCGAGCTCACCGCTTTGGGTACGCTCGATGCGTAGCTCACTGCCTGCCGGCGCAATCGACTTCAACCAGAGCCGAGCTTCGGTGAGATAGGATTGCGACATATATGCGGATGAAGGCAGCATTGCTGCATAGGCAATCCCCATCACGGCTAAAAAGCCGATTGCTCCACCTCCCAGAACCACATTGCGCTTCCAGCGTGGCATTGATACCAATTCAGAAAAACCGGATCGCCAAGAGCGCCCTGACTTGTTATTTGCCATCAGCGCTGCAACGGCACTATCAGTTTGCAACTGGGTCCAGTCAGCGCCTTTATCGCCCACAACAAAATCTATGCTGCCGCAGCGTACCGACTGCATATAGGCGACTTTTACCGTTTCACTTGGAGTCAGCTCTTTGTCCTGAAGCGTGAGCGAACCATTGAGCGCGGTACAGATCAGGCCCGCGACCGTCAGTAGCAACTGGCAATGCTGGGCTTCAATGCCCTCGTCTACCAGCACCAGAGAACAATCGGACTGGCAACCCAAAATGAAGGGCACGCCAAGCTCCAGGCTGATCTCTGCTCCTTGATTAAATCCGCTAAGGATTCTGAGCGTTTTTTGTATCATGATTTTTTTGCAATGCCGTCATGTACCAAAAGCAGAAACCACTCAGAACCGTCTAAATAGCCGCCGCGCGTCCTGAGTTCTCAATATGTCGTTGGATCTGTTTGCGTCCACAGAGTCAAGACGCCTCGCCATCTGGATAGAATAAAACCGAACGTATTTCGGCCACGACCGGAAAACCGTAGGCGATTGTTCATGACTGGCTGATAGATGTAGTCCGCTACGAAAAACCGAACTTAATTGCAATAAAAATCACAAATCTCCCAGGAGATCTCTGCTTTGGCAAGCTCAGCGCCGTCCCGATCGGCTCAATGGGGTGGCTGTAATCGATACCCGCTTTCGGCCATCCAAGATGACCTCAACGCCATTTGGCATAGCACTGAGCGCAGTACGACCGGGCCGAAAACCTGTAGTCAATTCGTTCATGGCTAGCCGATAGAAGCCACACGGCTACGAGAAACTGATCTTATTAGCAAAAAAAGACAACTATGCTGATGAAATTGGTCTTTGCATTCAAACTTATGCAGAAAAAGTATCAATACGTCATCACCAAGTGATCCCGTGCATGAACGGAACAGCAACACTGTTGCAGACAATTCTCGTACACAGATTCCACATCCGATCTGAAAAGGCCTCGCCATGTACTTACACCTTGCCAGCCAGTCAGGCAGCCCCGCGCCGCCCGACGAAGGAGATTTAATCGAAAAAGATTTTGAAAGTGCGTTCCCGGAAAAAGCACTCCCTGCTCGCCCTGTCGCCTCGATCATTGGGATCAATTCAAAACGGAACGCCGAAGAAATAGACCAAACTGCTCACACGGCATTGAAATCGATTGGCTTGGACGGATTCGGATACGGGCGATATTCTCGTTTGGGCGACACCATTCAAATCGTTGATTTCTTCGGTCATTTCGTCTTGCCTCCTTGGGCAAAGCGCTACGTCGAACAGCGTTATTACGAGGTCGACCCGCGCGTGCATTTCGCGTTCCGGCACGAATTGCCGTTCGTATGGGATTTATCGTCCCTGAATAATTTAGGGAGCGTAGATAGATTGGCAAAGCGGTTCAGGCAATTTCTGGCCGAAGCTGAGCATGCGGGCGTGCGAAGCGGGATTGCCTTCGGCATCTCCAATCCCAATACCGTGGAACGCGCCTTCGTCAGCTTCTATTCGGCTAAACCCACCAAGGAATGGATTGTCGACAGCGTTGTGGGCCAGACTTATGCTGTGGGACTAAAGATCCATGAGCTGCTGACTCACCACGTACAACAGAATTTGAGAACAGGGCTCCAGATCGACTTGACGGAGATCCAGCGCCAGACGCTGAAATTGGTCATCAATGGCGTGAGTCGACGCGAGATAGCCCATCGTCTCGATACGTCGCCGCAAAACATCGACTACCACATTCTCCAGCTTCGGAAGAAATTCGGTGTGCGAAATCATGTGCAACTCGCCTACGTGGTCGGCCGCCTGATGCTCGCATGAGCGCTGCAGCCTGTCGTTGCTACCCGGGCAAAACCCGAAAAGAAAAAACCCGTCGATCTGCAAGTTTGTTATCTCGCAAATCAACGGGTTTTTAGTGGCCGGACCAGCAGGTCCGGTGCACTGAGCAGCTTACGCGTCGCGCGAAGCCTTTTTACGCTCATGTTCCTTCAAGTAGCGCTTACGCAGGCGGATGCTCTTCGGCGTTACTTCGACCAGTTCGTCGTCGTCGATGAATTCAACTGCATATTCCAGCGACATTTCGATTGGCGGCACCAGGCGCACCGCTTCGTCGGTACCGGACGAACGGACGTTGGTCAGCTGCTTGCCCTTGATCGGGTTGACCACCAGGTCGTTGTCGCGCGAGTGGATACCGATGATCATGCCTTCGTAGACCGGGTCATTGTGGCTGACGAACATACGGCCGCGATCTTGCAGTTTCCAGATAGCGTAGGCAACGGCTGCGCCGTCGTCCTGCGAGATCAGCACGCCGTTGCGACGGCCGCCCAGTTCACCCTTGGAGGTGTCAACCGGCGCGTATTCGTCGAACACATGGCTCATCAGGCCGGTGCCGCGGGTCAGGGTCATGAATTCGCCCTGGAAGCCGATCAGGCCGCGTGCTGGCATGCGGTATTCGAGACGGACACGGCCCTTGCCGTCCGGTTCCATGTTTTGCAGGTCGCCGCGGCGACGGCCCAGTTCTTCCATGACGCCGCCCTGGTTGGCTTCTTCCACGTCGACAGTCAGGTTTTCGTATGGCTCTTGACGCACGCCATCGACCATCTTGAACACCACGCGTGGACGCGAAACGGCCAGCTCGTAGCCTTCGCGACGCATGTTTTCGATCAGGATGGTCAGGTGCAATTCACCGCGGCCCGACACTTCGTAGGTCGAATCATCGCCTTCAGCCTGCACCACGCGCAGCGCCATGTTGGCTTTCAGTTCGCGGTCCAGGCGGTCCTTGATCTGACGGGTGGTGACAAACTTGCCTTCGCGGCCAGCCAGCGGCGAGTTGTTGACCATGAAGTTCATGGTCAGGGTCGGCTCGTCGACCTTCAGCATCGGCAAGCCTTCTGGCGAGTCCGGTGCGCAAATGGTGGAACCGATGCTGATTTCTTCGATACCGTTGATCAGCACGATGTCGCCAGCCAGCGCTTCATCTGCCAGCACGCGGTCGAGGCCACGGAAAGTCAGCACCTGGTTGATGCGGGCCTTGGTTGGCTTGTCGTCCGGGCCGTTCATCCAGACCACGTCTTGCAAGGCTTTGACTTTACCGCGCAGGATACGGCCAACGCCGATCTTGCCGACGTAGGAAGAGTATTCCAGCGATGTGATCTGCAGTTGCAGCGGGCCGTTAGGATCATCTTCACGCGCAGGAACGTGCTTCAGGATCGCGTCGAACAGCGGTTCCATGTTGCCGTCGCGGACGGTGTCTTCCAGACCTGCATAGCCTTTGAAGCCCGATGCGTAGATGATCGGGAAATCCAGTTGTTCGTCCGTTGCGCCCAACTTGTCGAACAGTTCGAAAGTAGCGTTCACAGCCTTTTGCGGATCAGCGTTCTCGCGGTCGATCTTGTTGACCACGACGATAGGCTTGAGGCCCAGCGCCAGCGCCTTGCGTGTCACGAAACGCGTTTGCGGCATCGGACCTTCTTGCGCATCAACCAGCAGCAGAACGCTGTCGACCATCGACAGTACGCGCTCGACTTCGCCGCCGAAGTCGGCGTGGCCCGGGGTATCAACGATGTTGATGTGGGTGCCCTTGTATTCGACTGCGCAGTTCTTCGACAGAATGGTAATGCCGCGTTCTTTTTCAATATCGTTCGAATCCATCACGCGTGCATCGACGTGCTGGTTGTCACGGAAAGTGCCGGATTGACGCAACAATTGGTCAACCAGAGTGGTCTTGCCGTGGTCAACGTGGGCAATGATGGCAATGTTGCGGATAGCGCGAGGTGTGTTTGACATGGTCAGTTTGGAGATTGAAGAACTTAGTAAGTGCGCAGAGTTACGGTTACGATTGCGCAGAATATTTATTGCGAGATTATTTATTGCTACAAATGCGGCCAAACATGCTCGCTAAGGCACTGCACGGAAGCACGGCAGATGTAGCGGAATTTGGGAGGCCGCGCATTATAGCATGACGCGCCGCACTACTTTATGAAAAGCCTTGTAATTTCAACGAGTTGCTGTCTCAAACGCAGCACAAGCGTTGCTCAAAAGGCATTTACACGAGCTGTGCTGTGGCAATCAGGCGTTCGGGTGCCAGGACGCCATACTCGTGTAGCTGGGCGGTGCCCAGTAGTTGCCTAACAGATACATCATCGGCCGGCTGCAGGTACACCCGCACCCGCCCAGCCTGCACCGGCAGGGCCACGCCTTCTTTCGCCAGCGTCAGGCGCTGGCCTTGCAGGAAGCGCTTGGCCAGTGCATCCGACAGCAGCACTTCCGGAAACGTCAGCAGCAGGCTGTCGACCGGCGCCAGCAAGGCGCTGCGCTGGTCCGGCTCGGTGGCCGCCAGTTGTTCCAGGGTGACGCAGCCGTCCAGCGTCAGGTGGCCCACCTGGATCCGGCGCAGCTCTTGCAGATGGGCGCCGCAACCCAGCGCGGCGCCGATGTCTTCGCCCAGCACGCGGATGTAGGTGCCCTTGCTGCAGGCTACGCGCAGACGCAGGAACGGCGCTTCGTAGGCCAGGAATTCGAGTGTGTGAATGCTTACGTCGCGCGCTTCGCGTTCCAGCGTGATGCCGGCACGGGCGTATTCGTAGAGCGGCTTGCCGTCGCGCTTGAGCGCCGAGTACATCGGCGGCACCTGCTTGATGGGGCCGCGGAACTGCGCCAGCACGGCATCGATCTGCTCGCGGCTGACGTCGACGTCCTTGCGTTCCAGGATCTCGCCCTCGGTATCGCCGGTGGTAGTACTCACTCCCAGATGTATCAAGGTTTCGTAAGTCTTGTCGGCATCCAGCAGATCCTGGGCGAACTTGGTGGCTTCGCCAAAGCACAGCGGCAGCACGCCGGTCGCAAACGGATCGAGCGTGCCAGTGTGGCCTGCTTTTTGCGCATTGAGCAAGCCTTTGGCCTTGATTAGCGCGTCATTGCTGGAAAAGCCGACAGGCTTGTCCAGCAGCAGGACGCCATTCAAGGGGACACGGATTCTTTTAGGTGGGCGTGATGCCATGGTAGCAATGCAAAAAAGGGAGAAACGGAAACGGCTTGCTGTTGCCAGCAAGCCGCATCAAATGGTTGACAATGACTGCCGATCAAATCTGATCAAGAAGTCATTTATTCCTGGCCGTCATCCTTGGAACGGGTTGCGTTCGCCAAGTCGATCAGGCGCGACATCTCGACGCCGCGGGCGGTCGAATTGTCATGGATGAAATGCAAGGCCGGTAGGGTGTGGATAGACAGGCGGCGGCCCAGCTGGTTGCGCAGGAAGCCGGCGGCCTGGGTCAGGCCCTTGACGGTATTCGCAATCGCTTCCAGGTCGTCGTTCAGCATCGTGAAAAACACCTTGGCATGGGCGTAATCCGGCGTCACCTGCACTTCGGTAATCGTGATCATGCCGACCCGCGGGTCTTTCAGCTCGAAAACGATGATCTCGGACAGGTCCTTCTGGATCTGGTCTGCAACGCGCAGGCCGCGGCCGGGGATGGATTTACTATGTTTAGCCATACTTTTATTCGGCGCTGTTACGCGCTATATCTTTCACAAATGAACTACCAACAACTTACCAACATGACACAACTTGCCGCCAAATGAAAATCGGGCTTTTAGGCCCGATTTTCCTGCCTTACGCACCTGAGTTGCGTGCGTGTGCTTTGACTATTACAGGGTACGCGCGATTTCTTCGACTTCAAAGATTTCGAGGTGATCGCCTTCTTTGATGTCGTTGAAGTTCTTCAGGGTCAGACCGCATTCGAAGCCGGAACGGACTTCCTTGACGTCGTCCTTGAAGCGTTTCAGCGAATCCAGCTCGCCTGTCCACAAGACCACGTTGTCGCGCAGCAGACGGACCGAAGCGCCACGCTTGACCAGGCCTTCGAGCACGTAGCAACCGGCAATCGCGCCGACTTTGCTGACCAGCAGCACCTGGCGAATTTCCACCAGGCCGAGGTTCTGTTCGCGCTTCTCCGGCGACAACATGCCGGACATCGCTGCCTTGATCTCGTCCACCGCATCGTAAATGATGTTGTAGTAACGGATGTCGACGCCGTTGGCTTCCGCCAGCTTGCGAGCCTGTGCATCGGCGCGGGCGTTGAAGCCGATGATCACGGCCTTGGAAGCGACTGCCAGGTTGACGTCCGACTCGCTGATGCCGCCGACGCCGGCGTGCACCACTTGTACCCGGACTTCGCTGGTCGACAGCTTCTGCAGCGATTGCACCAGAGCTTCTTGCGAACCTTGCACGTCGGTCTTGATGATCATCGGCAGGTTCTTGACTTCGCCTTCGGCCATCTGGTCGAACATGTTTTCCAGCTTCGCGGCTTGCTGCTTGGCCAGCTTGACGTCACGGTATTTACCTTGACGGAACTGACCGATTTCGCGCGCCTTGCGCTCGTCTGCCATGACCATGACTTCTTCGCCGGCAACCGGCACTTCTGTCAGGCCCTGGATTTCGACCGGGATCGATGGACCGGCTTCGGAAATCGCCTTGCCGTTTTCATCCAGCATTGCACGGACACGGCCATAAGCCGAACCCGCCAGCACGACGTCGCCGCGCTTCAAGGTGCCGGACTGCACCAGGATGGTTGCTACCGGACCGCGACCCTTGTCGAGACGCGCTTCCACCACCAGGCCACGGGCCGGGGCAGCAACCGCGGCCTTCAGCTCCAGCACTTCGGCTTGCAGCAGCACTTGCTCCAGCAAGTTGTCGATGCCTTCGCCAGTCTTGGCCGATACCGGCACGAATGGCGATTCGCCACCGTATTCTTCCGGCACCACTTGTTCCGCGATCAGTTCCTGCTTGACGCGATCCAGGTTGCCGCCCGGTTTGTCGATCTTGTTGATCGCCACCACCAGCGGTACGCCGGCTGCTTTCGCGTGGGCGATCGCTTCCTTGGTTTGCGGCATCACGCCGTCGTCGGCCGCCACCACCAGGATGACGATATCGGTCGCCTTGGCGCCGCGGGCACGCATCGCGGTAAACGCTTCGTGGCCCGGGGTGTCGAGGAAGGTGATCATGCCACGCGGAGTTTCAACGTGATATGCACCGATGTGCTGGGTAATGCCGCCGGCTTCGCCGGAGGCAACCTTGGCGCGGCGGATGTAATCCAGCAGCGAAGTCTTGCCATGGTCGACGTGACCCATGACGGTGACCACCGGTGCGCGCGGCAGCAATTCGGCGTCGGCATGTTCTTCGCCGTCGACCAGCAATGCTTCCGGATCGTCCAGTTTCGCAGCGTGCGCGGTGTGGCCCATTTCTTCGACCAGAATCATCGAAGTTTCCTGGTCCAGCACCTGGTTGATGGTGACCATCTGGCCCAGTTTCATCAAATGCTTGATGACTTCCGAAGCCTTGACCGACATCTTGTGCGCCAGTTCAGCGACAGTAATGGTTTCAGGAACATAGATGTCCTTGATGACCGCTTCTGTCGGCGCCTGGAAATTGCTTTCGTGATCGTCGTTATGCGAACCACGGCGGCCCTTAGGACCACCGCGCCAGCCATCGCGCCCGCCGCCGGTATTGCCGCGGGTCTTGATGCCGAGGCCGCGCTTCTTGGCGGCGTCGTCCTGCCAGGTCGAAGAGACGTTAGCGGACTTGATCGACTTCTTGTCGACCACGACCTTCTTGTCGTCTTTCTTCTCGCCCGGCTTCTTGTCGGCTGGCTTGTGCAGCGTGCCTTCAGCGGTCTTGGCCGGGGCAGCGACTGGCGCTACCGGCTCAGGAGCCTTGATCACGCGGCGCGGCGCATTCATCATGGCCTTGATCTGCGCCACTTCATCTTGCACGGCCTTGCGAGCGCGTTCGGTGGCAGCGGATTTCTCGGCAGCTTCCTTGGCGGCTTGCGCAACCTTCTGCTTGGCTTCTTCGCTGGCCAGGCGTTTCTTTTCTTCTGCTGCCGGATCTTCCTGCTTGACCGGCGCATCGGTGCTGGCAGCCACCGGGGCCGGTGCTTGCGCAGCGGCTTTCTTGGCTTCCAGTTCAGCTTTCTTGGCGTCGCTTTCGGCTTTTTGCGCAGCCTTGGCTTGCGCTTCCTTCTCAGCTTCCAGCTTAGCCAGGCGTTCCTGTTTTTCCAGCAATTCGGCTTCCTGGCGAGCGATCAATTCTGCCTGACGGCGAGCTTCTTCCACCCGGCGTGCCTGTTCCGCTTCGTCGACGACGGGCGCGGCAGGCGCGACCGGTGCTGCCGCTACTTCGGCAACCGGCTCGTCACGCTTGACGAAAGTACGCTTCTTGCGCACTTCAACCTGGATCGTACGCGACTTGCCAGTGGCGTCAGCCTGCTTGATCTCGGTGGTTTCCTTGCGGGTCAGCGTGATTTTCTTCTTTTCGCTATCTGGCACCGCACCGTGCGAACGGCGCAGGTGTTCCAGCAGGCGATCCTTGTCTTCTTTCGACAAGGCGTCGTCAGTCGAATTTTTCTGGACGCCAGCCGATTGCAGTTGTGTCAGCAGTAAGTCCGCTGGCATTTTCAGCTCGGTGGCAAATTGGGCTACATTGTTACTCGCCATTCAGTCCTCTTTTTCTATGTGGCGCGGCAGACGATACGGAACCTCTCGGATCACTCGATCACTTGGCTTCCGCTGTATTCCATGCCTTGGCTTGCAGGGCCTTGGCATGATCATCGTACTTGGCATCGATGAGTTTCATCTCATCGTCGGTCACATCTTTAAACTCTTCTTCAATCAAATGACGCGCACGCTCGGCTGGCAAAGCCAGGATCGCGCCAAACTCGTCATACGCCAGGGCGGCGAAGGCAGCCAAGGTCTTGACTCCCGCCAGGCCCAGCTTGCCGGCGGTAACCCGGTCCATGCCTTCGAAGTTAACCAGCGCATCTTCCATGCCTTCCAGTCCTTCTTCCGAGGCAATCGCTTCGGTCACCAGGGCATCGCGCGCCCGGTTGCGCAGTTCGTTGACAGTGTCTTCGTCAAACGAATCGATCTCCAGCATTTCGGTGATCGGCACGTAGGCGATCTCTTCCAGGCTGGCGAAACCTTCTTCCACCAGGATGTCGGCGACTTCCTGGTCGACGTCCAGTTTTTCCATGAACAGGGTGCGGATCGCCGCGGTTTCCACGGCCGATTTGTCGGCCGATTCTTCCGCTGTCATGATGTTGATCTGCCAGCCGGTCAGTTCTGCCGCCAGGCGCACGTTCTGGCCACCGCGGCCGATGGCGATCGCCAGGTTCTCTTCATCCACGACCACATCCATGGCGTGCTTTTCTTCGTCAACCATGATCGAAGAAACATTAGCAGGAGCCAGTGCGCCGATGACGAATTGCGCCGGGTCTTCCGACCACAACACGATGTCGACCCGTTCGCCGCCCAGTTCGCCAGTCACGGCCTGCACGCGTGAACCACGCATGCCGACGCAGGTGCCGATAGGATCGATGCGCTTGTCCGCGGTAAACACAGCGATCTTGGCGCGTACGCCAGGGTCGCGTGCCGCCGACTTGATTTCCAGCGAGCCTTGTTCGATTTCCGGAACTTCCAGTTCGAACAGTTTCATGATGAATTCCGGCGCGGTGCGCGACAGGATCACTTGCGGGCCGCGGGCATTGCGGTCGATACGCAGGATGAAAGCGCGGACGCGGTCGCCGATACGCAGGTTTTCCTTAGGAATCGTCTGGTCGCGCGGCAAGCGTGCTTCGATCTTGCCCGATTCAACGATGGCGTCGCCGCGTTCCATCCGTTTGATGGTGCCGGTGACCAGCGAATCGCCGCGTTCCAGGAAGTCGGCCAGGATCTGTTCGCGTTCAGCGTCGCGGATCCGTTGCAGCACGACCTGCTTGGTGTCTTGCGCAAAGCGGCGGCCGAACTCAACCGATTCGATCGGTTCTTCGATGTGGTCGTCGACTTCGACGTCGTCAATCTGTTCCTTGGCTTCGAACAGCAGGATTTCCTGGTCCGGCAATTGCAGACCCGCTTCATCCGGCACTACGTGCCAGCGGCGGAAGGATTCGAACTCTCCGGTTTCACGATCGATCGTGACGCGGATATCGACGTCGCCCTCGTAGCGTTTTTTGGTTGCCTGTCCAAGCGCGTGTTCGAGCGCACCGAACACAACATCCCGATCGACGTTTTTTTCATGCGCGAGCGCATCGACCAACAATAAAATTTCGCGACTCATGCTTTGCGACTCCTAAAATCCACTTGCGGCACCAGGTGTGCCTTATCTACGTCAGCGAGCGTAAAATCCAACACCGCCGACCCATCTTTTGTTTCAAATTCGATTTTCAAGTTCTCGCCGTCGGGTTCGCCGAGGACACCTTGAAATGACTTCCGATGTGCTGCGCCCGGCATCGCCACACGCAATTTCACGATCGCTTCCTTGCCGGCAAAACGTACATAGTCAGCCAGTTTCTTCAGCGGCCGGTCGAGGCCCGGCGACGAGACTTCCAGCCGCTCGTACACGACGTTTTCCACCGTCAGCACGTGCAGCAGCTGATGCGTCACTTTTTCGCAATCTTCTACCGTGATCGGGCCCTGCTCGGCGTTTTCCGGCGTGAAATCGATGTATACGCGCAACAAGCCACGCGCGGCCTTTTCGAATTCGACCAGCTCGTAGCCCATGCCAACCACGGTTGTTTCAATCAGCTCCAGCAACTGCAAGGCAACTCCCTATAAATATAGCTACCGGCCCGGCAATTGCAGGCCCGAATAAATACGCACAAGCGGCAAGCACGACTTAAAAACCGCTAAAAACGAAAAGCAAAAAAAAAATGGGCATCTGCCCATCTTCTTATCGTTTGTCATTTCAAGCAGTTTCGCGAGACCGGCTGCGCATCAAATCGAATTCTTCAAGCAATATTCAATTTAATTCCGCTTTAAATCTCGTTAATGACTTCTGTTAACTTGTAAATTATAAACGATTGGGCTATGTACCGCAATGCAGGAAGTTTGCATTTATTGACAATCGGCCGCCAACAGACGGTAAATTAATCATTATTGCAACACTTCCCGCCACTTCTTTCCACATCGTCCAGAGCGGCAAAAACCGCCAGGGACAAGAACACTGATTAGCCGCGCGGCCGCCGGCGTGGCACGCCTTGGGCGCCATAATGACCGCCGCCGGTTGGTCCGCCAGCTGCCTTGTTAGGACGCGCCGGACGGGCAAAACCACCGCCACCGCCATTGCGCCGGTGCTGCCCGGCATCCGGGAAGCCCAACGCGGTTTGCAATGGATCCGGCTGGCGGCTGCGCGGCTGACCGCCACCACTACCACCTTGCGGGCGGCCTTGGCCGCCGCCTTGCGGACGACCTTGACCACCACCCTGAGGACGACCTTGGCCGCCACCCGGGCCACGCCCCTGGTTACCACGCGGCTGGCCGCCAAAACCCGGGTCGCGGTAAGCGCCAGGACCTTGCGGCGCGCTGTCGGCGCGATTACCGTTAGGCTCGCCGCGATCCTTGTTGAAATCGGGACGGCCCTTGCCACCGCCGGCATTCTGGCCGGCGGCCGGCTTGTCCAGCCCGTACGCCGCCATCATGTCGCGCACCGCATTCTCATCCAGCTCTTCCCAGCGGCCACGCTTGAGGCCGCGCGGCAGCGTCATGGCGCCGTAACGGGTACGGATCAGACGCGACACGGTCAGGCCGATAGCCTCGAACATGCGGCGCACTTCACGGTTACGGCCTTCGCCGATCACCACGCGATACCATTTGTTGATGCCTTCGCCGCCGCCATCCGCAATCTTGGTGAATTGCGCCAGGCCGTCTTCCAGCTCGACGCCGGCCAGCAGTTTCTGGCGCATGCCTTGCTCCAGCTCGCCCAGGGTACGCACCGCGTATTCGCGATCGATGCCGTAGCGCGGGTGCATCAGGCGGTTACACAGGTCGCCCGAAGTCGTAAACAGCAGCAGACCTTCAGTGTTGAAATCCAGGCGCCCGACGGCCAGCCATTTGGCTGCCTTCATATTAGGCAAACGGTCGAATACCGATGGACGGCCATCCGGATCGTTGTGGCTGACGATCTCGCCAGCCGGCTTGTGGTACACCAGCACTCGTGGCGGACGCTTGCTGACCTTGCGTTGCAGCAACTTGCCATTGATACGGATCTGGTCGGTCGGCAGGATGCGCTGGCCGATATGGGCCGGCTCGCTGTTGACCGATACCCGGCCGGCGATAATCAGTTCTTCCATGTCGCGCCGCGAACCGAGGCCGACTTCCGCCAGCACCTTGTGCAGCTTAGGCGCATCATCTTCGGCGGTCAGGTCGCGCCGGACAACTTTCTGTGCAGCCTGGCGGCGGTCATTTGCGTCTTCAGTGGTCACCAGCGTATCGAAGGACTCGGAGGTAACGAAAGAGAAAACTTCATCGGCGTCGGCGCCGCGGCCGCCCGGCTTGCCGTTACGTTGTTGGCCTGGCTTGCCATTCTGTGCTTGCGGCTTCTTGCCTTTTTGCTGGCGGTCGCGCGAATTGCGGTCAGCGCCGCGTTCGCCATTGCGTTCGCCGCTGCGGCCATTGTTGCGCTCGCCACGCGGCTGGCGCGGTTCACCCGCATCGCCCGCCTGGGTTACAGCTACAGCCGGCTGGCCGTCAGCGGCGGCCAGATTGCCGCCCTCGGCTGCGGCTTCAGCGGCAGCCGAAGACTCTTGCGCACGCTGGGCGGCACGGTTGCTGCGCAAGGCGCGCGGACCGCGCACGCCGCGCTTGGCCGGCCGCTCGCGCGGCACGGTTTCCTGATTTTCTGTTGTATTAACGAACGGCGCCGCTTCCACCACCACCGGCGCTGCCGGGGCAGGCGCCTCGACACTGACGACTGGTTCGGCAGCCGCTGCCGCTTTCTTGCGCGGGGCAGCTTTAGGTTTGGCCGGCGCTGGCGCCTCAGTTGCACTTACAGCAACAACTTCCGATGCAACGCTGCTGTCGTCGGCGGCCGCAGCTACTTTCTTGCGCGGCGCACGCGGTACACGTTTGACCGGCTCAGCCGCAACGGGCGTCTCTGCAACGGCCGGCGCTTCAGCCGCGGCTTTGCGCGCTCTCGGCTTTTTGGCTGGCTTCGGTTCAGTGGCGGCTGTCACGTCGACGACCGGTGCATCATTGGAACTAGGTGGGTTCATTATTCAGGTGTTGGTTATGCCGACCTGGCGTGGCTTCATCATCCGATGCGGGCGCTTGGTCGTTGGTGTGGGTTTCATTCGATGCAACGGTTGTTTCCTGCGGCTGAGCAATGATTTCCTCAGCCGTTTCCGCTGCATTTTCCGTCATGGCTTCCGATTCGCCGATGGCTCCATCGACAACATCTTCCGCCAGTGGTTCTTCAATCTGTCTTGCGTCCGCAGAGCCGTCGGCTGCTATATGCGCTTCCAGCCGATCTTGTTGATCTTGCACATCCTGCGCGGCTAGCTCGGACTCCAGTTGTACGTCACTTGCTTCCCTGGCTGCAGCGGCATCCAGCACCGCCCTGGCCTCCATGCTCGCTTCCAGATCCGCTTCCAGCGCCTGCAATTCGAGTAGATTGCCTTCCTGCATGTCATTGCGGGCAACCTGTTGCAGCGGCGGCAGCTGATCCAGCGAGGTCAGGCCGAGATCGTCGAGAAAATGCTTGGTGGTGGCGAACAAGGCCGGCCGTCCTGGCACGTCGCGATGGCCGATGGCCTCGATCCAGCCGCGCTCCTCCAGCATTTTCACGGTCTGCGAATTGACTGTGACGCCACGGATTTCCTCGATATCGCCGCGGGTTACCGGTTGACGATAGGCAATAATTGCCAAGGTTTCAAGGGTGGCGCGCGAGTATTTCGGCGGCTTTTCCGGGTTCAGGCGCTCCAGATAGACTTTCATCTCGGGGCGGCTCTGAAAGCGCCAGCCGGTCGACAGGGCAACTACCTCGATGCCCTTGTCCGCCCAGTCCGAACGCAGCTCCTCCAGCATGGACCTGATCGTATCCGCATTGATTTCTCCGTCTTCCTCGCCGCTATCGTCGCCATTGCGCGAATACAGCTTTTTCAAGTCGTTAAGCGACAGCGGCTCGTGAGCACAGAGCAATGCAGTTTCGAGGACTTTCTTGGCCTCAATAGTATTCATGTACGACGTAGTTTATTTAAATTTTATTAAAAAATTCGCAGAGCTTATGTTCAACGGCAGGCGTCGTTAATCCGCCTGATGCCCGGTCAAAGAAAAAGCTGTTGATACTGCTGTCCAGCGCCCGTTAGAGGAGGATTAATGAGGGCGGGGACAATAAGACATGAATAAGACAGCCGCACCACGGGTGCACCGCTCGTTCCTTAGATTTCAATCCAGCCGGCCGGGCTAAAGCTGCAACCGGTCCGTCATTTATCGAAAAATGTTGAGACACAGTTTAGCACAAAGCTTATAGGGAGGGCGGATTGATCTTGCTGATGTGGTTATTTGACGATAAACCCAGGGTCTATCGCTATGCGGGGCAGGCCTGGCCGGCGTACCCCGTTGGGCAGATTGGCAGGAGTAATTAACTGCCGCGATAGGTAGAATACGACCATGGCGACACCACCAGCGGCACGTGGTAGTTCTGATCGGCATGGGCAATGCCAAAAGCCAGCGTGACGCGATCAACAAAACGCGGACTTGGCAGGTCAATTCCTTGCGAAGCGAAATAGTCCCCGGCCGAAAACACCAGCTCGTATTGTCCGGTCTGCATCTCTTCGCCCTGCAGCAAAGGCACGTCAACCCGCCCATCCTGGTTGGTCACTGCACTCTTTAACAGGCTGCGGCCGGCAGCGGTAACGGAGTAGAGTGCGATTTTGACACCTGCGCCCGGCTTGCCCTGGGTAATATCCAGAACGTGCGTACTTAATTTTCCAACGGCGTTTCCCATGACAGTTCCCTATATCGATTAGTTGAAAACGAGTATCGATCAAATGATATACCGCAGGGTCCAGGTCAATATACTATCCGGCATATATTAATCATGGCTGCAGCGCACATAATTCCTACAACGCATTCAGATCAATCGAACTCTCCAGGCCCAGCAATGACCATCAACACCGATCCTCACTACCCGCGCGACATGACCGGCTACGGCCGCAAGCCGCCCCACCCGCAATGGCCGAACAAGGCCCGGATCGCCCTGCAGTTCGTGCTGAACTATGAAGAAGGCAGCGAAAACTGCGTGCTGGACGGGGACGCCGGGTCGGAAACCTTCCTCTCCGAAATCGTCGGCGCCCAGAGCTTCCCGGCGCGCCACATGAGCATGGAATCGCTGTACGAATACGGTTCGCGCGCCGGCGTCTGGCGTTTATTGCGCATGTTTGAAGATCGCCGCCTGCCCCTGACCGTGTTCGGTGTTGCGCGCGCGCTACAGCGCAACCCGGAAGCGACCGCCGCTTTTCAAGAACTTGGCCATGAAATCGCCTGCCACGGCTTGCGCTGGATCAGTTACCAGAATATCGACGAAGCCACCGAACGCGCGCATATCGCCGAAGCCGTCAGCGTCATCAAACAATTGACCGGCAGCGCCCCGCTCGGCTGGTATACCGGCCGCGATTCGCCCAACACCCGCCGCCTGGTGATGGAACACGGCGGCTTCAGCTACGACGCCGACCACTACGGCGACGACCTGCCGTTCTGGGAACAGGTCAGCTTCAAGGACGGCAACGGCAAGGCGCAAAGCAAACCGCAACTGATCGTGCCTTATACCCTGGACACCAACGACATGCGCTTCGCCGCCATGCAAGGCTTCAATTCCGGCACCCAGTTCTTCGATTACCTGAAAGACGCCTTCGACGTGCTGTACCGCGAAGGCGATCCGCATGGCCTGAACCAGCCGAAAATGCTGTCGGTCGGCCTGCACTGCCGCCTGGTCGGCAGGCCCGGACGCGCTGCGGCGCTGGCGCGCTTCCTCGATTATGTGCAGAGCCACGGCCAGGTATGGATTACCCGGCGTATCGACATCGCCGACCACTGGCGGGCGACGCATCCGTTTTCGGCATAACGCTTTTTCAACCCGCCGTGGCGGTTCCACGGACCTTGCTTGAACACGGACGCGTGTTGTTTCAGATGAATAAAACCGGAAATTTATTTACTACTTATTTACCATCTTATAAAAATCAGGAGACAGGGATGTACCCAGTTAAAAACAAATTGAAAAAACTGCAACTCGTGGCGGCCCTCGGCGCGACGATTGCACTGCCAGCCATGGCCCAGACGTCGGTCCAGGTCACAGGCCTGGTCGACACCTACGTTGGCTCGATGAAATACAGCGGCGACTCGGGACGCACCAGCGTCGTCAACAGCGGCGGCCTGACCACTTCCTGGATCGGCTTCAAAGGCACCGAGGATCTCGGCGGCGGCCTCAAGGCCAAGTTCAACCTGACCTCCTTCTTCCGCGCCGACACCGGCCAGACCGGCCGCTTCGACGGCAATGAAACCATGTTCTCGCGCGACGCCAATGTCGGCTTGATGGGCAACTTCGGTGCGGTTTCGCTGGGCCGCGACCTGGCGCCGAACTTTCTGCCGTCCATCCTGTTCAACCCGTTCGGCGATTCCTTCCAGCTGTCGCCGCTGATCCTGCACCTGGATGTGCCTTGGTTCAACGCTTCCGGCTGGACCAGTTCGCTGGCAGGCGATACCGGCTGGAGCAATGAAGTCATCTACACCACGCCAGACTTCGGCGGCCTCAAAGCCAACTTCCACTATCAGTTCGGCGAACAGGCGGGCAACAACGGCAAGAACAATATCGGCGCCAATGTCTTGTACTTCCACGGACCGCTGGCATTGACCGCTTACTATCAACGGGTCAAGGTCAACAATCCGCTGGAACTGTCGCCAGGCAATGTGCAACCGTCCACCAATATCCCCCTGCCAAGCGGCATGGTAGCGGCGCGCCAGTCGGCCTGGTTCCTCGGTGCTACCTACGACTTCACCGTCGCCAAGCTGTTCGCCACCTACGACCAGACCTCGCATGACATCGACCTGAAAGACAAGACGCTGCAACTCGGCACCAGCATCCCGCTGGGCCAAGGCGCGGTGCTGGCCTCGTGGGCCAACACCAAGCGTTCCGGCGCCGCGGTGGGCGAATCGCTCAAGCGCAATACGGCATCGCTGGGCTACGACTACAATATGTCGAAGCGCACCGACTTGTATGCGATCTACATGTACGACAAGATCACCGAGCAAACCGTCGGCAACAGTATTGCCTTTGGCATCCGCCACCGTTTCTGATCGGCGGGCAATGCAATAAATAAGCTGATACAGTAGTTGCACCCGATGCGCGTCGATCGCCTAGCCGATCGGCGCGCGTTTTAACGTTTGGATTCCTATGCCGGCAGACTCCACCATCAGCAGCGCCGAATGGCAGGTACGCAAGGATTTAGCAGCCTGCTACCGCCTGTGCGCCTTGAAGCATTGGGACGACCTGATCTACACCCACATCTCTGCCTCGGTGCCGGATGAACCCGGGCATTTCCTGCTGAATCCGTTCGGCCATCGCTTCGACGAAGTGTGCGCATCGAACCTGGTCAAGATCGATGCCAGCGGACAGGTAGTCGGCGACTCGCCGCACCAGGTCAATGTCAGCGGCTTCGCCATTCACGGCGCAGTCCATGCGGCCAGGCCGGACGCCGTATGCGTCATGCATCTGCACAATGTCAACGCCGTGGCGGTCAGCGCCCTGGCCGACGGCTTACTGCCGATTTCCCAGCACGCTCTGCGCTTTTATGAACAGCTTGCCTATCACGACTATGAGGGACTGGCGCTGACGCCGACAGAACAGAAACGCATGGTAGAGCGCCTGGCTCAATTGCCCGCCATGCTGCTGCGCAACCACGGCAGCCTGATATGCGGCCGCACCGTGGCCGAAGCCTACGTCCTCATGGATACGCTGGACAAAGCTTGCGAAATCCAGCTCAAGGTGAATGCCGGCGGCAGCCGGCTGAACATGCCGTCGCAGGAAGTCTGCCGCAAGACGCGCGACCAGCTTCTCGGCGACGGCAGCCCGGAAGGCTTGCTGGAATGGCCCGCCCTGCTGCGCCAGCTGGATGCCATCGACCCCGGCTATCAATACTGATCATTTTATAGAAAGGAATTTTCATGCCGACTTTCAACGTGCAAATTTTCGAAGGCCGCAGCGCCGAACAAAAGCGCGCTTTCGTCCATGCCATCACCGAAGTTACTTGCAAGACCCTGGACTGCGGGCCGGAATCGGTGGACATCATCATCCAGGAAGTCAAACGCGAAAACTGGGCCACCGCCGGCAAGCTGTGGTCGGAATAAAGGCCCGATAAATATCGCAGGCATAAAAAATGGAGCCGCTTGATCGCGGCTCCATTTTTTTAACCAGGCAAAAGGCGATCAGCTGACCGCCCTGCCCTGCCTTACCCCGATCAGGCGAATGCGCCGATCTTCTCAACCACTGCATTCCGCACCGAACCGCTCACCACGAACGACTGCGCCACCGCGATATCGTTATGGAACCAGCGGTCGCCGTCCAGGCAGGCCGGGATCTGGCGGCGGATTTCCTGGTAGGCCGCCTGCGTGCCCGTTCCCAGCACAAAGCCTGGCAGCAGGTCTTCCGTCATGGTCAGCGCCTGCGCCGCCAGCAGCATTTCGACGCCGATGATGTATTGCGTGTTGGCCACCACGGTGGCAGCCTTGCGTGCGCACCAGGTCGAATTGGAGACGTGGTCTTCGCTGTTGCCCTTGGCCGGGATACTGTCGACGCTGCCCGGCATGCACAGGGTGCGGTTTTCCATCACCAGCGAACTCATCGAGCATTGCACCACCGGATAGCCGGTATTGACGCCGCGCACGCCGCTCATCAGGTTGCGTGGCAAGCCCCACGACAGGGTCGGGTCGATCAGGCGGGCGATGCGGCGTTCGCAGATGCTGCCCAGATCGGCGATCGCAATCGCCAGCAAGTCCATCGCCTGCGCCAGGTACTGGCCGTGGAAATTGCCGCCCGAGATGATCTCGAAGCCGCCGCCTTCTTTGTCGAAAATCAGCGGATTGTCGGTGGCGGAATTGATTTCCTTGTCGACGATGTTATCGATATAGTCCAGCGCATCGAATACCGGGCCGTAGACTTGCGGCGAGCAGCGCAGCGAGTAGACGTCCTGGATGCGTGAGCTGTAAGGGATGTCGGTACGGCGCGATTCTTCCGGAAACTGCACCGAGCGCGCTTCATGCGTGGTGCGGGTGGAACCCGACAGCAGCTTGCGGATGATGGCGGCGGTCTTGATCTGGCCGGCGTGCGGACGGGCTTGCTGGATGCGATGGTCGAAAGCCGCCATTTCGGCGCGCATGGCTTCCAGGGTCAGTCCCAGCGACAGGCAGGCGTCGCTCAGCAGGTTGCGCGCATCGTGCGCCACCAGCACGGCCACGGCCAATGAAGCGGTGCAGCCGTTGATCAGGGCCGATGCGTCCTTGGCTTTCAGGTCGAACTTGACCTCGCCGACACCGGCCTTGATGATCGCCTCTGGCGCGCTCATGCGCTGGCCCTGGTACATCACTTCGGCTTCATCGAAGCCGGCGATCGCCGCCGCCAGATAAGACAAAGGCGCGAGGTCGCCGGAGGCGCCGACCGAGCCTTTTTGCGGCATGATCGGATGGATGCCGGCATTCAGGAAGGCCAGCAGGCGGTCCACCACTTCAACCCGCGGCGCCGAGTAATTGCTGGCGAAAGCGTTGGCGCGCAACAGCATGGTGGCGCGGCTCACTTCTTCCGAGAACGGTTCGCCCAGGCCGGCGCAATGGGCCTTGATCAGCTGGGTCTGGAACAGTTCGATATGTTCCACCTTGATGCGGGTGTCTTTCAGCAGGCCGACCCCGGTGTTGAAGCTGTACATCATCGGCGCTTCGTCGTGCATCCAGGTCGATTCGATGTAGTCGCGGCTTTCTTTCAATGCAGCGCGCGAGGATGCGGCCAGCGTGACTGGCAAGTGCGGCGCGCGGGCGACGTCGACCACTTGCTGGGCGCTCAGGTTGAAGCCGTCGATGGTGATGGTTTGGGACATGGGAACTCCAAAGATTTCTTAAATGAGGTCGAGCGCGGAAGCCGATCGAGCATGGCAGCTCAATCGGCTTCCGGCTTTCAGGACGGCAGCGCCGGACTTACTTGGCGCCGGAGGTGTACCAGCTGCCGATCAGGGCGCGCTCTTCGTCGGTGATATGCGTCAGGTTAGCCAGCGGCATGGCTTTCAGCTGCACCGCTTGCTGATAGACCTTGTCGGCGTGTTGCCGGATCTGGTCCGCCGTCTGCAGCATCACGCCGGCCGGAGCGGTAGCAAAGCCCGGCTGGGTCGGCTGCGCCGAGTGGCAAGTGGCGCAACGCTGGCCGATGATTTCCTGGATATGCGCCATATCGGCGGTCGGAGCGGCGGCGGCTGCCGGAGTGGAGCCGCCGGCAGCTACGGCAACGTCTGCCTTGGCAACTGGCGCCACCGGCTGGACCGGCTTCGGTGCAATCGCAATCGCCACTGCCAACAGCAAGGCAACGCCGGCAATCGGGTAACCGAGCGAAACACGGCCGGCATGACGCAGGTTGAAGAAGTGACGGATCAACGCGCCGGCAGCAATAATCGCCGCCAGGATCAGCCAGCTATATGAATGGTTGTAAGTCATGCCGTAGTGGTTGCTGATCATGATGAACAGCACCGGCAGCGTGAAATAGTTGTTGTGCACGCTGCGTTGCTTGGCTTTCTTGCCGTAGATCGGATCCGGCGATTTACCGACGCGCATCGCTTCCACCAGCTTGCGTTGCCCCGGAATGATCACCATCAGCACGTTACCCACCATCATGGTGCCGATCATGGCGCCGACATGGATATAGGCGGCGCGGCCGCTCAGCAGATGCGTCAGCACAAAGGCTGCGGCAACGATGAACACATACATGACGATACCGAGCAGGCCTTCGCGCTTGCCCAGCGGCGAACGGCACAGCACGTCGTAGACGGTCCAGCCGACCACCAGCGTGCCGAGGCCGACGCCGATCGCTTGCCAGGTATTCAGATCAGCCACATCCTTGTTGATCATCATGGCCGAAGCATTGAAGTAATAGACGATGAACAGCATGGCGAAGCCCGACAGCCAGGTGGCGTAAGCTTCCCATTTGAACCAGTGCAGGTCGTCCGGCAGTTCCGCCGGCGCCACCAGGTATTTTTGCGGATTGTAGAAGCCGCCGCCGTGGACCGCCCACAGCTCGCCGGAGACGCCCTTCTTGGCCAGGTCGGAACCAGGCTTCGGCGGCCGGATCGAATTGTCGAGCCAGACGAAATAAAAGGATGCGCCGATCCAGGCGATACCCGTGATCAGGTGCAGCCAGCGGACCAGCAGATTGAGCCATTCGACTCCGTATGAAACTAACAATGCATCCATGTCTTCCCCAACGATTATTACTCGTCTGCCACCGCGGGCTCTGCAAACGAAAGAGGTACGTCCTCCAACACGGCCGCGAACTTTTTTAACAACTCAGCTCCGCTACGGCCAACATGATCCGATAAGCAAGATACCTGCCTGCCCATCCTTCATCTTCCCCTGCCTGTGCTCAACGCGAAAGCACACCAGATTCACGCAAGATAAACGCTACGGGGTTTTAAAACATGGATATTCAGATATATTTGACATACGCATATCCATATAACAAAATGAACTCCGACAGTACATATAAATACTAAACCAATAAATATAAAATGTAGGAGACAACATGGCCAAGCTTCCGGATCACCTGGATATCCACCTGATACGCATCCTGTATCTGCTGCTGTGCGAGAAGAACGTCTCGCGCGTAGCCCTGAAACTCAACCAGCCGCAGCCGTCGATCTCGGCCTCGCTGCGCAAGCTGCGCGAACTCACCGGCGATCCCCTGCTGGTGCGCGGCGCCCGTGGCATGGTGCCGACCCAGCACGGCGAAAGCCTGCTGAAGCCGGCCAAGCGCATCCTCGAAGAGACCGAACGCCTGTTCGTGCAAAAGACCGCCTTCGTGCCCCAGGCCGAGGCGCGAACTTTCCATATCGCAGCCCCGGATTACATGAATACGCCGTTCTTCCTGGAAGTGGTGGCGCGCCTGCGCCGCGAATCGCCCAAGAGCCGCATCGTGATCCACGCCCTGGGGCCGGAAACCGACTACGTCAGGCTGCTGTCCGACGGCGACCTCGACCTGGTGATCGCCAACTGGGACGAACCGCCGGCCCATTTGCACCTGTCCAAGCTGTTCGACGACCCCATCGTCTGCCTGATGCGGGCCGACAGCGCCTACGCCAAGCGCACCGGGCCGGACCAGATGACGGTGGAAGACTACCTGTCGCTGCCGCATGTGGCGCCGTGGCAGGTGTTGCCCGGCTACCACGGCATCATCGATTCTTTCCTCGACAGCCAGAACCTGAACCGCAACGTGGTGGTGGAATCGGCCTACTTCGGCATGCTGCCCTACATGGTGGCGCAGACCGACCTGGTGCTGACCACCGGTCGCCAGTTCGCCCGCTTCTATGAAAAGACGCTGTCGCTGAAAAGCTTCACCCTGCCGATCAAGTTTCCGCCCATGCGTTTTTACCAACTGTGGCATGAAAGAGTGCACCAGGCCACCGAGCACAAATGGCTGCGCGAGCAGATCGGGATTGCTGCCAAGAGCATGCTGGCGAAGTAAAAAAGCAATGTAGTTCTCTACGACAACGGGTTTTAAGCATATATCCAAATACCTAAATCAACTATCAGGCAAGCTATATATCGTGAGGAGCTGGGCAAAGTAGTATCGGACAGCACGAGCCCAGTTCCAGCATCAGGTGACTTGTGAAGGCTGTGGCGCAGCAGGCCGGGCGGGCAGGAATACCAAACGCCGGATTGATGTCGCCGCAAGCACTAACTATAAATAGTACTTAGGAGACACACGATGACCAGCAGCACAGATCCGGTAGATGAAAGACTTCCCGTAGGTAAGCTCGCAGCACTCGGCATGCAGCACGTGCTGGTGATGTACGCCGGCGCGATCGCCGTGCCGCTGATCATAGGCGGCGCACTCAACCTGGCAAAAAGCGACATTGCATTCCTGATCAGCGCCGACCTGTTCTGCTGCGGCCTGGTGACCTTGATCCAGAGCCTTGGCTTGTGGAAGTTCGGCATCAAGATGCCGGTCATGATGGGCGTCACCTTCGCCGCCGTCGGCCCGATGGTGGCCATGGCCGGCAATCCGCAACTGACCATCGTGCACATCTATGGCGCGGTGATTGTATCCGGCATCTTCTGCGTCTTTGCGGCGCCCTACATGAGCCGCCTGATGCGCTTCTTCCCGCCTGTGGTGACCGGCACCGTGATCAGCGTCATCGGCATTTCGCTGATGGGCGTCGGCATCAACTGGGCGGCTGGCGGCCAGCCGGTGATCGGCACCCTGGTCGATGGCGTTTTCACCAAAATCCCCAATCCCGACTACGGTTCACCGACCAGTCTCGGCATTGCGCTGGTAGTGCTGATTTCGATCTTGCTGATCACCAAATACGTCAAAGGCTTTATCGCCAACATCTCGGTACTGAGCGGTATGATCATCGGTTTCGTCATCGCCATGGCGATGGGCAAGATCAGCTTCTACGGCCTGGGCGATGCGGAATGGTTTTCCTTTATCCGTCCGTTTCACTACGGCTGGCCGAAATTCGACCTCGGATCGATCGTCAGCATGTGCCTGGTGATGATAGTGACCATGATCGAATCGACCGGGATGTTCATTGCCCTGGGTGAAATCGTCGGCAAGAAAATCGACGACAAGACCCTGGCGCGCGGCTTGCGCGTCGACGGCCTGGGCAGCGTGATCGGCGGCATCTTCAACACCTTTCCCTACACCTCGTTCTCGCAGAACGTCGGCCTGGTCGGCGTCACCGGCGTGCGCAGCCGCTACGTTTGCGCCGCGGCCGGCGTGATCTTGATGTTGTTCGGCCTGTTCCCCAAGATGGCGCACGTGGCTGCCTCTATTCCGCAATTCGTGCTGGGCGGGGCCGGCATCGTCATGTTCGGCATGGTGGCGGCAACCGGCATCAAGATCTTGTCGAAAGTCGATTTCCAGCACAACCGCAATAACCTGTTCATCGTCGCCGTCAGTTTCGGCGCCGGCATGATCCCTATCGTGGCGCCGACTTTTTTCGACAAGATGCCGGTTTTCATGTCGACCATCCTGCACAGCGGCATTTTGCTGGCGTCCAGCATGGCGGTCCTGTTGAATCTGTTTTTCAACGGCAAGGGCTCCGACGAAGACAGCCGCTCGCACGCATTGGCGGCGGCACAAAGCTCTGATCACTAAAACCGTTTTTTTGAAGTAAATTGAAGTAGATGTGGGTCCAACCCGTATTTGAAACAGAAGCGATTTAACCAAGGATGAAGCGGGTCGGACCCGCCAATGACACAAATGACAACTTTAGAACAACTGAATAGCAACGATGTAACAACCTTCGTGTCAACGCTGCATGGCGTCTACGAGCATTCGCCGTGGATCCCGGAACGGGCCGCCGCGCAACGGCCATTTGCCAACATTACCGCGTTGAAACAGGCCATGCAGGCTGTCGTCAGCAAAGCCACCCGGGAGGAACAGCTGGGCCTGATCCGTGCCCACCCGGAGCTGGCCGGCAAGGCAGCCATTTCCGGCGAGCTGACTATCGAATCGACTGGCGAGCAAGCCAAGGCCGGCCTCAACAATTGCAGTCCTGAAGAGTTCGCCACCCTGCAAAAACTGAATGCCGACTACAACAACAAATTCGGCTTTCCGTTCATTCTTGCGGTCAAGGGCGCCGACGGCCAGGGCTTGTCACGCCAGGCCATCATCGCCACTTTCAGCCGGCGCCTGAAGAACCAGTTCGACGACGAACTGGGAGAAGCCCTGCGCCAGATTGGCCGCATCGCAGAAATGCGCAGCAACGACCTGCTCGGCTACACGCCGCAACTCGGAAAAACCATCATGCAATGGGCTGAACAGATCGGCGCCTGGAGCGATGACGAGACTGGCCTCACCTGCGCCTACATGACCGACAGCCATCGCCGCACAGCCGTCCAGATCGCCGGCTGGATGCGCGAAGCCGGCATGCAGGCCGAGATCGACGCGGTCGGCAACGTGGTCGGACGCTACCTGTCGGATAATGCGTCGGCGAAGACGCTGATGACCGGCTCCCACTACGACACCGTGCGCAACGGCGGCAAGTACGATGGCCGCGAAGGCATCCTGCTGCCGATCGCCATCGTCAAGCATCTGCACGAGCGCGGCGAAAAACTGCCCTTCCATTTTGAAATCGTCGCCTTCTCGGAAGAGGAAGGGGTGCGCTTCAAGAGCACTTTCCTGGGCAGCAATGCCATCATCGGCCAGTTCAACCTGGAGCTGCTGAACAATCTCGACCGCGACGGCGTCAGCATGCGCGACGCCCTGCTGCAGGCCGGGCACGACCCTGCGGCAATCTCTGCCATCGCGCGCAACCCGGCGGATCTGCTGGGCTATGTCGAAGTGCATATCGAGCAAGGGCCGGTGCTGCTGCAGCGCGACCTGCCGGTCGGCATCGTCACCTCGATCGCCGGCAGCTGCCGCTACATGGTGCAGCTGAAAGGCGTCGCCAGCCATTCCGGCACCACGCCGATGGCGATGCGCAAGGATGCCGCCACCGCCGCCGCTGAAATCCTGCTGTATGTGGAACAGCGCTGCGCGCAGGACCAGCAGGCCTCCCTGGTCGGCACTGTCGGCCAGCTGCAGGTGCCTAACGGTTCGACCAATGTAATCCCTGGCGCCTGCATATTCTCGCTGGATATCCGCGCTGCCGACGACGGCATCCGCGACGCCGCGGTGGAAGATGTATTGCGCCATATCGAGGCAGTCTGCGCGCGCCGCTGCGTCGAAGCCAATGTCGAGAAAATGGTCTCGGCGCCGGCAGCTCCGTGCGCACCATGGCTGATGGAACAACTGTCTGCGGCTACCGAACGGGCTGGCGTGAAACCGTTCAAACTCGCTTCCGGCGCTGGCCATGACGCCATGACCATCGCTAAAATAACTGATGTCGCCATGCTTTTCACGCGTTGCGGCAACGGTGGCATCAGTCACAACCCATTGGAAACAATGACTGCGGACGATGCCGAAGTATCGGCGCAAATCTTGCTGGATTTCCTGCGTCACTTCAAACCAAAGTCTTGAACCAGCGCTTTCGGTTAGTTAATTTCTCATGTCTAAAACTCTATTGATAAAAAATGCGCGCGTGGTCGTCACCATGGACGATGCGCGCCGTGAAATTGCCGGCGGCGCGGTCTTCATCCGCGATAACGTGATCGAACAGGTCGGCGCCAGCGCCGAGCTGCCGCAGACTGCCGACGAAGTCATCGACGCCGGCAATCATGTTGTGATCCCGGGCCTGGTGAATACCCATCACCATATGTACCAGAGCCTGACCCGCGTGATCCCGGCAGCGCAGAACGGCGAGCTGTTCAACTGGCTGACCAACCTGTATCCGATCTGGGCCAACCTGACGCCGGAGATGATCCAGGTCTCGACCCTGACCGCGATGGCGGAGCTGATCATGTCCGGCTGCACCACCAGCAGCGACCATCTGTACATCTATCCGAACGGCTGCAAGCTCGATCACAGCATCGAAGCCGCGCAGCAGATCGGCATGCGCTTCCACGCCGCGCGCGGTTCGATGAGCGTCGGCCAGTCGAAAGGCGGCCTGCCGCCGGACCGTGTAGTGGAAGATGAAAAGGCGATCCTGCAAGATACCCAGCGCCTGATCGAAACCTATCACGACAGCAGCCGCCATGCGATGCAGCGCATCGTGGTGGCGCCCTGCTCGCCGTTTTCGGTATCGCGCGACCTGATGCGCGAATCGGCCAACCTGGCGCGTCATCATGGCGTCTCGCTGCATACCCACCTGGCGGAAAACGTCAACGACATCGCCTACAGCCGCGAAAAATTCAACATGACGCCGGCCGAGTATGCGGAGGATTGCGGCTGGGTCGGGCACGACGTCTGGCATGCGCACTGCGTACAGCTGGACGACGACGGCATCTACATGTTCGCCCGCACCGGCACCGGCATCGCCCACTGCCCCTGCTCCAACATGCGGCTGGCCTCCGGCATCGCACCGATCCGCAAGATGGTCGACGCCGGCGTCGCTGTCGGCATCGGCGTCGACGGTTCGGCTTCGAACGACGGCGCCCACATGCTGGGCGAAGTGCGGCAAGCGATGCTGCTGCAGCGGGTCGGCTTCGGCCCCGACGCCATGACCGCACGCCAGGCGCTGGAACTGGCGACGCTGGGCGGCGCCAAGGTACTCAACCGCGACGACATCGGCGCCTTGAAGCCAGGCATGTCGGCTGATCTGGTGCTGTTCGATCTGAACAAGGTCGGCTTTGCCGGCGGCTGGCATGATCCGGTGGCGGCGCTGGTGTTCTGCACGCCGGCGGATGTCGCCTACAGCATCATCAACGGCCGGGTGGTGGTGCGCAACGGCCAGTTCACCACGGTCGATCTCGGCAATGTGCTGGAACGGCATAACAAGCTGGCTTTATCGCTGGCGGAAGCGGCGCGCTGATCAGCATTTGCCAGCAGTAAGTAAGGACCATGGCCACGGCGCAATCCGTGGCCATTTTCTTTTGCATCAGGCGTTTTCAAATCGCTGAAAACTGCTCTGCCAGGCGCTCCTGGCGGAAATGCTCCACCACATAATCGACGAACACCCGGGTCTTGGCCGGCAGCAGTTTTTGTGCCGCAAAGTAGAGCGACAAAGTGCCGCCGTCGACATACCAGTCCGGCAGCACGCGCACCAGGCTTTTCGCACGCAGGAAGGGCAAGGCGTTCGGCATGCTGACCAGGGCGATGCCCAGTCCCATCTGCGCGCTCTCGCAAGCCGCTTCCGGGTCGCTCATGGTCATGCGCGTGCGCAGCGTCACCGGCGCTTGCTGGTTGGCGCGGTTGCGCAGAGGCCAGGGGCGCACCCGTCCGGTTTGCGGCGAACGGATGAAAATGCCATCGAAGGCATCCAGCTCGGCCGGCGACGCCGGCGCCTTCCTGTCGTTGAAATAGCCGGGCGCCGCTACCAGCACCCGGTGCGCCGGGGCCAGTACGCGCGCCACCACGCCGGGCGGCAGTTCGAAACCGCCGCCGAGGGCAGCGTCGAAGCCTTGCGCGATCAAATCTACCTGGCGGTTATCGAAATGCCAGTCGGGCGAGATGCCGGGATACTTCGCCAGGAAAGGCGCCAGCAGCGGCACCATGTAGGCGCGGCCGAAGCCAGTGCCCATGCTGACCTTGAGCATGCCGGCCGGCTGGCCGCCGGCGCTGGCCAGATTGTCGACCGCGGCCTGGATAGCCAGCAGGCTGTCCTTGATCTCATGCAAAAAACTTTCGCCAGCCTCGGTCAAGGTCAGGCTGCGCGTGCTGCGCTGGAACAGCCGCACGCCCAGCCCCGCTTCCAGCCTGGCGACGTTCTTGCCAACCGCCGCCGAAGTCATGCCAAGCCGCCGCGCCGCCTCGGAAAAGCTGCCGGCTTCGGCGCTGCGGACGAAGCATTGCATGCCGATCATGGTTTCCATTTTAAACCTTTGGTATTAATTGATTATGCCGATTGATGACTAGTAACGACATAATGATCGTCCGATACTGTGCCTGTCAACCCGCTCCCTGTCACTTCGGCCGGCAGCGTCACCAACAGGAGAATCATCATGACGATCAATCAAGCAAACGCCGTACTCGATAACAAAGTTGCCTTCATCCAAGGCGGTTCACGCGGCATCGGCGCCGCCATCGCCAGGCGCCTGGCAAAAAATGGCGCCGCCGTCGCCTTCAGCTATGTCAGCTCGCCGGAACGGGCCGCGCATGTGGTCAAGGACATCGAAGCAGCCGGCGGACGAGCATTGGCAATCAAGGCCGACAGCGCCGATGCCGAACAGATCAAGGCGGCTATCGGCAAGACTGTCAGTACTTTCGGCAGGCTCGACATCCTGGTGAACAACGCTGGCGTGCTGGCGATTGCGCCGCTGGCCGAGTTCAGCCTGGAGGATTTCGACCGCACGCTGGCGATCAATGTGCGCAGCGTCTTCATCGCCAGCCAGGAAGCAGCGCGCCACATGGGCGACGGCGGCCGCATCATCAACATCGGCAGCACCAATGCCGACCGTGTGCCGTTTGCCGGCGGCGGCCCCTACGCCATGAGCAAGTCGGCGCTGGTCGGCCTGACGCGCGGCTTGGCGCGCGACCTCGGTCCGCGCGGCATCACCATCAACAATGTGCAGCCGGGCCCGGTCGACACCGACATGAATCCGGCCGGCAGCGAATTCGCCGCCACGCTGAAGTCAATCATGCCGCTCGGCCGTTATGGCACGGATGAGGAAATCGCCGGCTTCGTGGCTTACCTGGCCAGCCCGGAAGCGGCTTACATTACCGGCGCCAGCCTCACCATCGATGGCGGATTTGCCGCCTGACAGTCCCCTGCATGGGTTTGAATGCAAGAGGCGGTTCAGTATCGTGATACTGAACCGCCTTTTTTCGCAGATTTCGCATATTTTCTGTCCCGGACGATCCGCGCAGGCCGGCTACCGGCCTCAGATTGCATGCTTTCCGATGTGTATAATGATAATCTCATTATCATAAAAGCCTGCCCATCCCATGGAATCAAAAACTGCGCGACTAACCATCCTGATTGATCCCGTGAAGAAGAAAGCGTTTGACGAGCTGTGCCTTGCGCAAGACTTGACGCCATCGCAGGTGATACGGCAAATGATCCGCGAATATCTGGAGCGCCATCATGTCGATTACCCGACCAAAGCCGTCGCCAGGACACCCAAGCCAAATAACAAGTAGATGCACAGCCGCCGCTCACAGCCGTGGGCGGCAACACCTTGCGCTTCTGCGCGCCGTATATCCTTCCTGCAAAACCGGCAACTCCGCCCTCTGCGCCAACGAACCCGGCACAGCCCTGCTTTCAGGATGCCAGGAACGCGCCAGCGTGCACTACAAGGCGACAAAAATCTTGCTTGCCCACCACCAGCATCGCTATCAGGATGAGGCTGCCTGCAACCGCTATCCGCCACTGGTAAGCTGGCGTCTCGGCAATAGCTTTCAAATTGCGTCGAATGGGTGTGATATGATCATTTCATGATAATGGCATTATAATGAAAAACAATGTACACATAGTCAAGTTCTTCCGCCAGCGGATCCCGGCATTTACCTGCGTGCCAGGCTGCCATGACTGCTGCGGACCGGTGCTGGCCTCAACCGAAGAGATGGCAAGGCTGCCGCGCAAGAGCGCGCAGGAGCAAGATGCCGCGCTGGCAGCGCTGAGCTGTCCGCATCTGGGCGCCGACGGCTGCCAAGTGTATGACGAGCGTCCGCTGGTCTGCCGGCTGTTCGGCACCACGCCCAGGCTTGCCTGCCCGAATGGCAAGCGGCCTGCGGCGATGATCGATCCGCTGATAGAAGAGCGGATCTACCGTTATTTCACGCAGACGCGCCATGTGCTGGTTTGACACCCGGCTTTACCTGAAGCCATTGAAAAGACGACCATGTTTCTAGACAATATTTTCGACCTCGCTAAATTTTCCGCCGACGGCCGTCCTGTCATTTATAAGAACACACACTCGATTTCGCTGCTGTTCGACAGCAGCGCGGTACAGAGCGAGATGTACCTGAGTGAACCGGACGAATTGCTGCTGGGCTACACCATCACGATGATGGGCTTTCTACTCTTCAACGATGCGCCGAAGAAGATCGCCATGGTAGGTCTGGGCGGCGGCTCGCTGGTGAAGTATTGTTATCGCCACCTGCCGCAGTCCGTCATCGTGGTGGCCGAGAACAACCCGGAAGTGATCGCCCTGAGAAAACATTTCGAGATACCCCAGGACGACCACAGACTGCAGATTGTCTGCCTGGATGGCTGCCAACTGGTGCGCGACGCTGAGAACGACTACGACGTCCTGCTGGTGGACGGATTTGACCGCTCCGGGCAGCCGCCCCAGCTATGCAGCCAGGGATTCTATGACGACTGTTACCAGTCGCTGGCGCAGGACGGTATGATGGTGGTCAACCTGCTCGGCAACAGTAACGATACGGACCTGTATCTGGATCGCATTCAACGCAGCTTTGACGGCGCGGCGATTGCTGTCGATGCCACGGAATCCGGCAACCGGATCGTGTTCGCATGCAAAGGAGAGCGGCTCGACACCGCGGAACAAAGCTTGCTAAGACAGTTGAAAGATCTGCCGCCGCGTCATGCGCTGATGCTGCGCCTGACTGCACAAAACATTATGCAGCAACGCAGGAACGATAAGCTGGCCGCGACGTTCGCTTGAGCGCCCGGCCTATTGCAACTGACGCAGCGACCGGCTCACTATTACGCATCATGAACGTACCCTGCTCCTTTGAACAATTGCTCGAAAAAAGCGGCGGACAACCCTTTGTCTTCGACCATGGCGACATGCGTACGCTGCATTTCGACCATAAGTACGTACAAAGCGCGATGTCGATTGCGGCGCCCGACAAATTGTTGCTGAGCTACACCCGGGCGATGATGGGTTTCATGCTGTTTCAGGCTGCTCCCAAACACATCTTGCTGGTCGGCCTGGGCGGCGGCTCGCTCGCCAAATATTGCTATCGCCACCTACCCGGCGCCCGCATCACCGTGCTGGAACTGAGCGCAGAAGTGATCGCCTTGCGCGACGAGTTCATGATTCCCCCCGACGACGCGCGCTTCCGGGTGATCCATGCCGACGCCGCCGCCTACATGCAGGCACTGCAAGGGAATACCGCGGACATCATCATGCTGGACGGTTTTTCCGCCGACGGTCCGGCCGAAGCACTCAGCACCAGTAGCTTCTATGCGGCTTGCCTGCGCAACCTTAGCGCTGGAGGCATCCTGGTCTCCAATTTATGGGACCGTCCGGATTTCCTGGTGCACGCCATCGCCCAGGCGCTGACCGCCTCCGACTGGCGCATATGGTGGTGCCGCACCAGCGACAGCCACAACTGCATCGCCTTCTTTGTCAAAGGCAGCGTCATGCCAGCCTTCAGGCCGGTAATGCTCCATCGCGCAAAAAAACTGGACGCGCGCTTTGGATTGCAGCTGTCGGAACTGATGCCATCGTTCCAGCTGGTCTGCGATAATCCGGAACAAGAGCCGGTATAAATGCATTACCTGCAATGAAAAATATCCCCAACACTTGCGTGCGGGGGATATTTTTCGGCGGCTATTTCAATCTCGAAACATTAATCCGACTGCTGCGTCAATCAAGCTGGATTTTCCCCAGGCACATGACTGACAGCATTTACTGCGCCCAGATTTCCGCCAGACGCAACAGATTAGTGCTGCCCGGCTGGCCGAACGGCATACCGGCGGTGATCGCGATCTGGTCGCCAACTTTGGCGAAGCCTTCCTTGAAGGCGGTCTGGCAAGCGGCAGTCACCATTTCGCTTTCGTTGTGCACCTGCTCGCTGATGGTGGAATGCACGCCCCATACCAGCGCCAGCCGGCGCGCGGTGGCCAGCTTCGGCGTGATGCTGAGGATAGGCGCCATCGGCCGTTCACGCGCAGCACGCAGACTGGTGTGGCCGGAACTGGTGTAAGTCACGGTGACCTTGGCGCCGATGATGCGGGTCACATCGCGCAGCGCCGAACAGATGGCGTCGCCGCGGTTCGGCAACGGCGTTTCGTGCTGCGCATCCAGCATGTTCTGGTACAGCGGATCGCGCTCGACTTCGGTGATGATGCGGTCCATGATGGAGACGGCCGGCAGCGGATAAGCGCCGCTGGCCGATTCGGCCGACAGCATCACCGCATCGGCGCCATCATAGATGGCGCTGGCGACGTCGGACGCTTCGGCGCGGGTCGGCACCGGCGAGGTGATCATCGATTCCAGCATCTGGGTGGCGATCACGATCGGCTTGCCGTGCTGGCGGCAGACGCGCAAGATGCGCTTTTGCACACCCGGCACGCGCTCCGGCGGCAGTTCCACGCCGAGGTCGCCGCGCGCCACCATGATGGCGTCCGAAACTTGCACGATGGCGTCCAGCTGTTCCAGCGCCGCCGGCTTTTCCAGCTTCGACAGGATGCTGGCGCGGTCGCCGATCAGGGCGCGCGCTTCCAGCACGTCTTCCGGCCGCTGCACGAAGGACAATGCAATCCAGTCGACGCCCAGTTCCAGCGCAAATTTCAGGTCGCGCTTGTCTTTCTCAGTCAGCGCCGGGATCGGCAGCACCGCATCCGGCACGTTGACGCCTTTGCGGTCCGACAAAGTACCGCTGTTGACCACCCGGGTGCGGATAGACTGGCCGTCGCAGGACTGTACTTCCAGCCGCACCTTGCCGTCATCCAGCAGCAGAGCCTGGCCGCCGGCGATCACTGCAAACAGTTCCGGATGCGGCAGGCAGACGCGCTGGCTGCTGCCTGGCGTGGTGTCGCGGTCCAGCGTGAATTCCTGGCCGGCGTGCAGTTCGATCTTGCCGTCGGCGAACTGGCCGATGCGCAGTTTCGGACCTTGCAGGTCGGCCAGGATGGCGATCGGCCGGCCGACCGCTTTTTCCACCGCGCGGACGATCTCGTAGCGCTGCTGGTGGTCGGCATGGCTGCCGTGGCTGAAATTGAAACGGAAGACGTCGGCGCCTGCTTCGAACAAGGCCTGGATGGTGCTCTGGTCGGCGCTGGCGGGACCGAGCGTGGCGACGATTTTTGCTTTACGTTGGCGGCGCATATTTAGTTTCTTTAAAAATCAAGCAATGAATCAGACAAACTACGGGACGTCATTCCCGCGAACGCGGGAATCCATTGTTTGTACGTAACTTGGATTCCCCGCCTAGGCGACCGCGTCCGCGGGGATGACTATGTATTGCGATTCTTCATCTGAAGAAAACTGAAGAGCAATTTCTTAGAGAATCACGATGGCGCGGAAATCGTTGACGTTGGTGCGCGTCGGCCCGCTGACCACCAGGTCGCCCAGCGCGCTGAAGAAGCCATAGCCGTCGTTGTTGTCGAGCATGGCGCGCGGACGCAATCCCAGTTCCGCCGCCTTGCGCATCGAATCCGGCTGGTAGATGGCGCCGGCGTTGTCTTCGGAGCCGTCGATGCCGTCGGTATCGCAGGCAATCGCGTGGATATCCGGAAAGCCGTCGAGCGCGATGGCCAAGCTCAGCAGGAATTCGGCATTGCGGCCGCCGCGGCCCTTGCCGCGCACGGTGACGGTGGTTTCACCGCCGGAAATCACTACGCATGGCTTGCTGAACGGCTGCCCGCGGCGGGCGATCTGGCGCGCCAGCGCTGCATGCGCCAGGCCGATATCGCGTGCCTCGCCTTCCATCTCGTCGGACAGGATGTAGGGCGTCAGTCCGGCCGCAACCACGGTGGCCGCTGCCGCATCCAGCGCATCCTGGGCGGTCGCGATCACATAGTGCTGATTGCGTTCCAGGCGCGGATCGCCCGGCTTGGCGCTTTCGCCGGCGCCGGATTCCAGGTGCTTGAGAATAGCGTCGGGCGTTTCAATATTGTATTTGCGCAGCACCGCCAGGGCGTCGGCGCAAGTGGTCGGATCGGCCAGGGTCGGGCCGCTGGCGATGATGCCCGGATCGTCGCCCGGGATATCGGAAATCATCAGCGTCACCACCCGCGCCGGCGCGCAGGCCAGCGCCAGCCGGCCGCCCTTGATCGCAGACAGGTGCTTGCGCACGCAATTCATTTCAAAAATGGTGGCGCCGCTTCTCAGCAGCGCCTTGTTGATCGCTTGTTTCTGCTCCAGCGTAATACCAGCCGCCGGTAGCGCCAGCAAGGCCGAGCCGCCGCCCGAAATCAGGCAAATCACCAGATCGTCGGCAGTCAAACCTTGCACCATGTCCAGCATGCGCGCGGCAGCCTTGCGGCCGGCTTCATCCGGCACCGGATGCGACGCTTCCACTACCTCGATGCGCTTGCAGTCGGCGCCGTGCTCATAGCGCGTCACCACCAGCCCGGACAGTTCGCCTTGCCAATGCTCTTCCACTGTCTTGGCCATCGCTGCCGCGCCTTTGCCGGCGCCGATCACCAGTGTGCGGCCTTGGCCGGACGGCGCCTGGATCTTGGCCAGGTATTCCGGCAGGCATTTGGCGGCGCTGACGGCGTCGACCGCGGCCTGGTACATATCGAGGAGGAGCTGGCGGGGCTTGAGGGTAGTCATGCTGTTATGCCTTGATCTATGAAGCGGGTGTCTCTGAAAATTCTTGTATTTATTCTTGTGCTGCATCTGCAACCGTAGGATGGGCACACCGTGCCCACGCCGTACGAATAAAACATGCAGACTTTGATAGTTCACGCGTGGGCACAGTGTGCCCACCTACGCGATATATATTACACCTTGGCGATTTCGTGGTTGGACATGATTTCGACCGCGCGGCACAGCGCCGAGTGATCGAGCCCGCTCAAGCCGTTGGCTGCGCAGGAGTTCATCAGTTCTTGCACCGCTGCCGTGTTCGGCAGCGATACGCCCAGCGCCTTGGCGCCTTGCAAGGCCAGGTTCAGGTCCTTCTGGTGCAGTTCGATGCGGAAGCCCGGATTGAAAGTACGCTTGACCATGCGCTCGCCATGCACTTCCAGGATACGCGAAGCAGCAAAGCCGCCCATCAGCGCCTGCCGTACACGGGCAGGATCGGCGCCGGCCTTGGATGCAAACAACAGCGCTTCTGCAACCGCCTGGATGTTCAGCGCGACGATGATCTGGTTGGCTACCTTGGTAGTCTGGCCGTCGCCGTTGCCGCCGACCAGCGTGATGTTCTTGCCCATCAGTTCAAACAGAGGCTTGACGTCGTTGAACGCGCCTTCCGAGCCGCCCACCATGATGGTCAGCGAAGCGGCCTTGGCGCCGACTTCGCCGCCGGAGACCGGCGCATCCAGGTATTCGCAACCCAGAGCATTGATCTTCTTGGCGAAGCCTTTGGTGGCGATCGGCGAAATCGAACTCATGTCGATCACGGTCTTGCCGGCTGTCAGGCCTTCGGCCACGCCTTTTTCGCCGAACAGGACGGCTTCCACGTGCGGGGTGTCCGGCACCATGACGATGATGATGTCAGCGCGCTTGGCGACTTCGGCGCCGGAAGTACAGACCGTGGCGCCGCCATCGATCAATGCTGCCGGTGGATTCTTCTGGTCATGCAGATACAGCTTGTGACCGCCGCGCTGCAGGTTTTCCGCCATAGGGGCGCCCATGATGCCGAGTCCGATAAAGCCAACTTTTGCCATGATATTTCTCCGTAATTATTTAAAAGAGTTGTTCGCGGAATTTACAGGCCGTGCGCTGCGCGCCAGCCGAGACCTTCTACCGTGCCGGCCTTCGGCTTGTACTCGCAGCCGATCCAGCCGTCGTAGCCGATCTCTTCCAGGAACTTGAACAGAAAGTGATAATTGATTTCGCCTGTACCCGGCTCGAAACGGCCCGGATTGTCCGCGAGCTGCACATGCTTGATCTGCGCCAGGTTGGCCTTGATCGTGTTGGCCAGCTCGCCTTCCATTCTTTGCATGTGATAGATGTCGTACTGCACGAACAGATTGCTGGAACCGGTTGCCTTGATCAGGTCCAGCGCCTGTTTCGTGCCGGTCAGGAAGAAGCCGGGGATGTCGAAGCTGTTGATCGGCTCGATCAGCAAACGGATACCCGCTGCCTGCAATTTTTCGGCGGCAAATTTCAGGTTGCTGACCACGGTAGCCTGCGCCAGCTCGCTGCTGACGCCGACCGGCACGATACCGACCAGGCAGTTCAGTTGCTTGACGTTCAGCACCTTGGCATAGCGGATCGCGTCGTCGACGCCTTGCTGGAATTCGCTGACGCGGTCCGGATGGCAAGCGATACCGCGCTCGCCGGCTTCCCAGTTGCCTGCCGGCAGATTGTGCAAGACCAGTTCCAGGCCGTTGGTGGCCAGCTTGTCGGCGATCTGTTCGGCGCGGAAGGCATACGGGAACAGGAATTCGACTCCCTTGAACCCGGCCTTGGCTGCAGCATCGAAGCGTTCCAGGAACGGCAGCTCGGTGAACAGCATGGTCAGGTTGGCCGCTAATTTTGTCATGTTATCTCTCTTCAAGAATCAGTCGAGCAGGGACACAGCGGTCGGTGCGTGGTCACGGCTGGTGGCCAGTTCTTCGAACTCGTTGATGGCGTCGATCTCGGTGCCCATGGAAACGTTGGTGACACGTTCCAGGATGATTTCCACCACCACCGGCACACGGAATTCCTTCATCAAGCGCTTGGCCTGGGCGAAGGCATCCTGGATACCGTTCGGATCGGTGACACGAATCGCCTTGCAACCCAAGCCTTCGACGACCGCGACATGGTCGACGCCGTAGCCGTTGAGTTCCGGCGCGTTGACGTTTTCAAACGCCAGCTGCACGCAGTAATCCATTTCAAAGCCGCGCTGCGCCTGACGGATCAGGCCGAGGTAGGAGTTGTTCACCACCACGTGCAGGTAAGGCAGGTTGAACTGCGCGCCTACCGCCAGCTCTTCGATCATGAACTGGAAGTCATAGTCGCCGGAAATCGCCACCACTTCGCGTTTCGGATCGGCTACGCAGACACCCAGCGCCGCCGAAATGGTCCAGCCCAGAGGACCAGCCTGACCGCAGTTGATCCAGTGACGCGCGTGGTACACGTGCAGGAACTGTGCGGCGGCGATCTGCGACAAGCCGATGGTGCTGACGTAGCAAGTGTCGCGGCCGAAAGCCCGGTTCATTTCTTCGTACACGCGCTGCGGCTTGACCGGCACGTTTTCGAAGTGGGTACGGCGCTGCATGGTGCGCTTGCGCTCCTGGCACTCGCCCAGCCATTTCGAACGGTCCGGCAACTTGCCGGCGGCCTTCAATTCCTTGGCGACTTCGACGAACAGCTTCAAGGCGGCCTTGGCGTCAGATACGATGCCATAGTCCGGACCGAACACGCGGCCGATCTGGGTCGGCTCGATGTCGACGTGGACGAACTTGCGGCCCTTGGTGAATACTTCCACCGAACCGGTGTGGCGGTTGGCCCAGCGGTTGCCGATGCCGAGCACGAAGTCGGACGCCAGCATGGTGGCGTTGCCGTAGCGATGGCTGGTCTGCAGACCGACCATGCCCGCCATTTGCGGATGATCGTCAGGGATCGCGCCCCATGCCATCAAGGTCGGGATCACCGGCACGCCGGTCAGCTCGGCGAACTCAACCGCGAGGTCGGCCGCATCGGCATTGATGACGCCGCCGCCGATGGTCAGCAACGGACGCTCTGCTTCATTCAGCATGGTCAATGCTTTTTCGATCTGGGCGCGCGAAGCAGCCGGCTTGTAGACTGGCAAAGGTTCGTAGGTGTCCGCATCGAATTCGATCTCGGCCATCTGCACATCGAACGGCATGTCGATCAGGACCGGGCCTGGACGGCCGGAGCGCATGACGTGGAAAGCCTGCTGGAACACGCGTGGCAACAGGGCTGGCTCACGCACGGTGACCGCCCACTTGGTGACCGGCTTGGCGATCGATTCGATATCGACGGCCTGGAAATCTTCCTTGTACAGACGGGCGCGCGGCGCCTGGCCGGTAATGCAGAGGATAGGAATCGAATCCGCCTGGGCCGAGTACAAGCCGGTGATCATGTCGGTGCCGGCTGGGCCGGAGGTACCGATACAGATACCGATATTGCCCGGGTTGGCGCGGGTGTAGCCTTCCGCCATGTGCGATGCGCCTTCAACGTGGCGCGCCAGTACGTGCTCGATGCCGCCATGCCTTTTCATGGCAGAGTAGAACGGGTTAATTGCGGCGCCTGGCACGCCAAAGGCTTGCACACAGCCCTCTTTCGCCAATACGTGCATTACTGCGTCAACTGCCTTCATCTTTGCCATGTTGCCTCCGAATTACAGAATGTGAATTATTGCCACTGCCTGCGGACCGCTCCGAATTTGCCCCGTTTCAAGGGTTGGTATGGAGACTGCCGAGTGGATGAGACACATCCTATAACCAAACATATTGTTTGATAAGAACACAAACAATCGCTTTATTCGATACGTCAAGTATGGAATACTAAGTAAAAAAGTAAAATACAGATAAGCGAACCGGAAGAGACATGGACAAACTCAAACAGATAGAAGCCTTCGTCAGTGTGGTCGAAAAAGGCAGCCTGGCAGGAGCGGCGCTGGAGCAGAACATTACCCCGGTGATGCTGGGGCGGCGCATCGACGCGCTGGAAAAGCGGCTCGGCACCAAGCTGATGCACCGCACCACCCGCCACCTGACGCTGACCGAGCAAGGCACGGTATTCCTCGACCATTGCCGCAAGCTGCTGACCGAGCTGGATATTGCCGAAAAAATCATCTCCGAAGGCCGCCATAAGGCTACCGGCCATCTGGTGGTGTCGGCGCCGGCCGCTTTCGGCCGCAAGCATGTGGCGCCGCATGCGCCGGCCTTTATCGCCACCAATCCGGAAGTGCAGATCTCGTTCAACCTGACCGACCGCGTGGTCGACCTGGTGCGCGAAGGCTATGACATCAGCATCCGCATCGGCGGCGCCATCGATCCGAACTTCGTCGCGGTCAAGCTGGCCAGCAACCGCCGCGTGGTGTGCGGCACGCCGGAATACTTTCATCGCAACGGCATCCCGCGCACGCTGGAAGACATCGCCAAGCACAACTGCCTGTCCTTCAACCTGCAAGGCGGCCAGCAGCGCGGCTGGTATTTCCAGCAAGGCGGCAAGCCCGTGATCATCAAGACTGCCGGCAACCTCGACTGCAATGACGGCGAGCTGTTGCACCGCTGGGTCAGCGAGGGCCTTGGCCTGGGTTGGCGTTCGACCTGGGAAATCGAATCGCAGCTGGCCTCTGGCGAACTGCTGACGGTGCTGGATGAATTCGCCTTGCCGCATTACGACATCATGGCGGTCTATCCGCAGCAGCGGCACCTGCCGGCCAAAGTGCGTTTCTTCATCGACCGCCTGAAATCGATTTATGCGCAGCCGGACTATTGGAGCAAGGGTTGAAAATTCCTGCCGGAAAACAGGATTGATTGCTGAAATGTAAGTTCCGTAACAATCCGCCTTGCTCATGGCGCGCCGGTCAACCGGGCCGGCTGCAACATCGTTTTAGTGTGGTGAATCGCACATGCACCACAGCTGCGAAGTACTACACTGAATATATCAACCAACATCATGAGGCAGCTATGACAATCCGCAAAACAACTCAACAAGCCATGCTGGCTGCAGTCATCGGCGGCACGCTGCTGCTCGGCGGCTGCGCCGCGCCGTATGGCGGACAAGGTTATGGCAACCAAGGCTATGGCAACCAAGGTTATAGCAATCCGCCTCCGCAAACTTATCCGGGTTACCAGCAGGGCGGCTACCAGCAAAACAATAACAGCAACTATGGCGTGGTCGATGCTATCGATGCCGTCAACACGCCTAGCCAAGGCATAGGCGGCGCGGTGGTCGGCGGCGTGCTGGGCGGCGTGGTCGGCCATCAGGTCGGTCACGGCACCGGCAATACCCTGGCCACTATCGCCGGCGTGGTCGGCGGCGCAGTGGTGGGCAACCAGCTGGAAGCGCGCAACAGCCCGGGCTCCACTTCCTACAATGTACGCATACGCATGAACAACAATGGCTACCAGACCATCAGCGTCAGCAATCCCGGCGATCTGCGGGTGGGCGACCGGGTGCGCGTCGACAACGGCCAGATTTCGCGCTATTAAGGCATCCGTTTTTTCGGGCAGCACCTGAAGACCGGCGGCGCTCCAGAGGCGCCGCCGGGCTCAACCGAGAAGTAGATTTCATTGGTCCTATCAGTAGCTTCGCATTGCCTGTCTTGCTAAATGCGACACAACCAGGAGGCATCATGAAAATGCACATCAAGCCTTTATCGCTGGCTTTTTTTATCGCCGCGAATGCTTTCGCGCTGCACGTCAATGCGGCTGAAGAAAACGTCCAGTACCGGGATCCGCCACGCTGGAGCGCGCCGGACCGGACGCCGCAGGCGCGCTTTGCATCCATGAAAAAAGAAAATACCAATGCCTATGCCCAGGCCATGAACGATTGCCGCGCCATGCGCGGACGCGAAGCTGCCGATTGCAAACGCGAAGCCCGCGTCAATTTTGACCGCGACATGCAGCGTGCACGCGAAATGACATTGGGCGCGCATCGCTAGACAGCCGCTCTCCAGGAAAATCAAAGGCCGCTCATGCGGCCTTTTTTATTTCCGCCGGCAGCCGCAAGCCTTGTCGCTGCTCGTCCCTGGGTACTCCAAATCAATTTTACATTCCAAAAAGAAATTGTTAATTATTGTTATATTTGCAATTAATGAATTGCATTCGCATTGAATGCAAAACAATAATATCAATACGATAATTAATTAATGTTTTTTTATGTAATTTTCGGCATGTGCCGGATTTCACTGGCGACTAACCGTAACTGGAATTCACCGCCAGCTGTTTTTTAATCCAAAGGGAGAAGATATGGCAATTCAGCAATTATCAGCACAGGAAATCGATCAGGTAAGCGGCGGCTGCTGTCTGTTTTTCAGCAGGTTCTTCTCGTCTTGCTTCAGCAGCTTCTTCAAGAACTGCATGCCAAGCAAGCCGAACTGCAACAAGCCAACGCCGCCGACACCGCCAACACCACCGCAACCAGCCTAAAAGCGGCTCGATTTCCAGACAAAAAACACGGCAGCCGGCTGCCGTGTTTTTTGTCATTTTAAAGACATCATGAGTTTATTCCGCGAACAGGCTGTAACCGCCCAACAAAGCAAATGGCTGGGCGACATCGTCCTGATACGGCCGCTGTCGTTTGCCTTCCTGACCGCCTGCGCCGCCTTGCTGGCGCTGCTGGTGTGCGCCTTCCTGGCCTGCGGCAGCTACACCAAGCACAGCACCGTCAGCGGCCAGCTGCTGCCGAGCAGCGGCCTGATCAAGGTCTACGCGCCGCAGAGCGGCATCGTCATCCAGCAGCATGTCAAGGAAGGCCAGGCGCTGCAGGCCGGCGAGATCCTGTATGTGCTGTCGAGCGAGCGCCAAAGCAGCACCCAGGGCGCCACCCAGGCCGCCATCAGCAGCCAGGTCGAACAGCGCCAAGCCAGCTTGCGCGATGAACTGCAAAAGACCCGCCTGCTGCAACAGGAAGAACGCAGCGGCCTGAACAACAAGATCGCCGGCCTCGGCAATGAGCTGGCCAAGCTGGACAAGCAGATCGCCGGCCAGCAGGACCGCGTCAAGCTGGCAGAGGATGCCTTGCAGCGTTACCAGGGGTTGCTGCAGCAAGACTACATCTCGCGCGAACAATTCCAGCAAAAGCAGGAAGACCTGCTCGACCAGAAGAATCGCCAGCAAAGCCTGGAACGCGACCGCATCAGCGTCGGCCGCGAACTGTCGGCGCAGCAGAGCGAGCTGGGCGGTTTGTCGTTGAAGCAGCAGAACCAGCTGGCGCAGATCGACCGCACGCTGGCCAGCACCGGCCAGGAGCTGAGCGAAAGCGAAGCCAAGCGCCGCATCGTCGTCAGCGCGCCGCAAGCCGGCATCGCCACCGCCGTGCTGGCCGATGCCGGCCAGGCCGTCGACGGCAATCGGCCTCTGCTCAGCATCGTGCCGGCCGGCGCCACCCTGCGCGCCGAACTGTATGCGCCGAGCCGCGCGATCGGCTTCGTGCGCCCCGGCGACCAGGTGCTGATCCGCTACCAGGCTTATCCCTACCAAAAATTCGGCCACCAGAAAGGCGTGGTCGAATCGGTCGCCAGGACTGCCTTGCCGAACAATGAATTGAACGCCATCGGCGTCCCTGCCGGCGGCAACGGCAGCGAGCCGATGTACCGCATCACCGTGCGGCTGGCGTCGCAGCAGGTGCAAGCCTACGGCCGGCCGCAGCCGCTGCAGGCCGGCATGCTGCTCGACGCCGACGTCCAGCAGGAAAAGCTGCGCCTCTACGAATGGGTGCTGGAACCTCTCTACAGCCTGACCGGCAAACTGTGACCATGTTCAATCGACTTGCCTTCGGTATCAACGCCACCCTGCCGCTGATGCTGCAAACCGAGGCCACCGAATGCGGCCTGGCCTGCCTCGGCATGGTGGCCGGCTATCACGGCTACCGCACCGACATGGCGAGTTTGCGGCGCCGCTTTCCGGTCTCGCTCAAGGGTTCCACCTTGCGCGACCTGATCGCCATTGCCGAGCAGCTGGAGCTGGCATCGCGTCCCTTGAAACTGGAGATCGGCGATCTGGGCCAGCTCAAGCTGCCCTGCGTGCTGCACTGGAATTTCAATCACTTCGTGGTGCTGCAGGAAATCGGCCTCCGTTCGCTAACAATATACGACCCGGCTTTCGGCATCCGCAAACTGTCCCTCGATGAAGTCGCCAAAGCGTTTACCGGCGTGGCCCTGGAACTGTGGCCGAATCCCGGCTTCAAGCCGGCCAGCGCCGTGCAGAGCGTGCCGCTGCGCCACCTGCTTGGCCGCATCACCGGCCTGTACCGCTCGTTCAGCCAGATCCTGCTGCTGTCGCTGGCGCTGGAAGTGTTTGCCGTCGTCAGCCCGTTCTTCCTGCAATGGGTGATCGACAATGTGCTGGTCTCAGCCGACCGCGACCTGCTCACCACCCTGGCATTGGGCTTCGGCTTGCTGATGCTGATGCAGCAGGCGATCGGCGTTGGCCGCAGCTGGGTGCTGATGTACATGAGCACCACCCTCAACGTGCAGTGGCAAGCCAATGTCTTCACACATTTATTACGCCTGCCAGTCGCCTATTTCGAGAAGCGTCACCTGGGCGATGTGGTGTCGCGCTTCGGCGCGGTCGGCATCATCCAGCACACGCTCACCACTTCTTTCCTGGAAGCGATCCTGGATGGCGTCATGACGATGGTGACGCTGGCGCTGATGTTCATCTACAGCCCGACCCTGGCCTGGATCGCGATCGGCGCCATGCTGCTGTACGGGCTGGGGCGCTGGGCCTGGTTCGCGCCTCTGCGGCATGCCACCGAAGAACAGATCATCCACGCCGCCAAGCAGCAGACCCATTTCCTGGAAACCATCCGCGGCGTCAAGACCATCAAATTGTTCCAGCGCCAGGACGAGCGCCGTTCCAGCTGGTTATCTTTGCTGGTGGACCAGATCAACGCCGACCTGCGCACGCAGAAACTCAGCCTGCTCTACAAGACCCTCAACGGCGTACTGTTCGGCATCGAGAACATCCTCATCATCTGGCTAGGCGCGCGCCTGGTCATGGATGGCAATTTCACAGTCGGCGTGCTGATGGCTTTCAGCGCCTACAAGGGCCAGTTCGACAGCCGTGTCAGCTCGCTGATCGACAAGTTCGTCGAGCTCAAGATGCTGCAATTGCAGGGCGAACGGCTGGCCGACATCGTGCTGCAGCCGCCGGAAACCACGCAAGGACGCAATCTGGGCGAGCCTGAGGCGGCGTTGCTGCCGTCGCTGGAAGTGCGCGGCCTGCGTTTCCGTTATGCCGAGCAGGAACCGTATGTGCTGGACGACGTTTCGTTCCGCATCGAAGCCGGCGAATCGGTAGCCATCGTCGGCCCCTCGGGCGGCGGCAAGACCACCCTGGTCAATGTCTTGCTTGGAATACTGGCGCCGAGCCAGGGCGAAGTGCTGATCGGCGGCCAGCCAGTGCAGCAGGTCGGCCTCGATACCCTGCGCCGCATGGTCGGCACCGTGCTGCAGGACGATGTGCTGTTCGCCGGTTCGCTGGCCGACAACATCAGCTTCTTCGATCCGCAGGCCGACCAGGCCTGGATCCGGCAATGCGCGCGGCTGGCCGCCATCGAGCAGGATATCGGCGCCATGCCGATGGGCTACAACACCCTGGTCGGCGACATGGGCACCATCCTTTCGGGCGGGCAGAAACAGCGGATCCTGCTGGCGCGCGCCTTGTACAAGCGGCCGCAGATCCTGTTCCTGGACGAGGCCACCAGCCATCTCGACATCGAGCGCGAGCAGTTGGTCAACGACGCAATCAGCAGCATGCGCATCACGCGCGTGATCGTGGCCCACCGGCCAGAGACCATCAACAGCGCCGACCGCGCGATCGTGCTGGCCGGCGGCAAGGTGATAGATATGGAGGCGCTGCAAGCACAGGAAGCGGCACCGGCATGAGCGGCGCGCTGCGTGCCTGCTGCTTGCTGGCGCTGGCGGCGATGGCTGCCGCACCGTTGCGCGCCGAACCGCTCTGGTCCGATCCGTTGCGCACCATGCATGGGGTTTCCGCCACGCCGGTCAGCACCGGCTATGGCGTCGGCTGCAGCTTCGACGTCCGGCTGCCGGATCCTCTGACGCTGCTGGATGCGATCGAGCGCGCACTGTGCCGCAACCCGCAAACCCGCCAGGCCTGGGCCAACGTCAAGGCGCAGGCGGCCGCGGTCGGCGTCAGCCGCGCTGCCTACCTGCCCACTCTGACAGCAGGCGGCACCTGGAGCAAGGCTGACAATCGCACCAGCTATCCCGATTTTCCGGCTAACGATTCCTCGCTCACGACCCACAGCAGCGACCTCAACCTGAACCTGAGCTGGGTGCTGTACGACTTCGGCCTGCGCGCCGCCAACCTGGAGAACGCGCGTCAATTGCTGAACGCCGCCAATGCCGCACAGGACGATATGCTGCAGACGATATTTCTCAGCACCGTGCAAAGCTTTTACGAAGCGCAGGCGACGCAGGCGCTGCTGGCCGCCACCGCGGAAGCCGAACAGGCTGCCGAGCAAAGCTTCAAGGCCAGCGCCGCCAAATACCTGGCAGGCGCCGGCACCCTGGCCGACAAGCTGCAGGCGCAGACCGCCCACGCCCAGGCCAGCCTGAAACGCGCGCAAGCGGCCGGCGATCTGCAGAATGCCTTGGGCAGCCTGGCCATCGTCATGGGCTGGCGTCCCAACACGCCGCTGATGCTGGCGGCGCTGGGCGACGCCACGGATGCGCCGCTGTTGCAGCAAGCGGTCGACCAGCTGATCGCCGACGCCGTGCGCAGCCATCCGAAAATCCTGGCGGCGCAAGCGCAATGGAAGGCAGCGCAGGCGCAAGCAGACGCCGCCCGCGCCGATGGCCGGCCGACGCTGTCGCTGTTCGCCACCGGCGACCGCAGCGACACGCCGATCACCCAGGTCTCGTCTCGGCAAACCATCAACAGCCGCAGCATCGGCTTGCAGATCAGCATCCCGCTGTTCGACGGCTTCAGCCGCAAGTACAAGGCGCGCGGCGCCCAGGCCCAGGCCGACAGCAAGGAAGCGGAACTGGCCGGCGTCGAGCAGCAGGTCACGCTGGAAGTATGGAAAAGCAATCAGGCCTTGCGCACCGAAGCGGAAAACCTGCACAGCACCGACATCCTGCTGCGCAGCGCGCGCCAATCGTTTGAAGTGGCGTAGGGACGCTACAAGGCCGGGGTCGGCAATATCCTGGAATTGCTGAAGGCGCAAAGCGATCTGGCGAGCGCGCAGCAACAGCGCATCCTGTCGCTGACCAGCTGGCAGACCGCGCGCTTGCGTCTTGCCGCGAGTCTTGGCCGGTTGCGGATTGATGGTCTTTGACTGCGCAAAATAAAAAAGCCGCAATAAGCGGCTTCGAATTTGCTTCAGTTTGAATTCGACAAAAAAAAAAGACCCGCATGCGCGGTAATGCTGTTCAGTTAGGGCAGAACGACATGGCGTAGGGTGGGCACTCCGTACCCACGCAGTATCATGGATATTCGTGTCCCTGACATTCGTGCCCCGGCTACGCGCCCCGGCCCGTCCGCGTGGGCACGGAGTGCCCACCCTACGAGTTCCGCAAATAAAAATGCCGCTCAGTCTTAACTGAACGGCATTACCGCTTGCGCGGGCCTTTTTATTCTGGCGTCCCCAGGGGGATTCGAACCCCCGTACTCACCGTGAAAGGGTGATGTCCTAGGCCTCTAGACGATGGGGACAGTAATCTGTCCGTACTGGCCTTGCTTCTACTGCTGCTTGCAAAAAACAATAAAGGCCGCATTTGGCGGCCTTATCGATTGTATCGAAAACACTCAACACCAATTTCCTGCAGCCATTTTCTGACTGCTTTCCTGTCGATGCCAAAAGAATTCTGGCGTCCCCAGGGGGATTCGAACCCCCGTACTCACCGTGAAAGGGTGATGTCCTAGGCCTCTAGACGATGGGGACAGCAAGCTGTCCAACTAGCTTTACTACCTTACTACTTCTGCTACCAATTTGCTGGTGGAGGTAAGCGGGATCGAACCGCTGACCTCTTGCATGCCATGCAAGCGCTCTCCCAGCTGAGCTATACCCCCGTTTGCAGAAGCGAGATTATAGCAAGCTTATTTAGCGCTTGTAAATCCCGATTTGCAGATTTATTGCAGATTTACAGCAGATAAGGTTGCAAACGTGTTGTCACGGCCTCACGGCCAAACAATTCCAGCACGGCATCGATCGCCGGCGTCTGCAATTGTCCGGTCACCATCAGGCGCAGAGGCATGGCGAACTGCGGCATCTTCAGCTTGTGCGCAGCCAGCACTTCCTTGATCATCGGCGCCAGGCTTTCCTTGTTCCATTCGACCGTGGCGCAGCGCTGTGCGAAATCGGCCAGCGCTGGCTTGATGGCGTCGGTGTAGTGCTGCGTCAGCAAAGCCGCATCCGGCGCCGGCTGGCGATAGAACAGCATGGCCGCAACCGCGATTTCATTGACGGTGTTGGCGCGCTCTTTCAGCAGGCCGATGACTTTCGCCAGCTCCGGCGCGCCGTTGAAATCGGCGCCGTCCTGTTCCATCAGCGGCTTGACCATGGCGGCCAGGCGCTGGTTGTCGGCCAGCTTGATGTAGTGGTTGTTAATCCACGCCAGCTTTTCCGGATTGAATTGCGCCGGCGATTTCGACAGATGGTCGAGATTGAACCATTGGCAAAACTGCTCCATGCTGAAAATCTCTTCGTCGCCATGGCTCCAGCCCAGGCGCGCCAGGTAGTTCAGCATGGCTTCCGGCAGATAACCCTGCGCCGGATAATCCATCACGCTGACCGCGCCGTGGCGCTTCGACAGTTTTTCGCCGTCGGCGCCCAGGATCATCGGCACGTGACCGTACAACGGCAGCGTGGCGCCCAAGGCTTTCAGGATATTGATCTGGCGCGGCGTGTTGTTGACGTGATCGTCGCCGCGGATCACGTGGGTAATTTCCATGTCCCAATCGTCCACCACCACGCAGAAATTGTAGGTCGGCGTGCCATCCGGACGGGCGATCACCAGATCGTCCATCTCGCGGTTGGAAATCGTGATGTTGCCTTTGACGACGTCGTCCCAGCTGACCTCGCCGTCCAGCGGATTCTTGAAACGGACCACCGGCTTGCGGTCGGCCGGCACTGGCGGCAAAGTCTTGCCGTCTTCAGGACGCCAGGTGCCGTCGTAGCGCGGCTTTTCGCCGGCGGCGCGCATCCGTTCGCGCATCGCTTCGACTTCTTCCGGCGACGAATAGCATTGGTAGGCCGTGCCGTCCTTCAGCATCTGCGCGATCACTTCGCGATAGCGGTCCATGCGGCGCATCTGGTAGAACGGACCTTCGTCATGTTCCAGGCCCAGCCATTGCATGCCGTCGACGATCGCCTGCACCGCTTCCGGCGTCGAACGTTCAAGGTCGGTATCTTCGATGCGCAATACGAAAGTGCCGCCGAAATGGCGCGCGAAAGCCCAGGAAAACAGCGCGGTGCGGGCGCCGCCCAGATGCAGGTAGCCGGTCGGGCTAGGGGCAAAACGGGTGCGGACCTTGGTGGCCGGGGAAGTTGAAGCTGGAGTGCTAGCAGTCATGATAAATAAAAACGGCCTTGGCATGCCAAAGCCGTTATCAAGGAAAACCCCATTTTACCGCGTTGCAGCAGCGGATGGAACCGCTGGCCCTAGCGAGCTTATTTGACGGTCACATTGATGCTTTTGCTCAGCTCCGGGCCGTAAGAATGATGAGTGCCGTCGGCAAACTGCATGGTCAGCTTGTATTGACCCGGCGGCAGCGTCAGCTGGGTTTCGGTTTGGCCCTTGCCAAAATGTATATGTTTTTCATCGACAGGAATCGGCTGGCCGGCCGGAATGCTGTCTTCGTTGATCAGCAAATGATGATGGCCGCTGTCTAGTGTCTTATCGCCGGCCGGCTTGACTTCCATGCCGCTGACGTCGAACTCGACGATGAACGGGCTGCTGACCACCGCGCCGTCAGCCGGCTGTTTGAAAGAGACCGAAGCCGCATGGGCCATCTGCGGCAACAGGCCGGCGCTCAGCACGGCAATGGAAAACAGCACGGAAAAAAATCGTGATTTCATTGTCTTATCCTTTGAGTGAAAATAAGTGGAAAACAGATAATGCCGGTGCGCTTCTGACAGACATTACAGACACATACAATTTACTGAATGCAATAATGAAAATGTAATAATACAGGGATGCCGCCGGCACCGCTTTCAGGAGGGACACCATGCAAATCGCAAGCGGCAATCTATTGACCGCGCTGCCGCCAGCCGGTTCGGAAGAAGTGTTTGAACTGCTGCACCAGCGCACCGGCCTGAAAATCGAACGCATCGTTTCCAGCGGACAGGCCAGCCCGCCCGGTTTCTGGTACGACAATCCGCAGGAGGAGTGGGTATTGCTGCTGAGCGGCAGCGCCGGCCTGACGCTAGAGGGCGCGGCCGTGGAGCATGTGATGCAGGCTGGGGCGTGGCTGCACATCCCCGCCTGCTGCCGCCACCGCATAGAATGGACCGATGGCGCGCAGCCGACCGTCTGGCTGGCGATCCATCATGAAGTTGAGGCTTAGTTGAGACTTAATCGTTCTTGACGACGATGGTCGGGAACTTGCTGCTCATGTCCTTGGCTTTTTCCGCTACCTTGATCGCCACCTTGCGCGCGATTTCCTTGTAGATGTGAGCCACCGGACCATCCGGTTCCGCCACCACGGTCGGCGTGCCGGAATCGGTCTGCTGGCGGATAGACATGGTCAACGGCAAGGCGCCGAGGAAATCGACGCCGTATTCGCCGCACATGCGGGCGCCGCCGCCTTCGCCGAAAATCGCTTCGGCATGGCCGCAATTGGAGCAGATGTGGGTGCTCATGTTTTCCACGATGCCGAGGATAGGAATCCCGACTTTCTCAAACATCTTCAAGCCCTTGCGCGCATCCAGCAAGGCGATGTCTTGCGGCGTGGTGACGATCACGGCGCCGGTGACCGGCACTTTTTGCGAAAGAGTCAGCTGGATGTCGCCGGTGCCGGGCGGCATGTCGACGATCAGGTAATCGAGGTCGCGCCAATTGGTCTGGTCCAGCAACTGCTGCAAAGCCTGGGTCACAATCGGACCGCGCCACACCATCGGCTCGTCCGGATCGACCATGAAACCGATGCTCGATACCTGCAGGCCGTGGTTTTCCAGCGGCTCCATGGTCTTGCCGTCCTTGGTTTCCGGACGGCCGCTGATACCCATCATCATCGGCTGCGAAGGGCCGTAGATATCCGCATCCAGGATGCCGACTTGGGCCCCTTCCGCCGCCAGCGCCAGCGCCAGGTTGACCGCCGTGGTCGACTTGCCGACGCCGCCCTTGCCGGACGCTACCGCGATGATGTTCTTGATGTTGGACATCAGCTTGATGCCGCGCTGCACCGCATGCGATTGTATTTTTGAATAGACATTCGGACGCACCTGGCCGATGCCCGCCAGCGCAGCTACCGCATCAATGGCGGCAGCGCCGATCAGCGCAAACTGGCTCCTGGCCGGGTAGTCCAGCTCAACGTCGAACGAGACGTTGGCGCCGTCCAGCTGGATATTCCTGGCCGACTTGCTGCTGATCAGATCCTTGCCTGTGTTCGGGTCGATGACGCTGGATAACGCTGCCTTGACCGCTTCAATCGTGACGCTCATTACTTTTCCTCTGCACGTTCTTGATAAGATGCGGCAAGTCTAAACCAAATCGCCGCTTTCACGCTCAAGGCGGATAGAAGTGGGCTTTCCGCTTGCCTCTAAATATGGTTAATCGAGCACGACTAAAGCGAAAACCGCCCCGGCACTGCTAAAATCAACCCTTTATTCCAACCAGCAGCGCTTGACGTTGCAAATTCATTGCCAAATGAGCATTACTTTGACTTCAACTCCACGCCAGTTATTCGTTACCACCGCCCTGCCTTACGCCAATGCAGCGTTTCATATCGGCCACATCATGGAATACATCCAGGCCGACATCTGGGTGCGGTTCCAGCGAATGCAGGGCCACGAAGTCAATTTCGTCGGTGCTGACGACGCCCACGGCGCGCCGATCATGATCGCCGCCGAGAAAGCCGGCATCACGCCGCAGGAATTCGTGGCGCAGATCGCGGCCGGCCGCAAGCAGTACCTGGACGGCTTCCATATCGCCTTCGACAACTGGCACTCGACCGACGGTCCGGAAAACCACGAACTGTCGCGCGACATCTATCGCAAGCTAAAAGCGGCGGGCTTCATCTCGACCAAGACCATCGAGCAATTCTTCGATCCGGTCAAGAACATGTTCCTGCCGGACCGCTACATCAAGGGCGAATGCCCGAAATGCGGCGCCAAGGACCAGTATGGCGATTCCTGCGAAGTGTGCAGCTCAGTATACGCGCCTACCGACCTGAAGAATCCGTACTCGACGCTGACCGGCGCGACGCCGGTGATGAAATCCTCGGAACACTTTTTCTTCCGCCTGTCGGATCCGCAATGCGTGGAATTCCTGCGCGGCTGGGCGCTCGGCAATGTCGACGGCAAGCCAAGGCTGCAATCGGAAGTCGCCAACAAGGCCAAGGAATGGCTGGAAAGCGACGGCGGCATGGGCGACTGGGACATCAGCCGCGACGCGCCCTACTTCGGCATCGAGATCCCGGATGAACCGGGCAAGTATTTCTACGTCTGGCTGGATGCACCGGTCGGCTACCTGGCTTCGCTGAAAAACTATTTCGGCAAGACCGGACGCGACTACGACGCCTTCATGGCCGATCCGAAGACCGAGCAGTACCACTTCATCGGCAAGGACATCACCTATTTCCATACGCTGTTCTGGCCGGCCATGCTGCATTTCTCTGGCCTGAAGGTACCGAACAATGTCTTCGTGCACGGCTTCCTGACGGTCTCCGGCGAAAAAATGTCGAAGTCGCGCGGCACCGGCATCTCGCCGCTGCGCTACCTCGACCTCGGCATGAATCCGGAATGGATGCGCTACTACATCGCCGCCAAGCTGAGCGCCAAGGTGGAAGACCTGGACTTCAACCCGGACGACTTCGTCGCGCGCGTCAACTCCGACCTGATCGGCAAGTACATCAACATCGCCAGCCGCGCCGCCGGTTTCATCGCCAAGAAGTTCGACGGCAAGCTCAGCACCGCCTGGGCCACCGACAGCGATCCGTTCCTGGCCAGACTGCGCGCGGTCGCGACCGATATCCAGGCGCTCTACGACAGCCGCGAATACGGCAAGGCCCTGCGCGCGGTGATGGAGCAAGCCGACCTGATCAACGCTTACGTCGACGCCAACAAGCCATGGGAACTGGCCAAGGACCCGAGCAAGGAAGCGCTGCTGCACGAAGTCTGCAGCCGCCTGCTGGAAGCCTTCCGCATCCTCACCCTGTACCTGAAGCCGGTGTTGCCGGCGCTGGCGGCGCAAGTCGAAGCCTTCCTGCAGATCCAGCCGCTGGTGTGGAGCGATGTCGCCAAGCCGCTGGCTGACGGCCACGCCATCAACGCCTACGCGCATCTGATGACGCGGGTCGAGCCGAAGATGCTGGACGCTCTGTTCGATGCGCCGGCGCCGGCCGCCGCTGCAGACGCGCCAGCAGCAGTGGCGGAAGCCGCCAGCAGCATCGAGCCGCTTGCCGCCGAGATCAAAATCGACGATTTCGTCAAGGTCGACCTACGCATCGCCAAGATCGTCAACTGCGAACACGTAGACGGTTCCGACAAGTTGCTGCGGCTGACGCTGGATGTCGGCGAAGGCCGCTTGCGCAATGTGTTTTCCGGTATCAAATCCTCTTACCAGCCGGAAGAACTGGTCGGCAAGCTGACCGTGATGGTGGCCAACCTGGCGCCGCGCAAGATGAAGTTCGGCATCTCCGAAGGCATGGTGCTGGCGGCCTCGGCCACGGATGGCAAGGCCAACCCTGGCATCTACGTGCTCGCCCCGTGGCCTGGCGCCGAGCCGGGCATGCGGGTCAGCTAAGAGCGGCGATGAGCCTGCAGGTGCGTGAAGCCAGCGCCGACGATGCCGCACTGATCGCCGAGCTGACCCGCGCTTGCTGGACGGAGCGGGTCGCCGCCAGTTCCAGCGGCCATCGCGAACAAACCGAGCGGGTCCGGCAAGACCTGCAGCGTGGCGGCGGCTTCATTCTGCTGCTGGATGGCCAGCCAGCCGGTTCGGTGCGCTGGCTGCCGTCGGATACCGAAACCGAGGTATGGGAAATCCTGCGCATGGGCGTGTTGCCGGCCTATCGCGGCCAAGGCCTGTCCCAGCATTTGATGGAAGCGATCATTCATCGCGCCCAAGGCGCCGATGTGCATGAGCTGCGGCTGGCGGTGGGCGCCGACCAGGCGCGCGTGGTCGACTTGTATGCCGTGTTTGAATTCGAACTGGCGCCGGAGCTGGAATACACCCGCGCCAATCCGCTGCAAGAGCCGCCGACGGTGATGCGGCGCTGGCTCAGGCGCTAGGCCCTCGCCAGCTACGCAATCAATGGCCGTAGACTTGCGACACTGAAGTGCCCGTCACCAGGCCGCTGGTGATATCCATGTGGACATTGAAGAAAGCCTGGCTGGCGTCGCTCTGGATGTAGCGCCAGTCCCAGACTTCTTCGTTCTTGCGGGTAAACTGCACCACGGTGCGCGGCTTGCCCAGCATCTGCCTGACTTCTTCCTTGCGCATGCCGGCCTTGATCCTGGCGAAATTCTCTTCGGTCAGCACCTGCTTGTAGTCGGCCAGCTTGCCATCCTGGCCGATATAGAACATCCAGGTGCGAGTGCCGGCCGGGCCTTTCGGATACTCCAGCGTACGCTCGCCGTTTTCCTTTTCCCAGACCGTATCCGGCTGGCCCATGGCGTTGCGTACGTCGGCTTCCGACGATACGCCGCGGTTGAGTTTTTCCAAGCCCGCCTCCTGTACGAAGTTGCCATTCTGATCGCAAGCCGCGACCAGCAATGGCGTCAGCAATAACAAAACCTTGCGTGCCCATGATTTCATGCCGCCTCCTGCTTACTGTGATTATCCAAGTATACCGTCCTTTTTCCACTACACAGTTACCAAAAAAACATGCAACTATCCTTGCCGCTGCCGACGACAAACCGTTGGGCGACTCCGAAATAGCATAAAATAGCGGCTAATCCCAGCCCATTATCAAAGCACCCATGAAATTTTCCAAACAAATTTACGGTTACCAATCCGACATCACCAAGTTCGTTGCAGAACTCAAGGAAAAGAATCCAAAGCTGGAAGAACAGCAGCTGGCCGGCCGCGCCCTGCTGTGGGACAAGACCCCGATCGACCTGGACAGCCAGAACCGGACTGAGGAATCCCGCGTCGACCAGCAACCCTACGTGTATCAAAACAATCACTAATCCAGTCCTGGTAACGATCAGATGAGCCAGAATTCGTCGGATGCCGCCGAACTGACCTTGGAAGGCCAACCCGATTCGACCCCGAACGTGATCGACGGCGTCGCTTACGCGCGCCTGTACGGCGAGCCGCTGTTCCGCATGCCGACCGACCTGTACATTCCGCCGGATGCACTGGAAGTCTTCCTGGAAGCATTCGAAGGTCCGCTCGATCTGTTGCTGTACCTGATCCGCAAGCAGAATTTCAACATCCTCGACATCCCGATGGCGCAGGTGACCCTGCAATACCTGGAATACGTCGACCAGATCCGCATCACCAACCTGGAGCTGGCGGCAGAGTATCTGCTGATGGCGGCCATGCTGATCGAGATCAAGTCGCGCATGCTGCTGCCGGTGCGCAAGACCGACAGCGAAGAAGCCGAGGACCCGCGCGCCGAGCTGGTGCGGCGCCTGCTGGAATACGAGCAGATGAAGCTGGCGGCGCGCGAGATCGACGCCCTGCCGCTGCTCGGGCGCGACTATGTGCGCACCCAGATCTACATCGAGCAGAACACGGTCACGCGCTGGCCGGACGTCAACATGGACGATTTGCAGGCAGCCTGGGCCGACGTCATCAAGCGCGCCAAACTCACCGCCCACCACACCATCAGCCGCGAAGAACTGTCGGTGCGCGAGCACATGACCGGGATCTTGCGGCGCTTGCAATCGGCGCGCTTCGTCGAATTTGCCGAACTGTTCGATCCTGCGCGCGGCGTGCCGGTGCTGGTGGTGAACTTCATCGCCCTGCTGGAGCTGGCCAAGGAAACCCTGATCGAGATTACCCAGGCCGAACCTTTTGCGCCTATTTACGTGCGGCTAGCCTATTCGCCAAGCTACGCTCCGGCATAATTCTTTTTTTAGCCAGTTGAGGCCAGGCTGATTTGCCGCAGGTGTTATCCAGGCGGCGCATCAACTCAGTCTCGCAAATATATTATTTATGAAAATCATTTCCTCGATCGAAGAGCTACGCGACCAGCTGCGCGGCCAATTGCGCACCGCATTCGTGCCGACCATGGGCAACCTGCATGAGGGCCACCTGTCGCTGATGCGCCTGGCCAAGAAGCACGGCGATCCTATCGTCGCTTCCATCTTCGTCAATCGCCTGCAGTTCGGCCCCAACGAGGATTTCGATAAATACCCGCGCACCTTCGCCGCCGACGTCGAGAAACTGGAAAAGGAAGGCGTCTACGTCCTCTTCGCTCCGACCGAAAAAGACTTGTATCCGGAACCGCAGGAATTCCGCGTGCGGCCGCCCGACGATCTCGGCAATACGCTGGAGGGCGAATTCCGCCCGGGCTTCTTTACCGGCGTCACGACCGTGGTGCTGAAACTGTTTTCCTGCGTGCAGCCGCGCGTGGCGGTGTTCGGCAAGAAGGACTACCAGCAGCTGATGATCGTCCGCAACATGGCCAAGCAGTTCGCCCTGCCGACCGAAATCATTGCCGCCGAAACCTGGCGCGCCGACGACGGCCTGGCGCTGTCCTCGCGCAATATGTACCTGTCGGCCGAGGAACGCGCAGAAGCGCCGGCCCTGTTCAAGACGCTCAACCAGGTTGCCGAAGAAGTACGTGCCGGCCATCTCGACATCTTCGAGCTGGAAAAAGAAGCGATGGCGCAGCTCGGCAGCCGCGGCTGGAAGCCCGACTACATCTCGATCCGCAAGCGCTGCGACCTGCAGGCGCCGGCCGCCGGCGACCTGGCGCAGGGTGAAAAGCTGGTGGTGCTGGCCGCTGCCAAGCTCGGCACCACGCGCCTGATCGACAACCTGGAGATATAAGCTGCGCCATTCCTGCCATCGCAGTACGCAAAAGCTGGCAGCCGCGGCCGCATTCTGCATGGCGAGCCTGGCGGCTCCGCCTGCCGTGTTCGCCGCTCCCATCGCGGTGCAAGACGACGCCCGCCACACGGTCACCCTGCCGCAGCCGGCCCAGCGCATCGTCAGCCTGGCGCCGCACGCCACCGAACTGCTGTTCGCCGCCGGCGCCGGCGGCTATGTAGTCGGCGTCAGCGACTACAGCGACTATCCGCTAGCCGCCAAACAACTCCCCTCGATCGGCAGCAGCAGCGCGCTGGACATCGAGCGCATCGCCGCCCTCAAGCCGGACCTGGTAATAGCCTGGAGCAGCGGCAATTCCGCCAGCCAGCTCGCCAGGCTGCGCGCGCTCGGGATTCCCGTGTTTGAAAGCGAACCGCGCCAGCTGGAAGTAATCGCCTCGTCGCTGCAGCGCCTGGGGCAACTGGCTGGCGTCCCGGATAGCGGCGCGGCGGCGGCCAAGGCCTTCAGCGCCAGGCTGGCGCAGCTGACCGCAACTTATCAGCAACGGCCGCCGGTGCGGGTGTTTTACCAGATCTGGCAAAAGCCGCTGATGACCCTCAACGGTAGCCACATGGTGTCCAGCGTGATCCGCCTGTGCGGCGGCGAAAACGTGTTCGGCCAGCTGCCACAGCTGGCGCCCACGGTCAGCACCGAAGCCGTGCTGACGGCCAATCCGGAAGTGATCTTCGCTGCCGATGGCGGCAATGCCCCGGATACCGGCTGGCGCCGTTTTCCCAAACTGGCGGCGGTAGCCGGCGACAATCTGTTTGCGCTGACACCGGACTGGATGAGCCGGCCCGGCCCGCGCATACTGGACGGCGCCGCCGAACTATGCCAGAAGCTGGACCTGGCGCGCAGCCACCGGCACTAGCTCTCAACCAGCTGGCCCATCGTCGTGGAGGCTCCTGATGACAGACATCCTGGAACTGGAAAGCCCGCGTGCCTTACCGGATCACGCAAACGCAATGGCGCCAACCGCAAGCCGCGAACATCTCAAGCTGATGCGGAAACAGTATCGGCCAGCGGCATGAACATGCGCCGCGCACCGTTATCCAGTACTTCGAACGCACAGCCGAACGCCGCTTGCAACAGCTCAGGCTGCAGCACCTTGTCGATGCTGCCCTGCCAGGTCTGGCCATCTCCCAGCAGCAGCACATGGCTGGCGTAGCGCGCCACCAGGTTGATGTCGTGGCAGGCGGCGATCACCGCTTTTTTGCGCGGCAACGCATTGACTATCTTGTGCAGCAATTCCATCACCACGATTTGCGCCGCAGCGTCCTGGTGCGCGGTCGGCTCATCCAGCATCAGCAGCAAAGGATCCTGCGTCAGCAGCGTCGCCAGCGCCACTCGTTGCCGCTCACCGCCGGACAAGCGCATCACGTCATGCTCGCTGAAGGCGTCCATCCTGACGCGCTGCAAGGCTTGCATGGCCTGGGCGCGGTCTTCCTCGCGATCCCAGCCGAAGCCGAACTGATAGGGATGGCGGCCGGCGATCACCGCCGCCAGCACACTGCTGGAAAAGGCATCGGCCTGCTGCTGCGCCAGCAAGCCGCGCAGACGCGCAAGCTGCTGCGGCTTGATGCTGCCGATGGGATTTCCCTGGATCTCCACGCGGCCGCTGGCTGGCCGCACCAGACCCGCCAGTGTATGCAGCAGCGTGGTTTTGCCGATGCCGTTGCGGCCCAGCACGCACCAGAACTGGCCCGGCATCACTTGCCAGTCCAGCCGCGTGCACAAGATTTTATGATCGACGCTGACACTCAGCTGTTCGGCAGAAAGCAACGATGCGCTGAATTCGTTCATGGTTGCACCCTCATGCGCGGCTGCGCGACAGCAGCCACAGGAACACCGGCACGCCGACCAGGGCGGTAATCACGCCCACCGGCAACTGTGTCGGCGCCACCACGGTACGCGCCGCCAGATCGGCCAGCGCCAGCGCGGCGCCGCCCGCCAGCACGCTGGCCGGCAGCAGGATGCGCTGGTCGTTGCCGACCAGCAGACGGATCGCGTGCGGCACCACCAGTCCGATAAAACCGATCGTACCGGCCACCGTCACCGCTGCTGCGGTCGCCAGCGACGCCGCCGCCAGGGTCATCCAGCGCAAGCGCAAAACTGGCACGCCAAGCAGCTGGGCGAAACCTTCGCCGCGCGCCAGCAAATTGAGCTGCTGCGCCTTGAACACACTCCAGAGCAAGAGCAGCAGCAACAGCAGCGCCGCCGGCAACAGCAGGCGGCCGTCTTCCAGGTCGCCCATCAGCCAGAACAGCATGCCGCGCAGCTGCGCATCGGGCGCCAGGGTCAGCACCAGCGTCACGATCGCGCCGAAGCCGGCGGCGATCATCACGCCCGTAAGAATCAAGCGATGGCCGCTATGCTGGGCCACGCTGGGCAGGCGCCGCAAAGCCTGGCGCGCCAGCCCGAACAACAGCGATACCGCCAACCCCGCGCCGAGAGCAGCGCCGATGGCAGCGGCGGTATCACCCATGAAATTGAAATGGCTGGCCACCAGCAAGGCCGACAAGGCGCCAGCGGCCGAGCCGCCGGACAAGCCCAGTACATAAGGATCGGCCAGGGGATTGCGCAGCAATACCTGCATCAACGCCCCGGCCAGCGCCAGCAGGCCGCCGACGACGAAAGCCGTGAGCGCCCGCGGCAGGCGCAAGGAAAGATAGATCTGGTCTGCAACCAAAGGCCGCCCGCAGCCGCTGCTGCCGCACAGCACCGCGAGCGACAGCGCCAATCCCGCGACTGCCGTCAGGCAGCACAGGATCAGGATGGCGCGGCGCAGTGTCGTGATGCTAGTCAATGAACGAGTCGCTTCGCAGTGAATGTATTCGCAAATTGCAGTAGCTCTTTAGGCCGTAACCTCAGCTACGCTGACTTCGCCTCAAGGTCTGGCCGAGAAGCGCAACTGTACTTTAGTACAGTGAGCATCGCAGGCCGGAGATTGAGGCGCGCAGTAGGCCTAAAGAGTTACTGCTGCCAATTTACACCAACAAACAAGCCGCGTGACGGCTGGTTATAACCGTAGGCGGTTTGATAGTCGCGGTTGAACAGGTTCTCGATACGACCGAACAGCGACGTCTGCTTGGTAAGCTGATAGCGGACATTGGCGTTGGTCAGCCAGTACGGCGCCAGCTGCGGGTTGCCGGGGATATCGGAGCGGCTGTCGGTGTACTGCACATCAGTGCCGAGACGCCAGGCGCCGAAGCTTTTCGCCGCACCGAAGGAACCAAGTGTCTTGGCGCGGCGCACCAGGGTCTTGCCGGTCGATTCGTCTTTCGGATCCTGCAAGGTCAGGCTGGCGCGCCAGTCGATTTCAAGCAGCGTGGCGCTGGCGCTCAGCTCCAGTCCCTGGTTCTTGGAACGGGCTATATTGATGGCCCGGAAAGTCGCAGGATTGTAGCCGAACTGGTCGTGCGTGCGGGTATCGAACAAGGTGGCGCGCAACAAGGTCGCGCCGGCAGCGTACTGCACACCCAGTTCATAGGACTTGGAGCGCTCGGCCTTGAGATTGGCGTTGCCGTACAGCGGGTCAAACAACTGCACCGGCGTCGGCGCGTTGAATGCGGTCGATGCATTAGCGATCAGCTTGACACTGTCGGTCAGCGCATAGCCGTAGCCGAGGTAGCCGGTATTGTCCGAACCGGAACCGCCGACATCGTCATGGCGCAGATTAAGCTGCAGCTGATGCGCGCCGATTTTGCCAAGCGCACCGGCATACACGCTGGAAGTCGAGCGCGAAAAACTGTTGCTGGAATTGCCGAAGCTGCTGTTGGAATTGACGTCCGCCTTTTCACGGCCGGCGTCGACACCGGCAGTAGCTGTCCACATTGGCGACACGCGCAATTCGTTGGCCCATTGCAACAGGTTTTGCGTGCTCTTGTAGCCATTGCTGCTGTTGCCGAACAAGGTCAGGCCGTCGAGGTTGTCGCGGTTGACATTTTGCGACAGCGTCAGTGTGGAAGTCCAGTCCTGGGTAAAGTTATTCTTGGAAAACACGGCAATCGACTGGCTCTTGGAATGGCCGCGGTTCTGGTCGGTCGGCATGCCGTAGGCATCGTCATAGGTGTACTTGGCGTCGTTGGCGTATATGCGGGCACCGACTTCACTGCCCTTGCTCCATTCCTGCGATACCGATCCCGAGACGCTGGTGTTGCTGTTGCCATTACGGTCGGGATTGACGTTCGGGCTCTGCAACGGGTTCTGCGCCGAAAAGCCGTCGGTCTTGAAACGTGTCAGGGCCAGGGCGTAACGGGTGTCGCCGCTCTTGCCGCTGACGCCGACGTTGCCTTGATAGGTGCCGCGCGAACCGGCTTCGACCGAAGCATTGAAGGCCGGTGCGCCATTGCCGCGCTTGGTGAAGATCTGCACCACGCCGCCGATGGCGCCGGAGCCGTAGATCGCCGAGACATTGCCGCGCACGATTTCGATATGATCGATCTGGTCAGGCAGGATATTTTCCAGCGCCGGCGAGCCGTAGGAAGCCTGGCGGCGGATCGGCACGCCATCGATCAGGATCAGCGTTTCAGTGGTATTGGCGCCGCGCATGAACAGCGAGGCCTGCTGGCCAGGGCCGCCGACGCGGGTAATCTGGATACCGGCCTGGCGCTCCAGCAAGGCCGGCAAATCAGGCGCTTGCGAATTGCGGATGTCTTCGGCGCTGATCACCGTGGTGTGCGGCAAGGCATCGGTTTGCGGCTGCGCGACGCGGGCGGCGGTCACTACTACCGGCGCCAGATTCTGGTCCTGAACGGTTTGGGCGAAAGCAGAGCCGCAGCTGCAGGAAAGAATGGCGGAAGCCAGCGCGAGCGGCTTCAGGGTCGCGCCGGAGCGGCGTGATAAAGATAAAGTCATGTTTGGATACGATAAGAGTCCCCGGCCTGCTTCCCCGCAAGCCCGGTTGCAACAGTCGCAAGGAATCGGCGTCGATTTGCCGCTGCCTCGCTCCCCCTGATCTGGCCGGTATCCGGGCTAACAAGTCGGAACACATAACCTTCCCATGCTTAGTAAAGTATTTCACTTCATAGCACAGTGGTACAAGATGCGTTCTGCCGCCGACCGCCCCCTGGTTGAGGACGGACTGGCGACGCTTGTTTTACCGTTGCGGGGGCAGCACACGTTGGCTGGCGGAGTATGACCACCTGGCGCCGTGTTTCCCGTTTAACTGCGGACATGGACATGTCCGCGTGCACCAAAACCCCGCCATTGTAAGGCCGGCGCGGCTTGGCGGCAATCGCCGCGGTCTAAAGTGTGGTTAAAGCGCAGTCAGGTTTGCGTTGCCCCGGTATAAAGCAGCCACCATGTCGGACTGGGTCACCATGCCGACCAGCCGGTTCTCATCGTCGACAATCGGAATATGGTGGATGCCGGAATCGGACAGCGGCTGCACCAGCTCGACGATATGCATAGCCGAAGCCGCGCTCTTCACCGCGGCGCTCATGATCTGGCCGACCACCTCCGGCTTGTCCGAATACATGCCGGTGGTACGCCGCAAGAACTGTTTCAGGCGCTGATCGACGCCGGCGTACAGCTGCAAATCCACCTGGCGCATGAAATCGGTCTGGGTGACGATGCCGACCAGGCGCCGTGCCTGGTTAATCACCGGCAAGGCCTTGATGCGGTGCTTCAACAGCAAGGCCCAGGCATCCTCCAGCGAAGTACCGTACTCGACGCTCACCACATCGCGCGACATGATGTCGGCACAAGTGATGGCGCCGAAGCGGCGCTGGTAGGCGTGCATCTCGGTCTGCAGGATCAGGCTTTCCAGGTCGTCGCGGCTGACATCCAGCACCTGGTTATATTGCTGCAACACGTAGTCCAGGTCTTCTTGCGTGAAACCGACTCGGGTTCCGCTGGGCTGGTCGCTGGTCTTGTGCAGCTTGGCCGGATCCTGATGGGCGCTGTGCGGGTAACGGCGTTTGGTGGCGTTATTGAACAACAGCGCCACCAGCAGCAACAGGAAGGAATTCAGCAACACCGGCGTCAGGACGAAATGGAAGCCCTGGCTGGTCACCGCCGGTCCGCCCAGTACCGCCGTCAGCGCCACCGCGCCGCTGGGCGGATGCAGGCAACGCAAGGCAAACATGGCGCCGATCGCCAGCGACACCGCCAGCGCCGGGGCAAACACCGGATCGTGGACCCAGCGCGCGCAGGCGACGCCGATCACGGCGGCCACCAGATTGCCGCCGATGATAGACCAGGGTTGCGCCAGCGGGCTGGCCGGCACACCGAACAGCAGCACGGCAGAAGCACCCATAGGCGCGATCAGCAAAGGCAAGGGAGCACCCGCACCGAGTACCCAGTGACTCACCAGCCCGGTCAGCAAAATCCCCAGCAAAGCGCCGCAACAGGCGCGCAAGCGTTCGGTGGCGTTGACCACCACAGGACCTGGAATAAAACCGCGCAACCACAAACCAAACGAATTCATCTTATTTTGCTTTCGAGGTTCTTGATTAGGGCTCAACCGCCGTAGGCGTAGCTGAATTTATTATTGACGATGCGCCCCATCACGCACGAGCGCTGGTCCAGTCCGACATGATCCTTGGAACTCATGTTGACCACGCCTTGCGGGATCGTCAGGTCATGGGTGTTTTCCAATGCGCTACGCAGCGCGGCGCGGAACTGCTTGCTGCCGGGCGCCCCCGCTGTCAGCGCCTGCGGCACGGCGTTGGCGATCAACATATAAGCGCCCCAGGCATCGGCGGCGAATTGCGTCATGGTGTCGGCGCCATAGGCGGCTTCATAGCGGCGGGTGAAATCCAGCGCGGTTTTCCTGACTGGATTGGACAGCGGCAGCTGCTTGGCCACCACGGCCGGGCCAGTGGGGAAGAAAGTGCCTTCGACATCCTTGCCGCCCACCTTCAGGAAATCGGCGGTGGCGATGCCATGGGTCTGGTAGATCCGGCCCTTGTAGCCGCGTTCGACCAGGGTCTTTTGCGGCAGCACCGCCGGCGTCGCCGAAGCGGCGATCAATACCGCGTCCGGCTGCGCCGCCATGATCTTGAGGATCTGCCCGGTCACGCTGCTGTCGTTGCGGTTATAGCGCTCGCCGGCGACCACCTTGATCTTGCGCAGCTCGGCCAAATGCGAAAACTCGCGCCACCAGCTGTCGCCGTAGGCGTCGGCAAAGCCGATGAAGCCGACCGTTTTAATCCCGTTAGCGGCCATGTGCTGGGTCAGGATGGTGGCCATGTGCGAATCGTTTTGCGGCAGCTTGAAGGCCCAGGCGCGTTTGGCGTCCTGCGGCTCGACAATCGAGGCAGAAGCCGCCAGCGCCAGCATCGGCGTACCGGACTCAGCCACCACATCCAGCAGCGCCAGCGCCGCCGGCGTGGTATTGGGGCCGACGATCAGGTCGACCCTTTCTTCGCTGATCAGCTTGCGCGCATTGCGCACGGCATTGGTCGGATCGGAGGCGTCGTCCAGGATGATGTACTCGACCTTCTGCCCAGCGATCTCTTTCGGCCACAGCAGGATGGCGTTTTTAGTGGGTGCGCCGATGGCGGCTGCCGGGCCGGTGACGGCGATGTCGACACCGATTTTGATTTGCGCGCTGGCGCGGCCGCAGACGGCCAGCACGGCGATGGAAGCAAAACAGCAGCGCGTAAGTTTATTCATTGGATGGCGATCCTGATGGCGATGACAATAGTTGTAGCTACGTTTCCACAAGGACAGGATTCTACTGGAATGTGCCGGGCCGCAGGCAGCACCGGTACCAGGCTTTCCATTTCTCGGCCGAATGTTAACCGTTAAAACCAAGACAATCATTGACCCAAAGCAAGTAATCAATTGTCAGAGAACGTTGAAACAAATCTTGATTTTTCCAATAATTCATATGATGATATGGTCACATTACGATAAAAATATGCAGACGGAAGAGACGATATGTTCAATAAACTGAATGCCAACCGTACTTCCCTGAGCGATACCGTGGCCCAGGAATTGCTGAAAAAAATACAAACCGGCGAGTTCGGCCCCGGCGCCAGGCTGCCGACCGAACCGGCGCTGTCGGAGCAGTTCGGTGTCAGCCGCACCGTGGTGCGCGAAGCGATTTCCCGCTTGAAGAATGAAGGTGCGGTAGAGCCGCGCCAGGGCAGCGGCGTATATGTCAGCGAACAAGGCCATCTGCGGCCCTTGCGCATCCAGTTCGACCAGGCTTCCTCGGCCGACGCTGTGCTGCAGATCGTCGAGCTGCGCCGCGCCATCGATGCCGAAGTGGCAGCGCTGGCCGCCACCCGCCGCACGCCGCGCCAGCTGAAAGCCATCGAAACCGCATTGAAAGGCATCGAAGCCGATGTCAACGCCGGCGGCGACGGCGTCATGGCCGACGTGATGTTCCATCGCAGCATCGCCGAGGCCACCGGCAATCCTTTCCTGCTGCAGACGCTGGCCTTCCTCAGCCAGTACCTGGAAGCCGCTACCGCTGTCACCCGCAGCAACGAAGCGCGGCGCGACGATTTCATGCGCCAGGTCTATGAAGAGCATGCCGCCATCGCTTCCGCCATCGCCGCCGGCGATGCGCTGGGCGCGCGCAATGCCGCGCAAAACCATATGTTCAACGCGGCGCGCCGCCTGTCGCTAGGCGCGGTGCCGGTCAAAGCGGCGGCGCCAGCCAAAACCAAGAGCACTTCAAAAAAACCTTAATCAGGACCAGCAAATGACTATCAATGTAGGTGTTATCGGCCTTGGCGCCATGGGCCTGGGCGTTGCCCGTTCTTTACTGCGCGCGGATTTACGTACCCATGCATGCGACATCCGCCCGCAAGTCTTGCAGCAGTTCGCCAGCGAAGGCGGCATCGCCTGCAGCACGCCGGCCGAACTCGGCGCCTTATGCGATGTGGTGATTACCGTGGTGGTCAACGCCGCACAGACCGAACAGGTGCTGTTCGGCGCACAAGGCGCGGCGGCGGCGATGCGCCCTGGCAGCCTGGTGATCGCCAGCGCCACTGTAGCTCCCGACTATGCGGTCCAGCTGGGCGAACGGCTGGCCACGCTGCAACTGCATCTGCTGGATGCGCCACTCTCGGGCGGCGCCGCGCGCGCTGCTTCAGGCGATATGACCATGATGACGTCCGGACCGGCCGCCGCCTACGCCAAGGGCGAAGCGGTGCTGGCGGCGATCGCCGGCAAGGTGTACCGCCTGGGCCATGCGCATGGCGTCGGCTCCAAGGTCAAGATCATCAACCAGCTGCTGGCCGGCGTGCATATCGCCGCCGCCGCCGAAGCGATGGCGCTGGGCCTGCGCGAAGGCGTCGATGCCGACGCGCTGTACGAAGTCATCACCAACAGCGCCGGCAATTCCTGGATGTTCGAGAACCGCGTGCCGCATATCCTGAAAGCCGATTACACGCCGCTCTCGGCGGTCGATATCTTCGTCAAGGACCTGGGGCTGGTGCTGGATACCGCACGCGCCAGCAAATTCCCGCTGCCGCTGTCCGCCGCCGCCCATCAGATGTTCATGATGGCGTCGACCGCCGGCCATGGCGGCGAGGACGATTCCGCGGTGATCAAGATTTTCCCCGGAATCACGCTGCCGACGGCGCAGGAGTAAGCCATGCCGGAGCAATCAATGACAACGGCACGCCCCCTGCTCGGCTGCATCGCCGATGACTTTACCGGCGCCACCGACCTCGCCAACATGCTGGTGCGCGAAGGCATGCGCACCGTGCAGACTATCGGCGTGCCGGAAGCCGCGCCGCAGGATGTCGACGCCATCGTGGTGGCGCTGAAATCGCGCACGGTTCCTGCCGCCGAAGCGGTGGCGGATTCGCTGGCCGCATTAAGATGGCTGCAGCAGCAGGGTTGCCGCCAATTCTTCTTCAAATACTGTTCCACCTTCGATTCCACCGCCAAGGGTAATATCGGTCCAGTGACCGACGCCCTGCTGCAGGCCTTGGGCAGCGATTTCACCATTGCCTGCCCGGTATTCCCGGAAACCGGGCGTACCTTGTATCGGGGTCACCTGTTCATCCAGGACCAGCTGCTGAATGAATCCGGCATGCAGAATCATCCGCTGACGCCGATGACCGACGCCAACCTGGTGCGCGTGCTGCAGCAGCAGACTCCGTCCAAGGTCGGCCTGATCGGCTATCCGGTGGTTTCTCAAGGCAGCGAGAAGATTCATGCGGAAATTGCCGCGCTGCGCCGGCAAGGAGTGCGGATGGCGATCGTCGATGCGCTGGAAAACCAGGACCTGTACGCCATCGGCGCCGCTTGCGCGGACCTGCCGCTGGTGACGGGCGGTTCGGGTATCGCACTCGGCCTGCCAGCCAATTTCGTCAGGGCCGGCCTGCTGCAACCGCAGCAAGGCGCCAAGGCTAGCGAATTGCCGAGCGTCGAAGGCTGGTCGGTGGTGTTGGCCGGCAGTGCATCGAAGGCGACCAATGCTCAGGTCGCTGCATGGATGGAAAAGCGTCCGGCCTTCCGTCTCGATCCGCTGGCGCTGGCGCGTGGTGAAGCCGTCGTGGCGCAGGCGCTGGCTTTCGCCAAACAGTATCTTGAACAACAGCCGGTATTGATCTACGCAACCACCACGCCTGAGCAGGTCAAGCAAGTGCAGGCCGAGCTCGGCGTGGAACGCGCCGGCTTGCTGATCGAGCAGGCGCTGGCCGATATCGCCGCCGCCTTGCAGGCCGGCGGCGTGCGGCGCTTCGTGATTGCCGGCGGCGAAACTTCCGGCGCGGTGGTCAAGGCGCTAGGCGTACGCGCACTGCGCATAGGCGCGCAAATCGATCCGGGTGTGCCGGCGACGGCATCGATCGCCGCTGACGGCTCCCCAGCGCTGGCGCTGGCGCTGAAGTCAGGCAACTTCGGCGCCACGGATTTCTTTGAAAAGGCGCTCCGTCAGCTGGGCGAAACCCGTCTATGAACAGCACATTGAAAGAGCAGGCGCTGCGTGCGGAAATCTGCGAAACCGGCGCCAGCCTGTATCAGCGCAACTACACGGTCGGCACGGCTGGCAATATCAGCGCCCGGCTGAAAGATGGCTGGCTAATCACGCCGACCGATGCCTGCCTTGGCAGGCTTACGCCGGCGCAGATCGCCAAGGTCGACCTGAGCGGAAAATGGGTCAACGGCGACAAGCCGTCGAAGACACTGGCCCTGCATCGCGCGGTCTACGACAACAATCCGCAGGCGCAAGCTGTGGTGCACACCCATTCGACCCATCTGGTAGCGCTGTCGCTGGCCGGCGTCTGGCACGACCAATGCGTGCTGCCGCCGCTTACGCCTTATCAAGTGATGAAGGTGGGACAGATTCCCTTGATTCCCTATTGCCGTCCCGGCGATCCGCAGGTAGCGGAACAGGTGAAGCTGCTGGCGGCTTCGGTGCGCGGCGTCCTGCTGGAACGGCTGGGGCCGGTGCTGTGGCATGAGAGCGTTTCGCAGGCGGCGTTCGCGCTGGAAGAGCTGGAAGAAACCGCGCGGCTGTGGTTGATGTTGATAAACAAACCGGAGCCGCTCAGCGCCGCGGCCCTGGATGAGCTGTATCGGGTATTTGGCGCACGCTGGTAAGTTTCAAACAATAGAAACGTCGGCATTCATAAAATCACATTGGTGGAGACAAGATGTCAGCAACGATAGACAATAGGGCCGCACAGGCCAGCGTCAGCCTGCCGGCTGAACAAGCGGAAAATCTGTACAAGAAAGTATTCTGGCGCTTCGTGCCATTCATCATGCTGTGTTACGTGGTGGCCTATCTCGACCGCGTCAACGTCGGCTTCGCCAAGCTGCAGATGTCGCAGGACCTGGGCTTCAGCGAAACCATCTTCGGCCTCGGCGCCGGCATCTTCTTCCTCGGCTACTTCCTGTTCGAGCTGCCCAGCAACCTGATCATGAACCGGGTCGGCGCCAAGCTGTGGATCGCCCGCATCATGATTACCTGGGGCCTGCTGTCGGCCTGCTTCGCCTGGGTGCAGACGCCCACCCAGTTCTATGTCCTGCGCTTCCTGCTGGGTCTGGCGGAGGCCGGCTTCTATCCCGGCATCATCCTCTACCTGACCTACTGGTTTCCCTCGCACCGGCGCGCCAAGGTGGTCGCCACTTTCATGGCGGCGATTCCGATCTCGGGCATCTTCGGCAATCCGCTGTCGGGCTGGATCATGCAGGCTTTCCATGGCTCCAGCGGCTGGCACGGCTGGCAGTGGATGTTCATGATCGAAGCGGTGCCAGCGGTACTGGTAGGCATCGCCGTGTTCTTCGTGATGGACAACAGCATCCGCAAGGCCAAGTGGCTGACTGAAAAAGAGAAGGATTTCCTGGAAGCGGAAATCCGCGCCGACCAGAAGGACAAGCACAGCCCGAAAACCACCGCGGCCGTATTCAAGGACATCCGTATCTGGCATATGTGCCTGATCTACTTCTGCATCGTCATGGGCCAGTACGGACTGACGTTCTGGCTGCCGACCTTGGTCAAGGCCTCCGGCGTAGTGGGCGATTTCAAGATCGGCCTGATCAGTGCGATTCCCTTCCTTTGCGCGGTGTTCGCCATGATCCTGATCGGCCGCCGCTCGGACCGCCTGCGGGAACGGCGCTGGCATCTGATCGTGCCGGCCCTGCTGGGTGCGGTCGGCTTCATCGTTTCGGCGCTGGCCGCCGACAATACCGTGATCGCCATCGCCTTCCTGTCGCTGGCGGCGATGGGCGTGCTGACCTGTTCGCCGCTGTTCTGGTCGCTGCCGACGGCTTTCCTGTCCGGCACCGGCGCGGCCGCCGGCATTGCGGTGATCAACTCGGTCGGCAACCTGGCCGGCTTCGCCAGCCCGTTCCTGGTCGGCTGGCTGAAGGACAGTACGCATAACAACCAGACCGGCATGTTCATGCTGGCCGGGATGCTGGTGATCGGCGCCATTGCGATCCTGAAGACACCGCCTAAAATGGTCAATCGATAACGCTTGTTTTTAGGAGTTTGCAATGCCACGTTTCGCCGCCAATCTCACCATGATGTACAACGAGCACGCCTTCCTCGACCGCTTCGCGGCCGCGGCCAGGGACGGCTTCAAGGGCGTTGAATTCCTGTTCCCTTACGAGCATGGCGCCGCTGAACTGCAGGCAAGATTGCAGGACAATGGCCTGGCTCAGGCGCTGTTCAACGCGCCGCCTGGCGACTGGGCGAGCGGTGAACGCGGCCTTGCCTCCCTGCCGGGACGGGAAGATGAATTCAAGCGCAGCGTCGCCACCGGCCTGGAATATGCGCAAGTGCTGGGCAACCGTAAATTGCATGTGATGGCGGGCCTGATCCAACCGCAGCAGGAGCGCGCCCGGCATCGCGCGGTGTACCTGGAGAACCTGGCCTATGCCGCGGCCCAGGCGGCCGCCCATGGCATCACCATCGTCATCGAACCGATCAATACGCGCGACATTCCCGGCTTCTTCCTGAACCGCCAGGACGAGGCGCAGGCGATTTGCGCCGAGGTCGGCGCCGTTAACCTGCAGGTGCAGTTCGATCTGTACCACTGCCAGATCGTCGAGGGCGACCTGGCAGTCAAGCTCAAGCGCGACATGCTGCGCCCGCAGGCCGGCATCGGCCATATCCAGATCGCCGGCGTGCCGGAGCGGCATGAGCCGGATAGCGGCGAGATCAATTATCCCTATCTGTTCGAGCTGATCGACGAGCTCGGCTACCAGGGCTGGGTCGGCTGCGAATACCGGCCGCGCGGCGCTACTTCCGCCGGCCTGGGCTGGCTCAAGCCCTGGCTGTAGAACCCGAACATTATTCAACAAAGGATCATCATGCAAGTAGTCATCACCGGCGGCGCCGGCTTCCTCGGCCAGCGCCTGGCGCGCAGCCTGCTGCAACAGGGCAGCCTGCCCGACCGCAGCGGCCAGCCGCAAACCATCAGCAAGATCGTCCTGGTGGACGTGGTTGCCGCCAACGGCTTCGACGACAACCGGATCGAACAAGTCACCGGCGACATCACCGACAGCGCCCTGCTGGAACGCGTGATCACCAGCCAGACCGCGGCGATCTTCCATCTGGCGGCGATTGTCAGCGGCCAGGCCGAAGCGGACTTCGATCTCGGCATGCGCATCAACCTGGATGCGGCGCGCCTGCTGCTGGAACGCTGCCGCGCTTGCGGCCATGTACCACGGGTTATCTTCACCAGTTCGGTGGCTGTATTCGGCGGCGTCCTGCCGGCAGTGGTGCAAGACCATACCGCGCTCAATCCGCAATCGTCCTACGGCGCGCAAAAGGCGATCGCCGAACTGCTGCTCAACGATTACAGCCGCAAGGGTTTTGTCGACGGCCGCGTGCTGCGCCTGCCGACCATCAGCGTACGTCCCGGCAAACCCAACCAGGCTGCCTCCTCTTTCGCCAGCGGCATCATCCGCGAGCCGCTCAACGGCCAGCCGGCGATCTGCCCGGTAGCGCCAGATGTGCACCTGTGGCTGCTGTCGCCGCGCAAGGTGATCGCCTGCCTGATCCATGGCTATGCGCTGCCGGCCGATGTGCTGGGCAAAAGCCGCACCATCAACCTGCCGGGGATCTCGGTCACCGTGGCGGAGATGGTGGCGGCGCTGGAACGCGTCGCCGGCAAGGAAGTCGTGGCGCGCATTGAATGGAAACACGATCCGGCCATAGACAGGATCATTTCCAGCTGGCCGGGCGCCTGGGACGCCAGCCGCGCCGTCGATCTCGGCTTTATCGGCGAAAGCAGCTTCGACGATGTGGTGCGCGCCTATATCGAAGACGATTTGCCGGCGGCATGAAGCAAGCGCGGCTGGCTGCCTGTGACAGCTTGCCGCGCGATGTTTTTTTGACATGCGCCGATTCGGTCTGAACTTGTCCTCGGCTTGTCCTCGGTACGGTAAGATTGTCACTTTATGACTTTTGCCAAGCCGACATGAAGACCAGCTCTTTCCAGCACCTAGTCCGCTTGCTATCGGCCTCTCTACTGCTGTTGTGCTTGCTGCTGGCAAATGGCGCTCCGGCCCGGGCAGCTGCAGCCGCCGCCAGCACCGACACGGCCGCCAGCGCGCCTGCCGCTCCCGCCGCCGCGCCCTCGCCGCTGGACTCGCTGTCCAAGGTATTGCAAAGCAACCCCGCCACCGGCAGCCTGGTGGCGACGCTGATCCAGGCCGAACAGCAGAACAGCAAGGCCTCACCCGAGCAAAAGGGCTTCATCGGCCTGATTTCCAATAGTCTCGATGCTTTTCAGGCACATCTGCAGCAGGTGATTACACCGGAAAAATTCTGGAACCAGCAGTTTTCGCTGGCCTGGCAAGACTTGTCGACCATCCTGCAGCGCCAGGAGTCGGAAACAGGATGGCAGGCGCTTGCAGGCTTTCTCGAAATGCTGGCCTTGTTCGGCGCGGTCGCTATCGCCTTGCACTATATCGGCAGGCGAGTGCAACGGCATTTCAATGTAGAGACGAAGCTGTCATCCGATCCCAGCATGAAGGAATTGCTGCTGTATATATGGCGCCACATCGCGCCGATACTACTGGCGCTGGTGGTGGAAATCTCGGTGACCATCAGCCTGGATACGGCGCACGGGCAGTCGCTGGGGCGGACCCTGGCCACCGTGCTGCTGTACACCCTGGTCGGCGCACGCCTGTTCCAGGCCATCTGCGCCATCATTTTTTCGCTGTCGCACGGCGGTCACCGCATGGTCGCGGTGCATATCCTGTACCAGCGCGGCTTCAACCTGCTGTATGTGATCGGCTGCGCCGGCTGGCTCGGCGATGCCCTGGACAATCCCCATGTGAACCAGATCATCGGCGTCCACCTGGCCGGCGTGGCGGCAACCCTGGCCAGCCTGGTGGCGGCAATACTGGGCGGCGTGTTCGCCCTGCTGTTCCGGCGCCCGGTAGCGCACATCATCCGCAACCGGCCGCTGGCGGTGCGGCGCGACCATCCGGCACGCATGGAAACGCTGGAAATAGTCGCCGCCTTCTGGTACATGCCGATACTGCTGCTGAGCATCACCGTCAGCGTCGCCACCATCCTCGATTTGTCGAGCAACAACTCAGCGCTCAATCATGCGCTGGCCAGCGCGGCATTGCTGATCGCCATGTTTTTCATCGGTGCGCTGCTGCAGCGCATACGCGCCCGCAAGACGACTGCGGGGGTGACACGGCGCCAATCGCCTTACATCCTGCGCCTTAGCAACGTCGGCTTCAGCCTGCTACAGCTGGCGTTGTGGATTGGTTTCTTCGAATTGCTGACCAGGATCTGGGAACACTCGCTGCTGGAATTCGCCAACGCTACCCTGATCGGCAAGATGATCGTCTCGGCGCTGGGCAAGATCGGCCTCACTCTGGTGATGGCCTGGCTGGTCTGGATCCTGCTCGACACCTTCATCCAGGAAGCCATCAACCCGACCCGCAACAGCCGTTACGCGCGCAAGAATCCCAGCACGCGCATGCGCACTATCCTGCCGCTGCTGCGCAACGCGCTGATGCTGCTGATCCTGACCATCACCGTGATCACCACGCTGGCCAACCTCGGCATCAATGTGACGCCGCTGCTGGCCTCCGCCGGGGTGGTCGGGCTGGCCTTCGGCTTCGGCTCGCAATCGCTGGTGAAAGACCTGATCACCGGCGTCTTCATCCTGATGGAGGATTCGATGTCGGTCGGCGACTGGGTCGACGTCGGCAACGGCCATGCCGGCACCGTCGAGAACCTGACCATCCGCACCGTGCGCCTGCGCGACAGCAACGGCTCGGTGCACAGCGTACCGTTTTCGCAAATCACCGCGATCAAGAACGATTCGCGCGAATACACTTATGCTTCGCTCAAGCTGAGCATCACCCACGATTCAGACGTCGACCAGGCACTGCGCCTGATGCGGGAAACCGGCGCCGAGATGCTGGAAGACCGGCGCCTGCGCCGGCTGCTGCTGCAGCCGATCGAGATCTACGGCGTCAACGGCTTCGACCTGAACGGCGTGGCGCTGCTGGCCGGGATCCGCACCAAGCCGCAAACCCAGAACGAAGTCACGCGCGGCTTCAATCTGCGCATCAAGAAAAAGGTGGATGACGATCCGAAGGTGCGCTTCGCCAACGAATGGGCGAATTTCCCGCTGACCGCGGTGGAGCCGCCGGCAGCGGCAGAAAACAGCTCGCCGGAGCTGCCCGCGGCCGGCGCCGGCAACAAGGCGTAACGAAGCTTACTTGATGCGACAGCTCAGTAGCCAGTAATACTCCAGCCGCAGGATGCGCAGTTCGCGGGTGATCGGCGCCAGCTTCTTGCGCAAGCCGCTGTCGGTCGGGAAGTTCTTCATGACTTCGTAGCGCTCGCCGTCGGGCAAGGTACGGAACTGGTAGGTATTACCATCGGCATCGGTTCGGGCGATGGGCGTGCTCTGCTCTTCGACGTAGCCGTTGTCTATCATCACCAGCAAGATATCCTTGCCGAGTTTTTCGCGCAGCTGGGCGATGAAACGGACCTGGTCCTGACGTCCCACATGCGACCACCAGAAACCCAGGAAGCAGGCGGTGAACTTGCGCTCGGTCTGGAAAGTGTTAATGTCTTGCAACGCAAACGTTGCCTTGCCGGCCGGCAGCTGCTTGGCCTCGGCCAGTACAATCATTTCCGGATTGATGTCGGTCGCCAGCACCGATTTCGCGGTGGCGGCAATCTGTTCGGTCCAGAAGCCGGTGCCGCAAGCCAGTTCCAGCACGTCGTGGCCTTCCATCAATTCCTGCACCCTGACCTGCAGGGTCAGCAACTCGTCCTGGCGCTCGGGGCGCTGGTAGATCTCTTCGTAAGTCGCAGCACGTTTGGCGTAGTAAGCCACCATATCGGTATTAATCATTTTTGCGTTCCGCTTCCAAGTTCACTGTCACTATTCTGCTCATTGTTCAATTCCTTCACTTCTTTAACTTCCCCAACTTCTTTCAACTTCATTTGTTCTATTTCGGCGTTAGCCGGCATCGCTTCGGCGCAAGCCACCCGATAACGCTCCGACAGCGCGTCATACAGCGGCGGCGCAAAGAAGCGCGAGACGCGGCTGGCGATCAGCGCCGTCGCCATCAGCGAGATCACCAGGGCGTGGCCGTTGATCATTTCCATCACGATCACGAAGGCGGTGATCGGCGACTGCGTCACCGCCGCCAGATATCCCACCATCGCCAGCGCAATCAGCATCTCCAGGGAGGTATTGCCGAACACCTGGTGCAGCAAGTTGCCGAAACCGGCACCGATCGACAAGGATGGCGCGAAAATGCCGCCCGGAATCCCCGGCAGGTAGGACGACACCATCGACGCCATCTTCAGGAACGGATAAAACACCGACAGCTGCTGGTGCCCTTCCAGCAAACCCTTGGCTTCGACATAGCCGCTACCGAAGGTGGCGCCGCCGGCAATGATGCCGATCAGCGCAACCGCCAGGCCGCACAGCGCGCCGAAGGCAATCGGACGGTTGCTGCGCAGATGCTGCAGCCGGGCCGGAATCCAGCGCTTGGTGTTGAGCAGCAGCCAGCAAAAAAAGCCGCCGGCGATGCCGGTAAGAATCCCGGTCACCAGTACCGCCAGCGCCAGCATGTCGGTCAGCGCGCTATTGATATGAATGGTGCCGAAATAAGTGTAGTTGCCGTTCAAGCCCAAGGCTACCGCACCGGCAAAAATAATCACGGTAATCACGACGCCGCTGGCCCTGTGTTCAAAGCTGCGCGTCAATTCTTCAATCGCAAACACAATCCCCGCCAGCGGTGTGTTGAATGCGGCCGACAAGCCGGCCGCGGCCCCAGCCAGTATCAGGCGCCGCTCCAGCGCCGCACTGGCGCGCGGATACAGGCGCCGCAAATTGAACATGAGGGCGGCGCCAACCTGCACTGTCGGTCCTTCGCGGCCGATGGTGAAGCCGCCCAGGATGCCGATGAAGGAGACGCCGATCTTGCCCAGCAACAGCTTGATCGACAGCAGCGACTGGCCGCGCCGGGTAGTGTCCTCTTCCAGCGTAGCGATCACTTGCGGAATGCCGCTGCCCTCGGCGCCGGGAAAATACCGGCGCGTGGCCCATACACACAGAGCGCCGACTGCCGGCGTGATGAACAGCGGCAGCCAGAAATGCGATTGCTGCATGGAGCGGAACATGCCGAAGCCGACATCCATCAGCCACGCATACAGCACCGCGACCAAGCCAACCAGCACCGCCCCCATCCACAAAATGCCGTATTTACGCCAGGCGCGCCGCACCTGGCGCAGCGTCTGGTCGGACAAACTCGGGGGCAGCGGATTCATTGGAATTGGGCGCAAAGACATGATTATAAATTATCCCTGCGCAATTCCCCCTAAATAGGCCACTGGCAGCCATCGGGATGTCAGCGAAACCGGCGCAAATGCAGCAGAATGCCGCCTATCGCCTTGATAGATTGTCACAACCCGGGAAAGCGACCGGCCTAGATTTGATAGCTTTTCAGCCAGGCCTTGATGTTTTTGACATCGGCAAACGCCAGCAAGTCGTTCTTGAGCGCAGCGATATGCTGTTGCAGACCCTTGATATCGCTTTTCAGGCGGCGCATCGCCAGCGCCGGCGACAAGGCCTCTTGCGGCCCGAAATTGCAGCGCCTGCGGAAATCCGCCTCCAGTCCGGCAATCTCATCCCGCAGTTCAGCCGACTGCTCCGTCAGCACCTTGCTGTAGTGCTGCAGGCGCTGTTCCGACAGGGAATTGATACGGCTCTGGTCGATCTGCTCGATTTCCAGCTGCAGCTCCAGCAAGCCGAGCAGGTCCTTCTTGTCATAGGCGATATTCACCCTTTGCATCAGCGCTGTCTTGCGTGCGCGTTCCAAGGGATCCTGCTCGCGGTCAGGATGCAGGGCGCTGGCCAGCTTGCGATAGACTTCGCGCACCGACTGGCTGGCGTTTTGCAGTTCTTCCTGCTGCCTGGCTTCCCTGGCCGCGGCCTTGGCCGATTTCCTGCGTTTTCCGGCGCCTTCACGGCCGTATTCGGCCGACGCATTGGCGTCGGCCTCCGCCTGCTGCGCGGACTCCTCAGAGTCGTCCCGCTGCCCTTCCGCTGCATCGGCATCGGCGCCGCCATGCATGTGATAAATCCGTTTCAAGTCCGCGGCATCGCTGTCGCCGATGACGGCGGCGCTGACCGAACAGATGATGTGGCTGATTTTTTCCTGGTCGTGCCGGCTCAAGCCCTTTGCCGAATAAGCGTCGTCGAGCAAGCGCACCAGCTGCGCCACCAGCCCGTGATAGCTGCGTATCAGAGGCTGGTACTGGCTGACATAGTGCTGCTGGTGCAGCGGAATCATCTCTTGCCAGGCCGCCAGCAGCTGGCGCTCGGTCTCCAGTTTCTTGATCAGCGCATTGAAGATTTTCTGGCCTGGCGACAGGCTGGCCTGCCCGTGCTGTTCGACGATGTTGAGCGCCTTGGTTTCTGTTTTTTTCATCGCTTGCTTTACTGCGTGTCGGTGTTTGTTTTTTCAGATGAAAAATATGGCGTAGCGCGTGATTATAAGTTGCCGCCGGCGGCGCGCAGCAGAAACCGGCCAAGGGGCGTATGATCTTGTCTTCGCAATAAGTATTCCTCCGTATTCGGCTGTGCCTTGCAGCAATTTTTTACAGATTTCCATGCCCTGTCCCACCAAGCGGCGACTCCGCCGATAAAAATCATATGGCTATCCATTCCGCCTCCGCCCATTCGAGCGACCAGGTTTTACCCTTCCGTGAATCATTGCTTGCCATGCTGGGCATCGCCTTCGTGGTGATGCTGGTGGCGCTCGATTCGACCGTGGTCGGCACCGCGTTGCCGACCATCGTCGCCGAACTGAAAGGCTTCGAGCTGTATGCCTGGGTTGCGACTTCCTATCTGCTGACCTCGGTGATCACGGTGCCGATTTTCGGCCGCCTGGGCGATTTCTACGGCCGCAAACCCTTTGTGCTGGTCTCCATCATCCTGTTCACCGCCGCCTCCATCCTGTGCGGCATGGCCGACAGCATGCTGTGGCTGGTGATCGCCCGCGGCCTGCAAGGCATAGGCGGCGGCATGCTGGTCGGCACGGCGTTTGCCTGCATCCCCGACCTGTTCCCGGGCGCCCACGTGCGCCTGCGCTGGCAAGTCATGATGAGCACCGCCTTCGGCATCGCTACCGCGGTCGGACCCTCGCTGGGCGGCTTCCTGACACAGTACTGGGGCTGGCGCTGGGTGTTCTATGTCAACCTGCCGGTCGGCGTGCTGTCCCTCTTCTTCGTATATAAATACCTGCCGCATCTGCGCCATACCCACCCGGACGCCAAGATCCGCCTCGACTGGCCTGGCGCCCTGCTGATCACCGCTTCTCTCGGCTGCCTGCAGCTGTTCGTGGAAATGCTGCCGCAGCACGGCTTGTCGCTCGGCATGCTGGGCTTGCTGGCGGCCAGCGTCGTCAGCTTCGTCGCGCTATGGAAATGGGAGCATCACACGCCCCAGCCTATCCTGCCCTTCGATCTGCTGCTCGACCGCAAATTGTCGACCCTGTTCCTGCTGTCGGTGCTAAGTGGCTTCTCTATGTTTTCGCTGATGTTCTATGCGCCGCTGCTTTACCAGGGCGGCTTCGGTCTGTCGCCGCAGGAAGCCGGGCTGCTGATCACCCCGCTGGTGGCCTGCATCATGGTGGGGAGCATTTCCAACGGCCGCATCATCCCGCGCCTCAGGAATCCCAACATCATGCTGTACATCGGCTTCACCCTGCTGGCGCTGTCTTGCCTGGGCGTGGTGATTTCCAACCGCTGGACCTCGCACAGCGTGATCGTCGGCTTCATGCTGACCGGCGGCCTGGGGCTGGGCTTCATCCTGCCTAACCTGACCATCTTCATCCAGCAGGAAGCCGGTCGCGAGCATCTCGGCATCGCCACCGCCCTGATGCAATCCTTGCGCATGATCGGCAGCATGCTGGGCACCGCCATCATCGGCACCCTGATCAACCACATGTATGCCGGCAGCGTGCAGCAAGCGCTGGCGGAGCAGAAAGCCGGCGACTGGTTCGCCAGTTTCGCCGACCCGCAAATCCTCATCAGCCATGAGACCCAGACTACCGTGCTGGCGCAGCTGGCCGGCGCCGGCCATCAGGGCCAGCTGTTGCTGGAAGCGGCGCGCGAGGCATTGATCGGTGCAATCCACATGGGCGTCGGCCTCGCTGTGGTGGTCACTGGCATTGCCCTCTGGCTGGTGAGCAAGGTGCCGCCGATTACCTTGCACATCAAGCCCGCGGCAGACGCCGTCACCGAGTAAAAAGTGGCGCAGGCCGGGCTTGCAGCAAGCTCGCACGGTCTGCACATCTGCTTTAACACTGCCTCACAAAGCGTTACATCTCACACCGTCTCGAAGCACCTGTATCAATCCGACGGTGGCATCCTGAAGTCCTGGTAACTTACTTCACTCAGGACGGACATCATGAAAAAACTTATTGCCTCACTGGTGCTTGGCACCATCCTCAGCACCTTGCTGAGCGGCTGTATCGTGGCGCCAGTCGGCCCCGGTTATTACCGCCCACATTACTACCATCCGTACGACCGCTATTGATCGCTCGCTGTCGATCTTTATCAAGTAGTAAGTAGAAGTAAGCGGGCTTATGCAATGCGAGAGCATCGGTATAATTTCCAGCCGGAAATTATTGAATTGAACAAGATTTGAGTTTCCGTTCGAATACATTGCCATACAAAAATAAACACGGAGCCTTTATGAAACTGATCCACAAACTCGTCCTTTCCCTGCTGCTGGCGCCAGCGGTGCTGCCGCTCGCCGCGCAAGCCGACGAACCCGGCCATCACGGCGCCTATCTACATGCATTGGCGGACCTGCACGTGGCGCGCTGGCTGATCGACCATCGTCCAGGCGATAACTGGGTCATGGGCCGCAGCGAACAGATCGCCTTGGCCGAGATCGATGCCGCCACGCGCGAGATCACCCAGCTTGGAATGGACGTCGGCAAGGATGTCTATCGTGAAGAACAGCCGGATGCCCGTCCGGAACGCCGCGGCCGCCTGCATGATGCGGTGGAAGCGCTGGAACGCGCCCGCAATGACGTCGGCCAGCGCGAAGACGATCCGCGCGTGTTCGGACTGCAGCAGCACGCCATGCAACGCATCGAGGCGGCCAAGCATGCTACCGAAAATGCAATACGCGACGCCGGTTATTGAGAATTGAAGCTTTGAAACAAAAAGGGGCAAGCGTCACGCTTGCCCCTTTTCCTTTTTGCCGGCCGGTTTACAGCTCGTACATATCCTTCTCGCCATTCATTACTTGCTCGATCAGCTTGCGGTTCATGGTCGGCGCCAGCAGTTCGATGAAGGTATACACATAGCTGCGCAGATAGGCGCCCTGCTTGACCGCCGCCCGCGAGATATTGGTGCCGAACAGATGGCCGACCGGAATCGAACGCAGACCGGTATCGCGCTCGGCGTCGAACGCCATGCCGGCGATGATGCCTACCCCCATGCCCAGTTCGACATAGGTCTTGATCACATCGGCGTCGATCGCCTCCAACAGCACATCCGGCTTCAGGTTGCGCAATGAAAACGCATGGTCGATCTTGGTGCGGCCGGTGAAAGCGCTGTCGTAGGTAATCAAAGGGAAGGCAGCAATCTCTTCCAGCGTGATCGCCTTCGACTGCAGCAAGGGATGATCGGGCGGCACCACCACCACGTGCTCCCACTGATAACAAGGCAAGGTCACCAGGCCATCCGCATTGACGATGGCTTCGGTCGCCAAAGCCAGGTCGGCCTGATCGTTGCGTACCATGTCGGCCACCTGCTTGGGATTGCCCTGCAGCAACGACAAGCGCACCTTGGGAAATTTCTGGGTGAAGGCCTGCACCACTTTCGGCAAGGCATAGCGCGCCTGGGTATGCGTGGTGGCAATCGTGAAGCTGCCGCTGTCATGCGCGGCGTATTCGTTGCCGATGCGCTTGAGGCCATCGATTTCCTGCATGATCAGCTCGACCGACTTCAGCACCGCCCGCCCCGGCTCGGTCAGTCCGCGGATGCGCTTGCCGTGCCGTGTAAAAATATCAACGCCAAGTTCTTCCTCCAGCTCGATGATCGCCTTGGAGACGCCCGGCTGCGAGGTATACAGCGCCTTGGCTGCCTCGGTCAGGTTGTAATTTTGGCGCACCGCTTCGCGGACGAAGCGGAACTGATGGAGATTCATGAATTTTCCTTGTTTTTTCTTTAATAAGAATCCGTGCAGCACGGCCGGAATATTGATGAAAACACAATTTCATCCCGGCAACTATCTACCTGTATTACTCCCTGCTACACTCAAAGTCCCGCCAGTAGCAAACGCGCTCCCTGTATTTACATATATCAAATACGCATATAAGCAAATAAATAGTCTGTAGTTGGACATATATGCGAAGTTTATTACGATTCGAGGTGTTTAGTACGAGGTGATATGACTGTTTCTTATGTAGTGAGCGGTTTTGCCGTCGGATTGTTAGTGGGATTGACTGGTGTCGGCGGCGGCTCGCTGATGACGCCTTTGCTGACCCTGCTGTTCGGCATCCATCCCAGCGTTGCCGTGGGCACCGACCTGGCGTTTGCGTCAGTGACCAAGGTCGCCGGTACGGTCGCGCATCGCTCCAAAGGAACCGTCCGCTGGGACATCGTCAGGCTGCTGTCGCTGGGCGCCTTGCCGGCCGCCATCGCCACCGCGCTGATCCTCAAGTATTTAGGCGGCATCAGCACTGAAATCGGCCAGATCATCCGTTACTCGATCGCTATTTCAGTGCTGCTGACCGTGGTTGCCCTGCTGTTCAAGGGCAAGCTCCAGTTGTGGCTGAATGCCCATCCGGAAAAGCAGCTGCAGGGCAGGAACCTGACCAGCGCCACCGTGATTGCCGGCATCGTGCTCGGTGCGCTGGTCACCATGTCGTCGATCGGCGCCGGCGCGGTCGGCGCCACCATCCTGGTGCTGCTGTATCCGCGCCTGTCGCCGGCCGAAGTGGCCGGCACCGACATCGCCTACGCAGTGCCGCTGACCGCCATCGCCGCGCTCGGCCACTGGTGGCTGGGATCGATCGACTGGAGCCTGCTCGGTGCGCTGCTGCTCGGCTCCGTGCCAGGCATCACGCTTGGCTCGCTGGCAGCGCGCGCGGTGCCGGAAAAATTCCTGCGCGGCCTCCTGGCGCTGACGTTGACCAGCGTCGCAGTGAAACTGATTTATTAGGGAGCAGCAGTTTGCGGCTCTTGCATCCGTTTTGAAATAGTCATAAAGGCGTGGCGCAGCTAGCCACAACCCATAAGGAAGACAAAGATGTATCGCTACGATCAATACGATCACCAGATAGTCAAGGAACGGGTCGCACAATACCGCGACCAGGTACGCCGCCGTTTGTCAGATGAACTGACAGAAGAAGAATTCCTGCCGCTGCGCCTGCAAAACGGCCTGTACATGCAGCGTCACGCTTACATGCTGCGCATCGCCGTGCCTTACGGCATGCTGTCCACGCCGCAAGTGCGCATGTTCGCCCATATCGCTCGCACCTACGACCGCGGCTACGGCCACTTCACCACGCGGCAGAACATCCAGTTCAACTGGATCAACCTGGAACAGTCGCCGGACATCCTGGCGGAACTGGCGACGGTGGAAATGCACGCGATCCAGACTTCCGGCAATTGCATCCGCAACACTACGTCCGACGAACTGGCCGGCGTCGCCGCCGACGAGATCATCGACCCGCGTCCGTATGCTGAAATCATCCGTGAATGGAGCACCTTCCATCCGGAGTTCGCTTTCCTGCCGCGCAAATTCAAGATCGCCATCAGCGGTTCCGAGCAGGACCGCGCCGCCACGGCGGTGCATGACATCGGCCTGCACGTCGTCAAGAACGCCGCAGGCGAAGTCGGTTTTCGTTTCCTGGTCGGCGGCGGCATGGGCCGCACGCCTATCATCGGCAGCGTGATCCGCGAATTCCTGCCATGGCAGCACGCCCTGACTTACCTGGAAGCGATCCTGCGCGTATACAACCAGTACGGCCGCCGCGACAACAAATACAAGGCGCGCATCAAGATCCTGGTGAAAGCGCTGGGCGCCGAAGAATTCGGCCGCCAGGTGGAAGCCGAGTGGGCTGACATCAAGGATGGCCCTGCTACGCTCACAGTAGAAGAATTGCAGCGCATTGCCCAGTATTTCGTTCCGCCCCCGTACGAGACCCTGGCCGCCAGCGATGCCGGCTTCGAGGCGCACAAGGCGGAAAACAAGGGCTTCGCCAACTGGCTGCTGCGTAACGTCAAGGCGCACAAGGTGAGCGGCTATGCCGCCGTGATCCTGTCGGTCAAGAAAACCGGCGTGCCGCCAGGCGACATCACTGCCGCCCAGCTGGACTTTGTCGCCGATCTGGCGGACCAGTACAGCTTCGGCGAAGTGCGCATCACCCACGAGCAGAACCTGGTGCTGGCCGATGTCAAGCTGAGCGATCTGTTCACAGTATGGCAGGCAGTCAAGGCGCAAGGTCTGGCGACACCGAACATCGGCCTGCTGACCGATATCATCTGCTGCCCTGGCGGTGATTTCTGTTCGCTGGCGAACGCCAAGTCGATCCCGATCGCGCAAGCCATCGCCGAGAAATTCGACAACCTAGATTTCCAGCATGACATTGGCGAGATCGAATTGAACATCTCGGGCTGCATCAACGCCTGCGGTCACCATCACGTCGGCAACATTGGCATCCTCGGCGTCGACAAGGACGGCTCCGAGTGGTACCAGGTGTCTATCGGCGGCGCCCAGGGCAACAACACCAGTATCGGCAAGATCATCGGGCCGTCGTTCTCGGCGCAGCAGATGCCAGTCGTCATTGAGCGTCTGCTGGATGTCTACGTCAAGCAGCGCCACGAAGAAGAACTGTTTATCGATACCGTGCAGCGTCTCGGCGTCGCGCCGTTCAAGGAATACGTCTACGCCAGTCCGATCCCGACCGGTTACACCCATGGGGAGGATGCCTGTGTCTAATATTGATAACGTTGAAATTATCAAGAACCGTGCAGTGGTCAGCGACGACTGGAGCGTCTTGCGCCTGCACGAAGGCGAAACCGCCGAAAGCGTCAGCATCCCGGCCGGCAAGGTCATCGTCCCGTTCGGCGTCTGGCAAGCCCAGCGCGTGCAGCTGCAGGACCGTTCGGCTATCGGCGTATGGCTGAGCAGCGATGCCCAGGCTGACGAGCTGAAGGACGACCTGGCGCATTTCGCCGTGGTCGCCGTCGACTTTCCTAAGTTTACCGATGGCCGTGGCTATTCGATCGCCTACAACCTGCGCACGCGCCTTGCCTACAGCGGCGAATTGCGTGCCATCGGCGACGTCTTGCGCGACCAGTTGTTCTACATGCAGCGGGTCGGCTTCAATGCCTTTGCGGTACGCGCCGACAAGAACATCCACGACGCCCTCAAGGGTCTCACCGATTTCACGGAAAAATACCAGACCTCGTGGGACGAAAAAACGCCGCTGTTCCGCCGTGTGAATCGCCAAGCAGTCAGCCAGGATTGATCATGAGCAGCCCGACTCCCTCTTTGCCGGAACTGGTAGCCGCCACCAAGGCCACACTGGAAAAAATCGCCGCCGAATATACGCCGGCGGTATTCGCCTCCAGCCTGGCGGCCGAAGACATGGTGCTGACCGACCTGATCCTGCGCAACCAGCTGCAGGACCGGATCGCCATCTTCACCCTGGAAACCGGCCGCCTGCATGCGGAAACGCTGGGCATGCTGGAGCGCATCAAGGAAACCTACGATTACGACGTCACGCCGTACCGGCCGCAGCCGGAAGCGGTGGCGGCCTATGTCGAACAGAATGGCTTGAACGCGTTCTACGACAGCGTCGAGATGCGCAAGGAGTGCTGCCGCATCCGCAAGATCGAACCGCTTAACCGTGCCCTGGCCGGCAACAAGGCCTGGATCACCGGCCAGCGCCGGGCGCAATCGCTGACCCGCGCCGAGCTGCATGTACAGGAGCAGGATGAAGCACATGGCATGAGCAAGTTCAATCCGCTGGCCGACTGGTCGGAAGATGACGTCTGGCAGTACATCCGTGACAACAATGTGCCGTACAATCCACTGCACGACAAAGGCTATCCTTCGATTGGCTGCGAACCCTGCACGCGCGCCATCCAGCCGGGCGAAGACGTACGTGCCGGCCGCTGGTGGTGGGAAAATCCGGAATCCAAGGAATGCGGGCTGCACGTGGTGGACGGCAAACTGATACGCATCAAATCCATCTCGCAGCAGAGCGCCTGAATCGCTGAATCATTACATCGCTGATGTCACTACATCCCGTCCCGATGCATCGCTTGATTAAAAGACAAGAACCGATATGAACACAGTTGTTGAAAATTTTTTCCTGGACAAAGCCGCTAACCGCCATCTCGACTGGCTGGAATCGGAAGCCATCCACATCATGCGTGAAGTAGCGGCGGAATGCGGCAATCCGGCGCTGCTGTTCTCCGGCGGCAAGGATTCGGTGGTGATGCTGCGCCTGGCGGAAAAAGCTTTCCGCCCCGGCAAATTCCCTTTCCCGCTGGTGCATATCGATACCGGCCACAACTTCGCCGAAGTGATCACCTTCCGCGACAAGCGCGTGGCGGAACTGGGCGAACGCCTGATCGTCGGCTCGGTCGAGGATTCGATCAAGCGCGGCACCGTGCGTCTGCGCAATCCGCAGACCGATTCGCGCAATGCGGCGCAAGCCGTAACCCTGCTAGAAACCATTGCCGAACACAAGTTCGACGCCTGCATCGGCGGCGCCCGCCGCGATGAAGAAAAGGCGCGCGCCAAGGAACGCATTTTTTCCTTCCGCGACGAATTCGGCCAATGGAATCCGAAGGCGCAACGGCCGGAACTCTGGGACTTGTACAACACCCGCGTGCATCCGGGCGAAAACATGCGTGTGTTCCCGATCTCCAACTGGACCGAACTCGACGTCTGGCAATACATCGCCCGCGAAAAGCTGGAACTGCCGCCCATCTATTTCGCCCATCAGCGCCAGGTGATCCCGCGCAACGGCTTGCTGGTGCCGCTGACCGACCTGACCCCGGCGCGCGAAGGCGAAGTGGTGGAAACCCGGGAAGTGCGCTTCCGCACCGTCGGCGACATTTCCTGCACCTGCCCGGTAGCCTCCGATGCGGCTACAGTCGAAGCCATCATCGCCGAAACCGCGGTAACCCAGATCACCGAACGCGGCGCTACCCGGATGGATGACCAGACCTCGGAAGCCTCGATGGAAAAACGCAAAAAAGAAGGATATTTCTGATGAACGCCGTTGTTAATAACGTGAACAGCAACTTGAACACCGACACCGGTACAACGCCACAACAACGCGGCCAAGAGCGCGGCTTGCTGCGCTTCATTACCGCCGGCTCGGTGGATGACGGCAAGAGCACCCTGATCGGCCGCCTGCTGTTCGACAGCAAAGGCATCTTCGCCGACCAGCTGGACGCCATGTCGCGCGCCAAGCACAAACGCACGGTCGGCGACACCATCGATCTGTCCCTGCTGACCGACGGCCTGGAAGCCGAACGCGAGCAAGGCATCACCATCGATGTCGCCTACCGCTATTTCGCCACGCCGAAGCGCAAGTTCATCATCGCCGACACCCCTGGCCATGAGCAATACACGCGCAACATGGTGACCGGCGCCTCGACTGCTGATGCGGTGATCATCCTGATCGACGTCTCCAAGGTAAAACTGGGCGACGACGGCAGCGTCGAACTGCTGACCCAGACCAAGCGCCACTCGACCATTGCGCACCTGCTGCAGATCGAGCACGTGGTGGTGGCGGTCAACAAGATGGATCTGGTCAACTACGACCAGACCGTGTACGACCGCATTGTGGCCGCCTACCAGGAATTCGCCGAACAGCTCGGCCTGCGCGACGTGCGCCCGATCCCGCTGTCGGCGCTGGCCGGCGACAATGTGGTGGCGGCTGGCGACAAGATGCCTTGGCACACAGGCCCGACCTTGATCGAGCTGCTGGAATCGCTCAGCGTCTACGACGAGTCGCATGACGAGCCGTTCCGCTTTCCGGTGCAGCTGGTGGCGCGCCACAACGGCCACGAAGCCAACGATTTCCGCGGCTACATGGGCCGCATCGAGGCCGGCAAGGTCAGCAAGGGCGACAAGTTGATCGTGCAGCCTAGCGGTCAGAGCGCCACCGTGAAAGACATCCTGGTGCTGGAAGGCTCGCTGCCGTCGGCCGCGGTCGGCCAGTCGGTGACCTTGCTGCTGGAGGAATACCTGGATATTTCGCGCGGCGACATGCTGACTTCGGTGGAGCGCGCCCCGGCCCTGCTGAAGACCGTCAGCGCCGATCTCTGCTGGCTGTCGGAAGATGCGCTCGACCTGCGCCGCAAATACTGGCTCAAGCACAGCACCAAGCAAACCGCGGCGCGCATCACCAAGATCGATACGCTGCTCGACATCAATACCCAGCAGCGGCGGCCGGCGGAATCGCTCAAGCTGAACGACATCGCCCGCGTCTCGCTCAATCTGCAGCAAGCCATCGCTGCCGATTCCTACGATGAGATCCGCGCCACCGGCGCCTTCATCCTGATCGACGAAGTCACGCACCAGACCGTCGCCGCAGGCATGATCCGTCTCGATTGAGCCAACGCTAACCCTCACCCACGCACCGGAACACGTCATGCAAGCCACCCACGCCAGCGCTCAAGCCACCTATGGCAAAGTCTATCTGATCGGCGCCGGCCCTGGCGCCGCCGATCTCATCACGGTGCGCGGCGCCCGCCTGCTGGCGCAGGCCGACGTCGTGCTGCACGATGCCCTGGTGACGGCAGACATGCTGGCGCTCTGCCCGCAAGCCTTGAAGATCGCGGTCGGCAAGCGTTGCGGCAAGCTCTCCACCGCTCAGCAGTTCATCAACAAGCAGCTGGTCGACAATGCCCGCAAATATGCCGTGGTGGTGCGTTTGAAGGGTGGCGATCCGATGCTGTTCGGCCGTGCCGATGAAGAATTGCGGGCGCTGGAAAAGCACGGCATCGCGGTCGAAGTGGTGCCTGGCATCAGCGCCGCGCTGGCGGCCGCAGCCACATCACAGCAGCCGCTCACCAAGCGGGGCGTGGCGCGTAGCGTTGCTTTCTTTACTTCCAGCACCGCGCCCGGCGAATCCGAGCAGGTCAATATGCCGAACTGCGACACGCTGGTGCAATACATGGGCGGCCGCGAAGCGGCCGCCACTGCGCAGCGGCTGCTGGCGCAAGGCCGCTCCGCGGCAACGCCGGTGGTGGTGGTGGAAAACTGCAGCCGCGACAATCAGCGCATCCTGCGCCTGCGCCTGGATCATCTGGAGCAAGGCTTGCAGCAATGTGAAGGTCCGGTGCTGGTGATGATAGGCGAGGCGCTGGCCAGCCGCGCCGAACAGCCGCTGGCAATCGAACAATCTGGATCGGCCAAGGCCAGGAACGCGGCCTAAAGCAGGCCGCCGGCGTCGGATATACGCTTAACGAACGATAGGCTTGACGTGGGCTTCCGACGCCAGCGCTTTTTGCAAGACCGGCCCCGACTGATCCAGGCGGTCTTCCGGTGACAAGACATTGATCCAGCTGACCAGGCCGACGGCCACTACGGTCAATACCAAGAATACTGCTACTCTTTTATTCAAAAATTCCCATTTCATTGTTGACTCCTTACCTGCGATATTTCCTTTGACTCTGACGCTTGCCGGTCTGCGCTAACACCTAGGCAGCGCTACCGGAAAACCAACGCATTCCAATAGCAGCAGCCCGCTGCCAGATTCTGCGGCGGCGGAACTGCCCTTCTTCATTTCGATTATTTAGCGGCCGTTGCCGCTGCGCGTCGCCAGCACGCCGTACATGCCGACCGCACGGTCGCTGGAAGCGGCGCTGCGCTTGACCGGCTTTGCGTTGCTGGAATGCGCCGAAGCCTGGCTGGGCGACCAGCCAAAGGTCCAGTTGCTGCCGCCGCTGTTTGCTTTGTTTTGTTTGCCGGATGCCAGACCCAGCAATGTTTTGATAGTCATCATTTCACCTCTTCATGCTTGCTGCGCAGGTGTCGCATGAACGACAACGCCGGCAGCGCTTAAACATCATGGAAAGCGATTGTGCAACGCGCCCGTTGAGGCACGCACGACAGCGACGGTGAAAGAGAGACATTCCGCCAGTCGATTGCAAGCTGAACAGCCTGGCTAACCGACACGGGAAAAGTGGAGGCTAGCTAGACTGGTTCAGACCACTGCAAGCAGACAATTGCTTTACGTATTTTTGCTACTGTATTTCTGGTCCGGTAAGCCGGACAACTGGAACAGTCCATTTCAAAAGCTCCTGATTCAAAAATGCCTGATCAAACCTGATCAAGCCGGTTGTATCGTTGGACTACCACCCCGCGTGGAAGGTTCATAAGCGGCCTTCGCCGTCCGCGCCGAGCGTTGGGGAATGCTTTCCCAGCGCACGCTGCGAACGCTGATTTCCTGCGCCAAACGGGTCACCAGCTGCACCAGTCCGGCACGCTCGCGCACTGAGCATTTCACTTCCACCGTGATGGCGGTCAGGTTAGCCTGCACGGCAGGTTCGTTGGCTTGATAGGTAACCTCATAGCTCGCCAGCAGCCGGCGCATCAAGTCTTCCAGATGCGCCACTTCCGAACTGCGGCAAGTGGTCACGATGCGGTACGGCAGAGCAGAATCGTGATCCTGCTGCGATACGGCGAACGAAGAACGGTGTTTTTTTAAAAATGCATGCAGTTTATTGAATGGCATGGCGATTTCCTTCCCACTTCCGTTGTTCCTGCCTGCCGGTCGGGCGCAAGGATGCATTTCCTGCCAGGATCGTCGCCTGGCTGAACGCCTGACCTGCAAGATGCACAGGAAAAACGCCAAGCCCGGGAAGATCCGGAACCGGAAATACACGGCCGCACGCGATCCGCCAGATGGCAGCACGAACAATCGGTATTACAAAAACAGGATGGGAGTATCGTTGCGGCGTTATCTGCTACAACATTGCTACGATATTTACCGCGAAAACCGACGATAAAATTTTACGATACTACAGCTCGCATAGACGCAAGCTGCAGCCGACGACGGAGGTCTGCTAAAGACTATGCGTAATGTGCCGGGCTGAGGACCCATCCACCGCTACTACTAGAACAACTGTCCAAAATATGGACCTCCATACAATGCAATACCAAGATTATATTTCTGACTGGCTATTATGTCAAGTAAATGACTTTACATTCCCTGAAATTTGTGCCTTGCCAACACATCTCCGGCGCTTGGGAAATCGCCACAGCGTTCGCCGCTGGCCGCTACCGGATGCAGCTCAGTAAGAATTGATCTTCAACACCCGCAGCGTATGCAAAACCGAACCGTGGCGACAGTCCAGCACCCGCATGCGGCGCTCCAGATCCTGATGATCCGCTGCCGCGGCAAGATAGGCCTGCTCCGCCTCCGGCAGCGTTATGCCGGTGCCGGCAGCGGTTCTTTTCCAGTAACCCTTAATATTAGAAAATTTATTGGATAGCGACATACAAGACCTCGATATAAGCACCAAGAACTCCCTGCAGGAAAGCCAAATCCTCAGGAACAATGCTTGTAGAATAGGCTCATCAAGTTTAGACTGAAAGCCGTATTTTCTATCCGCAATATAAGTTTATTTAACATGAAAACCAGACTCCCTCCGCTCAAGCCCCTGCGCGTATTCGAAGCCGTGGTACGCACCGGCAGCCTGACCCAGGCCGCCGCCGAACTGCACATCACGCACAGCGCAGTGAGCCAGCAGATCAAGCTGCTGGAGCAGCATTTCGGCGTCACCCTGTTTGCCAGGGGACAGCGCGGGGTCGAGCCGACCGAGGCGGCGCGGCTGTTTTTCACCGACGTCAAAGCCGGGTTGGACCGCATCGCGCTGGGCGCGGAGCAATTGCTGAATACCGGCAAGGTGCGCATCATCCGCGTCAGCTGCACGCCGTCGATGGCGATGCGCTGGCTGATTCCGCGGCTGTCGTCGTTCCAGATAGAGAATCCGCGGGTGGAAATCCGCGTCACCACCTCGACCGTGGCGGTGGAAGCGATCAAGGAACCGTTCGATGTGTTGATACGGCGTAGCCCGATGCACAGGGCCGACTATGAATGCATACGCTTCCTGGACGATGTGCTGACGCCGGTGGCGTCGCCGCGCTACCTGCAGCAGCATCAGCTCAAGCAGCCGCAAGATCTGCTGCAGGCGTCCCTGCTACATCTGTCAAGCCGATCGGAAACCTGGACCCGCTGGTTTGGCGAAGTCGGCGTGCCGATCAAAGGCCAGCTGCCGGGCCAGATCTATGAACATTTCTTTTTGAGTTTGCAGGCGGCGCTCACCGATCTCGGCGTGGCCATGGGTTCGCTGGCCCTGATGGAAGAGGATCTGGCGCACGGCAGCCTGCTGCCGCCGTTTCCGCACTTGCACTTGCAGGACAAAGGGTTTCACTTGCTGTACCGTACCAGCCTGCAGGATCCAGTGCTGAGCAACTTCATCGCCTGGCTGCGGGCCAAGGGCAGGCAAACCTCGGAAAGTATCAAGGTTGCGGCAGAGTAGAAGCGCAATAAGCGGCGATTGCATCCAGCACCTGCGGCTGCTCGCCCACCGCCTGCGCTACCGTAATAACTAATTGCGGGTGCAGTTGCTGGGCCTGCGCGATCAGGGCCGGCAGATCGCGCCGCACATGGCCGCCCTGACCGAGGAATACCGGCACCACGCTCACTTCGCGGATGCCCTCCGCCGCCAGCTGCTGCAGCAATCCCGGTAAATCCGGCTGCATCAATTCGAGGAAGGCTAGGCCGACCCGCAACGCCGGCCGCTGCTGCCGGAGAATCTGCTGCAAGGCTTCAAACGGTGTCGCCCACAAGGGATCCCGCGCGCCATGGGCAAACAGGATAAGCGCTTGTTGTGGGACCGGAGATGTTTGCGACATACGCTGACCTGAGCGGCGCTACTGCCGCTCAATCTTCCACAAGGCGCCGATCGCAATCAGCAGGAACAGGGTGCTGGGCAAGGCCGCGGTAAAGAACGGCGGCCAGGTATTCAGCAAACCCAAATGAGAGAACAACGTATTGACCAGCTGGAAACTGACGCCGATCATGATGCCGGTAAAGATCTTCAGGCTGACGCCGCCGGTGCGGAAATGCAGGTAGGCAAACGGCAAGGCCAGCGCCATCATCACGAATACCGAGAACGGGTACACCAGCTTTTTCCAGAACGCGATGTCGTAGCGTTCGCTGTGCTGGTTGTTTTCTTCCAGATGCTTGGAATAGGCCCACAAATTGTAGGCCGACATATGGTCCGGATCGGCAAACAGGACCGACAGGATCTCCGGCGTGATTTCAGAAACCAGATCCTTGCTGGGGAATTTCTTGGTAGCGATCGCCGTGGTGATGTCTTCGGTCGAGCTGCCGTTGACGAAGTCGGTCTGCACCACGTCATCCAGGCGCCAGACGTGCTGGCCCTTATAGTCGGCGTGGCCGGCCTGGATCAACCCGGTCATGTGGAGGTTGCGGTCGAACTCATACAGCTTGACGCCGACCAGCTGGCCATCCGGCTTGATCTCGGCGATGTTGATGAAACGCGAACCGGTGATTTCGCCGCTGGTGCCGTCGGTGCGGATCACGTCCTTGCTCCACAGGCCGGTCTTGAATTTCTGCGAAATCGAGGAACCCTTGGCTTGCAGCTTCAGCTTTTCGGCAAACTCTGCACTCTTGGGCGAGACGAATTCGCCGATCAGTACCGTCGCCACCACAAACAACAAGCCGATCTTGATCAGGATCTTGGCGGTCATGAAGGTCGACATGCTGGACACGCGCATGATGGTGAATTCAGAGCGCGCGGCGAACTGCGACAAGGTGTAGATGGTGCCGATCAGCGCCGCGATGGGCATCAGTTCATAGGCGTAGCTGGGCAGGCCCAGCAGGACGAACACGAAGGCATGCTGCAGCTTGTAGCCGCCATGGCCGACCGACTTCAGCTCGGTGGTCAGGTCAAAGAACGCGAACAGCGCCAGGAACGCCGCCAGCGTAAACAAGACCGAACGGACAATCTCGGAAGTAAAGTAACGTTGCAATACCTTCATGCTGCCGCCGATTTTTTAGTCGATTTTCTATTTTTAAGTAGGCGTGCATGCTTGATTGCAGACCACATCACCAGCGGATGCCAGCGGCTGTTGACGTTCAGGCGCCACATGAACAGCAGGCCGACAATGATCAGCACGATCAGATGCATGGGCCACCAGGCCAGCAAGAACGACAGGCGGCCCTGCACCACCGCAGCCTGGAAAATACTGGTGACGTTGCTGTAGGAAACGTACAGCAGCAGCGCGATCAGCAGGCTGGCGGAACGGCCCACCCGCGGGTTGACGAAGCTGAGCGGTATCGCCAGCAGCATCAGGCACAGCGCCATCAGCGGCAGCGACAAGCGCCACAGCAGCTCGCCCAGATTGAAACCGTTGCGATCTTTTAGCAAATCGGCGGTCGGCAAGGCCTGCGCCGAGCGATCGCCATTCTCGGCCTGCGAATTGCTGGCAACCAGCACCCCGTAGCGTTCGAACTCCATCTGGCGGAATTCGTTCTTGCCGGACAGGACGTCGTAGCGGCGTCCTTTCGACAGAATCAGGAACTTGTCGCCGTTCTTGTCGATTTCCAGATTGCCTTCCTTGGCCACCACGATGCTGTTCTTGCCATCCTGCTGGGTATTCACGAAGACGTTCTTGACCTTGGTGCTGTCGCCGGAAACGCCCTCAACGAAAAAGATGCGGTTGGCGGCGGCCGATTCCTGGAACTTGCCGGGAGAAACACGGGAAATATCTTCGCGCTTTTCAAAGCGCTCGCGGTATTGCGCGCTCTGGCTGTTAGCCCAGGGCGTCGCCACGAAACTCAGGATGGCTGTCAGGATAATGATCGGCAAACCGAATTCCAGCACAGGCCGGACCCAGCGCACCAGGCTCTGGCCGGAGGCAAACCAGACCACCATTTCGGAATCCTGGTAGCTGCGCGTGACCACCAGCAGCACCGAGATATAGCCGGTCAGGATCAGCAGGATCGGCATGTAGTTGAGGGATTGAAAACCAATCAGCGCGACCACATCCTGGGACGCAATCTGTCCTCCGGCTGCTTGTCCCAGAATCTTGATCAACATTACCGTGACGATAATTGTGAAGAGCGTAGTAAAAACTGCGCCGGCGGTACTAATTAATTCGCGTCGGAGTGCGCGCTGAAAGATCATTGGGGAATATAATTGCGGATCAAAAAAAGGAGTAAGTGATGGACTTTAGCATAAAAACCATTGACGCAAAAACCTCAATTGCCTCTCTGAAAGCCGGCTGTATCGCAGTCGGGATCTATGAAAACAAGAAACTCTCGCCACAAGCGCAAGCTCTTGACAAATCTGGTGAAATCACTGCTGCACTAAAGTCCGGAGATATTTCCGGTAAACCAGGCTCCACTTTGCTATTGCGCAAAGTCGCCGGCGTCGCCGCCGAGCGCGTGCTGCTGATCGGCCTCGGCCCGGACGGCGAGCTGAACGACAAGGCCATGTCCATGGCGGCTCTGTGCGTGGCGCGCGTCATCGCTACCCTGGGCGGCAACGACGCCCTGCTGGCGCTGCCGTTCGATGGCCTGGTCAAGCAAACCCCGGAACGCGACCTGGCATGGTCCATCCGCAACAGCATCCTGGTGCTGCGCGATAACAGCTATCGTTCGGATACCCTGAAAAGTAAAAAAGAGACAACACTATCCGGCGTCAAGAAAGTCATCTTCCTGGTCGCTGCCGCCAAGGCAGCTGCCGCCAAGCAAGCCGTGGCTGAAGGCCTGGCCCTGGCCAACGGCATCGACCTGACCAAGGAACTGGGCAACCTGCCTGGCAACGTCTGCACCCCGACCTATCTGGCCAACACCGCCAAGAAACTGGCCAAGGAATTCAAGCTGTCGGTCGAAGTACTGGACCGCAAGCAGCTCGAAGCCTTGAAAATGGGCAGTTTCCTGTCGGTCGCGCGCGGCGGCGGCGAAGCGCCGAAGTTCATCATCATCAAGCACCTCGGCGGCAAAGCCAAGGATGCTCCGACCGTACTGGTCGGCAAGGGCATCACCTTTGACACCGGCGGCATCTCGCTCAAGGGCGGCGCCGGCATGGATGAAATGAAGTACGACATGTGCGGCGCCGGTTCGGTGCTGGGCACCATCCGCGCCATCGCTGAACTGAAGCTGAAGCTGAACGTCATCGGCGTGATCCCGGCCACGGAAAACATGCCTTCCGGCACAGCTACCAAGCCAGGCGACATCGTCACTTCCATGTCCGGCCAGACCATCGAGATCCTCAACACCGACGCCGAAGGCCGCCTGGTGCTGTGCGATGCCCTGACCTATGTGGAACGCTTCAAGCCGGCTGCCGTGGTCGATATCGCGACGCTCACCGGCGCTTGCGTGACTTCCCTCGGCCACCACAACTCCGGTCTGTTCACCCGTCACGACAGCGCGCATGACGCCCTGGCCAACGAGTTGCTGAGCGCCGGCAAGGCGACCGGCGACACCGCATGGCGCATGCCGATCGAAGACAGCTACCAGGAACAGCTGAAGTCGAATTTTGCCGACATGGCAAACATCGGCGGCCCGGCCGGCGGCAGCATCACCGCAGCCTGCTTCCTGGAACGCTACACCAAGAAATACACCTGGGCCCACCTCGACATCGCCGGCACGGCATGGAAGAGCGGCGCGGCCAAAGGCGCTACCGGCCGTCCGGTGGCCCTGCTGACCACTTTCCTGATGAACCGCGCAGCTGCGGCCAAATAATCATTCAGTAGACAGCATGGAAAACGGGGTGTTGGCATGACTGCCAGCACCCCGTTTTTATTTCTGCAGCCGTAAAATCAGCTCAGCGTAGCAATCACCGGCGCATGGTCCGAAGGCTGCTCCCACTTGCGCGGCACCTTGTCGATCACGCAAGCGGTGCATTGCGCCGCCAGCGGCGGCGACAGCAGGATATGGTCGATCCGCATGCCGCGGTTGAGGCGGAAGCCCATCTGCCGGTAATCCCACCAGCTGAACAGCTTTTCCGGCTGCTCGAACATGCGGAAAGCATCGGTCAACTCCAGCGCCTGCAAGCGCGCAAACGCCGCCCGCTCCGGCGGCGACACCAGGTTCTGTCCCACCCAGGCCGCCGGATCGTGGACGTCGCGGTCTTCCGGTGCGATATTGTAATCGCCCAGCAGCACCAGCTTGGCGTGCTGCTGGCGCTCGCTCTGCAGCCAGTCGTGCAAGGCGTCCAGCCACTTCAGCTTGTACTGATATTTTTCCGTATCAGGCGCCTGGCCGTTGGGGATATAGGCGCACACCACCCGGATGCCGTCGATGGTGGCGGCGATGATGCGCTGCTGCAGGTCTTCGTAGAGCGGGTTGTTCTTGACCACGTCGGTAATCGGGTGGCGTGACAAAATCGCAACGCCGTTATAAGTCTTCTGACCGCTGAACACCACGTGGTAGCCGGCAGCTTCGATTTCCGCTGCTGGGAATTTATCGTCGGTCAGCTTGGTTTCCTGCAGGGCCAGGATGTCAACCGGGTTGTCGGCCAGCCATTGCAACACTTGCGGCAGGCGTACCTTGAGGGAGTTGACGTTCCACGTTGCGATCTTTTTCATTACTACACATCCTTATTTGGCGCGGGTTTCGGAGAGTATCCGGCGAATTTCAGATCTCTGGCTACCCAATTGATCCAGGTATGACTACCCAGCGTGACAGGCAGCAATGTTACCGCACCCGCTACCCGGCCGGGGCATGTCTGATCAAAGCGTCGATACTTTCAGCGGTGCCGCCCATCGCATTGTCTCTGGCGCGGATCTGACGACTGACCACGCGCGCATCAACGAACTTGCGGCGGCGACTAGGGCATAACCCGCCACGATGTTCTTGCCATCCACAGCGTAGCGCTGCAACTGAAGCGAATCATGCGGAGCCAATGCCGGCGGCTTCGGCGCTGTTGAACCTGCCGCTCGCGTATTTGCGCGTAATCAGCTAATGCCGCTGCAAAAGCATTTCTTGGCCCTTAATGACTGGATCGGGCAAGGGGTCGTGCGCTCTGACAAATACGAGTTGATTATGGCGCGCGACTTTGAGCGGCAAGTCGCCCAGCTGCAAGTCTGCCCAGTCAAACTGAGTCGCCCCACCCACTTGAGCACGGCGACGATCATCTCAACACCCTAAATTTGCCTGATAAAAGGGCGTCACGGCCGGCGATTATTTATGCAAGGAAGCCTTTGATATTCTCAATATTCAACAAATGAATTTAAGATGAATTTAAATAAATACAAATTAATAATTAATATCTTTAAATTGAAATATTATAAATAATAATTAACAAGAATAAGAAATAAATTACTCACATGAAATTGAAAATATTCAAACATAGAATATTAATTCAGCAATAATAGTTTCCATTAACAAAATCATTGAATTATTAATTGGAATTAATTTGAACTAAATCGTGATATATTCTTCAAAAATTTTCGACACGTGCCTATTTTCATTTCGTGCCGGTAATTTTATCCTTGAGCTTATATATTTCCACGCTCAGATTTTTGATGAATCCCCCTAGTGAATATACGTGTCAGCTGGGCATTTCACTATTAAATTAAAAGGAGATCGAATGCCTCAATTCCCATTTGATGGAATTAACAACTATTCGCAATAGTTTTAATTCCGCAATATTAAATATTGCTCTTTCACGAGAAATTAAAAAATGCCGTCTCTTAATTTGTAAGAATTTGTAAAATAAAAAGGCAGTTCTCATTTTATTATTATGTTTATGATTTAAATAAGGATTCCCAATGGAATTATTTCGTCTGAGTATCGTATATCTTCATCTTATCGCCTGCTGTGTAGCGATCGGTCTTGTTCTCACCAGCGACATCGCCATGGTCAAACAACTTATCAAAGGCGATACTGCAGAAAAGCAAGAAACCGAGCAATTGAACTCTCTTAAAAAGACAGTTACTCTGGCACTCGTCGCGTTATGGATAACCGGGATTGCAATCGTTTGGCTTGACGTCTCAGTCAAAGGATTTGCTGCGTATTTTTCCAATCCAAAAATGCAAGCCAAATTAACCATCGTGGCGCTGTTGACGCTTAACGGCTTCGTTCTCCACAGTGCGGTGATGCCTGCGATGGAAAAGGCGGGTTCGCTGCTGCAAATGGCATTCAATCAACGCATGCTGGCAATTTTCGCCGGAGCGGTGTCAGCCGTATCCTGGTTTTACGCAGCAATGCTGGGTGTCGGCCGTCCACTGGCCTGGAAATATTCGATAGTGCAATTGCTGGCCGCCTACCCCGCTCTGATCGTGACCGGATTCATTGCAATGGTAACGCTCACAGTTTGGTCTAAATACCGCAGCGACCTGGATTTCTCCCAGTTTGCTGAGGCGCACTCCAGAACGATGAAGTAAATTAATGTGCGTACGGGGTGCGAAGGAACAAGCGCCCTGTACGCACTTCTCCGCCCCAGAATGAGATGAAGATCTGGCGCCGTTTGCAAACGCGTGAATTGAAGGATCGGCGATCTCAGAACTGGGCGGCTCTACAAGAGCCTTGCTGCATAAATCATTCGGCGCGGGCCTGAATCGCGCGACTCGCTGCTACCGCCCCGCCCCATATCCCTTACTTCCCGGCTGCCAGGTTTAGGCACAATTACCTGATCGAAATCAGGATCCCCGTCACGGCCGCACTTCCCACCAAATATCCTGAGCTCAAATTGCAACAAGCATGTTGACAAGCGTTTGCTTCAGCAATATTATGCATATGCATCGATGTATATACATAATAAACAGGTAAAACATGCAAAGCCAATGCAGCTGCTCAACCTTGCGCCAGCTCACGCGCAAGATGACCAATATCTACGATCACTATCTTGCGGCGGATGAACTGACCATCAGCCAGTACTCTTTGCTAGCCAGGATAGGCAAATATGGGCCGATCGGCGTAATCCCGCTGGCTGCCAACATGGGCATGGACCGCAGCACCATGAGCCGCACGCTCAAGCCCTTGATCGCGCTCGGCTGGATAGCGACCGTCGACCTGCCGCTGGAGATGCTGACCGACAAGCGCTCTTTCGGCGTCAGCCTGACTGCCGCCGGCCGCCAAAAGTGGCAGGCATCCATGCCCAACTGGCGCAAGGCGCAAAACGAAATCAATGCAATCCTGGGCGACGAGACGCATCGTGCCTTGATGAATCTGGTCGACAACGCCAACCTCAAGTTTGAACAACACGAGCACTCCATCCCATGAACACCACCATCCAAGCCATCATGGCGCGCCTTCGTTTTAGCTATGTGTGGATAGTCGTCGGCATCATCTTCCTGGTTCTGCTTTCCGCTGCCGGCATCCGCGCCACGCCGTCGGTGATGATACTGCCGCTGGAGCACGAATTCGGCTGGACCGTCACCACCATCTCCTTCGTCATCTCAGTCAATATCGCGCTGTACGGCTTGATCGGGCCGTTCTCGGCGGCAGCCATGCAGCGCTACGGCATCCGGCCTATCGTGCTGGGCGCGCTGGTGCTGCTGGCGGTGGGAACCTTCGCCAGCACGTTCATGACGATGCCGTGGCATATGGTGCTGGCCTGGGGCATCCTGGTGGGATCCGGCAGCGGCGTCGCCGCCAACACGCTGGCGGCGACCATCGTCGGCCGCTGGTTCGAGACGCGGCGCGGGCTGGCAATGGGATTGCTGACCGCCAGCTCCGCCACCGGCCAGATGGTGTTCTTGCCCTTGATGGCTTACATGGTCGAGCATTTCGGCTGGCGTTCGGTGGCGATCCTGGTGGCCAGCGTAGCGGCCCTGGCGATTCCGCTGGTGGCTATCTTCCTGCCTGAGCGGCCGCAGGATATCGGCATGAAGCGTTACGGCCAGTTTGAGGACTTGCCGCCGGAAGCCGTCAGCAAAGGCAAGAATCCGCTGACGATCGCCTTTGGTGCCCTAGCCAAGGCGGTCAAGATCCGCGATTTCTGGCTGCTGTTCTTCAGCTTCTTCATTTGCGGCATGAGCACCAACGGCTACATCGGTTCGCATTTCATCGCCATGTGCGGCGACTACGGGATCAGCGCCGTAGGCGGCGCCAGCATCCTGGCCGCCATGGGCATGCTGGACCTGGTCGGCACCACCATGTCGGGCTGGCTGTCGGACCGCTACAATCCGCGCGTGCTGCTGTTCTGGTATTACGGCCTGCGCGGCATCGCCCTGATTTTCCTGCCGCATGCCTTCGGCCTCAGCTATTTCGGCTTGCCGGTCTTCGCGCTGTTTTATGGCCTGGACTGGATCGCCACCGTGCCGCCGACCGTGCGCCTGGCCAACGACGTGTTTGGCCGGCTGGCGGCGCCTATCGTGTTCGGCTGGATCGTTGCCGGCCATCAGCTGGGCGCTGCCAGCGCCACCATGCTGGCGGGTTCGCTGCGCAACAGCCTGGGCAGCTATACCCTGTCGTCGATGCTGATGGGCGCAGCCTGCATCATCGCAGCGATACTGGTGCTGCGGATCAAGGGCCATCAGACCGGCGGCGACCTGATCCCGGGCATTCCGGTGCCGGCCCGCTAAGATTTACGAAGACTTGACGGTGGCCACGATATCGCGGGCCACCTGGCGTGAATTCATGATGACGGTGTGTATGGTCGGCAGCAGATGCAGCGGCAGCGTTCCCAGCTGCACTTCGCCGACCGACAGGATGCCGTCGTTGGGCTCGTCGCCGAACGGCGTCCAGCTGCCGCGCGGTCCTTTGATGCCGGCATACACGTGCAGCGGAATAGATGGCACCGGCAGGCTGTCCATGAAATCCTGGCTGGCTAGCAGCTGCCCCATCTCACCGGTAATCAAACGGAACAGGCGCCAGCGCGACAACTTGATCGCATAGCTGGAGGCGCGGGTCGGCGGCGCTAACAGGAAGGCCATTTCCGGCGCGTGATCCAGCTGCGGCAATACGCCGCGCGTCAGCACACAGCCCAGCGAGTGGCCGACCATGATGAAACGTTCATCGCCGGCACGGCTCACAATAAATTTGCGCAGGCGCTGCAGGCAAGGCTGCCAGCGCTCGAAGGCGGCTGAATAAGCGAACAGATGGGTAGTGATGCCGGCCGCCCGCAAGCGCCTGGAGAGCAGCAGCATGGAGACCGGCGTGCGGCCCATGCCATGCACCAGGATCGCGTGTACTTTGCCGGCGGCTTGATCGCTCATGGCGCTGCTACTCTTTTTTCTTCAGCTGCTTTTCAAAAGCCACGTCCAGCTTGCTGATGCGCCTGGGCTTTTGCGGGCCGTAGGCGTTGACGAAGCGCACGAAGTCATCCAGCTCCAGCGCGTCGCTAAGCTTGACGGGCGCATCAAAGCCGGCGTTCTGCGTCAGGTAAAACAGCTCTTCCGCGGTGCGCACCATCGAATACCGTACTTCGGTGCTGCGGGCATTGAGACGTTCGACCGCCGCCGTAGCTCGGGTTGATCTCATTGCGTTCTCCTGATATTGCTCATCTGCTGGTCAATTCCTTATGTGATTTCAAAGCTGGCGCTGGCTGGCAAAATGGCGCCGGCGGCCGTCCACGGGATCGATGAAAGCAATCTCCCGTGCCAGCAGTTTCAGCGGTGCCGACCAGTCGTCGCCCTTGCAGGGATAGACATCCGGATAAAAGCTATCGTTGATAATCGGTATCCCCAATGCCGCCAAATGTACACGCAGTTGGTGCTTCTTGCCGGTCAGCGGCTGCAGACGGTACAGGCTGCAGCCTTGCCGTTCTTCGATCAGCTCGATGCGGGTTTCCGAATTGGCCTCGCCGGCCTCTTCCTGCATGCGGAAAAAAGGCGTGCCGTCCACCATGCGGCTACGATACACCAGCGGCAATGCCAGCTCCGGCCGGGTCGGTGCCAGCGCTTCATAGGTCTTGTCGACCAGCCGCTGCTGAAACAGCGACTGGTAGGCGCCGCGGCTGGCGACGTCATGGGAAAAGATCACCACGCCAGCGGTTTCGCGGTCGAGCCGGTGGATCGGCGTCAGCTGCGCCAGGCCGGTCTTCTTTTTCAGGCGCACCAGCAAGGTCTCATGCAGGAAGCGCCCGGTCGGGATCACCGGCAGGAAATGCGGCTTGTCGGCCACCAGTATCCGCTCGTCCTGATACAAGATGGTTGCTTCAAATGGAATCGGTGTCTCGGCTTCCAGCTCGCGATAGTAAAAAATACAGGTACCGCGGCGGTACGGGCTGTCCGGCGCCTGCCGCGCGCCCTTGCCGTCGACCACTTCGCCGCGCGCCATACGCTCTATCCAGGTCGCAGCGGAAATCGCAGGAAAGCGCTGCTCCAGGAACGCCAGCAGGTTCGGCCAGGTTTCCACCGGCAGCCACAGATAGCTGGGCGCCACGCCGTCGACAATCGGCAGCGGCGGCGCTGTCTCCCGTTTCATCGCAATACCCGTTGCCAATAGCCGACATCGATCCAGCGGTCGAATTTCTTGCCGACCTGGGCAAAATGCGCGACTTTGACGTAGCCCATCTTTTCATGCAGGCCGACGCTGGCGGCGTTAGGCAAGGCGATGCCGCCGATCACCGTATGCACCGGCAATTTTTCCAGTTCCGCGATCAGTGCACGGTACAACGCGCTGCCCAGCCCCTTGCCGGCGGCCAGCGGCGACAGGTACACCGAGCTTTCCACCGCGTGCTGGTAAGCTGCGCGCGCGCGCCATTTGGTGGCGTAGGCGTAGCCCAGGACCTGGTCGCCTTCGACGCACACCAGCCAGGGCAGGTTGGCTGTGATGTCGAGGATGCGCTGGCTCATCTGCTCGGCCGTCACCGGCTCGGTTTCAAAGCTGATGACGGTATCGAGGATGTAGGGATTGTAGATATGGCAGATAGCTGCTGCATCGGCGATGGTGGCCGGGCGTATGATGTGAGTCATGGCTGGGATGGATATAAAAGCAGGTTACAAGAGCTGATCCCCCATCATACCGCGCAAACCTGCATCGCCGGCGCCGCATTGCTCAAATACGCGCCATGGCATTGCCCTGATAGCCTCAGCCAAGCAAGGCTTCCTTGATCTGCTGTAACGAAGCGGGATCCTCGATCGTGGTCAGGTCGCCGGGATCGCGCCCTTCGCAGAGCGCCTGTATGGAACGGCGCAACAGCTTGCCGGAGCGGGTTTTCGGCAACAGGCCGACCACGTAGACACGTGCCGGCCGGCCTACGCTGCCAAGCCGCTGGTCCACCACGCGCATGATCTCCGCCTCCAGCCGGCCCCGTCCTTCAGCGCTGCTTTCGGCCACCTTGGGAATCACGAAAGCCACAGCCACCTGGCCCTTCAGCTTGTCCTCGACGCCGACCACCGCCACCTCGGACACATTCGGATGGCTGGAAATGCTCTCTTCAATTTCGCGCGTGCCGAGCCGGTGGCCGGCGACATTGATGACGTCGTCGGTGCGGCCGAGAATGAAGTAATAGCCATCCTCGTCGCGTATACCCCAGTCGAAGGTCGAGTAGGCCGGGCGGCCGCTGTCGGGCATTTGCGTTGTCCAATAGGTGGCGACGCAGCGCTGGTCGTCGCCGTAGATGGTTTGCAGGCAGCCCGGCGGCAGCGGCCATTCGATCACCACCACGCCCTTCTCGTTGGCGCCGCACAGCGCGCCGGTGGATTCATTCAGCAGCCGCACCTTGTAGCCATACATAGGCAGGCCGGGACTGCCCAGCTTGCTCGCCTTGTTTTCGATATTCTTGGCGATAGTCATGATCGGCCAGCCGGACTCGGTCTGCCAGTAGTTATCGATCACCGGCACGCCCAGCGCGCTGGAGATCCAGCTGGAGGTGCTTGCATCCAGCGGCTCGCCGGCCAGATAGAGCGCCTGCAAGGACGACAGGTCGTATTTTTGCATCAGCTCGGGCGGCTGCTTTTTCAATACCCGGATCGCCGTCGGCGCCGAGAACATGCGCGTGACCTTGTATTTCTCAACGATGCTCCACCAGATGCCAGCGTCGGGCCGGATCGGCAAACCCTCGTACAAAATCGTCGCCATGCCTGCAATCAAGGGGCCGTAAACGATGTAGGAATGGCCGACCACCCAGCCGATGTCGGAGGTGCAGAAAAACGTGCCGCCGCCCTTGCTGCAAAAGATGGCGTCCATCGAAGTCGCCAGCGCCACCGCATAACCGCCGACATCGCGCTGCACGCCCTTGGGCTTGCCGGTGGTGCCGGAGGTGTACAAGATATAGGAAGCCTCGTTGGATTCCAGCCAGGTCACCGGCACCTTGGCGTCCATGTGCAGCTGGCACTGCTCGGCATAATTGACATCGCGGCCGGCAACCGTATCCATCGCAGCCAGGCCGCGGTCGACCAGCAGGACGTGCTCCGGCTTGTGCCGCGCCAGCTTGATCGCCTCGTCCAGCAAGCCCTTGTAGGGCAATATCTTGCCGGCGCGCGAGCCGGCGTCGGCGGAAACGATCAGCTTCGGCGTGGCGTCGTCGATGCGGCTCGCCAGGCTGTGCGAGGCAAAGCCGCCGAACACCACCGAATGGATGGCGCCGATGCGGGCGCAAGCCAGCATGGCGAAGGTTGCCTCGGCGATCATCGGCATGTAGAGCAGCACGCGGTCGCCGCGGCCGACGCCGAGCGACTGCATGATGGCCGCGGTACGGTTGACTTCCGCATGCAGTTCGCGGAAGGAGTATGTCTTCTCTGTATTGGTTTCAGTCGAAATTGCTATCAGCGCCGGCTGTTCGCCGCGCGTCGCTACCCAGCGGTCGACCGCGTTATGGCACAGGTTGGTGGTGCCGCCGACAAACCATCTGGCAAACGGCGGCCGGCTGTCGTCGAGCACTTGCGAGAATGGATGGTGCCAGTCGATCCGGCGCGCCTGCTCGGTCCAGAACGCTGACGGTTCATCGATCGAGCGCTGGTAAAAGGTGGCGAAACTCATGCTGTCTCCTCGTTTTTTTAAAAATCGTCGGGTGGGGAAATCTTGCCCACACATTGCCGAAATTACGCGTCGGCACTGCTGCCCACACTACGCCTCTGCGGGCGCCCTCGTACAAATAAGTGCAAATAAAATTGCGCCCCGCTCTGACCGGCGCAATTTTCAGATCACATACAAGTCGACATATTCATTGACCGCCATGTCTTCCAGTTTTTTCTGATCCAGCGAGACGTCCAGGATCTTTTGTTGCTGCTTGAGCGACAACTGGCGCGCCAGGTTGATCTTGAACTTGGCTTCCAGCAGCGGGATACCCTCCTTGCGGCGGCGTGCGTGGCCGATCGGATATTCGACCACCACTTCCTTCAGCTTCTTGCCACCCTTGAATTCCACTGTCAGCGCGTTGGCGATAGAACGCTTCTTCGGATCGTGGTAATCCTTGGTGAAAACCTGGTCTTCAACGCAGACGATCTTGTCGCGCAAGACGTCGATACGTTTGTCGGCGGCGATCTTGTCTTCATAATCGGCGGCAGTCAAGCGGCCAAAAATCAGCGGCAGCGCCACCATGTACTGGATGCAGTGATCGCGGTCGGCCGGATTGTCGAGCGGTCCCTTCTTGTCGATGATACGGATGCAGGCTTCGTGGGTGCGGATGGTGATCTTCTTGATGTCGTCCACCGACAGGCCGGCCTTGGCCAGCTCCGCGTGCAGGATCATGGCCGCCTCCACCGCGGTTTGCGCATGGAATTCGGCCGGGTAGGAAATCTTGAACAGCACGTTTTCCATCACATACGATGCATATTTGCGCTGGAACTTGAATGGCTGGCCTTTGAACAGAACATCGTAGAAGCCCCAGGTCTTGACGCTCAGCACCGATGGATAACCCATTTCGCCGCTCTTGGCGATCAGCGCCAGGCGCACTGCGCGCGAAGTCGCATCGCCGGCCGCCCAGGATTTGCGCGAACCGGTATTCGGCGCGTGGCGGTAGGTGCGCAGCGGCTGGCCGTCGACCCAGGCCAGCGATACCGCATTGAGGATTTCTTCGCGGGTCAGACCCAGCATTTCGGCCACCACCGCAGTCGAGGCGACCTTGACCAGCACCACGTGGTCGAGGCCGACCTTGTTGAAGGAATTTTCCAGGGCGATACAGCCCTGGATTTCGTGCGCCTTGATCATCGCGGTCAGCACGTCTTTCATCGTCAGCGGCTTCTTGCCGGCGGCGATGGCGTTGCGCGACAGCCAGTCGGCAGTCGCCAGGATGCCGCCCAGATTATCCGACGGATGCCCCCATTCGGCTGCCAGCCAGGTGTCGTTGAAGTCTAGCCAGCGGATCATTGCGCCGATATTGAAGGCAGCCTGGATCGGATCGAGCTGGAACTGCGTGCCTGGCACTTTGGCGCCGTTAGGCACCACGGTGCCGGGGATGATCGGGCCCATCAGCTTTTTGCAAGCGGGATATTCCAAGGCTTCCAGGCCACAGCCAAGGGTATCGATCAGACAGTTGCGCGCGGTGTCGTACGCCACTTTGGAAGTGATCTTGTATTTGCTCACGTAGTCGACGATGTCGACCAGCACCTTGTCGTATTTCGGGCGGACGTTGGAGATGGGAGCCGACATTATTTTCCTTGAAGTAAAAATCAACACGGAAAACCAGGAACCGCAATGCTTCTATTTGTACTCTCAACTCGAACGTTTTGCCCGTTCAGGCAATCAGCGCAGCTTGCATTCGTTCGCCAGCTGCTGGCCAAGCTTGGAATTGAGCAACATCGACTTGGCCGGGATCTGTATCCATACCAGGCCGCTGGCCTGGTCTTCCAGGCGCACCGCGCCGGTGGTGGTGCTGACCGTGGTCATCGGATAGCTGCGGCCTTTCCAGCTGAGCTTGACGGCGCCATCGGTGCCGCTGGCGAGATCAACCCGGTTTCCCAGCTCGCAGTAGAAATTACCGGTCAGCAGATTCGCTGCCGGCGCCGGCTTGAGCAGGTTCGGCAAGGCCGGTTCCGGCTTGGTTTCGGCCAGCGGCACACTGGAGCCGCAAGCGGCCAGCAAGGCTGTGAGCGTCAGGGCGGAGGCAATACGGTAATTCAGGTAGTTACGAGCGATCATGTGGTCCCTGCCCTAAGGCAATTAGTAAGCATAGGCAACATCGCAGAAACGGCGACGCAGCCACCTGTTGGCTCGCTCACATGCCTGAATTGTCACTTTGACCACAAGCAGAATTTGCGTTTACCAATCGGGACAAATTTTAATGCTTCTGGACCCACATGATTCGTGGACGGACGAATAATCTTGTTATCGATGCGTTGCTCGATGATAGGCCCGCCAGTCAGAAGTGCATGCGATCTCGGCGCCGCGGCGCACAATACATGAAAATCAGCTGCGCTGCCTTGTAGCCCCCCCCCAATTGAAGTAGAAGCCGCTATCTCATTTCAGCGTTTCCGGCTTCCTGCTTACGGATTTCCTTAATTCTGCGCATCTCCGCATTCTTTAATATGGGGCTGTATCTCCACGCCTGCTTGCGACTTGCGATTGATAGCGATCTATATCATAATTGACAAAGATGAGACATACCCATGCCCTATCTGCCGAACTACAAGAAACCCTTTTCCGCCTTTGTGAAGAAACAGCACAAGCCTTTCCAGGCTGTGATTGAAGATGAAACGCTACGGGTGTGCGCGAAGCCGGACATTGGCGAAGCCAAGAGCAGCGACTTGACGGGGATTTATGTCCATAAATTCAAACACAAGACGCAGGAGTATCTAATGGCCTATCACGTTCCGGCTCAAAAAATGGGGAACAAGGCTGAACACCGGTCCCCTGATTTTCTATTCATCGATTTTTACAAGCTGGGCACGCACGAAAATTTCTACGATGATCTCAAAGCTTATTTAAGAGCGAACGGATGGTACAAATGACACTGACAGCTGAAACACTTTTCATCAGCTTGCAGCAAATGTCCTCGCATGAACGGGAAAAATTCTTCTCGCTGATTGCCAGACGAGCCTTCTCCAGCGGAGACAATCTCAGCCATGCCGAACTGTTCGGGCACTTGCAGGGGAGCGAATTCACAGTGGATGAGGCCGCGGAATATCTAGGCGTATCTATCGCGACATTTCGCCGCTACTGCAAACAAGGAAAAGTCGCCGCTTCATCCATCGTTGGCACATCGCATCTTTATCCTCTTGCAGCGCTACGGGAGCTGAAACGCGCACTGCGTATAGTGAAATAAAAATCACTGTACGCTGGCGCGCGTCCCTATCCTCAATCGTCCTTGGCGCCGGCGATCCCCAGCTCCTGGATCTTGCGCGTGATGGTATTGCGGCCTATGCCCAGGCGCACCGCGGCATCGTTCTTGCGGCCATGCGTATGGCGCAAGGCGATCTTGATCAGGGCCGATTCGAACTGCCGGCCCAACACATCCATCACGTCGGCATCGCCATTGCTGAGCATGCTAGCGGCTTCCGTTTCCAGCAAGGCGATCCAGCTCTGCTTCTCGCCGGCGCCTGGCGCCGCAACCATGGCTGGCGCCGGCTCGGCATATTGTGCAACGCCGCTACCGGCAGTCGAGACCGACAGATGCGGATCAAACGCTACCGGCCGGTTAGCCGGGCTTTCCAGCTGCGTGCCCTGTTCGCGACCGCTCACCAGGTCCTGCGGCAAGTCCTTGATCTCCACCGTCTGGCCGGGCGCCATGACGGTGATCCAGTTGCACAGGTTTTCCAGCTGGCGTACATTGCCCGGCAATTCCAGGCCGCTCATGAAACGCATGGCATTGTCCGAGACGCGCTTGCTTTCCACGCCCAGCTGCTTGGCGCTCTGGCTGAGGAAATAGCGGGTCAGGATAGGGATGTCTTCGCGCCGCTCGCGCAAGCTCGGCAGGCGCAGGCGGATCACGTTCAAGCGGTGGTACAAGTCTTCGCGGAACAAGCCTTCGCGCACCCGGGTTTCCAGGTTCTGGTGAGTGGCGGCGATGACGCGGACATTGGCTTTCAGCGATTGATGGCCGCCCACACGGTAGAAATGGCCGTCGGACAGCACCCGCAGCAAGCGCGTCTGCAGATCGAAAGGCATGTCGCCGATTTCATCGAGGAACAAGGTGCCGCCTTCAGCCTGTTCAAAGCGTCCGCGGCGCGAAGCCTGGGCGCCGGTGAATGCGCCACGCTCATGGCCGAACAATTCCGACTCCAGCAAATCTTTTGGAATCGCCGCGGTGTTGAGCGCAATGAACGGCTGCGAGGCACGCGGGCTATGCTTGTGCAGTGCGCGCGCCACCAGCTCCTTGCCGGTGCCTGATTCGCCGGTGATCAGCACCGTCACATTCGATTGCGACAAGCGGCCGATGGCGCGGAACACGTCTTGCATGGCCGGCGCCTGGCCGAGGATTTCCGGCGTCTCGGCCGAGGCCTGTTCGACATTCGCTTCGCGCAGGCTCTCCTCAAGCGCACGGCGGATCAGCTCGACTGCCTTGTCGACGTCGAACGGCTTGGCCAGGTATTCAAAGGCGCCGCCCTGGAATGCCGCTACTGCGGAATCGAGATCGGAAAATGCGGTGATGATGATGACCGGCACGCCGGGAAACTTGGCTTTGATGGTTTGCAGCAATTCAAGGCCGGAGGCGCCCGGCATGCGGATATCGGACACCAGCACTTGCGGCGTATTGGTTTGCAGCGCTTCAATGGCGTCGCGCGCATTGGAAAAACTCTTGGTCGTCAGATTCTCGCGGGCCAGCGCTTTTTCCAGCACCCATCGTATCGATTCGTCGTCGTCAACAATCCAGATTGGTTTCATGATTTTTTCTCTATATGCCACGCTAAACACTTACCGGATATAAGCCGCTCGTTCTCGCCATCATGGCGATAAAAACAGACTTCAAGGCAGTGGTATAAGAATTCTGAAATCCGTGCATCCCGGCCGACTTTCGCATTCGATAACGCCCATGTGCTGCTGCACAAAGGTCTGCGCCAGCGTCAAGCCCAAGCCGCTGCCGCCGTCGCGTCCCGATACCAGCGGATAGAAAATGCGTTCCTGGATCTCGGCCGGAATGCCGGGTCCATTGTCGATGATATGCAAGTCTAGTGCCAGCCGGTAACGCACCTTGGCCAGCGTCACCTGGCGCACTACCCGGCTCTGGAAAATCAGCTCGGCGTCGCCGGCCTTGATGCGTTCGCTCAAGGCTTGCGCGGCGTTGTGGGCGATATTCAGGATGGCTTGTATCAGCTGTTCCTTGTCGCCGCGAAACTCCGGGATCGACAGGTCGTAATCGCGCTTGATGGCAAGCCCGCTGGGAAACTCGGCGACGATCAGGCTGCGCACCCGTTCGCACACTTCATGGATGTCGACATCGCCGACGATCTGCGCCAGCCGGTGCGGCGCCAGCAGGCGGTCCACCAGGGTCTGCAGGCGGTCCGCTTCCTTGATGATGACCTGGGTGTACTCGCGCAGCTCCTTGACGTGACGCTCCGGCAACTCCAGCTCCAGCAGCTGCGCCGCGCCGCGGATGCCGCCCAGCGGATTCTTGATTTCATGCGCCAGGTTGCGCACCAGCTCCTTGTTGACCTGGCTCTGGTCGATCAGGCGCTCTTCGCGCTCCAGCTTGAGCTGCTGCACGTTCTCGCGCAGCTCGATCAGCACCGGCATCTCGGGATTGTCGAGCGCAGTGACGATCGTGTCGACCCACAGCGGTTCGCGCCCCACCCGCTCCAGGATCAGGTCCTGGCGCGAATCATCGAACTGGTGTTCCAGCGCCTGCCGGAAAATCGCCAGCAGCTGCTCGGGATTAAGGAACAGGTCAGACAAGGTTTGCTGCTTCAGCAAGCGGCAGGAACTCTCCAGCATGTTTTCCGCGGCGGCGTTGGCAAACACCAAGCGCGCATGCGGATCCAGCACCAGCACGGCCGAAGCCAACAGATCCAGGCTGGCGAGCACGTTACGTTCGGCGGTTTTTATTGGCATCCGGGCATCCTCATGAAAAGACCTGGTTCCGACTGGCGCCGCGTGCAAGCAACGAGGCTGCAGGCAGCAAGGCGCATTGCGCTGCTGTCATGGGAAGTATCCTGGTGATTGAAATGGTGCATTTTCCGAGCATAACAAGCTTTGTAAGCGATGTCGGTCTGTAATATGCCGGATTGCCACAATGTGGTGCATTCCAGCCCTGCTCTATCTTAAGCCGGATAGGCAAAAATAAAGGCCGCAATTGCGGCCTTATGCATTAAGCAAGGTTGATACCATGCGTCAGAATTACTTGAGATTCGTCAGTTCCCGGTTGAGCGCGTCGATGTTTTTCTCGCTGCGCGAGATATCTTCCTTCATCGAAGCCACGCGGTCCTGGTACTTGGCGTAGTTCTTCTCGTTGCCCTGGCGCTCAGGCGTGCCGTCGTTGTAGTCTTTCTTGAGATTTTCCAGGCGCTGTTGCTCACTCCTCAACTCATCCTGCAAGATCTGGCGGCGATCGTTGTCGCGCGCCTTTTGTGTGCCGTTGTCCACTTTCGGGAAATCGGTCGGAGTCGATGCCGCCGGCTTGCTGGCGGTGCCTTCGCGCGGCGCCGGCTTGCTGCCGCCGCCAGACGAAGTCACCGTCAGCGGCGGCAGGCTGACGCGCTTGCAGCCCTTGGTGTCGCCGGTATTCTTGTACTCCTTGACGCCGTTCTGGTCTACGCACAGAAACACTTCGCTTTGGGCATGAGCGACACTGCCAAGCATGCTGACGGCTGCCAGCAGCAGGAATCCCGGGGAAAAACGCAACATGAGACGCTTCATAGTTATTCTTCGCAATTCAATGGAGTCGCTAGTTTATGTCAAGAAACTTCCAATGACAAACCATCCTACATATTATTACTTATGACGGGAATATGGAAAAAGCAAGCACATAAAAAAAGGACAGGAAAAATCTCCTGTCCTTTTTATCTTGCCGGCCAGCCCTGCAATGCGCAAGACCGGCCATCAGGATTTACGTATCGACTTATACCGAATAGTACATGTCAAATTCGATCGGGTGAGTCGTCATGCGGTAGCGTTGAACTTCTTGCATCTTCAGATCCAGGTAAGCATCGATCATGCTGTCGCTGAATACGCCGCCGCGGGTCAGGAACTCGCGATCCTTGTCCAGCGCTTCCAGTGCTTCTTCCAGCGAAGCGCAAACGGTAGGGATCAGTTTGTCTTCTTCCGGCGGCAGATGGTACAAGTCCTTCGATGCTGCTTCGCCTGGATGGATCTTGTTCTGCACGCCGTCCAGACCTGCCATCAGCAAGGCTGCAAAGCACAGGTACGGGTTAGCCAGCGGATCCGGGAAACGGGTTTCGATGCGGCGGCCCTTTGGATTCGCCACATGCGGGATACGGATCGAAGCCGAACGGTTACGTGCCGAGTAAGCCAGCTTGACCGGTGCTTCATAGCCTGGCACCAGGCGCTTGTACGAGTTGGTGCCTGGGTTGGTGATCGCGTTCAGCGCCTTGGCGTGCTTGATGATGCCGCCGATGTAGAACAGCGCGAATTCGGACAGGCCGGCATAGCCGTCGCCAGCGAACAGGTTCTTGCCGTCTTTCCATACCGATTGGTGCACGTGCATGCCGGAACCGTTGTCGCCAACGATAGGCTTAGGCATGAAAGTCGCTGTCTTGCCGTAGGTGTGGGCCACGTTCCAGACTACGTATTTCAGGTTCTGGGTCCAGTCAGCGCGCTCAACCAGGGTCGAGAACTTGGTGCCGATTTCGTTCTGGCCAGCGCCGGCCACTTCGTGGTGATGCACTTCAACCGGGATGCCCAGCGATTCCAGGATCAGGCACATTTCCGAACGCATGTCCTGGAAACTGTCGACCGGTGGTACTGGGAAATAACCGCCCTTGACGGTTGGACGATGGCCGGTGTTGCCGCCTTCGAGCTTGGCGCCGGTGCTCCACGATGCTTCTTCGGAACCGATCTTGACGAAGCAGCCCGACATGTCGGCGCCCCAGCGGACGTCGTCGAAAATGAAGAATTCTGGTTCTGGACCGAAGTAGGCGGTGTCGCCCAGGCCGGACGATTTCAGGTAGGCTTCGGCGCGCTTGGCGATCGAACGCGGGTCGCGGTCGTAGCCCTTGCCGTCGGATGGCTCGATGACGTCACATTGCATGAACAATGTGGTTTCTTCCATGAACGGATCGATGTTCGCTGTATTAGGATCCGGCATCAGCAACATGTCGGAAGCTTCAATACCCTTCCAGCCAGCAATAGAAGAACCGTCGAATGCATGACCCGATTCGAATTTGTCGATATCGAAATGAGAGACCGGGACAGTTACGTGCTGTTCCTTGCCTTTGGTGTCAGCGAAGCGAAAATCAACGAATTTGACTTCGTTGTCTTTTGCCATTTTCAAGACTTCTGCGGCCGTCATTGCCATGTGAATCTCCTAAGGAATATGAAAATATTGCGAATTGAATTGTGCGCACCGGTCCAGGATCTGTTGCGCGCAAACTCAGCGTCGCAGTAACATCATGAACAGGTAGTGAGAAACTATGACCGGACAGCAACTCGGTACGACCAGAACTCAGGCAGGATGATAGCAGAATCCATGCCACCATCCTTTCACGAAACGGCCCATAGTCGGTATTGTAATTTGCTTGTCCGGAAGGCTGAATTCATCGCTTTTGAGGCCACTTGGCCGTATCGTTGCGACAAAGACAAGTCACCACATCGGTGCGAGGCCTCGCAACAGCACTATTTTTGTGCAAATATTGCGATGTGTTGTTATTTTGTTCGATTTTGGTGCAAACAGATAGTAATTAAATCGAATACTTGATAAACCCACAATTTCAGGAGAAACATCATGGCCACCAGCAGCGAACTCCTCACCACCGCCAGGCAGCGCGGCCAGAATGAGCAACTCCCCTACGCCGGCGCGGTGACGCCGGGCGAGGCTTTCGCCTTGCTGGAAGCGGAACCCGCCACGATCCTGGTGGATGTGCGCACCAATGCCGAGCGCGACTGGGTCGGCCGTGTCGCGATCCAGAACGCGCAGCATGCAGCGGTGCAATGGTCGCAGTATCCGGGCGGTGTGCAAAATCCGGATTTCCTGGCGCAACTGGCGCAGATCGCGGAAAAGGGCACACCGCTGCTGTTCCTGTGCCGCTCCGGCGTGCGTTCGCAACATGCGGCCAAGCTGGCGACCGAACATGGCTACAGCAACTGCTTCAATATCCTGGAAGGCTTCGAGGGTGACAAGGACAATAACGGCCATCGCAAGAACGTCAACGGCTGGTGCAAGGCCGGCTTGCCCTGGATGGGTGCTTAGCGACAACCCTATTCCGACATTGGCGCCCCCAGGCTACGCCCCCCGGTCTAGGCGACGCCGCCTATGCGGCCCAGTCATTTCCGCGAACGCGGGAATCCAAATTACTGACTATGGCAATAAAAATGGATCCCCGCGTTCGCGGGGATGACGGCGTTATGAGAGATTGCCTTACGCAATGGAGTCGGCCTAAGATGCTTGCAAGGCCAGGATGCGGTTCTCGTACTTCTGCTCTTCAAACTCGTGCCAGGTCATGCCGATGTCGGCGAAACCGTAGGCCTTGTAGAAACCCAGTGCCCGGGCATTGCCGGCCCACGCCGTCAGCCACAGTCGCGCGCCGGCGTTCTGTATAGCGTGGTCCAGCAGCGCGCGGCCGATGCCGCGGCCGTGAAAGTGTTCCTGTACATAGAGTGTGTCGACCTCGACGCCACCGTAATTTTCAGCCGCGCAGGGCGAGTCCAGATCGAGCAGGATGTAGCCCAGCACATTTTCTTCGTCGACGTCGACGAACAGACGGTAGTCGGGATCGCCAATAAGGTCGTGGAAATAGGCGGGCGTAAAGGTCGACAGCACTTCGCGCGCAAGGTCATCGCTGACGCCTTCCGTTGCGTAGGTGTGCAGCCAGACTTGTATCGACAAGGCGGTCAGGCTCATGCAATCGGCGGCTGTGGCGTCGCGAATCAAATTCATCTCCTTAGTGTTGTGTCGTGCGCCGCCGGCCATCGGCGACGGCGCGTCCGGCGCCTGCAACTAATCGCAGCTGATGACAGTCTACTATCGCTCAGCGACAGTGGCAGCCTGCACAGTCATCAATGTCTTATCACCGGAAAACGCATGATTGTAATTGATCGCCTCACCCAAATGCGCCAGTCCCTGCACTGGCTGCCGCTGCTGTTTGCACGCGTTAACGTCGGGCTGTTTTTCTCGATTTCCGGCTACAACAAACTGTTCGTGCCGGCCAACCAGGCCGCCATGCTCGACACCATGCAGCATGCCGGCATTCCCTTCCCGGAATTCAATGCGGTGTTCGTCGCCCTGCTTGAGTTTGTATTCGGCGCCCTATAGAGCCTGGGCTTGCTGACCAGGCCGAGTGCACTGATCCTGCTGGCGATCGTCAGCGTCGCAACGTTCACCGACGGCATCCACAAGATCCCCGCCGGCCTTGGCCCGCTCGACTGGTACGACTGGTTTCTCTACCTGCCCGAAGTGCTCTACGGCTTGCTGCTGTTCTGGATATGGTGCGCCGGCGCCGGCCGCCTTGGGGCTGACCAGCTCATGACAAAACGCTGGCCGGCCTTGCAGCGTTTTCTATAAAACCCGAAACCGGACGGATCACAAAGAGGCAATCGCTACCCGCGCCGCAGCCAGGTCCCAGGCGGCCTGGCCTACCGTTTTATACACCGGCAGCTGCGCTTGCTGGACGAAGCCGTGCGCCAGAACGTCAGGCAACTCGCGCACCTTGCTCCAGTCGATCTGCGCCTGTATCAGGTCGCCGGCTTCATGCTTGGCGCCGGCCAGGCAGTCGACCACTATGGTGCGGCTATGCAAAAGCTCGGCCGGGAATTCCACCATGTCCGGCTTGAATGCGCCGACGCCTATCGCCAGCGTATCCGCCGCGATATGCGGCGGGATCACCGCCGTACGCGAGGTGGTCAGGGCAATCACCAGGTCGGTATGCGGCAGCTCGCTGGCCAGCGCCACAGCGGCCAACGGAGCGATCTTGATCTGCGGATGACGCCGCTGCAGGAGATCACAAAAAGCCTGGGTCTTGGCCAGGTCGCGGGCCGATACCCAGAATTCGCTGACGCCAAAATAATCAACCAGGCCGTCGGCATGGGCGATGGCCTGGACGCCGGTGCCGATCAACAGCGCGGACTGCGGCTTGCGCGGCAGCAGAGCCTCGATGCCGAGCAGGCTAACCGCCGCCGTACGGCGCGCGGTGACGGTAGGCCCATGCAGCAGCGCCAGGCGACGGCCGCTGGCGGCGTCGAACACCACCACCTCGCCCTGGATCGCCGGCAAGTGATGCTGGGCATTGTTGGCGTGCACCGTGATCAGCTTGGTCATGCCGATGTCGGCGGCGACCGCCGGCATGCACAACAGCACGCTGGCCTTGTCGATTTCCACCACCATGCGCTCGGGCGCATTGATCCTGCCCTCGCGCAGCTGCTGCGCAACCTTGACCAGCGCCGGCACCAGTTCAGCATAAGGAAGTGCAGCGGCGGTCTGTTCGGCGTCAAAAATTTTCATTTATTTTTTGTGGGACAGAGTCGCCCGGATAGGGTTTAAGAGCCACCGCAGCGTGGCGAATTACTCTGTCCTCAACTGATCAGAGAAAACGCTTGAGCTGCGAAGAAAAATATTAACGCAAGAAAAAACCTTGCGGGAACGGATCGCTGTCTTCCAGCACCCATTGGTTGAAACCCATGATATGCGCATTGCCGGTGACTTCGGTAATGGCGGCGTCGAAGCCGCCCACCTTGGCGGTTGCCGTCACGCGCACGCGGAAGCAGCTGCCGACGATGCTTTCATTCACCAGCGTCTGATTCAGGGCCAGCTTCTGCCGCAGGAACAGCTGCGCGGCGCGGCCGGAAGTACCGGTGCCGGTAGGCGAGCGGTCCACTTCGCGGTCGGCAAAGATGCAGACGTTGGCCTGGTCCGCCGCCGTATCGTTCGGCGCGCCGTCGATGATGGTGCCGTACAGAGTATCCAGGCCCGGCTCCTGCGGATGCTGGATTTTCACCTTATCCTTGACCGCCTGCTTGGTTTCCGCGCCCAGCTGTATCAGCTGGCGCACCTGCTCCGGCTTGATCTTGACGCCGGCCTGGTCGCCATTCATGTAGTAATAAAAGGCGCCGCCGAACACGATGTCGCCGCTGACCTTGCCGAAACTCGGCGTCTCGACTTCGACATCGCGCTGATAGATGAAGGCCGGCACGTTGCGGAAGGTGACGGCGCCGGCACGCTGGCCGTCCCACTCGACCTGGGCTTCGATGAAGCCGGCCGGCGTGTCGAAGCCGATGCGTGTCAACGGCACCGTGCGCTCGACATGATTCAGTTCGACCAGCACCTTGCCCAGCGCGATGATGCCGTGGCCGCACATGTCGCTATAGCCTTCGTTATGGATGAAAATCACGCCGAAATCCGCGGCCTCGGTCACCGGCGGCAGCAGGTAGGCGCCGTACATGTCGGCGTGGCCGCGCGGCTCGTTCATCAGGAACTGGCGCAGGTCGTCGCGCTGCGCCCTGAGCCAGCTGCGGCGTTCCAGGATGGTCTTGCCGGGCACCGACGGCAAGCCGGAAATCACGATGCGCAGCGGCTCACCGCCGGTGTGCGCGTCGACCGTATGGATGGTGCGTGTGTAACTTAGCATGGGAATTTTTTGGAGAAACGAGAAAGAACTGCATGGCCGGCGACACGATGCGGCAGCCTCAGAAAAAAGGCCGGCTACGCTTAGCGCGGCCGGCCCCGGTAGTACTTAGTAGCTGGTCAGCGCTTCTGGTGCGCCAGCCTTGAAGCGGTACACCGTCACTGGCGACTGCTTGAGGTCGTGGTTGGCGTCGAACTCATATACGCCGGCAACGCCCTTGTAGTGGATCTTTTCCAGCGCCGCGGCGTATTGCTTAGGATCGACCGAGTTGGCGTCTTTCATCGCCTGGGCGATCAGCATCATGCCGTCGTAGAACGAGGCTGCATAGGTTTCCGCAGGACGGCTGTAACGCTTCTGGTAATCCGCTGCGAAAGTCTTGCCGGAAGCCAGCTTGTCCAGCAAGGCGCCGCCCTGGGTGCAGTACACCTGGTCGGTAATCGCATCGCCGCCCAGGCGGCCCATTTCCGGTGCGCAAATGCCATCGCCGCCCAGGAACTTGACGTCTACGCCCAGCTGTTTCATCTGACGCATCATAGGACCGCCCTGTGGCGAGTAGCCGCCGAAGAAAATCGCATCCGGCTTCTTGGCCTTGATGGAGGTCAGGATAGCGGTGAAGTCGGTCGCCTTGTCGTTGGTGAAATCGTTGCCCAGCACCTTGATGCCGTTCGCCTTGGCGACCTTCGAGAACTCTTCCGCCAGGCCCTGGCCGTAGGCAGTACGGTCGTCGATGATTGAGACTGTCTTGACCTTCAGTTCCTTGGCCGCATACAGCGCCATCTTGCCGCCCAGCTGGCTGTCGCTGGCAGCCACGCGGAACACCGAGTGGAAGCCTTGCAGAGTCACTTTCGGATTGGAGGCGACAGTGCCCATGACGATGCCGGCATCGTTATACACGCGCGACGCAGGAATCGTCACCCCGGAATTATACGGACCGACCACCGCCTTGACGCCCATGTCAACCAGCTTTTGCGCTACGGCGACGCCGGCACGCGGATCGGCCTGGTCATCCTCCATTTGCGCTTCAAACTTGATTTTCTTGCCGCCGATAACCATGCCCTGGCTATTCAGCTTGTCGATCGCCATGGCCAGACCGCCTTGGTTGTCGCGGCCGGCCGATGCCTGAGGGCCGGTCAGCGGGCTGCTAAAGCCGATCTTTACTACCTGTGTCTCCTGCGCCATTGCGAGCGCTGGGAATGCTGCCAACATAACCATCATCAATTTGGTCCGTGCGTACATGGCTTTTCCTTTCGTCTGTCTTTAATATAATGTTTTTTTAATAACGGCACCCATCGTTAGGCGTGGGAGTCCGGGGACGGCTCTTGCAGATCGAATCCTAGCAGGGACGCCGCCACATTAAATTCTTTTATGCGACGGCTTCTCCGTAGATTCGATGGAAAAAAGACGCGATCTATCTTGGATTTTAGTTGCTATCCAGGGCAATAGGAAATAAATCGGCTGCATGCAGAGAAGTGCCAGCTGAATGAAATTCAGTGGCAATCGGGGACGTTCTGGTCCAGGTAGACTTCGAAGGCGACGTCGTTGATCCATTTTTTTTGCTGCGCCGGCCAGTAGCTGCTGCCCCACTCCCGGTTGAGCCGTTGCAGATAGGCACGCAGCTCATCATCTTCCTGCCGCACCGCAAAGGTCAGCCGCACCGGCATAGCCTTGAGCGGCAAACTGGCCGAAAATTTTTTCCACTCAGGCAGCGCCAGCATACCGTTGAGGACGGCGTCGTCATGTACCGCAGCATCGCAGGCGCCGGTCCGCAGCGCCAGCAAGGCATCGGCTGGCGCCGGGTAGATTTTTTCCCGCGCAGCGTAATTGGCCGCCATGGTTCCGGCATAGGCGCTGCCTTGCGCCAGGCAGACGCTGCGCCCTTTGAGTTGCGCCAGGCGCTTGATGTCGGTGTCGTTGCGCATGATCAGTTTGGGACCGGCCTGGTAGGCGGTCGGCGACAGGCTGGCGCTGGCGCGCAAAGCAACGGCCTCGGCATCCGGCAGGTTCAGCAGCAACAAGTCGACCTGCCCTTGCGCCAGCGCCTGGCGGCGGTTTTGCGCCGTCAGCGCGACCGTCTGCAGGCGCACGCCGAGCCGCCGCGCCAGGTCCGCCGCCACGGTCTGGTCAAAACTTTCCTGGGTGCGGTACTTGGCGCCGGCAACGTATGGCGGCGGCACATGGCTGACGCCGACCAGCAATGTGCCGCGCTGCCTGATCTGCGGCAAGCTCGCCGCGCCGGCGCCGGCATGCAAGACGCAAGCCAGCAGCAGGAAGAGAGCGGCACGAGAGCAGAAGCACGACAGAGCTTTCATGGAAATCAGCCAGACACCGTCAGACGTACTGATAGCGCAACACGCGATGCTTCAGGTTTTCCAGGATGAACTGGTCGATCAGCGCCGCCAGGATGTTGGTCATGACGCCGACCATGTCGGCGGTTTCACCTGCATAAGCCAGGGTGCGCCCCAGGCCCTTGCCGAAACCGATCAGCATCTCGGCCGAAATCAGCGCGCGCCAGGCATTGCCGAACGCCAGCTGGGCGCCGGTGATCAGCTCCGGCATGACCGCCGGCAGGTACACCCGCTTCAACATGTCCCAGCGCGTTGCGCCCATTACCCGCGCTGCCGAGACGTGCACCTGCTGCACGCTTTCGGTGGCGTTCATGACGCTCAGCGCTGCCGGGAAAAAGGCCGCCAGCGCCACCACCACCATGATCGGCAGGTTGCCGAAACCCATCAGTATCAGGAACAGCGGCACCCAGGCAATCGAGGGGATAGACTGCAGGATGATGATGGCCGATTTCAGCACCTCGCGGAAGAAGAACAGCACCGCGCCCACCAGGCCGAAGCCGATGCCGAACAGCATCGCCGCCGCATAGCCGCCGCCGAGACGGGTCAGACTACCCCACAAAGCGGTGCGGAACTCAGGAGTCTGCGCCTCTTGCCACAAACGTCCCAGCACCGGCAGCACGCCCGGCATCAGGAAATCCGGCAAGGACCAGGCGGCGATCTGCCACAGCAGGAAGATGAACACGATGGCCAGCAGCATGGCGAGCTTTTTGCGGTAACCGAGCAGCCGGCTTTGAGTACTCATAGATGAACCAGAACAATACGTCGTTGTTGAGAAAAACCAGTGGCCCGCGGGCAGGTCACAGCTTGCGGTCTTTTTGCCAGTCGAGATCGATGATCGCGTTAACGTTGAACGGCTTGCCGTCGCGCGTTTTCAATGAACCCTGCTGTTGCAGGATGTTCGCCAATTCCTGCATGCGCGCCAGTTCCTTGGCCGTCAGCACAGCGCTGAAAGTCTGGCTCTTGATAGCGTCGGCGATCACCGTTTCGCGCGGCAGATCGCCCTGCTTCAGGGTTTTCAGGGTCGGGTCGGCGATGAAATAGCCTGCGATCAGTTTCGACGCCGAGGCCGGATCTTTCTGCAGCAGATTGATCGCCTCGCGCTGCGCGTCCAGCGATTTCCAGACTGCTTCGCGCCGTTTCGCCAGCGTCTCGCCGGAAGTGATCACCACCATGCAAGGGAAAGGCCAGACTTCGCCGACTTCATAGATCTGCTTGACCGGCGCCACCAGTTTCGCAATGCTGGCCTGCGGTTCGAACAGGAAAGCGGCATCGACGCGCTTGCCGACCAGCGACTGCACCGCTACCTGCGGGCTGACGCCAAGGATGTTGACGTCATCGGCTTTGAGGCCGGCGTTCTTCAGCGTCACGCCTTTCAGCACGGTGTCGGCGGTGCTGCCTTCCGCCTGCGAAGCCAGGGTATGACCCTTGAGTCCGGCGACATCCTTGATGCCGCTGTCTTCACGCACCACCAGCGCGTGATAGCCGTGCTGGGCGCCGGCCACCACTTTCAGGTCGGCGCCCTTGGAAGCCCAGGCCGCGGCATTGGTAAAGCCGAGCACACCGCTATCCAGCTGGCCGCCGACGATGGCCTTGATCAGATCGGTGCCGGATTTGAATTCGATCAGTTCGACATCCAGGCCATGTTTCTTGTAGAAGCCGCCTTCAAACGCGGCGATCGCCTGCGCATCGTCCATCACGCGCAGATAGCCGATCTTGAATTTTTCCGCGGCCGCGGCATGGCCTGACAGCGCCAGCAACAGCGCCGGCAACAGCAATACAGCTTTGAATCTGAGGTCGACGAAGTTAATGACGAAGTTTATAAGTCTCATGCGGCGATATCCTCAAGTTTTTTGGCGAATGCGTCCTGCTCGGCGTGAATCCCGAGCAGGCAAAGAATCTCCCGCCGGGTGGCGGCAAATTCGGACAGATCGTGGGTCTTTTCATGCCGGTTCAGCTTGAACTCGCGCAGCACCGTGGCCGGACGCGGGCTGAACACAAGGATGCGGTCGGCCAGGAACAAGGCTTCGTCGACATCGTGGGTGACCAGCAGCACGGTCGGACGTTCTTCCCGGATCAGCTGCCGCAGGGAATCTTGCAAGGTCATGCGGGTCAAGGCGTCGAGCGCGCCAAACGGCTCATCAAGCAACAGCACTTTCGGCTTGCTGATGAAAGCGCGCGCCAGCGCCGCCCGCTGCCGCATGCCGCCGGATACCTGGTGCGGATAGTAGGCTTCGAAACCCTGCAGGCTGACCTTGGCGAGCCAGTCGCGCGCCTGCTGGCGGGCGCTCGCCTTGCCGACTTTTTGCAGCTCGAGCGCCAGCGCGACGTTGGCTTCCAGCGTCAGCCACGGATACAAGGCATTTTCCTGGAACATCAGCATGCGTTCGGGGTGCGGCCCCTTGATGCTCTTGCCGTCGGCCAGCACCGCGCCGCTGCTAGGAGCGCCGAGGCCGGCCGCCAGATGCAGCAGCGTCGATTTGCCGCAGCCGGAAGGTCCGACCAGCGCGACCAGTTCGCCCTCTTCGATTTCTCGGCTGAAATCGGCTATCACCGGCAAGCCGGAAAACTGCTTGTTGACGTGCTTGAAAGATAATTTCATGGGGAAGTTGCAGCGCCGCTTAATCGGCAGGCGCATATAAAGTGGATTTTTTATTTACTTTTCACTTTATCGGTCAACTTTCCGCCTTACAACAACTTATAACTTCTATGCTTATGCAAAAAACAGATATAAACCTTCGCATAGAAGCAGACTTTAGCCGCCAGGCTTGGCTTGCTGATCCGCCGCCAGCGCCGGCAAAGCCGCTGCAACGTCAGGAAAGCGCAGGCGCACCCCCAGCTCCAGCTTGATGCGCCGATTTTGCAGACGGCGCGATTCCGACATAAACGACAGCAACATCGGCGACACTACCTGCGCCAGTTCGGCGCGCGGCAAGCGCGGCGGTGGCGGCAGGCCGAAGGTCTCGGCCACCAGGTCGAAATATTCCGCCATCTTCAGCCAGGAATCGTCGCTGGCGTGGTAAACCCGTAACGGCGCCGCCTTGAACAGCGCGGCGGCGATAATCCGCGCCAGGTCGTCGGCGTGGATATGGTTGGTGTATACGTCGTCTTCAGCGATCAGGGCTGGGGTTGCCTTGTGCAAGCGTTCCAGCGGCAGGCGGTTGGCCGCGTAAATGCCGGGCACGCGCAGGATCGCCAGCCGGCCATTACGGCGCCGGGCCCAGGCGCGCAACACCTGTTCCGCGTCGACACGGCGCTTGGCGCGGCCGTTGTGCGGCGCCAACCACCGGGTTTCGTCGATCAGCGCGCCGCCGCAATCGCCGTAGACGCCAGTGGTGCTGATATAAACAAGAGTGGCGCGCTCGGGTAAAATGGCGGCCAGATTGCGGGTGCGCCGGTCTTTTTCGCCGGCAGACTGCGGCGGCGCCAGATGCACGACTATCTGCGCCAGACGCGCCAGGCGCCCTAATGTTGACGGTTGATCAAGATCCGCCACCAGCGGAATCGCCCCGGCGGCGCGCAGCTCGGCGCAGCGGGCCGGCTGGCTGGTGACCGCGAAGACGCGGAACCGGTGTTGCAGCAGCCGCAACAAACGCAGCCCGACATCGCCGCAGCCGAGAATCAGCAGGCGCGGCTTGCCAAGCTTATGGCCATGGTGCGGTTTTACATTTATATTTTTCATTACAGGATTGTATGAGTTTTCAGATAACGGTTCAGCCTAGCGGCCGACAATTTACTTGCGACGACGGCGAAACCATCCTCAACGCGGCGATACGCGCCGGCGTCGGCCTGCCTTACGGCTGCAAGAACGGCGCCTGCAGTTCCTGCAAGGGCAAGCTGCTGGACGGCGAGATCAGCCATGGCGCGCACCAGGAAAAAGCGCTGCCGGTGAAAGAAGAACAGCTGGGCTTCGCCCTGTTCTGTTGCGCCACGCCGCATTCCGACGTCACCATCGAGGCGCGCGAAGTCGCCGGCATCGGTGAATTCCCGGTGCGTAAAATGCCGACCCGGGTAGCCAAGATCGACAAGGTGGCCGACGACGTAGTCGTGCTGTCGCTGCAACTGCCGGCCAATGAGCGCCTGCAATACCTGGCCGGCCAATATATCGAATTCATCCTGCGTGATGGCAAGCGCCGCAGCTACAGCATGGCCAACGCCCCCTACAAGGATGAGCATCTGACGCTGCATATCCGTCACATGCCGGGCGGTTTGTTTACAGACCAGGTATTCAGCACCCTGAAAGAGCGCGACATCCTGCGCCTGGAAGGCCCGCTAGGCACTTTCTTCCTGCGCGAAGATTCGGACAAGCCGATGGTGCTGCTGGCTTCGGGCACCGGCTTCGCGCCGATCAAGGCGCTGGTCGAGCAATGCGCCCACACTGGCTCGCAACGTCCGATCACCTTGTACTGGGGCGGCCGCCGGCCGCAAGACTTGTACATGATGGCGCTATGCGAGGAATGGGCGGCGACGCTGCCGAACTTTAAGTTCGTGCCGGTGATTTCGAATGCGCTGCCGGAAGACCAGTGGCAGGGCCGTAGCGGCTTCGTGCATCAGGCCGTGATCGACGATCTGCCGGACCTGTCCGCCTACCAGGTGTATGCCTGCGGCGCGCCGGTGGTGGTGGAATCGGCGCAGCGCGATTTTGTCGCCCAGTGCAAATTGCCGGCGGATGAATTTTATGCGGATTCGTTTACTTCGGAAGCAGATCTGGCCGCTTAGGCAGGCACGGCCGCGCGGCGCATTTAATTGAGCGTCTCGCCCGTCAGGCGCACATGGCTTTTGAGCGTCACTTCAGGCATGACGATCGCTTGCTGCGGTTCGGGCCGCCCTGCGCTTGCCGGCAACGCTTCCGCGCCGGCATGATCGACCGGCTTCTCTCCGCTTGCCACCATCACGCGTGATGGTGGATGCGGCACCGGCCGCGGTCGTGCTGGTCGTGCTCCAAGATCTGTCCTTGTCTTATCGTGTGCCCGCAATGCGGCGGCGACGGCAGGCTTGTCCTGCCTTTCGGCGAACGCCTGCTCCCCCGCCGCGAGCTGAGCGCGATCGTTTTCCTCTGCCAGCGCCGGCACATCGCTGTTCTTCTCAACGACCGCCAGTATTTTCATGGATTTTTCAGGCATGGCGGCAGCAATTTTGCTTGACGTCCACACCCGTCCTCCCTGCCATGCCAGTCCACCCGCCACCAGTACCGTCAACAGTATCAACGATAAGCGCGGGCTGGGACGCGTTTGCGACCGCACAAAATCCAGCACCGGGCTGGCGTCCGCAGTCCGCAGCGTCAAGGGGTGATCGCTCATCGCAACCCCTTTGTCCGCTGGGAAGCCGGCGGCCGCGGCCTGAAATAAATCACGCTGAAGCTGGAACAGTTAAGGGGATGGCGCGATGTCTGCTTGCCCCATGCGCCATAGCGTCCGGACTGCTCCGCCATGAGATTGTCGGCCGTCCAGTATCCCCACTTGTAGCCCCTGGCGTCGGCTTGATCCACAGCCGGCGCGTCGGCAACAGCTGGTCCGGCCAGCGCCAGGCCGCGCGCGAAACCATGCAGGCGCTCAAGGCCGCGGCTGCCTGTCAGCCAGGGATGCGCGGGCCCCAGCCAGCGCACAGGATGCCTCTGCTCCTGCGGATGGCTAGGAGCACTCAAGAACGGCGTCACTGCCAGCAGGGAAACGGTACTCTCGGTTGCCACAGTGGCCCTGCTTAGCATCGCGGCAGCGGCGACGCTAGCGGCCAATTCAGCATCCGGCGCGACCGCCATGCCGCACACGCCCTGCCACGCCCCCCGCTTTCTGAACAGACATTCGAGAGCCTCCGGTTGCGGCAGGCTCAGGACACAATCGTCTTCCAGCAAGTTCCAGTGCCGCTGCACCGCAGCGGTCAACAATGAGGTGCAAGAAACCAGGCGCAATTTGTGCAGCCTGGCCAGCGTCTGCAATCCCTCTATCAGCGCGGTATCGGCTGCCGCCGCCAGCCGGGGCTGGCCGAACGGCGCCGGATCGACCACCACCTGGCGCCGCAGATTGGCAACGCCATCCTGCGCATCAAACACTGCATTGGCATACCTTTGCCAGTCCGCTGAGTTGGTCAGCCCGGCCTGCCACGGCAGCACCGCGTGCTTCACATAGGGATAGCCCAGCAGCACGGTCAGCTTGTCAGCCCGTTTCAAACGGCCACGCGGCGTGCGCTCGAACAGATCGGCGACAGCAAACAAAGGATTGGAACGAGTGGCCAGCTCTTGCTTCGGCTCGCCGCTCCAGAGATTGCTGCCCTGCGCCAGGGCCGAGCGGCCGATCCAGGCAAACTGTGTCCCTTGCAGCAACATCAGGTGATGCATCACCAACGGCCGCGACGACTTCAACGTTTTACTAGGCGGAAATGTCACATCGCACCTCCTCGCGAATGGTCAGAGCGGCGGCGTTGCACCATAACTTCCAGCATCGAGCGGCGCCATGATCAAAGTCATAATAATGCAAGATATCAGATTTGATTGCTTTTAAGAACTATTTTGACAATCCTGCGATCCAGCACGGACTCGCGTCGAGGGGAAACTTCAAGACATGCGTCCGGATGAGCTGCAACAAGTCCGTAAATTTTTTTTGACGCACCACACAAAAAGTCCTAATATTTGCGTCATGAACATGATCCAGACCTTGTTGCGACGCCATATTTCATTACCTTTGCCAGGTAAGCCGTGCGCGTGAACGCTGTCTGATCACGAAGCCACAGGCGATGCCTGTGGTTTTTTTTTGCCCTTTTTAGGAGTCTATCGAATGGAACAGCGGGAAATGCGGGAATTCAACCAGTATCCAGTCAATGACCTGATGTACATCACCAATCGCCCGCCGCTGGTGTTTACCGAAGGCGACGGCATGTGGATGACGGATCACACCGGCAAGCGCTACCTGGATTATCTGCAGGGCTGGGCAGTCAATGCACTGGGCCATTCCCCGCAATGCATCCAAGACGCTTTGGTCGCGCAATCGAAGAAGATTCTCAATCCTTCGCCCGCTTTCTACAATGCGCCATCGATAGAACTGGCCAATCTGCTGACCGCCAACTCCTGCTTCGACCGCGTGTTTTTCACCAACAGCGGCGCCGAAGCCAACGAAGGCGCGATCAAGCTGGCGCGCAAATGGGGCAAGAAAAATCCCAACCAGGCTGGCCACAACCGCTTTGAAATCATCACTTTCAACCACAGCTTCCACGGTCGCACCCTGGCCACCATGTCGGCCAGCGGCAAGCCGGGCTGGGATACGATTTTCGCGCCGCAGGTGCCGGGCTTCCCGAAAGCGGAACTGAACGACCTGGCCAGCGTCGAACAGCTGATCAACGACAAGACGGTCGCTGTCATGCTGGAACCGGTGCAAGGCGAAAGCGGCGTGATCCCGGCGACCCGCGAATTCATGCAAGGCTTGCGCGAACTGACCAAGCAGCGCGGCATCCTGCTGATCGTCGACGAGGTGCAATCGGGCATGGGCCGCACCGGCGAATTGTTTGCCTATCAGTTGTCGGGCATCGAGCCGGACATCATGACGCTCGGCAAAGGCATCGGCGGCGGCGTACCGCTGGCGGCGCTGCTGGCGCGTGAAGAGATCGCCGTGTTTGAAGCCGGCGACCAAGGCGGAACCTACAACGGCAATCCACTGATGACGGCAGTCGGCGTCGCTGTGCTGAAAACCTTGCTGGCGCCGGGCTTCCTGCAGTCGGTGAAGGACAAGGGCGCTTACCTGAGCGCCGAGTTGCTGAAACTGACCGAGAAGCACGGGCTCGAAGGCGAACGCGGCGAAGGCTTGCTGCGGGCTTTGAAACTGGGTAGCGACATCGGTCCGCAGATCGTCGATATCGCGCGCGACCTGAATCCGGTCGGCTTGCTGCTGAACTCGCCTCGGCCTAACCTGCTGCGTTTCATGCCGGCGCTGAACGTGACGATTGCTGAAATCGACCAGATGATTGCCATGCTGTCGGACGTGATCAGCCAGCTGAAGAAGCAAAACTGAATAAGGGTGCATGTTTGATGACGATCAGAAATTTCTTTATCTGCTGCCTGGCCTTGTTGCTGGCAGCCTGCGGCGGCACCGGCTCGGTCCGCCCCGGCTCCGACGACAACACGCCGATCAGCGATAAGGGCAACGATATCGTCATCTACTCGCTCGGCCTGATCGATACCAACTACCGCTTCGGCGGCAAGAATCCGGAAGCCGGGCTCGATTGCAGCGGCATGGTCAGTTATGTCTACCGCCAGGCGGCCGGCCTCAAGGTCAACGGCAGCGCGGCCGACATTGCGCGCCAGGGCCGCTCTATCAGCAAGGCCGAGCTGCGGCCGGGCGACCTGGTGTTCTTCAATACCATGCACCGCGCGTTTTCGCATGTCGGCATCTATATCGGCGACGGCCGCTTCATCAATGCGCCGTCGACCAACGGCAAGGTACGCATAGACCGTCTCGACAACAGCTATTACGCGGCACGCTTTGAAGCTGTCCGCAGATATTTCGACTGATTGACTTCCAACAATAAAAACGCCGCTCCGATGCAAACCGGAGCGGCGTTTTTTTGTAGGGTGGGCACTCCGTGCCCACGCGGAAGCTGAGTCGACTTGAATCCCATATGCAATCCGGCGGCAATCCGGCGTGGGCACGGAGTGCCCACCCTACCTGCTTATTTTTTCTTTGGAATGAACAGGTCGGTAATCGTACCCAGGCCCATTTCAGCCGCGAACATCGGCGTTTCCGACAGGGTCGGATGAGCATGGATGGTCAGCGCCAGGTCTTCCAGGTCGGCGCCCATTTCCATCGCCAGCACGGTTTCCGCCAGCAGCTCGCCCGCATTCACGCCGACAATGCCGGCGCCGATGATACGCTTGGTGGTTGGATCCCACAGCAGCTTGGTCATGCCGTCGTCGCGTCCCATCGCCAGCGCGCGGCCGCTTGCGGCCCACGGGAAATTGGCTTTTTCAAACGGGATTCCCTTGGCCTTGGCTTCGGTTTCGGTCAGGCCCATCCAGGCGATTTCCGGATCGGTGTAAGCCACCGAAGGAATCGTCATGGCATCGAATTCAACCTTGTGGCCGGCGATGACTTCCGCCGCCACCTTGGCTTCGTTGGTGGCCTTGTGCGCCAGCATCGGATCGCCGCAGATGTCGCCGATGGCGAAGATGTGGGCGACGTTGGTGCGCTGCTGCTTGTTGGCCGGGATGAAGCCGCGCTCGTTGACGATGACGCCAGCCTTTTCTGCCGCGATTTCCTTACCGTTAGGACGACGGCCCACGGCCACCAGCACCATATCGTAGAGTTGTGGTTCCGGTGCTGCCGGCGAACTGCTGTCGGCGCCTTCAAAGGTTGCGCGCAAGCCTTCTTTCAAGGCTTCCAGCTTGGTGACCTTGGTCTTCAGGTAGATCGCTTCGTAGCGCTTCTCGATGCGTTTCTGCAGCGGCTTGACAACATCGCGGTCGGCTGCGGGAATCAGGCCGTCGGCGAATTCGACCACGGTGACCTTGGAACCTAGCGCGTCATACACGCAAGCCATTTCGAGGCCGATGATGCCGCCGCCGATGACCAGCAGCTTCTTTGGAATCTGGCGCAGCTCAAGCGCGCCGGTGGAATCGATCAGGCGCGGATCGTCGTAAGGGAAACCAGGGATTTTGGCGACCGAAGAACCGGCGGCAATGATTGCATTCTTGAAGCCGACCACCTTTGGACCATCCGCGGTTGCCACGGTGATCGTATTGGCCGAGCTGAATTCGCCCTTGCCGGTCAACACCTGCACTTTGCGCGCCTTCGCCAGCCCGCTTAAACCGCCGGTCAGCTTCTTGATGACGCTTTCCTTCCAGCCGCGCAGCGCATCGATATCGATTTCCGGCGCCGACATCTTGACGCCGAAATGCGCCATTTCTTCCGCTTCGGTGATCACCTTGGCAGCATGCAGCAAGGCTTTGGACGGGATACAGCCGACATTCAGGCAAACCCCGCCGAGGCTGGGATAGCGCTCGATCATGACCACGCTCTGGCCCAGGTCAGCGGCGCGGAAAGCTGCGGTATAGCCGCCCGGACCGGCGCCCAGCACCACGGTATCGCACTCGACATCGACCTTGCCGCCGAAACTGACGGCAGCCGGCGCGGCAACGGCAGGCGCTGCCACCGGCGCAGGCGCAGCTGCGGTAGAGGCAGCAGCGGCAGCGCTGGTGGTTTCCAGCAGCACCACCACGGAACCTTCGCTGACCTTGTCGCCGACCTTGACCCTGACTTCCTTGATAACGCCGGCCTGGCTGGATGGAATTTCCATGCTGGCCTTGTCGGATTCGACCGTGATCAGCGACTGGTCGACCTTGACCGTATCGCCCACCTTGACCATCAATTCGATGACATCGACTTCCTTGACGTCGCCGATATCCGGCACCTTGATTTCAATCGTGCTGGCGACGCCGGCAGCAGGAGCTGCGGATGCTGCAGCCGCTGCAGGAGCAGCCGCCTGCGCGGCAGGCGCGGGCGCGGCAGCAACGGCTGGCGCCGCAGCGGCGCCAGCGGCTTCCAGCACCAGGACCAGCGAACCTTCGCTGACCTTGTCGCCAACCTTGACCTTGATTTCCTTGATGACGCCAGCCTGGTTCGATGGAATTTCCATGCTGGCCTTGTCGGACTCGACGGTGATCAGCGACTGATCGACCTTGACGGTGTCGCCGACCTTGACCATCAGTTCGATAACTTCAACTTCCTTGACGTCGCCGATATCCGGGACCTTGACTTCAACCATGCTCATAGCGTTTGCTCCATGCTCTCTTCCTGCGGGAAGAAGAAGTGTGTGTGATGTGTAGTGGCGATGCCTTGTGCGCCGCTCAGGATTTCATTTCAAAACTGTGGATACGCAGCGGTGTGGCAGAACTTTTATCGAATTCGACGCCGGCATGAATACCGATCTCGGCAATCCGCTGGGCGCTGATATCCTGGTCGTAGACCGCATACATCGCCCCCAGGGCGAAATTGCGGCCGCTGCCTATGCCCCAGAAACGGTCGAAACTGAATACCTCGCGATACGAATACACCCCGAAGATGCCGTAAGGATTGGCGATCAGCGCGGTGATCTGCGACGACTCGTACGGGTCATCCTCGTCTTCCTTGGTGTTCAGGAAATACTGGTCCTTGAGGATGCCGTGCACCTTGGAAAAGGTTTCGAACACGTCTTCGCGGTTAGTCAGCTTGCAGTCTTCGCCCATGCCGGTCAGCAGCTTGCGCATCACCGGGAAATGGGCGGCGGTGCCGGCCAGGGTGATATACGATTCACCGACCTGGAAGATCTTGTTGTTGACCTCGTAGGCATGCGACAAGCGGGTATCGCCGAATGTCACCAGCGAATCCGAGGCAATCGCGATCTGCCCATTTTTTTTGACGACAACACAGGTAGTCATCATTGCTCTCCATCTGTATGCCAATTGACCGGTAGGGTGGGCACTCCGTGCCCACCCGGATGTGCGTGTTTCGGCTGCAGGGCGTGGGCACGGAGTGCCCACCCTACATTACAACAATGTCTTGCGCATATCGGCCAGGACATCGGCCAGGTAGACGCTGAAACGCGCACCCATGGCGCCATCGACCACGCGGTGGTCGTAGGACAGGGAAGTCGGCATCATCAGGCGCGGCACAAACTGCTTGCCGTCCCAGACCGGCTTCATCGAGGCTTTCGACAAACCCAGGATCGCAACTTCAGGCGCATTGATGATAGGCGTGAAAGCCGTACCGCCGATGCCGCCCAGCGACGAAATCGTGAATGTCGCGCCTTGCATGTCGGCCGGCTTCAGCTTGCCGTCGCGGGCCTGGGCTGACAACTCGCCCATTTCCTGAGCGATCTGGCCGATGCCCTTTTTGTCGGCATCCTTGATCACCGGAACCACCAGGCCGTTCGGCGTATCGGCGGCAAAACCGATGTTGTAGTACTGCTTGAGGATCAGATTTTCACCCTTGCCGTCGAGCGAGGCATTGAATGCCGGGAATTTCTTCAGCGCCGCGACGCTGGCCTTGATCACGAACGCCAGCATGGTCAGCTTGACCGGCGATTTGGCCTTGGCGTAGCTGTCGTTGGCTTGCTTGCGGAATTCTTCCAGCTCGGTGATATCGGCTTCGTCGAACTGCGTGACGTGCGGGATCATGACCCAGTTGCGATGCAGGTTGGGGCCGCTGAGCTTCTTGATGCGCGACAAAGGCAGCAACTCGGTCGGACCTTGCTTGCTGAAGTCCAGCGATGGCCATGCCAGCAGATCGAGGCCGACGCCGCTGCCGCCCTTGCTTGCGGCTGCCGCACCGTTGGTGCTGGCGCTACCTGCAATCACACCCTTGACGTAGTTCTGCACATCTTCGTGGGTGATGCGGGCCTTGATGCCGGTGCCGGCGACTTTACTCAGGTCCACGCCCAGCTCGCGCGCAAACTTGCGTACCGATGGCGATGCATGCGGGATGCTGCCGCCGGCTGGGGCTGCTGCTACCGGTGCAGGAGCCGCAGGCGCCGGTGCGCTTGCTGCTGGCGCAGGAGCCGGAGCAGCTGCTGCCGGCGCTGCAGCTGGTGCGGCGGCAGGAGCGCTAGCCGGCGCTGCAGCTGCAGCATCGGCTTCCAGCACCAGCACCAAAGTGCCTTCCTTGACCTTGTCGCCCAGCTTGACTTTCAATTCCTTGATCACGCCCGCATGGCTGGACGGGATCTCCATGCTGGCCTTGTCGGATTCGACCGTGATCAGCGACTGATCAACCTTGACCGTGTCGCCGACTTTGACCATCAATTCAATGACTTCAACTTCACTGACGTCGCCGATATCCGGGACTTTGACTTCCACCATACTCATCGCTTAGCTCCATTCATTCTGCCTGCTGTGAAGTACTACCCCATACTTCACATTCGTGGAAATTTGTGTTCGTAGGGTGGGCACACCGTGCCCACGCGGACGTCGCGGGACATCAATATCCACGGCACTGCGTGGGCACGGAGTGCCCACCCTACTATCCTATACGGTTATTGCGTGACCGGATTCGGCTTGTCCGGATTGATACCATACTTGGTAATTGCTTCGGCCACAACCGAGGCCTTGATCTTGCCTTCGTCCGCCAGCGCCTTCAGCGCCGCCACTGCCACGTAGTAGCGGTTGACTTCGAAGAATTCACGCAGCTTGGCGCGGGTGTCGGAACGGCCGAAACCGTCGGTGCCCAGGACCTTGAAGGTGCGGCCGGCCGGAACGAAGGCGCGGGTCTGCTCGGCAAAGGTTCGCATGTAGTCGGTGGAGACGATGATCGGACCGCTGCTGCCTTGCAGGCACTGGGTGATGTGCGCCACGCGCGGGGTATCCGTCGGGTGCAGCATGTTCCAGCGTTCCACGTCCTGGCCGTCGCGCGCCAGCAGGGTGAACGACGGCGCCGACCAGACATCGGCATCCACGCCCCAGTCGCTGGCCAGCAGCGCTGCGCCTTCGATGACTTCGCGCAGAATCGTGCCGGAACCCATCAGCTGGACGCGCTGCTTGTTGTTCTTGCCGCCTTCTTGCAGCAGATAGAGACCCTTGATGATGCCCTCTTCCTGGCCTTCCTTCAAACCCGGATGGCTGTAGTTCTCGTTCATCAGGGTCAGGTAGTAGAACACGTCTTCCTGGTTGGTGACCATCCGGCGCAGGCCGTCATGCATGATGACTGCCACTTCGTGCGAGAAGGTCGGATCGTAAGGCACGCAGTTCGGGATGGTCGATGCCAGCACATGGCTGTGGCCGTCTTCATGCTGCAAGCCTTCGCCATTCAATGTGGTACGGCCGGCGGTGCCGCCCAGCAGGAAGCCGCGGGCGCGCATGTCGCCTGCTGCCCAGGCCAGGTCGCCGATACGCTGCAGGCCGAACATCGAGTAGTAGGTGTAGAACGGGATCATGACCCGGTTATTGGTCGAGTACGAAGTCGCTGCCGCAATCCACGAGCTCATGCCGCCGGCTTCGTTGATGCCTTCCTGCAGGATCTGGCCAGCCTTGTCTTCGCGGTAGTACATCACCTGGTCTTTATCGACCGGCTCGTACAGCTGGCCGACCTGGCTGAAGATACCGATCTGGCGGAACAAGCCTTCCATTCCGAAGGTACGCGATTCGTCGACCATGATAGGTACTACGCGCTGGCCCAGGCTCGGATCGCGCAGCAGCGTGTTCAGGATACGCACGTAAGCCTGGGTGGTGGAAATCTCGCGGCCTTCCGCAGTCGGTTCCAGGGCGCCCTTGAATGCCGACAGTTCCGGCACTACCAGCACTTCGTCAGCTTTCTGGCGACGCTGCGGCAGGTAGCCGCCCAGCGCCTTGCGGCGAGCGTGCAGGTATTGCATTTCCGGGGTGTCGTCGGACGGCTTGAAGAACGGCACTTCAGGCAGCTTGTCGTCGGAGATCGGCAGCTGGAAGCGGTCGCGCATGGCCTTGATGGCTTCGTCGTCCAGCTTCTTGGTGTTGTGCGCAGTGTTGCGCGCTTCGCCCGATTTGCCGAAGCCGTAGCCCTTGATGCTCTTGACCAGCAATACGGTAGGCTGGCCCTTGTGTTCCTGCGCCACCTTGAAGGCAGCGTAAATCTTGTGCGGATCGTGGCCGCCGCGGGTCAGGTGCCAGATATCGTCGTCGGACATCTTGCTGACCAGCTCCAGCAATTTCGGATGCTTGCCGAAGAAATGCTTGCGTACGAATGCGCCATCCTTGGCTTTGTAGTTCTGATATTCGCCGTCGACGGTTTCCATCATCACGCGCTGCAGGATGCCTTCCTTGTCGCGCGCCAGAAGATCGTCCCAGCCCGCGCCCCAGATCACCTTGACGACGTTCCAGCCGGCGCCGCGGAAATCGCTTTCCAGTTCCTGGATGATCTTGCCGTTACCGCGCACCGGACCGTCCAGGCGCTGCAGGTTACAGTTGACCACGATCACCAGGTTGTCCAGGCGTTCGCGGCCGGCCATGCCGATCGCGCCCATCGATTCCGGTTCGTCCATCTCGCCGTCGCCGCAGAAGGCCCAGACCTTGCGGTTGGCGGTATCGGCGATGCTGCGTGCATGCAGGTACTTGAGGAAACGCGCCTGGTAGATCGCCATCAGCGGGCCCAGGCCCATCGATACGGTAGGGAATTGCCAGAAGTCCGGCATCAGCTTCGGATGCGGATAGGAAGACAGGCCGTTGCCGTCGACTTCGCGGCGGAAATGCAGCAGTTGCTCTTCAGTCAGGCGGCCTTCGAGGAAAGCGCGGGCGTAGATGCCTGGCGACGAGTGGCCCTGGATGTACAACAGGTCGCCACCATGGTTTTCGGAAGGCGCGTGCCAGAAATGGTTGAAGCCGATGCCGAGCATGTTGGCCAGCGAGGCAAAGCTGGACAGGTGGCCGCCGAGGTCGCCGTCGAGGCGGTTGGCCTTGACCACCATCGCCATCGCATTCCAGCGCATCCACGAGCGCAGGCGCTCTTCGATCTCCAGATCGCCCGGGCAATGCTCGCCCATGTGGGCAGGGATGGTGTTGACGTAAGCGGTATTGCTGGAAAACGGGATCTGGGCGCCGCGGCGGCGCGCCAGGTCAACCATTCTTTCCATCAGATAGTGGGCGCGTTCAGGACCTTCGGTTTCAATAACAGCTTCGAGCGCATCAAGCCACTCTTGGGTTTCTATGACATCTGGATCGTTGGCGGCTTGGGCCAAAACCTGGTCGAGCTGGGCTGACATGCTGAGTCTCCTGAATTTGTGCGCCTGTCCAATTTAGCATCGGATTAGCGGGTTGGGTCGCAAGCATCTACGTCACTTTGTAGACGGACGCCAAATTCTAACAGGAGTTTTTTCCATTTCCAAATAGCGATATGGCGTTTCATATTATGAAAATATGCTGCATAGCAAGGCGAATCCTCATGAAAACATCTATCTCAAAAGTAATGTCATTGGTCTGTAAGCAAAATATGCAGGCTTATTCATATGTCGCGACGCAACAATGATTACATATAGACATCATTAATTTACGACTTATAGTCAATTCGATATAAGGAATTCCATAAATCCAAATAAAAAAGCGCTGGACCGAAAATGGCCAGCGCTTTTTTTATTCTTCAAACACAATTTCCACTGCATGCAAGGTGGAATTCCGTGTTTATCAGCAACTTCCGCTGCGCGAACGGACTAAGCCCGGCCGCATCTTTTATCTTTTATTTGGCAATCTTGGCGAAATCGCCCTTCAGGGCAACGCCCGCCATGATCGCACCGGCATGGCATTCGAATTCCGTCGGACTCGAATGCTCCACATTATTGTAGTTACTGACGATGTTGGTGACCGCGTTCGCCCCCAGGTCCTGCGCCCGTTTCTGCAAACGCAGCATGGCCGACAAGAAGGCCCAGTTGCAGGCTTTTTCATCCGATTTGCCAAAGGCATTGGTTTTCTGGCTGGTCTTCTCGCTGCCCAGCTTATCCAGCAGCGCCGGCGTCGGCTGACTGCCGAAATAAAAGCGGACACTGTCGCCCAGACGGGTCTTGGCATCGTTATCCGCCATCGCGGCTGCCAGTGGCAGCATCACGACCCGGTCGGCGGCCAGGACCGGCGCCGCGCTTGACAACATCCCTGCGGCCGCAGCCAGCATCAAAATCAGATTTTTCATTTTTCCCCTTTGCATTGATAAACTCAGAAGCAGCCCATTGGACTGTAACTATGCCGCCTTGCCGCCATTCTTCTTGGCGCCGATCCGGCTTTCCTTGCCGGCCAGCAGATTGCCGATGTTCTTGGCGTGGCGGTACATCAGCAAGGCGCTCATCACCACGATCGCCAGCAGGATCATGTCCGGCCCTTCCATCAAGGCATAGAAGAAAGGCGCAAACAGGCTGGCGACCAGGGCTGCCAGCGACGAATAGCGGAAAGCATAGGCAATGATCAGCCAGGTGCCGATGGTGGCCAGGCCGAGCCAGGGATTGAGGCCGATCAGGATGCCCAGCAAGGTGGCCACGCCTTTACCCCCGGCAAAGCGGAAGAACACCGGCCACAGATGGCCCAGGAAGACTGCCACCGCGGCCAGCGCCACAGTGCCATCGCCAAGGCCGAACTGCGGCCCGTATCTTTGCGCCAGCCATACCGCCAGCCAGCCCTTGAAACCGTCGCCCAGCAAGGTCAGCACAGCCGCCGGCTTGTTACCGCTGCGCAGGACGTTGGTGGCGCCCGGGTTGTTGGAACCGTAGCTGCGCGGATCGCTCAGTCCGAATAGCTTGCTGGTGATGATGCCGAATGAAACCGAACCCAGCAGGTAGGCGCCAATCACGAATAACAATGTGTACATGCGTGTCTCTTTCTTTTTGTCTTAATCAATTTAGGGGCGCTTACTCTTCCAGCGCGCACTGGACCGTTTTCGCTTGCAGCAGATCGACCACGACCTGCGGCGCCACGCCAATCAGATAGCCGCGCCGGCCACCGTTAATATATATCTTCTGCAGGCTCAGGATGCTTTCTTCTATATAGACCGGCAGCGGCTTGCGCGTGGCAAACGGCGAAGTGCCGCCGATCAGGTAGCCGGAATGACGGTTGGCCACCTCCGGCTTGCAAGGCTCGACCGATTTATGGCCGGTCTGCCGCGCCAGGTTCTTGGTCGACACCTTGCGGTCGCCGTGCATCAGGATGATCAGCGGCCTGGCCGCTTCATCCTGCATAACCAGGGTCTTCACCACATGGTGCTCATCAACGCCGAGGGCGCGCGCCGATACCGTGGTGCCGCCGTGTTCTTCATATGCATAGGGATGTTCGGAAAAGAGCGCACCGTGCTTGCGCAGGAATTGCGTGGCCGGGGTCTCTGAAATGTGTTTTGTCATACTGGGAATTCGGATGCAGCGTCCGGTGCCGGACGCCTGCTTGCAATGATCTTTCTTAAAACCTGATGCAGCGACAGACCGCGGATAAGAGCTGTCCTCGATCCGCAATCCATGGAGTCAAGCTGCCGTCATCGTGCTCAAGGCTGCTTCGGCTCGTCGGCGGCAGGTTCGCCAGCCGCAGGTTCGCCTGCCGCAGGTTCGACGCCCTCGTCGGCTGCCTCTTCGGCCTCGGTTTCGGCGGAAGAACCCTTCTCCAGCTTGCGCTTCAGCTTTTCTTCCTTCTTTTTCTTCTTTTCTAATTCCTTTTGCCGTTTTTCATACTGAAAATTCGTTTTTGCCAATTGCGCCCCCTAAATAGACTCTTGAATGATGTAGTACAGGATACAGGAGAATAATTGGGAAGATGCAGAATTCGGCAGCGCGAAAGCTTGCCAAAGCGCCTATTTATTGTTTCATTATGGCAACTTCCATGGCCGTGATTTTACCCGCGCGGGTGATGCGCGGCATGCAAGGCTTTCAGGCGTTCCCGCGCCACATGGGTATAAATCTGCGTGGTCGATATGTCGGCGTGCCCCAGCAACAGCTGCACCACGCGCAAATCGGCGCCGTGGTTCAGCAGATGGGTGGCGAATGCGTGGCGCAGGGTATGCGGCGACAAAGGGGCGTTGATCATCGCCCTGGCGGCGTATTTCTTGATCAAGGTCCAGAACATTTGGCGCGTCATGGCGCCGCCGCGCGCCGTCACGAACAAGGCGTCGTCCATCTGGCCGTTCAGGATCTGGCCGCGCGCATCCTTCAGGTAGCGCACGATCCAGTTGCGCGCCTCTTCGCCAAACGGCAGCAAACGGGTTTTACTGCCCTTGCCGGTAATCCGCAAGACACCTTCATTCATGCCGACTTCCAGCGACTTCAGCAGCACCAGCTCGGACACTCGCAAGCCGCTGGCATACATCAGTTCCAGCATGGTGCGGTCGCGCAGGCCCAGCGGCGTATTGACGTCGGGCGCCGCCAGCAGCGCTTCCACCTGGGCTTCCGACAGCACCTTGGGAAAGCGTGGCGCCTGCTTGGCCGAGCGCAGATGCAGGCAGGGATCGACGCTGATACGGTTTTGCCGCAGCGCCAGCAGATAGAAACGCTTCAGCACCGCCAGCCGCCGGTTCGACGAGGTGGCCTTGCTGCTGTCGTGCCTGGCGAGAAAATAGGCGTTGAGGTCGCCGGCATCGACCGCCAACAGCGACTTGCTGTCCGGCTGCTCCTGCAGCCAGAAGGCAAACAGCGTCATGTCGCGCCGATAGGCTTCCAGGGAATTCTTGGCCAGCCCGTCTTCCAGCCACAGGCTGTCGCAAAACTCGTCAATGGCGCTTTGATGCTCTGCCTGCAGCACGGGTCTGGCCTCGAGCTCGGCCTTGGATCTTCTCACAGGCCGGTCACGCCTTCGTGCTGCAGCAGCCAGCGCTTGACCCGCAGGTGAAAGCCGTCGGCGTCGTCGTGGTGGGAAAAACCGCCGATGCCGCCGGAGGCAGTCACGCGATGACAGGGGATCACCAGCGGAAACCAGTTGGCGCCGCAAGCCTGGCCGACTGCGCGCGGCGCCGATTCGATCAGCTTGGCGACCTGGCCGTAAGTAAGGACCTGGCCGCGCGGTATCGCTGAGATCGCTTTCCAGACGCGCTGCTGGAAGGCGGTGCCCAGCGGCGCCAGCGGCAGGTCGAAACGGAAATCGGGCTGTTCGAAGTAACGGCTGACCTGTTCGGCCACGCGCGCCGACAATTCGTCGCTGGCGTCTTTTTCGTGGAAGGAAGGCGGCAGATAGACCAGTTCGCGCAGCAGGCCGGCGTCGGTGCGTATACCCATCGCGCCGAATGGCGCGGCGATCACGGCAGTGAAGTGCTGAGCGGGGAGCTGGCCGCCGGCAACGCGCTTCAATGGACTATCGGAATTTATATTCATACCGCTAGCATAAAATAAAAAAGGCGCATCTGTCGATGCGCCTCAAATTACTCCGTGTGCAATCCCGGCTGTTTAGACAGCTTCATTTGGACCGCACGGTCTCCTCAGTATCCCCGGTATCAATACCGTTTTTATGCACCACCACCTATAACTCTGTGATTCAAGCGCGTTGCCGCTTTTTTGCTGCTTAAAAATCCGAATCCTGTACAACCTGTCTACTACATGGCGGGAAACCAAAAACCCGGTTCAACTGCGGTAACCAGCTGCTTTTTGTCTCGCAATGTCAAATTGTGGTCGCACTGTAACAGGTGTTACCCGGATTTAACAAATAATTTATATGAATGAATTTGCGCAAACAACATAGGTTTAGACTAAACCCTTATCAAACCAATCAAATTAACTTCGATTAAATTTCCACGCGGAAATAAACGTCGCCACTGCATCGTAATTTGCCCGAAACGCCGCGCTGTACCAGACCACTTCACACAATATCCGCCTCTCCATGTATATCGTCAACCTGCTGCTTCCCGATTTTTCACTGATACTGTTGGGAGCGGTCTTGCACCGTTTCAGCGACTGGGGCAGCGCGTTCTGGACCGGTGCGGAAAAACTGGTGTACTTCCTGCTGTTCCCTGCCCTGCTGTTTTACTCCACTGCGCGCACCCCTTTGAGCTTCGACACCAGCGGCAAAATGCTGGCGGTCGGCATGTGCGCCCTGCTCGGCTCCATCATCCTCACCTGGCTGGGCAAACCCTGGATCAAGGCGGCGCCTATGGATTATGAGTCCGGCATGCAAACCGGTTACCGCTTCAATTCCTATATGGCGCTCGCGCTGGCCGCGCGGCTCGGCGGCGAGCAGGCGACCGGCATGATGGCCCTGCTGATCGGCTTTGGCGTACCTTTGTGCAATCTCGCCGCGGTGCATGCGCTGGCGCATAAAAGCGGCGGCCTGTTCAAGGAACTGTCGCGCAATCCCCTGCTGATCGCCACCGCCTGCGGCCTGCTGTATAGCTTGTGCGGCTTGCCGATGCCGGAAGTGGCCGGCGCGGTCTTGTCGCGCCTGGGCAACGCTGCGCTGGCGCTAGGCTTGCTGCTGGTGGGTGCGGGCCTGCGGCTGAGCGGCGTGCATCAAGCCAAGGCGCTATCCGCGTATTTCCTGACGCTCAAGCTGATGGCGCTGCCTGCCATGGCCTGGCTGCTGGGACAGTGGCTCGGCCTAGCGCCGTCGCAACTGCAGATCGTGGTGCTGTTCTGCGCCCTGCCTACCGCTTCCAGCGCTTACATACTGGCCGCGCGCATGGGTGGCAACGGCCCGCTGGTGGCATTCCTGATTTCTGCCGGCACCATGCTGTCAGCGTTGACGCTGCCGTTCTGGCTGTGGATGTTGCAACACTAAATGCTCGATCAGGCGCCGTGCTGCTGCAAGGCCCACGCCACATGCTCGCGCACCAGCGCTGACGGGTCGGCGCTGCGCGACTGCAGCGCCGCGATGATTTCCGGCGTGCTGACGCCCGCCGCGGCGGCGTTGCCGAGACCGACCGCCATGTTGCGCAGCCAGCGTTCATAGCCGATGCGGCGGATCGGACTGCCCTCCATGCGGCTGTTGAATTGCTCCTCGCTCCAGCCGAACAGTTCCACCAGCGTAGCCTGGTCAAGACCGTTGCGCACATCGAAATCGCCCAATGTCGATGGCTGGGCAAATTTATTCCAGGGACAAAACAACTGGCAATCGTCGCAGCCGTAGACACGGTTGCCGATCAGAGGCCGCAGTTCCAGCGGGATGCTGCCTTTCAGCTCAATCGTCAGATAAGAGATGCAACGGCGCGCATCGAGCCGGTAAGGGCCGACGATGGCCTGGGTCGGACAGACATCGATGCAGGCGCTGCACTGGCCGCAATGCGAGCTGGTGGGCGGGTCGACCGGCAACGGCAGATCGGTCAGGATTTCGCCGAGGAAGAAGAACGAACCGGCTTCGCGATTCAGCAGCAAGGTGTGCTTGCCGCGCCAGCCGAGACCGGCCTTTTGCGCCAGCGCCACTTCCATCACCGGCGCCGAATCGGTGAACACGCGGTAGCCGAATTCGCCGATTTCACCCTTGATGCGATCGGCCAGCTGCTGCAGGCGCGAGCGGATCACTTTGTGATAATCGCGGCCGCGAGCGTACAGCGACACCGTCGCCGTGCCCGCGGCGGCCGGCGCCAGCCGCGCCTGTTCGCGCGGGCGCCATTCGCCGGGCGCATCCTGGTAGCCGCGCGGCAGATAATCCATGCGCACCGCGATCGCCCGGATCGTCCCCGGCACCAATTCGACCGGACGGGCGCGCTTCATTCCGTGCGCTGCCATATAATCCATCTCACCGTGATAGCCGAGCGCTAGCCAGGCCTGGAATCCTGCCTCCTGCTCGGCGAGGTCGACATCGCTGATGCGGATATCGGCAAAGCCAAGCTCGCGCCCCCATGCCTTGATGGCGACGGCGAGCGCCGCCAGATCGGGAGGCGGCGGGGTTTTCCCGGTAAAGTGTTGCTGCGTGACGGCCATGGTTGCTGCGATTCTAAAAGACACTACTGAATTTACTATAGAGGACTATGTTACGCGATGCCGCATTTTACAACCCACCTGCATGATGAAGCCGGCACCAATGCCCTCGGCGCTGCCCTGGCGCGTGCCTTGCTGCCCGGACTGGCGATCCATTTGCATGGCGATCTCGGCGCCGGCAAGACCGCGCTGACGCGCGCCCTGCTGCATGCGGCCGGTTACCAGGGCCATGTAAAAAGTCCGACTTACACTTTGGTGGAACCTTATTCCATCCTGATAGACAAACACAGCGTCGAAGTCATGCACTTCGACCTGTACCGGATGGCCAGCCCGGATGAATTCCTGGAGGCTGGCTTCCGCGAATATTTCAACCAAAGCACCATCTGCATCGTCGAATGGCCGGAAAAAGCCGCCGCAGCGTTGCCGCCGCCCGACATCAGTATATTACTCAGCGTTTCCAGTGTTTCCAGTATTTCCAATGCGGGACGTGATGTAGAATTGCAGGCGTTATCTGATAAGGGTAGTCAATGTCTCGCTCGACTGAAATTTGCACCAAACCTCTAAAATCGAAGACCCGCCGCACCGTTCTGAAGGCGGGCGGGACCCTGCTCATTTCGGTGCTGGTGCCAAGCGTGGCGCGCGCCGCGCAAATTGTCGCAGTTCGAGTCTGGCCGGCGGATGACTACACCCGCGTCACCCTGGAAAACGATTCGGACCTGAAAACCACGCACTTCGTGGTGCAGAATCCGGACCGCATGGTGGTCGACATCGAAGGCATCGAACTGAATGCGACGCTGAAGGAACTGGTCGCCAAGATCCAACCCAACGATCCCTATATCAAGCAAGTGCGCGTCGGCCAGAACCGTCCGGGCGTGGTGCGGCTGGTGTTCGACCTCAAGGAAGAGGTCAAACCCCAGGTCTTCACCCTGCCGCCGGTGGCCGGCTACCAGCACAGGCTGGTGTTCGACCTGTATCCGGTCAACCCGCCCGATCCGATCGCGATGATGATCGAAAAAGGTGAATGGCCCTCCGCCAATCCGGGCGAAGTGGCGCCGCCTGTGGCCCAGACCAAGCCAGATCCGAAGCCGACGCCGCCGTTGCAGCCGCAGCCCGAGCAGCCGCAGATTGCCAAAATCGATCCCAAGCCGGACCGTACTTCCAACCTCACGCGCATGATCACCATCGCGCTCGATCCCGGCCATGGCGGCGAAGACCCGGGCGCCACCGGCAGCGGCGGCAATCACGAGAAACACGTGGTGCTGTCGATCGCCAAGCGCCTCAAGGCCAGGATCGAACAGCAGCCGAACATGCGGGTGATGCTGACGCGCGACGCCGATTTCTTCGTGCCGCTCGGCGTGCGCGTGCAAAAAGCGCGCAAGGTGCAAGCTGACCTGTTCGTCTCGATCCACGCCGATGCGTTCGTGACGCCGTCGGCGCGCGGCTCGTCGGTGTTCGCCCTGTCGGAAAAAGGCGCCAGCTCAACCGCCGCGCGCTGGCTGGCCAACAAGGAAAACTCGGCCGACATGATCGGCGGCATCAACATCAAGAGCCACGACCGCCAGCTGGCCAGCGTGCTGCTCGACCTCTCGACCACGGCGCAGATCAGCGACAGCATGAAACTCGGCGGCGCGGTGCTGGGCGAAATCGGCGGCATCAACAAATTGCACAAGGGTTCGGTGGAACAGGCCGGCTTTGCCGTGCTAAAGGCGCCGGATATTCCGAGCATCCTGATCGAAACCGCGTTCATCTCGAATCCGGAAGAAGAAGCCAAGCTGACCGACAACGCCTACCAGGACCAGATGGCGGATGCGATCCTGAAAGGCATCAAGAAGTACTTTGCCCGCAATCCGCCGCTGGCAAGGAATATCCTGACCTGAGCTGCTTCATGCCGCGCAGGTATGATATCAAAACAGCAATGACGCAAAACAATAAGGGCGCGCTGCAAATCTTGCAGCGCGCCCTTATTTCATTTTCAACCGCAGTCGCTTGCCTAGTCGTAGGGCGGGCACTCCGTGCCCACGCAGTGCAGCGGACATTCGCGTCCTGGGCTGCGTGCCCCGCTACGTCCGCGCGGGCACGGAGTGCCCACCCTACCGGTAATTTGTTGTGATTTAAGGAAGTATCAATAGGCCTGTACGCCCATTTATTCAGGGCGCGTGACTAGCTTGCCTAGTCGTAGGGTGGGCACTCCGTGCCCACGCAGTGCAGCGGACATTCGTGTCCTGGACTGCGCGCCCCGCTACGTCCGCGCGGGCACGGAGTGCCCACCCTACCGGTGATTTGTTGTGATTTAAGAAAGTATCAATAGGCCTGTGCGCCATTTATTCAGGGCGTGTGACTAGCTTGCCTAGTCGTAGGGTGGGCACTCCGTGCCCACGCAGTGCAGCGGACATTCGCGTCCTGGACTGCGTGCCCCGCTACGTCCGCGCGGGCACGGAGTGCCCACCCTACCGGTGATTTGTTGTGATTTAAGGAAGTATCAATAGGCCTGTGCGCCCATTTATTCAGGGCGCGTGACTAGCTTGCCTAGTCGTAGCGTGGGCACTCCGTGCCCACGCAGTGCAGCGGACATTCGCATCTTGGACTGCGCGCCCCGCTACGTTCGCGAGGGCACTGAGTGCCCACCCTACGCGCCGCGCATCTTCTTGTAAAACTTCCACAAGCCGCCCAGCGCTACCGGCACGATCGCCGCGCCGACCCCGACCAGCACGATGGTGTTCAGATGATCGCGGATCACAGGAATATTGCCGAAGAAGTAGCCGGCCGCGACCAGGCCGACCACCCAGATCAGGGCGCCGGTAATATTGAAGAACTGGAATTTGGAGAAATTCATCTCAGACACGCCAGCCACGAACGGCGCGAAAGTCCGCACGATAGGAACGAAGCGCGACAGGATGATGGTCTTGCCGCCATGGTGCTCATAGAAAGCGTGAGTCTTTTGCAAGGCCGCCTTGTCCAGCCAGCGGTAGTCATGGGTATAGACCTTGTGCCCGATCAGGCTGCCTATCCAGTAGTTGAGGGTGTTGCCGGTGGTTGCGGCAATGATCAGCAAGCCCATCAGCGCCCAGATATTCATCTCGCCGGTGGCGCAAAAGGCGCCGCCGATAAACAGCAAGGTATCGCCGGGCAGGAAAGGCAGCACCACCAGGCCGGTTTCGCAGAAAACGATCAGGAACAGGACCATGTAAACCAGCGTGCCATACTCCCTGATCAGGAAGCCGAGGGATTTATCGACGTGCAGGATGACATCGATGAATTGCATAAAGTCCATAGTCTGAGTTCCTCAGTTAACCGCTTTTATGTTTGAAAAGTCTTATGCACACTGACTTTCCTTTGTTGAATTAAGTTCACCCGCCTGAGCGAAACGCGGCAGGCGCGTCGTGCAATCCTGCCGGTGCGGCCGGTAAGTCCCGCCAGCTTTTGCTCAGGGCGCGCCGGAATAATACACTACCGAAGACTGGACAAAGGCGGTTTTGGCAATTGTTTGCGCACGCAAGCGCAGCCAACCGGCAGCGCCGGCTTCGGTATAATCGCTGCATGAACGCACCGCTCTCCCCTATCCGCTCCATCCAGCAGCTGCCCGACAACCTGATTTCGCAAATTGCAGCAGGCGAGGTGGTCGAACGGCCGTCCGCCGTGGTCAAGGAATTGCTGGAAAACGCCCTGGACGCCGGCGCCAGCCAGATCACGGTCCGCCTAGAACAAGGCGGCGTCAAGCGCATCGCCATCACCGACAACGGCCGCGGCATCGCGCCGGAGCAATTGCCGCTGGCGCTGGCGCGCCATGCCACCTCAAAAATCACCTCGCTGCACGACCTGGAAAACGTCGCCACCCTGGGTTTCCGCGGTGAGGCACTGGCCTCGATCGCCTCGGTATCGCAGCTGACCTTGACCTCGCGTACTGCCGACGCCGCGCACGCCTCGGAGATCGACGGCAGCACCCAGGCAGTGACGCCCTCCTCCGGCGCGCAAGGCACCACGGTCGATGTCCAGGACTTGTATTTCAATACCCCGGCGCGCCGCAAGTTCTTGAAATCCGAGCAGACCGAATTCGGCCATTGCGCCGAAGTGGTCCGGCGCATCGCACTGGCGCGGCCGGATGTTTCCTTTTCGCTGACGCACAACGGCAAGACCGTCGATCACTGGATCGTCACCGAAATCGGCAAGCGCAGCGCCAGCATCCTCGGCAACGAATTCGCCAACGCCCGCCTGGCGCTGGACGAAGCCGCCGGCCCGCTGCGCCTGCATGGCTTCGTCGGCCTGCCGACCGCCTCCAAGGCGCGCGCCGATGCCCAGTATTTCTATGTCAACGGCCGCTTCGTGCGCGACAAGCTGCTGGTGCACGCGGTGCGCGCCGCCTATCAGGATGTGCTGCACGGTGACCGCTATCCTTCGTACGTGCTGGGTCTGGACCTCGATCCGGCGCTGGTCGACGTCAATGTCCACCCCTCGAAAATCGAAGTGCGCTTCCGCGACAGCCGCGCGGTGCACCAGTTCGTGTTCCATGCCGTCAGCCGGGCGCTGGCGCAGACCTCCGCCACCTCTTTCGGTGCGACGCCGGCGCCGCTGGCATCGCCTAGCGGCGCCATGCCCTGGATCCGCGGCTCGCAGGAACATCTGCAAGCAATTCTGCAACCCGGCGTCTCGCAGGTACCGCAGCAGCAAACCTCGTTCGGCCCGCAATTCGCCCACGGCGCCAGCGGCGTCGCCCAAAGCACCGCCAACTATGGCGCATTGTTTGCGGATTCCGCGCACCCGGCCAGCGATGGCGTTCCGGGTTATCAAGCGTTGCCGCAGGCTGCCAGCCAGACGCTGCCCAGCGACGATTTCCCGCTCGGCTTCGCCCTGGCCCAGCTGCACGGCATCTACATCCTGGCGCAAAACACCAAGGGCTTGGTGCTGGTCGACATGCATGCCGCCCACGAACGCATCCTCTACGAACAGCTAAAAGGCGCACTGGATGAAGACGCGATGCAAGTGCAGCCGCTGCTGATCCCGGTCACCTTCTTTGCCGATGCGGTCGAAGTCGGCACCGCCGAAGAAAACCAGGAAACCCTGCATGCGCTCGGCTTCGACATCGCCGCGATCTCGCCCACCACGCTGGCGCTACGTTCGGTGCCGGCATTGCTGAAGAACGCCGATGCCCAGACGCTGGCGCGCGACGTCCTGCGCGATGTGCGCGAGTTCGGCGGCTCCCGGGTATTGGTGGAACGCCGCAACGAACTGCTGGGCACGCTGGCCTGCCACACCGCGGTGCGCGCCAACCGCAGCCTGACGGCGCCGGAAATGAACGCCCTGCTACGCCAGATGGAAGCCACCGAACGCGCCGACCAGTGCAACCACGGCCGCCCGACCTGGAGCCAGCTGGCGCTATCCGACCTGGATAAATTTTTCCTGCGCGGCCAGTGATGGCGGAGCAAAGCAGCATGTCGTCATCCCTGGCCACACCCTCGCAAAAGCCGCTGGTGGTGGCCATCATGGGCCCCACCGCCTCCGGCAAGACCGCCTCGGCGCTGGAAATCGCCCGCCATATTCCCTCTGAAATCATCTCGGTCGATTCGGCCCTGGTGTACCGCGGCATGGACATCGGCACCGCCAAGCCCAGCCGCGCCGAACTGGACGCGGTGCCGCACCACCTGATCGACATCATGGAGCCGACCCAATCCTATTCGGCCATGCAGTTCCGCGACGACGCCCTGCGCCTGTTCGCCGACATCCATGCGCGCGGCAAGCAGGTGCTGCTGGTCGGCGGCACCATGCTGTATTTCAAAGCCCTGCGCGACGGCCTCGACGCCCTGCCGCAAGCCGATCCGGCGCTGCGCGCCCGGCTCGACGCCGAAGCCGCCGTGATCGGCGTGCCCGGCATGCACGCCAAGCTGGCGCTGCTCGACCCCGCCACCGCCGAACGCCTGAAGCCCAACGACAGCCAGCGCATCCAGCGCGCCCTGGAAATCATCGAACTGAGCGGCCAAACCATGTCCTCTCTGCTGACCAACCAGCCGGCGCCGGAACTGCCCTTCGAGATACTGCCGATCGCCCTGGAACCGTCCGACCGCAGCGTCCTGCACGGCCGCATCGCCCAGCGCTTCGACCTCATGCTGGATCCACAGAGCGGCGGCCTGATCCATGAAGTAGAAACCCTGCGCGCCCGCGGCGACCTGCATCTTGGCCTGCCCTCGATGCGCTGCGTCGGCTACCGCCAGACCTGGGAATACCTGGACGGCCAGTACGGCTACCAGGAAATGCGCGAAAAAGGCATCGCCGCCACCCGCCAGCTGGCCAAGCGCCAGCTCACCTGGCTTCGCGCCATGCCGGAGCGGATCGTGATCGACTGTATCGGCGATCAGGTGGCGAATACGGTGCTGGAGACCGTGGTAAGCGCCCTGAAACGCTGACAATACGACCTGGTTGCCATTTTGTAGCATCGCAAACCTGTTTTTCTTGACAGCATTTGAAGAAATGCGTCATAATTTAGGGCTTCATTGGTGATATAGCTCAGTTGGTTAGAGCACAGCACTCATAATGCTGGGGTCGGTGGTTCAAGTCCACCTATCACCACCAAGAACACGTTTCAAGAAGTCCAGCAACGTACAATAACCCGCCTCTAGCCTAGTGCTGATGCGGGTTTTTTGTTTATCAACGTCCAACAAGGTGCATTGACATCAATCTTTTTTGCATATACGTTTGAATATATGAAAACGTATATAGAAACAAGGTATATGCAAAATGCCTAAATTAGCTAAGCCACTGACCGATATCCAAGCACGCACTGCAAAGGGTGGCATGAAGCCAAAGGGGTTTAGTGAACGGTTAAAGGATGAGCCCACCGACAAACCCTATACGCTGCCTGATGGCGGTGGACTACACCTATTAGTCAATCCTGATGGCGGTAAATATTGGCGCATGCAATTCCGCTTCGGAGGCAAGTCACGACTGCTAGCCTTCGGGAAATACCCTGGCGTCTCTCTTTCCGCTGCTCGAGACCTGCGCCAACAGGCCCAGACACGTATCAAGGCAGGTATTGACCCCGCACAAGTTAGGCGAATTGAAAAAAATCAGAGGGCGACGAACTCCGCCAATACATTTGAAGCCGTAGCTAGAGAATGGCATGCAAACAAAATCGAATCATGGCAAGAGCGCACCGCTAAAAATGTTTTGCATCGGCTGGAAAAGGATGTCTTTCCTTCAATTGGGAGGCATCCCATTGCAGACATCAAAGCACCGACCGTGCTGGATGTATTGCGTCAGATCGAAAATCGAGGGGCTTCCGATATGGCGAAGCGGCAACTGCAAGTCTGCGGTCAGATATTCAATTACGCCGTCATCTCAGGAAAGGCCGACATCAATCCGATACCAAACCTGAGGGGTGCGCTCAAATCAACAGCTAGAGGCCACCACGCAGCGATTACGCCGGATGAACTACCGGAATTTATCCGTGCGTTTGAGGAGATTGAGGGGCGCATGTTTGTACCAACTAGCGTAATGTTCAGAATCATGATGATGACGTTTGTTCGAACAAGCGAGTTAACAGAAACTCCATGGTCAGAGATCGACCTAGAAAATGAATCATGGGTAATCGACTGGCATCGCATGAAAATGGGAAAGAAGAAGCTCAACCCTCGCAAAGTAAATCATCATGTATTTTTACCGCGTCAGGGCTGGACATTGTTACGCAAATTGCACGCCAAGACGGGCAATAATAAATATCTGTTCCCGAATCAAAGAAACCCAGAACAGCATGCAACGAACTTTGGAATACTGGCGGCACTAAAACGTATGGGCTACAGCGGAAAAATGACTGGGCACGGATTTAGATCATTGGCCATGGGCGTGATTAAAGAGCGTTTAGAATATCGGCATGAAGTGGTAGACCGTCAGCTATCTCACGCTTCCGGTGACGTCTACGGTGAGGCTTATGACAGGGCATTGTTCCTTGAAGAGCGTAAGGTGATGATGCAGCAATACGCAGATTACCTAGAAAACGTGGCCAAATGATCCTGCCCCCCGGGGGCCAGTTTTTTTTTGCCAGAAATTCCCGGAATAATTTCCTATGTTTGTCCTATGCTGTATCGCGCGCATGATACCCATACGATAAACATCCAGCTCAGAGGGTTCGGGCCGATATTTGATGAGACCGAGAAACTAGAATTTATGCGGAATTTCAGGCTATCGTGCGCAATTGGAGTGCAGCAGATTTGAGAACTGATGAGACGGATACCCGAACTGGCGTCAAATTGCTGGACCGGACGATGTCGGCGAAATAATCAGCGCTTCCCCCATACATCCCTCCAAGTTATTGAAGGGATGTAAAATAATAGTGCCTGTCGATGAACGCACTGGTTTTGGAGACCAGCAAGTTTCAAGCGATTCCCCTTTTTGTCAGGACTTGGTTTGGAATCAAGTCCTCCACCGTGCAAGGTAAAGAGGCGTCGGCAGGTCTTTCCGACTTTTGTTTTCTCAAATATCACTGTCCCCTCCAAATAACTCCCCTGCCGCTAGTCCTTTGATTTGTGCCTCCGTGGCTGAGGATACGCTTGTTGGCGGCGGCGGAACAACGGGCAATACTGGTGCGACCCCGGATAACATAACTCCAGCTATCGACGCAGGAGGTATCGATGGTTTAGGGATCAATGCGGCCTCAGGATTTACAATATCTTTTGCACCTATTTCATGGCCTCGTTCATAGAGTCGCATTAGCAGACTTTCGGCAATTGAACTCTTTTGTTTCCAGATAACCAGATGTGGATTCAGAATAAGAACGTAGTGGAACTCCCCAGCCGAGCCTTCCTTGCACTTAATAAACCCAAGATCACTTAACGCTTTCATGCGTTGACGCCAAGTAACCACAGCTCGCTCCCCGGAAAAACCAGCTTCAGCGGCAAAAATTGCAGGATTTTCAATAGTCAGCATCGGATCATCCCAAGCCCGACACCAGAGCACAAAATAGGTGAGGCCACACGGCTTGTTTTTCGAGAGGCTGTCTATGATTGCCATCACAATTGCGAGAGTACGCGGGATCGTAGTGAAGCCGTCATTACGCTTCCGAAGCCAGAGCCATTCTTGGGCAACTTCCGGGAAAAAATTTTCCCTAAGCCCCTTCGCTCGTTCGGTCATATTGTTCTTTTTTGTAGCGGCTTGTGTCGCGTTCATAAGATTTCCTTCGCTGCATGTTGTCATCTAATGATTCGAATTCTCACCTACTTCAAAGCGAATGCCAACGTACGAATAATCCTAACTGGGTAGAGCTTGGTTAGCTTTTTAGTGTTAATACATTATTGTAGTACGCACAAATAATGTCAACTCACGTAATGAGTTAGATCGATTCATTTATTTTTTAATATGTAACATATTGATATTAAACAGAATTTTAAAAAAAATGCGTGCTCCGATTGCTCTGGTACTCGTAAATGTACTCGATGTGCTGATAGTCATCATGTTTGAAAGCGACGGTGTTAGCAGAAAGAGTGAAATCTTTGATGAAAAATACGAAAATAGCTACGGGATTTTGAAAAAATGGCTGAAGCCGCCAATAGCCGACCAAGCTCCACTTGCAATATAATTAATCTTCTGCAAGGATAGCCTTGGAGTAATTTTAAGGATGGGCTATGGCAATGCGTAAAATTGTCGTTGTGAGCGACAAGACAACTACAAACGGCATGATTCTGCCGAATGCAAATTCAACGTTCTCTTTAGGTGATGCTGGGCACAAGGCGGCGCTAATTGGTGGGCAGGCAACGTGCTTAGCCTGCAAGAGCGAGGGAGTCATTGCTAAGGCTGGAGGGCCACGCCGGATGCAATTCATGGGCGAGGTGGCATTGGAAAACGACATTGTTATATGTGGCTGCCCAGTCCATCCGAAACTCATAGCAAACCTACATCAAACGATGACCTACGATGACGGCATAGAGTCATCTGGTCCCGTATCGCCTCCTACAGGTGCTGGTGCAGCGTCTGCTGCCGTAACGGCAGCTACAGCAATTGCCTCTACTGTCGGCACTCAGAATGCCCAAGAAAAGCAAGGTAAGCGTTTCCTGTTTCAAGATAGCGAAACCGGAAAGCCATTGGTTAACCGCGCATATCTTGCCAAAATTGGAGGCGCACAGCAGAGCGGTGTTACTGATGGTGATGGGTATGCCAATGTCGATGCAGCTCCTGGGCAGACCATTCAATTGCATTTAATTTTCAATGCCCCTACAGGCGCGTTGATGCACGGAGAGGCTTGAGATGGGAGCAGACGCGCATTACACGCCAACGCAGTGGGCAACTGCATTTACAGAGTCAGACTACATATGCAAGCCGTTCAAGCTGGTTACTGTTAATGACAGAGCAGCGACCCGAGAAGCAATCATTACTCGCGTTCGACAGCAGGGAATGGAGTTCGTAGAACGATCCAACTGGGCCGCACATAAGAACCGCTCAGAGAAAATGAAGGATGACTGGAATTACACCAAGATAGCCATCCATCATGCCGGACGTAGTTTCTCCTGTGGGCCTGCCGCACTACAATTGCAGGAAATCCAAGGTGAGCAAATGCAGCGTATCTCGGCAGACGATATCGGCTATCACTATGCGCTCGATTGCTTTGGGAATGTCTTTGAGGGCCGAGATATCCGGTTCAAAGGAGAGCATGTGCATAACTACAATACCGGCGTAATCGGTATCGTGCTGCTGGAGAATCTGGCAGAGCCTGAAGAGGGTGGAGACACCGTATCAGCTGTGAGGAAGTTCTTTAGTGCCATGGGTGCCAATGAGCAGCCTGTCGTACCGGCAGCACAAAGCGAATCAGCTACAAAATTCATTGCTATATTGCGTGAGTTCTTCGCCATTACTACGTTAGGCGGCCATAGAGAATTCCCGGAGCAAACGAAGGAAGGGAAGATTTGCCCGGGTAATGTCGGTCTATCTTTTGTGAAAAAAGCTCGTGCTACCAGCGGACTTGCAGCGCCATGACAGAACACTCAAATTCAATGCAAAAACCATTCAATAGAAAAATCATCTACGTCACGGCTTTGATCTTCGTACTGTTGATTGCTTGGCTGTTTACGGGATACGTGCGCTCGTATCTGGATGAAGGACAGCAAACCACATTTTTCATCAAGAAATTTCCCACCTTTCAAGTTGAATTTGTCGATCCATTTGCTAATGAGGGCGACAGTCCTGCAATCGCTGATCTTTCCACGGTGGACAGAAAGTCACTTGTTGATTACTGCAAATACCGTTTTGGAGTAGCGTCTAACAGCGATGATGCGCTGGATACGTGTTCTCAGCATATCCCGGGCTACTTAAAACAATAGCTGACGCCTAAAAATCGCGTTCGTACTCTATCCTCTAGGTATATGAATAAGAACGATATCGCACGTTACTTTCAAAATAAAAGAGCTATAGAAAATCTGCATGCTCTTTCAAAGGGGCAGGCACCCGCACATGAGTTCGTTCCGATATTAAAGCAGGCAATGGATGGTGTGAAGTTGGTCGCAATAAACGTCGCCAATCCTATTCTCTATCGAGGGCGATTCAATGAGCAGGGTCGGTTGTTTTGTCGCGTTGAAGAAATAACATATCCGAAATCCGAGTTTGTCAAAAACAAAGGCAGATTGAATGATGTCGGTCAGAGTGTGCTGTATGCAGCAGCATGCGAACTCGGAACAATTATCGAGATGACTGTCGGGGTAGGCAACGTATTCACCATTTCTAAAATTGTTCGCCGTGATGATTCGAAGATGTTCTTTTTTCCGATAGGCATTCCTAAACTCATCGGCGATCAACACAATCCTACACAGGCCGAAAAAATTATTCATGATTATTTTCAAGCAGAGATGACTAAGGATAGAGTCATTTTCGATGACTATAATTCGACAATCGCAATCGGCAACATGTTACTTGGGCAGCTCATAGCAAATTACCCGATTGCGCCACGTACTGGCGTGGTATATCCAAGTGTAAGATCGCGGCTGGCGTCAAATACAACTACCTACAATGTGGCTATTGAGCCACCGACGTTTGATCAAAATTATTTGATAACAGAGAGCATTGTTTACATCCTCACTTTCGAGAATACCCATTACCAAATAAATCCAGTGAATAAAGGGACTGTGGAAGAGAATGGGGAAATACTCTGGCGTTTTAGTTACGATGAAATGAAAAACCGAGTGGAGAAAGGCTTGTGGGAAGACGGATTCTTTAATGCGAGTATCGTTAAATGTGCCGCCAATTTATGAGAGATTTGACACACATGACCGATACAATCAAATCTATGGAGTGATATGGCCGCTGATATTGTCGCTGCATGTATTGGAGCTACTGCCGCTGTTGGGGTGGCGGTCGCAGGCTACTGGTTCACCAAGAAGCGGGAGAGGGAAGCAGAGCTACGAAAAGAAAAGCTGGAGCACTACAAAGATTTCGTTGCCAGCCTCAGCGGTATCATTTCTGGGGAGTCAACGCCGGATGATCAACGCGCTTTCTCTCGCTCATGCAATAAGTTGAATTTGATTGCGCCGCAATCCGTAATCGGCGCGCTGCAAGCGTTTCAGGAAGAAATTAAAGTAAGCAACAGTGCCCGAAGCAATCAAGGGCATGACAAGCTAATGTCTCGATTATTCTATGAAATGCGCAAGGACCTTCAGATAACGCCCAAGGACAAGGACCCTGATTTTATATTCGGTCTGTGGGCCTCAGGTGTCCCAAGTAAGAAACCAAAATAAAAAATCGTAGATGGGGATAATTGGGGTGAAAGATTTTCTGGTCTAGGGAAATATCTATCGAGGCGGTAGGACGTGTAATTCGAATGCATAGCTCGTGTTGGACCGGAGGTATTTTTGGCCAACTCGATAATTTTTAACTGCTACTAGTTTTCACTGATAAACGATGCGTATTGCACTTATTATCATCTGGTCGTTTCTCAAGAAATTCGACGTTCTGGGCCTGATTTCGTTTTACCTACTTGTCTTTAGAAACCGTCTTTCGGACGTGATTCATGATCGTCCAATAGCTATTGCGAAATTCCTTCGGTTCGTCCCCCTTATCTTTGCGTTCATCATCATTGTGATGATCACTCGATATGGAACTCTCCGATCACCAATCGCCGCGCTGACTGTCTGTTTTATGATCGCGCTTGCTGTCTTACTCACGATTGTAACGATGTCAGTCACTTTCCTCCATGGTAGCCTACTAGTTCCCTTTATGTCTGCCTTGCGCTCTATTGGATTACGTGCTGCGATTTTCTTTATTCCGTCCTATGTTGTTTGTTATTGGTTTCGTGGAAATTCGGTCTTACAATTAATGGCAATGGGCGTATGCCTCGTGCTCTGGTTTGTCTTTTCTGGAATTCTGGAATATTTGGTAGATTCGCTGCAATGGCAAAAGAGACGCCGGCTCAAGCGGTTGGACATCGGAAGTGACCGATATCACCTCAACGACGAAGAGTATTGGCGAGTTTGCGTGCACGAGGCTGGTCACCTACTTCTGTACGGGCAATTGAACGCAGTTCCTGAAGACGCGATTGCAGTAGTTGATCGAGAGCCTAAGTATGGTTTCGGCGGATTTGTTACACCCATTCATTCGCTCGATCCAATTGATGCTACAACCGATATTCTGCTATGGCAGACAACGATGTCATATGCTGGTGCTGCGGCAGAACGGCTCGTTTTCGGATCACACTGCGAAGGCGCTTCACAAGATTATGAGATGGCGGACAATTTCATTGTACGACTAGCGAGGCTCTCTCCCAATACTCAGTATTTTACGAAGACGGAAAATCCCACCCAAGAGGCTGCCAATATTATGGCAATTTGCCGCTTACGCAGTGAATGTCAACAAAGGGCCGATGAATATCTCACGTTAAACCGCATGCAATTGATTTTCATCGCAGAACAATTACGCGATAAGGAATGTGTAACTTGCGAGGAGTTTTCCCCCGTGTGGCGTACATTGCTATTGCCTGCTGAGTGGAAAAGGCTAACTGTCCCAGCCCGCATACCGTGTCTTGATTTGGATGGTTAGGTGCGCCTAAGCCGTCTTCAATACAGAGTACAGCGTCGCTCGTGATACGCCGTATTCATCAGCCAGCGCCGTCTTATTCTCAGTTGTGGCACGTTGCTTGATTGCTGCAATCTGATCGGCTGTTAACTTGGCTGTCCTCCCCATATGCTTGCCTTCGGCTCTTGCCTTGGCTTGCCCTTCTGCGCGTCTTTCATTGATCATCGATAGCTCGAATGCACTGATAGCGCCGATGATGGTTAGGAACATTGTATTCATCGGGTTATCTTTGCCAGCGGCAAAGGTCATCGACTCTTTAATGAAGGAAACTGTCACGCCCTTGTCGGTCAATCGCTTTACGAGGTCAAGTAGGTCAGCCGTGTTACGCGCTAGACGACTGATGTCATGCACCATAACTGTGTCACCAGATCGAGCATGTTTGAGCATGGCCGTAAGTTGTGGCCTATCCGTCGTGCTTCCACTGCATTTGTCTTCAAATATTTGATCTAGCACAATACCGTCAAGTTGCCGTGCTGTATTTTGCCCAGCGGTCGATACGCGAACGTATCCAATGATTTGCCCTACTGCCATTCTGTTCCCCTCTTCTGATAATGCATAACAAGTATTTAGTACTTTGTAGAATATGTAAAGAAAATCTTGCACATATACTTGTTAGACAAAATTTGTGGGGCAAATGCAGGCGAGCTGAGATTGCAAAGAAAGTATGCCTTGTTGGACGCGCTGGCAATATCGCATACAAGCTAAGAATTATTTTCATTTTAGCAATACTCACAATTGGGAAATGCATATGACGCTGTTTTTGTCGCGCTGCATGAATATCCTCACATGTCTGCTTCTAGCTAAACACTATTTCCTCAATTGCCTGACTCGCCACGGCGGCAAGGTACTTACTCAGGTGTAATTTTGTCTTGACGCTTGCTCCCAAATCGGTAACAATAAATCTGTTCCCACAATGGGATTCGAGATTCGAAGCATTTATGGGAGCATGGTTTTCATGAGGGTTGTTGGACTTGGGGTGCTTGCCGCCTTTTGCGACAAGCACGCAGACTGCCGCAAGTGGATATCGAACTGGATCGCAGATGCACGCGCCAGTCGCTGGGAGACTAGTCACGATATCAAGGACAGGTATCCATCCGCCAGCTTTTTAGCGACAAACATTGTCATCTTTAACGTGCGCGGCAATGAGTATCGCCTGGAAACCCAGGTGGCTTACAACGCAGGAGTGATCGCCATCAAATGGGTGGGCACACATGACCAGTACACGAAGCGGATGCGTTGATATGGAATATAGAATTCTCAAAAGCGAAACTGAACATCAAACTGCGCTGCTAGAAGCAGAGGGGCTTGTTGCGCTTGATCCACCGACTGGATCGACCGAAGGTGATCGCCTCGCATTGCTTGCTCTTCTGATTGAAGATTACGAAAAACGTGCGTATCAATTCGAGGCACTTGATCCAATCGAGATAATTGAATTTCGGATGGCTGAACAGGGGCTTCGACAGAAGGACCTCGTTCCGCTTTTGGGCAGCAGAAGCAGAGTTTCTGAGGTGCTAGGTGGGAAACGACCCCTAACAGTACAAATGATTCGCGCACTGTCGAGCGGCCTTGGAATTCCAGCAGACGCTCTCATTGGAAGAGAACCCGTTCCATCACGTGACAGTGAGAGCAACGTCGAAGAAATCGACTGGAAACGGTTTCCCTATCGGGAGATGGAAAGGCGTGGCTGGTTCAGCGCAGCAAAAATTAGCGGGAAGAATGCAGAAGAGATGCTTCGCTCTTTCCTTACCCAGATTGTTCCGAGCCGCCAAGTGCCGATCATGTTTAGACGCAGGTTTCGGGGCGATAAGCTCGATGAAAAGGCGTACTATTCGACATTAGCATGGACAGCGCGGGTCTTGATGCGAGCCAAGGATGTCGAGAATGATTTACCTAAATTTGATCCTGGAAAAATTTCTGCTGACACGTTGCGAGACCTTGCACGACTAAGTTGGTTCAGTAATGGCCCTCGCCTGGCAGTTGAATTCCTATCGAAGTGTGGTATTGCAGTGATCGTCGAGCCTCGGCTACCGAACGCTGTAATAGATGGCGCAGCGATGCTGTCTGAGCGAGGCACCCCGGTGATTGGTCTGACGCTGCGAATTGATCGAACTGACTATTTTTGGTTCACATTGATGCACGAGGTCGCGCACGTATGGAGACACTTGAATACTGCCGACGAGGCGTTTATTGATCGCATTGAACGAATTGCGAGCACTGAGAAGAGCGAACAAAAAGAGAATGAAGCGAATCGTATAGCACGCGATTCATTTATTCGCCGTGCCGTTTGGGAGCGTTCGTCGGCTAGACTCGCCCCTACAAATCAAAGCATTCAAGAACTTGCGGACAGTCTGCATATTCACCCAGCAATTGTGGCTGGACGAATTCAGTTCGAGAGCGGTCACTACGAGCATTTTCGTGAATTTTTAGAGCAGGGATTGGTACAACAGCATTTTCAATGAAATCTTGATGACGTAAGCAGGAGATATCGATGGATAGTCGCTCAGTTTATGTGCCGCTGGTCAAGGGCAAAAAAAATGATTTGATGGCCGTTGGACGGGTCAACAATGATGTCCGTCAATTGATGAAACCGTTCATCGAAGCGATGCCAATCAATCCCAAAGCTCCACTGGTGGAGGAGCACGTCTTCAAACTCTGCGAGTACATTCGAAAGCATTTGCCGCTTGGTGAGATTTTCGTAGATTTCCACGGTTTGATGCCGGACGCGACGATCTCAGATGGCACAAACGCCACCCTTCATGGATTCGCACTATTAAAAGCATTCGGACGCTCTGTGACTCCGGCGTATGGATTCGAACGAAATGATGATTTGTGGGATACGCTCGGTGCGATTGCTCGGGATTTCGATAAAGGGTTTTGCTTCCGTTTGTCTCGTGATGATCTAGCCGAATATCTCTTTGATGATGTGTGGGCCCAAATTATCGAACGCACCGCTCAGATGCGACTGCCACAAAACAAAATTGATTTACTTCTAGACTTGCGACACATAGATGGGGAAGACACATCGAACCTAGCAGAGAACATAGTTTCTTTTCTCTTTCACAACCCGAACATCGCCGGTTATAGATCAATCGTAATTGCCGGTTCTTCTGCACTGAAAACCGTGGGTAGTATCGAGAAAAATAAGGTCGGCGAGGTGATTCGCCAAGAGCTGCGTCTTTGGTCAGCTCTCTGGCGGGACATGCCCGATACAATCAAACCAACATTTGGGGATTACGGCATCATACATCCCGATTTCAGTGATCAGACAACAAGTCGGTACGTGAACGCCAAAATTCGCTATACGGCAGGCGACAAAATCATCTATTTTAGAGGTCATGCGCTCCACCACCCCATCAAGGACTATGATCAGTACCACGATCTAGCCAGTCGCGTTAGCGCAGATTTTCGATATGTGGGCCGGACGCGCAGCTTTGGTGATACTTATATCGATGATTGCGCAAGACGCCTAATTAAGCCAGGTTCACTCGCTACCTGGGTCATAGCCGACATGAATCATCACGTTTGCTACACAGCCCGCCAACTGGCTCGACTCACACAACAATTGGCATCGACAGTAACAGAAAGCGAAGCTGAGATCGCGCTCTCCACTGTTTAATCGCGTGTCAAATGACAGAGTGGAAAATGGCTCATTCCGCCCGGTGTAACGGACCCGAAAACGTTCTCACTTGAGCGGCGTCAGGAAACGACTCGACAAGAGTGTGTTTGCCAAAAACCTATTTTCAACGTTTAGTCTCCTGCTCCTCGTTCCAATGGCGATAATTTGCTCATTATGTACTTTGCGGCAGACTCGATTTCTGGGAACAGCGTACTTGCATTGATGTTGATCTTATCTAGCTGATCCAGTATTGCACGCTTATGATTCGAAGCAATCGGCACACGACTAATCTCTATGTCTAAATCATTTTTCTGATTCAGCAATATCGGCAGGCCGAACAACAGAAATGCGCCCTGCTGAGCCAGAATTCTTCGATTACTTTGTTTCGGCTTGACTGCCAAGATGCTTTGCAAGTCGGCAGGATCAATTTGTGGGAGAAAATAAGGTTTTTCTGCTTTTATGAATTGCAGCAACCGCTTACCAGCATCAGAGTTCTGAAGTTGATCAAAGTCTTTGATGCGCCTCAATTTGTCCCGTTCGTTTCCAGTGAGATTGGAAAGGTTGGCAACACAACTTACAGTGTCGCTATCGAAGTACCGAATTTTTGCCTTCTTTATCGAGAATCGAATGAATTCGCCATCTTTGGTAGGACGGGAGTTACAGGCAAAGAATAGCGCGACCAATGGGTTGTAGGTCAAATCCAGTAAGCGAGTAGGGAGCGAATAGTGCTGCATTCTGACTAGTTTTTCGAAAACGTTTCCATCGCCCTCGAATTCACTCGGATGAAGGGAGATCAATTCACGAAAAATATTTTTCTCGTCCTTGCGGTGCTTTAGTGTACGGAAGAGACTGGGTTGCAGTGTGTAGAGTTTGTCCGTATGCCCTCGGTAAAGATCTACTCTCCCATCGACGGTCTTAAAGCGTTCCAAAACTTCGAAAAAACTTGAAAGGCCTGTTATTGCTTTAGTGGTTGTTCTCATTGTGCCCTAACTGCTAGATAGGAGATCGGCTTATATACAACGCGCAGCTTACAAGCGATCCGTTTTTCAGCCCCGTAAACAATAAAATATGAAGGCCACGACCAAAGCCATTTCAAACAGACGATTAATTTCGTCGCTTAAATTCAAAACGTCGCATATTTGTTATTTCTAGCAAACTCGAAGAGTTCTGATCCCCGACCGTGATACCGTTTTTGGATGGAAGTTCCAACAACTAAATTCTGGGCTCCAAGTTTACTGATTTTTCTAATGTACCACTTGGGCCTTAAATTTCCTTGCGATCAGTGAGGTCGAAGCATTTCCCACAGGGGCAAATTCACCGCATCTGCCAATCGCTCCATGTTATCGATGGAGATATTTCTCTCTCCGCGCTCCACTTGCCCAATATAGGTACGGTGCAAGCCAGCCATTTCGGCTAAAACCTCTTGAGATAACTGCAATTCTTCACGGGCATGACGAAGCACCAAACCAAATCGTATTTTGGCTGGCTGGCGTTTTGAGGCTTTGGATTCTTTGGTTTGCACGAACCAAAGATTGATTATATGATGACTTTAGGTCTACAGAGTTTGAGTAGCAATGATAAAATCTTGCTAGTCCGCTTGATATGCCGAAGCGGTTTCAGGGCCATTGAAAACAACAACGATAGGGCAAGCCACATGTTCGGACTAAATACCTTCCCAAAAGACGCATCGGATCTGACAAAGATCAGAAAATCAGTTTCTCCGATGGCTTGGATTTGCGCCGGACTCGGCTTCCTCTTTTTGTTCTGCGTGGGGATATCCGATTTTAGGGAATCGCATCTATTAGCCGGGCTAGCCAAAATTGTATGTGGTGTTGGCTATGTGTTTGTAGCCCCGATTGCGTGGACTATCGGCGACCAAATTCGGAAGTTTACGCAGCCGGACATGTTTTTCACTAGCAGCGCGGGCGAGACGTTCAGAACAAGAATATTCTGGATGGTTGGCCCGCAATTCATTAGCGTATTTATCGCGTTTGGTGGAATGATTTTTCTGGCAGATGCAATAAAAAGCTCAAAATCCGATGACGCCCCTGAGAACAAGAGTCGACCAGTCGCTGTTCAAGTTAAGAGTCAGCCAGTTGCGATTAAAAAAATTAGTCAGTCCGCTGCTGCTGAAGTGAAGAGTCCACCTGCAATTGCCGAAAACAAGGTTCCTCCGTCTGCTGACGTGGCGAGACAGCCAGTGGCGGCAAGTCCACCGGACGCGCCGTCAGGCGAAGTGAAACCCGCTTCTCAAGTCGAAAATTTGCCTGTCGTCACAGAGGCACCAGCACCAGCACCAGCACCAGCACCAGCACAGCGTGTTCCGGTTGCAGTGACAAATACAAATAACTTTACAATCACTGGGCATCCCAGTTTCGATTGCGGCAAGGCTTCAACCAAGTCCGAACACCTTATTTGCGCCAGCGAGAAGCTATCTCAGGCGGACGTGAATCTCAAGAAAGTATATCGGATGGCTTTCATCGTCTCCCCTGACAAAGACACGCTTCAGCGGCAACAAAATGATTGGCTCAAAAATGAACGCGATCAATGCGCCGATGAGACTTGTCTGCTCGATGCGTATAAAAATCGGATTGCGCAAATCGTCCCTAGGTGATTTCCTGTTTCGCACCGAGCACGAAATTCGGCTTTCTTTATCAACGCATTGCAATTTTATAAAATTTTCAGAATACAAAAAGACGACGAGCAATCAATGAAAGATATTGGATTCATCTACGTCCTTGCCAATAGCTCGATGCCGAACGCCATCAAAGTTGGCAAAACGAAGCGAAGCACCGCTGAGCGGTCTCAGGAGCTTTCCGGCGCGACCGGCCTGCCTACGCCGTTTATCGTGGTCTACGAACAGCTCTTTGAGGACTGTACTGCTGCCGAAACTTTTATCCATGCGTTACTTGGACAAAAAGGCTATCGAATTTCTGCCAATCGTGAGTTTTTCAATGCGCCCGTCAACGAGGTCGTTAAGGCCATCACTTTAGCCCCTGGTGCAATTCAGGGGAGTGAAGCACTGCCGCTGGCAAACACCGAGGAAGAAGATGAGCTTTTTGGCGAACACGGCCAAGATGAGCTAGACGATATGACTCTTGAGATTGAGAGCGCGGTGCTTCCTGCCTCATACCCTTGGTACTCTCTTTTTGACGAGGCTGAAAGCCAATACTATGGATGGGGCGATATCTTCCAAGATTATGCAGAAGCACTCCGTCTATATAGTCAGGCGGCAAAGCTAGGCTGTCTTGCGGCTTATCAGCGCATAGGAGGCATGCATGAAGAAGGCAGGGGCACATCACAAAATAAAGAAAAAGCACTGAATTTCTACAAAGAAGGGGTTCGCAGAGGCAACGTATATTGCTACTGGAGAATGGCGTCTCTGTTCATAGACGAAGAAAACTTTGCAAATGCAGATAAAGCCTTTTCACTGTTTTTAAAAAATCAGCGAAATGAGCTTCCTGATGAACAGCATCGATTCATATTTGACGACAGTCAAATTGCCTTGGACTGTGGTTTGTTTCTCCACCACCATCTACATTACGAGATGGAGTTATCTGAATCGCTAAAGCAAGTGATAGTTGAAAGAAGAGACGCCGTTATCTATGAAGTATTAAGTGCGGTCAACACACTCCGTGAGACGAATGTGTCAGATCTGGCTGAAAAATATCAAGCAGTAGTTTCTCATTTACATAGCATCTGATTATCGCCAGTGATTAGTTTTCTGGGTCTGCTATCGCACCCCAAAACTGTGCAAAATATTTCCCGTGATTGGTTTTGCGCTATAGAGCGGTAGGCACATATAAACTATAAATTTGACGCTTATTTAGCTTTCAATATGAAATTAACGTTCATTTAATCTGCCTTTCACTCTTTAGCTACAAAGACGCAACTAGTTCGACGCATTAATGCTCTGACAAGGACCGATTAGGCAAGAAGACTGTAGTTTCCAAACTCGACTCTTTTGTTTATTGGTGGTTTCCTCAAACCCGACTGCTTACTGCCGGATTTTCTCTCTCTGGAACCAGAATAGATATATGTAATATCAGTTGGCTTTGATCTATTCTTCACTAAATATGAAATCCAGATTAGGCAATCTGCCAATTTCTCACCAGCTAAGCTGGCATAGTTTAATTCTCTATCTGGTCTTGTTTGATGAATTGCAGACTTTGGCGGGGCAATATAGTACGTCAGCCCTCTCTTTTGCATCATTACATTCAGCCAGCCTTGCCCCTTGTGATTAAGGATAGTGCAGGGATTTCTATGTTTGGCTTCAACTAAAATGAAAGCGTGGTAATGCAATCCTCTGGTTTCATCTACTTCCACGCATCCCCTCCATTCACATGGAATATTTTTTCTTCTTAACTCAAAGCATAATGCTTTTAAACAAGCTTGATATTCATCCTTTCGTTCACTACCCATCATAATGAGATGGTACAGTCGGGACTGCAGATATTTGCACTCAGTTAACATTTCTTCCGCCTTCAAATGAGCCTTCTGACTGTGCATGTCACCATTTGCCAATGTAATACTTGTTTCTTTTTTTACCATAATTACGTTCCTTAAGTTATTGGGATAGATCACTTGAATAGATCACTTACTAAGTACAACAAAATTTTTAAAATACGGAATTCCATTGCAAGCCTTATAGGCTATGCATTTGGGTCATTTTTATTTGAATTTGAAAAATAGATAATTGACGAAAATAAAATTGTCAATTTCCATAGAGGGAATTTCGTATATTTCACGAAAATTTAAACATCTTCTAACAATGCGGATGTTGGCACATATTTTTTACCGCCAACCAAGCCGGAATTTGTAATATGCACCAATGTTTTTGAAGTTTTAAATTAAAACTTCAAATCAATAATTATGACTTGCCATACGCGCTTTAAATGCATAAAAGGTATTAGCCGCACTCACCCATTACCCACCCTCAATAAGTCGCTCAAAGTCTCTTCTAGTCCGTCCAAATCGATAACTAGAACGTCCCATGGACTCAATATGTTAAGCCCATCGGAAATATCCCCATAAAAACTGGATTTTGAAAAGCTGTTTGGATTGGGGCACTGACTAGCAGATAGCAAAACCCTGACTTGATGCAGGAGTGCTATTGGATTGATACGCTGTTGGAATATGCGTTTTTACGGAATTTTTAATGCAAGGGGCATTACTGGGATATTTGGCCGATTAAAAATCAGTAATGTGATGCGTATTTGAATGACTTAATGTACTAGCTGGCTTTTTTGTCGCTGAGAAATTAGCCATTCATCGACCTCACTTTCGATATAGTACATTGCCCTTCCGCCCATCAATGGAAATCCAACAGGAAATTTACTTTCTTGGTTTTGGATCAATTTGTAGATACTGCTTCGAGACATACTCAGTTTCTTGGTTAACGCTTTCATTTGCAGACATGCTAAAGGTGTTGTCATAAATCTCCTGTGACTAAATGATTAAAATACAAAAATGGCCAATCCAAATTTGCGTTTATAAATATTGAAATATCGCTTGACAAATATTGAAAAATGATATTTCCTTAAGTTAGCAGCGAGATTAACACAAGTGTCGCATAATTGCAACACCTTTCATTTGGCCGAAATTCATATAGCGCTTTAACAAGATTTGAACAGTGCGCTGCTGCGTGATTGCTTAAGGAATAATTTTTGCATATATTTTTGCATATACATCTTTGATATATAAAAAATAAACCATTTATATATAAGGGCTTAAAGGCTTTATACGAGTCCACCTATCCCGTACAAACATCAGGCCGAACAGATTCCCCATCTACTGCGAATATTTCCCTTGGTATTTTGTCCATCTAAACGACCCAAATCAGCATGCCTATGCTGAACACCTCTTGAAGCCTCTGGCAAACGACTCAATATAGAGCACCTGACCATCGAAATCCCGAAGGAGCACTTCATATGAGTCCGCAAGAATCGCAAGCTTTGCAAGATTTCCTGAATCAACTCACGCAAGCCAGAGGCATCGCCAAGGATCCGCAAGCCGATGCATTGATAGCAAGTGCGGTAGCGCAGCAGCCCGATGCCGCTTATTTACTGGTGCAACGCGCACTGCTGATGGACCAGGCTCTTAACGCGGCAAAGGCGCAGATCGCGAACTTGCAAAGCCAGGTCCAGGCAGCGCCAGCCCCGGTGCGCAGTTTTCTTGATCCAGCAAATAGCTGGGGCAACAGCGCAGCGCCTGCATCGCGTCCGGTGGCGACAGCGCCTTATCCGCAGCCGCCAATGCAGCAAGCTCCTGCGGCATATCAGGCGCCGCTACAAGCGCCGGCCGCGGCATCAGGCTTTTTTGGCGGCGGTATTGGCAATGTGCTTGGCAGCGTCGCGACCACCGCTGCGGGTGTCGCCGGCGGCGCGTTCCTGTTCCAGGGGATTGAACATCTGATGGGGAATGGCGGCAATCACAGCGCCGGGCTGTTTGGTCAGCAGGCGGCGCCATTGGCAACACCGGTGGAAAATACAACCATCAATAATTACTACGGAGATGATGCTTCATCGAACGATAGCTCAGACAGCACGGATAATATTGCCAGCAACGATAGCGATTCGGATGACGGATCGCTAGCCTAAAATATTTCGATTGCCAGCAGACAAGAAAGACGGATTGTGAATATTTAATGCCGTTCAGTTTGGACTGAACGGCATTTTTATTTCGCGAGCTGCAAACGCAAAAAAGTGCTGTTAACCAGGGCGACAGATTTGGCGATCATGTCAAATACTCCAAGTAAGCCAGTCCTGCAAGAGGCGTTACTTCGCGGTATAAAAGCGCACAAACTCTAGCGAGCAGCCCAGCAATTTCCGATAAAGGTCGTGTCAGTGGAAGCGTTGGCTCCCCTGGCGCCAGTATTGTCCAATGTAAAAGTACCGCACTTGTCAGTAGATACCGGCGCCGCCGACAGCACATAGCTGGTGCCGGTGCCGGAACTGATGCTGATGTTGTATCTTGCAGTCCCGCTGGCTGGCGAGGTACGCGCAGGCAGCGCGGCCTTCACAGTCGAGGTGTCCGCGATCGGATAGCTGTTATTGATCGTGAACTGCTGCTGCATCCAGTTGCTATCCTGCAGCAATGCCGCCATCGCAGCGGCACGATCGCCCCGCTGCACATATGCCCTGTAGCTGGGCACCGCGACTCTAGCCAGAATGGCGATCACCACTACTACAATCATCAGTTCAATCAGGGTAAAACCACGCTGCTTATGCATATTTCCGTATTTCATTGAGATCCCCTTATCACGGATGTAGCGACAACTGCCGCCAGCGGCGTACAGCAACGCCTTTGAGCGTAAATGGCTGACATGACGTTTTTCCCGTAAGGTCGACGTACTCCAGGCATGGCGTTTTTGTCGGGTCGCCAAGATTCATTGGAAGAGGCGTTCCTACCGTACCGGCAACAGTGGCGGAAGCAAGGTCGCCCTCGGTGGTGCCAGCCACTATCAATACAAATTTTGATGAATAGGCGCCAGTCAAATAATTGACGCCCATGAGCTGAGAGCTGCCGCCGCCGGCGCACGGGTCCGCCGTATTAGGGGACAATGTGGTAGCCAGCAGGATGATGTTTTTCAATACCTGCAAATTACCGACAGCGCGCTCACCACTGGCAGGCAAATCGATGTACCAGCCGCGCTGCGATGCCCAGTTGATTGCATTGCTGGATACGGTGCGGCCAAGCAAGGCGCCCGTCGACGACGTCACGTCCGTCAAAGTCTGCTGAACCAATTGACTGCGCCCGGTTACTGCTGCGGCGCCGGTCTTATCCCATATGCCATAAACGCTTTGCGTATCGGTATTGGCCTTGTCGGTCGTCTCTATATATTTGCCTGTGCCTATCATCACCATATAACCACCCAGTGGATGGGGGGCGATGGCCGGCGCTTGCACTATCGGCTGCACAACGGAACTTGCATTCTTAGCTGTGAACAACGAGCTGCTGGTCCACTTTGTAGAATCAGTGTTGCTTAGATCGAATTTCCAGAGATTCCCTTGCAAGTCTCCAGCATACGCCGCGACCACCTGGCGTTGGCTGTTGAACAGCAAGGTCGGAGCGGACAAGCCATTTAATGCAGTGGCGCTGCCGACGCCGGTATCGATTTTATTCAGCAATGCGCCGCTATTGACATCCACCAGGTACAACACGGCATGAGCATTTGTGCTGTTATAGCCGTTACCAAACAGGGCGGCCCATTTTCCATTGGCCAGCTGCACCACCGCTGGCGCGCCCAATACATTACCCAGGTCGGCATCGCTGCCGGCAGCGTACTCCCACAACACACTACCCGCAGCCAATGCCGAGCCATTGAACGTCGTGCCGGTAGGTGTGATGTCCACCGCGAACACGCTTTGCGCGCCTGCGCCAGTTGTACCCAGCAAGATATTTTTCCAGGCCGAGCCGATATAGGCATCCCCTTCCGCCAGCGGCCCGTCGACAAAATAATGATGGCCGTAGTTTGGATCGCTCAAGGTCTTGAGGTTGGGATAGACACTGTTTGGAATGAAGGCAAATGTCTCAACGCCGGTACTGGCGTCAAACGCGTGCAGCATGCCATCGTTGGCGCCGACATATACCACGCCATTTGCATTCTTCGTCGACTTGGTGGACAGGAAGGTCGTATAAGTGCTGCCGCCACCGCTTGCCGTCGGCAGCACCGTATATCCAAAGTCGGTGCTTTGTACAAACAGAGGGGAGGAATTGACGATGTCCCCGAGCTTGTATTGGCGGTAACGGTATATGCCGCTGCCGCTGCCGCTGCCGTCGGAGGCTTGCTCCATCGCGGAATTACCTCTCAGATAATCCACGACATTGGTTGACACCAAAGCGGCCTGCTGACTGCCCGTGCCTGTCGTCAAATTTCCCCAGGCGAAACTGACAGCCGCTTTCGAGGTCGGATTCCAGGTAAAGAGGTTGCGCGAACCGTAAGCGGGCAGCAATGTCGCCGCATCCCATTGGGCTGTCGTATTGAGAGTACCATTAGTATTCACCGAGAAGGCCTTCATATGGCCGGCCCAGGTACCGGAATCAAAACTTGGCACGTAGGCATAAGCCGAAGAACTCACGGCAGTTCCAGGATAGGCGATGCTGGAACCAGATCCGGTTGCCCTGCCGATCTCGGCCAGAATGCTATTCAGGCCGGCTTGCAGAAGCTGAGGATTTTTCGCGCTGAAATAACTGCCATGACCGTTCACGGCCGTATGCCACAAATCGTCAATAGCGCTTGGGTCATCTGCCGACGGCGCTGGCCAGTCTTTAGTCCCCGCTTTAATCGCAGCATAATCTCCGGTCGTCGCTGTCTTATAGTCAGGTCGGTACACCAGTGTGCCATTTGCCCCAAGACCAATCGTATGGGTGGCCATATGCTGCCAGGTCGCTGGATCAGTCGGGGTCGCCGTAATTTTACCTACAGTTCCGCCGTTGCCGGAGCGAGCTCCGACGTCAGTAATCCAATACTGCATCGCCGTATCCGCCAATGTATTGGAGTTGGCTGTTGCTCCTTCATAAAAGGGTCTTGGGAATGCCTGACCTGCAGTCAAAGCAGTGCCGGAGACTGGATCGTTTGCGACAGGCGCAAGCAAGGTAGGCACCGTCCCATCCTCGTCGCCGATCGTAGTTGGCACTGTACCGTTCCAAAAGCCATCCGTTGACAAGATCGTGTAATTCGCCTGACACTTCAATTGAATCGGGTCTGGCGTCGAGCTTGGGGCTCCGGTCATGCCATTCCCCATGTAATATTGACCGACCTGATTCAATGCGTTGATAAGCGGAGTGCCGCCACCAGGTTTGATAGCATATAACTTGGCGTACCATGCAGTCTTTTGGGTGGCGCTGAATGTCGAAAGGGGGACAAAATTGGCGGCCGTTGTATTTGTTCTGCTGCTGTTATCGTTAATTGTTGCGAACCCGACACGGAACCGATCGCTGATTCCCGAAAAAGCAACGCCAAGCGATGTTTTCGTCATCAGTATCCGCGTACGATAATAAGAAAACCAGTTGGCGAAATTCTGAATTTCCTCGGCATAAGTACAGGTCGACGCGGCTGCGCAATCGGTACGCGTCGCTGCCCGTGTATAAGTCGCCGTACTCGGAAGAATGTCCACCCGCGTATAGTTGCTACTGGTGTTGTTCTGGCTGGAACTGCCGTTCGGTGTGCCGCTACCTGCCCAGGTATAATAAAACGCATATTGGGCCACGAGTGTATTGTAGCCATTACCCTTGGAACTTTGGCAGTTGTTATAAGGGGAGAAATTCGATGGATCGTAAAGCGGCAAGGTAATTGTCGAAGAAACGTAACAACCTTCGCTGATATTGTCCAACGTCGTACTTGTATCTAGATACGGGTCAATAATCGTCGCTCCAGTACTAGCAGCCCCCATAGAGGTCCCAGCCGAGGTTACGCCCGGAGAATAGGTTGTGGCAGGATTGTAGTAAATCTGATTCCAGTCACTGGAATAATACGATCGACGGTCTTTTGCTGAATTGTACTCAGCCGTAGCATCAAGACCGGTAACAGTACCCCACACCATACTGCCCGAGTTGTCCAGCATGTACATGATGTTCGGTGGCGGCGGCACCGGCAGGAACAATGGGGTTTGCGCTATTTCGGCAAGCGCTACACCCGATACCGCGGCCATACCCAGGCAGACGCAATGCGCAAGCAGCTTGACCAGCCGGCCAAGCGGCATGCGCCGCGATACACTCGTTCGTAACATGGAAATTCTCCCTACGCTCATAATTTTAAATAGCTTTGCAGCAGCACTACTGCGTTGGACGTGCCGTCGACGCCACGCGCAGTAATCCGATAAACCTTCGTGGTCAAATCCCGCTTTGCCTGCGTCGGCCCCAAACCTATGGTTGAAGTCACATCTTCGACGATGCACTGCGGCGCAGGGGGCGCGCCGGTCCAGGTGATCCCTGAGGCCAAAGTCACTGCCGGCAAGGTTGCCGTTTTCGTCGCCCCGCTAGCCCAGGTTGCCGCGCTATCCCACACATTCGAAGTGGTACCCGGCGTGGTCAGCATGCTGCTAAGGCTCTTGCTGCCTATGCTGTTGTTTTGCGTGCCGGTTTCGCAGTAGCGCAAAGCCCGTTCAGCGGCCTGGAAAGCTGCTTGCTGGTTACGCGTATTGCCCGCCATTTTTTCGTTGAGCGTGACGTTGCGAATGGCCACTGCGCCAATCAGCATCATGACGACCAGGAAAATCAGCACCATCGGTAGCGCAATGCCTGATTGCTGGAGTTTTGTGTTTGCCATAGATATGCCGGAATAAGTTGGTCTGGCGCCGCTCAGCTGACCAGGCTGGCGGCAGCGTTGTTACGCAAAGTAAAAACGCGTGTCATGGTGGTATGCAACAGATGATCGCTTGCCGTAGTGGCAGTCGTAGCGCCGCACTTGTAGTAAGTCTGGCCTGAACTTGTGGTGATCACGTTGTTCGTGCTGTGAATTTCCAGGCAAACCGTGACAGTAACTACCCGGTCCCAACCTACCTTGTTATTTCCATTGATGCTGGACGCGCCAGCTGTACTCGCGGACGTCGTCGATTGCATGGGGGTATATTGATTGCCGGTGTCAATGCCATAGGTAATCGTCATGTTGTCGACGTTGCTCAATATTGCCTGGGCGGTGCTTCCTGCATTGCCCTTGCAATACAAAACGTTCTTGCTCGTATCCAGATAAAAACTATTGGATACGAGGCCGCCGGCAGTACTGGTCGCGCCGGTAGCCTGAGTGCCGCTGCAATCAGTCCCGGCTCCGCTGATAACGCTGTTGGACGGCGTATTGACAGTATCGTACGGTTCGCTGGTGTAACTGACCGCAAAAGCCGGCGCAGTCAACGTGGTGGCGCAAGTCGGAGGCGTGGTTGTGATTGGCTGCGCAAAGCCCTTATCGCACCCCATCAGTCCGGTCAAGGTCGGATTCGCCGACGGCGGGAAATCGGTGGTATTGCCAGTCAGCATATTACCGAATCCGGCTTGCATCAGGCTGCGGCCAATCACACTCAGGGCATAGCGGCCGTCTTCCTGTATGCGTGCGTTGTCGTCATTCAAGCGTGAACTGGATTTGCTGTTGAGATACAAGCTGCTGAGGAACATCACCAGTATCAAGCCGATTGTCACCGAGACCATCAGCTCGACCAGCGTAAATCCTTGCATCCTGCGGTTTTGCCTTAGCGTGGGCGATCGTAGATTCATCATGGCGACACCACCGTTATAAAACAACGCATCGCAGCTTTGTCGCTGGTGCTCATAGTTGAAGGGAAGACCGTACTGTCGCAGCCAGAATCCAACGTGGAAACCAGCGACTTATCCGGCTCGCTGAAATATACGGTCACGACAAAGCCGTTGGTGCTGTCACCTGATACTGTGCCCCAGCCACCGGCCATAGCACTGTTCATTGCCAGCCGCCATGTGTCTATATCGACACCAGCAATCTCGGACGGAGTGCATGCACTGGCGGTGGCGCAGCTAGGTGATGTAGTGGAGTAAGAAGCAGAATACGTCCCGCCGGCCGTATAGTTACCCGCTATGGCTCCTGCGGCATTGGCGCGTATCCGGTCACCGATATCTGATCCGTACTGACTGGCCAACGAGCGGAAATTCGCCACCTTCTCATAACGCAGCGCAGCCACTTGCAGGCCGGCCAACCCGAGCAGCGCAAACGCCGAGATCGTAATCGAGATCAATACTTCGATCATGCCGACGCCTCGTTGCCTGCGGCGTCCGAGCATCTTTTTTCTACCGAGAAAAGCCATGTCTCTCATCTCTCTCACGTGTATCAAAGAAATCAAGTTGGGCAACTGGTGCTGCCGGCCGGGAGTGCGCTGGTGCGTCCACTCGGGGAAAAGCACACCAGGCGTGAAAATTTGCTGTTGAATGAAAACGTAAAATAGTCGGGCGGTGCCGGCATCGGCGTGCCGCTTGCGTTATAAGTGATGGAAGTCAGGGTCGGCGTCGTCGCAGCCGAAGTCGCCGCGATGTTTGTACCACTGGTAAACGGCCCTTGGCGCGCCAGAATGTTCGAGGCAGCCGGGGTGGTAGCAGCCGTTCCGACATACACCAGCCAGCCGCTGTTCCAGTCCGTGGCGGTAGTATCGCAGGCCGGAGTTGTCGCGGTTTCTGCGTTGGCGCTACGGCAGATGGTGACAGCGCCGCTGCGTTGAATCGCCTCGGAACGAGTCAGCATGGTGGCGCCTATGAATTCGTTGACGTTGCCCGACAAGCGATTCTGGGCAATGAAATTACCCATGGACGGCAACCCGACCGCTGCAAGGATAGCCACTACTACAATAGTGACCATTAGCTCAATTAAGGTGAATCCTCTGCTGACAATGGACACGATGTGTTTATTATTTTTCTCAATAGACAAGACAATCCCAGTATTTCTTTGCACGCTACGCCCCCTGGAAAACGCTGATTCCAACCAATGCCAAATTATAGGTTTTACATTTCCACAAAGAAAGTATCCAGAGCCCCGACTATCGCCACCAAAGCGCCACTCATCTGCCAAAATGATTAAATATGCAATTTTTAGATAAGGGAGCAAAGATAAGCTCCATCCGCCTCCTCCAAGAAGTCGGCCCCAGCTCTATCTCATGCCGTGGTCGCCAAATGCTATAATCCGCGCTTCCCGCATGCAGACCGAGAATCACGTTCTCCCCGGTCTGCGCGGCGCTTCCAACATCACGCACGCGGCTTTCAATAATGGAGTTTCTTATGTCAGCAACAATGCGGCCAATCCGCCTGCTCATGATTTTCCTGCTGGCGACGCTGGCCTTTTCCGCAATGGCAGTCGAGCGCGATTTCCCCGCCACCACCTTGCGCGGAAAAATGACCATCACTGCCTACCCCACCGTCGCCATGAGCGGCAACGTGCTGCGGCTTTCGCCCGGCTCGCGCATCTGGAACACCCAGCAGCTGACCCAGGTGCCGAGTTCGCTGGGCAGCGACACTTATCTGGTGAATTACACCCTGAACATACAAGGCGACATCGATCGCGTCTGGGTCCTGACGCCCGATGAAGCCGGCGTAAAAATCGAAGCACAGCGCAACAGTTTGAAACGGTAATGAAGTAGTCATGGAAAAAACGATGCAAAAGAAAGTATTCATCAAGACCTTCGGCTGTCAGATGAACGAGTATGACTCGGACAAGATGGCCGATGTGTTGAACGCCTCCGACGGATTGGTCAAGACTGACCGTCCGGAGGATGCCGACGTGATCTTGCTGAATACCTGCTCGGTGCGCGAAAAGGCGCAGGAGAAAGTGTTTTCCGACCTCGGCCGCCTGCGCGAGCTGAAGCGCAACAATCCCGACCTGCTGATCGGCGTCGGCGGCTGCGTGGCCTCGCAGGAAGGCGCTGCCATCGTCAAGCGCGCGCCGTATGTCGACATGGTGTTCGGTCCGCAAACCCTGCACCGCCTGCCGGAAATGATCAGCCAGCGCCGTGCCACCGGCCATGCACAGGTCGACATCAGCTTTCCCGAAATCGAAAAATTCGACCACATGCCGCCGGCCAAGGTGGAAGGCGCGACAGCGTTCGTCTCGATCATGGAAGGCTGCAGCAAGTATTGCAGCTACTGCGTAGTGCCTTACACCCGCGGCGAAGAAGTGTCGCGCCGTTTTGAAGACGTGCTGACCGAAGTGGCCGGGCTCGCTGAGCAAGGCGTCAAGGAAATCACGCTGCTGGGCCAGAACGTGAATGCCTTCCGCGGCGCCATGGCGGATGGCGAGATCGCCGATTTCGCCTTGCTGATCGAGTACATCGCCGAGATCCCAGGCATCGAACGGATCCGCTTTGTTACCAGCCATCCGAAGGAATTCACGCAGCGCCTGATCGATACCTACGCCAAGGTGCCTAAGCTGGTCGATCACTTGTACCTGCCGGCGCAGCACGGCTCTGACCGCATCCTGTCGGCCATGAAACGCGGCTATACCGTGCTGGAATACAAGTCGGTGATCCGCCGCTTGCGCCAGGTGCGCCCCAACATCACGATTTCGAGCGACTTCATCATCGGTTTCCCGGGCGAGACCGACGCCGATTTCGAGGCGCTGATGAAACTGATCACCGATATTGGCTACGACAACAGTTTCAGTTTCATTTTCAGCCCGCGTCCGGGCACGCCCGCCGCCAACCTGCAGGATGACACGCCACATGAAGTCAAGCTGAAGCGGCTGCAGCACTTGCAAGCCGTGGTGGAACAAAACATGGCCAAGATCAGCGCGGCGATGGTCGGTTCCGTGCAGCGCATCCTGGTGGAAGGCCCGTCCAAGAAAAATCCGGCCGAGCTGCAAGGCCGCACCGAGAACAATCGGGTGGTGAATTTCAACGCCGGTCCAAACGGCGCGCGCCTGATCGGCGAGTTGATCGACGTCACGATTACAGAAACACTGACCTATACTTTGCGCGGCGAAATCGTCGTCACCGAATAGCCGGCAGCGCTCACCGACCAATCAACCCAGATACGCACACGCCAGTTTGAAAACTAAAACCCCTACCCAGCCGCATTACTTCATCCCGCAGCCGCTCGACAATACGCGGCTGGCACACTTGTGCGGACCGCTGGATGAAAACCTGCGGCAGATTTCGGCGGCGCTGGATGTCTCGATTTTCCGCCGCGGCGACAAATTTATCGCAGCCGGCGGCAATGCCGAGCGCGCGGTCGAGATCCTCGACCAGTTTTACGCCGTCGCCAACAAGGTGATTTCGGTCGGTGAAATCCAGCTGGCGCTGGTGGAACAGCGCGCCAAACTGGGCATGGGCAAGAAACTGAAAGTGGCCAAGAGCAATGGCAAGGCCGGTGCAGAACCTGGCGACGAAACCGGTGCAGATCCGGCCGATGCCGAACTGACCGAGACCGATATCGAAAGCCCGGTCCTGAAAACCCGCCGTAGCGATTTGCGCGGGCGTACCCCGCATCAAAGCCAATACATCCACTCCATCCTGGAACACGACGTTACGCTCGGCATCGGCCCGGCCGGCACCGGCAAGACTTATCTGGCGGTGGCTTGCGCGGTCGATGCGCTGGAACGCGACGCGGTCAAGCGCATCGTACTGACGCGGCCGGCGGTCGAAGCCGGCGAACGCCTGGGTTTCCTGCCGGGCGACTTGGCGCAAAAGGTCGATCCCTATCTGCGTCCTCTGTATGACGCCCTCTACGATCTGCTGGGTTTTGACCGTACCCAGAAGATGTTTGAAAAGCAGGCGATTGAAATCGCCCCGCTGGCCTATATGCGCGGCCGCACCCTGAACCATGCTTTCATCATCCTGGATGAAGCGCAGAACACCACGCCGGAACAGATGAAGATGTTCCTGACGCGGATCGGCTTCGGCAGCAAGGCCGTGGTGACCGGCGACGTTACCCAGATCGATTTGCAGCGCGGCCAGAAGAGCGGCCTGATCGATGCCATGAACATCCTGAAAGACGTGCGCGGCATCGCCTTTACCCGCTTCAACAGCAGCGACGTGGTGCGCCATCCCCTGGTGGCCCGCATCGTCGACGCCTACGAAACCGCCTCGCAGGCGGCGCCGGTGGCATCCACCCATGGCGTCATCGAAGGCGCGACTCCGCCAGCAGCGAAACCAGCCAAGCCGGTACAGACCGGCATCACCAAAACAGCACGGAATCGTAAGTAAGCACAATGCCGCAAAAAAATAAACTCTCCCTGTCGGTGCAATATCCTGACCAGCGCCTGCAAGACAGCGTCACGCGCCCGCAATTACGGCGCTGGGTGCAAGCCGCCCTGCTGGCGCCGGCCGAACTGACGGTCCGCTTTGTCGATGCCGAAGAAGGGCGCGCTCTGAACCGCGACTACCGCGGCAAGGATTACGCCACCAACGTACTGACCTTTGCCTACTCCGAAGACCAAGAGGAAGACGACAACGGCGTCACCCAGGCCGACATCATCCTCTGCACAGACGTGCTGGAACGCGAAGCCAAGGAACAGAACAAGACCGTAGTGGAACATGCGGCGCATCTGGTGGTGCATGGCGTCCTGCATGCGCAAGGCTATGACCATGAAGACGAGGAAGAAGCCAATGAGATGGAAGGCCTGGAAATTGAAATCCTGGAAGCACTGGGCTGGCCCAATCCCTATGCGGACCGCTGAACGCGCAGATCTCGCCCAGCTTTCAAGAAACGCCGCCTTTGCGGCGTTTTTCTTTTACGGCGCCTGTTTTCCCCCGGATTGTCTTCCCTAACCTAAGACATTCTCTATATTCATGGATTTGAATATTAAAATGACAACAAATAATTATCAAACGCCTCAAATCCATTCCATGCATTTTTAAGTAATAAGATTATGATGAAATGATGTAATGAATTGATTTGGCCTGCGACTAAGGCACATGAAAACAACATTACTCAGTCTCCGGAGACAATCATGAATCCAGTCACGCTGCTCATATTGGCCGCGCCCCTCCTGCTGCAGGAGGTTTAAATGGCATCCTCCGTCCTCAATACGCTCAAGAAACCGCTCGTTCATCCGGTCTGGCTGCGCATTACACACTGGCTCAATGTATTGGCAGTAATCATCATGATCCTGAGCGGCTGGCGCATCTATAACGCTTCGCCGATCTTCCCGTTCCGCATTCCCAGCGAATGGACCCTGGGCGGCTGGCTGGGCGGCGCCCTGCAATGGCATTTCGCGGCAATGTGGCTGCTGGTCTTCAATGGCCTGGTGTACCTGCTGATGAATACCGGCAGCGGCCGCCTGTGGAAGAAATTCCTGCCTCTGCGCCCGGCTGAAGTGATCCAGGACATGCTCAAGGCGCTGCGCGGCAAGCTGCAGCACGATTCCCTCGATCACTATAACGCCGTGCAGAAGCTGGCCTATGTGTCGGTCATCCTGGATTTGATACTGCTGGTGGTGTCGGGCCTGGCGATCTGGAAATCCGTGCAGTTGCCTGTCCTGCGCGATCTGATGGGCGGCTATGACAGTGCCCGTATCGTCCATTTCTGCGCCATGGCTTTCCTGGTCGCTTTCATCGTGGTGCACGTGATCATGGTGGCGCTGGTTCCACGCACGCTGCTCGCCATGCTGCGCGGCCGCTGAGGAGATCATGATGATCAAGAAAAATCTCGGACCGGCTTCGCAGCTCGACGCCGAATCCATATTGAAAGATGCCCGCCGCGAGCTGGCGCAGCCGTCGCGCCGCCTGTTCACCAAGCGAGCGCTGACCCTGGGCGGCCTGTCGCTGCTGACCGGCTGCAATATTACCGACGAGCCATCCATCAACCGCATGCTGGAACGCATTTCACGCATGAACGATGGTGTGCAGGGATGGCTGTTCGATCCCAAGCGGCTGGCGCCCACTTATACGCAGGCCCAAATGACCCGGCCCTTCCCCTTCAACGCCTTCTACGGCATCGAAGATGTACCGGAGATCGACGGCAGCGACTATCAGCTGGAAATCCTCGGGCTGGTTGCCAACAAGCGCCCCTGGACGCTGGAGCAGTTGCACAAGATGCCGCAGAACGAGCAGATTACCCGCCATATCTGCGTCGAGGGCTGGAGCGCCATCGGCCGCTGGGGCGGCATCCCGTTCTCCTATTTCCTGAAAATGATAGGCGCCGACCTGAGCGCCAAATATATCGACTTCCAGTGCGGCGACGATTACCACACCAGCATCGACATGGCGACCGCGCTGCATCCGCAGACCCAGCTCACCCTGACTTACGACGGCCAGATCCTGCCGGCGAAGTACGGCTTCCCGATGAAACTGCGGATGCCGACCAAGCTTGGCTACAAGAATCCGAAACATATCGTTTCGATGGAGGTGACTAATAAATACCCCGGCGGCTACTGGGAAGACCAGGGGTACAACTGGTTTGGCGGATCCTGATACGGGCTCTGCCATTTGCTGCACTTATTGATACTTTCGTAAATCACGACAAATCTCCCGTAGGGTGGGCACTCCGTGCCCACGCGGACGCGACGGGGCGCGAAGCCCGGAACATGAATGCCCACAGCACCGCGTGGGCACGGAGTGCCCACCCTGCAACATCGATTCTCAGAATGATGGCTTGTCCTGTTTTATGAAATTCTCAATAATGACTTTTTATGGCGCTTTTGCCACTTTTACCTGGAGATTCAAAATGAAAAAAAGCCTCACAATCCTGTTGCTTAGCGGCCTGATGATGACTGCCGGCGGCGCTTTTGCCCAAGACGCAATGTCGAAGGACGCTGCCCCGATGGCTAAGGACGCCATGTCCAAAGACGCTATGAGCAAGGACAACATGGCTAAGGACGGCATGGATAAGGACGGCATGGCCAAGCCGCACAAGAAAATGCACCACAAGAAAGACATGTCCAAGGACGCCATGCCGAAAGACGAAATGGGCAAGGGCGGCATGGCTAAAGATGAAATGAAGAAATAATTACTTCTTTAGCAATACAGGCGGATAATGCTTTTAAGCACTATCCGCTTTTTTTATGCGCTTAAACTGTGATTTCTGCCAGGATATGACATCGATGACACATGCGTTTCGTCGTCCTGTCACATATTTGTTGTATGCTATTGCTTCCGAAACAATGTGAAACCAAGGCTAACGCCATATGCCAGAGCACCCTAGTAGCGTCAAATCATTTGACGCTAAACCCCATCGGTCACTATTTGAACGCCTGACCGCACTGATTTCTCCCGAACCTGAAAATCGCGCTGAACTGCTCGATGTGCTGCAAGACGCACACGAACGCAACCTGATCGACGCCGATGCGCTGTCGATGATCGAAGGCGTGTTCCAGGTATCCGACCTCTCCGCCCGCGACATCATGATTCCACGTTCGCAAATGGACATGATCGACGTCACCAAGCCGATCGAAGACTGGATGCCCGAAGTCCTGTCGACCGCCCACTCGCGCTTTCCTGCCGTCGATGGCGAGCGCGACAAGGTGATCGGCATCCTGCTGGCGAAAGACCTGCTGCGCTACTACGCCGAAGATTCCTTCGACGTGCGCGACATGCTGCGTCCGGCGGTGTTCATCCCTGAATCCAAACGCCTCAACGTCTTGCTGCGCGACTTCCGCGCCAACCGCAACCACATGGCGATCGTGGTCGATGAATACGGCGGCGTCGCCGGCCTCATCACCATCGAAGACGTGCTGGAACAGATCGTCGGCGATATCGAGGACGAATACGATTTCGACGAGGAAGAAGACAATATCCTGGCGATCCGCGACGGCGACCACGGCGGCCGCTGGCGCGTCAAGGCGCTGACCGAGATCGAGCAATTCAACGAGACGCTGGCAACCGCCTTAGTGGACGAAGATGTCGACACCATCGGTGGCCTGGTCGCCAATCACCTGGGCCGCGTGCCGCGCAAAGGCGATGAATTCACCATCGACAATGTGCGCTTCGAAGTATTGCGCGCCGACGCCCGCCAAGTGCATGTCCTGCTGGTCGAAAAGCTGTCAGAATCTGCCCAGGAAGAATCCTGAAGATGAGAGCGTAGGTCGGTCCGGCGCTGCGCTTGTCCGACCTACCTCTACTAGCAATCGCTGCCTATGCGTTTTCGCCTTAGCTCTATTCCATTTCCCATCCTGCTGGCGCTGGCTGCCGTCACCGGCGCCGTCAACGTCCTTTCCTTTGCTCCCTACGGCCTCTGGCCGCTGCAACTGCTGACCCTGGCGCTGCTGGTCTTTTGCCTGCTGCGGATGGGTGCGGCCGGCGTAGGTGCGGCCGGCGTAGGTGCGGGCAGCATCAAGCGCGGCGCCCTGCTTGGCTGGGCCTACGGCTTCGGCTGGGTCGCCCACGGGGTTTACTGGATCTATATTTCGTTGCACGATTTCGGCGGCTTGCCAGGCTGGCTGGCGGTGCTGGCGGTGGCCGTGCTGGCGGCCATCATGGGCTTGTACACAGCGCTCTGCGTCAGCCTCAGCCTCTGGCTGCAACGGCGCTGGAATGCCTCGCCGCTGCTGTTTGCGCTGGCGATTTTCCCGGCCATGTGGGGCCTGACCGAATGGCTGCGCGGCTGGATATTCACCGGCTTCCCCTGGTTGATTTCGGGTTATGCCCATACCACCGGTCCGCTGAGCGGTTTCGCACCGCTGGTCGGGGTCTACGGCTTGGGCTGCATCTCGGCGGTAATTGCCGGTTGCCTGGCTTTGCTGCCGCAACGCAAACTGCCGGCCGTCGCCGCTTTGCTGGCGCTGCTGGCCGGCCTCGCTTTGCACCAGATCAACTGGACCGCACCGCATGGCAAGCCGATTTCCGTGCGCCTGTTGCAGGGCAACGTGCCACAGGAAGAGAAATTCAATACGGCCCAGATCATCAATTCGCTGCGCCTGTATGTCGACATGATCCGCGCCGCGCCGGCCGACCTGATCGCCACGCCGGAGACCGCGGTGCCGATCCTGCAAACCGAGCTGCCGCCGGATTTCCTCCCTGCCTTGTCGGATTTCTCGCGCCAGAGCGGCAGCCATATCGCGCTCGGCATTCCCTATATCGATGGCCCCTACCGCTATTCCAACAGCGTCATCGGCATCGCTCCGCAAGACAAGACGCTGCCCGCTTTCCGCTACGACAAGCAGCACCTGGTGCCGTTTGGCGAATTCGTGCCGTTCGGCTTCCGCTGGTTTGTCGACATGATGAATATCCCGCTCGGCGATTTCCAGCGCGGCGCGGCGGTACAAGCGCCCTTCGCTGTCAAAGACCAGTGGGTGCTGCCGAACATCTGCTACGAAGACTTGTTCGGCGACGAAATCGCCGCCCAACTGGCCGCCACCAACGCCGCCGGCAAGCCAAGCGCGACGCTGTTGCTGAACATGTCGAATATCGCCTGGTTCGGCAACACCATCGCCTTGCCGCAGCATTTGCAGATCTCGCAGATGCGCAGCCTGGAAAGCGGCCGGCCTATGCTGCGCGCCACCAATACCGGCGCCACCGCCCTGATCGATCCGCACGGCGTGGTCAGCGCTCAGCTGGCGCCATACACCCGCGCCACGCTGGCGGTCTCGGTGCAGGGCTACAGCGGCATGACACCGTACATCCTGTTTGGCAACCGCACCTTGCTGGCTGCGGCGCTGCTGATGCTGGCCGGCGCCTGGTGGCGCTGCCGCCAGGCGCGCGGCGGGCTGGGCCAGAAACGGGACTAAGCCAGCAAAACCCGTTAAAATCGCTGCTTTTAGCGGGTCTTTTATAGCGCTCTGCGTCGCCCCCGGTATTTCATTCAGTATTTAGCTCATTAACCGGCATTTTGCCGTATGGAAAAGCAACAAAAACGATGCTTACATTTCAACAAATCATTCTCAAATTACAAGATTACTGGGATGCGCAAGGCTGTGCCCTGCTGCAACCCTACGATATGGAAGTCGGCGCCGGCACTTCGCACACCGCGACCTTCCTGCGCGCCATAGGTCCGGAGCCCTGGCGCGCCGCCTATGTCCAGCCTTCGCGCCGTCCGAAAGACGGTCGCTATGGCGAAAACCCGAACCGCTTGCAACATTATTATCAATACCAGGTAGTGCTGAAGCCAGCGCCGGAAAACATCCTTGACCTGTATCTCGGCTCGCTGGCGGCGCTCGGCCTCGATCTGCAGCGCAACGACGTGCGCTTTGTCGAAGACGACTGGGAAAACCCGACCCTGGGCGCCTGGGGCCTCGGCTGGGAAGTCTGGCTGAACGGCATGGAAGTGACCCAGTTCACCTATTTCCAGCAAGTCGGCGGCCTCGATTGCAAGCCGGTGCTGGGCGAGATCACTTACGGCATCGAACGGCTGGCCATGTACCTGCAAGGCGTGGAAAACGTCTACGACCTGGTATGGACCGAGTGGATTGAAAACGGCGTCAAGAAGACCCTCAGTTATGGCGACGTGTTCCACCAGAATGAAGTCGAGCAGTCGACCTACAACTTCGAATACGCCGATACCGAATTCCTGTTCCCGCTGTTCGGCAACTACGAAACCCAGGCCAAGCGCCTGCTGGAAGTGCCGCTGGCGCTGCCGGCCTACGAAATGGTGCTGAAGGCGGCGCACACCTTCAATCTGCTGGATGCGCGCGGCGCCATTTCGGTCACCGAACGCGCCGCCTACATGGGCCGGATCCGCAACCTGTCGCGCGCGGTGGCGCAGGCGTACTACGATTCACGGGCAAAACTGGGCTTCCCTATGTGGGAAATCACCAAGGAAAACGCCGAACTGTTATTGCAAGAATTTGGAGATGAATACATGGCGGCTGTAGCCCAGCGCGCAGGGGATGCAGCATGAGCGATACCCTGCTGATCGAAATTTTTACCGAAGAACTGCCGCCGAAAGCATTGGCGAAACTGGGCGACGCCTTCGCCATGGGTATCTTCAATGGCTTGAAAGCGCGCGATTTCCTGGAAGAAGGTGCGCTCGCCACCGCGTTCGCCACGCCGCGCCGGCTGGCAGTCTCTATCAGCAATGTGCGCGCCGTTTCCCTCGACAAGACCATGCGCGAAAAAGTGCTGCCGGTATCGGTGGCGCTGGACGCAGAAGGCCGGCCATCGGCGCCGCTGGTCAAAAAACTGGCTGCCCTCGCCGCCCAATGCGGCAAGGTGATGATCACGCCAACCGAACTGGAACGCGCAGCCGACGGCAAGGCCGAAAGCTTCTTCTTCAGCTACACCGCCAAAGGCGTAGCGCTGCAAACCGGCTTGCAAGCAGTGCTGGAAGACAGCGTCGCCAAGCTGCCGATCCCGAAAGTCATGAGCTACCAGCGTCAGCACGGCCATGCCGCCGGCCATACCGTACGCTTCGTGCGGCCGGCGCACAGCCTGGTAGCGCTGCATGGCGACCAGGTGCTGCCGCTGACCTTGCTGGGCCTGGATGCCGGCCGCCTGACGGAAGGCCATCGCTTCCTGTCGCAAGGCCGCATCACGCTGGCCGATGCCGGCAGTTATGCAGCAACGCTGGCGGAACAAGGCAAGGTGATCGCCAGCTTCAGCGAACGCAAGGAAAAAATCCGTAGCGCCCTGCTGGCCGCCGCCGCAGATGACCAGGTGCTGATGCCGGAAGCGCTGCTGGATGAAGTGGCGGCGCTGGTCGAATGGCCGGTGGTGTATGCCTGCAAGTTTGAGGATGAATTCCTTAGCGTGCCGCAGGAATGCCTGATCCTGACCATGCAAACCAACCAGAAATATTTTGCCTTGACCGACAGCGCCGGCAAGCTACGCTCGCGCTTCCTGATCGTCTCGAACCTGCAGACCAACGAACCGCACTACATCATCGAAGGCAATGAGCGCGTGGTGCGGCCGCGCCTGTCCGACGCGAAATTCTTCTTCGAGCAAGACCAGAAAAAGAAACTGGCCGAGCGCGTGCCGCTGCTAGCCAACGTGGTGTATCACAACAAGCTCGGCAACCAGCTGCAACGCACGGAACGGGTCAAGACTCTGGCAGTGGCGATCGCCGGCCTGCTCGGCAGCGATGCAGCGCTGGCCGCATTGGCTGAGCGCGGCGCCCTGCTGGCCAAGGCCGACCTGCTGACCGATATGGTCGGCGAGTTCCCCGAACTGCAAGGCGTGATGGGCAACTACTACGCACGCCATGACGGCGAAGCAGAAGCGGTGGCGCTGGCGATTTCGGAACACTATCAGCCGCGCTTTGCCGGCGACGCCCTGCCGACCACAGACACGAGCACCGCGGTAGCGCTGGCCGACAAGCTGGAAACCCTGGTCGGCATCTGGGGTATCGGCCTGCAACCGACCGGCGACAAGGATCCGTTCGCGTTGCGCCGTCATGCCCTGGGCATTCTGCGCATGCTGCTGGAAAAGCGTCTGCCAGTGTCGCTGACGCAATTGCTGAGCAACGCGGCGCAGCAGTTTGCCGGCAATGCCAACTTCAAGGATCCGAGCAGCGATGTGCTGCCTTTCCTGTACGACCGCCTGCGCGGCCTGCTGCGCGAACGCGGCTATTCGCCGAACGAAATCGAAGCAGTCGTGGCGCAACAGCCTGAGCGGCTCGACAACATCATCGAGCGGCTCGATGCGGTGCAGGCCTTTGCCGCGTTGCCGCAAGCGGAAGCGCTGGCGGCTGCCAACAAGCGCATCACCAACATCCTGAAAAAGACCGAAGGCGTCGGCAGCACGGTGCAGCCGGATCTGCTGCAGGACAGCGCAGAACAATCGCTGTTCGCAGCCATGAATACGCTCAAACCGGAAGTCGATGCCGCCTTTGCCAAAGGCGATTTCAGCACCGCGCTGAAAGCCCTGGCGCGGCTGCGCGAAAATGTCGACGGCTTCTTCAACGACGTCATGGTGATGGCCGACGACCTGCAATTGCGCAACAACCGCCTGGCCTTGCTGGCGAACCTGCACGTGATGCTGAACCAGGTCGCCGATATTTCCAAGCTGGCGGCCTAAACGGACACCGAACAGCTATGAAACTGATCATCCTGGACCGCGACGGCGTCATCAACCACGACTCGGACGCCTTCATCAAATCGCCCGCCGAGTGGGTGCCTATCAAGGGTTCGCTGGAAGCCATCGCGCGCCTGAACCAGGCCGGCTACCGGGTGGTGGTGGCCACCAACCAGTCGGGCATCGCGCGCGGCTTGTTCGACATGCAGGCGCTGATGGCTATCCATCAGAAAATGCATGAGGCAGCGCAGCTGGTCGGCGCCGAAATCGACGCCATCTTTTTCTGTCCGCATGCGGCCGACGACAACTGCGATTGCCGCAAGCCGAAAGCCGGCATGTTCCACGATATCGGCAAGCGCTTCGAGATCAGCCTGCGCGGCGGCGTCGCCACGGTAGGCGACTCGCTGCGCGACTTGCAGGCCGGCTTCGTCGCCGGTTGCGCGCCGTATCTGGTGTTGACCGGAAAAGGCGAGAAGACCCGCGAAAAAGGCGGCCTGCCACCCGGCACCCTGGTGTATCCGGACTTGGCGGCGGTGGTCGATTTCCTGTTGAAAAAGCCGATGGAACTGGCAGTGTGATTGCACGCCGAGGGGCCGTGGGCGCCTCGGCAATAATGCTTATTTAGAAAAAATACCTGGAGTCTGCATGTTGCGTTTTTCCCTGTTTTTGCGTTCGCTGCTGTTTGCCGTGCTGATGGCAATCCTGACCGTAGTCTGGTCGCTAGCCTGCGTTCTGTTTGCCCCCTTCCCATACGCCCGCCGTTATTACCTGACAGCGCGCTGGAATGTCATCGTGATCTGGATGGCCAAGGTCATCTGCGGCATCCGCTATGAGGTCAAGGGCTTCGAGAATTTTCCGGATGCGCCTGCGGTGGTACTGAGCAAGCATCAGTCGGCCTGGGAAACCATCTTCCTGCTGCAGATGACGCCGCGGCCACTGGTGTTCGTGTTCAAGAAATCGCTGACCTACATCCCCTTCTTCGGCTGGGGCATTGCCTTGCTGCGCATGATTCCGATCGACCGCAGCAAAGGCCGCGACGCTTTCGCCCAGGTGGTGGTGCAAGGCCGCAAGCGGCTGGCTGACGGCCAATGGATCATCATGTTCCCGGAAGGCACGCGGATCCCGGTCGGGCAGACCGGCAAGTACAAGAACGGCGGCACCCGCCTGGCGGTTGAAACCAATACCGTGGTGGTGCCGATTGCCCATAACGCCGGCGAATGCTGGCCGAAGAATTCCTTCATCAAGAAGCCGGGCCTGATCACGGTCTCCATCGGCAAGCCGATCGCTCCGGAAAACCTGGATAGCAGCGAGCTCATGGCAAAAGTCGAAAATTGGATAGAATCTGAAATGCGGGTGATTTCACCCCATGTCTATTCCAAGCAAAAATAATATTCACTAGCCAACATTGAAACTATTGCATCAAAAACCAACTAAGCCACGCCTGGGGCCGGATGCACGGCCCCAGGGCAAGCTACCGCTGCAACAAGCGTTGCAGCTGGACCTGTTTGCCGACGATTCAATCGCCAGCACGCCGGCAGCGCCGCAAACCCCCAATCCAAGATCGAATCCTCGCTTGACCCCGGTGCCACAGACGCCCCTGGCCGGCGAAGCTGGCGCGCTGGCGCCAGGCAAGCGCCGCCTGCATTTTGGCGAACACACCCTCGATTACACCCTGCTGCGCTCCAAACGACGCTCCATCGGCTTCCTGATCAGCGACGACGGCCTGCGCGTCACCGCCCCAAAATGGGTCACGCTGGGCGATATCGAAGTGGCCATCCGCGAAAAGAAACGTTGGATTTTTACCAAGCTGAGCGAGTACCGCGATCGTTCCACCCGCCGCATGCAGCCGCAGATGCAGTGGCGCGACGGCGAGACGCTGCCCTACATGGGCCGCAGCATTACCCTGCGCATCCACGCCACGCAAAAAGCCGGCATCCATTTCGACGACGCCAGCGACCAGCTGATCATCTGCCTGCCGGCCGATGCCGGCGAGCAGCAACTCAAGGATCGCGTATTGGGCTGGCTGCAGCTGGAAGCCAAGCGCGTGTTCGGCGAGCGCCTGCCGATCTATGCGAAAAAGCTGGGCGTCACTTACCAGTCGTTTGCGCTATCGTCGGCCACCACGCAATGGGGTTCCTGCACTTCTGAAGGCAAGATCCGCCTCAACTGGCGGCTGATGCATTTCGCGCTGCCGCTGATCGATTACGTGATCGCCCACGAGTTGTCGCATCTGCGCGAGATGAACCACAGCCCGCGTTTCTGGGCCACGGTGCAATCGATTTTCCCCGAGTTTGAAACAGCCAGGAAGACCCTGCGTGACAGCGCCCAGGAAACCCTGCCAGTTTTCTGAGGCCGGCGCACGCAGTCGGCCGCATCGCTTTAAAATAGCGGCTCAGGCCTGAAAAAAATCTCCCTTCCCAACCATCGAGAACACTTATGCGTATCCTCCATACCATGCTGCGCGTCGGCAATCTGCAACGCTCCATCGATTTCTACACCAAGGTGCTGGGCATGAAGCTGCTGCGCACCAACGATAATCCTGAGTACAAATATACCTTGGCCTTTGTCGGCTACGGCAGCAATCCCGATCATGCCGAACTCGAACTGACGTATAACTACGGTGTTGAAAGCTACGAGCAGGGCACGGCATTCGGCCACCTCGCGGTGGCGGTGGAAGACGCCTACAAGGCTTGCGCCGACGTCAAGGCGCAAGGCGGCAATGTGACGCGCGAAGCCGGCCCGGTAAAGGGCGGCAGCACGGTGATCGCTTTCGTGCAGGATCCCGATGGCTATAAAGTCGAACTGATCGAACGCAAGGATGGCATTTCCGCCAACGCTGCTTTATAAGCCATCCTATACAGAAAGATGACAAGTTGCGGATGGCAATGCGCATTTTTCCCAATGCGTTTTATGCCCGATAGAGACACCTACGACAGCATCGGCTTCGTATAGCCGTGGTCATCGAGGGTGATCAATTCCGATATTGACCCGCGTCTTATCCCAGACTAGCGGGCTATTACAGTCCGCCAGATCCGGGAAAGAACGCGCTGCGGTTTTCCCTGAGCATTAGATCTGCTCATCAATTTCGCCAATCCATGGCGTCCTCGCACCTGCCTCGTCCGCCTGATGGCGACTGTGCTGCTCTCTGATTTTCTGCCTCTGCATTTTAATAATGAAGAATGCGAGCCCATTCGGCCAGCCTCCCGATTTATTCCCTCGCCAGCCCGAACTCCCCTGGAAATAACCTACAAAAATCTCGGAATAGTCCTATTTCCCAGATAAAAAATACATCCCATGCTTCAACGGTAGTTATTAAAAATATATCGGAGGAGTCATCATGAATCAGTCATATCGCGTAGTTTGGCAAGCGTCCACGAATACTTGTTGCGCCGTCTCGGAACTGGCTAGAACCAAGGGAAAATCCAAGTCTCGCAAGACGGGGCACGCCAAAATGCTGGCCCGCATTGTCGCACTCAGTCTCGGCGTGACGGGAGCTGGCGCCGCGCTTGCCAATACGGAAAACACAGAAGAGGCAACTACCGGCAGCCAGCTTCAGGCCAATTGCATCGCCGCCGACGAGCGTGCCCAACGCCGCCTCAATGCCAGCGATAAAAACGACTGCAAGGACGATTCAATCAAAGCTGGCCCGAGTACATTTACGACTGCATTGCAAGGGTCTGGTGTTACCTCTTCGACGCTTGACGCCAGCGCACAAGCTCGCACCAGGATTGCTGCGCCTCCAAACTCCGGCGCCGACGCCACAGCAGACGAGCAGTCCCTGGCCGCAAACAGCATGGCGCCCGGTGCGCGCTCCGACGCCGCGGGCGTCGACAGCATATCCGCCGGCAAAGCAGGCAACGAACGCAAGATCACCAATGTCGCAGCTGGCACCCAAGCCGCCGATGCAATCAACAAAGCGCAGCTGGACGCTTTGGCCTACAGCGTTGGCGATGCCAGCCATTACCTGGCAGTCAACGGCAGGGGCGATGGCAGCGATGATGCGATAGCGGCCGGTGTCAACTCAAGTGCCTTCGGCATAGATGCGCAGGCCAATGGTAATGGAGGTTCACTTGCAGTCGGCGCCTACAGCACCGCACAAGGACATTTTAGCGCCGCGGTCGGGTCAGAGAGTTATGCGCTAGGCGATTTTAGTACGGCGCTAGGGCCATATGCCTCCGCATTATCGGACGGCACTACCGCGCTGGGTGCTGAGTCGATTGCCTTTGGCGACCAGAGCATTGCGGTTGGTTCCAGATCCGCAGCGATAGGCACAGCATCAATCGCCATGGGTAATTTTGCAAAAACCGAAAATACGGGTGCAATCGCTATCGGTAGCCAGTATCAAGAGGCTGAGGGTGAAATTGGCATCCAAGAGGCAGCTTACGCAAATGGACGCAATGCCATTGCGTTTGGTGCAGGTGCGACCGCATATGCAACAGATAGTCTTGCGCTCGGCCCAAGAGCAATCGTGGAAGCAAATAATTCTGTCGCACTGGGTGACCACGCCCTTGCTGACCGCACCAATACCGTCTCAGTTGGCAATGCCAGAGCCTCAGATGGCACCGTCGTACAAACCCGTCAAATCGTCAACGTCGCCGCCGGCACTGAAGACAACGACGCAGTCAACGTAGGGCAAATGAATAGCGCCATCGGCGAAGTGAACACCAGCATCGCGGGCGCATTGACGTATGGCGACGCCAGTAAGCAAAAACTGACTTTGGCCGGCGTCAACGGTTCTGTCATCGACAACCTGGCCGACGGTACGCTGACTGCCGGCAGCAAGCAAGCAGTCAACGGTGGCCAGCTGTTTCAGCTCAGCGACAATCTTGCACAAATGCTGGGTGGCGGCGCGATGATGGGAGTGAACGGATTTACGGGCCCGGTGTTTGGTGTCCAGGGCGGCAGCTATCACAATGTCGGCGATGCCTTGGGCGCCCTGGACGGAGCACTGGACTCCCTCGGAAATCGTGTCAGCAACCTGGAAAGCGGTGGCGTTCAGGCAGCCGCGAACTCGCCCAAGCCAGTCGCCAAGATAGCGCGCGACGTCGCACCACCAGCGGCGCCGGCCGCGGCTCCTGGCGCCGGTGCAGATACAGGCAAGGATATCGTGACGCAGGACCAGCTTGATGAAGTCAAGGACTATGCCGATGCGGGTAACAAGCAGACTTTAGGCAGCGCCAACCAATATACCGATAGAAAGGTGGCGAACATGGTCACGCAAAGCGACTTCAACGACTTCAAGGGCAGTGTCGACCAGCGCTTTGACACGGTGCATAAAAAGATCAGCCGGGTCGGCGCCATGGCCAGTGCGATGGCCGGCATGGCTGGCGCGATAGCGGCTGCACCGCCGAATGACAACCGGGTCAGCGCCGCGCTCGGCGGTTATGGCGGACAAACGGCGCTGTCCCTGGGCTACGCCAGACGCATCTCCAACAGCGGCGCCTTGCTGGTGGGCGCTTCTGTCGCCAGCGGCGGTGAATCCAGCGGTACGGTCGGCGTCAGTTTCGGCTGGTAAGGCAGCAAACAAGGCAACAAACCATATCTGCGAAAGAATCAGGCCAGACGGTTCGCCAACGCCACAAACAATTCCATCGACACGGTTTCAGGCCGCGACTGCGGGTCGACGCCAGCATCAATCAAGTCATTCTCGGTAAACATGCCGGCCAGGCAGTTGCGGATCACCTTGCGTCTTTGTGTAAACGCTTTCAGCACGACATCTTCCAGTTTCTTCTGGTCGCAAGCCAGGGGCTGGGCGATCGGAATCATCCGTACGATGGCAGACTCCACTTTCGGTGGGGGATCGAAAGCGGTCGGCGGCACGATGAACATCAGTTGCATGGTGTAGCGCCATTGCAGCATGACGGACAGGCGGCCGAAGGCTTTGCCGCCGGGTGTGGCCACCATGCGTTCCACGACTTCCTTTTGCAGCATGAAGTGCTGGTCCTGCACCTGCGGCGCGATCTGCGCCAAGTGGAACAGCAAAGGGCTGGAAATGTTGTAAGGCAGATTGCCGACCACGCGCAATTTCTTGTCGCCGCTCAGGGGAATGCTGCTGAAGTCGAATTTCAAGGCATCGGCGGAATGCACATGCAGGCGCGCCGGATCGAAATTCTTTTGCAGGCGCGCTACCAGGTCGCGATCCAGTTCGACCACGTGCAATTGCTGCAAGGACTCCAGCAGCAGACTGGTCATGGCAGCCAGGCCGGGGCCGATTTCAACCATGTTGTCGTCGGCTTGCGGCGCTATCGCGCTGATGATGTTGTACAGCACGGTGTCATCAGTCAGGAAATTCTGGCCGAAGCGCTTGCGGGGAATGTGATTCTTCATATTTTTCTTTATTTGCGAGGCAGAGCAGCTAAAACAAACAGGCGTTGTTCAAGCGTCGAAGCAAGGTGCTACTTTTTCCCGGATTGGCTCAAGCGCACCATTTGCGCCGCGACATTCAGCGCCGCCAGCATGCTGCCGTGATCGGCGTGGCCGAGGCCGGCGGCGGCAAGATCCAGGGCGGTGCCGTGATCCACCGAAGTACGGATAAACGGCAAGCCGAGCGTGATGTTGATGCCGTGTCCGAAGCTGGCGTATTTCAATACCGGCAAACCCTGGTCGTGATACATCGCCAAAACGCAGTCGGCATCCGCCAGGTATTTTTGCTGGAACAGGGTATCGGCAGGATAAGGCCCGCTGACTGCGATGCCGTTTGCCTTGGCTGCCTGCAATACAGGGCTGATGATATCGATTTCTTCGCGGCCCAGATAGCCGCCCTCGCCCGCATGCGGATTGAGGCCGGTCACCAGGATACGCGGCTGCGCCAGCCCGAATTTATTTTTCAGATCGGCGTGCAGGATAGCGATAGTACGGCTCAGGCTTTCAAAAGTGATCGCCGCGGCGACATCTTTCAGCGCCAGATGCGTGGTCGCCAGCGCCACCCGCAGCGGCGGCGTGGTGCGATCGGTAGCCAGCATCATGACTACCTGGGCGGTAGCGCTTTTTTCAGCCAGGTATTCGGTATGGCCGGTGAACGCCACGCCGGCATCGTTGATCGTGCTTTTTTGCAGAGGCGCGGTGACTATGCCGTCGAAAATACCTTGCTGCGCGCCATCAATCGCGATATCCAGCGTGCGCAGCACTGCCCGGCCGTTACGCGCATCCAGCACGCCCGGCTGCACATGGGCATCCAGCTGGCAGTCGATCACGGCAATCTGGTCAGTTGAGAAATTCGGTAAACCATTGTTGCGGAAGGCTTGCTGCGACAAGGCTACCAGCCTGATCTGCGGATCGATCGCCGCTGCAGTCATCGCTAGGAAAGCCGCGTCGCCGATCAGCACACTCTTGATCTGGGCGCGCAGTTCCCAGGCGGCCCTGATCGAGACTTCTGGGCCGATGCCGGCCGGCTCGCCGCAGGTGACGGCCAATACTGGCCGCTGCCGTGCGCCGGTCGCAGCGGCCGTGATTGAATCAGACATGCGCAGCTTTCAAGAATTGCCCGATGCGAGGATTACAACGCGATCAGTGATCGTCGTTACGGTATTCGACATAAGTACGGTCGCGCAACTGACGCAGCCATTCGTTGGTGGCTTCTTCAGTCTTGCGTTCACGGATCGCCATGCGGGCCGCCAGGCGCTGACGCTCTTTCGACACATCGTTGGTCTTGCGTTCCACCACCTGGATCAGGTGGTAGCCGAATGGCGATTCGATAGGTTCGCTGACCTGGCCGGGCTTCAAGGCATCCATCGCGCGTTCGAATTCAGGCACGGTATCGCCGGGATAAACCCAACCCAGATCGCCACCCTTGGATGCCGACAAATCGTTGGAATACTGCTTGGCCAGGTCTTCAAACTTGGCGGCGTTGTTGTCCAGGCGTTCTTTCAAATCGACCAGCCGGCGGCGCGCTTCCGCTGCGGTCACGGTTGGCGTGACCTTGATCAGGATATGGCGCACATGGGTCTGCTGCACCGGCGCGGCCGTATCTTTGGGCACGCTGGCAGCGGCACGCTTGTTGATCAGCTTGACGATATGAAAACCGTTGGCGCTCTTCAGGATGGCCGATACCTGGCCGGGAGCCAGGTTGGCTACTGCCTCGACATACAAGGAAGGCAGGCGGTCTTGCGAGCGCCACCCCATGTCGCCGCCGGTCAGGGCATCGCTGGCATCGGAAAATGCGGCAGCGACGGCGGCGAAGTTGCCGCCAGACTTGATCTGCTGCATGGCTTCTTCCGCACGCTTGGAGCGCTGCGCAATCTGCTCGGCCGTTGCGTTTTCAGGAACGCGCACCAGAATCTGCGCTAAATCCAGTTCCTGTGCATTTTGCTTGTTGCTGCTGTCGGCGGCGATGTAGTTGTCGACTTCCGATTCCGAAATCTGGATCTTGTTGTCAACTTCGCGTTCGCGCAGGCGCTGCAGCAGCATCTCTTGCCGGATTTCTTCACGGAAAGCCGGGTAAGGAATCTTGTCGACCGCCAGCTGTTTCTGGAAGTCCCCCATCGACAGCTTGTTTTGCTCGGCAATCCGGCCGATTGCGCGGTCCAGCATGACGTCGTCCACCGACAAACCGTTCTCTTTCGCCAACTGCACTTCGGCGCGCTCAAGAATCATGCGCTCGAGCAATTGTTTTTGCAGCTCAGCCACTGGCGGCAATTCAATATTCTGTGCCTTCATGCGCTGCACCACATCGCCCATGCGCTTGGCCAACTCCTGCTGAGTGATCACATCCGTGTTCACCACTGCGAGGATGGCGTCGACGGTTTGCGGAGTTGCCTTGGATACCGGCGCTGCCGTTGCAGCTGCCGGTGCTGCGGCTGCAGCCTGGGCAACCAGAGGTGGCGTAATCTGCTTCGACACAGCTTGCGCCCAGGCGCCGCCGGCAGTTGCGGACAACAGCACGAATGCCATCGCTGTGAGTTGAGTTTGATTGGTTTTACGCATAATTGGAAAAACGTTCATGGGTGAGAATAATCTGAAGAATGACGGGAGAATAACAGGTTCAACGGCTAATGAAAGAGTCGGGCTGATTGATATTCTGATAACCTGGAACGCTGCTACGCAGGGCTTGCATCGGATTCGACCCGATACTTGATAAACCATTCAACTCAAGTTGCACGAATATACCCGTAGTCGTGCGGGTTGACGACGTCGGCGTACGCTGTCCCACCACGCGGAAGACCCAGCAATCGGCCTTGTACTCCAGTCCAAGCAGGCTTTGTCCGACGGCTTTTTCCTGCAAGGAATAAGTAACGCGGCCAACGCCGTACCAGCGCTTGCTCAAGGGCCACTGGGCAGATACGTCAAATTGCTTCAGGTATTTATTATCCAGGAGGAGCGGATCAAAGTTGGTGTGATCCAGCTGATAGGAGAAATTGATGACTTTTTTCGGAGCCGGTTGCCATTTGATGGTCGAATTGGCGCGCACCCATTGATTATTGCTCTGGCTGTATTGAATGGTGTTGTCGACACCCAGCGTCGGCGTTACCTGGCCACCCGCCATCAGCAGCAAATCAGAGCGGCTGGTGGTAATGTTATCGGTAGCGGTCAGGGCAACGCGCGGCTGGGTAAAGTACATGCGTTGGCCAATACCAAGGCGCAGGCGCTCCACGCCAGATTCCTCGATAAATCGGGAAATCAACGCAGTCGTCAATTGATTGGCGTCACTGATGCGGTCATGACCGGTATAGCGGTTTTCCGTAAAAATCTGGGCAAAGTTAAAGTCCGCCGCGCCGCTGTCGAATATAGGAAACTGACTCTGATCATGGTACGGCGTACGCACATAGAACACGCGCGGCTCCAGCGTCTGCGTCATTGTCTTGCCAAAGAATTTGGCATCGCGTTCGAAGACCAGGCCGGCATCCAGCGAGAAAGTCGGCAGGACCCGGCTGAAATCGTTGCCCAGGGATGTCGAGCCGGTTAGGCCCGGCGCCTGGGTAGGCAGATTCGCTACCCCGAATTTATTCGGCGTAACGCTATAGGCCGTCGCATCCAGCTGGATCTTCGGAGTAATGAAATAGCCGGGACGAATGATCGGATAGGAAAGCTGCGGATTGATATAGACCCGTTCGCCACCCAACGGATTCAAAGTGGTACTCATATAAGACATGCCGCTGCCTTGCGGAAAGTCAAACTGGCTATTCCAGAAACGTGTGTATTGCGCGTTCACGGTCCAGTCAAATCCGTAGATGTCCTGTTTGCCGGCAGTAAATGTCACTTGCGGCATGCGATCATACGGACGGCTAATCGTTGGCTGGTTTGCAGAATTAAAATCCTGCAAGATCTGATAGCGTGAAGCCAGTGCCGCCACGCTCCAGAAAGATCCTCCATAGTTCAAATCGAATTCTCGATTCAAGCTACGCAAAGAACTCTGGGTAATCGAACGCGTAAAGTCGTCCGGATAATTATTATCCGAGGCGAAGTTAACATTCCAGCCCATCGTCAAGCCGGGAAACAGTGTCTGCGTATGAATTGACTGCACCGCATAACGATCGCTCTTGGTCAGCCTATCATCAGGCAAGTACTCAACCTTGGTCTGACCGCTATAACCCGCACCCATATAACGCGCATCCCCCCCCATCTGCAAGCCACGCTGGCTGATGATGTTCGGATAAATCGTCAAATCGCGATTCGGGGCGATATTGAAGTAATACGGCAAGTTGAATTCCAGGCCGCCATTGTTGGTAGTGCCGATAATCGGCGGCAAGACGCCGGACTGCCGGTCGTTCGACAAGGGGAAAGACAAGCTCGGCGAACCGAGGATAGGCACGCTCTTGAAATACAGAATGCCATTGTGGGCGACCCCTTCGCCCAAGCCACTGTCAACATCCAGCGTACTGGACTTGATATACCAGTCCGGCTTGGTGCCAGGACAGGTCGTATAGTTGCCTTTGACGATTTCTGACCGGTCCTCATCGAGAAAATTGATGCGTTCAGCACTACCGTGGCCATCATTGGCCTGGAACCAGTAAGTCGGATTGGTCAGGTAGCCTTGCCCGGAATCCATGTTCAACTTCAGATCGTCGCCGGTGTATCTGTCGCCATAGCGATTCATCCGTACGCAGCCATGGGCTTCCGCCTCATTCTCGACAATCCGGTAAATCCCTGTATTGGATTTGACATTGGTGCCGCCGCGGGTCAAGTCAACATCATTGTCCAGGTTCAGCAAACGGTCAGGACGCCCGGTCATCTGCTCCGCTTCAACCGTAGTCGGCGCATCGGTATCGTTGACGCGCGGCGGCTTGGCCTTCGGCGGGCTGGCCTGCGTATTTGGCGCTACCGGCGTCGTCACTTCGACAGACTGCGCCCAGGCCCACATCGGCATGGACACCGCCGCAATGACCGAGGCCACCAGGACAGTCATGCGCCGCAGGGCCGGCAATTGGGACGCAGCCGGACCGGACCGGACTGGACCTGAACATGGCTGGAGAGACTTAGGAAGCGCTGAGGAGGACCGGGTCATGAAATGAATTTGGCAAACACCATAGCAGGCGATTTTTTGAAATTAATCCCTTATTATATGGGAACTCACCACCAACAGCCGTTTTACTGGATTGCTTAATGTCTTTATCACAGTCTGCCCCTGCTTTGCCCGATCTGCGCCAGACTCAAATTGTCGAATGGCTAACTACGCTCAACGACATTCCCACCTTGCCGGCAACCTTGCGGCCAGCCTCTGCTGACGCCAGTTTCCGCCGTTATTTCCGCATCGATACGGCCGCCGCCGGCACCCTGATCGTGATGGATGCGCCGCCGCCGCAGGAAGACGTGCGGCCCTTCATCGAGATTGGCGCGCTGTTTGCCGGCATCGGCCTGTCGGTGCCGGCGGTCCTGGCGCAAGATGTCGAACGCGGCTTCCTGCTGCTGTCCGATCTGGGTTCCACGACCTATCTACAGCAACTCACCAGCGACAGCAGCATCGAAAATGCCCACAAGCTCTATATGGATGCCGTCGACGCGCTGGTATTGCTGCAAACCAAGAGTCAACCGGATGTGCTGCCTGAATACGACCGTGCCTTCCTGTTGCGAGAATTGCAAATATTTCCTGAGTGGTATATCGGCAAGCATCTGAAGGCAACCCTGAGCGACCAGCAAAGCGCCGATCTCAACAAGGTGTTCGACGCCATCCTCGCCAACAACCTGGCGCAGCCACAGGTATTTATCCACCGCGACTACCATTCGCGCAACCTGATGGTGCTCGCCGACGGCAATCCCGGCGTGCTGGATTTCCAGGGCGCGCTATACGGCCCGATCAGCTACGACATCGTTTCGCTGCTGCGCGACGTCTACATCCAGTGGGACGAAGCCCAGGTGCTGGACTGGATGATACGCTACTGGGAACGGGCCAAGCGTGCCGGCCTGCCGGTGGCGCCGGACATCGACAGCTTCTACCGCGATTTCGAATACATGGGCTTGCAGCGGCACCTGAAAATCCTCGGCCTGTTCGCGCGCCTGTATCACCGCGACGGCAAGGAAGCCTACCTCAAGGATATCCCGCTGGTCATGGATTACGTCCGCAAGACGGCCTTGCGCTACCGCGAACTGATACCGCTGGTGCGCTTGCTGGACAAGCTGGAAGACAAGACGGTGCAAGTTGGTTACACCTTCTAACGTATTGGGGACAGAGCTGCACGAGAAGTGTCGCCCGGATAGGGTTTAAGAGTCGCCGTAGCGCGACGAATTACACTTCCCGTGCAGCACTATCCGTGCGACTCTGTCCTCAACTGATCAAGCAAGAAGATTGAAGTATCAGATGAATTTCGCAAAACAATGAGAGCAATGATATTTGCCGCCGGTCGCGGCGAGCGCATGCGCCCGCTGACCGACACCATTCCCAAGCCCTTGCTCAAGGTCCGCGGCCGGCCGCTGATCGTCTGGCACATCGTCAACCTGGTACGCGCCGGCATTACCGAGATCGTCATCAACCACGCCCATCTGGGGCAAATGATCGAAGAAACGCTGGGCGACGGCAGCAAATACGGCGCCGCCATCCAATATTCAGCAGAAGAGGTGGCGCTGGAAACCGCCGGCGGCATCGCCAAGGCCCGCCATCTGCTCGGCGAAGAACCGTTCGTGGCGATCGCCGGCGATGTCTACTGCCCGCATTTCGATTTTGAACAGGTCAAGAATACGCTGGAAGACAAGGACCTGTGGGGCCAGCCCCATCCGCTCGACAAGCGCGACGTGGCCTGGCTCTACCTGGTGAAGAACCCGCCCCACCATCCGCAAGGCGACTTTGGCCTGCACAGCTTTTCAGTCAGCAACGACGGCGAACCCGGCCACACCTATACCTACTCGGGCATCGGCGTCTATCGCCCCTCGATGTTCGATGCGATCAACCCCGGCCAGCCGGAAAAACTGGTCACCCTGATGCGCGAATACGCAGCGCGCGGCCAGCTCGGCGGCGAGGTGTACCGCGGCGACTGGACCGACGTCGGCACTATCGAACGCCTGGATCAACTCAACGCGCCGCTGTAAGGCAGCGCACGACAACCTGTTACAGAAATTAGGAATGAGCGCCAACATGACTCCTTACAGCACACGCCGCAGCAAACTGATCGCGCAAATGCAAGCCATGGGTGGCGGCGTCGCCATCATCTCGACAGCGCCGGAGGCAATACGCAACGCGGATTCCGATTTTCCCTACCGTCACGATAGCAGCTTCTACTATCTGTCCGGCTTTACCGAACCGGACGCCGTGATCGTGCTGGTGGCCGGTAAGGATCCCAAGGCGATCCTGTTTTGCCGTGAAAAGAACCTGGAACATGAAATCTGGGACGGTTACCGTTTCGGCCCGGTCGCAGCTCGCGAGCAACTCGGCTTTGACGCCGCTTTTGCCATCGATGAAATCGACAGCGAAATGCCGAAGCTGCTGGCCGATGCGCCGGCGATTTTCTACACGCTCGGCAAACAAGCCAAGCGCGACGACCAGCTGCAAGGCTGGCTAGGCAAGCTGGCTCGCCAGGCGCGTGTCGGCGTCAGCGCGCCGGCCACTATCCACAGCCTGGATCCGCTGCTGGCGGAGATGCGACTGTTCAAGGATGCCTCCGAACATGCCATCATGCAGCGCTCCGGCCAGATTGCCGCAGGCGCTCATCGCCGGGCGATGCGCATGGCGCGTCCCGGCCTGCGCGAATACCACCTGGAAGCGGAAATCCTGCACGAATTCCGCAGCAACGGCGCCGCATCGCCGGCCTATACCTCGATCGTCGCCGCCGGCGCCAACGCCTGCGTGCTGCACTACCGCGCCGGCAATACCGAATTGAAAGACGGCGACCTGGTGCTGATCGACGCCGGCTGCGAATTCGAAAGCTACGCCTCCGACATCACCCGCACCTTTCCCGCCAACGGCGTCTTCTCTGGCCCGCAAAAAACCATGTATGAAATCGTACTGGCGGCGCAACACGCGGCGATTGCCGCCACCCGCCCAGGCCAACGCTTCATCGATGGACACAATGCCGCCCTGCGCGTGCTGGCGCAAGGCATGCTCGACACTGGCCTGCTCATCAAGAACAAGGTCGGCAGCCTCGACGATGTCATTGCCAACGGCGATTATCGCCAGTTCTACATGCACAGCACCGGCCACTGGATCGGCCTCGATGTGCATGACGCCGGCGCTTACCGCGAACCAGGCGAAGCCGCACCGGCAGGCGAGCAAAAGCCATGGCGCAAGCTGCAGCCGGGCATGGTCACCACAGTCGAACCCGGCATCTACGTGCGGCCCGCGGAAGGCGTGCCTGAGCAATTCTGGAATATCGGCATCCGCATCGAAGACGACATCCTGGTGACTGCCGACGGCAACCTCAACCTGACCCGCGACGTCCCGACCTCGGTGGCCGAGATCGAAGCCTTGATGCGCAAGTGAAGCAGCGCCCGTTAGCGTACTGCGATACGCCGCGGGCGCTGTTATCATGACGGCTATGACTCTTGCCACCATCGCTACTACACCCACCATCGTCGTGTTCGATCTCGGCGGCGTCCTGTTCGACTGGAATCCGGACTACCTGTTTCGCAAGCTGATCGCCGACGAAGCAGAGCGCAAGTGGTTCCTCGCCAACATCTGCAACGGTGCATGGAATATCCAGCAGGACGGCGGCCGCTCGCTGGCTGAAGCAACCGCCAGCCTCAGCGCGCGCCATCCGGAACACGCATCCCTGATTGCAGCCTTCTATGCGCGCTGGGCGGAAATGCTGGGCGGCACGCTGGCGCCGGGCCTGGCGATTTTCGAGGCGCTGGAAGCTGGCGGCGTGCCCTTGTACGCCTTGACCAACTGGTCGGCCGAAACCTTCCCTTACGCTCGCGGCAACGCCCCTTACCAGCCGGTCCTGCAACGTTTCAAGGACATCCTGGTGTCGGGCGAAGAAAAACTGATCAAGCCGGATCCGCGCATCTACCAGCGCATGCTGGAACGCATACGCGTACATTATCCCGAGGCTCAGCCAGAGCATCTGGTCTTCATCGACGACGTCGAACGGAATGTGCTGGCCGCGCGCGCACTCGGCTGGCGCGCCATCCATCACAGCGATCCGGCGGCAACCGCCGCGCAACTGCGTAACTGGGGTTTGCCGGTATGAGCGATAACAGCAACCAGCAAAGCGAGACCGATGCCGACATCGCCATCTGCGGCGCCGGCCCGGTCGGCCTCAGCCTGGCCGCACTGCTGGTAAAACGCGGAGTGCCGGCGGCGCGCATCGCCCTGATCGACGCCAAGACGGTTGAACTGGCGCGCCAGGATCCACGTTCGCTGGCGCTGTCCTTTGGCAGCAGCCAGATCCTGCAGGCAATCGGCGCCTGGCCGCTTGCAGCCACCGCAATTCACCAGATTCACGTCTCGCGCCGCGGCCACTTCGGCCGCACCCTGATCCAGCGCGACGAGTTCCAGCTGCCGGCGCTCGGCTATGTCACCCGCTACGGCACGCTAGTGACTGCGCTCGCTGCACTGCCGGCGCTGCAAGATGTCCAGCTGCTGCGGCCACTGCAGGTGACTGCAAGCACCGAACATGAAAACCGGGTGGAACTGCAGCTCTCAGACGGCCGCGCCCTGCACGCTAAATTAATGGTGCAGGCGGAAGGCGGCGTGTTCGGCGCGCAAAGCGACAAAGCGCTGCAGCGCGATTACCAGCAGGTCGGCATCGTCGCCCATGTCCAGGCCAGCGCCCCGATTGCCCAGCGCGCCTTTGAACGCTTCACCGACCAGGGCCCGCTCGCGCTGCTGCCGCAGGACGATGGCCACGGCAACAACTATGCATTGGTCTGGTGCGTGCGCCCCGCTACCGCCAATAATTTGCTGGCGCTGGACGACGCCGCTTTCCTGGAAGCGTTGATGCAAGCCTTCGGCGGCCGCCTGGGACGATTCACCAAGACCACGCCGCGCAACAGTTTTCCGCTCGGCCTGAATGCACGTCCCGCGGCCTCTGCCAGGACAGTAGCAATCGGCAACGCGGCGCAAACCCTGCATCCGGTCGCCGGCCAGGGCCTGAACCTGGGCCTGCGCGACGCCACGGTGCTGGCGCGCATGCTGGCGGCCGACATGTCCTCGGAGACGCTGCTGCAATTCACCGCCGCCAGGCAGTCCGACCGCAGCCTGACGATACACCTGACCGACGTCATGGCGCGAATCTTCGCCAGCGCTCCCGACGGCGCCTTGTCGCAAACCCTGCTCGGTCTTTCCCTCGGCCTGGTCGATGTGGTCAAGCCAGCGCGGCGCCTGCTGGCGCAGCAGATGATGTTCGGCCGCCGCTGATCTCAAGCAGCGCTCAATATAAAAAAAGCCGCGCCGGATAAACCTGGCGCGGCTTTTCGGCAAGAGCGGCCGGGGCTTAGTCTATCCCTTTCACCATATCTTCAATCACCTTCTTGGCGTCGCCGAACACCATCATGGTCTTGTCCATGTAGAACAGCTCATTGTCCAGCCCGGCATAGCCGGAGGCCATCGAGCGTTTGTTGACGATGACGGTCTTGGCTTTGTAGGCCTCCAGGATAGGCATGCCGGCAATCGATGATTTCGGATCCTTGGCAGCCGGATTGACGACGTCGTTGGCGCCCAGCACCAGCACCACATCGACCTGTGCGAATTCGCTATTGATGTCTTCCATCTCGAACACCTGGTCGTACGGCACTTCGGCCTCCGCCAGCAACACGTTCATATGACCTGGCATGCGCCCTGCCACCGGATGGATCGCGAACTTGACGGTGACACCCTTGTGCGACAGCTTTTCAGCCAGTTCCATCAAGGCGTGCTGGGCGCGCGCCACCGCCAGGCCATAGCCAGGAACGATGATGACGGTTTCAGCATTTCCCAGCAAAAACGAGGCGTCGTCAGCGGAGCCGGATTTCACGGGACGCTGGGTTTGCGCACCACCCGTTGCCGCAGCGGCGGCGTCGCCGCCAAAGCCGCCCAGGATCACATTGAAGAACGAACGATTCATCGCCTTGCACATGATGTAGGACAGAATCGCGCCGCTGGAACCGACCAGCGAACCGGCGATGATCAGCATCGAATTGTTCAGCGAAAAACCGATGCCGGCCGCGGCCCAGCCCGAATAGCTGTTGAGCATCGACACCACCACCGGCATATCGGCGCCGCCGATCGGGATAATGATCAACACCCCCAGCGCAAACGCGATGACGGCCATCAGAATGAAGGGCAGCCAGGATTGGGTCAGCACAAAGATGAGCCCTAGCCCCAGCATCGCTACGGCCAGCAACAGGTTGATGAAATGCTGCCCCCTGAAACTGACTGGAGCGCCCTGGAACAGGCGGAATTTATACTTGCCCGACAGCTTGCCGAAGGCGATCACCGACCCCGAGAAGGTAATCGCGCCGACGAAGGTGCCGATGAACAGTTCGATGCGGTTGCCGACCGGCAGCGCCTCGCCGTGCGCCGCAATGCCGAAAGCCCAGGGCTCGGACACCGCCGCCACCGCGATACAGACCGCCGCCAGGCCGATCAGCGAGTGCATCGCCGCCACCAGCTCCGGCATCTTGGTCATCTCGACGCGCTTGGCCAGCATCGCGCCGATGCCGCCGCCGACGATCACGCCGCCAGCCACCAGCCAGAAACCCAGGCCAGCACCCTGCGATTCCGCTTTCAGCTTGACGATCAGGGCAATCGTGGTGACTACCGCGATCGCCATGCCGGCCATGCCGAAAGCATTGCCGCGCCGCGCCGAAGATGGATGCGACAAACCCTTGAGCGCCTGGATGAAGCAGACCGAGGCGATCAGGTACAGCAAGGTCACCAGGTTCATGCTCATTGCGCCGCTCCCTCTTTAGCCGCCGGCTTGGCCTTCGGCTCTTTTTTCTTGAACATTTCCAGCATGCGCTGGGTCACCAGGAAGCCGCCGAACACATTGACTGCCGCCAGCGCCACCGCCAGCGTGCCGGCGACCTGGCCGACCATGCCCTCGGTCAGGCCAGCCGCCAGCATGGCGCCGATGATGATGATGGCGGAGATGGCGTTGGTGACCGCCATCAGCGGCGTGTGCAAGGCTGGCGTAACGGTCCAGACCACGTGGTAGCCGACGTAGATCGCCAGTACGAAGATGATCAGGTTAGTGATGGTGTGCGTGACTTCCATGGTTTCCCTTTAATGGAGCGAGCTCGAATGACTTCCACTACGTCATTCCCGCGAACGCGGGGATGACACGTCTTTTAGATCTTTTTCAAACCGGTGATCTTGTTGTTGTCGTCGACAAACACCACTTTCGGCACGTAGCTGCGCGCTTCTTCGTCGGAAAGTGGAGCATAGGTACAAATGATCAGCAGATCGCCAAGGTGGGCGCAGCGGGCGGCGGCGCCGTTCAGCGAAATCTCGCCGCTGCCGCGCTTGCCGCGGATGGCGTAGGTCGAAAAACGCTGGCCATTGTTGACGTTGTACAGTTCGATCTTTTCAAACTCGCGGATGTCGGCCGCTTCCAGCAGGTCTTCATCGATCCCGCACGAACCTTCATAGTGCAGGTCGGCTTGGGTAACGGTGGCGCGATGAATCTTTGCGCGCAGCATGATGCGTTGCATAGTTATTTCTCCAGTTTACAAACCGCCGGCCGCAGCCGGTGATCTTTTACAGCTATTGATTAAAACGGTAGTACGTTCAAACGTGATTGTTCAAGATACTTGCCTGCTTGCCTACCTACCTTATTTGCGCAATACCTCGCCGGCACTGCACAGCAAAGTGGCCGCCACTATATCGTCTTCACGATTAATCACAAGCCCGCCTTCGGCATTGATGATCAGCTTGAGGAAATCCAGCAGGTTGCGCGCATACAGGGCCGAGGCATCGGCCGCCACCAGCGCCGCCAGGTTGCCTTCGCCGATGATGTGCACGCCGTGCTTGATGACGGTCTTGCCGCTTTCCGACAAGGGGCAGTTGCCGCCCTGGTCGACCGCCATGTCGAGGATTACCGAGCCCGGCTTCATGGCCTTGACCGTCTCTTCGCTGATTAATACGGGCGCCTTGCGACCAGGGATCAGAGCCGTGGTGATGATGATGTCAGCCTGCTTGGCGCGCTCGTGCACCAGTTCTGCCTGGCGCCGCATCCAGTCGGCCGGCATCGGCCGCGCATAGCCGCCGACGCCCTGGGCGATTTCCTTTTCTTCATCGGTGATGAAGGGCACATCGAGGAATTTGGCGCCGAGCGACTCGATCTGCTCTTTTACAGCAGGCCGCACGTCGGAAGCTTCGATCACCGCGCCCAAGCGCTTGGCGGTAGCAATCGCCTGCAAACCGGCGACGCCGGCGCCCATGATCAGCATGCGCGCCGCCTTGACTGTGCCGGCAGCGGTCATCAGCATCGGCATGAAACGCTGGTAGGTATTGGCTGCCATCAGCACCGCCTTGTAGCCGGCGATGTTGGCTTGCGACGACAGCACGTCCATTGATTGCGCTCGCGAAGTACGCGGTGCAGCTTCCAGTGAAAAGGCGGTCAGGCCATGGCTTGCCATAACAGCAATATTGTCGGCATCAAAAGGATTCAGCATGCCGACCACCACCGTGCCGCTTTTCAGCAGGGGCAATTCGTCGGCGCTGGGAGCACGCACTTTCAGCACGGTTTCCATGCCGAAGGCGGCAGCAGCGCCGACCACTTCAGCGCCGGCGGCGGCGTAGGCTTCATCCGTAATACTGGAAGAAATGCCTGCGCCGGACTGCACCAGGACCTGGTGTTTGGCCGCTACCAGCTTCTTTACCGTCTCCGGAGTCGCGGCAACCCGGGTTTCACCAGGCCGCGTCTCGGCGGGGATGCCGATTTTCATGTACTTCTCCCACTATGTTAAGAATTCTGTGGATTTATAGAGGATTTACCTTGGTAATCCCCCACAAACGGGTCTGAAACAGACCTAATCCGCCGCGCCCAGATGGCCTGGGTACTGGCGCGCAATTATCTGCATGGAATATTACACGGAAAAATTGCGGCCAAACAACCTGAGTCTTGATGTAGGTTATTTATCCTAAAATTAGCTTCCCTGTTGCAATTATGGCTAGAATCTGATCCGGTCGCCGTATCGGGGCATCTCTTTGCACTGCGCAGGTACTTCTGATCGAAAAACGGCAGGCAAGTTAAAATATCGGATTAACCGAGGAATTTATGACTGACGTTTGGAAACCCTCCGTCACGGTCGCCGCGATCATAGAGCGCGACGGCCGCTTCTTGCTGATAGAAGAAGCGACCAGTGACGGCATCCGCATCAACCAGCCAGCCGGCCATCTCGATCCCAACGAGTCGCTGCTGCAGGCGGTCGCGCGCGAAACGCTGGAAGAAACAGCACACGAATTCACCCCGACCGCGCTGGTCGGCATGTATATGGCTCGTTATGTGTCGGCGCGTACCGGCAAAGCGGTCACTTACTTACGTTTCGCTTTCTGCGGCGACCTGGGGGCCCAGCACGAGCAGCCGCTGGATCACGGCATCCTGCGCACCCTGTGGCTGTCGCGCGACGAAATGGCGGCCTGCAGCGAACGCCACCGCAGTCCGCAAGTGCTGCAATGCGTAGACGACTACCTGCGCGGCCAGCGCGCGCCCTTGTCCATGCTCAATACCCATCCCAGCGCCTATGGAGTAGAACATGAGCTCTCCTAAGAAGCGCGTGGTGATCGGCATGTCCGGCGGCGTCGACTCTTCAGTCTCGGCCTGGCTGCTGAAGCAGCAGGGCTATGAAGTGATCGGCCTGTTCATGAAGAACTGGGAAGACGACGACGATTCAGAATACTGCTCGACCCGCCAGGACTGGATAGACGCGGTCAGCGTAGCCGACGTCATCGGCGTCGATATCGAAGCCGTGAATTTTGCCGCCGAGTACAAGGACCGGGTATTCGCCGAATTCCTGCGCGAATACCAGGCCGGCCGCACGCCCAATCCGGACGTCCTCTGCAATGCCGAAATCAAGTTCAAGGCTTTCCTCGACCACGCCATGAAACTCGGCGCCGACCTGATCGCCACCGGCCACTACGCCCGCGTACGGCAGGCAGCTTCCGGCCGCTTCGAGCTGCTGAAAGCGGTCGACGCCAGCAAGGACCAAAGCTATTTCCTGCATCGACTGAACCAGTCGCAACTGTCGCGCACCTTGTTTCCGCTGGGCGAAATCCAGAAGACCGAAGTGCGCAAGATCGCTGAACAGATCCAGCTGCCGAACGCCAAGAAGAAGGATTCCACCGGCATCTGCTTCATCGGCGAGCGGCCATTCCGCGAATTCCTGAACCGCTACCTGTCGTACCAGCCTGGACCGATGAAAACGCCGGACGGCGATGTGGTGGGTGAGCACGTCGGCCTGAGTTTTTACACGCTGGGACAGCGTAAGGGCATCGGCCTGGGCGGCATGAAAACGCACAAGAACGCCGGCGGCGACAGCGATCCCTGGTATGTGGCGCGCAAGGATGTGGCAAACAACACTTTGTACATCGTGCAGGGCCACGATCATCCCTGGCTGTTGTCGTCGACGCTGCAGGCCGGCCAGCTCAGCTGGGTCGCCGGCGAGGCGCCGAAAAATACGCATTTGTCAGCCAAGACGCGTTACCGGCAGGCTGACATGGCTTGTGCATTCGACAGCGTGCAGGTCGAGGCCGGCGAGAATTTCGCGCTGCGCTTCAGCGATCCGCAATGGGCCGTGACGCCAGGCCAGTCTGCCGTGCTGTACGACGGCGACGTCTGCCTCGGCGGCGGCATCATCGAATCCTCAGACATATAGTCTGAGGCCCGTCTCGGTTTTACGTCTTGCAGGCGTAAAACCGGGCGTCCCCGCATTCCGCGCCGTCCTGGCCGGATCATTCATCCGACACATCCGAAACTTTTGCCAAAACACACTTTGTCGTGCAATTGCAACAATAAGTTCCCAAATATTATTGCTGAATATGGAATAGTAAATTTCCAATAAGGCCATTTATTGTTGATAGTGAAGTCTCTACACTGAACTTCATCGATGGGCGCAACACACAAGCAACACTGAATCAGCAATGCAAGTGCGCCGCTCACCGAGGCAGGACCCGACGGGCAACATAGCTACATGCCTGTACCGCCGAGCCCGGTGCCATCTATCAATCACTGGAGAAAAACATGAATGCCAAACAACTTATCGCTGGTCTCGCCGTTTTAGCCGTTGCCGGCAGCGCTTTTGCAGTTACCCCATATCCACCTGAAACACCGTTCGTCTCCACCAAATCGCGTGCCGATGTCCAGGCTGAAGTCGCGCAAGCGCAAAAAGACGGTACGCTGAACCAGGCGCGTAACCAGTATCCGACGGTTGCTGCCGCCGGCAAGACGGTCACCCGCGCTGAAGTCGTGAGCCAGATCGACAAGACCGAGCCATCGGTTTACAGCGGCAACTAAGTCGTAACAGCAACTAGCAATCAGTAACTGATGCGACCGTAACTCTTCAGGTTTAAAGAGTTAAGCAAAACGCCAGCGATGCTGGCGTTTTGCTATTATCCGGTCATGGTCCCGTACACCATGCCATAGCGCGGTCAGCGGCGTTACGCTGCATCAACAGACCGCGCCAAAGGATCGCTTCAGAAGATCGTTGCAAAAGATCGCTTCAAAAGATCGCGTCAAAAGATAATTACTCAGACCTCTTTTTCGCTCCACTATTTCGGGTCACCATGCGGTCCATTACCCCTTCCAAGCCTCACCTTTCCGCCAGCCTGCTGACAGCCTGTACGCTGGCCATCCTGCTAAGCGGCTGCGCTGATTTCTCGGGCATCAATCCGCAATCCAAGCTGACGGACGGCAGCACGCTGGCCGCAGGCTCTGCACTGAGCAACGTCGGCAACGCAGCGTGGCCGACCAGCGCCTGGTGGGAAAGTTACCGCGATCCGCAGCTCAATGCACTGGTGCAGCAGGCAGTCGCCGACAGCCCTAGCCTGAAAATCGCCCAGGCCCGCATCCGCCAGGCTTCTTCACTGGCCGGCATGGCGCGCGCAGCGACCTTGCCCAAGGTCGGCGCCGAGGCCAGCAGCACGCGCGGCCTGTATTCCGAGGAATACATTTTCCCGCCGCCGTTGGGCGGCAGCTGGAACTGGGACAATGAAATCACCGTTAAGGCCAGCTACGACCTCGACCTCTGGGACAAGGATCGCAGCGCGCTGGAATCGGCGCTGGATACGGTCCACGTCAGCGCCGCCGAAGCGCGCAGCGCCCAATTGAATCTGGAAACGGCGATAGTGCGCGGCTACCTGCAGCTGGCGACCCAGTTCGCGCTGCGCGACATCGCCAGCGCGACGCTGGCGCAGCAGACTTCTATCGCCAGCATCGCCCAGCGCAAACTGAACGCCGGCCTCGGTACGCGGCTGGAAGTCAGCCAGGCTGAAACCGCCTTGCCCGATGCCCGCTCCAACATCGAAAAAATCGACGAAAACATCGCCCTGCTGCGCAACCAGATTGCTGCTCTGAGCGGCAAAGGCCCCGGCAGCGGCGAATCCATCCAGCGGCCGCTTCTGGCCACAGCACTGACTGCCCCTGCCGACGGCAGCGACAGCAACGCGCAACTGTCGATCGCCCTGCCCGACAACGTCCCGGCGCACCTGATCGGCCGCCGTCCGGATGTGATCGCACAACGCTGGCGGGTCGAGGCCATGAACAAGAATATCGATGTCGCCAAGGCCGCTTTCTATCCGGATATCAATATCTCTGCCTTCATCGGCCTGCAGGCGCTCGGCTTCAGCAATTTCCTGAGCGCCTCTTCCGGCGTGCGCGGCGCCGGTCCGGCGATTTCGCTGCCGATTTTTGAAGGCGGCCGCCTGCGCGCCAATCTGGGCGCCCAGACCGCTGCTCTCGACGGCGCTATTGAAAGTTACAACAACACGCTGGTGCAAGCCCTGCAAAGCGTGGCCGACCAGATCATCAAGCTGAAATCGGAACAGCAGCAGCGCGGCCAGTCGGAACAGGCGCTGGCGCTGTCGAAGAAATCCTACGACCTGGCCAAGCGCGGCTATCAGGCCGGCCTGACCGCCAACATCAACGTCATCCAAACCCAGCTGGTGCTGCTGCAGCAGCAATTGCGCGTAGCGCAAATCCGCGCCGGCTATCTGGATAGCTGGGCGCAGCTGATGCAGGCGCTGGGCGGCGGCCTCGGCGACGACCTGCCGCTGCCCACCGCCGGCGCCATCGCCGCCGACAAATAAGCGGCGGCCATCATGAGCGAGACCGCAAGCAGCCGCCAGTCCTGGCCGCATCACCTGGCGCAGGCCGGCGTCATCTGGGTAGAAAACCATGGCCAGGACCTGCTGCATGTCAGTAAAGTCTTGCTGGCGAGCTTGCTGGCGCTGGGGCTGTCGCTATTGTTCGACCTTTCCAAGCCCGGCACCGCCATGGTCACCGTCATCATCGTGCTGCAGCCGCGCAGTGGCCTGGTGCTGGCGAAGGGTTTCTACCGCTTCATCGGCACCGCGGTCGGCGTCATCGTGTCAATCATCCTGGCCGCCTCGTTTACGCAGCAGCCGGTGCTGTTCCTGGCGGCCGGCGCCTGCTGGCTGGCTTTCTGCACCGCCGGCTCGACCATCTTCCGCAACTTCCAGTCCTACGCTTTCGTGCTGGCCGGCTATACCCTGGTCATCGTCGGCTTGCCGGCCGCACTGCAGCCGGCCCAGGCTTTCGACATCGCCATGACGCGCCTGAGCGAAGTGATGCTGGGATTGCTGTGCGCCGGCGTGGTCAGCGACGTGCTGTTTCCCAAACATTTGTCCGACGTCTTGCTGTTGACGGTGCGCAAGCGCTTCGCCGACTTCAAGAAATTCATCGCACTGGACGACAGCGCCGCGGTTTCGCGGCCGGCGCGCGAACGCATGGTGCTGCGCTTTATCGGCGAAGTGATTTCGCTGGAAGCGCTGCGCACTTCCTCGGTATTTGAAAGCGCCAGCGGCCACCTGCAAAGCCTGCAGCTGCGCCAGCTGAACACCGCCTTCATGACCGCATCCACCACCTTCCACTCGCTCGACCAGCTGTTCGGCCGTTTGCAGGCAGCCGGCAAGCACAGCACGCTGGATGCCTTGATGATGGAATACAGGGCGATTGTGCGTGCCCTCTCCAGCCAGGACCGTATGCAACTGAAACAGGTCCGCAACGGAATTCCTGGGCGCCTGGCGGCCCTGCGCCGCGGCCTGGCCGCCAGCAGCATCAACAGCGACGGCAGCAATCTGCTGGATTTCGATTCTGCCACCGAACTGCTGGCCAGGTTCGCCGACGAATTGCTGATCTACGCCAGGATCCATGCCATTGTGATCCAGGCCGAGATGCATATGGCGGACGACGTCCAGCTGCCCGCGCACTATGTCGCGCGTACCGATCCGACCTTGATCGCCACTTCGGCGCTGCGGGCGGCAATCGGCTTCATCCTTTCTGCCTGGTTCTGGATCCAGACCGGCTGGGTTTCCGGCACCGATGCGGTGGTGATGGCGACCGTGGTCAGCGCCCTGTTTGCGGCGGCTCCCTCACCCATCAAGGTGGTGCGCCAGTTCATGATCGGCGGCGCGCTGGGCGGATTTTTCGGCTTCTTGTCGGCGTATTACCTGCAAGCGCAGGCCGAAAATTTCACCATGCTGTGCATCGCGCTGGCGCCCTTCATCCTGATCGGCGCCTGGCTCACCACCACCAAGAAATACTCCGGCATAGGCACCGGCATCCTGCTGTTTTTCTTGTCCTACGCCAGCATCGGCAGCAACTATCAGTTCGACATGCTGGAACTGCTCAACGGCATGACCGGCGGCCTGTTCGGCGTCGCCATCGCCTCGGTCATGTATCAGATCATCGATCCGTCCGACAGCCGCTGGATCAAGCGGCGCCTGGCGCGCGCCCTGCGCAACCAGGTAGTGGAAGCCTGCAACCGGCCACTGCCGGGCCTGGCCGGCCGCTTTGAAAGCGGCACCCGCGATCTGCTGGCGCGCTTCGCCATCACCCACTCGCTGGATAACGAGGATGACCGCGCCATCGTGACCTGGCTGCTGTCGGTGCTGGAAATCGGCCGCGCCGTGATCCAGCTGCGCCAGGAAACCCTGAGCATCGGCAATCCGGAAGTACACGGCAAGATCGAGGCAAGCATAGGCAGCATCGCCTTTCTGTTTGCGCGGCCCAGCCAAAGCCGCCTGCGAGCAGCGCTGGATGCCGTGCTGGCGGCGATTGCCGCATGCGCCGAGATGCCGGCGGTGCTGGCCAACCTACACCTGATGCGCGGCGCCATGCTGGAACGCGTCACCGTGCTGACGCCGGCCGAAACCACGATGCCGCCATCGCCCCTCAATCCAGCCACCGACGCTCCTACCGGGAATTGACCATGCCACGCGAAATCGCCCTCTTCGATGCACTCATCCCGACCCTGCTGCTGGTCTTCATCGCCTGCCTGTTCCTGCAGATGGCGATCGACTGGCTGTTTACCCGCCTCGGGCTGTACCGCTACGTCTGGCATCCCAGCCTGTTCCGCATCGCCCTGTTCTTTTGCATTTTCGGCGGCGCCGGGCTGTTGCTGCACGTTGTGTAATACCTTATTTAATTCGCTGTAAAAAATTTGTTCTAAGGTCGACATGAAATCATCCGCCATTTTGAAAACCCTGCTGCAGGTCATCATCACCCTGCTTGTAGTCCTGATTGCCGTCTTGCTGGCGCGCGCACTGTGGGAGCGCTACATGAACACGCCCTGGACCCGCGACGGCAGGGTGCGCGCCGACGTCATCAGCGTCGCCGCCGATGTCTCCGGCATCGTGGTGGCGGTGCCGGTGGCCGACAACGGCTATGTGCACAAGGGCGACCTGCTGATGAAAATCGATCCGGCGCGCTACGTGCTGGCGCTGGCGCAAGCGGAAGCGCAGGTGACCGAACGCCGCGTCGGCCTCACCACCAAGCAGCGCGACGCCGCGCGCCGCGCCAAGCTCGACGGCGACGTCATCTCCAATGAAAGCCGGGAAAACTCCAGTGCCGACGCCTCTGCCGCCCAAGCCCTGTACCAGGCTGCGCTGGCCGCGCGCGACAGCGCCAAGCTGAACCTGGAACGGACCGAAGTGCGGGCCACGGTGGACGGCTGGATCACCAACCTGAACGTGCATGCCGGCGATTTCGCCCAGGCCGGATCGCCCAAGCTGGCGGTGATCGACGCCAATTCCTTCTGGGTCTACGGCTATTTTGAAGAGAACAAGCTGCCCTTGATGAAGGTCGGCGACGCGGTCGAAATGCGCCTGCTCGGCAGCGAACAGATTATCAACGGCCATGTCGACAGCATCTCGCGCGGCATCACCGACCGCGACAATGCGCTCGGCACTTACGGACTGGCCAACGTGAATCCTAGCTTCAACTGGGTGCGGCTGGCGCAGCGGGTGCCGGTGCGCATCCATATCGACAAGGTGCCGGAAGGCATCACGCTGGCGGCCGGTATGACTTGCACCGTCATCATCAAGCCGGGGCAGCATCCCGTAACAGCTGCAAAATGAAAAAAGCCTGGGACTGTCCCTAATGCCGTTCAGTTAAGACTGAATGGCATTTTTATTTGCGGAACTCGTAGGGTGGGCACTCCGTGCCCACGCGGACCGGCCGGGGCGCGTAGCCGGGACACGAATATCCATGATACTGCGTGGGCACGGAGTGCCCACCCTACGCCATGTCGTTCGCCCTAACTGAACAGCATTACTGGGACTGTCCCAGGCTTTTTTTCAATCCAGCTGCATATCGTTCTTGATCCAGTCCAGCACCGAGGCGTGCCGCGGCTGCCATCCCAGTTCCCTGCGCGCCTTGGCCGCCGACACCCGGCTGTTCGAGCCGAAGGAATATACCGCGTGGCCGAATCCCCAGGCATCGATTGCATCCCGCACCGGCCACGATTGCGCCGGCCCCAGCCCTAGCCGTTCGGCAATCGCGCCGACGATCTCGGCATACGAAGCCTGGCCGTTTTCGACAAAATAGAAAGAACCGGCCGGCGCCTCTTTCAAGGCTAGCAAATACAATTCCGCCACGTCTTCGATATGTACATTGGACCAGACGTTGACGCCCTTGCCGACATAGCGCGCGACGCCGCTGCTGCGCGCCTGCGCCACCAGCGGCGGAATCTGCACGCTGTCACGCTTCAGGCCGAGACCGCTGCCGTAGATCATGGTGTTGCACAGGATGACCGAACGCACATCGCGTTGCGCGGCGTCGCGGATCAGCTTGTCCAAGGCAGCGCGCGCTGCCTTCTCCGGCGCCGGCGTGAACGGCGTGTCTTCATCGAACACCTGCTCCGACAGCCAGTCGCCGCGGGCATCGTCGCCGATCACGCTGGAGCCGCTGGTGTGGATGAACACCTTGCGGGAGCCGGCCAGCGCATCCAGCAGGGTTTGCACCGCAAACAGATTGTCCGAACTGGCGGCATTGACGACGGCATCGGCACGCTTGGCCTCGCGGCTCAGGATACCGCCGTCGGCCAGCGTTCCCAGCACCGGCTCGATGCCCAGCGCGGCCAGCCGCTCGGCCTGTTCCTGCGTACGCACCAGCCCGCGCACCTTGTATCCCTCCCGCATGAAACGGGTGGCGACAGAGCCGCCAATGAATCCGCTTGCTCCAGTGATAAATACCTGCATGTTCTCTCCTGATCTGGGTTATGTCCGAGTGATGCCTGAACGGCGATCAATAGCGACACTATGCGCGCATAGTTTGTTGAGAAAAATGGGTGTATCAGTAAATGATATTTGACTTAAACTCAACAACATTTGACGATTACCCATGATCGTGAGTAAGAGGAAACTGCTTGGTTGCGGCTAATTACGGCTAGTTGCAGCTTCGCATTGTTGCGAAAACAGCATAAAATCAGAATATAAACATTCATCGTCAGGGAGGCGCATGAGCGCTGCACAATCACAACATGCCGACCTGAATCCGCCGCCGAAACGCGTGATCACGGCGGACCTTGTGGCAGGCCTCTCGATCGCCGGGCTGCTGCTGCCCGAAGCCGTCGCCTACTCCAGCATCGCCAACCTGCCGCCGCAAACCGGCGTCATTGCACTGTTCGCCGGCCTGCTGTGCTACGGCCTGTTCGGCAGCAGCCGCTTTGCGATCGTCTCCGCCACCTCGTCCTCCGCGGCAGTGCTGGCGGCAGCCACCGCCTCCATGGCGAACGGCGACATCGGCTTGCGCATGACGCTGGCGATCGGCCTGGTGATGATCACCGGCCTGTTTTTCCTGCTGGCGGGACTGGCGCGCATGGGCAGCGTCACCGACTTCATCGCCAAGCCGGTGCTGCGCGGCTTTGCTTTCGGCCTGGCCATCGTCATCATTCTCAAGCAGTTCGCCGGCGTGGTCGGCGTCCATCCCGAACATAGCGACATGACCCGCTTCATTCCGGAAATGCTGGCGCAGGCCGGCCGCTGGAACTGGATCAGCGTCGCCGTCATGGCGGCGGCGCTGGCCCTGCTGTTCCTGTTTGCGCGGCTGCGGCGGGTGCCAGGCGCGCTGCTGGTGATCGTCATCGGCGTCGCTGCCGGCCAGTGGTTCAATCTGCAGCAATATGGCGTCGGCCTGGTCGGCAGCATCCATCTGCAGCTGACGGTGCCGACCCTGCCCATGCTGTCGCGCGCCGATTGGCTGCGCCTCGGCGAGCTGGGCTTTGCCATGGGCATGATCCTGTATGCCGAATCGTATGGAGCGATCCGCAGCTTTGCCATCAAGCACGGCGACACCACCGCGCCCAACCGCGACCTGCTGGCGCTGGGCGCTTCCAACCTGCTGTCCGGCCTGTTCCACGGCATGCCGGTCGGCGCCGGTTATTCCGCCACCTCCGCCAATGAAGCGGCCGGCGCCACTTCGCGCCTGTCCGGCTGGGTGGCGGCGCTGGTGATGCTGGCGATCGTGCTGACCTTGCTGCCGGGGATAGCCCTGACACCGGAGCCGGTGCTGGCGGCAATCGTGATCCACGCCGTTAGCCATACCCTCAATCCGATGGTGTTCCGTCCTTACTTCCAGTGGCGCCGCGACCGCCTGGTGGTGATCGCCTCGGTCGTCGCAGTGCTGTTGCTGGGCGTGCTGGACGGCTTGCTGGCGTCGATCGTGATCAGCATCTTCATGATGCTGCGGCAGTTTTCGCAATCCACCATTTCTGTCCTCGGCCAGCTCGGCGATACGCATGACTTCGTCAACATGCGCACCCATCCCGCCGCCCAGCCGGTAGCCGGCATCATCATTTTGCGTCCCAACGAGCCGCTGTTCTTCGCCAACGCCGAACGCATCCTGAGCCAGGCGCGCCGTTCCATCGCCGCCGCGCCGGGACTGCATACCGTGATCCTCAGCCTGGAAGAATCGCCCGATCTGGACAGTTCCAGCCTGGAAGGCCTGCACGATTTTTTCGGTTTCGTCAGCGCCAGCGGCTTGCGGTTGCTGCTCGCGCGCCTCAAGGATCCGGTTTACGACATCATGAAAAACGCCGTCGCGCCTGCATTCCCGGCCGCCTCTCTCAGTGCGCTGAGCGTCGCCGAGGCGGTGCACCTGGCGTTGACGGCGCAACAACCAACCAAACAAGCTACCGATATCATCCAGGGAGAATAATCATGCGTGCACGCTGGAAAATAATGACAGCCGCGCTTTGCGCGGCATTTGCGGCCGGCGCGACGACAGCAGCCAATGCCGCCGAAATCGCCTTTTCCTCGCAAAGCGATTTCACCGAAATCAGCCTCAACATCCGGGATACCTATAACGGTAACCCGGATTCCATCGAACTGGAAGTGACGCTCAACCAGGATGCGCAGCAGCGCATGCAGACGGCCACCAGCGCGGCGCTGGAGCAAGACCTGACCGTGCTGATCGACGGCAAGGCGGTCAGCACGTCGCGCGTCCAAAGCGCTATCGACGCACCGCAGATGCGTGTCTCCATATCAAGGCAGGCCGCCATCGCGCTCCTGCCAAACCTGCTGGGCGTGAATGGCGCCAGTCCGCCTGCCACCCGGCCAGCCGTGGCGGCGGCAGCGCCCGCCGGCAATCCAGAACCTTTGTTCGCCATGCCGCCGGTCGAGGCGCAAGCCCAGCAGGTGGTGCCGCCAACGGTCACGGATTCAGCGCCGGAGGCCGCTGCAGCAATGACAGCAATGACAACGCCGGAGCCCAACGCGCCGCAGGAGGCGCCGCCAACAGTCGCAGATGCAGCACCGGAAGTCGCGGCAGCAATGACGGCAATGACCGCGCCGGAAACGAATACGCCAATACCGCCGCTGCTGCCGATTCCACCTACACCGCCGGACCTCGGCGCAGCGCGGGCAGCAGATCCGGCGCCATCCGCACTGCCGCAAGAAGCGGCCATGGCGCCGGCTGTTGTTGCGGTCGAATCTCCCGTGCCGGCCGTGCCGCTGGTTCCAATCCCACCGCCACCGCCGCCGCAAGTGCCGCGCTGGGCAACCGGCGCATGGCTGCCGACCAGCGCCACTCCATCGCCTTACGCCGAGATCTATTCGGGCGACGCGGTGGCGATCTCCGCGCATGCCGTGAATGCCATCACCTGCAACCAGGCCAGGACGCAGGTATTGGAAAGCAGCCCGCAGCTGGTGCGGCTGCAGATCAGCAAAGGCAGTCCTTGCATCATCGACAAAGTGCAGGTCGAACAGCTACGCATCAGACCTTCGGCAACACCTGGCAAGGTGACGATCTCTCTGTATGGCCAGGGTGACGACATGGACGGCGCCCCTGCCATCGAGGGCAGCTATCAGCGCAAGCCTTAACATTGGTGCGGGGCGGCGCGGAAAAACATGGTTCAGAAATTTCCGATACTATAGCGACTCGCTGAATGCGCTGACGGAAACTCGTTGCCGTTTTGCAGGTCATACCCGGATGCATGGGCCTTACGGGATGCAGCCGGCAATCGGCGCTTCTGAACCCTATTTTCGCTGTTACATTTACGTCCAGATACTTTATGCAACGTTACTCAATCCCAGCCATCGTGCTGCACTGGCTGGTCGCTATTCTCATCGTTGCAGCTTTTACACTGGGCCTGACCATGGTCGACATTCCCGGCCTGACGCCCACCAAGCTGAAATACTTTTCATGGCATAAATGGCTGGGCGTGACGGTGTTCGGCCTGGCTTGCCTGCGCCTGCTCTGGCGCAAGGCAAAGGGCGCACCGCCTTATCCGGCCAGCATGCAGCCCTGGCAGCAAATGGCCGCGCATGGCCTGCATGTGCTCTTGTATGTGCTGATATTCGCGGTGCCGCTGTCTGGCTATTTCTACAGCCTGGCGGCCGGCGTGCCGGTAACTTACCTGGGCATCTGGCCGATGCCGGTGCTGATCGCGTCCAATCCGGATCTCAAGCCCGTCCTGAAACTGGTCCACTACACACTCAACATGATCATGCTGGGTGCGGTTTCGCTGCACGTGCTGGCGGCGCTCAAACATCACTTCATCGATCGCGACGGCGTGCTGAAACGCATGCTGCCCTAGTCCCTCTCTCAATCAAAAGGAATCTCCATGACCTTGCAAAAGCTCACCCTCACAACCGCCGCCGGCCTGCTGGCCCTGGGCGCCAGCTGCTCATCCATGGCCGCGCCGCTGAAAGCCGACCTGGCGAAAAGCAACGTGACCATCGTGTTCAAGCAGATGAACGTGCCGGTCGAAGCCAAGTTCAAGAAATTCACCCCGGCCATCGATTTCGACAGCGCCCAGCCTGCTTCCACGAAAGCCAGCGTCGACATCGACATCGCCAGTTTCGACCTGGGCGATCCTGAATACAACAAGGAAGTGCTGAAAAAAGAATGGTTCAATGCGGCGCAATTCGCCAAGGCTAGCTTTGTCGCCAGTTCGATCAAGGCCAGCGCCGGCGCGCCGGCGGGCAGCAAGTACGACGTCAGCGGCAAGCTGACCATCAAGGGCAAGACTACCGATGTCAGCTTCCCCCTGAGCGTCAAGAAAGAAGGCGGCGCCCAGGTATTCGACGGCTCCTTGCCGATCAAGCGGCTCACCTACAATATCGGTGAGGGCGAATGGAAAGACACCAGCATGGTGGCGGACGAAATCACCATCAAGTTTCATCTTGTAGCGAATTAACCAGAGATATCATCCCACTGAAAGGATCACCCGAAATGAAACTCAAGCTCATCATCGCCTCCCTGCTGGCCGCCAGCGCCGCCAGCGCTTTTGCCACCGCGGACACATACACCATCGATCCCAACCACACCTATCCGAGCTTCACAGCGGACCACATGGGCATCTCGTTCTGGCGCGGCAAGTTTGAAAAAACCAGCGGCAGCGTCACCCTGGACCGCGCAGCCAAGACCGGTTCGATCGATATCCATATCGACCCGAGCACCATCGATTTCGGTATGGCCAAAATGAACGAGCATGCCTCCGGCCCGGACATGTTCGACGTCAAGAAATTTCCTGACGTGACTTACAAAAGCACCTCGATTCAGTTCGACGGCGACAAGCCGGTGGCCGTCGACGGCGAGCTGACCCTGCATGGCGTCACCAAGCCGGTCAAGCTGACCATCAATTCGTTCAAGTGCATCATGCATCCGATGCTGAAACGCGAAGTTTGCGGCGCCGACGCCACCGCGGAATTCAACCGCAGCGACTTCGGCATCAGCTATGGCGTGCCGAAATTCGCGCCGGAAGTGAAACTGGCTATCCAGGTCGAAGCAGTCAAGAACAATTAATTCCAGCGTTACTGAACAAGCCGGACAGCAAAGCGCTGGCCGGCTTTTTTTTGCCTCCCTTTTTACCTCCGCAACAGCAAGCGCAGTTCATCTGCCTGTAACACAAGCACGCTAGAATCGTCGCTCCGCCCCCATTTCGCCGAGCCCGCCATGTCCTCCGACGACGCTACAACTTACAAACGCCGTACTTTTCTACGTAAAGTCGGCGCCGGCGCCGGCGTCCTGCTGAGCGGAGCGCCGCTGCATAGCGTGATCGCGCAAAGCACAGGACCAGGCACGGCGCCAGCCCTGGTCACCGCCGACAAGCTGAGGCCGCAAATGCCGAGCGGCGTGATGAGCGGCGACATCAGCCGCGACAAGGCGATTATCTGGAGCCGCACCGACCGGCCTGCGCGCATGGTGGTGGAATATGCCACCAACGAAAATTTCCAGAGCGCGCAGACTGTTATCGGGCCGATAGCCCTTTCCAGCAGCGACTTCTCGGCGCGGGTCGATCTCAGCGGTCTGCCCAGCGGACTTTCCATTTTCTACCGCGTGCGTTTCCAGGATATCCAGAATCCGGCAATCCACAGCGCACCGCAAAGCGGCAGCCTGTTGATTCCCGGCGGCGCCGAGCGCGACATCAGCTTCGCTTTTTCCGGCGATGAAGCCGGCCAAGGCTGGGGCATCAACGAAGCCTGGGGCGGCTACCGGATCTATGAAACCATGCGCCGTTTCAAGCCGGATTTCTTTATCCACTCGGGTGACCAGATCTACGCCGACGGCGTCATCGAAAAAGAAGTCAGGCTGGACGACGGCTCGCTCTGGCAAAACCTGGTGACGCCGGCCAAGTCCAAGGTAGCGGAAACGCTGGACGACTATCGCGGCAACTTCGCCTACAATCTGCTGGATGTCAATAAGCGCCGCTTTGCCGCGGAGGTGCCGTTCCTGGTGCAATGGGACGACCACGAAGTGCGCAACAACTGGTATCCCGGCCAGACCATCGGCGCCGCCGAAAAGCGCTATCAACAGCGCGACCTGTCGACGCTGGCGGCCAACGCCAAGCGCGCGATGTTCGAATACAATCCGTTCCGCATCGATCCCAGCGATCCGGAACGGGTCTACCGCATGTTCAACTACGGCCCGCTGCTGGAAGTCTTCATGCTCGATGAGCGCAGCTATCGCGGCCCCAACTCGCCCAATCGCCAGAGCGCGCTGACGCAGGATGCCGCCTTTCTCGGCGCGGCCCAGCTGCGCTGGATCAAACAGGCGCTGCTGCGCTCGCGCTCGACCTGGAAAATCATCGCCAGCGACATGCCGCTCTCGATCGTGGTGCCCGACCTCAACCCGGACGTGCCGCAAGGGACGTTTGAAGCATGGGCCAACGGCGATAACGGCAAGCCGTGCGGGCGCGAGCTGGAAGTGGCCAGCCTGCTGAAATTCATCAAGCAGCACGATATCAAGAACGTCGTGTGGGTCACTGCCGACGTCCATTACGCCTCCGCCACCTATTACTCGCCGGAGAAAGCCCAGTTCACCGATTTCAAGCCGTTCTGGGAATTCGTCGGCGGCCCCTTGCATGCCGGCACTTTCGGTCCGGGAGAAATCGACCGCACCTTCGGCCCGGAAGTCCGCTACGTCAGCATCCCAGGCGACATGAAGCAGAACCGCCCGCCCAGCGAGCTGCTGCAATTCTTCGGTATGGGGAAAGTCAACGCCAAGAGCAAGGTCATGACAGTGTCGCTGCACAATGTCGACGGCAAGAATTTGTTCGAGGTCGACCTGCATCCGGAAGCCTAGTGTCGTGTCACGCCTCCCCTGTCGGTATATCGCGCCGGCCTTGGCCCGTAGCGCTAGGCGTGCCGAGGAGACATAGCGGGGCTATGGCGACGAGGCGCAACGACGCGATACGGGTCAAGGACAAGTGAGATGCCGACAGGGGAGGCGTGACACGACACTTGGGCGGTTGCCATCCGCATCGGCGGGCCCTCAATACACCCATAGGGTTTACCCGACTTGCTGCGCTCCTGGCGAGGCGTTACCATACGGCTAAGTTTGCCATTTCGGCGAACAGCTTACCCGTGCCGCTCTATGTTCCACCTGCCCCGCCGATTGCGCCAGCTTGCCGTCTGCCTGGCCATGTTTGCAGCCCTGCTGCCCAGCGTGGTGCAGTTGCTGCCGGCTGCCCATGGCCAGCCGCTCGGGCTGGGTGAACTGTGCAGCAGCGCCGGCAATCTGCAGGCGCCCGCCGCCGGTAATCACGATACCCCGGACCAGGATCACCAGGGCCATTGCCTGCTGTGTTTCCTGCACGCCGCCAACATCGGCCTGCCGCCCGGCATCAGCCAATGGCAGCTGCCGGCCAGCGAAGGCATCGCTCTTCCGCAAGCCCCATTCTCCCTGCACGCCAGCATCGTCCGGCTGCATCCGCAATCGCGCGGGCCGCCCGCCTTGTCTTGATTTGCTTAGCCGGCGGTGCAGCTTCATTCAATGAAAGTGTGCCTTGACGCCTTACAAACCGAACAAGAAAGCCCTTTACCATGGCTACGCCATTCTCTCGCCGCGCCGGCCTTGCCTTGCTGCCGCTCGCTGCCATATCCTTGACTGCCCTTTTGCCGCAGGCAGCATTAGCCTGCGCCAGCTGCGGCTGCACCCTCAGTTCCGATTGGGACAACCTCGGCATCGGCAGCTCGTCCGGGCTGAAAATGGACCTGCGCTACGACTACCTGAACCAGAACCAGCTGCGCAGCGGCACCAGCAAGATCTCACCCGGCGCCGCCAGCCAGATTTCCAATAACGGCGATCCGCAGGAAGTCGAAAAATACACCCGCAACAACTACCTGACGCTGGGTCTCGACTACAGTTTCAACCCGGACTGGGGCATCAATCTGCAACTGCCTTACATCATGCGCAGCCATAGCACCCTAGGCACCGCCTCGGACGGCGTCACTCCCGGCGCCGGCGGCGGCCAGTATGACTCCCGCACCTCCAGCATCGGCGACCTCAAGGTCATCGGCCGCTACCAGGGCTTTACGCCGGAGCATAACTTCGGCATCCTGTTCGGCTTGAAACTGCCCACCGGCAGCCATACCGATACCGCCATGTCTAGCGATCCGACTGCGCCGGGACCAGTGCCTATCGACCGCGGCCTGCAGCCAGGCACAGGCACCACCGATGCCATCCTCGGCGTCTACTATATGGATACGCTCAGCCAGAACTGGGACTATTTCGCCCAGGGCATCGTACAGAAGGCGCTAAATTCCAGCGATCAGTACCGTCCCGGCGACGGCGCCAATCTGAACCTGGGCCTGCGTTATGTGGGCAACAGCAACTTCACGCCGCAGATCCAGCTCAACATGCGGCGCGTGCTGCATGACGTCGGCGCCAATGCCGACACCGTCAGCACCGGCGGCACCCTGGTCTACCTGAGTCCGGGCGTGAACGTGCCAATCTCGCAACAAATCTCGCTATACGGCTTTGTGCAGTTGCCGGTCTACCAGAAGGTCAACGGCGTGCAGCTTGCTCCGCGCTATACCGCGACAGTGGGCGTCCGCTACGCGTTCTAGCAAAATGCGGCCGGCAGTCCGCTGTCGGCCGCCATCCCGCGGACCAATACCTCTTTGGCAATTAAGATGCTTCATGCGCAACACTGATACGCCTGTGAGCATAAAAATCTCACAATTGTTTTCATTTGTATCGAAGTTTATGTCAGCCATATCCAATATGACCGCGTTGATTACCTACCTCGGTCATATTGCCAGGTGCGGCGCACAACAAGTTGCATGGTCGTGCTGCAAGTAGACAGATTGACACCCAAGGTGTTGAGATCAGCAACACATGAGCACTATTTACTCCATGGAGAAAAAAATGAAAGCATTGTTTATTTCAGCAGCAGTTGCAGCAGCTTTACTGACTTCCGCCGCCAGCTTCGCCCAAGCGCCGGCAGCAGCGCCAGCCGGCAGCACCGGCCTGTGCAAGGACGGCAGCTATTCCTCCAACGCAACCAAGAAAGGCGCTTGCGCCGGCCATAAAGGCGTAAAGGAATGGTACACAGCTGCCGCCGCCGCACCTGCAGCCGCTGCGGCCGCACCTGCCGCTGCTCCAGCAGCTGCACCTGCTGCAGCTCCAGCTGCCATGGCTAAGCCAGCTGCTGCCGCACCTGCAGCAATGGCTCCGGCAAAACCAGCTGCAGCGGCAACCGCTCCTGCAGCCGGCGCTAAACCAGGCGACGTCTGGGTCAACAGCTCGAGCAAGGTATATCACTGTGCAGGCACCAAGTACTATGGCACAACCAAGGCAGGTTCTTACATGACAGAGGCAGCCGCCAAGGCAGCAGGCAACCACGCCGATCATGGCAAGGCTTGCAGCTAACAGCTGACACTACAGGGCCAGGCGCATAGCCTGGCCCTGTTTGCATGTGCGGCCGCTTTTCTTGCAGCGCCGCAGCCGGCAAAGCAGTCTTTCGGGTTTATCTATCTTTTACAATTGGACGACTTTTTTTGATGATGTTTACGCTACTCTTGTCGGGTAGTCTAAACATGGTCAACTTTGAAAGGAAATCTCATGGGCATCATCGCTTGGTTGATAGTTGGCGCGATTGCAGGATGGCTGGCAGGTGTTTTGGTCAAGGGCGGCGGCTTCGGCGTGCTGGTTGATATCATCGTCGGTATCGTCGGCGCCTTCATCGGCGGCTGGCTGGCTGGGGTACTTGGCATTCAGGTTGGCGGCGGCTGGATCGCTTCAATCGTGACGGCTACGGTCGGTGCAGTGATCTTGCTGTTCATTCTAAGGCTGATCAAGCGCGCCTGAGTTTCGGCGACAGTAAAAGATGCATCGAAAAAACCCGCCTCGGCGGGTTTTTTCTATTCCGGCGCAAAGATGTTTCCCCGCCTATTTGAAGTCATACGCCATCTGCGCCTTCAGCGACATGCCCTCGGCGCTACGTTCACAGCGGCCGATATAGTCGAGGAAGCAAGGCGCCGGCGCCAGCCCTTCGCTCAGAGTCCGTCGTTCGTCAAACACATAATTGAGTTTGGAGAAACGGCCGTACAGCATCAGCGCCTTGTGCAGCATGCGCGTGTTGATCGGTTCGTTGCGGCCGCTCCTGGTGGCGCTGCCTTGCACAGCGTGGCGCACGCCAAACGCCAGCGCCATCTGCCGCAATGCCGTCTCCGACACCCGCTCGTAAGACTTTGTGCGGGCTGCCGCACTGGCGCCGTGGAATGCCTGCAGCAACTGCTCCACCATGACGCTTCCGCTGCGCCCGGCGGAGATGTGATACGCGGAAAATCTCAGCGTTGCCTTCAAGGTCAGCGCAACAATCGTACGCGCGCAATAATCGACCGGCACGATATCCAGATAGGCGCTTGGCGGGCAAACGAAACGATTCAGCTGCGCAACCACTTTCAGGAGCCAGAAGATGCTGGCCGATGGCTTGCAACCTAGCGACGAATGGCCGACGATAATCGACGGCCGCACAGTCACCAGCGGCAACTCCGGGAACAGCTCGCGCAACTGATTTTCCGCTCGCGCCTTGGAGGCGGTATACGGCACCAGATGGGCGCGCTCGAGCGGCAGGCGCAGGCTTTCCGTGACCACCGGCCCGCGCGCCACGCCGCACGCCATGGCCGTGCCGACATACACGAAGCGCTGCAAGCCCGGCAGCCGCGAACAGCGCTCCGCCAGGCGCATGGTAGCGTCGACGTTGATTTCCCAGATATCCGAGCGCTCGGCAAAGGACGTCACGGCGGCGCAATGAATGACATGGCTGACCTGCTCCAGCCGCGCATCGGCAAACGCCTGCGCATCCCTCAGGTCAGCCAGGATGATCTGGCTTTCCGCGATGTGCAGCGGCGTTTCGGCCGGGGTGAAGCGAGCGATCGATTCGCGCACCCGGCGTACCCCGGCGGCCGGGCACTCCGCACGAACCAGAAATAGCATTTCCTTGAAGCTTTCGCTGCCGGCAAGTTCGGCGGCAATCGCGCCGCCGACAAAACCGGTGACGCCGGTAAGGAAAATCCGCGGTGGCGCAGCCGGCAAACTCTGCTGTTCGGCCTGCAGCTTGTCGCGCAACCACTTCGATCTTGGAAACAGATTAAATACCATGTTGGCGCACCAGTCTCGATTCGGTCAAAATGAATAATTGACGGTCGCAAATCCGCTGTAGTTGGTCTTGGCCTGCACCAGCGGGCTATCGGCGGCTTTTTGCATATAATGCGTGGCGCCGAGCATGGTGGACAGCGACCAGGTCCGGTTGAAACTGTGAGTCCAGACCAGCGAGGCATTGACCGCATTCAGGCCGGATTCCGCCGTGTACTGGGCATAGCCCGAATTACGACTCTGGACGGCATTGACGCCAAAGAAAGTCTGGTTGTACTTGGCATCGCCGAACATGGCGGCAGCGCTGACGCTGACCTTGTCCTTGGCCAGCTCCAGCACGGTGCTACTGATCTGGACCCGGTAGCTGAGGCCGCGTTCGCGGTTGCTGACCGGTTCCGAGATAGCCAACGACAGGGTGCCGATGCGGCCCAGCTTGATGCCGGCCTCGATATTGGCCAGCACCGAGCCCTTGATCTCGCCCATGCCTTTCAGCTTTGCCGAGCCGGGCTGCAGGCCGTCGTCGGAATCCTTGCGGCCGGCGCCGTAACCGATGGCGGCGCTTGCGAAAAACATGTCGTTGATGTCGTAACGGTAGCCGGCTCCCTCCATGGTGTCGACAAAAAATCCGGATGGCGTCACGATTTTCAGTATCGGCACCGGCACCACATGGTATTCGTCGCTGCCGGCATAGCGCGCCATGCCGCCGGCGCCTAGCCCGATCGTAACCTGGCTGTCCTGTAGCCAGGATTTGGACGGCGCCGGCGCCGCCTGCTGCGCCAGCGCCGCGCGCGAGGCCAGGACGCCGTACAGGGCGAGAGCGAGGATGGACTTGGTCTGGTGTTTCATTGTTTCTCCGGGGTGGGGGTGACGTAAATTCGTGGCGCAAATTTGCAGTACAGATGCGTGCTGCAAATTCGCAAGGCATTTCACAGAGCACATTGTCGACACGCCGGAGCCGCATGTCTGTGAAGCATTGGTAGGGAATATGTGTGAATCCTTGGCATTTATGTGTTTGTTTGTAATCGGGTCATCGGCAGCCGGAGCCAGACGCTATGATGAAAAAAAGGGAAAATGGCATGAAGAAGGTTTTATTGATTGAAGACGATGCACGGCTTGCCGAATTGATATCGGAATATCTGTGCCGCTACGATTTTGAAGTGACCCTGGTGCTGCGCGGCGACCTGGCGCTGGACGCCATCGCCCGCGAACAGCCGGATGTGGTGGTGCTGGACCTGATGCTGCCCGGCATGGACGGCATGGATATCTGCCGCGCCATCCGCAAGACCTCGGCGCTGCCGGTGCTGATGCTGACCGCCCGCGCCGACATTTTCGACCAGGTCGCCGGTCTCGAGATCGGCGCCGACGACTATATGCTCAAGCCGGTGGAACCGCGCCTGCTACTGGCGCGCCTGCGCGTCATCCTGCGCTGGATGGACTTGCGCGACCAGCCGGCGCGCGGCACCCTGCTGCAGTTCGGCGAGCTGGAGGTCGACCTGTCGGCGCGCCAGGTGTGCTGGAAAGGCGAGGAAATCGATCTCAAGACCGCCGACTACAATCTGTTCGTGATCCTGGTGCAGGCCGCCGGCAAGGTCCTGAGCCGCGACGAGCTGCTCAAGCGCTGGCGCGGCATCGGCTTCGACGGCCTCGACCGCACCGTCGACGTCAGCATTTCGCGCCTGCGCAAATGCTTCGACGACGACGCCAACGAACCGCGCAAAATCAAGACCGTGTGGGGGCGCGGCTATCTGTTCAGCCCCATCGCCTGGGACGAATAATGCTAAGAATCCTGATACGCCTGTACCTGACCGTCGCCGTGCTGCTGCTCCTGTCGATCGTGTTCGTGCAAAAGGGCTTCCCCTACCTGTTCTCGACGCACCTGATGGCGCAGATGCATCGCGAATACGCCAGTGAAGCGATGCTGCTGCGCGACTACCTGGACCCGCTCGATGACAGTACCCGACAAGCCAGGCTGGACAGCATGAACCATTCCAATGGACAGCGCTACCGCCACCTGTCCGAAGAACAGAAGCGTGCGCTGTCGCCGGCCACCCGGCAGGATCTGGCGCAATACGGCCTGGCGTGGAGCGGCACCGGTGACATCAACCGCACGAATGTCTACATCGCGCTGAATGACGGCAGCCTGGTGGAAGTCCATCCGCTTATTCCCGACTGGATGGAGATGCTCGCCTATGTGATTATTTTCAGCGTCATGCTGGCAGCGATACTGGTATGGCTGACGCCGCACTGGCGCGACCTGGAAAAGCTGCGCATCGCTGCCGCCCGCTTTGGCGACGGTGCACTGGACGCGCGCGCAAGGCTGTCCGAGAACTCCTCGATCAAGCAGCTGTGCGCCTACTTCAACAATATGGCCGACCGCATCGGCGCCCTGATCACTGCGCAAAGGGACATGGTCAACGCCGCTTCGCACGAATTGCGCACGCCGCTGGCGCGGCTGGAATTCGGCCTCGTCAACCTGATGGATACCACCGACGACAGCAGGACCCATAAACGCATCCAGGCCATGCGCAAGGACGTCGAAGAACTGGATATCCTGGTCGGCGAACTGCTGACGCTGAGCATGCTGGAACAGGCTACGCTGCCGGAAAGCAGGGAAAAAATCATGCTGGAGGATTTCCTGCGCTCCGCCGCCGGCGTCTCCGATGAAGAGCTCAGCCTGCGCCACTGCACCATCGTCTGGCAGATCGCACCCGCCATGCAAGAAATCGTCATTGAACCGCGCAGCCTGGGACGCGCCTTTTCCAACCTGTTGCAAAATGCATTGCGCTACACCCGCAGCACCATCCGGGTGCGGGCTGAAGCCAGCCCCGCTTCGTGGAAACTGATTGTGGAAGACGACGGCGTCGGCATTCCGGAGAATGACCGGGAACGGATTTTCGAACCGTTCTACCGGCTCGACCGCAGCCGCGACCGCGCCACCGGCGGCTACGGACTGGGACTGGCGATCGTCAAGAAAATCGCCGAGCGGCTTGGCGGCGGGGTACGGGTCGCGAGTTCAGAACTGGGCGGCGCGATGTTCATACTGCACTTCCCATTACGCAGCAAACAGAGCCACTCAGATCTATCACCTTTGCTTATTCCAGATAAGACAAACTGACAGAGATCATCATCGGCAACCGCCCCGAAACCCAGTATCCATGCGCTAAACAGGCACAAAATGCCGAGCCGTACCGGGGCGGATTTTTTTAGTTTTTTTGTTCATACTATTTTCCTAGCGGATCACACTGGTGCGCGCTAGAATCCCAAGACAAAATTTGGGAGGATTTGACCTGTGATGTGTACTACCCGTCGTTTCACACTAGCTGCTCTCGCCCTCAGCATCTCGTCATTCAACGCCGCAGCGGCGACCCCGAATGACACTGCACCGCTGGGAAAACTGCCGCGCTGGGCCCAGCCCCTGGCGTATCACCTCGATTTGCGCGTCGACCCGCAACAGTCTGCCTACAGCGGCAGCGCCACCATCGATCTCGAACTCAAGCAAGCTGCCGATCACCTGTGGCTGCACGGCCAGGACCTGAGCGTCGGCAAAGTCAGCCTGAGCGACAGCGCGAACCATATTCATGCCGCGCAATACAAGGTTGCCGCGAAAAAGGAAGGCGTCGCCACTGTAGAGTTCGGCCAGACGCTGCCGGCCGGCCGCTATCGCATGACGCTGGAGTACAGCGCGCCGTTCAACCAGCAACTGGAAGGCGTGTACAAGGTCAGCAGCCAAGGCGCGCCGTATGTCATCACGCAGATGGAAGCGATCAGCGCACGCTACGCCTTCCCCGGTTTCGACGAACCATCTTTCAAGACGCCTTTCACGCTCAGCCTGACCGTGCCGGAAAACCAGGTCGCGGTCGCCAATACCCGGCAAGTGGCGGAAGAGAAGCTCGACAAGGGCTGGCGCAAGCTCAGCTTCGCCGCCACCAGGCCGCTGCCGACCTATCTGGTGGCCTTCGCGGTCGGTCCGTGGGATGTGGTCGGCGGGCCGCAGATTCCAGCCACCCAATGGCGCGCCCAGGCGACGACGCTGCGCGGCATTGCGCCGCACGGCGAAGGCGAGCGCATCAAGCCGGCGCTGGCGCAGACCCCGGCCATCATCACGGCGCTGGAAGATTACTTCGGCTTCGGCTATCCCTTCGATAAGGTGGATTTGCTGGCCGCGCCCGACTTTGCCGCCGGCGCCATGGAAAATCCCGGGTTGGTCACCTTCCGCGATTACCTGATGCTGCTGGACGCCAACTCGCCGGCGCAAAATGTACGCAGCTCGTTCAACGTCAACGCCCATGAACTGGCGCACCAATGGTTCGGCGATACCGTCACCATGCCATGGTGGGACGACCTGTGGCTGAACGAAGCGTTCGCCACCTGGATGCAGGCCAAGATCACGCAGCAGCTACACCCGGAATACCGCGCCGACCTGGGACTGATCAGCGGCGCCAACTACGCCATGCAAAGCGACAGCCTGGTCAGCGTGCGCAAGATCCGCCAGCCGATCACCGGCAACGGCGATATCGATACGGCTTTCGACGGCATAACCTACGAGAAAGGCGCCGCGGTCCTGAACATGTTCGAACGCTACCTCGGCGCGGACACTTTCCGCCAAGGCGTGCGCACTTATATCAAGCAGCATCAGTTTGCCAGCGCCACCGCGGATGACCTGGTGAGCGCGCTGGCCAAGGCCTCGGGCAAGGACCAGCGCTTTGCCAAGGCCATGCAGAGCTTCCTCGACCAGGCCGGCGTGCCGCTGGTCGACACTGCCCTCAGCATGGAAAACGGCAAGGCCGTGCTGCATCTGAAACAGCAGCGCTACCTGCCGCTCGGCTCCACTGGCGACGCCAAGCGGCTGTGGGGCATCCCGGTCTGCGTGCGCTATAGCATTGCCGGCGGCGACGCCAGGACGCAGTGCGAACTGCTGGATCAGGCGCAAGGCAAGATGGTGCTGCCCGGCGCCACTGCCGGCAGCTGGTACATGCCAAATGCAGACGCCGCCGGTTACTACCGTTTCGACATGGCGCGCGACGACCTGGCGCGCCTGACCAGCAACCTGGCGCAGCTGCCGGATACCGAACAACTGGCATACGCAGACGCCATCAATGCCGGTTTCGGCCGTGGCGACCTGGATGCCGCCGCAGTGCTGGCGGCCGCGCCGCGCCTGGCGCAGTCGAGCACGCGCGAAGTGGCGACGGCCCTGATTCCTACCCTCAAGTGGCTGGCGAAATACGAAGTCCGCAGCGACGCCCAGCGCAATCGCCTGACCGACCTGGCGCGTAAAATATATCTGCCGCGCCTGCAGCAGCTCGGCTACCAGCGCCGCGTCGGCGAAAGCCAGGACGATGCGCTGCTGCGCGCAGCGCTGGCCCAGTTCCTGGCGCTCGACGTCAAGTTGCCGGAAGTACGCCAGGCCCTGCTGCTGCAAGGCGGCAAAGCACTGGAGAAAAACGCTGACGGCAAGCTCGACCTGGCGGCAGCCAATCCTGACCTGCTGTGCGCCGTACTGTCGGTCACCGCGCAAGAACAAGGGACGCCGGCAGTCGACGTCTTGATCAAGGCGCTGGGCAATACCAGCGAACCGGCGCAGCGCATGGCGATCCTCAGCGGCCTGGGCGCCGCCACCGCCTCGGCCAGCGCCCAGCGTGCACGCAACTTGGCGCTCGATCCGCTGGTCAAGGTCGGCGAAATGGGCACGCTGCTGCGCGCCAGCAGGGAAGACGGCGAAGGCCGCGAAGCCCTGTGGAAGTGGTTTACACTCAACCATGAACAGCTGATCAAGCGCAGCGGCGAATCCTCCGGCGGCCGTTTGCCGGACCTGGTAGCTGGCGACAGCTGCTCGCAAAGCGAGGCCGACCGCCTGAGCAGCTTCTTCCAGCCGTTGCTGGGGCAGTTGCCGGGCGCCGACCGCGGCCTGGCGCAAACCCGCGAAAAGACCTTGCTATGCACGGCCTTGCGCGAAAAACAAGATCCGGCAGCGCTTCTGCATTGAAAGACGGACAATATAAATGAATCTGCAATAGTTTTTTAGAATGCCTTACCAGGCTGTTTTTTCCGATGACTTCTCATAAGGATTACTTACTCGTGAAACGCTCTCTCATCTGTGCAGCTGTGCTGACACTGGTTGCAGGCTATACCAGCTCCACCGCCAGTTTTGCCCAAACACCCCGCACCGTAGCTGCCGCCGCCATGACAAGCTCGGCCAAGCCGGCCAGCGGCATCGACATGACGAACGCCGACCTGGCGGTGCGCCCGCAGGACGACTTCTACAGCTACGTCAACGGCAGCTGGCTCAAGAAAACCGAAATCCCGGCCGACAAGTCGTCCTGGGGAGCTTTCTATGAGTTGCGTGAAAATTCGCTGACCCAGCTGCACACCATCGTCGATGCCGTCAGCGCCGAGAAAGACTTGAAGGCCGGCTCCAACAAGCAAAAGATCGCCGACCTGTACGCCAGCTACATGGATGAGCCGGCGCTCGAAAAACTCGGCATCAAACCGCTTGAAGCGGAATTCGCCAGAGTCGACGCCTTGAAAGACAAGAAACAGATCCCGGGTCTGATCGCCCATCTGAACAGCATCGGCGTCAATGCTCCCTACGACCTTGGCATCCACCAGGACGCCAAGGATTCGAGCAAGGTCATCGCCGACCTCGGCCAGAGCGGCCTCGGCTTGCCTGACCGCGACTACTACCTGAAAGCCGACGACGCCAAGCTGAAGGACACGCTGGCCAAGTACCGTGCCCATGTCGCTTCCATGCTGACCATGTCCGGCGACAAGGCCGCCAAGAAAAACGCCGCCAGCATCGTCGCCCTGGAAACCGCACTGGCCAAGATCCAATGGACCAAGGTCGAGCTGCGCGATCCGGTCAAGGCTTACAACCGGGTGGAACTGGACCAGCTGCATACGCTGGCGCCGCACTTCGAGTGGGATGGCTACCTGGCCGGCGCCGGTCTGAAAGACAAGGTCAGCTACCTGGTGATCAGCCAGCCAACCTACATCAAAGGCCTCGACAAGATCCTGCAAGACACGCCGCTGCCGGTCTGGAAAGCGTATTTCAAATGGCATGTGCTGAGCAGCTACGCATCTCAGCTGTCGAAAGAATATGTCGACCAGAACTTCTCGTTCAAGGGTACTGTGCTGCGCGGCGTGCCGCAAAACGAGCCACGCTGGAAACGCGGCATCAGTGTGGTCGAAGCCGGCATCGGCGAAGGCCTGGGCCAGCTGTATGTCGAGCAGTTCTTCCCGCCTGAGAACAAGGCGCGCATGGAAAAACTGGTGGCCAACCTGATCGCCGCCTACAACCACAGCATCGACGGCCTGGACTGGATGGGTCCCGACACCAAGAAGCAGGCGCAAAAGAAATTGTCGACCTTGATGCTGAAGATCGGCTATCCGGACAAGTGGCGCGATTATTCGAACCTGAGCATCAAGCGTGACGACCTGGTCGGCAACACCATGCGCGCCAGCGAATTCGAATTCAAGCGCAATATCGACAAGCTGGGCAAGCCGGTCGACCGCGCAGAATGGGGCATGACGCCGCAGACCGTGAACGCCTACTACAACCCGGAACTCAACGAAATCGTGTTCCCGGCAGCGATCCTGCAGCCGCCGTTCTTCAATGCCAACGCGGATGACGCAGTCAACTACGGCGGCATCGGCGGCGTGATCGGCCATGAAATCAGCCACGGCTTCGACGACCAGGGCAGCCAGTACGATGAAATCGGCAACCTGCGCGACTGGTGGACCAAGGAAGACCACGAGAAATTCGCGGTCAAGACCAAGGCCTTGGTGCAGCAATACAATGCCTACAGCCCGGTCGCCGGCTACAAGGTCAACGGTGAACTGACCCTGGGCGAGAACATCGCCGACAACTCCGGCCTGGCGATCGCCTACAAGGCTTACCACCTGTCGCTGGACGGCAAGACTCCGCCGGTGATCGACGGCCTCACCGGCGACCAGCGCCTGTATCTGGGCTGGGGCCAGGTATGGCGCGCCAAGGTGCGCGATGCGCAAGCTATCGTGTACGTGAAAACCGATCCGCACTCGCCGCCACGCTTCCGCGGCAACGGCACGCTGGGCAACCAGCCCGGCTTCTACAGCGCCTTTGACGTCAAGCCTGGCGACAAGATGTATCTGCCGCCGGAACAGCGCGTCATCATGTGGTAACAACTGCCGCAGCAAGCTAAAAGCCACCGGTCATCCCGGTGGCTTTTTTATTTTGCGCTTGAGACGCGGGTAGCGCCCCGCACCTTCGCATTGATTCGCATTGATTCGCATTGACTCGCATTCATGCGCCAGGCCTATTCCGGCAACGAGTGGAAAAAGTCATTTCCACCCAGCAAGCACTAACTACTGCCAAAATTACCCTTTCTTTTGTTTTCTTCTAGCAATATATCTATAATACGCAGCGGCGCCATGCGAGAAGGTATGATTCATGCTTGCTCCATTCCATCGCTTGATCAACATCAGAAAGTGGCAATCATGCATCTGCACCGTCGTCTCTTATCCTTTGTACTGCCTCTCATCATCGGCGTCTGCAGCCCACTGACCGCCAGCTTTGCCGAATCCGGCGTCACCGACCAGAAAATCCTGCTGGGACAGTCGGCAGCGTTTTCCGGCCCGGCCGCGCAGCTGGGGATACAGATGAATGCCGGCGCCAAGGCCTACTTCGATTCGGTGAACGAGCAAGGCGGCGTGTTTGGACGCCGTATCGAGATCATCAAGGCCGACGATAAGTATGAAGCTGACCTGGCCGCCGCCAACACCAAGCGGCTGATTGAAAAAGACGATGTATTCGCCTTGTTCGGCTACGTCGGCACGCCGACCAGCAATGCCGCCTTGCCGATTTTCACGGAAGCCGGCGTGCCGTTTTTCGCGCCGGTCACCGGCGCCCAATCGCTGCGCGAGCCGCTCAACCGCCAGGTCTTCAACGTTCGCGCCAGCTACTTCGACGAAACCGAACATCTGGTCGAAAAACTGGCGAACGTCGGCATCAAGAGCATCGCAGTGTTCTACCAGAACGACGCCTATGGCCGCGCCGGACTGGAAGGCGTGCAGCGGGCCTTGAAGAAATTGAATCTGGAAATGGTCGAATCGGCCACGGTGGAACGCAACAGCACGGACGTCAGCAAGGCCGTCGGCAAAATCCTGCCGAAACGTCCCGCCGCTGTGATCCAGATCAGCGCCTATGCTTCGTGCGCCGCTTACATCAAGGAAATGCGCAAGGCTGGCTACAACGGCCAGTTCTATAACGTCTCGTTCGTCGGCAGCCAGGCACTGGCCGATACGCTGGGCAAGGAAGGCGAAGGCGTGGTGATTTCCCAGGTTGTGCCATTCCCGTGGAGTTCGTCGGCGCCAGTGGTCGCCGAATATGTCAAGCTGATGGAAAAATCCGGCGTCAAGGAATCCAACTTTTCCAGCCTGGAAGGATTTATCGCGGCCAAGGTATTTGTCGAGGGGCTGAAGCGCGCCGGCAAGGATTTGACGCGGGCAAAACTGGTCAAGGCGCTGGAATCGATCAACATGAAGAACTACAACGGCGGCGGTTTCGACGTCAACTTCAGCGGCAGCAATCATAACGGCTCGACGTTCGTCGACATGACCATGATCACCAAGGACAAGAAATTCCTGAACTGATATGCCTGTGGGCAGCAGCAAAAAAAATCCGGCAATTGCCGGATTTTTTGTTTCATCAGACCGGCGTCAACACCGCCTGTCCGGAGAAATGGCGCTGGCTGTTTTCCAGGAACAGACGCACGGTTTCGGCCACCGACTCCGGCGACCATCCGGCCACATGCGGCGTCAACACTGCATTCGGCAAACCCAGCAATTCTGCCGGCGGCAGCGGCTCGCTCTCATAAACATCGAGGCCAGCGCCGCCCAGCCGGCTCTCGCGCAGGGCTCGCGCCAGTGCCGCGGTATCGATCACGCTGCCGCGCGCGATATTGACGACAAACCCCTGCGGCCCCAATGCATCCAGCACCGCCGCGCCCACCATGTGGCGGGTGCCGGCGCCGCCCGGCGTGGCGATCACCAGGAAGTCAGTCCATTCGGCCAGGGCCTGCAGCGTCGCAAAATAAGTGAACGCTACATCATCGCGCGGCGAGCGGTTGTGATAGCCGATGGCCATGTCGAAAGCGGCGGCGCGGCGCGCGATCTGCTTGCCGATCGTGCCCAGTCCGACGATCCCCAGCCGCTTGCCGGAGACGCTGGGCGGCAAAGGCAGTGCATCGCGCCAGACGCCCTGGTGCAGCGCCACGCCCAGCTGCGGAATGCCGCGCACCGTCGCCAGCAGCAGGCCCATGGCGTGATCGGCAACGCAGGCGTCATTGGTGCCGGCGCCGTTGGCGACCGTGATGCCGCGCTCGCGCGCAGCTGCCACATCGATGTTTTCAAAACCTGCGCCTAGCGCGCAGATCAGTTCCAGTTTGGGCAAGGCGGCAATTTCCTGCGCCCGCAGGCCGATCGAGCCGATGGTCAGCACCGCCCGTATCTGCTCTGCATGGCTGGAGATGGCGTCGCTGCGTTGCGCAGCCGTAGGGGCATAGACGATCTGCCATTCTTGCGCAATGCGCTGCAGACTTTGTTCGGACAAAGGATTAAGAATCAGAAGAGTGGAAAGCATGGGATGCCAGGAGGTGGATGAAACGTTCCGCGCCGAATGCGCAATGCTGGTAATGATAGCGGTGAAATCCGGACCATGCTTGAGCGAGCTCACCCGGCAACCCGGCTTACACGTGCACAACTGACACCGATTTCTTTCATTGTTACTTTTGTACGCCGGAAAACTGCCTGGCGCCGCGATGCGCCCAGGATCCTTGCCGTGCAATGCGCCTAATCCAACAAGCCTTCAACTTATTTCCCAAGCGTATTAAATACTTAACAATAAGTAACAGTTAAATCACATTTTTTATTATAAGATTTACATTACTCAACAATAACATCCGGAATCAAGATATTTCCTTAAAAGAAACTTGCCCATAAGAATAATTAAGCATCGATGTCATGCTTGTCGCTGCCCGACGTAGTCGGGGGCAGTCGACTTCCCCCTCGGTTCGGGGCCCATGCCGGATAGGCGCTCGCAGCAAGAACATCATGGCCCTGACAAGACTGATCTCGCCAGGCCGGCTTTTTAACTCGAACAGCCGAGTGTATAAAGTGAAAGTTCTATCTATTTTCGGGACACGCCCGGAGGCGGTAAAAATGGCTCCGGTGCTGCGGGTGCTGGCACGCGAAGCGAGCATCCAGTCGCTGGTGTGCGTCACCGGCCAGCACCGGCTCATGCTGCAGCAGGTGCTGGATCTGTTCAACATCAAGGTCGATCACAGTCTCGACGTCATGCTGCCGGACCAGAGCCTGAACGGCTTGAGCGCGCGCCTGATCGGCTTGCTCGACCCGGTGCTCGATGCTACCCGGCCGGACCGCATCCTGGTGCACGGCGACACCACCACCGCCATGATCGCCGCCCTTACCGCCTTCCATCGCCGGATACCGGTGGCCCATGTCGAAGCCGGCCTGCGCACCGGCGACCTGACGCAACCCTGGCCGGAAGAAATGAACCGCCGCTACGTCGATGTGGTGAGCGACCTGCTGCTGGCGCCCACCGCCAGGGCCAAGAGCAGCCTGGCGGCGGAGCACCTTGCCGGCCGGGTGGTCATCACCGGCAACACGGTGATCGATGCGCTGCGCCTGACGACCGAATCGATAGCCTGCGACCGCAAGTTGCGCGAGCGCCTCGACGCCCACTTCCCTTACCTGCGTGCCGATAAAAAGCTGCTGCTGGTGACCGGCCACCGGCGCGAGAATTTCGGCCCCGGGTTCGCCGAAATTTGCAATGCGCTGGCGATATTGTCGCGCCGCTCCGATATACAGATCGTCTATCCGGTACACCTCAATCCGAACGTGCAGGGACCGGTGCAGGCGGCCTTGGCGCAGCTGCCGAATATCCATCTGATCGAACCGCTGGACTATCTGCTGTTTGTGCGGCTGATGCAACATTCTCACGTAATCCTGACCGACTCCGGCGGTGTGCAGGAAGAGGCGCCGTCGCTCGGCAAGCCGGTGCTGGTGATGCGCAATGTCACGGAACGGCCGGAAGCGGTAGCCGCCGGCACCGTGCAACTGGTCGGCACCGACGCCGCGCGCATCGTCGCCGCAGTGACCCGGCTTTACGAAGACGACGCCATCTGGCAGCTGGCGACGCAACGCGTCAATCCCTATGGCGACGGTCATGCGGCGGAGCGGATCGCCGCTGTGCTGTGCGGCAGGGAGATCGATGAATTTGGTGTGGAAAAATTTGAACAACTGGAAAAAATACGTCTGGTCGCGAAGAGCTTTCAAAAAATATAGACGCGCGGCTAGTGTTGCGGCGGAATCAGGGAGAAATATGGACAGCTGGCCTGATATTCCTGGCAAGGCAGCGGCATGCCGGCGGCCGGCGGCGGCGCACCGGCCTGTTTTCTTTCTCATTGCCAGCCTGATGGCGGCCGCGGGCAAGGCGCAGGCATCGTCGCTGGCATTCAACGCCCGCGCAGTAGAACTGGATCTGATGACCGCTATCCTGGCGGGGATAATATTCTTGCTGGTGATCTACACGGTCCGCCATTATCTGTTCACACTCAACCGCCTGTTCGGACAGCAGCGCCAGCCCTACCTGGATATCGAGCAGGCGTTGTGGCCCACAGTCGTGGTGTGCGTCGCCGCCCACAATGAAGAACGGGTGATCGCGGATGCATTGAATGCCCTGCTCGAAGTCGACTATCCGCGCGACAAGCTGATCATCATGCCGGTCAACGACCGCTCCAGCGACGGCACCCGCGCCATCATCGACCGCATCGCCGCCGCCCATCCCGGCCGCTTCACCTTGTTCCACCGCGACAGCGGACGGCCCGGCAAGGCAGCTGCATTGCGCGACGCCAGCAAGAGAATCCAGGCCGAAATCGTCATCATCTTCGACGCCGACTATCTTCCCGCGCGCGGCCTGATCAAGCAGCTGGTGGCGCCGTTTTTCGACCCGGAAGTAGGCGCCATCATGGGCCGCGTGGTACCAATCAATGCCGGCGCCAACCTGCTGACACGCCTGCTCGACCTGGAGCGGGCCGGCGGCTACCAGGTCGACCAGGCGGCGCGCATGAACCTGGGGCTGGTGCCGCAGTACGGTGGCACCGTCGGCGGCGTCAGACGCAGCGCGCTGGAGGAAATCGGCGGCTGGAACAGCGACATGCTGGCGGAAGACACCGACGTCACCTTTCGCCTGTTGCAGCATGGCTGGAAAACGGTCTACCAGAACCGCTCTGAATGCTATGAAGAAGTGCCCGAGGCGTGGCCGGTCAGGATCCGGCAGATCAGCAGATGGTCGCGCGGCCACAACCAGGTCATGAGCCGCAACCTGATGCGCCTGCTGAAAAACCCGCGCATCAGCCGGCGCGAAAGAGCCGACGGCGTCCTGCTGCTGTGCGTATTCATCATGCCGCCCTTGCTGCTGATCGGCTGGGGCATCACCATCATCCAGTTTTTCATGACCTCGCACCAATGGCTGTTCGGCTGGCTGGCCCTGAGCGGCATGGTGGCCTATGGCGCCTTCGGCACCAACGCGGCCTTTTTTGAAATGGCCGCCGCCACTTACCTGGACGGCAACCGCAACCGCATACGCTTGTTGCCGCTGAACATCTTCGGTTTCCTGGTCAGCCTGGTGGCGATTTCCCATGCGGCCATTACCCAGTTGGTGGATGCGCTGCGCAAGCGCGAACTGGTATGGCACAAGACCGAACGATTCAGGACGGCGCCGGCAACCCCTGCCCAGGGGCTGATTCTGCCGCGCGATGACGCGCTGCCGGGCTTGCCGGCAAAGGCTTCCTGAGCATGGCTGCGCCGACGCTGCTGCTGATCAGCGTGCTGCTGATCATGGCGCTGCCCTTTATCCCGGCGCTGCGCGAGTGGCTGCGCCCAAGCGACGTGGCGCCGCTGCCGGTCAGGCGCAACGAGATCAACAAGCTGCGCTATTTCGCCGACAGTTTCCGGCACACCGTCGCCAGCATGCTGACCATCGATTTGCAGAAACTGCAACGCATCCAGACCGACCGCACCGTCAGCATCAACGGCAAGCTGCACGTCGTCCATCAGCGTCTGGACGATGATATCGGCAACGGCTACCTGCCGGCGACCCTGAAAGTGCTGCAGCAAAAGAACGGCATCGTCATCTTTCTCCACCGCGCCCGGCTGCGGCCAGGCAGCCACAGCCAGGCCGATCTGTTTGCCGCCGCCGATCTGCTGGTAGGCGCCGGCGCCAGCCTGCGCGCCTGCTCGGCGCAGGGTGTCATTACGCTGGGCGCCGACACGGTCGTGCATCGCTGGATCGACGCGCCCTGCATCCGGGTCGGCCGCAACGCCGCGATCGACGGCCGCATTACCGCGCTCAAGGAAATCCATTTTTCCGGCGGCAGCCGCTTTGTGCGCGCCGGTGCGCCAGCCATGCACTTCGGCGATGCCAGCGCTGCCGCCGCTGCGGCGCCGCTGACGCCATCGCCGCGCATGCGCTATCTGCTGGATGACGGCGCACAGCAATCGACCGCCCTCAGCCAATACGGCGACTATGTGGTGCGCGGCGCCTACCGCATACTTCCGGACACCACCGTGTTCGGCAATATCAAGACCTATGGCGAGCTGCATCTGGGAGAGCGCAGCTGCATTGCCGGCAGCCTGGTCTGCAACAAAGACATCGTGCTGGCCAGCGGTTGCTCCGTGCTGGGCCCTGTGATCAGCCAGAACGATATCGTGATCGGCCCCGGTTGCCGCATCGGCACGCCCGAGGCGGCAACCACCATGATCTGCCGCAAGCTAAGCATCGCTGCCGGCTGCACGGTGCATGGCGTCATTACCACGCATGACGGCGCCACGGTCGCGCTGGAGGAGAAATCGCATGCCAGCTGATCGACGCCGGACGCAATTGCGAGCCGTGTCTGCCCTCTGCGCATTCGCCTTTTTCTTTTGCTGCGCCTGCCGCCCGGCGGCGGCCGACGACTTGCCTGCGCCCCCGGTGTTCGCCGATTTCGTCGAGCCGAACGGCGCCCTCACCGTCTTTCCCAAAGGCGACTACGTCGAGCCCTACTTCGCGCTCAAGGCCATGCTGGCGGCGCATTGGCTGGGCGTCGACGTCGCTCCGGCGGCCAGCGCCTTCAGCCACTGGCTGCTGCCCTTCCAGCAAGCCAACGGCCCCTTCCCGCGCATCTGCCGCAGCGGCGCGACGGAGTGGCTGGCCTGCGGCCCGGCGGATGCCGACGACTCCCTGGATGCGCTATGGTGCCTGCTGGCCTCCGAGGTCCTGCCTGCAGACAAAGTGCTGGCCGCCAGTTGCGTCAGGTCCCTGCAACACCTGGCAACCCTGTGGAATCCGGCGCAGCAGACATTCCACGCCGTCTCCGGCGGCAGCGCGGCGTATTTCGCCGACAACGTCGAAGTCATCGGCGCCTTGCGCCATCTGCGCCGTAGCAGCACGGCAAGCACACGCTTCGCCGTCCAGCTGGTGGCGCTGCCGGACAGCGCCAGCATGCTCAAAGGCCTGTGCCTCACTTACGGCTACGATCCGGAAGGCGCCCTTGAGCCGGCGCGCGCCAGCATGCCGCCGACACCATACGGCTTCTATCCGAATGCAGTGGCGCCCGTCTATCTGTGGCTGTACGACCTGCGCGGCGGCGCCAGCGGCGCGCGTTACTGGCGCCAGTGGATGGAACGCTATGGCGCGCAATGGCTGGCCGGTGCAAGCGATCACTATCCCTGGGGACTGATCGCCTGGGCCGCCTATCGCAGCGGCGACCAGGCCAGCGCGCAGAGCTGGCTTGACAATTCCGCCGCCTGGCGCGCGGCGGGTCGCTGGAACATCGTCGAAGAAGGCGTGCGCATCGGCTTGCACAACGCTCTCAAAACCTGGAATCCGTAGCAGCCATCATGAGCGCCCTACGCCACCCCAATCTGCGCAAGATCCTGCTGACGCTGGCGCTTGCCATCATCATCGGCGGCGGCGCCGGCTGGGTCTATTTCATTAATCAGATCAGCCCGGCGCAATGGCAAAGCGACGCCATTGTCCTGGTCTTGCCGGACGAACTGTCCGAGGCCAACCGCTTGTTTTCCGAGGCATGGCTGGACGGCGCGGCGGAAGAAGGGATCCGCCTGCTAACCATTACGGCCTCTGAATTTTCACGGCGCGGACTGCAAGGCGAACGGCCGTTTGCCGGCGTGATCCTGCCAGACACCATCCATCGCCAGATCAGTACCGCTTTCGTCAATCAGATCAGCCGCTTTGTGGAAAACGGCGGCGCCCTGATGCTGGTGGGCGATGCCGGCGTGCTGGACGAGAACGGCTACTACAGCGAACCGGCGTCGCGCTTTTCCAGGTTGGCCGGGACCAGCTATGCCATGTACGGCGCGCTGCATGACAAAATGTCGTTCAACCCAACCATCTCAGGCAGTCCGCAGATCATGCAGGCGCTGGAGATTCCGCCGGGACGCTGGATCAAAAGCGGTGAGCTGGCGGTATTGTCCGGCTACGGCGAGGATACCTTGCGTTATCCGGCCCTGCGTACCGCCGCTACCTACGCCGGCACCCTGCTCATGCAAGCCGAAGGCAATACCGTGATTGCGGGAGAACACGATGTCGGCAAGGGCCACGTGCTGTTCGTCAACCTGCCGCTGGGATACCTGAAGCTGCGCACCGACGGCATCCTGATGCATGGCTTCCTGCACTACTTCGCCAACCGCATCATGGGCCAGCCGCAATTGTCCGCCGCGCCGGACGCGATCGGCGGGCTGGTCTTGAACTGGCATTGCGACGCCAAGATCTGCATTCCCGCCATGGACCAGCTGATCAAGGCCGGCGTGTTTACGCGCGGGCCGTTCAGCATCCATGTCACCGCCGGTCCTGACCAGCGCGCCTTTGGCGACGGCCTCGGCGTCGACCTCAACCATAACCGCGCGTTTCAAGCGCGCTTGCAAACCTTGCTAGTCCAGGGCAATGAAATCGGCAGCCACGGCGGCTGGATACATGACTGGTTCGGCAAGAACCTGGGCGCCGGCAATGCCGAAAAAATGACCCCTTATCTGGAACAGAATGCCGATGCCGTGAAAAACCTGATCGGTCACCCGCAGACCGAATACTCGGCGCCGACCGGCAACCAGCCGGTCTGGGTCACCAACTGGCTAGACGACCAGGATGTGCTGGCCTACTACTTCACCGGCAATATCGGGCAGGGTCCGACCCATACCTATCGCGACGGCCGCCGCGACAAGCGTATCTGGTCATTCCCGGTGCAGACCTATGGCCATATCAGCACCATCGAAGAAGCCTATATGGAACACATACCGGAAAGCGAAATCAGCAACTGGCTGACGTCGCTGGTGCAATTTACCGAGGATACCGGACAGATCCGGCTGATTTATTTCCACCCGCCGGGAGCAGTGCTGTATCCCGACGCCATCAACCGGCTGATGCTGGCCGCTGACGAGGCTGGAAAGAACGGCCGTTTCCGCTGGCGCACCATGACCGACTTGGCGCGCTTCATGAACCGCCGGGAACAGACGGTATGGAATATTTCCAGCGACAGGCATGCTGTCGTGGTCGATGCCGCCAATGCAGCCTCATTGCAGCAGCTAAGCTGGCTGTTTCCGGTTGCGCTGTATGCAAAGCCACACATTCTGGCCGGCAATGCTAGAGTAGAGCAACACGGCGACAACTGGACCGTGATCGCCGGCGACAGCAAGCAACTTCGCATTTCAACACCGTTGATAAAGGAAGCACTGCATTGAAAACAGCACTGGCAACTTTGGGCCTGTCCTTCGGCTGTGTCGCATTTCCTGCTTGTGCATCAGCTGACGACAGCACCGACATACAGGTTCCCTTATTGCAGCATGCGCGCTTGATGCCGCTGATGAGCACGCTGCCCGCACCGGCCGCCGCACCTATCGCCGCGGCACAGCCACGCGCACCGGCTGCACCGGCCGCATCAATTGCGCCGGCAATACTGCCTGCCCCGGCCAATGCAGTGCCCGCCGCGCTCGATCCGGCACCTATGCCGCTGGCGCTGGCGGTTCCGGTAGATGCAGCCCCGGTTGCAGTAGCGCCGCCCGAAAGCACCGCCGCCGCGGCTCCCGAACTGAGCCCCGAGCTGGCGGCTCTCGAACTGACCGGCGGCGATGGCCACATGACCAATGGCTATGGCCACGCGCGCCTGATGTCGCTGCGCGGCATGGCGGTGACCTCCCTCGGCGTGGTGCAAGGCGAATTGACGCAACAGTCTCGTTTCGGCTATACCGGCAACTATGGCGGCGTCTCGCTGACCCATGATTTCTCGCCGGATTACTACAGCACCGTCAGCGTCGGCACCGGCAACAGTCCTCTGTTTTCCAGCTGGCGCACGGATGCCACCGCTTATCGCAAGTTCGGCAGCGAGCGCCAGTACGTCGCCGGCATCGGCGCCTACTACGCCAAGGGCAATGAAAGCGCGCGTTCCGATAAAGGCTTGCTGTTGACCGGCATCGCCTACCTGACTGGGGTGGTGATTGAAGGCGGAGTACGCCTGAACTGGGCCGATCCGGGTTCGATACTTGGCCCCAGCGAATATATCGCGGCGACCTTCGGCAATGACGACCGGCGCGCCGTCATCGTCCGCTACGAGCATGCCAAGGAAACCTACAAGGTATTGCCGGGCGGACCGGAACTGGTGAACTTCAAGAGCAATACCGTCAACCTCCAATGGCGCGAACGGATCAACCACATCAGCATGTTGCTGGCAGGGCTGGAGTACTACCAGAGCCCGCTCTACGACCGGCTCTCCCTCAATCTCGGCTGGCGCTGGAGTTTCAGATGAAAGCGCGGCAGGACGGCAGCGGCGGCAAGCCGGCAGCGGTCAATCCGCGTTTCACCGGCTTTGGCGGCCAGCTGATACAAACCCATCGCGCCCTGCGCCGGCTGGCTTTTCCGCGCAGCCGCTGGATCGATATCTTGCTGCTGCCGGCGCTGATCTTCTGTTGCACGCTGCTCGCCTGGCCTTTGATTGCCGAGTTGTGGGCCGCGATTATCGGATTCTGGGCCAACCGCCTTGGCGACGACATGACGCTAAGTATGGGCCACAGCGCTTTTCCCGGTATCCGCTCAGTCCCCTACGCCTACGTCGAAGCGGCGCTGCCGAATCCTTTGCAATGGTGGAGCGGCATGCTGATCAGCACCACGCTGCTGCTGGCCACCACCTTGCTGCCGGCCCGCATGCTGCCGATATCCTATGCCTTGCGCGTGATCGGCCTGGTGCAACTGGCCAGCCAGCTGTATTTTTACTTCTGGGCGGCGGAATTCCCTTATCAGTCGGCCTCCTCCATCTCGGCGCTGGCGCAAGCATCCATGGTGCTGATCCTGCTGACGCCTTGGATCTATGGCCTGCTGTACAATATTTTCGACTTCGGCATCGCTCGCAAAATCCTGCTGTCCCTGCTGGCCGTGCTTTACCTGACCGTGCTGACGCCATTCCAATACACCTTTGCCGCCTGGCTGATGCTGCGCTACTCGCTGCTGTGGCACCCCCTCATCTACCTGCTGTGCTCCAGCCTGATCCAGTTCGGCGCCCTGGTCGGCTTCTACTCCTGGGCCATGAGCTGGCAGCGGCGCGAATAGCCAGATTGCGCGGCAAACGACGCTAACAGGCTTATACTCCGTGATCATTAATAGAGAAGGATAGCAATTGTGAAAAAGACCGGAATGGCAAAGAGCGACGCCAAGAAACTCATGGGCAAAATGACCGCGCCTGGCGCAGGCGGCTTTGGCAACAGCGATGCCGCCGTGGTCGACCGCAAGGAACAGCGCAAACGCGATCAGGCGCTAGGCCTGGTGCCGTTCGCGGTCAAGCTCAACAGCACGCTGGTGCAGCAGTTGCAAACGCTGGCGAAAGAGCGCGAACTCGATCTCAACCAGCTGGTGGCCGAACTGCTGGCGAAGGGTCTGGCAAACTAAGCCTGTTCCTCAAAACGATGCATGAGAAAAGCCGGATTGACGGCTTTTTTTCAACCCCTCGCTATATCTTTTAAAATACAGCGAAAGCAAACCCACCCTCCTCTACCGCCGCGATACCAAACCATGCCCAGATTTTCACTTTTCACGTACGGGGTGCTGCCCCTGGCGCTGCTGGCTGCGGCAAGCAATCCCGCTCTCGCCCAGGATCCGCTCAAGGTCTTTGCCGCCGGTAGCCTGACCGGCCCGCTGACAGTGCTCGCCAAGCAATTCGAGGCCGACACCGGCGCACCGGTCGAGCTGGTGTTCGGCCCCTCCGGGTTGTTATTGGAGCGCATAGAGCAGGGAGAACCTGTGGATGTGTTTGCCTCGGCCAATATGGCGCATCCCCGGCAACTCGCGCGCGAAGGCAAGGCCACCCCGCCGCTGGTGTTTGCCCGCAACCGCGTATGCGTGCTGGCGCGCCCGGAGCTGCAGCTGAACACGGAAAATCTGCTGGCCAAGCTGCTCGATCCCGCCGTCAACATCGGCACATCCACTCCCAAGGCCGACCCCGGCGGCGACTATGCCTGGATACTGTTTGCCAAAGCCGGCAAGGTCCAGCCAGGCGCCAGCGAACTGCTGGAAGGCAAAGCGCAGCAGCTGGTCGGCGGCAAGAACAGCCCGCCGGCGCCGGCCGGCCAGGACGCAGCGAAATATTTCCTGGAACGAAAACAGGTCGATGCCTTCATCGGCTACTGCAGCTCGCGGCAAACCACCCATGACGCCCGCTTCACCAAGGTTGAGCTGCCGGCCGAGCTCGCCGTTTCTGCCGATTTCGGCCTGACCGTATTGAATCCACGCAGCGGCTCGCACGATACAGCTTACCGCTTCGCCTTGTTCCTGCTCACGCCGGAAGCCCGGCAAACCCTTGTCGATTACGGCTTTTCCAAGTAACTCCTAGCAAGCCACAAAGACTTATCGGACCACCGCATCTTTACTCTGCGCCATCGGATTTGAACTAGCCCAGCCTGCATGCAATTCCCGGCAAAACCGCCTCCGGTACGGGTTGTCGATTAAAATGCTGTTCCAACAGGAGTGGCAGGGCTAGCATGCATGCCATCTCCCACGCCGAGATAAATGTGAAGATGAACCCGATACAGAACCAAGCCCCCGCCAACGTGATCAGCCAGGACGCGCAGGACACTGCAGAAAAACACCTGCGCGACATCCTGTCGCTGGCGGTCGAGCATGCAGCGCCGCATACCGCCGTGGTGGTCTCGGACGCCCGTTGCGAACTGGCCGTAACGCTGACCGCCGCTTACCGGCGCTGCCTGCCGGACGCCACCTTCATCGACTTCGATGCGCTCGCGCCGGACGCCGTACTGGCGGCTTTTGCGCCGCTGCAGGCGGGCGATCTGGTGATCCTGGTGCAGTCCACCAACTTCCGCCTGGAAGCGTTCCGCATCCGCGTCGAACTCTTCAAGCGCGGCCTCAAGGTAATAGAGCATCCGCACCTGTCGCGCATGCCTGGACCTGAGGCGCTGTATTACATCGAATCGCTGGCTTACGATCCTGCCTATTACCGCGGCGTCGGTTACGCGCTCAAGGCGCGCATCGACCGCGCCCGGCGCGGCGTGGTCGACAGCGGCGGCGCGCAGCTGGTGTTCGATTCACCGTTCGAGGCGGCCAAGCTGAATATCGGCGACTACAGTGAGATGAACAATGTCGGCGGCCAGTTCCCCATCGGCGAAGTCTTCACCGAGGCGCAGGACCTGGAAGCGGTCAATGGCAAGGTGCGCATATTCGTGTTCGGCGACACCGCGTTCCGGGTCAACCAGCCGGCGCAGCCGATCACCCTGGTGATCAGCAAAGGCCGGGTCGCCGAGGTCATCGATTCCACTCCGGATTTCGACCAGGTGCTGGCCAACATCCGCGCCGATGAAGGCGAAGTGTGGCTGCGCGAGCTTGGCTTCGGCATGAACCGGGCGTTTTCGCAGGAGCGCATGGTGAGCGACATCGGCACCTACGAGCGGATGTGCGGCATCCACCTTTCGCTCGGCGCCAAACATGGGGTCTACAACAAGGCGAACATCAAGCGCGCCAGCGCCAGATATCATATCGACGTCTTTGCGGTGACCGAGGCGGTCTACCTGGACGATGCAGTGGTGTATCGGAGCGGCGCCTGGCAACCGTGAACCGGCGCCAGCCGCCGCGCCATGCGGCAGCGGTTATGACGGGATGTACAGAGGGTAGAGAATATTTTCTTCGCGCGTGATGCGGTCTACCAGCACCTTGCCGAGATTTTCAAACTCATCCTTGAATGTGCTGCGCGCATCGCGCGAGACTATCCATTCCTTGCCCTGGTATTTGTCGAAAAAATCAAACGCCACGCGGCCGATGCCATCCATTTCCCGCTTATAGGAACGATAGACATCGTGCAGGGCAGGATCTTCAGCCAGGCTGCGCCGCATGTAGGAATACAGCTTGACGCCTTCAGTCAGCAAATGGCCGTACATCGCCATCCGCATCTCGCGCAATGCGGCAGGCACGGCATCCCATTTGTCGGCGCTCATCCTGTTCGCCACCGTCGAATACATCAACAGCAACGCCGCATGGTCGCCCTTCAGTTGCGGAATCAGCTTTTCGTCGTACTCGATCTGATGGCTGGCGCTTTTCGCCGGCTCCAGTGCAGCCCGCTCGGCTATCGGTGCGGGTCCTCTGGCTGGCGTTGCTGGCTGCTGGCTATGCGTTTTTTTTGCTGCGTCGTGCATCTCCTCATCGTGGCTACTGGTCGCGGGTTTGCTGAAAATTGTTTTAAGCCACATATTTCACCTCGCCAGTCCCCGTGCAGGAGTAATTATCGGAGTATTACTTGCTTATTATTGTGATTGCCTATCAACAACAATAGTACATTAAATTCCACATGGAAATAAATTTCTTAATAGCAATTTAAATATTTTTTGATGCTAGAACCGCTCCGGCCAGACCAAGGCATCCGGCCGAAGCAGCGGACTACGCCTGCCAATACAACGCCTTGCTCATAAAACCACCGCCGGCGCTGAAAAATGATTTCGGCGTCCCAGGCCATGCGTGCCTGCAAGCGCTGCCGGCAATGCGCTTTCAGGATGGCGAATGCTGCAGGGCCGCCAGCAAGCTATCCCATAAGCGATGACGCTCGTCGATCGCCTTGATCCCGGCTTCCAGCACCTCGCGCATCTGCAGCGGATCGTTGCCGGTGATCTCTTCAATCATGCGTTGCGCCGCCGGTCCATGGTCGCCGGAATCGACCTCGATGTGGCGCTCCAGGTAGAAGTTGAGTTCGGGTACGGTCACCGGCGCGATGCTCCAGCTCTTCAGCAAGGCCTGGAACATCTCCGGGATGACATTTTCCCGGCCGTAGAAAAAGCTGCCGACGACCTGGTGCGTCTGCCCTTCCTGGCAGGTGTTGATGGTGGCCGTGACAAAGCGCTGGATCGGCGCCAGCGCCTCCACCCGCTTGAGCGCGGTAGCGACCGTATCGCCTTTCCTGATCATGTTTAAAAACTGATTGATCTGCCGCGTGGAGGCGCCGATCTCTTTCATCGCCGACAGGTACAGATCGAAATGCGTCATCGCTCCCTTGGGCGTGATATCCGACTCCTCGCCCAGCACAATCTCGTTGATCAGGCGCGCGGCATGCGGATTGGCCGGTGGGTACCACGGAATCGAGGTGGTGGTCAGGTCCATCTGCAAGCGCTTCACCAGCGACATGAAATCCCATACTGCAAAAACATGCCACTCCATGAACAGACGCAAATCGTTCTGGTTGCAGATGGCCGAAAAAACAGCATGATTTGTCAACAGATTGTGCTTTTCCTTGAGGGTAAGCTGTAGCGATTCAATAGTCGTTGTCATGTCATCTCCACGAGAAGTTACACACAAATATGTGCAAAACGACAATGACAGATATATTTCCCGATGGCAACAATTTGATACGTCACCAGGCTTCAGCGGGCGGGCGCGGCTTGCGGATGAACGACACGCCAGCTAACGATTTGTCATCGCCAGGCTGGCGGCGGTTGTGGATCACGCAGCTCTCAGAACGAGGCGCAAATGGGGGTAAACAGTAAACCCACCGAATCTTGATGGAACTGGCTGGTATAGGCGCTGCGTATCTGCGCCAGCCGCGTCAGCGTCTCCGGCGTTGCGGCGGCGACGATGCGGATCACGAAACTGTCTTCCTGGATGGTCTTGCCGCTGGCCGCATCGCGCCATTGGCCGCGGCTGTCCCAGGTAGTCAGGCCATCCGGGAAACGCGGCGTCACCACCTCAGCCATGAAGCCGGCGCGCTCGGCATCGCTTACCGGTCCGCGGCCATTGATGTCGCGGCCAAACAATAGTTCGGCCTGCAACTGGCTGCTGCCGCCCGCCTGCGTGCACAAAGCGCCGCCGGCGCCCTCCGGCACGGTCGCGCAGGCTGACAGCAGCAGCGCGCAAAACAAAGGACAAAGCAAGCTGAGACGCATTGTGTTCCCCCGGTAACGGCTCCCGGTAACGGCTTCTGTTATCGGACCCGATGTTTATGGAATGCTGCTATATCTTAAACAAGTAAAGTGAGAGAGAATTGTTGCAGATAAGGATACGCCATGAGTCTCATCGAAAAACTGCTCGCCAAAGCTGCCCCATCCAACGCCGCGCCCGCCGCGCAGGCGGTCAAGATCTTGGTGCGCGTGTATCTCGACAGCGCAGGCCACGTGACCGATGTGGCGATCAGGAAAAGCTGCGGCGATCCGGAACTGGATGCACGGGCGCAGCGCGAAATCGCGGTAATGCGCTTCCCCGGCAAGAGCCGCGGCGCCAAGACCTCGCACAACTGGCACGACCTGACCTACACCATCCACCAGTAAGTAGGCGCACGGCAAGCCTTGCCGTTTTGCCAGCGGATTTATATTCCGGCTGCGCCGCCCTCCCTGATTGCCTTCTCCCTTGCGGTTTCACTCTGCGCGAACGGCCTTTTCATTGCGCCGCCTTGCCCCGCATATGGAAATGCGAATGGCGTCTATTGAACCCTCATGATGGATTCGCGGCTATCCATACCCTAAGCTGTCTTCGCCGAACTGATCTTCTTTGCAAACGACGAGCAGTCCAGTTACCAGGGTTCGGTGTGCGGTTGCTGGCAATTCAAAACATAACACGAGACACCCTGTTGACGGTCGGCTAACAGTCGATTCAAAGCCGGTTACCGGCCGCTGCAGTGGACATACAAAGGAGCAGCTCGATCATGATGGAACAACAACTCCAGCCCCAGCCTGTTGTGGGCCTGGGTGAACCTATCGCCGTGGCCGAAGGTAAAATCGACCAGTACTTTCAGATTACCGCACGCGGCAGCACCCAACGGCGTGAAGTCGTCGCCGGCATCACCACTTTCCTGGCCATGGTGTATTCCGTGTTCGTCGTGCCGGGCATGCTGGGCAAGGCCGGATTCGACGTCAGCGCGGTATTCGTCGCAGTCTGCCTGACCACTGCATTCGGTTCGCTGCTGATGGGCCTGTGGGCGCGCCTGCCGATCGCCGTCGGCTGCGCCATTTCACTGACCGCCTTCACTGCTTTCGGATTGGTGCTCGGCAAAGGACTGTCGCCTTCGGTCGCCCTCGGCGCCGTGTTCCTGATGGGCCTGGTGTTCACTGCAATTTCCGTGACCGGCATCCGTTCCTGGATCCTGCAAAACCTGCCGTCCGGCGTAGCGCACGGCACCGGCGTCGGCATCGGCCTGTTCCTGCTGCTGATCGCCTCCAACGACGTCGGCCTGGTGGTCAAGAATGCCGGTCCTGGCCTGCCAGTGGCGCTCGGCCACATCACTGCCTTCCCGGTCGTCATGAGCATCGTCGGCTTGGCCGCCATCTTCGGCCTTGAGCGCCGCCGCGTACCGGGTGGGATTCTGCTGGTGGTGGTCTCGCTGTCAGTGATCGGCCTGATCTTCGATCCGGCAGTCAAGTTCACCGGCATCTTCTCCATGCCTGCACTCAGCTCGCCAGGGCATGCCAGCCTGATCGGTTCGATGGATATCAAGGGCGCGCTCAGCATGGCCGTGCTACCTAGCGTGCTGGCGCTGGTGATGACTGCTGTATTCGACGCTACCGGCACCATCCGCGCCGTCGCCGGCCAGGCCGGGCAAGTCAATGAAAAGGGTTACATCCACAATGGCGGCAAAGCACTGACAGCAGATTCGCTGAGCTCGATTTTCGCCGGCCTGGTAGGCGGCGCTCCTGCTGCCGCGTATATCGAATCGACTGTCGGCACCGCAGCCGGCGCCCGCACCGGCCTGACCGCCGTCGTGGTCGGCTTGCTGTTCCTGGCCGTGATTTTCTTTTCGCCGCTGGCAGGCCTGGTGCCTTCCTATGCGACAGCACCGGCATTGATGTACGTCGGCCTGCTGATGCTCGGCAGCGTCAGCCGCATGCATATGGATGACATGGTCGACGCCATGTCCGGCCTGCTGTGCGCAGTATTCATCGTCCTCACCTGCAACATCGTCACCGGCATCATGCTCGGCTTCTGCACCCTGGTGATCGGCCGCGTGGTGTCTGGCGAATTCCGCAAGCTGAACGTCGGCACCGTCGCCATCGCGATTGCCCTGGCAGTCTTCTATGCGGGTGGCTGGGCGATTTAAGACTTAGCAAAACTAGTGTCCTGAATCGGAAGTTCGTTGAATAAGAAAAGTGATGAAATCGGCGTCAGGCTAGGCGGATGGCCGCCCCGCGCAAAACGGAGCAAGGGTGTGGTCCCTTGCGAGTATTTGCAACGACGCATGGCGCCGATTTCATCGCTTTTCTTCAACGAACTTCCGATTCAGGACACTAGGTAACTTCGACTCTTTGGGTCTCCTTGAATAGTCGATTGATGGCAGCGCCTCCCCCCGGAGCGCTGCCTTTTTTGTTTTGGGAAGTTGGATTTTTGATCCAGGCAAATAGCTGGCGTATTAGCCGGGGCTGTTTCAACGTGATACTGTCTTAACCACAAGCTTAATATCCAATGATTAAGGAACTCTCATGAAACACTTGATTACTCTCGGTTGTTTAGCCGGCGCCTTGGCCATGTACGCCATCGGCTCGGAATCCGGCGTCGTCATTTTCTTTGCCGCGAGCATGATATTTGAACTGTCTTTTTGGAAAAGAGTATTGAAGTAATTCAGCAATAAGCCAGAGAATTTCACAGCGGCCGTATCTTTTGGGAGATCCGGCCAACTATTCCAGAAGCCACTCCTGCTGGTGTAACCACCAGGCGAGCCAGCCCAGGATCATAGCCGGCGCCAGCCAGTGAGCCAGACCGATCACAAGAGAATTAGCCAGACTTTCCCAAGCTTCAAGCACACCAGGACCAAGCAACGGCGGCGCCCCGACGCCAGGAATCACCGCCAGTGTCAGTGCTAACCACTGCATCGTCGCGGCCGTAACCACCAATCCATATACTCCAAGCAAAGGTAGTAACGTCGCCAGCCAGCCCGGCAATACGGAAGTGCTGCTATCACCCGAGATACTCTTTCGGGTAGTCACAACAGACCCGGTTGAACGCTCAGGTAGAATTTGCATCACGGCGGCGGCAAATCCTTCGTCTGCAGGTTCATCGAGCTGAGCTTGGCGGCGTAATATCTCCGCAAGCCAGCCGTTCCCGTCCGAAGCAAGATCGACTGCCTCTCTCTGCAGCTCATCTTGCCGCATCGAGCCGGATGAATCCGAAGTGGGAATCTGCTTCATTTGCACTGCTCCAAAGGTTGGCAAGGGCCCCAGGCGGCAAGCGCCGTTTCGAGCTTGGCGCGGCCACGCAATAAATGGGTTTTTAGGGTGCCCAGCGGGCATCCCAAGGCAAGCGCGGCTTCCGCGTGGGAGAGGTCGCCCCAGTAGCTCAGCACGATAGCTTGCCGCTCGGCTTCGCTAAGCACATCCAGCGCCCGCTGCACGTCCAGCGAGAGCGCTACCGTGTCGCTCAAAGACAGGGCATGGTCCGCCTGAGCCATGCCCCCGGCTGCAATCTGATGCTGTTCCGTCTCATCGTTCAAAGCCTGGGTCTGCGCCTGCAGCTGGGCGTCGCCGCGGCGGCGCTGTTCCAGGAACACATTGGTGGCGATACGGATCAGCCAGGTGCGGAAGCGGGCCTCGCCGCGAAAGCCGCCGAGGTTCTGGTAAGCACGCAAAAACGCCTCCTGCGCCAGCTCGTCCGCCCACGCCGCATCGCCTCTGGCCAGACGCCGCAGCAGCGCCCGCACAACCCCTTGATGGCGCCTTACCAGCAGTCCGAAGGCTTGGCGATCGTCATGCTGCCGCACCCGCTGCAACAGAGCGAGATCGGGATCTTCCGCCAGCGCGGCGACGTCGGGTTTCACAGAGGTTTAACGCGGTGCGGACTTGGATTCCATCTTCCACACCACCAGCAGCGCGATGCCGACAAACAAGGGAATGCAGCCGATCGCCCACAGCCATTCGTCTGGCCGCATGGCGTAAAACATCACCATCAACCCTAAGCCCGCCGCCGCGTTGGTCGCGCCGAAGATCAGCTGGACGCTTTTGTTCTGCCAGCCGGAATTGCCGCCGGCAGGACGATCCGCCAGCAAGCTGCCGTCGAGCAGCTGCGGCGGAATCTCGCGGCCTTGCGCAACCAGCTGACGCACCGTTTCGTGCATCAGTTCGGCGCGGCGCATCTTGGCCAGCACGCCCATGATGATAGCGACGATGGGAATGCACAGTCCCAGCACGGGAATGATGAGGGGGCCGAGGTTTGAGATGGTTTCCGAGTTCATGCTGTCTCCTGAAAGGGGTTCGTGAAAGGCTTACCCTGCTTGGATGAGGCTGGATGGCAGTTTGGATTCAAAACTGCGCATTTTTTTTTGAACGGGCTTGGCCACGCTCGCCCTGCTGCCTTGGAATTTCACATCGTACTGGCTTGATGAAAATGCAGCAAGGCAACATTTCATGAAGAGAAAGAAGCGGCATTTCTGCCGCAAATTACTATCAAAACATTAATCCGCTAAAAGCCAAGCCTGGTCAGCGCATTGCACGCCTGCTATCAAGAACTTCATGCGCGCACAAGGGCGCGCATCTCCGCTAGCGGGTGCGGTATCGATATTGAGCCAGCAGTTAGCTTGCTCTTCGGTGAAGAGAAAGGATCGTTGAAAATCCCTATCGCTCTTACTTAATTTGGCGCGGCAACCAATACATTGAAGGTATCCGGCAACAGCGGAGCACGCGGGCGCGGATTGGCTGGGGTTGGCGCCGGCGCCGCGCCGAATGCCCCGCTTACCAGGTAGACCAGATGACTTTCCGGATTGAGCGCCAATGTCCGCGCGCCCTTTTGCGTGGCGAGGTTGGCTCTTACCGTGTATTTGTCAGCCGTATCTTCATGCACCACCGTCAAGGTTCCGCCACCATTGGAAACGAAGACCAGCCCCGTAGCCGGATCAAACGCGGCCGCGTCCGGCCTGTCGCCGATGTCTACCGTCGTGATGGTTTTTCCCGATATGGCATCGACCACCATCATTTTCTTGTTGCCGCATACCGAAAACAACCTGTGATGCAGGTCATCGATCGCCAGGCCGCTCGGTCCGTCGCAGGCAGCCATGGTCCAGCGCTTGACGATTTTTGAAGACTGCGCATCGATCACCGCAATTTCGTTCTTGTCTTCCACATTGAAAAAGACATGGCCCAGGCTGTCGCTGACGGCGAACTCCGGCTGGCCGGAGACCGGTAGCGTGTCGATCACCTTGCGCGTGACGGCATCGACGATCGTCACGCTTTGACTTTTGCCGTTGAAGCTGTAGATCCGCTGCAACGGCTGGTAATAAAGTATCGAGTCTGGGCCGGCGCCGATGGCCTTGATGGTATCGATGGTCTTGAGGCTATCGAGCTCAAAAACCGTCAGCGTGTCCGCGCGGCCATTGGTGGTGAAACCGAGCTTCAGATCCTGCGCGATCGCCACGCCGTGAACGCCGGCGGTATCGGCTATGTTGGCAACCATTTCTCCCGAGCGGGTATCGATGACCTGGACATGGTCGGAGCGGCTGACGAACAGATGGTCCCGTTTGCTGTCGACGGCGATGTAATCCCATCCCTCCACGCCAGTTACGGGAAAACGCGAGACGATCTTGTAGTTCTCCTGCGTGGCAGCGTGGGCGGTCGCGGCAAGGGCAATCTGCAAAAACGCGAGGGCACAGGCCGCAGCCATGGCCGAACTGCTGAAGGTGAAATTTTTCATGTATTTGATCTAGGAGTTGATGAATTTCCTGTGCCGGACAGCTAATTTATCGGCTACGACAGGCTCAATATTCTCATAAGCCGGCGTCACGCTAACAGTAAACAATTAGCGCAGAATTAGGATGGCGTCGATCTCAGCGACATTGCAATGAGTGGCGCACGCTGTCGTTATGGAGATGACATCATCCAGTCAATCTAAGCTCCAACCCCCTGCACCAGCAGAGCAATCGCATGCCGTGCGATTGCCTTGGCATCAATCGGCTTGTTCTCCGGACCGATTTGCCGCGTCATGATCGCCGCCAGCGGCAGGATCGTCAGCCCCATCAGCGACATGAATACCAGCGGCGGTTCCAGGTCGGCGTTGAGCAGCCCGTCGCGCTGCCATTTCTTGATGCATAGCAGCGCCGCCTTCTGGTCTTCATCGCCGGCACGCGCATGCATGCGCTGCTTGAGCAGGCTGTCATGCGTGATGATCCCGCGCAGCCATAGCGGCGCAAACCATGGATTGGCCGTTGCGACATCCACGAACCGCTGTGTCAGCTCCGTGATGGCGGCCACCGGATCGTCCGGATGCCTCTGGAACACGC